>JAYFPZ010000020.1:0-15377 GCA_034927445.1 Syntrophomonadaceae bacterium
CTGAAGAAGGCTGGATATCTTAACTTTTTCGATTACTACGAGTCTGTCCGTGTGTAAACATGGGAGGAGCCGTATACCGAACGGTACGTACGGTTCTGTGGGAGGTCGGCCACTCAAATAATGAGTGGCCTCCTACCCGATTTTTATCCTGTCCGGTTTTGGGATGGATTATCACTTGATTGATGACTCGTTTAATCAGTTATTTATGGCAGTATCGGTACTGACAATGGCGGTTACACCGTTTATTATCAATTTATCTCCGCGAATTGCCGAGGGAATTTTGCGCCTGCCTTTGCCGGTCAAATTAAAAACCGGGATTAATCCGGGGATTGAGATTAAGGAAGATTCCATCAGCGATCATTTGATTATTATAGGTTTTGGGATTAATGGCAAGAATCTTGCCCGGGCAGCATCAGCCTCGGGTATACCGTATGTGATTATTGAAGGCAATCCTGACACCGTAAAGGATGGAAAAAACAATAGTGAACCGATATTTTACGGAGATGCGACTCAGCCCGAAGTGCTGCAACATTCAAACGTTAAGCAGGCCCGGGTGGCAGTAATTGCAATATCTGATCCAGCGGCCGCCGTTAGAATTACGGACTTGATCCGCAGATTGAATGATCGTATTCATATCATTGTACGCACTCGCTATCTGCAGGAAATTCAGCCTTTGTATGCAGTTGGGGCCAATGATGTAATTCCGGAAGAGTTCGAAACATCGATAGAGATCTTCACCCTGGTACTGAAAAAGTATCTGGTGCCCAAGGTTGATATAGACACCTTTATCGCTCAAGTACGCTCCGATGGTTATGAAATGCTGCGCAGCCTTTCCCGCAGGTCCCCCAGTTTACAGGACATCAAACTTCATTACCACGATGCCGAAATAATGAATATTCGGGTCGAGAAAGGAGCTTGGGTAGTGGGGCGGACCCTGGCTCAAATTGATTTACGCAGTCGCTATGGGGGGGCGGTCCTGTTGATCCAGCGGGGTGCTCAGACCATGGTAAATCCAGGCGGAGACGACTTCCTGGAAGAGGATGATCAGGCCGTCGTGCTTGGATCACCAGAGATACTTGACGATATCGTAAAACTTTTTAGTAAACGATTTGAGGAGGGCTGAAAATGAATCCTATTTTTCTCTCTAACCTTGCCGCCTTTTTTCGTAAGGTTAAATGTCCCAAATGTGAAAGGGACCAATTTATAACCCATGGTATCTCTAAAAAAAAATTGCGCTGTAAATATTGCGGCTGCTTAATCGTGCCTCCCAAAAAATAAGCCTTTATTGCAGAGGATGGCAACTTAACTCTAAAGCGACGGTTGCGGGATGTTCCTTTTCACCCCCCAACATTTTCAAAGTGGGTCAAAATGAACGTCTCCACAACACGTGATCGCTTTCAGGCGGCAAGTTGACAACATCCTGGTCTACTGCATATAATGAATTCAATAAGATAAATATTATTAAAATGCTGGGAATGGGAGAAGTAAGCGTCGATCGCTGCCAGAGAGAGAAGGTCACCGGCTGAGAGCCTTCTTAGGACTTGACCTAAGAGTCCTTTCAGTATGAAGTCGCCGAAAGTGCGCCCGGGAGCAGATATACCGAAATAGTAGTAGGTATATCCGGTTTTTAAGCCGTTATTTGGAACCAAAGCGGAGTGCTTTCAGTGCTCAAACAGGGTGGAACCGCGGAAGTGATTAACCTTTCGTCTCTGATCAGGGATGGAAGGTTTAATTATTTTCAACTAGAAATCTATGAATTAAGGGGGAAAATGTATGTTCGAAGCTCTAAAGAGAGAGATTCAGGTAGTTTTCGAACGGGATCCGGCAGCACGTAGTGTAGCGGAGATAATATTTCTTTATCCGGGCTTTCATGCCATTATAAACCATCGTATCGCTCACTTTCTGTATAATCACAAGCTTTATTTTCTGGCGCGCCTGGTATCGCATATCAGCCGCTTTTTGACCGGAATTGAAATCCATCCCGGTGCTAAAATCGGCAAAGGCTTTTTTATTGATCATGGCAGTGGCATTGTAATTGGCGAGACCGCTGAAATCGGAGACAATGTTACCCTGTACCAGGGCGTTACCCTGGGAGGCTCGGGCAAAGAAAAAGGCAAACGTCATCCTACTATAGGCAATAATGTTACTATTAGTGCGGGAGCCAAGGTATTAGGGTCGTTTACGGTGGGTGACCATGCCAAGATTGGGGGAGGTTCGGTGGTGGTAAAGCCCGTCCCCCAAAACTGTACCGTTGTAGGGGTTCCAGGCCGCATTGTAGCCCGGGATGGAGTCAAAGTTAATGATGACACCGGAGTAGATCTGGATCATAATCTCCTGCCCGATCCCATAGCCGATATATTGTCGTCTATGCAGGCCAGGATCGATGATCTGGAAAAAAGGCTTGAATTCAAGGAGAAGGAGGCTCCGGTGGCGGATGAAGATATACAACACGTCCAGTGGCCGAAAAGAAGAATTAGCAACTCTTAAACCCAATCAAGTAAACATGTACGTATGCGGGCCGACCACCTATAATTACATCCACCTGGGCAATGCGCGACCCCTGGTGGTATTCGATACGGTCAGACGCTATCTTGCTTTTCGGGGTTATGAGGTGCATTATATTCAGAATTTTACCGATGTGGACGATAAAATAATCAACCGTGCGCGTGAAGAAGGGGACGATCCGCTGAAGCTGGCGGAGCGGTATATCGACGAGTATTTCGAGGATGCCGATGCCCTGGGAATTGCTCGGGCAGACCGCCATCCCCGGGTAAGTCAGCACATTGCCGACATAATTACCGTGATTGAAAGATTGATTGCTAAAGGCTATGCCTATGAAGTAGAGGGTGACGTTTATTACCGGGTTAAGGCTTTTGCCGGGTACGGCAAACTTTCCGGCCGTTCTTTGGACGACATGCTGGCCGGAGCCCGGGTGGAAGTGGATGAACGCAAGGAAGAACCAGTGGATTTCGCCTTGTGGAAGAAAGCGAAACCAGGGGAGCCGTCCTGGGAAAGCCCCTGGGGGCCAGGCCGGCCGGGCTGGCATATTGAGTGTTCCGTCATGGCCACCAAATATCTGGGTGACACCCTGGATATTCATGGAGGAGGAGCCGATTTAATTTTTCCCCACCATGAAAACGAGATCGCCCAGGCTGAGGCCTATACGGACAGACCTTTCGTAAACTACTGGATGCACAATGGTTTTATAACCGTAAACAGCGAAAAGATGTCCAAATCGCTGGGCAACTTTTTTATCCTGCGGGACATACTGGCCCAATATCCCCATGATGTGGTGCGCTATTACCTTATTGCCACGCATTACCGCAGCCCCCTGGATTTTGACGACGGCAAACTGGAGGAAGCGCGCAAAGCCCTGGGCCGGCTGAAAACCACCCTTAATCTGGCCCGGGAGTTTCTGCATAACAAGCCTGACGGCAGTTCCCAGTCGCCCCCTGGTAACTTTATACCCCGGGTGACCGAATTGCGGGATCAATTTATTGAAGCCATGGATGACGATTTTAACACTGCCAAAGCCCTGGGATACCTGTTTGAAATGTCCCACCTGATTAACAGCTTTATTGCCGAGGCTAATCCTCAAAATAATCAGGAGCGGGAGGAACTTGAGCGGGCCTTGCAGACATTTGAACAATTGGGAGGAATTCTGGGTATATTCATAGAGCAGCATCAGGATGAAGTACAAGCGGTAGACCCCCTTTTGCACCTGCTGCTGGAAATGAGGGATAAAGCCCGCCAGACCAAGGACTATAAGCTGGCTGATTCACTGCGCGACCTGCTTAACCGGCTTAAAGTCAAAGTGGAGGATAAACCGGAGGGCAGTCTTTTCCGTTATGAAGAACCGCCGTCAGCCGATGACCTCATGGAATACCTGATTAAACTGCGCCAGGAGTTTAAAGCCCATAAGGAATATTCCCGGGCAGACAGTTTAAGAAGCAGTTTACAAGCCATCGGGATAATTATTGAGGACACCCGGGAAGGAGTCCGGTGGAAGTTTGCTGATGCATAAGCCCTGTGATGAGAATAGATTACGCGAATATTCCCCCCTGATCCTGGCTTACATTGGAGATGCCGTTTTTGAGCTGCTGGTCCGGACTAGAATCGTAGCATCGCATCAAGGCCGTATCAGAGACATCCATCGGCACACCGTGGAAATGGTTAATGCCCGGCATCAGGCCGACATCATCAGGCAAATAGAGGACCAACTCACTACAGCCGAAAAGGATATAGTCCGACGCGGCCGGAATACCCGGAGTAGTCCGCCCAAAAATGCGGATATGCAATCGTACCGTATGAGTACCGGCTTCGAAGCTCTGCTGGGGTATCTCTATCTCAAAGGCGATGAAGCAAGACTGATCGACCTGGTCAATCGGGTTTGGGAGAATGAGCAGTGAAGGTTGTTGCAAAAAGATTAACTGACAGCATTGTGGTTGTAATTGAACGCAAAAAGATTAAAAATGTAAGGCTGCGTGTATTGCCTGACGGCAGGGTCAAGCTATCGGTACCATTTGGAGTGGCGAAACCATGGATAGATGATTACTTGCAGAAAAAATTGCCCTGGATCGAAAAGGCTTTGGCTTTTTTTAAGGACAGGGTCAATAATGAGATTGAGACAAAAATTCAAAATGGAGCCTCTGCCTGTATTTTAGGTAAGCAAGTGACGATATCGGTTAAATCCTCGAAGGTCTACCGTATAGAACAAAATGGAGATGCTATCCACATGCAATCACCGGTCAGCGATAACCAACCCGCGCTGGCAAGACAGTATGAGCGCTGGCTGCACAAGCAAAGTAAAAAGTATTTTTCCGGAATAATCGACAAATGGTATCCGGTCATTGCCTCCTATGGTTTTGCCAAACCAGAACTGCAGGTCAAAAAGATGAAAACTCGATGGGGAAGCTGCTCCCCCGCCCACCACAAAATCAATCTCAACCGCACTTTATACCAAGCCCCGCCTGATTGCATAGATTATGTGGTTTTGCATGAGCTGGGGCACTTCCTTTATCCCCGCCACGACCAGGAATTTTATGCTTTCCTTACCGCCCATATGCCGGATTGGCGGGCACGCAAACAATTACTGAATTATGGGGTGGTTTAAATGGGATCGGCAGAATTGAAGCCGCGTGGCTTTCACCTGAAATCCCCGCCGGTATAGCGCCGGTTCATCCCCAAGTGCCGCCAAAGTTATCGCCCTATATTAATCCAATAAAACGTGATAAAATATTTAAAATAGGTTTGCCCCATAATTCAATATCTTGGCGGATATTAAGGAGAAACTTGCTTGCAAGCGGCTCCCAAGAACCAATATCTTTATGAAATTGCCGGACCATGGGACTTCATAATGATATTGGTTTTTTTCTTTACCGACATAATAATCTTAAATAATAAGGGAGGAATGGCAATGATAGTGTTGACCGCTGTTTTTAAAGCGAAACCCGGGAAAGAGACGGAGCTTGAACGAACCCTGAGAGTTATGATTCCGGAAGTACAAAATGAGGACGGAACCATCCTGTACATTCTCAATCAGTCAACGGTTGATAAAGGACACTTTCTTTTCTATGAAATGTACAAGGATAAAGCAGCTTTGGATTTTCATAACGCTACCCCGTATTTTCAGCAATTACTCCAAAACCTTGACGGCCTTGTGGCCGAAGCGCCCCAAATTGATACTTACGAGGACATTGCCGCCATCAGCCGATAAGCCAGTGCCCGGAATGCGGACGCAAAATATAAGACTGAACTCAAGGCAGATACTGAGATGGTGAGGCGCTCCCGCGATAACTGAGACCAAGAAAGTAATGTTATCAACGTTTTAAAATAGGTTAAAGAGATAAAAACAAGGAGAGCGAACTTAATATGAACAAGAAGCACGGGCGTTTGGCAGGGCTGATTTTAATTGGCGTGTTGGCGGTTGTTACCGCTTATTTTGCCTGGCTTCATACCTTTGTCGTAAAAACCTGTTACTTGGATGAAAAAATCACGCTGAATGACCGGCAGTTTATTATCCAGGAAATCAATGCCGACAATTTTGAGAGAGTTTTCCCGGACAACTATAATTATTGGCCTTTGAATGTTCTGAAAAAGCTGCCGGTCGGTCTGCAGATGCCTTTTTTTAAAGTTGCTGGCTTTTATTCCCGGCCCTGGATTGCTTATAGCGATACCTGGGAGGTAAAGATTAAGGGGGTTGCTATTCCCAGCCTGGAATTAAACAACGAGAACCCTAAAATCTATATTGACGGGCACTATGGTGGAGGGGCGGTTCAACAATCTGACCAGGCGGACTATTCAATCTTTAACACCCGGGGAAAATATTACTCCGCCGGAGAACTCGACCAGTCTATAACCCTGATAATCGAGGATAAAGGTACCGGGCATAAGACTGAAACCAGGCTAAAACCCCAGTGGAAAAATAAATATTACTTCATGGGGGGGCCATCGGATTTAGGAGACGACCCGGCCGATACTGCCCGCAGGTTTTTCGCCCTGGCTGCCCAGGGTAGGAGACAGGAAGCCTTGAAGCTGGTGACCCCTGAAAGCCGGAAAGAGTTTCCCTGGCCCCCCTATGGGGAAATATGGAGACAGATGAACTCCGCGGATGTTTTAAACTACAGTCTGGAGCGGCTGGAGAACCAGAACGAAGGAGTAATTTACGCATTGAGGATTCAAGGCGCTGACGGAAGTGAAGCTTTTTCAATGAACCTGATTAAGAATCAGAATCGTTATGAAATCAGTGACCTTAAATGATTTTGACATTACCGGGGCCGATATGCTATTCTCAAGTTGTATTCATAATTGAGGCATGAATTAAGGAGAAATACGATGCGCAAGCGTTTTTACAAAATAGTCTAATTAAACAGGATTGTAAAAAGGCGGCGGTTCTTCCGAATCTCAGCGGGGAACCTTGGCTTGAGCAATCAGATTTTGCGAAAACACTTGTACAAGGATATATTAGGAACAGACCGTTCCGTTAAGTTTCGTAATTAAAAGTCAAATGATTATGAGAATGCTTAATTATCCGTCATCGAATATATGATCGGCTGTAAAAGGCTGCAAGTGACAGAGTGTTCACTTGCAGCCTTTTTTTACTTAAGGCATAAGGGAGCCGAAGGAGGTGTCGCCTATGGCGATATTGCTAAGCTGCCGGGGAGTTAGTAAAACTTACGGAGAATCAACTGTATTACGCGGGATAGATCTTGATATACATGCCGGGGAAAGAATCGGACTGGTGGGCAGGAATGGGGCCGGCAAGACCACCCTGGCTCATATTATTGGGGGCGTGGTGGAGAGTGATAACGGCACTGTTATTAAGCCTAAACCGTCCTTGCGCATAGCCTGTTTACGGCAGGTTAACGATCTTCCCCAGGATATGGGTCATGATATGGGGTTGGGAGAATATGGCGCGACGGAATTGGATCAGATTAAGCTGTCGGGCCAACTGGGGCTTAAGCCATTGTCCCGGGAGGAGGAGAGGCAATTTGCCAGTTTGAGCGGAGGGGAAAAGACCAAGCTGAACCTGGCCGCAATATGGGCTGCCCAGCCGGACCTGCTTATACTGGATGAGCCCACCAACAATCTGGACATCCGGGGCATGGAATGGCTGGTGGCGGAAATAGGGAAATACCGGGGGGCGGCTCTGATCATTTCCCATGATCGTTATTTTTTGGATCAGGCCGTGAATAGGATTATCGAGATCGAAAATGGGATGATTAATCATTACAACGGCAACTACTCCTATTACCGGGACGAGAAAAAACGGCGCTGTGAAAGCCGGCTGCACCAGCATGAAGCCCAGGAAAAAACCAAGCAAAGGATAGCGGATGATATTGAACAGCTGACCAAGTGGTCCGCTAAGGCTCATCGGGAATCACGTCGCAAAGCAGCGGGTAACGGCGCAAAAATGGGGGTTAAGGAATACTTTCGGGCTAAGGCTAAAAAGAGAGATAAAAGCATAAAATCAAAGCTTAAGCAACTGCAAAAAATCGAAGTTGCAGGGATTGCCCGACCTATAGATGAAAGCCGGGTGAAATTTGGGTTTGCCCGGGCTAACCGCCGAGGGAAGCGGGTTTTGGAAGCTCGTGATATCACTAAATCCTTCGGCCCCAGGCTAGTGTTTGGCAATAGCTCGTTTTATATCCAACGGGGGGAAAAGGTAGGGGTATTTGGCAGCAACGGCTGCGGTAAAACCACCCTTGTCAAAACCATTCTGGGCGAGGAAGACCTGACCGCCGGGGAAATATTCTTTAGCCCTGGTTTGCAGGTGGGGTATCTTGACCAGGAACTGGCTGATCTGGACGGTGAACAGACCATAGCGGAATTTCTGGATATTGAAAAAGACCGAAACCGGGGCATGATAGTTACTTTACTGGTCAACCTGGGCCTTTCCGAAGCTATGCTAGACCAGCCCGTTAATACCCTCAGCCTGGGGGAAAGAAAGAAACTGAAGATTGCTCAAATCGTATTGCAGGAAAACGATATATTGATTCTGGATGAGCCCGGCAATCATCTGGATCTGCACAGCCGGGAGCAATTGGAGAAGACCCTGCAAGCTTATAATGGCACGGTTATACTGGTCAGCCACGACCGTTATATGCTGCAGCAGATATGCCAAACCTATCTTTTATTTAAGCAGCAAAAAATCATGCGGGTGGAAGGAGATTGGGAAGCTTGTCAAAAAACACTTGATCAAACGGATAAACCCGGAAAAGAACCTCAGACCCGGGAAAAACAAAAAATCATCCAGGAAGAAAAGCTGCTGATGGAAACCCGGCTGGCATATTGGTTAGGCGAGATCGGCAGATACAAACCGGGACAGGCGGAATATACCAAGGCCGATCAGCAAATCCGGGATTTAATAAAAAGCAGGAATGAGCTGATTGACAAATCGAGGCCGTTTTAGAAGAATATAGACACCGGGAAGCCAAAATAGGTCGAACCAACAGCGTTGAGCTGGACTGGTTGGTTGAACGAACGCCAGTCTTTCTAATTCTATAAAACGAGGTGCAGCAATGAGCAAAGCGGATGAAATTTTTATAGCCATGTGTACGGACATCTTGACCAACGGCATCTCTTCGCAGGGCGAAAACGTCAGGGCTCAATGGGAGGATGGGACCCCGGCCCATACCATCAAAAAATTCGGAGTGGTAAACCGCTATGACCTGAACGAGGAATTTCCCATTTTGACCCTGAGGCCGACTAACCTGAAGGCAGCCATTGATGAACTGCTCTGGATATGGCAGAAAAAATCCAATAATATTAATGAACTGAACAGCCATATCTGGGACAGCTGGGCGGATGCAACCGGGTCAATCGGCAAAGCCTATGGTTATCAACTGGCATTAAAACATAAATATCCCGAGGGGGAATTTGATCAGGTTGACCGGGTTTTGTATGATCTGAAGCATAACCCCTACAGCCGCAGAATCATGGTAAACATGTATAATCACGAGGACTTGCATGATATGAACCTATACCCTTGTGCCTACGGCCTAACTTTCAATGTTACCGGTTCCAAGCTTAACGCCATATTGAATCAGCGCTCCCAGGATACCCTGGTGGCCAATAATTGGAACGTATGTCAGTATGCCATTCTGGTCCACATGCTGGCCCAGGTAAGCGGCCTCATGGCAGGTGAATTTATTCATGTTATTGCCGATGCTCATATATACGACCGGCATATTCCCCTGGTAAACGAGCTTATCCGGAGAACTCCCTACCCGGCTCCCCGGTTGGTGATTAATCCTGACGTAACCGATTTCTATGAATTTAAGGTAGAGGACTTCAGGCTGGAGAATTATCTAAGCGGAACCCAAATAGTACGGATTCCCGTGGCGATTTAGGAGACGATAATAATGAAAGCTATTGTAGCAGTGGATCAAAACTGGGGAATCGGCTGCCAGGGCAAGCTGCTGGCAAGAATCCCCGCGGATATGAGGTATTTCAAACAGTTAACCCTCGGCCAAACGGTAATCATGGGCCGGGAGACTTTTCTCTCCCTGCCCGGAGCGGAGCCCTTAAAGGACCGTATAAATATCGTGCTTTGTGAAGACAGGCAGTTCGGTGATAAAGCGATAATTATTTGCAGTTCTTTGGATGAACTCTTTAATAAGATAAAAAAATATCCCTCCGGGGAAGTCTTCGTCATAGGCGGGGAGATGGTTTACACGGAGCTTTTGCCCTATTGTACGGAAGCGTATGTAACCAGGATTGAGAAAACTTATGCCGCCGACAAGTATTTCCCCAATCTGGATGACGATAGCAGGTGGAAGCTGGTCAGGGCAGGAGAACCACAGTCCTACCACGAGCTTGAATACAGATTTGCCACCTATGCCAACCGGGAGGTTAAATCATACTGAGAGTGAATGCGGGCGAGAATATGGATCAAACCGAGATAAAGATTTCCCATGGGGAAGGCAAATATAAAATAAATATTTCCGCTATAATTACCGGAGATGGCGTGGCGGCTGTCCTAACCGGAGGGGAGAGGCCCCATGTAGGCGGTTCGGCCTTAAGTGTTCCCCGCTCAGGTAACGACGCCGGCAAGAACCGGTATGATACCTGGATTATCCCCCGGCCCGGCCATAGGGATGCGGAAGTGGCGGCCCTGGTCGCTCAGGTTGTTTGTGAGGATACGGGGATGACAGCGGCCGTAACTGCCGGTATCCATATCGATAATGCCAGCCGGGATGAGATTAATATTTTGATCGAGAACAGTCGGGAAACCGCCCGGCTCCTCACCAATAAAATTAAGGGGTTGGGGTAATTATGCATAAGAATTTACGGTCTCTGATTGAACAATTGTGGAAAGAAAAGGAGATAGTGGAGGTATCAGCAGAGGTCGACCCTTACCTGGAACTGGCCGAAATCCATCGCCGGGTTGTGGCCGAGGGCGGACCCGCCCTGTTGTTTACCCGGGTCAAAGGGTCAAAATTCCCGGTTGCTACCAATTTATATGGAACCGTCCGCCGCATGGAAATGGCCCTGGGGCCAAGACCGGAAGAGATCGTAAATAAGGCTGTAAAAGCCCTGGATAAACTGATACCGCCCAAATTGACAAATTTGTGGGGAGAACGCAGCTGGCTCCTGGATGTTGCCAGGACGGGCTTACGCCGGGTCTCTCCTCTCAGAGCCCCGGTATTGGAGGCTTCCATGCAGCCGGTAAACCTGCATGAACTCCCGGTTCTAACCAGCTGGCAGGAGGACGGCGGCGCCTTTTTTACCCTTCCGCTGGTTTATACTGAAAAGCCCGGTACCCGGGAGCATAATCTGGGCATGTATCGCCTGCAGGTTTTCTCGGATAATCAAACCGGTATGCACTGGCAGATTCACAAAGGAGGCGGATTCCATTACTATGAAGCGGAAAAGGCCGGTCAGGCTTTGCCGGTTACGGTCTTTCTAGGTGGTCCCCCGGCTTTAACCATCGCGGCTATTACTGCGCTGCCGGAACAACTGCCGGAACTGCTTTATGCATCGTTTCTGTTAGGTGACAAACTGAATATGGTTCAAATTGAAGGGCATGCCCATCCGCTGGTGGCAGAAGCCGAATTTGCCCTGTGCGGTGAGGTACCGCCCCATATCCGCAGGCCTGAAGGGCCTTTCGGGGACCATTACGGATACTATTCTCTGACCCATGATTTCCCCGTGTTTAATATCCGTAGGATATACCATCGCAAGGATGCCATATATCCTGCTACGATTGTGGGCATACCGCGTCAGGAAGACTACTACATCGGGGAATGGATGCAGGAGCTGCTCTCCCCCGTGTTCCCGATGCTGATGCCGGGGGTGAAATCTCTGTGGACCTATGCTGAAGCAGGTTTCCACACCTTGTGTGGCGCGGTGGTCAGAGAGAGCTATTTCAGGGAAGCCCTGGCCCATTGTTTTAGAATTCTCGGAGAAGGGCAATTGAGCTTAACCAAAATCTTGCTGGTAACCGACATTGATCTGGACTTAAAAAGCTTTCCCCGGCTGCTGGAAAATATCCTGCAACGCATGAACCCTGGCCGGGATTTGATAATCATTCATGATACGGCTATGGATACGCTGGACTATACGGGAAGGAAATATAATCAGGGAAGCAAGGCTATTTTGCTGGGATTGGGGGAACCGGTCCGCAGCCTGCCGTTTGAATATACGGGAAGCACCCTGACTGGAATTGACAAAATCAAGCCTTATTGCGGAGGCTGCCTGCTGGTCTCAGGGGCAGCCTACTCCAGGCGGCCTGATCTGGGGGCTGCAATTATTGAACAGGGGGCTGAATCCCTTGCACCTTGGCCTTTGGTTATTATGGTGGATGACGTTGATGCTATAGGGGATCAGAGTACGTTCTTATGGACTGTATTTACCCGATTTGACCCGGTTCTGGACATCTGCGCCCGTCAGACCATGCAGCGCAATGCTATCCAGTACCAGTTCCCGATCGTTATTGATGCCCGCATGAAGCCCGAATATCCTGCAGCCCTCTTTAGCCCCCGGGAAGATATCGTCAAGCGGGTGGACCAGCGCTGGAAAGAATATTTTGCCGCGAATTAACTGACCATATTTTGAAAGACCAAATCATCTATGCAAAATTAACCGGCCATGATTAGGTATATTTGGGGTTTTGGTAATTTAGCTTATGCTGCTTACCAACATAGCAAAAATATGAGACTGGCGACAATAAGTCAATAAATTTTTATTCAGTAAAAGCAGGATTAAGGCCGCGTAACTCATACAAGTCCGCGCCTTCCACGTCTATCATTTTTCTAACAAAAATCGGAAAGGAAGAAGTCAATGCAGGAAAAGCTGGCTGGAGTAAATAGTATCATGGAAGCCCTGCGGGGCAAACGCAAGGTGCATAAGATATATGTTCAGGAGGGACGGGGCGGTAAGAGAATCGAAGAGCTGCTGCGGTTCGCCCAGAAGAAGGGTGTCTTTTGGCAGTATGTCGATAAACAGCGCCTGGACGCCATGTATGCCATTTCCAATCACCAGGGCATAGTAGCCCAGGTAGATACTTTCGCATACTCCAGTCTGGACGAAATCCTGGAACAGGCCGCATTACAAGGAAAAGAACCGTTTATACTTATGCTGGATGGGATTGAAGACCCGCAGAACCTAGGCTCAATTATCCGCACCGCCGAATGCGCAGGCATAGACGGCGTAGTCATCCCCCGGCACAGTTCGGCCGAAATTACGGCGGCGGTTGCCCGGGCCTCGGCCGGGGCGGTGGAACATATGCCAATTGCCCGGGAGACCAACCTGGTCAACTGTATCAAGCAATTGCAAGAAAAAGGCTTATGGATAGTGGGGGCGGATATGGACGGTAAAGAATATTTCGAATGTCAGATTCCCAGGCCCACAGCGCTGGTTATCGGCGGAGAGGGAAAGGGTATCCGGAAGCTGGTGCGGCAGAACTGTGATATGCTGGTCAGCATTCCCATGATGGGGTTGATTTCCTCGCTTAATGCTTCCGTTGCCGCCGGGCTGGTTATTTATGAGGCGGTGCGCCAAAAAAGGTCTGCGGACAAGCAGATTGGCGGGAGAAAGAAATAAATTGAAAATTATCGAGAAAATAGGCCCGCTATCAAGCCATACGGTCGGAAAAAATGGCTGAACGAACGCAAGGCGGCGAGACAAGTCTTGACGTTTTCGACATATATGGCTATAATACAATAGGTCTAATATTTGTGATTAAAGTCTCAAGAACAATATATTACATATTAAATAAGATGATGGAGGCGATCGAATGCTCAATTCTGTCGCTGCGAAAGAGTTCTGTGTAACCTACGCTGAGACTCCGGATGAAGAAATGGTTGAGCTGGCCCAGCAGGGGGAACAATTTGCAGTAGAATTTCTTGTTGATAAGTACAAGAATTTTGTTCGAGCTAAAGCCCGGTCTTATTTTTTGATCGGTGCTGATCGGGAAGACATCATTCAGGAAGGCATGATCGGTCTTTTTAAAGCTATTCGCGACTACAGAGTAGACAAGCTTACTTCATTCAGGGCCTTTGCCGAACTTTGTATTACCCGACAGATAATTACTGCTATTAAGACAGCAACCCGGCAAAAACACATTCCGCTAAATTCTTATGTATCGCTTAACAAGCCCATTTACGATGAAGAGTCAGATCGGACCCTGATGGATATAATTACGACTACGGGTATTACCAACCCGGAAGAAATAATTATCAGCCGGGAAGAGTTCGTATTCATCGAGAAAAAAATGGGAGAAATACTTAGTTCGCTAGAGTGGAAAGTACTTATGTCTTATTTAGAGGGAAAATCCTACCAGGAAATATCACTGGATCTGAAGCGTCATGTCAAATCAATTGATAATGCTCTCCAGCGAGTAAAAAGAAAACTGGAAAAATACCTGGAAGACAGGGAAGAAACCAGATAATTTCTTTTTGGAGCATTAACCTGCGCAAACTTGAGACCGTTCAGTTGATAAATTAACTTACCCTTGACTTTGCCCGGTTCAGGCGATAAAATATTATTTGCTGAGCCGAGCTAGCTCAATCGGTAGAGCAGCTGATTTGTAATCAGCAGGTTGCGGGTTCAAGTCCTGTGCTCGGCTCCATGAAAAGCTCGGAGGGATACCCAAGAGGCTAAAGGGGGCAGACTGTAAATCTGTTAGCGACGCTTTCGAAGGTTCGAATCCTTCTCCCTCCACCATATTGACGCGGGATGGAGCAGTTGGTAGCTCGTCGGGCTCATAACCCGAAGGTTGTCGGTTCAAGTCCGGCTCCCGCAACCATAATTATTTTTTCTCCGTAGTAGGAGAATTAAAATAGGTGGCCTGCAACCCTAGTAGTGCCCGCAGGGTGCAGGGAGATCTCAAAATAAAACGGTAGTCCTACAACCCTAATAATGCCGCGCAACGGCACATCAGGGTATCTGCAGCCTTATTGGTGCCGCATGGCGACACGCTAAAAGTACCCGAAGGGTGAAGGGTGTATGTTAAGGGCAACCAACAAGACTAATGCCCTTATAGCTCAGTCGGCAGAGCGCATCCTTGGTAAGGATGAGGTCACCGGTTCAAGTCCGGTTAAGGGCTCCATCTGGCGGCGTAGCTCAGCTGGCTAGAGCATACGGTTCATACCCGTAGTGTCAGGGGTTCAAATCCCTTCGCCGCTACCATAAGTTCAGGTAAGGAGTGGGAGGAATCTCACTCCTTTTAATTTTCCGGTATTTTGGGTAAAATATTTTAATATAGTGCTGGGTAATATCCTAATATAAGGAAGAGGAAAGGTGAAAGAGATGGCAAAAGCTAAGTACGAAAGGACGAAACCGCATTTAAACATTGGAACGATAGGACACGTAGATCATGGCAAGACGAGTTTAACGGCAGCCATAACGTTGGTATTGTCCAAGGTAGGCGGAGC
>JAYFPZ010000034.1:0-112630 GCA_034927445.1 Syntrophomonadaceae bacterium
TCCTATAAATATGATTGATCCGCTGGGGCATGACGCTAATTTCGACTTGAATGATCTTAGTGATTTCTACGGACTAATAGAAAAGAGGAAGAAACAAGCAGAAGCTCAAGCTCATTTAAATCAAATGGCTGCGCAGTTTGGACTTAATACCTCATTTTATACAAATGCCAATTGGGGAAATACGAATGATAGCACATTGGGGATAGGAGCTGGCAGTGTAGAAAGTACCGGTTCGAATAGATTTGGAGTTAATGCTTACTCTCCTAATATGTTAGATTTACTTTACCATGGAGGTCAGGGAACCGCTCTTAAAAAAGCTTTTACCGATCCGAACACCAAAGATGCAATAATAAAGACAGGATTTGCGGTTATTACGGTCGTGTCAGTAGCAATAGGTGGGTCATTAGCAGTTGGAGCGGCAGCAGGTTATAGTGGAGAAATCGTAGTTGTCGGACGCGCTGTTTACACTCAAGGAGCGGTGTTCGTTTATTCGAATGCATTAGAAATAACTCGCGCTACAGAGGTCGTGCTGGATGTTATGTTTGATGATGGAACCTGCGATACGTTTTATGGGTTCATGGTAGATGTAGGAAAACAGGTATATCAACTAATGCAATAACTAGGAGGTAAAGCGTTTGTGACTAAATCAATCTTAATTGATATAGCAGAAGAATATTTTAAAAAAACTAACAGAGGGCCTACTGAATGGAATTTTTATACTTTTCAATATAATAATAAAATAAAACCTAGAAAGATAGAGAACGCACGAAAAAAATTCGCTCCATATGATTTGGAGACTGAAATTCCTATTATAGTAGTAGATAGTACTATTTTACGGAGCGGGAAAGATGGCGTTTTCATTACTAATAAGGCAGTTTATTACTATTTGGTTAATATAAACGGCAAAGGATGGAGAAAAGGTAAAGTGGAATGGGACGAAATAGAAGAGCTTTTATTCGTACCAAAATTATCAGGTTCTTATTTTGTGATTAATGGTGTGAAGATTGGGCAATTTGGTGCCTTTAGTCAAAGTGGAAAGGCTGACAAAGAAGAAGGCAATGTTTTAAATGCTCTTTTTGAACTATGGACCGATGCATTAAAGGAGCTTCGGATGTGACCATAGGAAGCTAGGGGGGAAGCTAAGGAGTGTTCTTTTTGCTTCCAACTTAATATTATTTAATGATGAAAAATGGGCTGGGACCTGTAAGTATGGCAGGTTCCAGCTCTCCCTTTGGGGTTGACTTTTGTGTAATTGCCGGGTTGAATAAATCTTATCAAGCGCCGGGGCAACCCTCTCCCCGCCCAGTCAATATGTCTATGATGATGCCGGACGGCTGATTAGCAAGACCAACCCGGACGGAACCATAACCTACAGCTACGATGCCAACGGCAACCTTTTGACCGTAACCGATGCCGGCGGAACCATAACCAGAGTATATGACGCTCTCAATCGTATAACCAGCTATACCGATGCCCGGGGCAATAACATTCAGTATCAATATGATGAAGTCGGCAACCTGACCAAGATAACCTATCCTGATGCCAAACAGGTTAATTACCTATGATGTGTCAGGTCAGATTTTAGGCGAAACCGACGGCGAAGGCAGACAAGTATTTCTTAACACCTACAATCAGTTGGGCCGGGTCGTATCCCAGGAAGACGGTTTTTGTTAGGCCTACCCTCCGGCATAATTTATAGGTTTTTTAAAAAATTATACATATCTTTTTTAGACTTAAAAAATAATTGATGTTTAGCTATTGCATTTGTTAGACCATCACCTATATTTCCTTTATGTTTAGAATGAATTGTACATGTCCGGTTTATGCCATCCGGGCCAACTCCTTGCCAGACATTGCTATTAATCTTACTTAAGCCCTAAGCCTTCACAAATTTTTTCTATATCATCCCAAGTAAACGTGTACCCCACAGTTAATCTTCCCTTGGTAAATCTAATATTTCTATTAGTTTTTCCTGATTATCGGCGCATCTTGCGATACGTCTTAAATACCAATAATGTTTACGGTTTGGGTTACTATTGCTTAAGTGAAAAGGCAAATCATTAAAAAAGACATTTAGATAAGTCATAAGGTTATCAATAAAATCTTGAATGGCTTCTGCCTTTGTTTCACCTGTTCCATAGGTATTAAGTTCATTGCACCATAAAGAAAACATACCGGTGTTTTTATCCGGATTATCTACCCAGTTATAAGTGAATTTCAAAGACTCGCATAAATCATCTAATAAGGAAGTCGAGATCAAAGAGGCATCTGGTTCATTTTTTCTTTTCCCATCGGAAATAATAATTTCCTTCCCAGTTATTGCTTCTCTTCTAAGTTCTGTAAGTGAATCTTTTGCTTTTTTTATAGTAACAGTTGTCAATTTAAAGACCTCCTTAGGCATTTTGCTACCCCCATCCTAACATAATCGAGCCATTATAGCTATATGCCAGGTAGAGGATTTTATTCTCATTTCATCCCTATTCCATTTGTTAGCGATCAATGTTAAACTATATAAAACTAACATATGTTAGCTTAATTGCCTATATTGCCTAAGATATGTTAGTAAATACAAGCGGAAATCGGTGAAGCAAAAATGAAAGAAAAGACGACCAAACGAGAAATATTTGAGGCCGCAGTAGAATTATTCTCCCGCAAAGGCTATAAAGGTACCAGTATACGGGAAATCGCTTATGCGGTTGGCATCAAGGAAAGCTCCATCTACAATCACTACAAAAATAAAGAGGATATTTTGCGAAGCATCTTTGATTATTTCCGGGATGACCTTAGCTCCCTAAGGCCTTCAGAACATGAAACCGGCAAGCTTATCGATTTGCTCTCCCCGCCGGATATATTCAAGCTCATTTTCATGAGGTATGCAAACACCGAAAATGTCATCATTGACAGAATCGCCAAGATTATTTTCTCAGAACAATACTTCAACCCGCAGGCTCGGGATTTTATCCTGAATGTTGAAATCAGAGAACCGATTGCCTACTACGAAAGCCTCCTCAGAGAAATGGCCCGGGCTGGTAAGATAAGCGAAACCGATTGCCATTTCATCGCGGAGGAACTGCACTACGGGTTCCTGGGGATTATCATGGAATATTCCCATGTAAAAAAGGAGGGAGAATATGACAAGGACACGATTCAAAAATTAATTCGCCATGTAGATTTTATTTTTAAGCATGTGCAGAATTAATCAAACGGCGGATTTTTAAAACCCGAAGAAATGCTCGTAAGCCTATATGAATGGAGGATTGACCACCATGGCTAGAAAATCATCAACCCGACATCCAAAATTGAAATGGCTGGCAGTTTGGTTCCTGGCCGCATTGTTAGCTTTTGCACCAGGAATCTGCCTGGCCGGCGGAGGCTGGCAGCTGGATCCCAATATACCGGTTATAACTTTGTCCGACAATGCCGATCTCAGTGATCTTCACCTGGTCAGTGGGAGCATTTCACCCGCTTTTAATCCTAACACCACTTCTTATTCCCAAACCTATCACGGTACCAACACCCAGGTAGTGGCTAAAGCCGCCGAGAGCCATGCGACCATCACCGTCAACGGTACAGCAGTGGCCAGCGGTCAATGGTCCCAGTCCATCAGTTTGAATCCCGGAGCCAATATCATAACCGTAAAAGTAACCGCCCAGAACGGGGTCACCGCCAGGACTTATACGATAACCGTCAACAAACCCGCTTCAAGCAACGCTAACTTGACGGAACTCAACGTGAGCATCGGCGCCTTGAACCCTGCCTTTGCCCCGGGAACTTCAAACTATACGGCAACCGAAGCCAACTCCACTACCAGCGTCCAAGTAATTGCCCGACCGGAAAACGATAAGGCCACCCTTACCATAAACGGCGGCGGCAGCAAGGTCGGCTCCAGTTATCAATCCACGATTAATCTGGGTGTCGGATCTAACAATGTTCTGGTAATAGTAACTTCCGAGGACAAGTCCATTAAAAAGACCTATCATATGGTCATTATAAGGGAGAACGGCGTTTCCTTATCAACAGATGCCGCTTTGAGTGACCTGATTACCAATTGCGGCGCACTTACCCCTGCTTTCATACCGGCAACCACATCTTACACCCAGCCCTATTCGGGACCTAACATCCTGGTCAAACCAGCTGTTTCAGAAAGCCATGCCACAGTTACGGTCAAGGGCGCTGCCGTTGCCAGCGGGCAATGGTCGCAGGCTGTCACCCTGGTTCCAGGGGTTAATACCATCCCCGTAAAGGTTACCGCCCAAGACGGCATTACTAGCAAGACCTATACGATCAGCATAACCATGCCCGGCGGGCTCAAATCCAGCGATGCAACACTGAACAGCCTGACTCTTTCCAGCGGAGCGCTATCGCCGGCTTTTTCCCCCGCCGCCACCTCATATACGCAAAGCGTTGAAAACAACGTTGCCATGCTGGATAAAATAAGCGGAAACACGAATAATGCAAAAGCCACCGCCGCCATCAACGGCAAAAGCACGGGCGGCTCCGGCCTGGTATTGGGAGAGGATTACCCATTAAGCGTGGGCGACAATGTGTTTACCATACTGGTCACTGCCGAGGACCAAACCACTACCAAAACCTATACCGTTACCGTAACCCGGGCTGCAGCGAAAGGCCAAACCGCTCCATCAGCACCCACCGGGCTTACCGCTGTGGCCGTTTCGGGCCCCGCTATCAAACTCACCTGGACAGACAATTCCGATAACGAGTTGGGTTTCGTCATTGAACGAAAAAGTACCGGGGGCAGCTATGCCGAGATCGAACAGGCGGCGCCCAATACCACCAGCTACACCGATGCCGGCTTGTCTTCAGGCACAACCTATTATTATCGCCTCTTTGCATTCAACAATGACGGGAGCTCCGGCTATTCAAACCAAGCCCAGGCGACGACGCCTGCCGGTCAGCCCCCGCAGCCGTCGCCTATTGTGATTCGATTTTACATCGGCAGCTCCAGCTATTATATTGATGATCAAATCCAGACCATGGACGCCAGCCCTATCGTAACCGAGGGAAGAACCCTGCTCCCTATCGTATATGTGGCAACTCCCCTGGGAGCTGGTGTTGATTGGGACCAGATTCAGCAAAAAGCGACGGTTTCGCTAAACGGCAAAACGATCGAAATGTTCATCGGTCAGTCAAATGCCAGGGTAAACGGGGTGAATACGCCCATCGACCCTGACAATCCCAATGTAGCTCCTACGATCGTGCCGCCGGGCCGAACCATGCTTCCTTTGCGCTTTATTTCGGAGAATCTGGGCGCCAGGGTGGATTGGAACGGCGGTACGCAAGAAGTAAAAATCACCTATCCCCAGCCATAATATTTGAATCAGCCAGCCTGCCCCCAATACTAAAATGCTATTTAATGAGTTTGCAGATGTCTTACCCTACAGTCACTGCGGGGTAAGGCATCTTTTTATACGTTTTTTCCACTTGTTGCTTCTGGGACGGAGCATAATGTGCCTTTTTACGAGTCCTCAAACTACAGCTCATAATGCTTGCTGGGAAACGAACAAGGTACCCGTCCCCTTGCTCGCTTCTTGAGATGTTTCTTATACACCAGCGGAAATACCATTTCCCCAATCTGTATCTCTAAATTTTAAAGCGGACGGTTCCACTCTGCCGTCAAAAAACTTGCAGGCGTTGTAATATTTAAGATCTGACCACCAGTAGCGGGCATAGGTTGGGTCATTTTTAAACTTGTAATAAACGGCTCCCGGCTTTAGGAGCGAAGTCATCGAGCCCATCAATTCAGATGGATCGCGAAAACATTCCCACTCGCAAAGCCGGCAAGAGGTGTTTGCCAGTGGCTGCAGATTGTCTAATGACCCCAGCCCTTCCCGCCCGCGGTATCCGCAGGGGTAAACCTGATTGTCAAAAGCGCTGATATAGAAAAAGTCTCTTCCGCCCCGGCATTCAAAGGTAAAGTCACTTTCCCCCTGCAACTGCTTTTCCAAGGCATATAGCGAGCTTAGCGGCGTAAATATACGAATGCGATGGCGGTAGGAGGGAACTACCTCCCTCAAGGCCTGAAAGACTAATATTTTCTCGTCTTGACTGAAATTAACCATGGAGTGGGCAGAATGTGCTCCGTAGACAGGTAAAAGATGAGGGTCGTCATTACCTTCACTGCTCATTGGGTAGCACACATTAGCCATGGTAAAGCCAAGATCAAGTACAAACTCAAAAAAGCTGCTTATGGAAGTTTTCATTTGCTGGAGAAAATCTTCCGGGTTTAAACCACTCTCGACATTAGAACCACCAGTCAGTCTGTTTATCCCCAGATTAGCGGCGGGATATAGGCCATGAGCATGAAAGAGGGGAAGGGCATGACGAATCCCCTTTATGACTCCCGGCAGCCCTCTAATTTCCTCGTGGATTTTGGGATCGGCGGAATCGATGCTTATCCATAGATTGCGCAGTCCGGACGCAGCCAACTCAACCGCCATTTTATTTATTTTGTCTGCGAATTCCTGGCTCTCCGATTTCCGTAGAAAAAATCCATTGGTTCCGGTTCTGATAAAAGGGATATTAGCCTGGTGGGCGCAGGCAATCAAATGGCGTAAATCTTCGTAGTAGAGAAAGGGCTCTCCACCGGTAAAAGAAATGGAACGGATCCCCCGGGAGGCTGCCAGCGCAATAATTTCTTCCATTACTTGATTGCTCAAGCGGTAACGGTCTCTGGCATTGTTTATGTTCATATCGCATTGCGGACAGGAGGCATTGCAGCGGTCGGTGAACTGGATGACTATCTGCCCAGGTATTTTTCCTGAACAAAGTGTAAAAAAATCTTTAATCCCACGCCCTAGAGAATAGCTTCCAGGCAATAAAATCGACCTCCATGTTTTTCTTTCCTATGATACCTGTGAATTGTTTGGGCACCCTTAATTCGATGTAAACTTTCGATAAATATTTGTTCCTCCCGATTGGCCACCAAAAGAAAACATTTAATTTGACATATTAGGGCCTTAGTCTTTACATCCCATTAAAAACTTCTTATCAATAGCCAATTAAAATTAGGTCAAAGCTATGAAAAGGAGATGGGTTGATGTTTTTTCAGACCCACTGGTTAATTGGGGAGACTGTTGCCCAATTAACCGAGAAACAGTTGCCCGCCCGTATCCACCACTTCGCGTTTTGTCTGGGAAGCGTCCTGCCTGATCTAATTCATCCTTATAATCGAATTCCCCACAGAATTAAAGATTCATCGCCGTTGTTTAACCGCCTCTTAGACCAGGCTGTCAATACCACATTTAAATCAAGGTGGGATTTTTCCATTCATCTGGGTATGATATGTCATTATTTATGTGATTTCTTCTGCCTGGCTCACAATGAAACTAAATTAAATAATCTCATTGCTCATACCATTTATGAAGCCAGAATGGTGGGTAAAGCCGACCGGAAAATGGTCAGGAATCTGGCTATGGCGGCTCTTAAGGGAAATGAAACCGGAATATGTGACGTGAACAAATTCCTGCTTGAAAAACATCAGAGTTATAGAAACGCAGCGGAAGGATTTGAGAATGATATTGCTTTTGCCGTTCCGGTTGTTTTAACGGTTGTTTTCAGTCTGTTGCATCAAGATCTGCCTGTACATTTGCAGCGAATAGCCTAAGCCAAGATAATACGGGGAAAGGATAAGAACAATGCGTGTAGCAGTATTCACCGACACTTATTTACCTCAGGTCAACGGGGTAAGTAAAACTATGGGCCGAATGAGAGAATATACGAAGAAGACAGATATCGACAGCATATTTGTCACCCCCATTGCGCCCGGCAAGGACCCAGGCCTTCTTCCCCTGCCGGGCTTGAAGTTTTTTCTTTACCCGGAATTGTCTCTGGCTTTCCCCCGGTACTTTTACGTTAGGCGGATTATGGATAAATTCAAACCCCAGGTGATCCACCTGGCAACCCAGTTTACGGTGGGATTGATAGGTTTGAAATATGCTTGTGATCGCCGGATTCCCATAGGGGCTTCCTACACCACTAACTTTCCGGAATATTTGAATTATTACCGGATTCCCGGTCTCAAGAATGCCGCCTGGAAATACCTGCGCTGGTTTCATTCTCATGCCCAAGTCAATTTCTGCCCCTCCCAGGCGACGGCGCAATTATTGCAGCAACAAAATATCCCCAATTTACACATGATGGGCCGCGGCATTGATGAAGACGGTTTTTCTCCTCTTTTGCGGAATAATGATTTAAGGAAATGCTGGAATATACCGGATGACCATGTGGTGCTGCTGTATGTGGGGCGCCTGGCACCGGAGAAGGAACTGGATATCCTGTTTCAAAGCATGTCTTACTTAGGTGATCGTCCCTTCCGGCTGCTGGTCGTTGGAGACGGTCCCCAGCGCCCGGAATTGGAAAAAATGGCGGGTGATAAGGTAATATTTGCCGGCTATCGGTCCGGCCCGGAACTGCGGTCATTATATGCCTCGGCTGACATATTCGTTTTCCCTTCCAGTACTGAAACCTACGGCAATGTGATTTTGGAAGCCATGGCCTCGGGGATCCCGGCCGTGGTCCCGCAGGCGGGTGGGGTTCAGGAAAATTTAATTGATGGATTTAACGGGCTGTATTTCAAGCCTCATGAACCGCAGGCAATGGCGGAAGCTATCGTCAAGCTGATTGATGATTGTGATTTGCGCCAACAAATGGGCCAAAATGCCCTGTCTCACGTTAAATCAAAATCATGGACCGCAGAATTTAATAAAGTTTTTAATATTTACCGTGAATTGATTGACAGGTCATCAATGAAAAGATTCCCTTTCTCCAAGGTTTCAAGGGCCGCCAAGAGTATGCCGTAGCTGTCTGTTTTTCCCCCTTGTCTCCCTTGCTATTAATTTTCTTATGTATTCCGGGTTTTATTTTTTAAAATCCACGCTGGCCCTGAAAGTTATAAAATAATTAATTCTATTTATTATTATGGAAGTATTTGCAAGGGAGAATCAGAAACGTGCTCAAGTACCAAAAGCCATCGCGGGTGATAATTGTTGTTGCCGTCGTGTTCGTGGCCATATTAGGCGTGGGGTTGGCGGTAAACCTCATGCCGGCTGGCGCCGGCGATTATAATTTTTATAACTTTAGCGTGAAGGGGTTTATGTCCGGGGATGATACCAACGAAACGGATACATCAGAAACCCTACTTAAACCCATTTCCCCGGAGTGGTTGCCTGAACAGAGTATCGGTGCCGATATGGCGTCCCTTGACTACGCTTCGGATGATATCGTAATTTTTCACGGCTATTTTGGGCTGTTTGTATATGATCTTGATTCCCTCAGGATTATCCGCAGTTTGGACTTGAAGTCTCTGAATTGTCATTATACCCAAGGTGACAACTACTGCGAAGTTTCGGTCAGTACGGACGGAGACAGGGTGCAATTACACCCTTTAAGCAGTGAAACGATGTACGTTTATACCGTTGCAGACAACACCCTGAAGGAAACGGCCTATCAGCCGATGGAGGAGCGGTTTGGCAGCCGCTTTGTCCCGATAGAAGAAGTGATGAGTTCTAATGAAATGGGGGCCTACAGTTTCAAGGCAGTCAAGTTCGATACGGGCGAATATGGATATCTCCACATTTACGATTGGACCCTAGGGACGCTCTCTTATGTACGCGATGATATGATGTATAGGTTGTTGGGCGTATGATATAAAAAAGTGGAAATTTTTATAGCTTACGCAATAAAATGATTGTCAACGTTCTTCCACCCGCCCTAAAAAAACATTACCAGCTTTACGAGCAATATAGCGGTTCCGAGATTCGTCATATTTAAAAGACCAAGGCAGGGAAATCCCTTAGGGTTCCCCGCCTTTGCCATCCCTTGAGATTACTTTTTGATGGGAAAATAAATTTCGGTTACATATTCACTGGGCGGAACATTGTCCTCACAGCCTTTAACATACAACTCAAAGGGCGGTCCGGCAATGGTATAACCTTCTCGTTCAATCCATTCCATCAGCGCCGTATAGCAGGGGGTGAAATCGTCATAGGGGCCGATATGGGTGGCAAAACAGCACAGTCCCGGAGCCAGCGTCCGCACCTGCTCGCCGCTGTCGCCCAACACTTCCACCCCGACTTCAATATCCGTGCATTCATGATTGAACTCCTCATCATGATAGATGGACAGGAACGGTCCGGCAGGTTTCAGCCGGTTCTTTTCCAAACCGGCGCATAATGCGCCAAAGGCTTCCGCAAAATCTTGAACACTCATTTCCCGTCTCAGGGAATAGATGGTTTTGGGCTGCGTTTCCACGGTTTTCACCAAATAATTCGCTTGCAATATATTCTCACACCTTTCAATTTTCTCAAGATCCTGTTCCATTTGCAGCAGAATGTGCCGCTGATCCTCGATTTGCCGCAGAAACTCCTCTTTTTTGGCTTGCAGGAGTTCGGCCAGATGGCCGTTGTCCCTTGCGGCCAGAACGGCGGAAATCTCAGGCAAAGAAAACCGATACCGCTTCAACCTTGAAATCAGCAGCATGTCCCGAAGCTGAGAAACCTCGTAATAGCGATAGCCGGAGTCCCGGCTGACAAATCCGGGTTTGAGCAGTCCGATCTGATCGTAATAGCGGAGCGTCTTGGCAGACACCCGGCTGATTCTGGAGAATTCTCCGATTGTGAGCATAGAATCACCGCCCGATGGTATTTGAACATGTTCTGATTGGAGTATACGGCTTCCAGTTAGGGCAAAGTCAAGCGCTCTTTCACAATTTTTATAAAAATTATCGAACTGGACGAGGATATGGAGGGCATTCCAGCGTTTCGCCTGTTTAGAAGGCCGAAGGAAATTGAAAGGCTTAACGGGATTGCCGGTTGAGTCAATAACCTGGGGAAAATATAATATGGTTAGAATTGTACTACAAGGAGTATTAACGAATAGAGAGGGTAACGTACTGCTAAACGGGGATTAGGAGACTGTTGTCATGGAACAGATTTTATTAGAATATTATGTCGGCTTAACGGACGATATAGGAGCAGTAAAGTAAAGGATGGTGAAAATAAATGAAACGGATATTTTTGGTTGAGGACGATAAGGCAATTGCTAAAAACCTTATGCTTTTGCTCCGCTCGGAGGGATTTACAGTCACCCACGCCCCTACGCGGGGTGACGCCCTTGCTGCGCTTGCCGGGAATAAATTTGACTTGGCGTTGATTGATATTTCTTTGCCTGACGGAAATGGCTTTTCGGTTTGCACGGAAATCAAAGGAACGCAGGATGTTCCCGTTATCTTTCTGACGGCTTCCGGCGATGAGGCGAGTGTTGTTACCGGGCTGAACATGGGCGCGGACGACTATATCACCAAGCCTTTTCGTCCGCGTGAATTGATTGCGCGAATTGGAACCGCC
The DNA here is from genome assembly GCA_034927445.1 of Syntrophomonadaceae bacterium. Classification (GTDB taxonomy): domain Bacteria; phylum Bacillota; class Syntrophomonadia; order Syntrophomonadales; family Syntrophomonadaceae; genus PHAA01. Next base: position 11,364 of record JAYFPZ010000034.1, read on the forward strand.
CTGCGAAAAAGCGGGCGTTCCGGATCGGATTTTAAAATTCGCGGGCTTCATGTCGATCCGGCCAGCGGCGTTGTGAAAAAAAACGGCAACGAGGTTTTTCTTTCAGCCTTAGAATACCGCTTATTGCTGATGTTTATCAGCAACCCTAAAAGTATTATCACGAGGGGCAGGCTGCTTGACGAATTGTGGGACGCGGCGGGCGAGTTTGTCAATGACAATACATTGACCGTGTACATCAAACGCTTGCGGGAGAAGATAGAGAACGACCCGGCCAGCCCGCAAATCATTCTGACCGTTCGCGGGACGGGATATAGATTGGGGGACGGGTATGCTTCGGAATAGAGCGTTTCGGCAGTTTGCCATTTTGCTCTCCTTCATGGCCGCCGCCGCTGTGACGCTGGGATTTGCAATCAATGCGGCGGCTGGAATCCTTGCCATTGCTTCTGCCGCCGCCTTTGGCACAGCGTTTTTCGCCTTTACCAAAGCACGATATAAAGGTATTGCCCAGATTTCAGATCAAATCGACCTTGTGCTTCATAACGCTGACCACCTGTATATTGGTGAATCGGACGAGGGCGAACTTTCCATTCTGCAAAGCGAGATAACAAAAATGACGTCGCGTATTCGGGAGCAAAACGACGCGCTGAAAAAAGAAAAAGAACATCTTGCCGATTCGCTGGCCGACATAGCCCACCAACTCAGAACTCCGCTCACATCCGCGAACCTCATTCTGTCATTGTTAGCGAATAACCCTGATGAAAACGAGCGGAAAGCATTTGTGCGGGAAACAGAGGAATTACTGGTGCGGATGGACTGGCTGATTACTTCCCTATTGAAATTATCCCGCCTGGACGCGGGCATTGTGGTGTTCCAAAGCGAGCGGATCGATGTAAATGTTCTTGTATGTGCCGCGCTACGCCCGTTCCTGATTCCACTGGAGCTGCGAAACATCGATGTGCAGACAGACGTGCCGCAAGGGGTCCTGATTCAGGGCGATTCAGGTTGGCTTTCGGAAGCAATTCAAAACATCCTCAAAAATTGCCTGGAAAGCGCAGGCGAGAACGGGAGGATTGAGATTGTCTGCAGGTCCAACCCACTGTTTACCGAGATTGCCATCCACGACAGCGGCGCGGGCTTTGCAAAAGAAGATTTACCCTGTCTGTTTGACAGGTTTTATCGTGGGAAAAATCCAAATGTTACAGGATATGGGATCGGATTGGCTCTCTGCAAGATGATTATAACCCGGCAGGGCGGGACGATTACCGCCAAAAATCACCCGCAGGGCGGCGCGATATTTGCCATTCGTTTCCCCAAGTGACGAATCTCTCACCGGAAAGTCACAGAGATGTAAGTTGAAAGCTTTATTATATGGGTGACCATGAGAAAGGAGGCTCACATAATGGAGTTTCTGAAAATTGAAAATTTATGCAAGGTCTACGGCAAGGGTGATAACCAAGTCACTGCGCTAGACCATGTTTCGCTTACCATTGAAAAGGGAGATTTTACTGCAATCATCGGTTCCTCCGGTTCCGGTAAATCTACATTGCTTCACATCATCGGCGGCGTGGACGTGCCGACAAGCGGAAAGGTGTATTTGGACGGGCAGGATGTATATGCCCAAAGCAATGAAAAACTCGCTATTTTCCGCAGGCGGCAGGTTGGACTGATCTATCAGTTTCACAACCTCATTCCTACTTTGAATGTGGAGGAAAACATTACTCTGCCCATCCTGATGGATAAGCGTAAGATCAACAAGGAGCGCCTGAACGATCTGCTCTATCTGCTTGGCCTGCAAGACCGCAAAACGCATCTGCCTAATCAGCTTTCGGGCGGTCAGCAGCAGCGTGTTGCGATCGGACGCGCTTTGATGAACGCTCCGGCAGTCATGCTGGCCGATGAACCTACCGGCAGCCTGGACAGCCGTCACGGACAGGAAATCATCAAACTGCTGAAAGAAAGCAATAAAAAATATGGGCAGACCTTGCTTCTCGTCACCCACGATGAAAATATCGCCTTGCAGGCAGACCGTATTATTACCATCGCAGATGGAAAAGTGGTGAGGGATGAGAGGCAGGCGGCACGATAATGAGCATTTTTAATAAAGTCGCTCTGCAAGGACTGAAAAAGAACCGCACACGAACACTTGTAACAATCGTCGGCGTTGTTCTGTCCGCCGCTCTGATTACGGCAGTCGTCACCTTTGCTGTTTCTCTGCAAACCTATATGGTAAACGGAGCAATCATGAAGTACGGCAACTGGCACGTCGCATTTCCTGATGTGGATTCCTCTTTTGTACAGGGACAGGCTAGTGATAGTAGAGTTGCAAATGTCGCATCCTTTGAAAATATCGGCTACGCAACGCTTGAAGATGGCGAAAATCCCGACAAACCATATTTATTTATTACAGGATTCAACCAGGAAACCTTCGCCACTCTGCCGGTTGATATTATTTCCGGCAGATTACCGGAGAACAACAGCGAAATTCTTATTCCGGCGCACGTAGCTGCAAACGGTGGTGTTAAAATCTCGGTTGGCGATACCCTTACCCTTGCGGTCGGAACCCGTCAGGCTGGAAACGAAACGCTCAATCAACACGACCCGTATCGTTCCGAGGAAGAAACGCTGACACCCACTGTGGAGAAAACCTACACGGTCGTCGGTATCTGCCAAAGACCCGCCTTTGAGGAGCGTTCCGCTCCCGGATATACATTAATCACAACAGCAGACACAGTGGCTCCGGTGGATAGTTTCAGCGCATTTGTTATGCTGGAAAAGCCGAGCCAGATTCGCTCGTATGCAGGCGACGGGGCCGGGAACAACGCTTATGTCCTGAACGATGATGTGCTGCGCTTTATGGGGCTTTCGGGAGATAAGACGTTTAATACACTGCTCTATTCGATTGGGGGAATTTTGGTAGCCCTGATTATGCTCGGCTCAGTGTTCCTGATTTACAATTCTTTCAACATCTCCCTAAACGAGCGCACACATCAGTTTGGCATTCTTATGTCGGTAGGCGCCACGGAAAAGCAGTTGCGCAATTCTGTGCTGTTTGAGGGACTTTGCATCGGCGTGATCGGTATTCCCATCGGCATTTTGATCGGCATCCCCAGCATCAGGCTCGTACTTTCTCTTGTGGCAGAGAATTTCGCCAATGTTCTTTATGACAATGTATCGTTGACCTTGGAGGTGTCTGTTCCTGCTCTTGTTGCTGCGGCAGTCATCAGTATGATTACGATTCTGATTTCGGCCTATATTCCGGCAAAGAAAGCTGCCGGTACTCCCGTGATGGAATGTATCCGCCAGACTAACGAGGTAAAGGTTGAAGCCAAAGCCATAAGGACATCAAAATTCACGGAACGCATTTACGGTTTGGAGGGAACTCTTGCATTAAAAAACTTTAAGAGAAACAAGCGTCGTTATCGCAGTATTATCCTGTCGCTTACTTTGAGTGTCGTGCTGCTTGTATCAGCAAACGCCTTCGGCACATATTTGGATCAGGTGGCGGAGCAGTCAGCTGTTGAAATGGACGGAGACATCTTACTCTATACACGGGATATGACTGAAAGCGAACTGTTTCAGCTTTATGACAAACTGAAAACCGCTGACGGAGTTACCAAAAGCACCGACCAAGCAATTTCGACCTATATCTGCGATGTCAATACAGGCGATCTTGCCAGTGCTTTTTGGGACAGCTACCGGGAGTCCGCAGGTTTAGACGGGGCAAGTGGAACGGTGAAACTGGCGATGGATGTTCAGTTTATTGAGGACGACATCTATCAGAACTTTATCAAAAGCCTCGGCCTGTCCACAGCAGAATATACCGGACAGAACGCAAAAATGATCATCGTCGGGAAACAAGCCGGGGGTATGGATATGTTTACAAAACGCTCTATGGATTTTACGCTTAGCGTTAAATCCGGGGAACAGACGAAGACGATCAGCACAACCTTTGTCGATACCTACCCGTTGGATCCACCACCTGCGGAACGGTCTGAGGTGAAGGGATACGTTTTTATGGCGGTTGCCCCTTACCAGATGAAGCCGCAGTTTGACGCTCTGGCTGCGCCTACAAAGCTGGGCTTGACCTTCTGGTCAGAAAATCCCGCCCAGTCAGCGGCGAAAATGCAGACGATGATCGAGGGAGCAGGCATTACCTCCGGCTATACCTTATACAATGTCGATGCGATACTTGAGCAAAACCGTAATATATTATTCATCGTCAATCTGTTCACTGTTGTTTTTACCATTATGATTTCACTGATTGCGGTTGCCAATGTGTTCAATACGATTTCCACCAACATCAAACTGCGCAGGCGGGAGCTTGCCATGCTCCGCTCTGTGGGGATGTCTGACCGCGACTTCAATAAAATGATGCGTTTTGAGTGCGCTCTTTATGGATTCCGAACGATGCTTTGGGGACTACCCATCTCAGGGATTCTCTCCTGGCTGATTTATAAGGGAATGGTTATTGGCGGTGGTGACATTAATTTCACGTTCCCGTGGGGCAGTATCGGGATCAGCGTGTTGGGCGTGTTCTTTGTGGTGTTCATTACAATGCTGTATGCCATTAGCAAGATAAAAAGAGAAAATATTATTGACGCGCTTCGGGATGACATGACTTGATGTAAAACCGATATTGACTTGATATAAAATCAAAAAAACATCTGCGTGATTGGGTTCAAGTAATTCTCAATCGTCCCGAAAGGCGATTTAGACATTGAAAATACAGAATCCATCCTACAGAAGTAATGTAAATTACAAAGGAGTGTGGCTCTGCGGTAATAAAAAATAGAAAGACGGAACCCGCCCAACAAAAAAACGTGCGTTTGGCGGGACTGTTTTCATGCTTGAAAGCCTTGCGTAGCAATGACTGTAAAAGCATCGGCGGAGCCTGGCAAATGTGTATAACAAAGGTGAAACCAGAAATCAAGAAAAACATCGTGTCCATAGTTGGTTCCCGAGTTTAAGGGAATTGATAGCCTCCCTTTAACCCTTGAACAGTTGCAAGAAATTCCAATTTAAAGGGGACAAGGTACCAGTCCGAGATCACTGAAAAGGCTCTTAAATGTGTCATTCTGAGTGTTAGCGAAGCATCTTGCAATCATATAAATGCCAACTATACGGTATTATTGATAAGATCCTTTCGTCGCCTTCGGCTCCTCAGGATGACAAAACATGTACTTTTTCAGTGGTCTCGTACCTGTCCCCTTGTCCCCGTTTATTGCTGATATTGATAGAGGCCGTAGCCGCCGCTGATATTTTTCACATCGTAACCTTTTTGTCTCAGGATGCGGTTTACGATATAGCTTCTCAGGCCCTGCCCGCAATATACTAAAATTTCCCGGTCCTTAGGAATTTCGCTTAACCGGTCACGGATTTCGTCCACGGGAATGTTGTAAGCGTTTTCCACTGCTCCATGAGCGAATTCAGACGCGGTGCGCGCGTCGATTAAGAAAGCCCCCTGCTTGACATGACCGGGCACGTCAATCCAATGAATTACACTGACATCACCATTGATAATATTGGCTGCCGCATAGGCCAAGAGGTTAACCGGGTCTTTGGCGGAGGAAAAGGGCGGAGCATAAGCCAATTCCAGTTCCTGCAGATCAAAGACTGTCATTCCGGCGCGTATAGCCGTCGCAATTACATCTATCCGTTTATCTACCATATCCCGGCCGATTATCTGGGCTCCCAGGATTTTGCCGTCCTCGGGGGCGAATAACAGTTTGATCGTCATAACACTGCTGCCCGGGTAATAAAGTGCATGGGCATTGGGCAGGCCGTGACAGGCTTGATAAGGAATACCCAGCTTGCGGAGGGTCTTTTCGTTTTTGCCGGTGGTCGCCGCGGTCATATCCATGATTTTTACTATAGCTGTTCCCTGGGCTCCCTTATATTTAAGGGGGCGTCCGCACAGGTTGTTGGCGACAAGCCATCCCTGCCGGTTTGCCGGTGAAGCCAGGGGAAGCAGGGTGTCCAGCCCGGTTATCAAATCCTTGATTTGCACCGCGTCGCCGGCGGCATAGATACAGGGGTCTGAGGTCTGCAAATATTCATTAACCAGGATTCCCCCGGTGGAACCTATAGCCAGTCCGGCATCCTGTGCCAGCCTCGCTTCCGGTTTAACTCCGATTCCGAGAATAACCAGATCTGCCGGAATAGTCTTACCGCTTGCCAGGGTAACGCTTTCAGTGCGTTCCACACCATTCAGAGACACCGCCCGGTCGCCCAAATACAAGGCAATGTCTTGATCCAGCAGGTACTTTTGAATTATCGCGGTCATTTCCGGGTCCAGTGGCCCCATTAATTGATCGGCGGCTTCCACTATGGCTACATCCAGGTTGCGTTCATACAGCATCTCCGCCATTTCCAAACCGATAAAGCCACCGCCTAAAATAACCGCATTGGCCGGCTGGGAAAGCTCAATGTACTGTTTGATGGCGTCGCTGTCGGGTACGTTGCGTACCGAAAATACATTGGGACGATCTATGCCGGGAATGTCAGGCCGGATAGGAACTGCACCGGGGCATAGCACCAGATAGTCGTAACTTTCACGGTAGGTTTCTCCTTGAACAGTGGTTGCAGTGATTTCCTTCTTCTGGGGATTTATTTGCTCCACCGCCGTATTTATTCTCACATCGATATTAAAACGTCTGAACATAGATTTAGGGGTTTGGATCAAAAGACGTTCTCTTTTTTTGATCAGGTCGCCGACATAGTAGGGAAGCCCGCAATTAGCAAATGATATATATTCTCCCCGTTCGAACATTATTATTTGAGCATCCTCATCCATACGGCGTAAACGGGCGGCGGTACTAGCACCCGCGGCCACTCCGCCAACTATGACCACTTTTTTACCCATCTTATTACCCGGTTGCTGAACTACTGGCTGGGGGTCGGCAGTTCAAATACCGGTTGCCACCTGCCTTTCTTTTAAATTTGATTTCACCCGGCAATGCAATATAACATCAAATTAATGCACGCGTGCATTAATTTGATGTTGAATTTTGTCCACCGCATTGTTGTTCAGTCGATAAATGCCTGTATATGGGAACTATTAACTCTGACAAGTTTATTTCCCAGCAAGGCATATATCTTGCATGAAGTTATATTGTTTGATTTTTACAAATCCGCGTATTTATTCATTAGTTGAGATTATACTTCCTGTCTAAGCTTATTCTACGCTATTCACGGTGAGGATACGAGTTAAATACTGGTTCTATTCCAAAGTCGGGATTAAAATGGAATATGCTGGTGTTGATTTGCTATCTGGCCAAGTTATACATAGGCCAATGTATAAACAGTTTTATTTTTAGTAAGAAAGGGGGGTATTGATGCAAGGCGTTGCCTTGATCAAGTTTGAAAAAGCTTGATGTCGGGAAATGCCTTAACTGGCGACTGATTAAGTAATGCGTCTATTGGGAGCATTACGGGGCCTAAAGGATTATCTGGCAGATTATCCTTCTATGTAACAGAAGTACGTTCGAATATTTCTGGTTAGGTCAAAATGGATTGATACTAGATATAAATTATTGAGGAGGGTGTTGCATGAGTTTTGAGGAAATGTATAAGAGTAAGCTGATATCGGCTGAGGATGCGGCTAAAATGGTTAAGTCAGGAGACTGGGTGGATTATGGTTGGTGCGTAGGCCATACTTATGCAGTTGACAAGGCTATCGCGGCGAGAGCCAGTGAACTGACCGATGTTAAGTTCTGGGGCGGCGTAACCATGTGGATGCCGGCGATCATGCAGATCGAGAATCCGGGAGACCATTTCACCTGGAATTCCTGGCATTGCTCCGGGGTTGACCGGAAGATTAACGATATGGGCTGTGGTTTCTATTCCCCCATTCGCTATTCCGAGGTGCCCAGATACTACCGGGAGAATGTCGAGCCGATTGATGTGGCCATATGCCAGGTAACCCCTATGGACAGCGCCGGCTTTTTTAATTTCAGCTGTTCCCCGTCGCATCAAATGGCAACCTTTGATGTATCCAAAATCAAGATCGTCGAAGTAAACAAAAATATGCCCCGCGGTCTTCCCGGCGCCGATGCGGATATCCACATCTCCCAGGTTGACTATATAGTTGAAGGCCCCAACCAGCCTTTACCTCAGCTGGGGTCCGTTCCTGCCACTGACGTGGATAAAAAATGTGCCGAGTTGATCGTGGAAGAAATCCCCAACGGAGCCTGCCTGCAGTTGGGCATCGGCGGTATGCCCAATACCGTAGGTTCTTTGATTGCCGATTCCGACCTCAAGGATTTGGGTGTACACACCGAAATGTATGTTGATGCTTTTGTCGATATTTCCCTGGCCGGCAAAATCAACGGCTCCAAAAAGAACATTGATAAAGGACGCCAGGCTTACGCGTTTGCCGCCGGCACCCAGAAACTTTATGATTTCATCGATAACAATCCGCAGGTTATGGCCGCCACGGTTGATTATACCAATGACCCCTGCGTGATAGGTCAGCTTGATAATTTTATGTCCATTAACAACGCGGTTGAAATCGACCTTTATGGTCAGGTCAGCGCCGAGTCTTCCGGAATTAAACAAATCAGCGGTACCGGCGGACAGCTTGACTTTGTTATGGGATCTTACCGCTCCAAAGGCGGCAAGAGCTTTATCTGCCTGTCTTCAGCTTTTGGCAAGGCGGGAGCCATGAAGTCCCGTATCGTTCCGACCCTGGCCCCGGCGACTATTGCTACTGATCCCCGCACCACGACCATGTTTGTGGTAACCGAGTATGGCAAGGTCAACCTGAAAGGTAAATCTACCTGGCAGAGGGCAGAAGCCCTTATTTCCGTAGCCCATCCTGATTTCCGCGATGATTTGATCAAAGCAGCCCAACAGCAGGGGATCTGGCGGAGAAGCAATAAATAGTTTTAAACCGGGTACAAGACCAAAATGCGAAAATTCGGTGGATATCATTCCACCGAATTTTTTGTCAGAATTATGAATTTAAAGCGAAATAAGTCATTTCCAGAAACCGAACTGCGGTTGGATTATGATATAATTATTTTATTCAAACGCCTCGTAAGCCCACCTCCAAAGGTGGAAATTAATTTTTTTCAGCAGCGGCGGGTTAAATCCCCGGCTGAGGAGGCGTTTGCTAAAACGTTCGCGCACGATAAACCAAAACGCGCAAAGAAGGCGTCATAGCGCCTGCGTTTGGGCGCGCAATTCGCGCCAGCGCTCATTGCAATCTTTGAGGAGGTCGGTTATGAACAGCTCTTTCCCTGCACTTTTCAAACCCGGTTATATTGGTTCGACCTGGGTCCGCAATCGAATTGTGATGGCACCCATGGCCTCAAATTTTGCCTATACCAACGGTGAAGTAAGTGAGCCCCAGATTGCATATTATGCGGCCCGGGCCCGAGGAGGAGTTGGGCTGATTATTGTTGAGGCCGCGTGTGTAACCGAGGATTCAGGCAGGGAGGGTTTCGGCCAGTTGCAGATTTCGCATCCCCGTTATGTAATTGGGTTGAACCGCCTCAATGAGGCCATCAAAGCCTATGGTAGCCGTACCATGATTCAATTGTTTCACGCCGGCCGCCAGACTTCCAGCGAGATAAACGGCGGGCAGCCGGTCGCTCCTTCTCCCATTTCCTGCAATATTACCCGGGAAGAACCGCACGAGTTGACTAACCTGGAGGTAAAGCAAATTATCAATCAATTCATTGCCGCTGCCCGTTACGCCGATCTTGCCGGTTTTGACGGGATTGAGCTGCACGCAGCCCATGGCTATTTGATCAATCAGTTTTTATCTCCCCACACCAATCATCGCCAGGATGAGTATGGCGGCAGCCTGGCCAACCGCCAACGCTTCCTGCTGGAGATAATAACCGAGATCAAGGAAGCTCTGCCGGCGATGACGATTTCAGTGCGCCTTAATATTGATGATTTTATTCCCGGCGGCCTCCAACTGGACGAAAGTCTCAAAGTCTGCAAAAGTTTGGAACTGGCCGGAGTTGACATCATAAATTGTTCCAGTGGTACCTATGAATCCGGCTTGAACAGCATAGAACCCGCTTCATATGAGGAGGGCTGGCGCGTATATCTGGCCGCGGCCGTGAAAAAGGTGGTAAATATTCCGGTAATAACCGGGGGGATGATCCGTCACCCCGAATTTGCCAACCAGGTTTTACAAGATAAAAAGGCTGATTTTATCTTTTTTGGCCGCAGCCTGCTGGCCGACCCGCAATGGCCCCATAAAGCCCGGCACAATCAGGTGAAGGAAATCCGCCCCTGCATTAGCTGCAACAATTGTATCAGCAATAATTTCCGGGGGTTGGGGATAAGATGTACTGTTAATCCTTTTACCGGCCGCGAGAGTATTCTGGACAAAGACCATAAGGTTAGACAGCCGGCTCATGCCATAATTGTGGGAGGGGGTCCGGCAGGTATCCAGGCGGCACTTTCATTGCGGCGCCATGGGCTGGAGGTAACCCTGTATGAAAAGGAAAACCGCCTGGGGGGATTTATGAACCTGGCTGGCATACCGCCCCATAAGGAGCAAATTAATGCCTGGCGGGATTATCTTTTAAATGAATTGGACAAGTCCGGAACCGAGGTTATATACCCCCAGGAATTTACCGCGGCCACCCTTGAAGCTCTAAGGCCGGAGATATTAATTATAGCGACCGGTTCTGCCGCCGTCCATCCTGATATCGAAGGCTGCGCCGTAAATACCGGGGTGGAGGCAATCGAGGTTTTAGGCGGCGAGCTTGACCTGACCGGCCAGGAAGTAGTTATTATCGGGGGTGGCAGTACCGGCTGCGAGACCGCCGACTACCTGATCGGGAAGGCTAAGGGAATAACCATTGTTGAAAAAGAGGCATCGCTGGCAACCGACGCAGAACGAAAAAACCGCCGTGCTCTTTTAAATCGTTTAAGTGGGGCCGGGGTTAAAACTAAAACCGAAGTCCATGTGACGGAGGTAATGCCGAACCGGGTGCGTATTCACCATAACGAAACCGAGGAAATATTGGCAACCGACCAGGTAATTTGGGCGACCGGATTTAAGCCCCTGAGTGAGCTGCATAAACTTGCCCAGGAAACAACCCCTTATGTTTTCCTTATTGGTGATGCCCTGCAGGTGCGGGGATTCAAAGAAGCCGTACTTGAGGGTGAAATGTTGGGGAATATTATCACCGGATTATTGAACTAAAGTTAGGCGGTCAAGGAATAAATGGGACAAGCTAAAACCGCAGCCAAAGCAGAAAAACTGCGGATTGAGAAACTAAAACAATATGAACGAGGCGCTTACCAAGAGGGCTATCAGCTGGTAGCTGGGATTGACGAAGTAGGGAGGGGGCCGATTGCGGGGCCGGTGGTAGCGGCAGCGGTTATTCTTCCGCCCGATTTTTTTCTCCCGGGGGTTAACGATTCCAAATTAGTCAGCGAGAAAAAACGTCTGCAAATGGCTGAGAAAATAAAGCAACAAGCGCTGGCCTGGTCTATAACGGTAATTTCTTCCCGCCGGATTGATCGGCGCAATATATTGCAGGCTACCAAGGAGGCGATGCGAACAGCGGTATGCGAACTCACCCCCCGACCGGATTTTATCCTGGTTGATGCGGTCAGTATTCCTGACTTGGATATTAGGCAATATCCTATTATCAAAGGCGACTCCCTTAGTATATCAATTGCCTGCGCATCCATTATTGCCAAGGTGGAGCGGGACCATATCATGTATAATTATGATAGTATTTTTCCCGGTTACGGTTTGGCCAAGCATAAAGGCTATGCAACCCGGGAACATTTAATCGCCTTGGAAAAGTATGGGCCTTCCCCTATTCACCGCAGCACTTTTGAACCGTTGAAAACCATGCTGGCAAATGCCAAGTCCATGCAGCCGGGGCTCTTCGATTGAAAACAGACGCGGACGATATGACTTTAACCGATCTTAACCACTACATACGAATGACTCATCCTGCTGACTAAAGTCTGCTATATTAATTACGAAGCTGGAAGCAATTACAGAGAATATACCTGCTGCCAAGTTTTGAAACTCTATATTGGGCCACAGCATTGGTCTCAGGGTAAACGCAAATCATGCCCGGTCCAATATCGAACTTACGCTTAGGAGAAAATATAATGAAGAACGGCAGAATTGAATTGGGCACCCAGGGTGAAAATCTGGCCGTCCAATTTCTTCAAAAACAGGGGTACAAAATTCTGCAGCGCAACTTTCGCAGCCGTCATGGAGAAATCGATATCATCTGCGCCCGGGCCCATATCATCGCTTTTGTAGAGGTTAAGACTCGAACTACCGCCAGTTACGGCTCGCCGGAAGAAGCCATCACCAAGACGAAAAAACAACATATACAAAAAGTCGCCCTCGATTACCTCGAGACCTGCCCCCAATCTTTTCAGGAAATCCGCTTTGATGTTATCGGCATATTTATCGAGGGTGGCCGGCACCGGATAAACCATCTTCCCGCCGCGTTTTAGAATTTGTTGGGGTTATTTGGCTGGGGCAGATAATAAATTGAATAAACTCTTTTGTCGATAATTTTGTTATTATGTATTATATTTAAACTACTGGGAGGTAACTGATGCTGATATATGGCAAAGAAATCAGGGAGAAATTAAAAGAAGAATTAAAAGCAACTGCAGTCAAAGACAAGATGAACATGACGATTATCCAGGTGGGCGATGAGGGGCCTTCGGCGGCATACATCAATGGCATAAAAAATTTCGCCCGGGATATAGGGGTTAAAGTGACAATTTTGAATTTTTCAGAAGATATTGAAGAGGCCGATCTTCTTGCCGAAATATCAGAACTGAACACCGCTGCGGATGTTACCGGGATTATGATCCAGAAACCTCTGCCGCCCCATATTAATGGCGACTTAATCGTTAATTCCCTGGATTATCGTAAAGACGTGGAAGGGATTCATCCTTTTAATTTGGGGAAGCTTTTAACCAAAGAACCGGGAGTAAAACCTACCACCCCCAAAGCGGTTATTCGTATGTTGAAAGAGCATGGAATCAATATTGACGGGCAGAAGATTGCCATTATAGGCCGAAGCAGCATTCTGGGAGGGCCGCTGGCAGTTATGCTGACCACTGAGAATGGAACGGTTACGGTTTGCCATACTCATACCCGCGACTTGGCTCAGGTAACCGGCAATGCGGATATTGTGATTGCGGCCATGGGAAGAATGCACTTTATCACTGCGGACATGGTCAAAGCCAATGGGGTTATCATTGATGCGGGTATTAATTTTGATGAAAATGGCAAAATGCAGGGAGACGTGCACCCGGATGCTTGTGCCAGGGCGCGGATTGCAAGCGCCGTTCCCGGTGGGGTCGGCGTTATTACCGTAGCGGAACTGTTTGACAATCTGCGAATTTTAGCAGAGCAAGGGTAGTACATAAATGGCTTATGCCTAACCTAAACCGGGAGTCCTATCAAATAATATTGCCGTATAATAATCGATGGTCAGATCTTAGCATTAACCCAAAGATTGATACTTGAGGATTATTTGGGAGTAACAATATAATGAGGACAACAATTATTGACACTTGTAGTGGTTTGTAAACCGGGGGGGATTGGATATGTTCAATAGTACTCAACCTCGTCTGCCAGAAGTAAATTTAGCCTGGCAGTATTTTGTCAATAATGGAAAGATGGGCATGCATTCAATAAATCAGGAGATTGCAGATTCATGGCAAAGATGCTTTGAAGCTGGGGTTGACGCTTACGATGGCACCTGCTACCGGCACCTTACTTCGACCGAGCTGGATGAATTAGTGGCTAACAAGAAAGAACTTATAGATATAGCCCGGCCTTTCATGCTTAAATTGTATGAATTTGTGAAAGGTTCCGGTTTCATTGTCATGCTGACCGATGAACGGGGCTATATAATGGAAACGCTCGGAGACAAACAAACCTTGGAACAGGCGCAAGGCCTCTATTTTATTAAGGGAGCGGATTGGAGCGAAATCTCAGTAGGCACTAATGCCATTGGTACGGCGGCAGTCTTGAAAAAACCGATTCAGACCTCAGGGGCTGAGCATTATTGCCTGAAACACCAGGTTTGGACTTGCTCGGCTTCGCCTATTTTAAATTTGGACGGGCAAATCATAGGAATTTTGGATATGTCCGGGCCTTTGGACGCCACCCATATTCATACGCTGGGGATGGTGGTAGCCGCGGTAGAGGCTATTACCGAACAAATCAGGATTAGGCAAAAAAATCGGGAATTGGTAACCGCCAACAATAAGATGACGGAAATATTCCAGACCATGTCGGACGGGGTCATTATAATCAATGATCAGGCCGTGATTACCCAGGTGAATCCGATGGCGGAAAAAATTTTAGGAAAAAACGCTTCCGACTTGGTAAGCAAATCTATTTACGAGGTACTGCAGCGCAATTTGCCTGCCTTGGCTAAAACCCTTAAACTGCATGATCCCTTCTATGATGCCGAGATATTGATTGATTCCGCTGATGGCCGCATCCACTGCATGTCTTCAGGCATGCCGATTATCGATGATGAAAATTCTTTATCCGGGGTTGTAATTCTGGTTCGACCGATGGCGAAGGTTCAAAAGCTGGTCAACCGCTTCAGCGGGGCCCAGGCCATATTTCATTTTAAAGATTTTATCGGCCACAGTAATGTAATTACTGAGGTTGTTCACCTGGCCTCCCTGGCAGCCAGCGGCAGCTCCAATATCCTTTTGGAAGGCGAAAGCGGTACGGGCAAAGAAGTTCTGGCTCAATCCATTCACAATCGCAGTGCACGCCGTAAAGGCCCGTTTGTAGCGGTAAATTGCGGATCAATCCCCCGGGAGCTTATAGGCAGTGAATTGTTCGGATATGCCGATGGTGCCTTTACCGGCGCCAAACGCGGCGGGCGGCCGGGAAAATTTGAACTGGCGGCCGGGGGAACCTTGTTCCTGGATGAAATCGGGGACATGCCTTTGGAACAACAGGTAGCCTTGTTAAGGGTGCTTCAGGACAAAAAGATCAATCGTATTGGTGACGACAAAGTAATCCCCGTTGACTTTAGAGTAATTTGCGCTACCAACAAGAACCTTTTGGAGGAAGTGGAAAAAGGAACCTTCCGCCAGGATCTGTACTATAGATTAAATGTAGTTGCCCTTACTTTGCCCCCGTTGCGCAGCCATGTTGAAGATATACCTGATCTTTTCGAACATTTCGTAGAAATCATCGGCCGGGAATGGGGAACCGAAATCGTTGCCATAGATGAACGGGTTATGGAATATTTGCAGCAATATAATTGGCCCGGCAATGTTCGGGAACTTCAGAATGTGGTGGAACGTTTGATTAGTATGGCCGAAGGGGGGCGTATTACGCTGGAAGGGCTGCCACCCTGCATCCTTAGAAGTAATGAAATGATGTTAAACAAGGAGCAGACAGCAGCGATTAATATCTATGAGGAGCGGGCTAAAAGAAAACAAATCATTGCCGAGCAAGAGTGCCAGGAAATCAGGGAACTTTTAGCGAGACACGGCGGCAATATCAGTGAAGTGGCCCGGGAGATGGGAGTGTCACGCAATACCATCTATCGAAAAATGCGCCAATATGACATAGAATATTAAAATTGATGCCAAAATTTGGAGAGGATTTGGACTTTTAGCGCCGGGACCATTGATAAAATAGGTGGGGGACAGCCCTGCTATAGAGATAGGCATTATTTTTATCAATGGGCAGACGGGGCGAATTTGAAACAGGTTTGCCTGATAATGATGTCTTTGCAGTTTTTCAGCCAGTACTGGGGTTGAAAAGAACGGCGAGTCAGACTGGTTACCATTAAAATCGATTGATTCAAAATTATTGTTCCGTCAAATTAAATGAAACAACAGCGTTACCCTGCATACAACTTCCACTCAATCGCATACCTCAGATTCACATCTTAAACCGCCCCGGGTTGTCTTATTTAAATTCTGACAAAATAAACCGACTTTTAAGTGTAACAGACTGTACCTACTTTGTCATAAAACCTAACAACTGCACCAACAATGTGACACAGGCATTACACGGTTGGGACAACCGTTTTTAGGAATGCCTTTAATACTCGGGTTTCATAAGACGACAATAATTGGCACGATATTTGCAAAACCTACAAAATAAGTGAAAATGAAACGCAAAATCGACTAAGGACCTTTAGGAAGACAATGTGGTCAAACCTGATAACGTGCTTCCATACATATATATAATATTTGCGGTTGGGATGAAAAATGGAATTCGACTGGGGGTCAATAACCGGTATTGGACTGGTGTTGAAAACAATCAATGAAACTACCCGAAATTTATTCGGGCAAATGGTTTGAGCTGATTAACCATGTGCAGTTGCCATCTTTCCCCCAAGTATTTTGAAAGATGGCAACTTGCTTTTTAAGGACTGCCGAAAGCAAGATAGCGGCGTCCGGTTAAGCCGATTTGACGTTTAGCTCATGACGATTGGCATAACTTACAGATTTTTATTGACCAAAAAATAGCGAAATGCAGATATACTACAGTTTTTTGGGATGTAGGAGGTGATGTAGCATGATAAAAACTGAAGCTGGTATGGCATTCTGCAATTCCTGCGTACATTATGGGTATTGTATGGTTTATTGGGGAGTAGACTGCAAGCGTCAGGGCGGTACCAGGATACCGAAGATGAAGCCTGGACCCAAGGAGAAAATCAAGAGTGAAACCGAAGCCCTGCAAATTAGTTTGAACAAACATGATACCTTGAGAGTAGCCGCCAAGAAAAACCCGGACCAGCTTCCTAATCCAAACAAAAATAAGGTCATCAAGAAATTTTCAGAAATACTTGAACCAATCAGAACCAGGGTGGTTAACTGGTAAGAGCGTTTTAAACCGGGGGACGATTGCGGTATGTTGTTGCCTTAGCCTTAGGCAGCATACCGCAATCGTCCCCCCTTTTTTTATAATTGTTCTGGCAAAGCTGCTAAGCGTGTAACAGATCTATGACACATGCGTGACAATCGTTGCACCGGTTCCACCCTGGTGACGCGTATCGCCCCCGGATTGCCTTTTAAAATCACGGAATAATTTAGCCATATCGCCTAAATTTGTAGATTTCATCGAAAATTTGCTTCCGCTTAAGATTTTATTTGATAAAACGGCGGGCAATTTGGTCCAAAAGCGCCAGGGAAAGCCAGCCGGACTCGTTCTCCCTTTCTATTAATCTGCCTAAAGCATGTAACACCACTGTGATATGGGTGTCGCAATTGTTACACTTGATCAACAACATTGACGCATATCGGTCCGTTATGAACCCCAAGACCCGGCTGCAATATTACCAGGGCCGAAATTGGGGATTTCCCTTTAACGAAGGCATTTTAATCATATTTAATAAGAATTGCCAAAAAGTTTGGTACAAATAGTGCAAGTGTAATCTTATATGGATTCATTCGGGAAATACCTTTATTAAGTCCAGTAGAAAAATACTTTGACCGGATGACCAGGATTGTTCTAAATGCTATAGTGCGTAAGCTGTCTGGTTGAAGTCCAGTCAAAAGTTGATTTTAATAACGGTGTTTCCTTTGAGGAGGTGGACCAAGATTTCCTGTGGGTAACTACTGCCGAAAATTAAGGAGGGATATTTAATGGAACTTTCAAAGGAACAGCTACTCGATTTCTACCAGACCATGTCGACCTGCAGAGCTTTTGAAACCAGGGTCAGCGAATTATTTGCAGCAGGCAAGATTCCAGGATTTGTTCACTTAAGTCTGGGGCAGGAAGCCATAGCCGCCGGTGTTTTTGCTTGTGTCGGCAAAAACGATAAATGCGGATTGCATCATCGCAGCCACGGTGAAATGATCGCCAAGGGCGGTGATATAAACAAGATGATGGCCGAACTATTCGGCAAGGCCACTGGAACCTGTAAAGGTAAAGGCGGATCCATGCATCTGGCGGATATAGACATGGGACTGCTGGGAGCTAACGGTATCCTGGGAGCAGGATACGCCATTGCTGCCGGTGCTGCCTTTGCCTGCAAATATAATGAAACCAATGATATCACCCTCTGTCTTTTTGGGGATGGACAATCCAACCGCGGCCCCGTCCATGAGAGCTTTAATGTTGCCGCTCTATGGAAGCTGCCAATTGTATGGATTTGTGAAAATAACGGGTTTGGTCTTTCCAACCCGGTAAAGGGACATCTTGCTACCGATAATATTTCGGACCGTGCCGCCGCCTATGGAATGCCCGGAGTTACGGTGGACGGCAACGACGTGATCGCGGTGTATGAAGCCACCCGTGAAGCTGTGAATAGGGCCCGCAGAGGTGATGGCCCCAGTTTGCTGGAGTTCAAGACCTGGAGATGGCATGGCCACTTTGAAGGCGATCCTGCCATTTATAAAGATCCGAAGGAGCAGGAGGAATGGCTGAAAAAGGATCCCATTCTCAGACTTGGCAATATGCTTATTCGCCAGAAACTTGCAACACAGGCAGATCTGGACGCTATGAAAGCCAAAAGCGAAGCCCTGATTGATGCTGCCGTCAAGTATGCGGAGGAGAGCCCCTGGCCGGATGTCAGCGAGTTGTATACCGATGTTTATGACCGGCAATTATAGGAAGGATGGTGAATAGTATGCAGATGACATATGCGGAAGCAATTAGAGACGGGTTACGGGTCGAATTAAAGAGAGATCCCAAAGTATATATGGCGGGTGAAGATATAGGGCCTTTTGGAGGGTGTTTTGGGGTTACTACCGGTCTGTTTGCCGAATTTGGTCCCAAGCGGATCGTGGATACGCCCATAAGCGAAAACTTTATAGTCGGCCATGCCCTGGGAGCTGCAGCTTGTGGATTGAGGCCGGTGGTTGAAGTCATGTTTGACGATTTTATGACGGTCTGTTTCGATGAGATGGCTAACCAGGCTGCCAAAGTCAGATATATGTTCGGAGGCAAGGCCCGGGTGCCCATGGTATGTGTCACTATCAACGGCGCCGGTTTGGGAGCCGCGGCTCAGCACTCGCAAAGTTTGGAAGCGTTGTTGACCCATATCCCCGGCATAATCACCGTGATCCCTTCCACCCCCTACGATGCCAAAGGTTTGCTGATCTCTGCCATTAGAGACGATAATCCGGTAATGTATTATGAACACAAACAATTACTGGGGGTTGCAGGAGAGGTACCCGAAGGGGAATATACGATTCCGTTGGGAAAAGCGGATATTAAGAGAAAAGGTTCGGATATTACCATCGTGGCCTGGTCCTGGATGGTGCAAAAATCATTGGAGGCAGCCGAGGAATTGGCCAAAGCCGGAATAAATGCCGAAGTCCTGGATCCCCGGACTCTGGTACCTTTGGATAAGGAAGCCATTCTTGCTTCTTTAGGTAAGACCGGAAGAATTGTTATTGTTCAGGAATCCTGCAAAACCATGGGATTTGGTTCAGAGATTGCGGCTATTATAGCCGAAGAAGGCTTGGACTTGTTAAATGCCCCGGTCCTGCGGGTGGCCGCCCCTAATACCCCGATTCCCTTCAGCCCGGTACTGGAGCAGGCCTATATACCCAGTACCGACGCTATAGTTGCGGCGGCCAAATCCCTTTTCTAACTGCAAATGAGGTGAAGTAAGCCGTGTGCTCCAAAGGTTTGGCGGGTAGTTTTAAGTAACTGCCTGCCAAACTTTTTTTAAGGATTTATTTGCCTTGGAAGATTGGAGGCATCGGCAATAAAGAATTTTGGAAAAAATCCAGTCATTCGTGGGTTGCACGGCTGACTGGATTTTTCAGATTGGGGAGTGATATCAGGCCAATCACTCTAGAACCTAGTTAAGTTCAGATTTTGTAAATAAGCCGGGAATCCAAACCGAAACAATACCGAATAACAGACCGAGTATTAAAGGAACTCCTGCTTTAATCGGATCACCAATCCCAAAATAGACTGCAGCTGCAGCAAAGGCGGCCGGTGCTGTGGCTAACCATGAAATGTTCATCATAAAAATCATAACAAATGCCAGAATAACCTTGATAATATGCAAGGTCGATGCCAATAATAATCCAAACCAAGGATGTTAATTATTTCAATTGGGGTAAGCCAGGATATACCAGCAGACCTTTCAGTTTGTAACAGGGGTGCTACATTAAAATGTGTAACATCGATGTTACATTGTTAAACATTAACAATAAAAAAACATAAAAAAATGATTATTGAGCTCCGCTGGATTTTAGCTTTCGAATAGTGCATAAAACCGATATTATGGGCTTTATGTCAAACTCTAGCCATTGCCTCCCAGGCTGCGGTTGATGTTTATGATGCCAAAATTAAATTATTTTTTTTTATTTCAAAGTTGGCACGATACTTGCTCTATTAAATTAACAAGTATATATCTCAAATGGATATATTTTGTCAGTCAGTTAATACTATTCGTGGAAGGAGGGTAAAAATTGAAATTGCAGCGTTATATTGTTGAAATTGGGACAGGGGCGGACCTGCACGGCGGAGATGTAACCAAAGCTGCCCAAAAGGCCATTAAAGAAGCAGTATCCCACAGCTGTCTTTGCGGCCTGTTTGATATTGTAGGGATTAATGATCCCAATCAGATGCATATTCATGTAAAAATAGCCTGTCCTTATCCTGAAAATTTGGATCACGATGAGGTTTTAAAGGCGGTGCCCTTCGGTACTACTCAACTAGAGGCGGTTCCGGGTGGTTTGTCGGTGCGAGGTTTAGACATACCAGCTCTGGGGCAAGGAGATACCATTGTGGTTGCCGTAGCTGCATTGACGGTTTACGTCGATACCGATAAAACTGCCTTTTCTTAAAAACCAACTACAAGCAGCCGTAAATAGGAACGAAAGGGGGCCCGGTTAACACTCCTTAGGCAAAACCAAGCTCATTCCTAATTGTTTACAACACGTCACTTACATTGGTAGTCACCCCAAATAATAAAAGGAGGGAACTTGAATGGATCTCAAAAAGGAACAATTACTAGATATGTACAAGAAAATGGTTACTATCAGAGCTTTTGAGTCGAAAGCAGTCGAGCTGTTTGCGGCTGGGAAAATCCCAGGCTTTGTCCACCTGTATCTGGGTGAAGAAGCTATTGCCACCGGCGTTTGTGCCAACCTGGAAATCAAGGACTACATCGCCAGCACCCACCGCGGACATGGGCATTTGATCGCTAAAGGCGGCGATACCAAAATAATGATGGCAGAATTGTTTGGCAGAACCACTGGATATTGTAAAGGTAAAGGCGGATCGATGCATATTGCCGATACTGATCTGGGAATCCTCGGAGCCAATGGTATAGTAGGAGCTGGTATGCCACTTGCTACCGGGGCTGGATTTGCCTGTAAATATAAAGGCACCGACGCTGTAGCCGTAGCCTTCTTTGGTGACGGTGCTTCCGACCGTGCAACCTTCCATGAATCATTGAATCTGGCTTCTACCTGGAAGCTGCCGGTAGTTTTTGTTTGTGAAAATAATGGCTGGGCCATTTCCAATTCCCAGGAAAATCATCAGAATGTTACTGACATCTCCGACCGCGCCAGTGGTTATGGCATCCCTGGAGTTTCCGTGGACGGCAATGATGTAGTAGCCGTATACGAAGCTGCCGGTGCTGCGATCGCCCGGGCTCGCAAAGGCGACGGGCCGACCTTGATCGAGTGCAAGAGCTGGAGATGGCGGGGACATTTTGAAGGCGATCCCGGAGCTTACAAAGATCCCAAGGACCAGGAAGAATGGCTGGCCAAAGACCCGGTTCCCAGATTGGAAAAGAATCTGATCAAACTGAAATATGCCACCCAGGCCGAACTGGATACGATTAAGGCGGCGGCCAATGCTGAAATCGAAGAAGCCATGAAATTTGCTGAAGCCAGTCCTCAGCCGGATCCCGCGGAACTTCTTACCGACGTTTTTGCAAATTAATTTAAGGAAGGGTGAAAAATAATGAAACAAATGACTTATATGGAAGCCATTAGAGATGGCATGCGGGTAGCAATGCAGAATGATCCCAACGTCTATTTGCAAGGTGAGGATGTTGCCCAGTTTGGAGGATGTTTTGGGGTAACTGCCGGATTATATGATGAATTTGGGCCTAAACGGGTTATGAACACCCCTATAAGTGAGGCTGTCATTGTCGGTTCTGCGGTAGGTGCCGCGCTGGCCGGGTTAAGACCGATTGCGGAGATTATGTTTGTTGACTTTATGGGATGCTGCATGGATGAATTATTTAATCAGGCAGCCAAATTGAGATATATGAATGGTGGCAAGTGCCAGGTCCCCATGGTTCTGCGTACACCGTGCGGAGCCGGGCTGGGAGCAGCAGCCCAGCATTCGCAGAGTGTAGAGTCCTGGTTCACCCATATACCCGGAGTTAAGACCGTTATGCCCGCCACCCCCGCCGATGCCAAAGGCTTGATGATGGCTGCCGTAAAGGATAATAATCCGGTAATGTATATAGAGCATAAACAGCTGCTGGGTGTCCCCGGAGACGTGCCGGAAGGCGAATACATTGTACCGCTGGGAAAAGCGGATATCAAACGTGAAGGCTCCGACGTTACTATTGTAGCATGGTCATGGATGCTTCACAAAGCCCTGGCTGCTGCCGAAGCATTAGCAGCCAAAGGTATTAACGCCGAAGTACTCGATCCGCGCACTCTGATACCCCTGGATAAGGATGCGATTTTGAAATCTGTTGCCAAGACCGGAAAACTGGTTATCGTTCATGAAGAGGTCAAAACCAGCGGCTTCGGCGGTGAAATAGCGGCGATTGTATCTGAAGAAGGCTTTGATTATCTGGATGCCCCGATCAAGAGAGTAACTCCTCCGGATGTACCGATTCCGTTCAATCCTATACTCGAAGGTACTTTTATCCCCAGTGACGAGAAAATTATCAAGGCGGTAGAATCATTGTTCTAAGTTTAGGCGTACGGTGGACAGGTATTATCCTGTCCACCGCATGAATTAATCCCGGAGGGAGGAAACGTCATGGCTTCAGTGGGAATCATAGCCAATCCGGCATCCGGCAAAGACATTCGGCGCCTGGTGGCATATGGTATTTGCTTTGACAACCAGGAGAAAATAAATATCGTAAAACGGTGCTTGCTGGCTTTAGCTGCCACGGGAGTTGACCAGGTAATGTATATGCCTGATTATTATGGAATTATTCCCCGGGCGCTGGATGGGTTGTCGAAGAGTCATCAATTGCCACTCAATATAGTTGAAGCGGATATGGAGTTGACGGCAACGCAGGCAGATTCAGCAACTGCTGCTCTTAAAATGAATGAAGCGGGAATCAGCTGCATAATCACCCTGGGCGGAGATGGAACCAACCGAATGGTAGCCAAGCATTGCGGGGATGTCCCTCTGGTGCCTATTTCTACAGGTACGAACAATGTTTTTCCGCAAATGCTGGAAGGTACCATAGCCGGTTTGGCAGCGGGAGTAACCGCCCAAGGCCTGGTTGAATTCCCCGCCGTCCACCCCACCAAGAAGCTGGTGATCCTGAAGAATGGAATTCCGATAGATATTGCCCTGATTGATGCGGTAGTGCTAAAAGATATTTTTATTGGCTCACGGGCTATTTGGGATGAAGAACGCATCCGGCAAGTGGTAATTACCCGCGGCGAACCCGACAATATCGGGATATCTTCCATCGGAGGCAATCTACATCCGATTAGCATTACCGACGAAAAGGGTATGGTTATAGATATTGGGCCCGGCCATACCGATATAATTGTACCGATTGCGCCAGGTTTGATCCGGCCGATTCCGATAGCCGGCTATAGAATTATGAAAATCGGCGAGGAAGTAACAATTAAAAACGGACCCTTTGTAATAGCGCTTGACGGCGAGAGAGAGGTTGAAGTCAGCGAGGGCGAGGAAGTCTTGATCAGGCTTACGTTTGACGGGCCTCGCGTGGTTGAACCCCGGCAGGCATTAAGACAGGCGGTAATGAAAGGTTATGCGCAAGGAGAACAGGCTCTAAAAAATCTAAACTGGTTAAAGGAGGAAAACTAAATGGCAACACCTATTATAATGCCAAAATTGGGCTTGTCCATGAAGACAGGCACGATGGGCAAGTGGCTTAAAAAAGAAGGCGACAGTGTAAAAAAAGGAGAAGCTTTGGTCGAGGTGATGACCGATAAGATTACCAATAAAGTTGAATCCCCGGCTGACGGTACATTGCTGAAAATAGTAGCGGTAAAGGGAAACAAACTTCCGGTTGGCGGATTATTGGGCGTACTTGGCGAAGCCGGCGAAGATATATCCGCGATTTTGGCTGCCGGTCCGGCAACCGATGCAGCCCCTGCAGCCACAGCTCCTGCTCCCGGCGGCAAAGTTAAGATTTCACCGGCTGCCAGAAAACTGGCTGAGGAAAACGGAATTGATTATACCCGTATTAGAGGTACCGGCCCCGAGGGACGGATTACCCGTGAAGACGTTGAAAAAGCCATTGAGAACGGCGTAGGCCCGGCCGATGACCGTCCCACCATCAAGGTTGAGCCTTACGAGGGAATGCGCAAAGCCATTGGTGAAAATATGGCGTCCAGTTGGACCACCAACGCCAAGGTTACCCAGCATGTAAGTGTTGATATGTCGGGTATACTGGCCCTGCGCCGGACCATCAACGAAGGCGCCAAAGACAAAGATAAAATTTCAGTTACCGCCCTCCTGACCAAGGCGGTAGCCAGAGCAATCGAAATCAATCCGATTGTAAATCTGACCTTGGACGGCGATGAAGTAAAAACCCTCAAAGATATTAATATAGGCATGGCCGTGGCCGTACCGGATGGCCTGATCGTACCGGTAGTCCGTAATGCCAACGGCAAGAAACTGGCCGAAGTAAACGCCGAGATTAACGACCTGGCCAAACGCGGCCGCAGAAATAAACTCGACCCCGATGAAATGAGCGGTGCAACCTTTACGATAACCAACCTGGGCGGTTATGGTTCGGTCGACTGGTTTACCCCGATTATCAATCCGCCTGAATCAGCCATTTTGGGTGTAGGCAGAACCATAGACAAGCCCGTAGCAGTCAATGGCGAGGTTGTGATCCGGCCGATGATGGGGTTGTCCCTGTCCTTCGACCACCGCATTATCGACGGCGCTCCGGCGGCTGAATGGCTGTCGGTATTGATCAAATTAATTGAAAATCCGCAAAAAATATTTATTTAATTGTTCTAAAAATTCAGCCCTATTTTAAAGGAGGAATTAATAATGGCAAAAGATCCTAACGAAATATTAAGCGACCTGTTTTCCGGCATGGCTGCCGTGGGAGAAGAAGCACCCGAACTGAACGCTGCCTTTGTGCAGATGGATCAGGCAGCCTATGTTGAAGGCGAATTGGAACGCAAGTATAAAGAACTCATTGGTCTGGCGATCGCGCTCTTTACCCGCTGTGAATACTGCATGAACCTGCATGTAAAACAGGCGCTGTCTGAAGGAGCCAGCCGGGAAGAAATTCTGGAGGCTGCGGCCGTAGCGGTTGCATTTGGCGGATCACCTTCAATGGCTTACCTGTCTACCACAATTATGAATGCGTTGGATGCATTTGAAGACTAGAATTCAATAAAACGGGGGATGATGATGTGACCAGGACGGCATACTGTTTGGAACTCGGCACTGAAGAATACGGTAAGATCTTCAAATTACAGCAGGATCTCAATCGTGCTCGCAGGATTGGGGCCATCCGGGATATCGTTATTTTCCTGGAGCATCATCCCTGTTTTACCGTAGGGAGACGCGGCGGCTTCGACCATATCCTGGTCAGCTCCCAGTTCTTGGAGGAGCAGGGAATAAGGGTATATGAAACCGACCGGGGGGGAGACATTACCTACCACGGGCCCGGACAGCTGGTCTGCTACCCCATCCTGGACCTGAATGGTTTTGGCCGGGATGTTCATTTATATGCCAATCGGATGGAAGAAACCTTGATTAGAACCTTGGCGGCCTTTGGTATAACTGCCGGGCGTAAACCGGAGTATCCCGGAGTATGGGTTGAATCCGCCAAGATTGCGGCCGAAGGAATAGGGGTGCAGCACTGGGTAACCATGCACGGGGTATCGCTCAATGTCTGCCCTGATTTAAACCATTTCACTTTAATTATTCCCTGCGGGATATCGACCATGGGAGTAACCTCCATGGCCAAGCTGCTGGGAAGCAAGGTGGATTTCAATCTGGTCAGGCGGGAGATGCGCCGTCAACTGGGTTTGGTTTTTGATTTAGCACTTGAAGATATTACCATGGAAGATGTACGGAATATGTTGGAGGGAGTTCAGAATGAATCGACCGGAATGGTTAACGCTTAAAGTCCCCAGTGAAGAGAGTCTAACCCGGATGAAGAATTTATTGGATGCCGGCCACCTGCATACGGTGTGTGAGGGTGCCGACTGTCCCAATATCGGGGAATGCTTTGCCAGCAAAACCTGTACCTTTATGATCCTGGGAGATACTTGCACACGCAACTGCCGGTTTTGCGCAGTGGGACATGGACGCCCCCGGCAGGTTGATCCCGGTGAACCTGAAGCTGTGGCATTGACTGCCCGCCAACTGGGTTTGAAGCATGTGGTAGTAACCTCTGTTACCAGGGATGATCTAGCTGATGGAGGAAGCGGACACTTTGCCGAAACGATCAAGGCTATCCGCAGGGCTGTACCTGAGGCCACTATTGAAGTGCTTATTCCCGATTTTCAGGGTAAAGTTGATGCTTTGCAGAAGGTGGTCGAGGCAGGCCCGGATGTTATCAATCATAATGTGGAAACTGTTCCCCGCCTCTATCCTTCAGTCAGACCACAGGCCACATATGAACGTTCGCTGGAATTGTTAAGAAGGGCCGGCAATACAGGTATATTAACCAAATCAGGACTGATGCTGGGGTTGGGGGAAACTTATCAAGAGGTTGTCGAGGTTATGGAAGATCTGCGGGAAGTTCGGTGTGACATGCTTACCCTGGGCCAGTACCTAAGCCCCTCGCCTGCCCATCATCCCATAGTTGCCTATATCCACCCCGATACCTTTGCGGCACTCAAAGAGAAGGGTGATGAAATGGGTTTCCTGGAGGTCAATGCCGGGCCTCTGGTGCGCAGTTCTTATCATGCGGCTCGTGCTCTGTCTAGTATCAACGATAAGAAAATAAATGGAAAGGGGATTAAGATTTATGGCTAAAGTGGACAAATATGAAATGCCGGATGATCTCTATTATACGACCGACCACGCCTGGGTAAAGATCGAGGGCAGTCAGATCCGGATCGGTATAACAGATTTCATGCAGCAACTGGCAGGTGAAATAACCTTTGTCAGAGTACCCCGGGCCGGCAAAGATATGGAGGCGGGTAAAAACCTGTGCTCCATGCAGTCGGGCAAATGGGCCGGCAAGATCGCCGTACCTGTAACCGGAAAAGTAGTTGATGCCAACAAGGACCTGGCCGGATCACCCAAACCCTTGAATGATGATCCTTATGGACAGGGATGGATAGCGGTTATGGAGCCTGCCAATATGGCGGATGTTGAAGCCAATCTGCTGCATGGCGACAAGGCCATTGAGTTTATCAAAGAGGAGATAACCAAGCATGCTCAATAGGCCCAGTTTAGGGGGGATGATCTGTGAATAAGGAGATTTTCCAAACAATATTAGATCAATATGGCGAACGTGCCACCGATTCGATTTTTGAAAGGTCTTTGTATGCGCGTGATCTGGCGCCGGTACCGGCTCTGCTCGTCAATCCGCTGTTCAAGACTATGCCGGAAATAGTGGTGCGGCCGAACAGTGCCGAAGAAGTCGCCGATATTATGAAAAAGGCTTTTGCCGCTGATGTCCCGGTAACCCCGCGGGCAGGCGGTTCCACCGTATATTTCGATTCAGTTCCAGTTAAAAGCGGCATACTGATGGATCTTAACCTTATTAAAGGGGTAGTCAAGGTTGACGCAGGAGAAATGACTGTAACCGTAAAGGCCGCAACCACCTGGAGCGAACTCGATGAATACCTTAACGGCAGGGGCCTGGCGCCCAAATCCTTCCCCAGCAGCGCGCCGGCAGCAACTATAGGCGGATGGTTCTGTATGATGGGCTATGGGATCGGTAGCATGAAATATGGCAGCTTGTTTTCCCAGGTTCGTTCCATCGAAGTGGTTGCACCCGATGGCAAGATAATGACTCTTACCCGGGAAACCGCTCCGTCGCTGGATTGGTACGTAGCCTCGGAAGGTACTTTAGGAATTATTACCCAGTTGGAAGTAGAGGTACGCCAACTAAACCCGATGAAACATTTTCTGCTCCAATTGCCTGACGCCGAAAAAATGCTGAGTACTATGCAAGCTATTATCAATTCGGGGGTTGTTCCCTATAACATGCACTTTACCGACCAGTCCTGTTTGAAAGTTATGCATGCCATGGGGATTTCACCGGCTAATATGGAAACCGGCTGCCTGCTTGGAGTTGACTACGAGGGTACGGAAGAGGAGCTTAAACAGGCTCAGGCCGTTATCGACCAGCTAGCCGCCGGCAGCAAGACCGTTAATCCGATTCCGGAAGAAACAGCGGAACTGGAATGGGAAGAAAAATTTAAAGCCATGAAACTCAAAAGAAACGGGCCGTCAGTTTTGGGAGCGGAAATTTGGCTGCCAATTAAGAACCTTCCGCAATATCTGAATGATGTGCAGAAAATGTCCCGCAGCTATAATTTAAATCTGTTCTCCTACGGACACGTGGTGACCCCTGAATACGCCACGGTTATGACCACCTTCTATGCCGATGAAACCAGGACTATTAAATATATTATCAATTTAAGCCTGGTAAAAAAACTTCAGGATATTGGTCATCGCCATGGAGGCTGTCCCTATGGGGTGGGTCTGTGGAACTCGCCTATGGTGGGGCGTATTCATGAGGCTCCTAAACTGGAAGAACTCAGGACCAGAAAAAAGAATATAGATCGCAAAAATATTATGAATCCGGGCAAGGTTTATCGCGCCCCGCTAATGTTGAATCCTTTCAACTATGCTTTGGGCATGAATGTCCTGGCCGGGGTAAGAAAAGTATTTGGAAAGGGGTGGTAACCGATGAGTCAAGAATCAAAAGGACAATATATCAATCTGGAAAAAGAAGCTCTGATTTGTGCTCGTTGCGGTTACTGCCGCAGCGATTGCCCAATATACAAGGTAGTCGGTTGGGAATCGGCCGCTCCCCGCGGCAAGATCAGCATGGCCCGGGAGCTGTTCTCCAAGGGTCAGAATCCCGAGATCCCGGACGATTTTGTCAAAAGACTGTCCCAGTGCACCCTCTGCGGGGCCTGTGCCAATGAGTGTTCAACCGATATTGACACCCGCAAATTGTGGCTGGACCTGCGCCGGCGCATTGCCGCCCTGGGCAAGGAGCCCAAAGCTTACGATGCCATCCGGGACAACCTGCTGGCCCATAAAAATATTACGACTTTTGACAATGAAGACCGGCTGGAATGGGCCCAGGACCTGGATGATCCGGAGCAGCTCGAGCCTCGTGCCGGAGCTGATGTGGCTTATTTTGTCGGCTGTGTGTCCTCCTTCTTCCCCCAGGCCTCCGAAATAGCGCTGGCCGTGGCGGAGATCCTGACTGAGGCCGGGGTTGATTTTACCACTATGGGCGGAGAGGAATGGTGCTGCGGCTTTCCTTTGATAAGCACCGGGTTTGTTGAAGATTCGGAGCAGTTTATCAAACACAACGTCGAGAAAATCAAGGAACTTGATATTCATACCCTGATAACCGGCTGCGCTTCCTGCTATCACGTGTGGAAGCATGACAGTGAGGAAGCACTGGCGGGATACGAGCTCAAAGTCATGCATACCACCGAGTATCTGGCGGAACTGATCAAAGCGGGCAAAATTGAGCTTAACGATTTGGATGAAGTGGTCACTTATCACGATCCCTGTGATTTGGGCAGGAACAGCGGTATCTACGACGCCCCCCGGGAAATTATCAACAGCATCCCCGGAGTCAAATTGGTCGAGCTGGCCCATAATCGAAAGGCATCGCTGTGCTGCGGCGGCGGCGGCAACCTGCAGAGCGTGGATCCGGAAACGGCCGGTAAAATTACGGAACTCAGGGTCGAGGAGATAAAAGCGACCGGTGCGACGATTGTAGTCTCCGCCTGTCAGCAGTGCGAACAGATGCTGATAGCCACTATCAAAAAAGCCCAACTGCCCATAAGAGTTATGGATATCAGCCAGCTGATCCTGGAAGCAATGTAGGAAACGGTTTACTCCATTATTTTTGAGTCCGATCCTGTAGCGGCAGGATAATAAATAAAGGGAGTTGGATAAGATGGCAAGTTTGAAGGCAGGTTTCATTTTTGTGGCCCCGGAGGCCGACTATCAGAAAAATCGGGCAGTAGTCGAGACCCCGGTAGTAGAACTCACCGTGGTTGGGGTAAAAGACTATGCCATGGGGGTTAAAGCCGCCCGGGAACTGGTGGCTGAAGGTGTCGGCGCCATCGAGCTTTGTGCCGGTTTCGGCGTAATTGGAACCGCCGAAATTAAAAAAGCCGTAGGCGATAAGGCGGCAGTAGGCGCAGTACGTTTCGACAACCATCCCGGTCTCGAATTCAAGAGCGGGGACGAGTTATTCTAGGGGATCATTAACGGGGGAGTTCTGGGGAATATTTGGCTTTAAGGGAGGAAATCTGGTGGATTTATACAACCTGGGAGCAGTCAGTTGGTGGGAGTCCCAATGTTTTTATCACGCCTTGGCCCGCCTTGGCCGCGAAGGGTTGATAATCTGCCATCCTTCTTCACCTTATGTTTGTCTGGGTCTGCATGACGACCTGGATCAAGAAATCGATCAGGATTACTGCAGGACGCAGGGCATCCCTATATTCAGGCGGGAGACCGGCGGGGGAGTAGTATACCTGGATGAGCGGCAGATCTTCTTTCAACTGGTGTTAAAGCGGGATAATCCCCAGCTGCCATTACGACGGCAGCGCTACTACGAAAAATTTTTACAGCCGGCCGTTTCCGCCTACAAAAAATACGGTGTTCCCGCCGAGCTTAAGCCCCCCGCGGATATAGCCGCCGCCGGCCGGAAATGCTCGGGCAACGCCTGCGGAGATATTGGAGCCGGCACAGCCTATGTGGGCAATATGTTGCTGGGTTTTGACTACATCACCATGAGTAATATACTGCGGGCGCCCCACCAGATATTCAGAGACTGTTTACGGGAGTCGATGCGGGCCAATATGACCACGCTGGATGATTGGGCAGATTTCGAAGTCGGTCATGATGAGCTGGCCGCCGCCCTGGTAGAGGGTTTCAAAACTCAATGGGGAGAATTCGATTCCAGGACTCCGGATCAAGAATTGGTTGCTGAAGCCCAAGCCCTGTATATACGGTCGGGCTCGGAAAATTGGCTGCAAATGCCGGGGCGAAGATATAAGCAGCGCAAAATAAAAATCGCCGAGGGAGTATTTTTAATAGAAAGAAAAATGGGGCCGGATAGCAGTGCCGTAATTCTATTGCGTGCAGACCGGGTAGAGGAAATCAGAATTATGGGCCAACCGGAGCTGGAAGAACAACTGCATCGCGATATCCTGGGTTGTGAGTGGAGCGAAGAATTGTTGGAACGGAATTACGGTTAATGGCCGTGGTAAATTAGGAGGAGTTAGAATGCCGGAAATAAATTATGTTATACCGGAAAATCTTTTATATGATACCAATGATTTTTGGATCAAAATCATTGGTGAGGAAGCGGTGGTTGGTATGACCGACTATGGTCAAAGCAATACCGGAGACATACTCTACCTGGAGTTATTCCCGGCAGGTGAAGCATTCCGGCAGGGAGAAAAATTCGGATCCATCGAATCCGGGAAATGGGTGGGCAATTTAACTGCCCCCCTATCAGGTACAATCCTGGACAGCAATCAGGAAGTTGAACTCAATCCGCGCAAGGTCAACGCTGATGCCTACGGGGAAGGCTGGATATACAAAATAAAAATAAGCAATCCGGAGGAAGTTGCAGCCTTGATGCCATATCAGCGATATGCCCGTTGGGTGGCGGAACAGATAGAGAATGAAGAGGAGAAGGGATAGGAATATGAGCGAAAACTGGCGGCTATTAGATACGGGATCAATATCGGCAGCCCATAATATGGCTCTGGATAAAATAATCCTGAATGCACGCAGTTTAAATCTAATTCCTAACACCGTTAGGTATTTGCAGTTCTCACCGCACTGTGTTCTGGTCGGTTATCATCAGGCGGTCGAACTGGAGGTGGAAGAAAAATATTGCGCCGAACATGGTATAGAAATAAACCGCCGTATTACCGGGGGAGGTAATCTGTACTGGGACGAATCGCAGCTGGGCTGGGAGCTGTATGCCCCCAAGAATACCCCCGGCATCCCCCGGAGACTTGAAGATATGTACCGGCTCATGTGTGAAAGTGTGGTGGCTGGGCTGGAACGGCTGGGCGTACAGGCCAAGTTTCGCCCGACCAACGATATCGAAGTAGGCGGCCGCAAAATTTCGGGCACCGGCGGTACCGAAATAGGCGATACTTTTATGTACCAGGGCACTCTATTGACCGACTTTGATGTTGATACCATGGTTAACGCCTTAAAGCTGCCGATTAAGAAACTTGAAGATAAACAAGTTGATTCCTTTAAACAGAGAGTGATTTGCTTAAAAGAGGCCTTGGGGTACCTGCCGCCCATGGAAGAAATTAAAGCCGCACTGGCAGCAGGCATTTCCGAAGTTCTGGGCATAAATCTGGAACCGGGCGGGTTGACCGCCTACGAGCAGGAACAACTGGAACAGGAATTACCCCGTTTTCAATCGGAAGCCTGGATAAAAGGCACCAGAATTCTGCCCCAGGCTAATGATCTTAGAGTTGCCGAGTACAAAACCAAAGGAGGCTTAATCCGGGTGTCGCTGCGAATGGACAGCAACCGGCAGTGTATTAAGAGCGCATTTATTACCGGCGACTTTTTTGCTTATCCGGAGAGAAGCATTATGGATCTCGAAGCAGTTTTGAAAAACTCCTCCTGCCGGTCGATTGATATTCTAAATAAGATAAGACAATTTTTCAAGGAGCATAATGTGAGTATACCCGGGGTTGAGGCCGATGATTTTTACCATGCCATATATCTGGCGGTTGAAAAAGGCTGGTGATCGCTGTGCCCAAGCATGATTATGATGTGGTCGTCGTAGGCGCTGGTCCTGCAGGAGCCAGTGCGGCCCGGGCGGCATCCCGGGCGGGAAGCAGCGTACTCATGGTCGATGCTCACCGTAAACCTGGTGTTCCGGTGCAGTGCGCCGAATACGTCCCCTTAATGGTTAAGAAATACGTGCCGCTGGCCCCAGGGGCGGTTATACAAAAGATAGACAGCATGTTAACCTTTATAAATGATAAACTGGCTTCCACCCTGGCTGGTCCGGGATATATGCTCAATCGAGCTGTATTTGACCGTGGCCTGGCCGAAGGTGCGCAACAGGCCGGGGCCGAGTTGTGGTCGGAAACCAGGGCTGTAGCCAAGACCGACCAAGGTTTAATGGTCAGGCGGAATGGCAACGAAGAAGCAGAGATCAGATGTAAAATAATAATTGGTGCCGACGGCCCGAGATCAACCGTTGGCAATTGGATGAACAGCAAAAACACAAAATATATGGTGGGGCTTCAATACAATCTGCCTCTCAGCAGATATCAAACCTCGACCGATATTTATTTTAAACCTGAATATGACGGCGGTTATGCCTGGGTATTCCCCAAAGGCCCAAGGGCTAATGTGGGAGTCGGGATAAGCCTTTTACATAAAGATGAATTACCGTTTTTAATCAAAGAATTTGCTCGCAGCCTGGTAAAACAGGGTAAACTTGCCAATACCGTTCCTGCTGTCAAGACCGGGGGGCTGATACCGACGGGAGGCCCCTTGGACCGAACTCAGGAGGGAAACATGATCCTCGCCGGCGATGCCGGCGGGCATACCCACCCGGTTACCGGGGGAGGGATTATGAATGCCATTGTAACCGGTCAATTGGCGGGAGAATTGGCGGCCCGGGCAGCAGAGAAAAACGACCTGAGCCTCCTGGCCGACTATCCCCGGCAATGGCAGTCATTCCTGGGCAGATTCCTGAATAGAGCCACCCGGCAGCGCAAGGACCTTGATGCCAATTGGACCAGCGACGCAGAACAGTTTGAAAACCTAATCAAAAGAACCTGGATTAGCTTTAATTAACACCATAGACGCGGACAGCGCGGACTTACATAACTTATACAGATTTGATTTCAGGGGAGGGAACAGCATGTCAACCATCCAAGAAAGTCCCCAATATGTACAAACCAGCCTGGCCGGAGCCATATGCCTGGGGCTGGAGAAAGGCCGGTTTATGCCGCAATCAAGGTGTAAATGCCTTAACCTTTTGCTCACCTATAATGGCGGCTGCGGGGCGTCATGTAGCTATTGCGGTTTGGCCAGGAATCGTCAGGAGGATACCAAGAAGACCTTTATCAGGGTAAAATGGCCGACTTATGCCCTGGAAGAGATCATGGACCGGGTTAAAACCAGTCAGCACCCTTTTAAAAGGGTCTGCGTGTCCATGATTACCCAGGGCCGGGCGGTGGATGACACCTGCACCATTATTGATAAAGTCCGCACGAATACCCAGTTACCAGTCAGCGGACTGTTGGCCCCCACCGTCATGAAAGGTAAAAAGGATATGCTCAGATTTAAGGCGGCGGGAGCTGATCGGGTCGGAATTGCCATTGATGCCGCCACCGAAGCGTTATTTATCCGGCATAGGGGTGCCGGGGTGGGCGGCCCCCACGACTGGGATCAATTCTGGAATGCTCTGGCAGATGCGGTAGAGGTCTTTGGTCCCTATCAGGCAGGAGTCCATTTGATTGTCGGCCTGGGAGAGACTGAAGCGGAAATGGTTAATGCCATATCCCGGGCTTACCAGATGGGGGCGATGACTCATTTATTCTCCTTTTATCCGGAAGGCGGCAGCCTGATGCAGGACAGCCGGCCGCCGGCTCTGGGAGCATACCGGCGGGTGCAGCTGGCCCGCTATTTGATCAACGAAGGCATAATTAATATCAAGGATATACATTTTGCGCCCGATGGCAAGATTGCTGATTTCGGCCGGGACATTACTCCTTACATCCAAAACGGCAAGGCCTTCATGACCTCAGGCTGCCCGGGGGCAGACGGGGAAGTGGCCTGCAACCGTCCTTTTGGCAATGAACGGGCCAGCGAACCGATGCGTAATTATCCATACCCTCCCGGGTCCAAGGATATAGGGATTATCCTTCCCCAGATATGGGAGTGATTCAGTATATGAGTGACAGGGAAAATGCCTTGCAAAAAGCCTGGGAAGTCAGGCAGAATTTCGATCCGTCTATATGGTTTGCGGCCCCGGGGGCCAAGCATTATGAAACCCGGTACTATGCCAACCAGGCCAACTCTTTTGTTAATCTGAGCATCACCGGTGAGGCCTGTGCCTGTCGCTGCGATCATTGTGACGGCAAACTGCTGCACAGCATGATCGGGGCGCCTACTCCCGGTGAGATGCGCCGGGTGGTGGACCAATTGCTGGATCAGGGCTGCCGGGGGATACTGGTAAGCGGGGGGGCCGATTCCAGAGGGCAGGTGCCCTTGCTGCCCTTCGTTGATGCCATCGCTTATGCCTCCCAGAGCGGATTGAAAGTTCTGGTGCACAGCGGCCTGATTGACCGGGCAACTGCCGCCAACTTAAGCGAGGCTGATGTGGACCAGGTATTGATCGATATTATCGGAGACCAGGATACGATTCGTCAGGTTTACCATCTGGACCGGCATCCGGATGATTATTTGCAGGCCATGTTATGTTGCCGTGAGTTTGATTTAAACATTGCGCCCCATGTAGTTATTGGCCTGCATTATGGAAAAATCCGCGGGGAAAAGCGGGCGTTGGAAATGATTGCCCAAGCCGATCCGGAGACAGTGATTTTGGTCATACTGACTCCCGCCTGTGGGACTCCTATGGCGATAATAGAGCCTCCTGCTATTGAGGAAGCCGCCGAAATTATTGCCGCCGCCAGGCTGACAAACCCGTATGTGCCGCTGAGCCTGGGTTGTGCCCGGCCTCCCGGCCAATATAAAAGAAAAATAGAAATTCAGGCAGTTGATTGCGGGGTTAACAGTATAGCCTATCCGGATGAGGCTACAGTTGCCTATGCCCAAAGCAAAGGACTGCAAACCAAGTTTACCGAAGAATGCTGCAGCCTTATAGCCCGCAGTGTGAAAAGGGGGAATTGCCGCGCCTATGATAATTAGAACTTGCACACTGAGGATTTACAGTTAATAATGATAAATAAGCGGGGAAGCGTTAAATCATCATCCCGGCTTGAGGTATCATTCATAACAGTTTAATCAAAGAGTGCATCGGGGAGCTGAATAATTCGGCTGAGAAAGATTTCAATCTGACCCGTTAACCTGATCTGGGTAATGCCAGCGTAGGAATTGCTTTATTAACACGCACATTGGCCTTTTACCCATTGGAGGTAAAAGGCTTTTTTGCTTATACAAAGGTGTAACACGGGGACGCGTAACATGGGGACGGTTCTAGTGTTACATTTTTGGAATAATGACAATGTAACACTAGAACCGTCCCCATGTTACCCGTGTTACCCTAAGTCAGCTGTTGTGGAAGTAAGGGGCCTCAGGGCTTATCCCTGAGGCCTCCCCAACAGGAAACAAACAGAACGGTTCGGCTTCCACGACAACAGACTCAATAACTGCAGCGTAATCGTTACAATAACGATGATTGAAAGGAAGTAAAGAAGAGATGAGCATTAAAAAGGCGTTGACTATTGCCGGCTCCGACTCGGGAGGCGGAGCCGGCATCCAGGCTGATTTGAGGACATTTGCCGCTCTGGGGGTGTATGGCACCAGTGTGGTTACGGCCGTTACGGCTCAAAATACGCTGGGGATTGCGGACTCGGTCGGCATAGCGGCAGCTCTGGTGGAAGAACAGCTTGACGCGATTCTCGCTGATATCGGCGCCAATGCCATAAAGACCGGGATGTTATATGATGAGCATATTATCGAAACCGTAGTCAGGAGGTTTAAATTTAACCAATGCCCTTCTCTGGTGGTAGATCCGGTAATGGCCGCGACCAGCGGGGATGCCCTCCTGAATTACAAGGGTATAGATGTCATGCGGGAAAAACTGGTGCCCTGTGCCACGGTTATTACTCCCAACCGGGAGGAGGCCTCGGCTTTATGCGGCTTCTACATTGAAAGCACCGATGATCTGCGTCGGGCTGCCCGGGAAATCAATAATTTAGGCGCTGATTTCGTAATCATCACCGGTATTCAACAGGAAGGCCAATCAATTGATTTTTGCTATGACGGGCTTGAATTCAACCAGCTGCAGGGACCGATTATCGACACCGGCAATACGCACGGAACCGGTTGTTCCTTTTCGGCTGCCCTAACCGCTTATTTAGCCAAAGGGGCTACCCCCTGGACCGCGGCGGGCATGGCGAAAAAATACGTGGCCAGCGGATTACGCTGGTCATATCGGGTAGGAAGAGGCAGCAGCCCTATAAACCACCTGGCCGCGTTTCTGCCGGGCAGGTTGGATGACCCGGATATTTTAGCAGCCCGGGCCGGGGTATTTCGTGATTGGGGACGCCGGGTGCAATTGCCCGACTATCCGTTGCTTAACCTGATAATTGGGGGAAACCTGTGTGCGGGACAGGATTATGCGGAACTGACCAGAATGGCGGTTATGAATGGGGCCAGGCTGATACAGCTGCGGGAAAAGGACTGGGACACCCGGCGCCTGGTAGACACGGCCACAGAGATGGCCCGGATATGCCGCCGGTATGGGGCTCTGTTTGTAGTCAACGACCGGGTGGATGTAGCGGCAGCATCCGGAGCGGACGGCGTGCATATCGGACAGGAAGACCTGAATCCGACTATGGCTCGCGCGTTGCTGGGACCGGAGAAAATCATCGGAGTATCTGCGGGCAGCATTACTGAAGCTTTGGCGGCGGTGGCCGACGGGGCTGATTATCTGGGCGTAGGTCCCGTCTATCCCACAATCAGCAAGGAATGCAAGCATGACGCCGGTGGTCCGGGCTTGATAGCCTCGATAAAAGCCAGCGTATCTGTGCCGGTAATTGCCATTGGCGGTATTACCCCGGACAACACCCGCCCCCTTATAAAAGCAGGCGCGGCCGGGGTTGCGGTTATTTCTTCCATATTGGGTGCCGCCGATCCGGTCAGGGTAATGCACGATTTCCGAAAAATTTTAAATCCGGACTTATAACGCCATAAGTAAGAGGTTCAATAATATAACCATATCTACATTAATTAATACGGGGGGAACTAAAATGACGCAATTAGAAAAGGCAATACTCGGTGAAATTACACCCCAGATGGAACAAGTAGCTTTAACTGAATCTATTCCCGCTGAAGTCATTCGTCAGAGAGTAGCCCAGGGGTTGGTGGTTATTCCCTGCAACCATAATCACGCAGGTTTACAGGCCGGCGGAGTCGGATATGGCTTAAGCACCAAGGTAAATGCCAACATTGGTACTTCTCAGGTTTATCCCGAATGGAAAAATGAACTGGTAAAAATGGAAGTGGCACTATCCGCCGGGGCTGATGCCGTTATGGATCTCTCCACGGGGGGTGAACTCAAGGCCTGCCGCCGGGAAATCCTTAAAAGATGCCCGGTAATGGTTGGCACGGTGCCGGTATATGAAGCCGCGGTCAGGACCCGCGAGGATGGAAGAGCGGTAGTGGATATGGAAGCGGACGAGCTTTTCCAGGTTATAGAGGAACAGGCGGAGGAAGGGGTGGATTTCATTACCGTTCACTGTGGGGTGACCCGCAATATTGTTGAAAAAATGAAGACCCAACCCAGATTGCTGGGTATCGTCAGCCGTGGGGGAGCCATGATGGCCGGATGGATGCTGCACCGGCAGGAAGAAAATCCTCTTTATGCTCAATATGACCGACTGCTCGAAATATGTAAAAAACACGATATTACCCTGAGCCTGGGAGATGGATGCCGGCCCGGCTGTCTGGCGGATGCCACCGACCGGGCCCAGATTGAGGAGCTGATGGTTTTAGGGGAACTGGTCCAGAGAGCTCGTGCCGCCCAGGTTCAAGTTATGGTGGAAGGGCCGGGGCATGTTCCCTATGACCAAATCGAAGCCAATATCAAACTGCAGAAGCGCTTGTGCTTTGATGCTCCCTTTTACGTTCTGGGGCCGCTGGTCACAGATGTGGCCGCCGGCTATGATCACATTGCCGGGGCAATTGGGGGAACGCTGGCGGCGGCAGCCGGTGCGGATTTCTTGTGTTATGTAACTCCTTCCGAACACCTGGGGCTTCCTACCGCCGAGGATGTCAGGGAGGGAACCATAGCTTCCCGCATAGCGGCCCATGCGGCGGATATCGTCAAACAAGTCCCGGGCGCCTGGGCGCGCGATTTGGCCATGGCGGAAGCGCGCCGCGATTTGGACTGGGACCGGCAAATGGAACTGGCCCTGGACCCCCAGCGGGCCCGCCAGGTCAGGAAGGACCGTAATCCCGTTCAGCAGGATGTCTGTTCCATGTGCGGAGAATTTTGTGCCATAGACTTGATCAATAAATATCTGGGTAAGTCATGTAAATGTCAATAAGTTGTTTCGAAAGGATGAAATCCTTTGCAAATTGCGACTGTCATCACCGTCAAACCCGATACCGATAACCTGATAATAAAAGATGTGCCGGTAAGTTCCACTATTGTGGAGGTTCCCGGTTACGGTCCGGTTATGGTTGAT
The DNA here is from genome assembly GCA_034927445.1 of Syntrophomonadaceae bacterium. Taxonomy (GTDB): domain Bacteria; phylum Bacillota; class Syntrophomonadia; order Syntrophomonadales; family Syntrophomonadaceae; genus PHAA01. Next base: position 51,084 of record JAYFPZ010000034.1, read on the forward strand.
ACCGGATCTCCCGACAATCCCGACCTGCTGGAAGAGTTGGACCAGCTAGGTTATACTCCGGCTGATTTCAGGATGGTTATCAACACGCACCTGCATGTGGATCATATAGGGGGCAACCGGCTTTTTACCAACGCCCGCATCCTGATCAGCCGCCGGGAGTTTGAATTTGAAGCTGAATTCAGCCGGATATTAAGGGAAAACGATGATCCTCTAACCGCTTTAAATGCTATGGGACGGTATATAAAAGAAGATACCCATGAATTGGCCGGGCATCTTATAAGACTGGTGCATAAATATCCGGCCGTTGATTTAGTCGGGGATCCCGTCCAGATCGAGTTTTTTGAAGATCAGCCGGCGATGCCGGGAGTGATTTCTCTGCTGCCGGCGCCCGGCCATTCGATTGACAGCCGGGTCGTACTGTTCCAGGGTCAAACCCGTCGGGTGGCCGCGGCCGGGGATGCGCTTTATCATCGGGATCTATGGAGGAATGACACCCTGGCGGCAATTCATTACAATGCCCGGCAGTTTCAGCAAAACGCCGGAATAATCGCCAGTTTGCCGGATATCATCGTCCCGGGTCACGATCAGGCCTTTGACAACCGGACCGGTGAGTATCTTCAGGATAATACCCTGATAATATAGCAGGGGGAGAATGGGATTTAAGTTTGATAAAAGACTTTAATTAGGGGGTATATTTATGGCGGAAGCTAATTTAAGCCTGCAGATATTGCCGGTGGTAGAGGAAGAAAGGATATACGAGGTTGTTGATAAAGTAATCAAGATTATCCAGGGGGCGCGGTTAAAATATGTCGTCGGGCCTATGGAAACTACTATTGAAGGTGATATAGACACACTTTTAGATCTGGTTAAAAAGTCGCTGGAAGTATGTAAAGAGGCCGGCGTTCCCAGGGTGGCAGCCGTAGTGAAGATTGACTATAAACCCGCTGGAGTGACTATTGATGAAAAGATCGGTAAATATCGTCAATAAAATAATCCCCTATGCCAATGGTCTGTTGTTACTGGTGCTCTGGGAGGTATTGGTAAGAGTAAATAATCTGCCTGCCTATATCTTGCCAGGCCCGCTGCAGATTCTGAAAACCCTGGGAGAAACCCTGCCGCTGCTGGCTAAGCATACAACCAGCACCGTGGAAGAAGCCATGCTGGGATTTGGCTTGGCCATAGGGACGGCATTCCTGGTGGCATTTGTACTCAATCAGTTTTACTGGCTGAATCAGGCGGTGTATCCGCTGCTCATAGTATCTCAGACGGTGCCGATTATAACGCTGGCCCCGCTGTTCCTGATATGGTTTGGCTGGGGAATCCTGCCCAAGATACTGGTGGTCATATTGGTTTGTTTTTTCCCGATAGTCATCAGTTTGCTGAATGGGCTTAATTCGGTGGATCCCGATTTGATAAACCTGTTTCGGTCCATGGGCGCCGGTAAAATGGCCGTCTTCAAGATGGTTAAACTGCCGGCGGCGATGCCCGTTTTTTTCTCAGGACTGAAGATATCGGCCTCCTATAGTATTATGGCGGCCGTTATCGGAGAGTGGCTGGGGGCTCAACAAGGTTTGGGCTATTTCATGACGATAGCGCAAAAGTCTTTCCGGGTGGACCGGGTGCTGGCGGCGGTCATTATAATTGCCGGCTTGAGTCTGCTGCTGGTAAAACTCATAGAACTGGCCGAATGGCTGTTCATACCCTGGAACCGCCGGAAGGACGACTGGGAGATAATGTGATTACAGGAGGTCTAAGCAATTGTTGAATAAATGTGCGGAAATATGGGACGAGGTAAGGGTCAAAGGACCACTGGTCCATTGCATCACCAATTATGTAACCGTCAATGATGTGGCCAATATAATTCTGGCCGGCGGGGCTTCGCCGGCCATGGTGGAGTCTCCGGATGAAGCCGGAGATTTTGCCCGGATCAGCCAGGCTCTCTATTTGAATATGGGCACTCTTACCAGTGAACAGGAACTCGCCATGCTGGAGGCGGTAAAAGGCGCAGACATCTCCGGGGTACCGATTATTGTTGATCCGGTGGCTTGCGGAGTTATTGCTCACCGAGTAGAGCTATTAAAGAAGATTAGGGAACATGGCAAGATAGCTTGCATTAAGGGGAATGGCGCCGAAATCAAAAGCCTGGCAGGAATCGCTGCCCAGGTCCGGGGGGTTGATTCCCTGGATGCCGGCGAAGGTTTAGAACCGGCCTGCGTGATGCTGGCGGAAAAGGAGCAAAACGTGGTTGCCGCCACCGGAATCGTCGATGTGATAGCCGATAACAAGCAAAACCTGGCCCTGATTAAAAATGGGTCGCCGCTATTTACTTCCATAACCGGAGCCGGATGTATGGTGGGTGGGGTAGTCTCCGCATGTATCGGCGCCAGGCCCGGAGAAACCTGGCTGGCTGTGGCAACAGGCCTGCTGGCTTTTAATATTGCCGGTGAACAGGCGGCTCAGGCCTCCGGACCCAATCCCGGAACTTTCCGCAGCCGGTTGTTTGACCAGTTGTATCAACTGCGCGGGGCGGATATTATCCAAAAGGCCCGGGTAGAATGGAGGTGATGGTTTATTAGCGGGAAATTAGCTTTTTTCATAGATTTTGACGGTACGATTACCCGGCGGGATGTTTGCGCTTCCATGGTAGCCCAATTTGCCCGGGAGGGATGGGAGGAAATAAACCGCCAATGGGAAACCGGGTCCCTATCCACGGAGGAATGTGCCCAGCTTACCCTGGATCTCATGGATGTAACCCCGGAGCAATTAGATACTTTCTTTGCCGACATGAAAATCGATTTAAGTTTTTTGGATTTTATTGACTGGGCCCGGCGGTGGAATTATCCAATTTCGATTTTAAGTGATGGGTACGACAATTATATTGAAAAAATTTTAAACCGGTTTGGCTTGCAAATTCCTTATTACGCCAATCACCTGGATTATGGACCGGGCTGGCGGATTGAGTGTCTGCATCGGGACAAGGACTGTCAAAAATGCGGGGTATGCAAGAAGGAGCTGATGGAAGACTTGGCCCCGCCCGGCTATACCAAGGTTTATATCGGAGACGGCTATTCGGATTTATGTCCGGCCGAGTATGCCGATATTGTGTTTGCCAAAGCCAGTTTAGCCCGGTTGTGCGCAGACAAGGGAATCAGTTTCTATGCTTATAATGATTTTGACGATATTCTAACCAAGCTTAGAGAGTTGGATCTTGGTTAAGGGGTGAGGTTACCCTCAATTGGATTTGAAGGGTAATAATCAAAATGAAAGGGTGTTGATTATGAAGAGAAAAGTGGGTATCGTATTGATGGTTAGCTTACTGATGTTTAGTCTGGCAGGCTGTTCGTCCCAATCGTCCGAAACTCCCGAGGCGGCTCCCGCCAAGGTCACCTTGATGCTGGACTGGTTTCCCAACACCAATCACACCGGGTTCTATGTAGCCCAGGACCAGGGCTATTATGCCGATGAAGGGCTCGATGTGGCCATTGTTCAGCCTTCTGAAGGCGGCAATCCCCAGTTGGTTGCAGCCGGGACCGCTGATTTTGGGGTGAGCTACCAGGAAGAGGTCACCACCGCGCGCTCCCAGGACATTCCGGCGGTTGCCATCGCTGCGGTTATCCAGCACAATACCTCCGGGTTTGCAGCGCCCGTAAGCAAAAATATCAAGACCCCCAAAGATTTCGAAGGCAAGACCTACGGGGGATGGGGGGCTCCTTCCGAAGAAGCCGTACTGAAAGCGTTAATGGCCAAGTATGACGCTGATTTCAGCAAGGTTAAGATGGTGAATATAGGTTCGGCCGATTTTTTTGCCAGCATGGAGAAGGGCATTGATTTTTCCTGGATATATCAGGGCTGGACCGGTATTGAGGCTCAGCTTAAGGGCATGCAGTTAAACTATATAAATCTGAAAGACGAAGACAAGGTATTTGACTATTACACCCCGGTAATCATCACCAGTGAGGCGAAAATAGCGCAAGATCCGGAATTAATCAAGAAGTTCATGCGGGCTACCGCCAAAGGTTATGACTATGCCATCAAGAATCCTGATCAGGCGGCGGCTATTTTAGTTAAAAGCGTGCCCGAACTGAATAAAGATCTGGTTAATGCCAGCCAGGCCTATCTTTCGCAGCAATACCAGGCCGATGCCGGTCGCTGGGGAGAGATGAAGAGCGAGGTCTGGAAAAATTATGCTGATTTTATGTTCAGCAACCAGCTGATCGATAAAAACATCGAAACAGATAAGGCTTTCACCAACGAATTCTTACCGAAATAGGGGGACCCTACTTTGTCGGGGATTAAAGTATGTCAGGTAAGCAAAACTCTGGATAATGTTGCCACCCTGTCCGGCATCTCCTTGAATCTGGACTGTCATGAGTTTGCAATTATATTAGGTCCCAGCGGCTGCGGCAAAAGCACTTTGCTGAATATTATTGCAGGGCTTATGCAGCCTGATCATGGCAGAATCGAGCTCGGCGGCGAAGATTGGACCGGACGCACCGGCCGGGTCAGTTATATGCAGCAAAAAGACCTTTTGCTGCCTTCCCGGGACATTCTCAACAATGTCTGCATACCGCTGCTATTGAAAGGAATGTCCCCGAAGGAGGCGCATGCCGTGGCCCGGACTTATCTCAAGGATTTCGGCCTCGATGGATTTGAAAAATATTATCCCCGGCAGCTTTCCGGGGGAATGAGGCAGCGGGCCGCCCTTTTGCGCACCTATCTTTTTACCAGTGATATTATGCTTATGGATGAGCCTTTTGCCGGCCTGGATGCCATAACCCGCCGTAAAATGCAGCTATGGCTGAAACAGATATGCGCCGGTTATAAACCTACGGTCCTTTTCGTAACCCATGACATCGATGAAGCCCTTTTACTGGCTGACAGCATCTATGTCCTGTCTCCGCGTCCGGCCCAGGTCAAACTGCACCTTAAGGTGCAGTCCGGTATGGTCGTGGAGGAAATAAAACAACAGATTTTAACCCTGCTGGAATCTGAATGATACGATCCAACCATGCAAAGGTGGAAAAGTACATGCTGCCGATAACCGAAATAAAGTATATAGGTATGACCGAGGAACATATTGAATTCGCCACCGAGGCTTGCTTGTTGGAGCCTCCTGACCGGGCGGTTGTCTATTTTAAAGTTCAAAAGGCCTGGAATCATGCGGTCCCTGAGATCCATATCCAGCCCGGGACTTATTCCTTTGGCTATTTCTGGCGGGATAAAAATTACAACGTTTACCACTTTGTTTTACCCGATGGCAGGTCGATAGGGCTTTACATTAACATCGCCTGCAATACCTGGATTACTTCCCGCAGCATTGAGTGGCGCGATCTGTATGTAGATGTGTGGATTGACAGCGACGGCAATCTTGCCCTGCTGGATGAGGATGAGGTTCCGGCTGGGTTTGACCCGGAGCTGATTCAGACCATAAATAATGCTGTAGAACATCTTACTGCGGAAAAATCTGCGGTGGCGGCAGAAATTGAAAAACAGAGCCGGGAGTACCTCGCGCTGGTGCGCGGATAAAATACGGTCCAGGCTTCCCTAGGGGGCGGTTGGGAGCGGCGGGTCGGCAAATTTGACGGTTACGTTTAATATTTCGGGATGATTGCCGATGCGGATGGGAGGGCCCCAGGTACCGTATCCGCAGGACACGATAAGCTGAAAATTATTTTTGCGTAAATAACCCCAATCCTGTTCGAAAACCGCAGCGGTAATATAGTTGTTGGGAAACATTTGGCCCCGGTGGGTGTGGCCGGAGAATTGGAGATCCACTCCCGCTTTTTCCGGCTCCTTAAGATTAGAAGGCTCATGATCCATCAAAATCAGGGGCAGCCGCTTGAGGTCAGCATCGGCAATAACCTCGGACAGCGCCAGTCTTGCCGAACCATAAAAACGATGACGGGAAGCATCATCACGACCGGCCAGATAAAAACTGTCGGCTATCTCGACAGCCTGGTCGCGCAGCACTTTAATACCGGCCCGGTCCAGAAAATCTATGGTTGCCTCGGCATTCCCGCTGATATATTCATGATTGCCCATGGCGGCGAAGGTGCCCAGGCGGGGCTGCAAGGTTTGCAGGACTGCGGGCATTTCCTGCTCGGTGGCCAGATCTACGCCTTCATCGATAATATCTCCAGGCAGGAGGATCAGATCCGGGTGCAGGGAATTAATAAGCCCGGCCATCTGTTGCAGCCGATCAATACCTACTATCCATCCCAGATGTACATCCGATACCACCACCACCCGCATACTATCCATGGTACTTGATTTCTTGGCGATAGTGACTTCGTAGTTGCGCACCACCGGATGGCGGGCGTTCCAGGTTCCATATATCAATAAAAGGGCCACCGTGAAGAGAATGCCCATAATCACCAGATGATAATTTCCTCTGAGGCCGGTCGGGAGGATTCCGGTTCTGCGCATAAGCATCCGGGCCAGGTCGCTTATAATAAAAATAAGGATGAGATAATAAAAGGCTGCCAGCCAATATGAACTGATGTAATTCAGCGCATGATTGAGGCTGGGGGGCAAGTAACGGCTGTTTAAGTGGCTTAAAGGAAGAGACCAAGTCAGTAAAAGAACGGTTACCGCCCAATACATTGAAGCACGGTGGAAAGGGAAGAGTATGGTAAAGGCCTGATACCCTCGCAGGCCTACATAATAGCTGCAGAGCCCGTATAATAGAAAAAATATGCCGAAAAACACGGCTGTTTTTGAATTCATATTGTATGTACCGCCATTTTTATATTTCTCCGCCGGCAATGTAGATTTCACTGGTTTACATCTGTTATACAGGTATTATAATAGATGTTAATTGTAAATATCCATAAAGCTGAAAAATTACGGTAATTGAGACATAGGAGGCTAGGTCCGTTTTGATAAGACAATTTATTCGCTGGATATTTGGCCAGAAAATGGCTTCCAGCCGCTTGAGCGCGGAAAAGCTAAGCATATTCTGGGGTATGCCTATACTTTCAAGTGATGCTATTTCTTCGGTAGCGTATGCAGTGGAGGAATTACTTCTGGTGTTGGTGCCGGTCATAGGTGTTGCTTCATTTATATGGATGCCGCGCCTGGCAGTCGTCATTATTATTTTGCTTATAGTCCTGACTTTTTCCTACCGCCATGTGGTTGACGCCTATCCCCATGGAGGTGGAGCCTATATAGTAGCCAAGGAGAACTTGAGTCCTCTGGCCGGCCTGGTGGCCGGGGCTTCGTTATCCGTTGACTACACTCTCACGGTGGCAGTTAGTATATGCGCCGGTACTGCCGCCATAACTTCCGCCGTGCCATTGCTCTATCCCCATCGGGTCGGCATTGCCGTATTGCTGATTATATTGCTGATAATTGCCAATGTCAGGGGGATACGTGAATCAGCTCGGATACTCAGTTTACCTACTTATGCCTTTATATTTTCTATTATTGCCCTGGTCGTAGTGGGTGTTATTAAACATGCCGCCGGTGGGGCGGTTGATGTTCCCCCGCCGCCGATGGGGGAACCCATCACCTTAGGGACGCAGGCTGTTACCGTATTTCTGCTGCTTAGGGCTTTCTCTTCCGGATGCAGTGCGGTTACCGGGATTGAGGCGGTAAGCGACGCCGTGCCTAACTTTAAAGACCCGGCCCCCAGGAACGCTAAAATAGTCTATATATTGTTGACCTTGTCCATTATTATTTGTTTTGGCGGAGTTGCCTACCTGGTCAACCTTTATCATGCTTTCCCCAATGACCGCCAAACCATACTGGCTCAGATTACCCTGGATGTTTTTGGCCATGGCGGCATGTTCTATTTCATTCAGGCGATAACCGCGATAATTCTGGCGATGGCAGCCAACACTGCTTTTGCCGGATTTCCAACCCTTTTGTCCGTAATAGCCCAGGATGGCTACGCCCCCAGACAGCTAAAGCTGCGGGGGCACCGGCTGAATTATACCAACGGGATAACGAGCCTGGGAATCATGGCCATTATCCTGGTAATAATTTTTCAGGCCGATACCCATCTGCTGATTGGCTTATATGCCGTAGGTGTTTTTACCTCCTTTACCCTCTCCCAAAGCGGCATGCTCGTCCACTGGTTCCGTCAAAGATCTCCGGGCTGGCAATACCGGGCTCTGGTCAATGGCCTGGGAGCCTTGACCACATTTACGGCCGTGGTTATTATAGGAGTAACCAAGTTTACTGAGGGAGCCTGGATAGTAGTGGTAGTAGTACCGCTGATTATCATGGTAATGCTGAAAATCAAGGCTCATTATCAATCGGTGGCCCGGCAATTGGATATTCCCAATGATACCCTGAGCCAGATACAGCTTATCCCGGCTTATTCCCATCACGTGATTGTACCCATTGACAGTCTTAATGCCATGGTAGTCAAGGCCCTGCGCTATGCCCGGACGATGACTGATAGTGTTGAAGCCTTTCATATCGAGACCTATGAGGGGGAAGCCGATAAATTGAGAAAGAAGTGGGCCATGTTAAACAGCGGCATCCCTTTAATTATAAAACAGTCTCCTTACCGGGAAGTAGTGGGGCCCTTAAAAGAATACATCGATTCGGAAGAACATGCTTCCCAGCCCGGGGATATAATAACCGTGCTTTTACCGCAGTTTTTCGTACCCAAATGGTGGCACACGATTCTTCACAATAATACCAGCTTGTTTATCGCCAACGCCATGTTCAGCAAGCGCAATGTAGTAGTATCTATTCTGCCTTTTTACCTGGAAGATTTGAACCGGTATAAAGTTAAAATTACGACCCCGGTCGAGGCTCAGCCTCGAAATGACTGAACGGTATTGATTAAACGCTTGTAGCTGCGAAAGGACAGAATCAATATGGGCATATTAACTAGAAAGCTATGGCGTTATATTAAACACAATATGGGCCAGTTCCTGGCCGTGTCCACCGTTGTCATGGCAGGCGTAATAGTCTATATTGCCATGAGCAGCTCTTATTATGTCCTGAGTCAATCACGCGACCAATTCTACCGGGACAATAATTTTGCCGATCAATATTTTCAGGTGGTAAAAGCCCCCGAGGGAATTGTAAAACAGCTGCAAATGATCCCGGGGGTAAAAAGTATCACCGGCAGAACCCAGCGTGATCTGTCCATTATCAAGGCCAACGGCGACCGCGGGACGGCTCGGGTGGTCAGTTACAGCCTGCCCCTGGAAAAGGAATTAAACCGCCTGACGTTGGTGGAAGGGCGGTATTTCGCCGACAACCGGGGCGGCAGCCCCGAAGTCGTATTGGATCCCAAATTCCTGGCCGCCAATGATCTGGCCTGGGGGGATCAGGTAACGGTAGTGGTTGATGGTAAAGAGGTATTCTTAACCGTGGTCGGTTCCGCCATCAGCCCGGAATTCATATATGCCATGAAAGACAGCGCCGATATATTGCCTGATCCCATGCTCTTCGGCATTTTTATGCTGGAAAACCGCCAGGCTCAGGAAATATTGAATATGCCCGGTCAGATAAATCAGGTTCTGCTTGAATTTACCCCCGGGGCTGACCAGACCCAGGTGGTGGAGGAAGTCAAATCCATCCTCCGGCCCTATGGCCTGCTGGCTTCTTATCCCCGGCGTGATCAAATGAGCCACGCCATTTTACAGGGGGAATTGGATCAATTACGATCCATAACCATCTTCCTGCCTGCTATTTTTCTCGGCATTGCCGCCGCCATCCAATTTGTAATCCTGCGGCGCCTGATTAGAGCCCAGCGGACCCAAATCGGAATAATGAAAGCCATAGGCTATAACAGCTCTCAAATCATGCTGCATTACAGCTCTTATGCGGTTATAGTCAGCCTATTCGGAGCATTGGCGGGTACCTGGCTGGGACATATGCTTTCGGGTACGATTGCGACTACCTATGCCGCCTATTTTAATCTGCCGGGGCTGACCGGGGGACATAATCTGCAAGCCATTATTTCCGGTCTGCTATTGAGTATGGCGGTAGCGGTTATTGCCGGGGTCAGTGCGTCCAGGGGCGTTTTAAACATAAAACCGGCTGAAGCTATGCGGCCTGAGCCCCCCCGCCGCAGCGGCCAGACTATTTTGGAAAAATGGGTCTGGTTATGGCAACGGCTTAATCCGGTCTGGAAGATGACCCTGAGGAATATCAGCCGCAACCGGGGACGGTTTGGGGTTACCATCCTGGGAGTGGCTTTTGCCGTGGCCCTGCTGGTAATCGCTCTTTTTACCAATGATGCGGTGGACTACATAATGCAGCGCTACTTTTACGGAGGGCAGTCTTATGATTTATCCATCCGTTTCAATTCCGTGCTGCCCGAGAAGGAACTGCTGAATATAAGCCGAATTGACGGAGTACAGAAGGTTGAGGGATTTCTGGAGTTGCCGGTTAAATTGAATTATGGCAGCCGCAGTGAGGATGAAGTCCTGATCGCTTATCCCCCCGATCTTACCATGAAAAAACTGGAAAGTGACCAGGGGGAGCCCATCAGGATACCAACCGAGGGCTTGCTTATCAATCAGCGCACCGCATCCAAACTGGGGGTTGAGCCGGGGGCGGTGGTAGAGGTGGAAACGCTAATGCCGACGGGGCCGGTCCATTATGATAATATCGAGATTGCCGGCGAAATACGCCAGTTGATCGGAGGCGGCTCGTATATTGATTTGCAGCGGGCCAACGCCGTTCTGCAAGAGAGGAATCTGGTATCGGGAGCCATGATCAAGGTTGAACCTGCCCAATTGGCGGCGGTGGAAAACGAAATCGGGAAAATGCTGAATGTAACCTCCGTGATCAGCCGCCAGAAAGAATTGCAGAATTTCGAGAAAAATCTGGAAAGTATGATTTATTCGATCGGATTGATGATTTTATTTGCCATAATCCTGGGGTATGCCATTGTTTATAACTCGGCGGTTATGAATTATGCGGAGCGGCAGCGGGAAATTGCCTGTTTAAGAGTTATTGGCTATACCACCGGCGAGGCCGCCTCTTTGCTGCGCCGGGAAAGCCTATTGCATACCGTGATAGGGGTGGGCCTGGGTCTGCCTTTGGGGCGTTTGATTGCCCAGGCTTATGTTCAATCGGTGAGTACTGATTTATATACTCTGCCGGTGGTTATTTATCCTTTAACCTATTTATTTTCAGCCATTGGAGGTATTATCTTTATAAGACTGGCACATCATGTGGCCCTCAAAGGCATTAAGCAGCTGGATTTGGCCGCAACCCTGAAAAACAGCGATTAATTGCCTTGTTTTCAATAAATCCTGCTGACAAGGGAGATACATAGGATGGAACACAGTGTATTGATGAAGCTGGACCGGGTTAGTAAAACCTATGACATGGGACAGGTAAAGGTAGAGGCTCTGAAGGAGAGTTCCCTGGAGGTTTATACCGGGGAAATGCTCGTAATTCTCGGCCCCAGCGGTTCCGGCAAGAGCACCCTGTTAAACATAATGGGGGGCATGGATTTACCCACCGGCGGTGATGTAATCTTCAACGGCCAGAATATGAGCAAGGCCAGCGAGGCGGTTCTGACCAGCTACCGCCGTAATGAGGTGGGTTTTGTATTTCAATTTTATAACCTCATCCCGGATCTGACCGCCCGTGAAAATGTGGAACTGGCTGCCAATCTGGTTAAAAATTCCCAGACCATTGAAGGAACCCTGGTTGAGGTGGGCCTGGAGGGAAGACTGGACCATTTTCCGTCCCAAATGAGCGGCGGGGAACAGCAGCGGGTGTCAATTGCCCGTGCCGTAGTTAAGAATCCGCGGCTGCTTCTATGCGACGAGCCCACCGGAGCTCTGGACTATCAAACCGGAATATTGATTCTGGGAGTACTGAAGAAGATAAATGAGCAAACCGGGTGCACCGTTGTTCTGATCACTCATAATACGGCTATCGGCGCTATGGGGGACCGGGTGGTAAGAATGCGCAGCGGGGAGATTGCCAGTGTTACCGAGAATCCGAACCCGCTGCCACCGGAAGGAATTGAGTGGTGATGAGTATTTAATGGTTGCCTATCGCTTTGCGGTTAGAAGCCTAAAAAAACCTGGATATGGTAGCTACTTTAAAGAATACCGATTCGTTGAGGAGGTTGATTAATACATGCTTAAAAAGTATTATTGGATAATATTGCTGGCAATCGCCTTGGCCGGTTTGGGATATTATTTAGGTACGGCGGCTACCGAGGTGGATACCTTCAAAGTCACGCAGGGGAGTATTTTACATACGGTAGTGGACACCGGGTATGTTCAGGCCGCCCAGAAATTTGACGTATATGCCACCCAGGGAGGGCGGATTGTCAGTATAGCGGTCAAGGTCGGGCAGCCTATCCAAAAAGGGCAGGTAATCATGGTGCTGCAGAACCGTGATCTGGCCATGAGTTCCAGTCAGTTGCAGATTCAATTGAGTCAGGCGCAGGCAGCGGCCGCTGAAGCTGAAGCAGCCATAGCCCAAGGGCAATTGGATCTCCAAGACGCCCAGAGCGAATTTGACCGGAATCAGGAGTTGTATGATGCCGGGGCTATAAGCCAGGTGGAATATGATGCTGCCCGTTCCCGGCTGAATAAAAACCAGGCCAGCCTGGAAGCCCAGCAACAGGCTCTGCAATCAGTTCGGGAACAGGTGGGCAACTATAAGAGTCTGCTGGCCAGTTCCGCCCAGAAAGAGAATGAATTACAGATAATCAGCCCTATCGACGGCACCTTGATGCAGCTGCCGGTGCAGCAGGAACAGGTTGTCGCCTACGGTGCCCTGCTGGCCCAGGTTGCCCAGGCCTCTGATTTGGAGATAAAAGTGGATTTATTAAGTGATGATCTAGGCGAAGTCAAGATAGGGCAGCCGGCTCAGATTACTGCTCCGGTCCTGGGTGACAAGGTCCTCAAGGGTGAGGTAATCCAGATTTATCCCCAGGCTGAAGAAAAACAGTCAGCTTTGGGGGTTATTCAGCGGCGGGTTCCCACTATAATCAAGCTGGATGACTATGATAGTTTAAAGCCGGGTTATGAGACCAGGGTCAGTATCATTACCGCCAGCAATGACAATGTTTTGCTGATTCCCCGGGAAGCGGTAATAACCGCGGCCAGCGGCGAAAAGCAGGTAATGGCGGTTGTCAATGGCCGGGTCGCAGTGCGTCCCATAATCACCGGATTGGTGGACAGTAAAAACATAGAGGTTACGGGCGGTTTGAATGAAGGCGATCAAATTGTCAAGGATGCCAGTGTTGCTCTGCCGGCCAATGCGCGCGTTAAAGCCAAAAAGATATAGAACCGCCCCTCTTAATTTCAATTGGAAATCCTATAAAATAAATATGAATAAGATATTCTGGCACCCCAATTCACAATTCTGAATCAAATTATTTTAAGGAGAGAATTTTCTAATGTCAGAAGCAAGGCCCGGCCATAACTCCCCCTCTTTTGGGGAGAATACCGGAATAGATATAAGCCGGATAGCTCCGGTTTTGGATTCAATCAACGGTTTATTCTGTGTTTATAACCTGGAAGGACAAATCGTCTATATGAACCAAAAGTTCAGAGACCTGGTCGATTATCCCGACGATGCTTTGAAAAAGATGAATATCAGCGATTTGGCTATAGATCGTCATAAGAAGCGAATCCGGGAACGGATGCGCTCCCGGCTGGACGAAGGCAAGGAGCGGAGTTGGGAACTGCCGATCCGCAGCCGGGACGGCCGGGAATTTATAGTCATTGCCCGGACGTCGCCGCTGCGCCAGCAGGAAAGTTTGGTGGGCGGTATTCTGCTGGTTGAAGACATTACCGAACGTAAAAAGGCTGAAGCTGAATTGAGGGAATCGCAACGACGCCTGGCTGATACGATTGAATCATTGCCTGATGCTACCATGGTTATCGACCGGGAAGGCAGGGTGTTGTATTGGAACCGCGAAATGGTGGAAATGACCGGCTTTTCAGCTTCCGATATGGTGGGGCGGGGCGACTATATATATGCCTTGCCGTTCTATGGGGACCGCCGGCCTATATTGATTGACATGATAGTGGATCCCAGGATTCATGTGGAAAGCGAATATGACTATATTCACCGGGAAGGCAAGGTGCTGACTACCGAAACCAAGACCGGCAAGCTTAAGGGCAAAGAGAGGATTCTATGGGGCCGGGCGACCCCTTTGTATAATACCCGGGGGCAGATAGTAGGCGCGATTGAATCGGTACGGGATATAACCGAGCGTAAAGAAGCCGAGGACGATTTAAAGAAAAGCCACGAGAGGCTGGAAGCCATTTTTAGCGGCACCGTCAGCGCCCTGGCCGTAACCACTGAAAAAAGGGATCAGTATACAGCCGGACATCAACACCGGGTAGCTGAGCTGGCCTGTGCTATCGCCCGGGAGATGAGACTGTCGGCCAAGATGATCGACGATATAAAGATTGCGGGAACGCTCCATGATATCGGCAAGCTTTTTGTTCCTCTGGATATCCTGAGCCAAACCGGGAGGCTTACGGAAATAGAAATGCTTTTTGTAAAAACTCACCCGGCGGCAGGCTACGACATTGTTAAAAGTATTCCCTTCGACGGCCCGATTGCCGAGATTATTCTCCAGCATCATGAAAGAATGGATGGATCCGGCTATCCGCGCGGGATTAAGGGAGATGAAATTCTGCTGGAGGCCCGGGTCCTGTCAGTGGCTGATGTGGTGGAAGCCATGGCCTCTCACCGCCCTTACCGTCCGGCTTTGGGCCTGGATAAAGCTTTGGCGGAGATCCGGGGCAACGCCGGACGGCTTTATGATGAAAATGTGGTAAATGCCTGTGTGCGTGTGGTAGAAAAAAATAAATTTGAGCTCTAACCGGAGCAGAAGCTTATTTAAGGTATTCTTACTTGCCACCGGGCGCGGGTGCCAGCAGCCCGGCCAGTGCCCCTACTGATGCAGAGTCGAGAGCTAGCTACTACCGACTCGGGTATTATTTGCCGATAAACGCCAAGGCAATAGCGCCTCCTATGGTGATGATTCCCAGCATCCAAACAACCGTATTGTAGACGGATGAATTGTGTTTATCTTAAATCTGGTGTTTCTGCGCTAAAACATACCCAAGGTATGAATCTAAGTTATTTTTATAAAACGGTTTCCTGTAAGCGCTAGGTTGATGAGGGAAGGGATAAATTCGTCTTCCCAACTTGTTTTGATGGGGCTCAATGCGGCTAAACTTAGTAGGCTTTGCCTGGCCCTGGTAACCCCAATAGTCTCGTACTTTTTGTGATCCGTTTTGCACTATACATTGTACTACTGGTTCACCAAAACTGATAATTGGAACATCGGGGAAATGAATGAGTTCCCAATTCAAGACATCAGACCATATAGTTTCGAAAGATCTTAAAAGGGATATGTTTTTGGCCGGTGGTTCAAGGAAGAAATTCTTAACAAGGTTAGTTGCATAAACGTTTTCTAATGACATTCCCAAAGCAGAGCATATGTTGTTTATGTATGTCCTTAGCTGCTTTTTAGAATCCAAATTTAGTACCTTTTTGATATCCTTACGTTTGTCCGCATTTTTTATGGTAGGATCCTGGCCAAGGACGATAAGTTTAATGTCTTCCGAACCAGTATATGGCGCGGGGCATTTGAGTGTTAAATCAACCCATTGACTAAGAACGGGATCTGCTTTAATTGAATCCATTACTTTATCAGTTTTTTGAATATAATGGTTTAGCAACGTATATCATCCCCTAATTCTCTATCCCCAGGGTAAATCATCAGTACTAACATATTTTTTAATTGGACCGTGGTGACCGCAGTTATTGATATCAAGTCCATCCCGCCCACAATAGAATTGCGTGTTTTGGGTGTTTTCAGGTGGCTTGAGAGTTGTAATTAAGAGAGCCTCGATATCATGAAAGAGCTTATCTGACCATTTTTGATTTGGCTTTAGCTCAATAGTGCCACGACGTATAAAAATACCCTTGGCTTCATTCAGCCAATTATGTTCTTTAATACGCTGCCGTAGATCACGGCTGGTCCGGCCTATGTATAGTAGATTTTCTTTACTTCCCCATTTGCGAGAAATGGCATAAATACATGGTGAATAGTCTTTAAAATATAATGAAATTCCATTTATATGGTATGGCCCTTGCCACCTTATGTTTATTGTCTGTTTCAAAGGTTATCACCTCTATACTACTTACAGCTTATATGTCTGGCACGGTTTATATATGTAAACCACCTTGAACGCATGAAAACTACTTCATTGTCAGCAGTTTTGCTGAATATATATATCTTTGTTTATTTTACTACTGGTCGCCATAATATGCCATATTATGTTAAAATATTCTAGGATCATGCAATTAGGGTATAGAAATGACATAAGCAAACCTTATGAATATTTTGAGCACTGGGAAAGCTCTGTGAGCTTTAATACTACTAAGGAACCTTGCCGTTAATAGGTTATCGTAAAAATAATAATCTGAGGTGATTATTTTATGCAGAGGTATAATTGGAGTGCTCTAACTCACCTGCAAATTGGCCGTTATGCAGAGTTTTTAGTTAAGATGGAATTTACTATGTTTGGCTTTGATGTATTTACTGCAGAGATTGATGATAAAGGAATAGATTTGATCGTGAGAAAAAATGATGCTGTTTATTATGATGTTCAGGTTAAATCTGCGAGGTTAAGCAATACTTCTTATATCTTCATCCAAAAAGACAAATTTGAACTGAGAGATAACCTATATGCAGTTATTGTGTTGTTTGATAAGGACGGGAAGGCCCCTAATCTCTATCTTATTCCTTCTAAGGCATGGGAAAAACCAAACGATTTATTCCGGGATAGGGAGTATAAAGATAAAAAGAGCAAGCCGGAGTGGGGGTTAAATATTTCAAGGAGGAATCTGCCGATCCTCCAACAGTATCCATTCGACTCTTTCATTAATCAATTATAAACTGAGTGGTATTATTTATAGATTCCTCCAGTACTTGCGGTCCAGGCTGCGGTACTGAATAGCTTCGGCCACATGTTGGGCTTTGATGTCGGCTGAGCCCTCCAGATCGGCGATAGTGCGGGCTACCTTCAGAATACGGTCATAAGCCCGGGCACTCATGTTAAACCGGTTAAAGGCCTGCTTCAACATCTGCTCCGATTTCATATCCAACTTACAATAGGCCTTGACCATGGCCGGGGTCATCTGCGAATTTAAGGTGATCTTGGTTCCGGCAAAACGCCGGCTTTGCATTTCCCGGGCCTGTTTTACTCTGGCGCGTATGCTGGCCGAGTTCTCAGTCCGGCTTTGGTCTTGCAATTGTTCATATTGAATCCTTGGCACCTCTACATGTAAATCCATTCGGTCCAACAGCGGACCGGAGATTCTGCCCAGGTATTTGTGGATCTGCAGGGGAGTGCAGGAGCACTCCAGCTCGGAGCCAAAGTTGCCACAGGGACACGGATTACAACTGGAAATCAAACTGAAATCGGCAGGGTAGGTGTAGGTAGCCTGGGTACGGGCAATGGTTACGATTTTGTCCTCCAGAGGCTGCCGCAGGGCTTCCAGTACGTCCCGGCTGAATTCCGGCAGTTCATCCAGAAACAGTACCCCATTCTGGGCCAGGCTTATCTCCCCGGGTTTGGGAATGCGCCCCCCGCCAACGATACTGGCGGTCGAGGCATTTTTGTGCGGGGTCCTGAAGGGCCGCTGGGTTATCAAAGGGGTGTTACCGTTTAATAGATTAGCCACTGAATATATACGGGTGGTCTGCAGCACCTCTTCCCGGGTCATTTCCGGCAGGATGCCGGGCATGCGCCGGGCCAGCATGGTTTTGCCGCCGCCGGGAGGCCCTATCAAAAGCACGTTGTGGAGCCCGGCCGCAGCTATCTGCAAGGCGCGTTTGGCATTTTCCTGTCCTTTTACTTCAGCAAAATCGGGGGCGTCAATGGGGGGGAGATTAATCTCCCCATCTGCTGTGTAAATGACTGGTTTCAATGGCTGGGCCTCACTGATAAATCTACAGATATCATGCAAATGGGAGACTTGATAAGAGGATACTTCCCGCACGAGAGCGGCTTCCGCACAGTTTTCCTCGGGAATTACCAGACGGGGTTCACCCGCTGCAGCTTCCAGTTCCAAAGCCATAGGCAGAATTCCGGGTACGGCTCGAACCGCACCGTTGAGTGACAGCTCTCCGGCCAGGAAATACGAAGCCGGCAAATTATTTTCCAACTGCCCGCTGGCTATCAAAATCCCCACCGCTATAGCCAGGTCAAAATGGCTGCCTTCCTTTTTGAAATCGGCCGGGGCCAGGTTGACGATGATTTTACGGTTGGGAAATTTGAATCCGGAATTTTTAATAGCCGCCCTTACCCGCTCCCGGGCTTCTTTGATGGCCGTGGAAGCCAAGCCCACTATTTCAAAAGCCGGCAGCCCGTTTTGGATATCGATTTCCACCATAACCGGTTTGGCCTCTATTCCGGTTAAGGCCAGGGTATTTACCATTGCCAACATGTCCAGCATTCACTCCAAATATTTGTTCGAACTAAATATTCTCCAATAAATGTAAATATTCCTGCAAATATATGGACGGAATGAGAAAATTAAGAGCTGTTGTAATAAAATTTCTATAAAAATTTTTTATATTTTTATGCAAAATGGAAAAATATGGTTTGTGCTTTTGCTAAATCAAGTATAAAATTGCTTTGCTGGAAATAATTAGGGGGGTCCGCAGATGGATAATACTATCACCAAGATAGAAAAGGCTCGGCAGGATTTAAATGAAATGGGGTTAAAAAGAGGCTTTAATGATCCGGAAGTTATTGAGCAAAGCCGGATGCTGGACGAGCTGATTAATGAATATTATCGTAGCATGAAAGAACCGGCTAAGGTTAAAGCGGCCAGTTAAGCCAAGCCTTTACAGATCTTTTGGATTCTTAAAGAGGTTGATTATGGGATTTATCGACAGCTATTTTTATAATATCAGACTTGCACGTGTACAGGACCGCCGGGAAGGTTTAAAAATAGAAAAAGGCAAGGAATACCGGGGGGAAAAGCTGACCAGAGTGAAAAATGGAGATCCTTTATATCTGATAAACTGTACCTCCATGGAGAAGAATCTCGGCTGTATTTATGCCATAACGCACAAGCGAATCGACCGATGTCTGAAATATTTGGTGGTTGCCGATCAATCCAAATATATAAAGATTGGGGACCTCAGACATGAGATCATAGGTCAGGGTATAGGCACGCAATTGCTGATATATCTTGAAGAAATAGCCAGGTCAGAGGGTGCCAATAAAATTACAGGCTGGTTGTCACCCGTTGATCTGAATCACCATAGGGCGAGGCTGCTTCATTTTTATGAAAAAAACGGGTATCAGGTGACTCAGGGGAAGATGGCCAATATGATTATTGAAGGTCTGATTGCGACCAAATATATTTAAATTTGCACAATCTGGTTTATCCTATTCCGGTCCGGTTGCCGCCACCGGCCCCAACCCCGGACTGGATATGGGGCTTGCCTGCCCCTAGGATCGACCTGTCTTAATTACTTTAATTAATTCTCCCGAAACGAATCAGAATTGGTAGAAAAGTAAGCTAAATACATTGCTATTTATACTTCGATAAATGTACAATCATAGCAGATAGTAGCAGCATAGTTTATCAAACTCCTTTTAAGGGCACCTCTTTATAGGTGGGGAATAAACCGATGTTTCCTCAGGAGTGAGTTCGTTCCCGACTGAGGAGGAGTTTGATAAAGTGCTCGTGGCACGATGCACACAAAACGCGTAAGGAAGGCGCTATTGCACCCGCGTTTTGGCGCGCAATTCGCGGCAAGCGCGAATTGAATTATAAACTCCTCTTAAGGGCACCTCTTTATAGGTGGGGAGTAAACCGATGTTGCTTCAGGAGTGAGTTCGTTCCCGACTGAGGCGGAGTTTGGTAAAAACGCTCGGGTTGCGATGCACCCAAGACGCGAAGGGAAGACGCTATAACGCCCGTGTTGGGGCGTACAACTCGTACCAGCGCTCATTGATCTTTTTTGTGAATGGGAGGTTATTATGTTTAATATCGGACCTTGGGAACTGGGATTAATTTTGCTGGTTGCCCTAATTGTTGTGGGGCCGGGAAAATTGCCGGAAGTGGCCAAATCAATCGGCAAAGGCATAAATGAGTTTAAAAAGGTTACCAACGGTTACAAACGGGAATTTCAGGAAGCAATGGACAGCTTCGACACCCCGGCTCAACCTGAAAATAAGCCGATGCCGGTAGTTGAAGGTACAACCATTGCCGAAATGGCCGATCAGTTTGACGCCGTGGTCAAAGACCAGGAACCCCCGGGGCCGAGTTCTGAAGATGCTTCCCCGCCTCGTACGGAAGGGTAATCCCGTCGCTCATCCTAAAAGGCGGCCAGCGCAAAAAAACGGTGACACTATAGTTAAAGAATGGTACTATACAAAAAGCATAGTAAATATAAGACTCTTATCCAGAGAGGTGGAGGGACTGGCCCGATGAAACCCGGCAACCGACTTTCCGGTACGGTGCCAAATCCTGCAGGATTTATTCCTGGAAGATGAGAGGGAGAAAGTAAGCCAGCCCTCTTTTTCCAAAGAGGGCTTTCTTTATATCTGATGCATTAAGAGGAGTGGTTATGGTATGTCTGGAGACTTGCAAGCCTGGTTGCGGGAAAGAATCCTGGTTATGGACGGAGCTATGGGGACCATGCTCCAGCAAAAGGGCATGATGCCGGGGCAATGCCCGGAATTGTTCGGGGTGGAGCATCCAGATATCTTATCCGGGATTCACCGGCAGTACCTGGAGGCCGGGGCTGATATTATTGAAACCAACACCTTCGGCGGCAATGGTTTTAAACTGGCTGAATATGGCCTGGAGACGCGGGTGGAGGAGATTAACGCCGAAGCCGTGAGGCTGGCCCGGCAGGCGGTCAAGGGTCGGGCTCTGGTAGCCGGCTGCGTCGGTCCTACCGGGCAACTGCTGGAACCGATGGGCAAGGTAACTTTTGATGATTTATACCGGGGGTTTGAAACCCAGGTGACCGCTTTGGACAGGGCGGGTGCCGATCTTATAGCGATTGAAACCATGACTGACATTGGGGAGATGCGGGCCGCCCTTATTGCCGCCCGTCAGTGCAGCCGGCTGCCGGTCATCGCCCACCTGACTTTCGAGTCCGGCGGCAGAACCATGATGGGTACTGATCCGGTCACCGCCCTGATCATCCTGGATGCGCTCCAGCCCTTGGCCCTGGGGGCCAATTGCTCAGGCGGGGCCCGGGAACTCCTGCCCATCATCCAGACTATGGCGCAATATACCCGCAACTACCTGACGGTTGAACCCAACGCCGGGCTGCCCTGTCTGGTAGACGGCGAGACTGTCTTTCCAGACAGCCCTGAGGAGATGGCGGAATACGCCCTGCGGCTCCGGGAAGCCGGAGCCAATATTATTGGCGGCTGCTGTGGAACCACTCCCGAACATATCCAGGCCATGGCTGCGGTTCTGAAGAGACTGCCGCCGGCCCGCCGCAGCGGCCGGAAATATTTTGCTTTTGCCGCCCGGAGCAGTCATTTCTTCATCGGCGAACAATATCCGCCGGCCATAATCGGCGAACGAATCAATCCCACCGCCCGCAAAAAACTGGCGCAAGATATTAAAGAAGGCAAAATGCAGGTGGTGGTGGATGAGGCTAAGCAACAAGGCCCAATTGCCTCCATGCTCGATGTCAATATGGGGGTGCCGGGGATAGACGAGCCCCTGGCGATGCGGCAGGCGATCCTGGCCATTCAGTCCGCGCTGGATATCCCCCTGTCGATTGATTCAACCAATCCGGCGGCGGTGGAAGCGGGACTGAAAAGCTTTGTGGGCCGCCCCTTGATCAATTCAACTACGGGAGAGGCCAAACACCTGGAAGCAATATTGCCCCTGGCCCGGAAATATGGAGCCGCGGTTCTGGGTCTGTGCCTGGATGAGAAAGGTATTCCTTTACACGCCGGGGAACGGGTAAAAGTGGCGCAGAAAATATATGAGGCCGCCAAGGCCTATGGCCTCCGCGACGAAGACATATTTATCGACTGTCTGGTGAAAACCGCCAGCGCCGAACAGGAACAAGTCATGGAAACCTTGAGGACTCTGCGCCGGGTCAAAGAGGAGTTGCAGGTGGGAACCGTTTTGGGGATAAGCAATGTATCCCATGGGCTCCCGGCCCGGGAAGTGCTGAATTCGACCTTCCTGGCCATGGCCTGGGCGGTTGGGCTGGATCTGCCCATCGTAAATCCCTTCGACCAGAAAATGATGGATGTAACCAGGGCCGCGGCCGTGATTATGAATAGAGACGCCAATTGTGCCGCCTATATAGCTGAATACAAGGATTACCAGGCGGGAGTGGCAACATCACCCACCCAGGCAAGGCATGCCATTTGTGAAAAATGCAATATACCTGACCAAATAGAAGGAAAGGGATGGGAGAAAAACAAGTCTTCACCGGTTGCGGAAGCTGTGAACCCAAGCCTCCCGGCGCCTGATTCGGTCCGGGAAAGGCTGCAGAAGGCGGTCTTGGAGGGGGGCCGGGATTATATTACCGTCCTTATCGATCAGGCCCTGCAGGAAGAGATGCCTCCTCTGGATATTGTCAATCAGGCTTTGATTCCGGGCATTGAGCAAGCCGGGGTGTTATATGAACAAAAGCAATATTTCCTGCCGCAGTTAATGATGGCCGCCGAGACCATGAAGAAGGCCTTCGTCTATTTGAAGCCGCGCCTGTCGGTGGAAGCCCGGCAGCAGGCGGGAGTTATTGTGATGGCTACGGTTGAGGGCGATATTCACGACATAGGTAAAAATATCGTGTCCATATTGCTGGAAAACTACGGCTTTCGGATCGTGGACTTGGGCAAAGATGTTCCGGCCGCCCAGATCCTGGCCGCGGCCCAGGAAGAGGATGCCGATATTATTGGTTTAAGCGCTTTGATGACCACCACCATGCCGCGCATGCAGGAAGTAATAGACGGGGTTAAAAAAATGGGCCTGCGTTCCCGGGTTATGGTGGGGGGAGCGGTTGTAAATCAAGATTATGCAGATATGATAGGCGCAGACGCCTACTCGGAGGATGCCCGCGCAGCAGTAAAAACGGCCCAGAAATTGATGAGCCTATTTATAAACTAGGGAGGATGACAAAATGTCGGTGAAGAAGAGTTATGAAGAGATTAACGAGAAGATCAGGCGGGGAGAAGCAGTCGTGGTAACGGCTGAGGAGGTTATCGACGTCGTTGCCGAAAAGGGCCTGACCCAGGCGGCTCAGGAAATCGATGTGGTAACCACCGGAACGTTTGGTCCCATGTGTTCCTCGGGGGCGTTTATAAACTTTGGGCATTCCAACCCCAGGATAAAAATGAAAAAGGTATGGCTGAACGGGGTGGAGGCTTATGGCGGAATAGCAGCGGTCGATGCCTATATCGGGGCGGCCCAGCTGCCGGAAAACGACCCGGAGAACAAGGTGTTCCCCGGCCGCTTTACTTACGGAGGCGGGCATGTGATCCATGACCTGGTGGCCCGGAAAGAGATCAGGCTGGAAGCGGTCGCTTACGGCACTGATTGCTACCCGAACCGGAAAGTCGATACCATTATAACTTTGGACGATGTAAATGACGCTTTCCTGTTCAACCCGCGCAATGCTTATCAGAACTACAACTGTGCTATCAACCTGGGCGACCGGATCCTATATACCTACATGGGCATATTGAAGCCCCGGGTGGGCAATGCCAGCTATTCCAGCGCCGGACAGCTCAGCCCTCTGCTCAACGATCCCTATTACCGCACCATCGGAATCGGCACCCGGGTCTTCCTGGGGGGAGGTATCGGTTATGTAGCCTGGAACGGCACCCAGCACCATCCCAATGTAACCAGGGGAGAAAACGGAGTGCCGCAGACCGGAGCGGGAACCCTGTCCCTGATCGGGGATCTAAAACAGATGGATCCCAACTGGCTAGTAGGCCTCAGCTATATCGGCTATGGATCAACCATGGCGGTGGGGGTGGGCATCCCGATTCCCATTCTGGACGAGGAGATGCTCTACTATGCCTCCGTAAAGGACGAGGATCTTTTCTGCCCCATTGTGGACTACAGCGAGGGTTATCCCTATTGCAAACCGATGGATCTGGGCCTGGTAAGTTATAAAGACCTGAAGAGTGGTAAAATAATATTTGAAGGCCGGGAAATTGTAACTACGCCTCAGTCCAGCTATCCCAGAGCCCGCAAGATTGCGGCCATACTGAAAGATTGGATCCAGCACGGCCAATTCGAGCTGACCCAACCGGTTGCCAGCCTGCCTTCAGCTGACGCCGATATCGTATTCAAGTCCATACCGCAGCGAAACGGTCGCACCAATGGCGGGGAGAGGAGAAATTAAGGATGAAAAACAAACTGGTATGTTATTTTTCGGCAGCCCAATCGGAGCAGCCTATTATATATCGACTGGTAAAGAACTACGACCTGATTATCAACATTATTAAAGCCGACATAAATCCGCAGAAGGAAGGATTCCTGGTTCTGGAGCTGGAGGGTGACAAAAAGAGCTACGAGGAAGGGGTGGCTTTCATCAAGAGTCTGGGAGTGGCGGTTGAACCACTCAGCGAAACGATAGTCTGGCAGCCTGAGGTATGCATTCAGTGCGGTGCCTGTGCGTCGTTTTGCCCGACTGAGGCTCTGTGTATTGAACGCAACTCGATGGAAGTGTCTTTCGACAACTCCAAGTGCGTGGTCTGCGGTATGTGTCTGGACTGCTGTCCCACCCGCGCCATCAACCTGCATTTTGAGATCAAGGAGGCGGTTCGGGTTTAGCCATGGATAATAATTCGGGCCTCAACAACGTCACAAGGAGTTACCGGTCGCGGCATGAAGCGAAAGACCTGTATTATTTTCAGGTGAGCTTGAAAGAGACCGACCTGGCTATTGGAGTGGATCGGGCGAGCTACACCAGCAGCCTGCCCGCCTTTTGTGAAAATGAGGTCAGAAGCTTAAGAGGAGCGCTGGAAAGCTATATAATCATGCAGCCCGAATTCCGGACTTCATTTGAACCGGTAACCTTGTTGCCGGGGGCGCCGCCTCTGGCCGTTATTATGGCCCAGGCCGCTTTTAAAGCCGGAGTAGGCCCCATGGCGGCTGTGGCGGGAGCATTCGCCCAGGCGGTGGGGCGGCAGCTCAGGACCCGGGTCAGGGATGTAATCGTAGAAAACGGCGGCGATATCTACCTGGACTCGTCGAGCGACCGTCTGATTTCAGTATTTGCCGGGCAGTCAAAATTCAGTTATAAAATAGCCCTAAAGGTGCGGGCGGAAGAAAGCCCGTTGGGTATCTGCACCTCTTCCGGCACCGTGGGTCCCAGCATAAGCCTGGGCAAGGCGGATGCGGTGGTCATTAAAGGCCCCGATGCTGCTCTGGCGGATGCGGTCGCCACCGGTGCCGCCAATCGTATTCAAACGGAAGAAGACCTCATACGGGCGGTCGAATATGTACAAACTATAAAGGGAATTACCGGGATATTGGCTGTCAAGTATGACCGTATGGCTGCCTGGGGTGACATCGAAATTGTCCCTACCTAAACTGAAGAAATAAATGCAGGATTAATTCTGTTTTTGTTGAATCTTAATTCATTACCGGGGACTGCAGCTGATCTATAAATAATTCATCAATTACGGTTTAATTAGGGGGGACAGTACATGAATTCAAGAAAACGCGGCGTAATGGTGAGAATGTTGATCGCCGTGGGGATATTTGTTTATGTGGGTTACAAAGCCCGGGAAATGCTGCCGGCTTTCGATATCAATGTAATAATCGCCTTTTTTCTGCTGTACCTGTTCTGGACAACTGTGGCTGAAGCCTTAATTTATAAGGATCCCGACGAATATGTAATCGAAGATGATGATAAAAAATCCTATATCTATCTACAGCTGACTTTCATGATCGCCCTGTTTTTTGCTACAATTGATTTTGTAGGACTGCACTGGACCCGCGTCAAGGCTCTGGAGCCCAATGTGGTTTATGCCGGGTTTGCCGTATTTGCTGTATCCTGTTTGGTTCGCTGGTGGGGATTTAACTCGCTGGGCAAATATTTCAATCCCCGGGTG
Organism: Syntrophomonadaceae bacterium; assembly: GCA_034927445.1. GTDB lineage: Bacteria > Bacillota > Syntrophomonadia > Syntrophomonadales > Syntrophomonadaceae > PHAA01. The sequence continues at coordinate 77,129 of JAYFPZ010000034.1, forward strand.
GCGGTATATGAGAACCACCAGCTGATAACTACGGGAGCCTACAAGAATATTCGTCATCCTTTGTACCTGGGGTCGCTGCTCAGTTTTCTGGCTATTCCAATGGTTTTTAACTCCTGGGGCGCCTTGCTGCTGATACTTGCTGCAACCGTACCGGCCCTGGTATACAGGATAAAGGTCGAAGAAGAACTGCTGGCCCGGTATTTTGGCCAGGAGTACAGCCAGTATGCCGGAAGGACCAAGAAGCTCATCCCTGGTATCTGGTAATCATTATCGAAGGAGGCAGGCATATGTCAGGACATAATAAATGGTCGACGATTAAGAATAAAAAAGCCAAGACCGATGAAAAAAAAGGCAAAGAGTTTACCCGACTGGCCAAGGAGATCATAATTGCGGCTCGCGCGGGGGGGGGAGACCCTGAAACCAACTCCAAGCTGAAATTGGCTATACAAAACGCCAAGGCGATAAATATGCCCAATGAGAATATTGCGCGGGCGATTAAGAGGGGCACCGGTGAGGTTGAAAGCGATGTGATCGAGCAGCTGACCTATGAAGGTTATGCTCCCGGCGGAGTAGCCGTAATGCTGGCGATAGCAACCGACAACCGCAACCGTACCGCTGCCGATATAAGACATCTGTTTGCCAAACACAACGGCAATCTGGGTGAAACCGGCTGTGTAGCCTATATGTTTGACCGGGTGGGATCCATAACCATAAATCGCGAGAACCTGAAAACGGATGTGGATGAATTCATGCTCCAGGCTATTGAAGCCGGTGCCGAGGACGTCAAGGAAGACGAGGAAGAGATCGAGGTTATCACCGCTCCCGAAAACTTTATAGCCGTCAAAGAAGCCCTGGAGAAGGATGTTAAAATAGAAGAGGCCGACATCATAATGATGCCGGGCAATATTGTGGATATAACCGATGAGGCCATGGCCGCCAAGGTATTAAAACTCATTGATGCTCTGGAAGACCACGATGACGTGCAGGATGTATATGCCAACTTCAACATCCCCGACGAAATCCTGGATAAACTTATGTAATGCAATGGTGCATTACACTAACCTTGGGGTTAATATATCTAACGCCTCCTGCTGCTTTAGCGGGAGCGTAGTTATTTTCTGGATCGTAAATTATGATACTGGTATAGTATTTGAATCAATGTTGAAGGAGAGCTTTAATGGGGCACTTGATTCAGGCTAAGGATGAGGTTTACCGGGCGCTGGCTGAACGCTTGAATAAAGAACCGGTGGGAGCGCCGATAAATGACACCTTGATGGAAATTCTTAAACGTCTCTACACGGAGAGCGAGGCCAGGCTGGGGAGCCAATTCCCTTTGCTGCCTATGAGCATCGATAAAATTGCGGGTATGGTGGGAATGAGCTTGGAACAGTTAAAACCCCTGCTGGATAACATGGCCGGCAAGGGTCTGCTGCTTGATTTTCCGCGCAGGGATACCTCTTATTATATGCTGGCTCCCATGGTCATCGGGTTTTTCGAGTATACCTTCATGCGCGTGCGCGATGACGTGAATATGAAAGAATTGGCCGGGCTTTTTCAGAGCTATTTTCAAAACCCGGAAACCCGCCGGGAGTTCGCCGGAGTAAAAACCAGAATGATGCGGGTTTTACCCTATGAGAAGCTGATACCCCTGGCGGTTGAAACCGAGGTTCTAACTTACGAGCGGGCCAGCGAGATTATAAAAGAGGCCGGCGGCGGATCGCTCTCCCTGTGTGCCTGCCGCCATAAGGCACTTCATCTGGGTAAGGCCTGCGATGCCCCCCTGGAGGTCTGTACTTCACTGGGCAATGCCGCCGAATGGATCATCAGGAGAGGGATGGGCCGGCCGGCCACGGTAGACGAACTGCTTAGGGTCCTTGACCAGGCCGAAGAACTGGGACTGGTCCATAACTGCGACAATGTCATGAACCGCCCCACCTATATCTGCCACTGCTGCCGGTGCTGCTGTGTGGTACTGACCAGTATTAACCAATACGGATTAAGTTCCACCCATCCCAGCAATTTTATTCCGGAACTGGACCTCGAAAAATGCCTGGGATGCGGTATATGCGCCGACAGCTGCCCGGTTGCGGCTATAACCATGCATGATGTAGAAAATAAAACGGAAATCCCGATGGTTAATGACGAGATTTGCCTGGGATGCGGGGTGTGCGCGTCCTCCTGCCCCAATGGTTCCTTGTCCCTGTCACAGCGATCGGTTCTGTATGTCCCGCCTAAGACTCCCAAAGAGAAGTTTACGCGCATTGCCCGGGAAAAAGGCAAGAAGTAGCATTCGGATAGAGAATACAATAGGAGAGGATTGTGGGTAGATGAAATCTTATCGCAAGGTCTTGCATTTTCATTTTCCGACCCGGCGGGGTTTGGAGAACATAACCGGGAAGGTCCGGCAGGCAATTGACGAAAGCGGCGTCCGCGAGGGCCTGGTGCTGGTCAACGCCATGAATATTACCGCCAGCGTGTTTATAAACGATGATGAAAGCGGCTTGCACAGTGATTACGAAAAATGGCTGGAGAAGCTGGCGCCGGAAAAACCATACAACCAGTATGCCCACAACGGCTTCGAAGACAACGCTGATGCACATTTGAAACGCACCATTATGGGGCGCGAGGTTGTGGCGGCGATTACGGAAGGAAACTTGGATTTTGGAACCTGGGAGCAGATATTCTATTTCGAATTTGACGGTAAACGGGATAAACGGGTTTTAATAAAAATCATAGGCGAATGATAAGGTGAGAACTATATAGAATTCCCGGGAACGAATTTAGAACCCGACGCGCCTGTCAACTGCACCAGGAGCGTCGGGTTTTAATCTCTGTTATTTGAATAAAGAACAAGATCATCTATGGATTATCCACATCTGGAAAAGCCACAGTGCGGGCATATCAAACAGCCGCTGTCGTGATTAACCGGCCTGCCGCACTCGGGACAAGCTTGGCCGGCTGCCAAATCAGTCTTTACCTTTTTGGCGAGCTCATTTACCGGAATGTTTTGCATATATCTATCAACTGTATGCGAAAATTTGTCCAGGGTGGCAGCAAGCTCTTGCAATTCATTATCAGGCGTAGATGCGGAAACAGGCTGCCCCGGTTCATTTGCCCCTATATCCATGTATTTCCTGATTACTTTCGCTATGGCATCCGGACATGAAGTCACATTCACCCCTTCCCGGCGAATACAAGCAGGGCAACGGATCCCGCGGATTTGCTCAATAATTGCATCGACGGAGAGGCCGGAACGCAGTGCAATAGATATCAGCCTGGCCGTCGCTTCAGACTGCGAAGCGCAGCCTCCGGCACGCCCCGTATTGGTGAAAATTTCACAGATTCCATGCTCGTCAGCATTAACACTCACATATAAATTGCCGCATCCAATTTTGATCTTTTCCGTAACCCCTACTGTTACCGATGGCCGGGGGCGGGGCGTTATGGCGTTGGTAGCCCTCGGTTTTTGAGGATCCCATTCTGGTTTCTCGCCGACCGGCCCTGTTCCTACCGAGAGCACTTGCTCATCCCGACTTCCGTCGCGGTATACCGTAAGCCCTTTACAGCCTAATTTATAGGCTAAAAGGTAGGCCGCCGCAACATCCTCACGGGTTGCGTCATTCCTTAAGTTGATCGTTTTCGATACTGCATTATCAGTATATTTCTGAAAAGCCGCTTGAATACGAATATGCCACTCCGCATCGATTTCCTGCGCCGTGATGAAAATTTTTTGGATCCAATCCGGGACTTCAGGTAATCCAAGGACCGAACCTGTCTCGGCGATCTTCTCCATCAAACCAGAGGAGAAAAAATTATGGGCTTTGGCATAGCTTTCAAACAAAGGGTTTACCTCAACGAAGGAAGTTCCATTCATGACATTTTTGGTATAGGCCAATGCAAAAATGGGCTCGATACCGCTGGAAGCCCCGCATATCATAGAGATGGTTCCGGTCGGTGCAATGGTGGTAATCGTGGCATTGCGCATTTTCCTTTGGCCGTCATAAGTCGAACCTTTGTAATTAGCAAAGGTTCCTCGTTCACTTGCCAATCGTTCTGATTCCAATCGTCCTTCACTTTGAATGAATTGTATGACCTGTTCGGCACAATCAACTGCTTCCTGCGAGGCATACGGGATCTGCAATTGAATCAGCATATCCGCAAATCCCATCACCCCCAGACCAATCTTCCGATTTCCCTTGGCCATTTTATCAATTGTTTCTAAAGGATATTTATTGGCATCGATCACATCATCGAGGAAACGTACGCTTAGCCTGGTTATTTGGGATAATCGTTCCCAATTAATCGCCGCTTTGCCTTCATTTTCCATCACCATTCGTTTCAAGTTGATAGAACCAAGATTGCAGGCTTCATTCGGCAGCAGAGGCTGTTCCCCGCAGGGATTGGTGGCTTCTATTGCGCCGAGATTCGGGGTTGGATTGTCTTCGTTTAATCGATCCAGAAAAATTATTCCCGGTTCTCCATTACGCCACGCGTGATCAACAATCTTGTCAAAGACATCTGTTGCTGGTAATTGGCCTACTGCTTTTTTGGTATGGGGGTCGATTAGATCATAAGTACCCTGCAGGCGGAGTATATTCATAAATTCTTTGGTAATTCCTACCGAGATATTAAAGTTCGTGATCTTATCATTATCTTCTTTGCATTGGATAAACTCCAGAATATCTGGGTGATCAATGCTTAGAATTCCCATATTGGCTCCACGTCTCGTTCCGCCTTGTTTTACAGCCTCAGTCGCTGCATTAAACACTTGCATAAAGCTCACAGGTCCTGAAGCTACACCACCAGTCGAACGGACTTTGCTGTTTTTGGGCCTTAAGCGGGAGAAGCTGAAACCAGTTCCACCACCGGATTTATGGATTATGGCCGCAAACTTGATGGCATCAAAAATTTCTTCCATACTGTCTTCTATGGGAAGAACAAAACAAGCACTCAATTGGCCCAAATCTCTCCCCGCGTTCATAAGCGTAGGAGAGTTGGGCATAAACTCCAGATTGGCCATCATTTCATAATATTCTTGGGTCAATTCTTTAATCTCTGGCGCTGTTTTTCCGTACAGATGCTCAATATCGGCAATGACCCTGGCTACTCGGTAAAACATATCTTCAGGTGTTTCTATCACCTGATCGTTAACCTTTTTTAAATATCGCTTTTCCAAAACGGTTCTAGCGGTTGCAGTCAAATTAACTTTGGGCCACGATACCGGAGCCTTTTCCTCTAAAATCAAAACGATCCTCCAACTTTCTTAATAAAATCAATACAAGGAAACTTACAAGAATGATGCGATATATGGTATTGCTAAATTATATAAATACAATATGTGGTATGTCAATGTTTATACTGGCGGATAAAATAGAATGTCAGTCCGCTTTACCAATTTATGCCGGAGGAAGGTATAAATTACTATAAAAGTGGTGAAAATAGGGGATAGAGGTGATAAAAGTGAAAAGAAAAGTCATCGGTTTACTGATAGGTGCAGTATTAATGGCCGGACTGGGCGCGGGCTATTATTTCCTGGGTGATTCCCTGCATATTATCGGCCTCAAGACTCAAAAACCAGCCATTCAAAACCTGGATGCGGAACCGAGGATTGATCCTGAAACCCCTATTATCTTTGAAAAAGAATATACCCGTTCAGCCAAGGTAATCATAACCGATTTTGAAAATAAGGCGGATATTCTTGGCTACACGCTGGATGAAATTCGCAGCAAATACACTACTGCCAATGGCTTCAACCTGAACCTCAAAGACGGTGCGTTGGTTATTCACCAGGTCATAACTGACTGGACCCCGGAGGACAAGGCCAAATGTCGGCTGAAAGAGTACCGGGATATGGTGGCTGTATATGTTGGCCCCGACAGTCAAAATGACAACCTGCAAAGGGTAACGGCCATCCGTTTCTCAACCCTCCCCGAAAATATCAGGGAGGCCATCCAGCAGGGAAAATATGAGTTTGAAAACCAGGATGCGGTCAATGATGCGCTGGAAAACCTGGATGAATACTTTTAACCCGGCTCCCGGTTAACTGCCGGGTTTATATAAAAAGGGTAAGGCTCGACGATGAACCTTATCCTTTTTTTGTTGGGATAAATAATAGCCCCCCTGCAGCTTTTGAAGTATTATTAAGGTTATAAAGTTATTTCTGAGGTGCGATATGCTGATTCTTGGAATGGACCCGGGCACAGCCACTACCGGCTATGGACTGGTAAAGTACGAAAAAGGCCGGGAAATTATGGTCCGCTACGGGGTGATCCGAACTTCCCCGAGCCTCTCGATGCCCCACCGGCTGGCCAAAATATACCGGGAATACAATGAACTCCTGGACGAATACCAACCGGATGCGGTAGCGGTTGAAGAGCTGTTTCATCACAAAAATGCCAAAACCGTAATTACCGTAGCCCAATGCCGGGGGATCTTGCTAATGACGCCGGCGGAGCGGGGGATCGCCATAGCCGAATATACTCCCCTGCAGGTAAAGCAGGCGGTTACCGGGTTTGGCAATGCCGATAAAAAACAGGTGCAGATTATGGTGCAGAAGATACTGAAGCTGGAAAAGGTCCCCAAACCGGACGATGCGGCTGATGCCCTGGCGATTGCCCTGTGTCATCTCCATTCCCATAGGTTGGGCAGCATGCTGGCAGGCAGGAGGTACTCATGATTTCATTTCTGCGGGGAATACTGTTTCAATCGAGCCAGGAATCATTAATATTGGAGGCAGGCGGTCTGGGCTACGAGGTACAGATTCACAGCCGCACCCAAGCTTTGCTGCCCCCGACCGGATCCCCCCTACTGGTTCATACCTATCTGCAGGTACTGGATAATGATCTCAAGCTGTATGGGTTTTTGAACCGGGAGGAACTGGAATTGTTCAAAATCCTGCTGGGCATTTCCGGTATGGGCGCCCGGGGGGCATTGAATATACTGGGGGCCCTGAGCCCGGCTGATTTTTACCAAGCCGTGGCCTTGGCCGACGAGAAGCGGCTGCTGGCGGTGCCGGGGATAGGTAAGAAGACCGCCCAGCGGCTGATGTTTGAACTCAAAGACAAGGTAGGCAACAAGGCGGTAGCAGTACTGCCGGCTGGTGAAGACCGGTCCGGCCTGGAAGAGGTGCTGGAAGCCCTGGAGACTTTAGGTTACCAGCGCAGCGAGGTGTTTCCGGTGCTTATGGAGATGAAATCCCAGGGCGGGCTGGGAGACAGGGTAGAGGAAAATATTAAAAAGGTTCTGCGCCGCAAGGCTATGCAGATGAAAAAGTAGGAGGAATTGGATTTGCAGGATAATCGCCTGGTATCAGCCAATGCCTTGGGGGAAGAGGATTATAATGACAGCTCGCTGCGCCCGTTGCGGCTGGCTGAATATATAGGTCAGGACAAAGTGAAAGAAAACCTGGCGGTGTTTATAGCGGCGGCTCAGGAGAGGGGAGAGAGCCTGGATCATGTTCTGTTAAGCGGCCCCCCGGGACTGGGCAAGACCACCCTGGCCACAATTATGTCCCATGAAATGGGGGCTTCCATTCGGCGGACCTCGGGGCCCGCTATCGAAAGGCCCGGTGATCTGGCGGCCATCCTCACGAATCTGGAGGCCGGGGACGTATTGTTTATTGATGAAATCCACCGCCTGAACCGGAGCATTGAAGAGATTATGTATCCGGCCATGGAGGATTATATTATCGACATCGTAATCGGTAAAGGTCCGGCCGCGCGAACTCTGCAGATTGACCTGCCCCCTTTCACCCTGATTGGGGCCACCACCCGCCCGGGTTTGCTCAGTTCTCCCTTGCGGGACCGCTTTGGCATCACCTGCCGGCTTGATTTTTACAGTGAAGAAGATCTGAATCGCATAATTGTCCGGGCGGCATCCATCCTGGGTATTGCCATTGACAGCGCCGGTGCCCGGGAAATTGCGCGTTGTTCCCGGGGGACCCCCCGGGTGGCCAATCGGCTTTTAAGGAGAGTGCGGGATTTTGCCCTGGTGCGGGGAGATGGCCGGATTGACCCTGATACGGCCGGAAAAGCGCTGGCGATGTTGGAAATTGATGGTTTCGGACTGGATACAGTTGACAGGATGATACTGGATGCTATAATAAATAAATTCGGCGGCGGGCCGGTGGGATTAGAGACTCTGGCTGCCAGTGTCTCCGAAGAAACCGACACTTTAACCGATGTATACGAACCTTATCTGTTGAAACTGGGCTTGATCAACAAAACCCCGCGGGGTCGGGTAGCCACCGAGCAGGCCTACCGGTGGCTGGGTTATCCGCCGAAAACACACCCGGAGGAAAAGAGCCTTTTTGATGACCATGAGGCCCAATAGAGTTGATAATGGAAGTGACCGGCAATGTCTAGAATATTATTACATATATGCTGCGGGCCCTGTGCCAGCTATCCGGTGCCGGCCCTGCGAAAAGAGGGGCTGGAAGTAACCGGTTATTTTTATAATCCCAATATCCATCCCTATACTGAATGGCGGCAGCGCCGGCAGGCCCTGGAGAAGTATGCCGCCGCGGTTGATTTGCAGGTCATTTACGACTCCAAATATAATCCCCGGGATTATTTTCAAAATATATCTTACCGGGAAAGCCAGCGTTGCTTTATCTGTTACACCATGCGGCTGGAACAGGCGGCGCACATAGCCAAGCGTGGCAAATTCGACTGCTTCAGCACTACCCTGCTGGTAAGCAAGCATCAAAAACATGACACCATAAAGGAGTTGGGCGAGGCTATCGGCGAAAAGTACGGGGTGCCCTTTTTATATCGTGACTTTCGGGTGGGATTCAAAGAAACTGGTGAAATCTCACGGGCTATGAACATGTACCGCCAGCAGTACTGCGGCTGTTTATACAGCGAAGTGGAGCGTTATGCCCCGCCGGAAGTGCGCAAACTATTGAAATGAGCTGCGGGAAGCAAGGGAGCATTTTGTAAAGGGAACGGTTCTTTTGACAACCTGTCCCCCCGGGCGCTGTAAATATAGGAGAAAATTGATGCCTGTCATAAATAAAGATTTATATAGTCTGGAGACCTACAATTATGATCTTCCCCCCGGTTTGATCGCCCAATACCCGGTTGAACCCCGGGACAGTTCACGACTGCTGGTACTTGACCGGCGGACCGGCCGGATTGAAGACCGGATTTTTTTCCAACTGGCAGACTATCTGGAAACCGGGGATACCCTGGTTATTAATCATACCCGGGTAATACCGGCCCGTTTGTATGCCTATAAAGAGACCGGAGCCGGGATCGAGCTGTTATTGCTGGGTAAAAAGGATGGCAACTGGGAGGCCCTGGTTAAACCAGCCCGCCGCATGAAGGTCGGCAGCCGGGTAAAGTTTAGGGAACAGGCTGGGGTTGAGGCTGAGGTAATTGCCGAATTGAACCTGGACGGAGGCCGGCTGATTAAATTTCATAATTGTCCGGATGTGGAGCAGTTCATAAATGAGGCCGGGCATATGCCTTTGCCGCCTTACATAAACAGGCCGGACGAAGCAGGTGACCAGGAACGTTATCAAACCGTTTATGCCCGGGAAGCCGGTTCGGCGGCAGCGCCCACCGCGGGGCTCCATTTCACCGAAAAGCTGCTGCAGGACCTTAAGGCCCGGGGGATCAACCTGGCTCCTATAACGCTGCATGTGGGGCTGGGTACTTTTAGACCGGTAAGCAGCCCTGATATCCGGCAGCATCAGATGCATTACGAACATTATGAGTTGAGTGCGGAAACCGCCGCTCTGTTAAATGAGACCAGAAGCCGGGGGCGCAATATTGTAGCGGTTGGTACTACCGTGGTACGGACCCTGGAAACAGTATATAATGATAAAGTCGGTTTTACCGGCCGGGCCGGCGAGACTAATAAGTTTATTTATCCGGGTTATCCTATTAAGGCAATAGATAAGTTGATTACCAATTTTCATCTGCCCGGTTCTTCACTTATAATGCTGGTAGCGGCCCTGGCCGGTTTGGAAAATACCATGACCGCTTATCAACATGCAGTGGTCCGTCAGTACCGTTTTTTCAGTTATGGCGACGCCATGCTGATAATATGACCATAACAACTGAATAACTGTTTTAAACCATTTCCATACTAATTTTTTTCTTATTAACACAAGCTTTGACAAAGGAATTTTTCAAAACTTGGCGAAAATATATAAGGTTATACTAAATTAAGGAGGGATTCAATGGGTGCGCAACAACAAGGCTGGCTTTCGATAGCCATCTATTTTGGCTTTTTCCTGGTTATATTCTGGGTGCTGGTACTTTTGCCTCGCAAAAGACAGGAAAAAAAGCATAAGGCAGTATTGGACAATCTCAAGCGCGGGGATAAAGTTGTCACCATCGGCGGGTTGCGAGGCGACATTGCCAAAGTCAAGGATGATGTGTTTGTAATTAAGGTTAATGACAACGTGGAGCTTGAGTTTGTTAAGAAAGCAGTGGCTTATAAAGTTGAGGATAAATAATGATCGCCCTTGATACCATAAAAGCCAGCAAGTTGATCGAGACGTTTATCATCAAGGGTAATGAACACCTGGCCGCTATCGGCTACACCGATCACGGCCTGGTCCATGTAGGGCTGGTTGCCGGTTTAAGCCGCAAAATCTTATTGGATCTGGGTTATGGTGAGCGCCTGGCGGAACTTGCCGGGATAGCCGGCTATATGCATGACCTGGGTAATGTAATTAACCGCATGGGGCATAGCCAGAGTGGCGCCCTGATGACTATTGCAATACTGAGCCGGATGGGGATGGAGCCGGAGGAAATATCCGTCATAGTATCTGCTATCGGCAATCATGATGAGGGGAGCGGTCATCCCATTCATGCGATTTCGGCTGCTCTCATTTTAGCTGACAAGTCGCACGTGCATCGCAATCGGGTGAGAAATACAGATGTAGCCACCTTTGATATTCATGACCGGGTAAACTATGCCGTCGAAAAATCAATACTGAAAGTTAAAGGACCGGGTAGAATAATAACCATGGATTTAACCATTGACACCAGTATATGTCCGGTTATGGAGTATTTTGAAATATTCCTGGACCGCATGTTGTTATGCCGCCGGGCGGCAGACTTCTTAAATTGTGAGTTCGCTTTGATTATCAATGGGGCCCAGCTTCTGTAAATCAATAAACAAGTACGATGTGAGAGCGGCAATAAAACCTTAGGCTTTATTGCCGCTCTTTTTGGGGCTGTGATTCCAGGTAATCAGCAGCAGAATGCAGGCGATCAGAGCCATCAAGCTGCCGAAGGCGAAGGTGGCGGCGGGGCCTTGGGCCTGCCAGAGCCAACCCCCCACAGCGCTGGCCGGCAGTGCCGCCAGACCAGTAAGGGCATTGAAGGTTCCCATGGCCGTACCTCGCTTGCCGGCCGGGATGGTGTCAGCCACATGAGCCCGTTGGATTCCTTCAGTGGCAGCGCAGTATACGCCATAGATTATGAATAAAAGCCAAATCTGCCAGGTATGCCGGGCATAAGCAAAACCCAAGTAAACCAGAGCAAAGGTTAGAAATATTTTTAGCAGACTGGCGGGGTCTCCGCCACACCTTCAATCAAACCGACCATGGCGGTGGAGGCGTGCAGCGAACCAACCAGAAAAAGGGGAAGAACCGGGACAATCATTTCACTGGCAATATCGGTAAATAAACTGACTAAGCCAGCAATCACTACATTCTGAGTTTTTCGTTTGGCGGGGATCTCAGTCGGTGTGGACATATGGAGATTAGCTCCTTTAGTTCTCGGTAGGCTGCCGCTTTATTTTACGGCATCCGCTGCATTCCGAACAGTCCTCGTCTTCACAGGGTTCGGCATGAACCAGTACGCTGACCATGGGCAACCGCTCATTAATTTTTGTTTCCACCAAGTCACAAAGAGTGTGTACCTCGGCAATGCTCATATCCCGCGGAACCACCAAATGCATGTCGACATAGCGTTCGGAACCGGCCCGGCGGGTCCGCAGTTCATGAAAACCAACCAGACCTTCCGGCCCAATCAGATCCAGAGCCTCCTTGATTTGTTCTTCCTCATGACTGGGCAGAGCGGCATCGAGCAGCGGAACCAAAGACTTTACCGTTATATCCCAGGCTGCCTTGGTAATAAGCAACGCTACCAGAATGGCAATAATAGGGTCCAAAATCTGAATTTTAGTAACGGCAATAATCCCCAGGCCAACCAATACTCCGACTGAGGTAAAGACATCCGTGCGCAAATGCATGGCATCCGCTTCCAGGGCTACTGATTCAGTTTTTCGGGCAGTTTTCATCAGCAGGTTGGAAATGAACCAATTGGCTAGGGAGGCAATTCCCATTATCACAACCCCGATCCCCAGGGTATGCACCTCTCCCCCATTTACAATCTTCTGGTAAGCCTCAACCAGAATCCAGATGGCAGCCACGAATATCAGCAAAGCCTCGACGGTGCCGGATATGTTTTCAAATTTGCCGTGGCCGTAGCGGTGTTCATTGTCGGGAGGCCGGGCCGATATCCGTACCGATACAAAAGCGATTATGGCTGCCAGCAGGTCGAGAGCGGAATGGATTGCCTCAGAGATTATGCTGACCGAACCAGTCAGAATACCGGCAATCAGCTTTAGGAATACCAGGATTGTGTTGGACAAAACTGACAGCGCCGCTATTCTTGCCTTCTCATCGTTGAATATGTTTTTAAACCAAGCAACCACGCCAAGACACCCCCCAAAAAATAGATAAGCGGAACTTTAATGTGAATGATTAAAGTCCCGCGGAATCCGCTGCCCAATCGAGCCTGGCTTTGCAGCCTGACTGTAACTGCTTTATTTAATTAATATGCACGATGATTGGATAAATATTATCCTCAACAAATATAGTTTTTTTATTCTATCATAAAAAATAATCAGTTGCGATAAAAATTGGACGCAGCAGGAGGAGTTCTTTTACAGAGTAAGAAATGTTACCATAGGTACAAGTTTACTTATATAAAAATTATTGATAGGAGAAAAATAATGAAAGCATATTTATTGGGAGCCCTGGTTTTTATAGCCGCTATCATAGTTTTTATAACCCAGAATGACAGCACGGTAGCGGTACAGTTCCTGGGCTGGCGGTCCTCGGAAATATCACTGGCGGTGGTAATGCTTATTTCGGTCTGCGCGGGGGCCCTGCTTACATTCTTGCTCGACAGCTACCGCGCCTTGAAAACCGGGCAAAAAGTTCGCAAACTGCTTAAGCTTAACCAGAAATATGAGGATGAAATCAGAGTGCTGAAGGGCAGGGTTAATGCACCCGGGGATAACCCTGGGGCTGATCAGGGAACGCCGGGTAAAAATTAATGAAATGAGGTAACATAGTTGCGCGCTGTAGTTCAAAGAACCAAACACAGCCGGGTGTCGATTGCCGGAAGCGAAATATCCAGTATAAACCACGGTTTAATGGTATTGCTGGGCATTAAGCAGGGTGACACGGCTGCCGACGGGAATTACCTTATGGACAAGATTGTAAATTTGAGGATATTTGAAGATAAAAATGGCAAAATGAACAGGTCGTTGCAGGACGTCCAAGGTGAGATCTTAATGGTCAGCCAGTTTACTTTATATGGGGATGTGCGCAAAGGCCGGCGGCCCGGTTTTTCCACCGCGGAATTACCGGAAAAGGCCGAGCCTCTGTTCAATTATTGTGTTGAATATATCCGGGCCCAAGGCATAAAGATTGAGACCGGCGTTTTTGGCGCCGATATGCAGGTGGACATTGAGAATGACGGGCCCTGTACTATTTTAGTGGATAGTGAGAGGGCTTTTTAGCAAGGCCGCCGGCGGGGGGCCGGAGCTCAAAACCTGCGTCTGCAGCAGGTATGGTATAATGCAGATATTATAGATTAGGAGATAGACTGTGGAAATAATTACTGCGCACAATGCTTTGGATTTTGACGGACTGGCCAGTATGGTAGGGGCAAGCAAGCTCTACCCGTCGGCCTTTATGGTCATACCCGGCACCGTATCCAAAAAGATCAAACAGTTTATGGGCTTGTACAAAGATTCCCTGTTTATTAAAACCCCCAAGGAGATAAATTTGAAGGACGTAACCCGGGTAATTTTGGTTGACACCGCCAACCCCGGGCGCTTGGGGCAGTTGAAGGAACTCGCTCAAAATAAAACGCTGGATTATCATATTTATGATCATCATCCCCAGGCCGCGGATGATCTGGTGGGCAGTATTCACGAGGTTCATAAGACCGGGGCTTTAACCACGGTAATGGTGGAAAAAATCGTTGCCCGGGATATTGCGGTCAGCCCATTTGAAGCCACTATTCTGGCCCTGGGTATTTACGAGGACACCGGCAGTCTGTTGTTTCCCTCCACCACCGCCAGGGATGCCCAGGCGGTATCCCATCTCCTGAATTACAAGGCCAACCTGAAGGTTGTGGCCAACTTCATGGAGCAGCCGTTTTCCGTCGCGCAGCGTCAGATACTGCAAAGTCTGCTGGATACTGCCCGGCATTACAAGATAAATAATGTTGACATCCTAATGGCGCTCTGCGACAGCAACGAATTCATCCCGGGGCTGGACATGGTAGCCTATCGTTTGTTCTCCATGGAAGAGGCGGATGCGGTTTTTGTAATTGCCCTGATGCAAGGCAAGGTAAATGTGGTAGCGAGAAGTGGAACGAATAACCTGCGGGTCAATGAGGTGCTCCATTTCCTGGGCGGGAGAGGCCATGAGAAGGCGGCCGCGGCGGTTGTCAAGGGCAAAAGCTGTGCAGAAGTGGCGGAGCTTATTTTAAGCCATATTCCCGATAAGATTCGTCCTGCCGTGGTGGCCCGGGATATAATGTCGACCCCGGTTAAGACCATAGCCCAATACCGCACCATGGAAGAAGCCGGGCGTATCATGCTGAGGTATGGTCATACCGGTATGCCGGTCGTTGATGGGGAGAAAGTGGTGGGGGTCATCTCCCGGCGTGATGCTGACAAAGCGATCGTACATGAACTGGGGCATGCTCCGGTCAAAGGATTTATGACCACCGAGGTAATAACGGTTTCGCCCGACACGTCTATCAACGAGATCCAAAAGATGGTGGTAGAGTATGATATAGGCAGGCTGCCGGTGGTTGATCAGGGGCGTTTGGTGGGAATTGTTTCCCGCACCGATATTTTACGTATTCTGCACGGTGAAGACACTCCCGAAGATCATGAACTGCTCTATTCCTTCAGCGACGGGGGGGCGGAAAATCTCCGGCAATTGATGCGGGAACGGCTGCCTGAGGATATATTTGCCGTCTTGCAGCAGGCCGGTGCAATCGCGCAGGAATTAGACAGTACCGTTTATTGTGTAGGCGGTTATGTACGGGACTTATTGCTTAACGTACCCAATTTTGATATGGATCTGGTGGCTGAAGGGGACGGCCGGGAGCTGGCGACCCGCCTGGCGCAGCGGCTGGGAGGAAAAGTCCGGATCCACGACCGGTTTGCCACGGCCTCGGTTATTTTGAATGAAGGTACCAAGATAGATGTGGCTACCGCCCGTACCGAATATTATGAATTTCCTGCCGCCCTGCCCATGGTGGAGAGATCATCTATCCGGGAGGACATGTACCGGCGCGATTTCACCATCAACACCCTGGCCTTGTGCCTCAATCCCAATAAATTTGGGGATCTGATCGATTATTTCGGCGGACGTAAAGACATCCAGAACCGTTATATTCGCATACTGTATAACCTGAGTTTTGTGGAAGACCCGACCCGGATACTTAGGGCGATTCGTTTTGAGCAAAGATACAGGTTTACAATTGAACCCGATACTTTGCGTTTTGCCAAAGATGCCATCGACCGGCGCATGCTGGGCAAATTATCCTACAAGCGGATCATGCAGGAGCTTATCTTGATTCTGAGTGAGAAGGACCCTATGTCCGCCCTGGAGAGAATGACCGATACCGGGGTGTGGAAATATATTTTACCCGAAGTAAAATTGGAGAAACTGACCAAAGTACCGTTTAAACGAATACCGATTGTTATCGGGTGGTGGGAAAACAGATATTACGGCCCCAAGATTCAGGCCTGGCTGGTTTATCTTCAGGCGATATTTTCAAAACTCACTGAACCCCAGCTGGCGGATGTACTCAGCCGGTATCCCCTGGACCGGTCTGCCCAGCGCAGCATTGAGGACTCGGCTTGCGTACCCCTGCTGGCCCAAAGGATCAGCAATGATCCCAACCTGCGTCCCAGCCAGCTTTATAAAATGTTGAGCCATCTGGGGCCTGAAAATATGTTGTATCTGCTGCTGCATATACGCCAGGAGAATGTATGGGACCGGGTCGTCCAATATTGTGATTTGAAGGAAAAGGTAAAGGTTGAGATCAACGGGCATGACCTTAAAAAAATGGGTCTCAAAGCCGGACCGGATTTCAAGTCTATATTGGCAGAACTCTATTTGCTTAAACTGGACGGAGTAATCAATAACCGTAAGGACGAACTGGATGCAGTCAGGCAATGGATGGCGGAAGGGAGATTTGCAAATGCAGTGGCTCATTGATACGCTTATATGGCTGCCCGCCATTCTCGTCGCGTTGACTTTTCATGAATTTGCCCACGGGTGGGTAGCCGACCGGTTAGGTGATCGCACTCCTTATTATCAGGGACGTTTAACCTTGAATCCCCTGCCCCATATTGATTGGATAGGGTTTCTGATGCTGCTCTTTTTTAAATTCGGATGGGCCAAGCCGGTTCAGGTAAACCCTTATAATTTTAAAAACATAAGTTATAAGAAGGGTATGATGCTGGTCTCCCTAGCAGGGCCAGGTATGAACGTATTGCTGGCATTTCTGGGGATGCTGCTTATAAAAGCGTTGATTCCCTATCAAGGCAGCCCGGGAGTGGAAATGGCACTCCCCCTGCTTATGCCTTTGGTGTATATTAATCTGGTCCTGGCAGTATTCAACCTTATTCCCGTACCACCTTTGGACGGATCCAAAATACTGGCCGGGATCCTCCCGGAAAGCGGAGCACAGTTCATGTATTCGGTAGAACAGTATGGCATGATCATACTAATGCTGTTGGTGGTCACTGATGTGGCCGGCAAGATTCTCTGGCCGATGGTCAACATTCTTTATAATATCTTGAACCTATTTGTTTCCATATAGGTTCGAGGCAAGAGGTTATAAACTAAAAGTCAACCGGCAATTGGAGGAGCGGGATGAGCTACCTGGTCAATCTCGAAAAATTTTATGGACCTTTGGATCTATTGTTGTATCTTCTGGAAAAAGAAGAAATAGATATATATGACATACCCATTGCCGCCATTGCCGATCAGTATATTGAATATATACATGACTCCGGTGCTATTGATCTCGATAATATCGGGGATTTTCTGATAATGGCTTCCTACCTGCTCAATTTAAAGTCCCGCATGCTCTTGCCGGGCGTAATGGCGGCGGAGGAGGAGGACGGCGGCGAGGCCGTTGATCCCCGTGAAGAACTGGTTAATCGGCTGCTGGAATACAAAAAATACAAGCAAGCCGCAGATTTTTTAGCGGAGCGGTATAATGATGATATTAACCGGGTGTTTTTTCGCAATGGCCTCAGTGCAACCGAAACAGTCGATATTGAGGTTAGCGGCAGTCTAAACTCCCTGGTCAGGGCATTCAGCCTGTTGCTGGAGAAAATGACTGAAAACAACCAGTATGAACTGCCTCAGCACCAGGTCGATATCGGTGAGAAAATGGATTTCATATTAAGAGTTTTGCCAGGCGATGGGGCAACGGTAGCATTTCAGGATTTCTATGCGGGGGCGGCTCATCTCCGGGAAGTTCTGGCCTGTTTTTTGGCCCTGCTGGAACTGATACGCCTGCAGAAGGTTGAGGCTTATCAAGAACATCGATTTGGCGATATAAAACTTTGTTTACGGGTGGAAGCGGATAATGTTGATGCGGGATGAAATTAAAGCGGCTATAGAAGCCCTGCTGTTTGTGAGCGGGGAGCGGATGAGTGAGGATGAACTGCTGGAGATCCTGGGCTTGGCCCCCTCTGATTTTAGGGACATTATGAAGGAAATGGCCGCCGAATACCTCCAATCCAACCGGGGCATCCAGATCCTGACGCTGGATGGCGGTTACATAATGGGGACCAAACCTGAATATGCTCAAGTAGTGGGCAAATTGCTAAAACCGGTCGGCCGGCGTCTATCCCCGGCAGCCCTTGAGACCCTGGCGATCATTGCTTATCGTCAGCCCATAAGCCGGGCTGAAATAGAACAAATACGCGGGGTGAAAACCGATAGAGTTATTACTACTCTGCTGGAAAAGGGCATCATCAAAGAAACAGGTAAAAGAGCCGGGCCGGGTAAGCCGGTCATATATGGCACCACGCACGAATTCTTGAGAATATTCGGCTTGTCCAACCTGGATGAATTACCCGAGCTGGAAAGTAAAGGGGGAGTTTAAAATGGCAGATCGTCCGATTGAAGAGGAAATCATGCTGAAGGCTCAGCAGAGTCGCAGATTGGCTAAATATATGAGCAGTACCGAGGAATTGGTGGAAGAACAGATACGAAAGGCTCGGGAAAGAGGAGATTTTGATAATCTGGAAGGAACGGGCAAACCGATCGATCTTTCCGAGAATCCTTATGAACCGGCCGAATTACGGATGGCTTTCCGGATTCTTAAAAACAACGATTTTACTCCCTACTGGATTCAATTGGGCCATGATATTGATGCCGAAACCGTTAAAATACGGAAAGAAGTTGAGGAATTTAAACGCTACTCCGTCAGCTTCATGGGGGAAAAACATACTGCGGTTATAATGGAGCGGTTTGGTAAGCGCAAAAGCGTATTTTACCTGGAAAAAAAGAAGCAATTGGAAAAACTTAAAAAAAAGATTCTGGATTACAATTTGCACTGTCCCACCTTTAGATTGGGCCGGGCCAATATTGATGTAAATGAAGAGATGGTTGCAATAATGCACCAAATAGAGAAGGTTATTGAGGAGGCCCGGACCCTCAAAAGTGAATAAACCAACCCGGCTTGGGAATGATATGGAAAAAAGGGAGAAACTGCATGGTCTTATGGATTGGGGGAATTGCACTTCTTTTGGGTATTTCCCTTTTATTTTTATATATCAAGGTTGAAATATGTGTAAACGTCCGGGAAGATGAATCATATAAAGGGGTCAATTTTAAAATCCATTCCCTTTTCTACCAATTTACCCGGGAATTCGATTACTCCGATCCCCGCCTGCGCCTGCTGGAGTCCCTTCTAATTTCGGCCTTCGGCAAAATAAAAAAAACCTCCCGCCCAGCAGTTACGCCCCAAAACCAAAAAAATATTTCTTTTTTTAGAAATTATCCCCTTAAATATATCGCCTTGAGCGCTCTGGAAGACGGTCAACTAATGACTTTCGGCTTAAAATATCTGCAGGTGGAAAATTTGGAGTGGAAAAGTGTAGTAGGCAGTAAGGACGCCTTTCGTACAGCACTCGATACCGGAATTTGCTGGGCCATGAAAGGTGCAGCAATCGGGGTTTTAAGCAGCAGATGCAAGCTGGACCGTCTGTTTTTGGAGGTAAAGCCTGATTTTATGAAACCGGCCTTTAATAGTACACTCACATGCATATTAAAAATGCGAACGGTGCACATTATACTTATCGAGATGTTTATATTAGCAAAAAAAGTCAGGTGGTGTATTAATGGATTACGAACAAGAACAGGAGCAAGAGCAGTTCAACCATCCAATTGAAGGATTAATGAAAACAGCTATGCAGAGCATAAAGGAAATGGTTGATGTCAATACCGTTGTCGGTGATGCAGTTGAGACCAATGATGGAAGTGTCATAATACCCATTTCTCAGGTTGCCTGCGGGTTTGCAGCCGGAGGCGGAGAATACGAAACCGTTAATTCTCCGGGAAAAAGCGAGGAAATGCCCTTCGCCGGCGGCAGCGGAGCGGGTGTATCGGTAAAACCCATCGGATTTTTGGTGGTTCGTATGAATGACGTAAGGCTTATATCGGTTGCGGGTAATCCCCTGGCTGAGAGAGTCGTTGATGTCGCCCCTCAGATAATGGACAGAATTGAGAGCCTGCTGGAAAAAAGAGGAAACATGGAAGGGAAAAAACGAGAAGAAACCTTTGAACAATAGCTCTAATTTCATCTAAATTCTATGAGTGACAATTGATGACAAAAACTGCTTGCCAGAGCAATTTTTGTCATCAGCCATTTTTTGCGCTCCGCAGCCCGGCTTAGGCCGGGCTGTTCTAATCTTCGACCATATTTCATACCCTTCTAAGAGAGCCGGGCTATCAAACGCCTCGTAAGACTCCTGTCTCTATAGGCGGGGGATAAACCGAATCTTTTTCTCAATGGCGGGTAGGGTCGCGACTGAGAAGGCGTTTGCTAAACGCGAAAGAAGGCGCTATAGCACCCGCGTTTTGGCGCGTAATTCGCGCAAGCGCTCATTGAATGGTTATTGCGGAGGGGTATAACTTGCTAAATGTTATTTGGCTGCTGCTTTTGGTATCAGGAATAGTTGTAGCCGCCCTTAATGGACAGGTAGAATTGGTTACCGAAGCCGCTTTGGAAGCGGCCAAAGGAGCAGTTAAGATTTGCCTCGATTTAATTGGCATTATGGCGTTATGGCTGGGGATAATGAAAATTGCTGAAAAGGCAGGCTTGATCCAGGGCCTGGCTTTGCTGCTCAAACCCGTCCTGCGCAGATTATTCCCCAGCGTTCCCGCGGATGATCCTGCCATGGGAGCGATAATTCTAAATTTAAGTGCCAACATGCTTGGCCTGGGCAACGCCGCGACTCCTTTCGGAATGAAAGCCATGCAGGAATTGCAGCGTTTGAATCACAACCGCCCGGAGGCCTCGGCCGCCATGTGTACCTTTATGGCTTTAAACACTTCCTGTATTACCTTCATCCCTGCCACCATTATAGGCATACGGCTCGCTTTCGCATCATCCAACCCTACCGAAATTGTGGGGGCCTGTATATTTGCAACCAGTTGCGCTATGGTAGTAGCAGTTTCGCTCGACTACTGGTTTAGGACCCGCAGTCGCTGGAGGAGGAAAAGCTGATGCTGATTACTCTGCTTACCACGGTTTCCCGCTGGGCTATACCCCTGCTCCTTTTGATTATTCCCTGTTATGGGTTCTTTAAAAAAGTGCCGGTATATGAAACCTTTGTCGAGGGAGCTGAAGAAGGGTTTTATACGGCGGTGAAAATCATACCGTTTTTGGTCGGGATGCTGGTGGCCATATCAGTTTTTCGAGTTTCTGGAGCTATGGACGCCCTGATAGGTATAATGCGGCCTTTATTGGTGGCTGTAGGCGCTCCGCCGGAGGTATTGCCCTTAGCGGTTATGAGGCCGCTTTCCGGCAGCGGGGCTTTAGGCCTGGCCACTGAATTAATGAGGGTGTACGGACCTGACTCGCTGCTTGGCAGGCTGGCCTCCGTCATGCAGGGAACCACTGATACGACCTTCTTTGTACTAACCGTCTATTTTGGCTCGGTTGGAATCAAGCGGTTCAAATATGCGGTTATAACCGGGCTGAGTGCTGATATTACAGGTCTGATTGCCTCGGTCTACATATGCAATTTATTATTTAAATAGCCGTTGCAGCTAAAAAATATAATATTTATTTATATCTATAACCGGACAAGCTTAAAATCAACGGGGGACTAGACGGGCAAGCAATTGGATAGTATAATTATGACTTACAAAGTTCCCTGTGCAAATTAAGGGACATATGGTCGAAACATAGCAAAGAACCTAAAATTTAGCTGTAAAGAGGGGTATGGACATTGAAAAGTGATATCGAGATTGCCCAAAGCGCGAATATGCAACCTATAGCTGAGATAGCTCAATCCATCGGTCTTAGGGATGACGAAATTGAGCTGTATGGCAAATATAAGTGCAAGGTCTCCCTGCAAGCATGGGACCGGCTAAAAGACAATCCTTCCGGCAAATTGGTATTGGTGACAGCCATAAATCCTACGGCGGCGGGTGAAGGTAAGACAACCAATACGGTAGGATTGGGCATGGCCCTGAACAGATTGGGAAAAAAGGCCATCATAGCTTTGCGGGAGCCCTCCATGGGACCGAGTTTTGGCGTTAAAGGAGGTGCAGCCGGCGGAGGCTATGCCCAGGTTGTACCGATGGAAGATATAAATCTGCACTTTACCGGTGATTTTCATGCGGTGACGGCAACTCATAACCTGCTGGCGGCTTTGCTGGACAACAGCCTGCATCAGGGCAACCCCTTGGGCATCGATCCCCGCCAGGTAGTGCTGCGGCGGGTTATGGATCTTAATGAGAGGGCATTGCGCAACATCGTGATCGGGTTGGGCGGAAAGATCAACGGTGTGCCTCGTGAATCCGGGTTTGACATCAGCGTGGCCTCCGAGGTAATGGCTGTGTTATGCCTGGCTTCGGATCTTATGGATCTTAAGCAGCGGGTCGCGCGAATTGTAGTGGGTTACACCTATGAGGGGAAACCGGTAACGGCGGCTGACTTAAAGGCGGCCGGGTCCATGGCTCTGTTAATGAAGGATGCCATCAAACCCAATCTGGTCCAGACCCTGGAAAATACACCGGCCTTTATCCATGGAGGGCCTTTTGCTAACATAGCCCATGGCTGCAATAGCATAACCGCTACCAAGCTGGGATTAAAACTGGCTGATTATATGATTACGGAGGCAGGCTTCGGTGCGGACCTGGGGGCGGAGAAATTTTTCGATCTCAAGTGCCGCTACGGCGGTTTGAAACCTGATGCCGTGGTTCTGGTTGCAACCATCCGTGCCCTCAAGAATCATGGCGGAGTAGCCAAGAACAAACTGACTGAGGTAAACATGGAGGCTTTGACCCAGGGAATAGCCAACCTGGAGAAGCATCTGGAAAGTGTAAACCTGTATGGGGTGCCGGTAGTGGTAGCGCTGAACCGATTCCCGGATGATACCCAGGCTGAAATCGATCTGGTCACCAGCAAGTGTGCGGCTCTGGGTGCCGAGGTAGCTCTCTCCACGGTTTGGGCCGAAGGAGGCAAGGGCGGGGAAGAACTGGCCCGCAAGGTTATGGCTGCTGCTGCCAGGCCTTCTGCTTTCAAGTTCTTATACGAATTGAATATTCCGCTTAAAGACAAGATAGAAACCATCTGTAAAAAGATATATGGTGCGGACGGGGTGACCTATAGCAAACCCGCCGGCAACATGCTGGCCCGTTTTGAGGAAATGGGTTACGGCGGGCTGCCCATCTGCATAGCCAAAACTCAATATTCATTGTCCGATGATCCCACTGCCTTGGGGCGGCCCCGGGGATTTATGGTGAATATCCGTGAAGCCCGGCTATCGGCCGGAGCGGGATTCATTGTGGCGATTGCCGGCGATATCTTGACCATGCCGGGGCTCAGTAAAGTACCTGCGGCCGAGGTAATCGACATACTGCCTGACGGGCAGATCGTAGGATTGTTCTAATCCAGCCATTCAAACGGCGTTTAATTGTATGAACAGTCTCCTGGCTTTTGAATTTAGGGTTTAAGCTCAACCCCGGATTTTTTCCGGGGAGCTTTTCCTGGTAAACTAAATATTCTTCTATACGGCTGGCCTGGCTATATATGCTGGAGCCAGCTGCTTTATTGTCAGAATATTAACCTTCCGGCTCCCGGCGGCTTTTAAAAACCTTTGAATCAGCATATCTCCCTTTATATTGACATATTCCGATTGAAATGATATCATATCAATCATATAAGAATAGTAGGATATAGCTGGGGAGAGGGTTTACCGCCTTGGACTGGAATTTTATAATCGAATATACCCCCATGTACATAGCAGCAGCGTGGCTGACTTTGCGCATAGCTGCCATTGGCATCCTTTTTTCCATCATTACCGGTCTTGTCTGCAGCCTCTTGCAGTATTATAAGGTACCGGTTTTAAAGCAGATTGCTTCCGCCTATATTGAACTTTCCCGCAACACACCGCTGCTGGTGCAGCTTTTTTTCCTCTATTTTGGTTTGCCCAAACTACATATCATGATAAGCTCAGAGGTTTGTGCCATTATCGGCCTGACTTTTTTAGGCGGGAGTTATATGGCGGAAGCATTGCGAAGCGGCATTGAGTCGGTGGCAAAAGGTCAGATTGAAGCCGGTCTGAGTATTGGCCTGGAGCATCGGCAAATCATTCGCTACGTCATACTGCCTCAGGCAGTATCGGTTTCGGTTCCCGCAATTTGTGCCAATATAATATTTCTGATCAAGGAAACATCAGTATTTAGTGTGGTTGCTCTGGCCGATCTGATGTATGTGGCCAAGGATTTGATCGGTCTTTATTATAAAACCGATGAATCGCTTTTGCTGCTGGTAATAGCCTATCTGGTTATTCTGTTGCCCATATCCCTTATCGCATCAATTATAGAAAGGAAATTGCGTTATGCAGAATTTGGGGATTAGCGTCCTTTTCATGGGTGACAATTTCCTGCGATTGATGGCAGGCCTCGGGATAACCGTGAAAATTGCCATGGTTTCAGTGATGATATCAGTAGCGCTGGGAATTCCGGTGGGAATGGTGATGGTGGTAAAAAATCCCATTACCCGGGTTTTGACCAGACTGTACTTGGATTTTGTCCGGATTATGCCGCAGCTGGTCTTGTTATTTCTGGTGTATTTTGGATTGGCCAAGGGATTCAACGTAAGCCTTTCGGGGCAAACCTCCGCCGTGATTGTTTTTGTTATATGGGGAACGGCGGAAATGGCGGATCTGGTACGCGGTGCTTTGATATCGATTCCGGAGCATCAATATAATAGCGGCAAAGCCTTGGGACTATCAAATTTGCAGATTTACCGGTACATTATCATGCCCCAAACCTTGCGCCGCCTGATTCCGCTGGCTATGAACCTTGCCACCCGTATGGTAAAAACCACTGCGCTAGTTGTTTTGATCGGAGTGGTTGAGGTCTTGAAGGTGGGTCAGCAGATTATTGAGGCCAACCGGTATACGGCTCCTACGGCAGCTTTATGGATCTACGGAACTATATTTTTCCTTTACTTTGTTATCTGCTATCCGGTGTCCCGACTGGCGGGGATGCTGGAAAGAAAGTGGCAGAATTGAGGTGGTGAGCGACATGGGAGAATTGGAAACATTATTGGAAATTCAGAATCTATATAAAAATTATGGGGAACTGGAGGTTCTAAAAGGAATAAGTATGGAGGTGAAAAAGGGCGAGGTTACCGTTTTGATTGGAGCTTCCGGCTGCGGGAAGAGCACGCTGCTGCGCTGCTTGAATGGTCTGGAGCAGATTCAATCCGGAGAAATTTATTTAAACGGCCAATTGATTTCCTCGGAAAAGACGAAATGGAGCATTATTCGGCAAAAGATAGGAATGGTATTTCAGAGTTACGACTTGTTCCCTCATATGACGGTTATTGAAAATATCATCCTTGGCCCGATGAAAGTTCAAGGCAAGACGAGGGCGGAAGCCGTCGTATCAGCCGAAAAGCTGCTGGATAGAGTTGGACTCTCGGATAAGATTAATGCCTATCCCAGACAGCTTTCCGGCGGACAAAAACAAAGAGTCGCTATTGTGCGGGCCTTGATCATGGAACCGGAGATCATGCTGTTTGATGAAGTTACGGCCGCATTGGACCCGGAGATGGTGAGGGAGGTGTTGGATGTTATTTTGGAGCTTGCCCGGGGGGGAATGACCATGCTGATTGTAACCCATGAAATGGAATTTGCCAAAGCAATCGCAGATAAGGTCATATTCATCGTCGATGGTGAGATTGAGGAAACAGGTGCACCGGAACAATTTTTTACTCAACCCCAAACCGAACGGGCACGCAAATTTTTAAATATATTTCACTATTAAAAGAAACGAGGTAATTTTCTATGAAAAGAGCGACTGGTATCATTGCATTATTATTAATGGTTATTTTTGCAAGCGCATTGCTGTATGGCTGCGCCAATTCAGGGGAAACCAAGGAATCCCAGGAGCAGCCTGCCAATGGGAAAACGGCGACCACCGCCAGATCACTGGATGAAATAAAGCAAAGCGGCAAGATAATTATCGGGGTTTTCAGCGACAAGGCTCCCTTCGGTTATGTTGACGCCAAGGGCGCTTACCAGGGTTATGATGTGTATTTTGCCAACCGGCTGGCTAAGGATCTGGGGGTCAAGGCTGAATTTGTGTCCGTGGAACCGGCAAGCCGGGTGGAATATCTTAAGACCGGCAAAGTTGATATTATTTTGGCTAATTTTACCGTAACCGAGGAAAGAGCACAGCAGGTAGATTTTGCCCTTCCTTACATGAAGGTGGCTTTGGGGGTCGTAAGCCCTGATAAAGCCTTGATCACAAAACCGGAACAGTTAAACGGCAAAACCCTCATAGTTGCCAAGGGAACCACGGCCGAAACCTATTTTACCAAGAATTATCCGCAGGTTAAGCTGCTCAAGTTTGACCAGTATACGGAGGCTTACAATGCCTTGCTGGACGGACGCGGAGATGCCTTCTCCACTGACAATACGGAAGTCCTGGCCTGGGCTCTTATGAACAAAGGCTATACCGTAGGAATCGAAAGCCTGGGCAGCCTGGATACGATCGCTCCGGCGGTGCAAAAGGGAAATACGGAATTATTGAACTGGATTAATAATGAAATCAAACAGCTGGGCACGGAGAAATTTTTCCATAAGGACTATGACGAAACCCTGAAGTCGGTTTATGGTGATGCGGTCAATCCGGAAAACCTGGTGGTGGAAGGCGGCAGCGTACAATAACTTTCGGGACCCAATGAGCCCGCCTAATGAATAATAACAACTATACCCCAATGTAGGGGACGCTGGTACTGTCATTAAAGGCCCCGTTTCAGCTAAAGCAGCGGGGCCTTTAGTCTGTATTGCTCGGTCTAATTTTAGGAGAACAGATGATAAATTGAATGAACTTTCCCGGGTTATTTCATAATCAGGGAGAAGAATTCCGCTCTGGTTTCGGGCCGGGTCTCAAAAATACCTCGGACGGCTGAGGTCACGGTCAAAGCGCCCGGCTTTTTAACCCCCCGCATGGTCATGCACATGTGCTCGGCCTGGATTACCACCCCCACCCCCATGGGCCTCAAGGTCCCAAATATACAGTCGGCAATCTGGGAGGTCAGCCGTTCCTGGAGCTGGGGCCGGTGGGCATAGGATTCAACCACCCGGACCAGCTTGCTGATGCCCACCACCTTGCCGCCCTTGGGGATATAGGCGACGTGAGCCATGCCGTAAAAAGGCAGGAAATGATGTTCACACATGGAATATACCGGAATATCTTTTACCAGCACCAGTTCGTCGTGGTATTCGGTAAAGGACACATCCAGCAAGTCTTGAGGATCGTTGTTCATTCCCGCAAAAATCTCTTCATACATCCGGGCCACCCGTTTGGGGGTCTGAGCAAGACCCTCGCGCTGAGGGTCTTCGCCCAGAGCTTCCAGAATCATTTTCATGGCGGTTTCAATTTTTTCCTTGTCTATGGTTTTGCTATTCATGGTTTCCTCCATATTTCCACAAATCGTATGGGTATTCGTCAAATTAATCTAATAATACAGCTGGTAGCTTGCGCCCGCAAGTTTTGACCGACATAAATTTATCTTTAATAAAGAAAGTTACGGCTTCCGATTATATAAACTCAATATCAAACAACTCCTGGTCCGCAACCTGGATGAATGTACTTTTATCAAGGGTGGTGCGCGCCTTTAGTTTAAGACTATGCTGCCGGTCCGTCCAGATACTTGCAGGCAGGGCGGCCGATTCTGAAAAAGCGAAACGGCAAGGGTTGGCCAGGCGGGCCCGGCTCAATCCCTGCAGGGTATCGGCCAGGCAGGCTGAACCTTTTACCGTCAGATGCAAATCCGGCCGGTTTAGATGGCCCATATATTCATCAGCCACCAAGGCCATGCGAACCGCCATAAAATAATCGCAGCACTCTTCCCGATGGTGGTTTAGGGCTTGCTTCAGAAATATATTCCGGCGCCATTCCGGATCGGACATGCGAATATACGGAGTTGTCGGGGAAAATACTATATCATTTTCATAATATGACTTGATGTCAAGTACGGGGGTGCCGTCAATCGCATCTAAACCGTGTACGTACAGGATATTGTCTTCAACCGAGTCCAGACGCACCAGCGTCAAGGCAATGGGATTGGGACGATTGGGTGATCTTAATCCAAAAACTCCATACTCGGGCAGGTCAGAATTGAATCGTCGGGGGACCGCCCGCAGACAACGGCGGTCGGATTTATGAAACCAGGTTAAGAGCCATAGATGTGAATTTACTTCAATTCTAAGCAGGGCTCCCGCATATTCGGGAAAAATCTCAATCCGGCCCGGTTGTCCGGGCAGAGGCATGTCGTCCGGGTCTTGGCTGGCCGATCTTACCACCCCGATGGGTCTGAGCAGTATACCCAAATCATCAATCATTGCAAACTCCAATCCTTGTCATTTTTATTAAGCGCGATTTTCCCTGCTGTAAATATTGGTTCATTGGGCTCATTATAAACCATAACCGGAGAGATAAACAAATAAACGGCAGATAGTGACTTATTACGCCTAAATTTACCGATAGGGCAAGATTATTATACTTTTTGGCAAACAATTAGTATAATAAATTAAATTGATTTGACTTAAAACCAATTAAAAAGGAAGCATAATATTGAGAATTGCTAAATATCTGGCTCATGCCGGGATTGCTTCCCGACGGCAGGCGGAAGCGCTTATTGCCCAGGGCAGGGTCAAGCTTAACGGTTCAGTCGTGACCGATATGGCAATTTCGGTGGAGTCCCCGGTCGACTTGGTTGAATTTGATGATAAACCGGTTTTACCGGAAAAGCCGGTTTATATAATGTTGTATAAGCCGGCGGGATATATATGCACCGTGGACGATCCTCAAGGCCGGGCGACGGTTTTGGAACTGGTCAGGGCCGTTAAAGAACGAATTTATCCGGTGGGACGCCTGGATTATGACACGGAGGGTTTATTGCTGCTGACCAACGACGGGCAATTTACCAATCGAATAATCCATCCCCGCTATA
Organism: Syntrophomonadaceae bacterium; assembly: GCA_034927445.1. Taxonomy (GTDB): domain Bacteria; phylum Bacillota; class Syntrophomonadia; order Syntrophomonadales; family Syntrophomonadaceae; genus PHAA01. Next base: position 106,141 of record JAYFPZ010000034.1, read on the forward strand.
AAATAGATAAAAAATACCTGGTCTGGGTACAGGGTTTGCTCAACAGCCATGAATTAAATCTTTTACGCAACGGCGTGCAACTGGAAGATGGGATTACTGCACCCGCTGCGGTGAATTTGCTTAAAGGCGATAAACGTACTTCAGTCATTGAGCTGATTATCCATGAAGGGCGCAAGCGGCAGGTAAAAAGAATGTGCAATGCGGTTGGCCATCGGGTTGTACGGCTGCAAAGGACAGCTTTGGAGTTTCTTACTTTGGACGGTTTGCAACCGGGGGATTTCCGCTATTTGCAGCAGGATGAGGTTAACCGCTTGCAGGCCATTGCCATGCAAGAAAAATATTAAATTGATGATAGGAGGATTCGTTTTGGCTGAAATAAAGCTCAAATTGCGTTTTGATTATCCGGGCCAGGTTAAATCCGGCAAGCTTTTTGGGAGTAAAAACCCGGAGCAGCAAGCTGATGATACCAGACAGCACAAGGTGGCCATGATGCGCAATGTGCCCATTCAAGGTATTCGTATTGAAGACATAGATATGAGTCAGGACATTTACTCATTAATCGATGATATTACCGGTAAGAAGGTGGCCTATGCCCCGGTGATGATTACTTTTTTTGCCGACAGCATTGAAGATGCCATAAAATTTGTTATAAAAGAGGAATTTAGAACGGTGGAGATACTCGAACCCGAAGAATTGCAGCTTACCAAAAGCGACCTTGAAAAGCTCTTATTCAGGGTTAGTATGGAATTGAACGAATACCGGGATCATTTGCTGCGCAAAATTGATAACTGGAAATAGAGGAGCAAGCTCAAAAATTGCGTACCTACAAGGCTGGCTCCCTGGGGGGCCGTTTCCGGTTAAAAGCTGAGGTTGATTTAAGCCGGGCTTACTCTATTATTATTACTCAATAAGGAAGGCCTTTTACGTTTGGAGCGAACCGGCGTAAAAGGTTTAAATTTTTACCGGCATATTTCAGGAAAGAGAAGAACGGTTATGAATGAAGAACGACTGTTGGATATTTTGACCCAGGTTAAAGAGGGAGCGCTGGCAATTGATGAAGCCTGCGACCGGCTAAAGACTCTGCCTTACGAGGATCTGGGCTTTGCTAAGCTCGACCATCATCGCGCTTTAAGGGATAATTTCCCGGAAGTGATATATTGTGAGGGAAAAACAGATGAACAGGTAGCAACGATTTTCAAACATCTGGCTTTAAAGCATGGCAATATTCTGGGGACCAGAGCCCGGCCCGAAGTTTATGAGCTGGTAAGGCATATCATGCCGGATGTCAGCTATAATCCGCTGGCCCGGCTGCTTTATTTGCAGCGGCAGCCGGTTCCGGTGCTGGGCCAGGCCGCGGTAATAACCGCCGGTACGGCTGACATACCAGTGGCCGAAGAGGCTGCCCTGTGTTTGCAGATAATGGGCGGAGAAGCGGTGAAGGTTTACGATGTAGGCGTAGCCGGGTTGCATCGTCTGCTTGATAAGATTAAGGTTTTTGACCAGGTTCAGGTGGTAATTGTGGTTGCCGGAATGGAAGGCGCGTTAGCAAGTGTGGTGGGAGGTCTGACCCGGCGGCCGGTTATAGCGGTGCCGACCAGTGTCGGCTATGGCGCCAGTTTTCAAGGACTGGCGGCTTTGCTGGCCATGCTCAACAGCTGCGCCAGCGGAGTCGGAGTGGTGAATATTGATAATGGTTATGGAGCCGCCGCCCTGGCTATTTCCATTTTGAATGCATTTAATGGATAAAGGTATTCTTTCGGGCATAAGATAGAGGAGAAATAAAAGAGACTTACACTCTGTAGTACGCCCGAGGGGATGATCGTTTGAAAAATTTTATAAATACCGTGGAAAAAGGTCTGGTTAGAGTTGTTGCGGTTTGTCTGTTGCTTATGGTTCTGGTGCAGGGGTTGATGACAGCTGACCCAATTCGCTTTTACCTCAGCTGGGGTGAAAGAATGGAAGGCCAGAACATACAATTTCCAGTGAATACCAATCCGGAGGCTGCCAACCCGGTGCAGGAAATTAAGTCGCCCCAGGCTCGGGTTACCATCGGAATTGATAAGTATTCCTCTCTGCCTCGAACCAAAATACTGGTTAATGGTCAAGAGAAATATAGTCTTACCGACAAAAGGGTTGTAGTTGATATAAATGCCGGCGACACTCTGGAAATAGATTCCAGCGCCTACAATTTCCCGATTGATTACCAGGTCACCGAGGTATCTTCCAATGTGGCTTTTCCGGAACCGGGCCAAACCTATACTGCCAACCAGACTATAGTAATGATAGGCAAAATTATAGTAAAATAAGGTATATGAAAATAGGGGGATACGGTAATGGAAGCAGGCAGTAAAATTGCAGCCACAGCAGCCATAAAGATGGCCTTATCTTTATCCCGCCCGGAAGAGGTGCAGCTAAAAAAATCGCTTATGGACGAATTTGGAGTAAAAGCGGTCGCAGTAGACTACGGAGGAGAATTCATCAGCTCAGTAGCCAAAATAGTTGAAAGGGCGGTTGTAGCAGCTAAACGGGAGGGGGTTATTAAAGACACTCACCCGGACGAAGGGGCAGTGGCCGGGGCGGCCCGGGAAGCCCTGGCTCAAATTATGCCGAAAGCGCTTGGCCTTAATGTGGGGGGCAAGATAGGAGTAGCTCGTTTAAACGATCATGTGAGTGTGGCCATTTTCTTTGGCATCGGGCTGCTGCATCTGGATGAAGTTGCGATCGGTCTCGGTCACCGGGCCGTGCCTTAGTTGAGGCATGGCAATAATTGTATATCTGAATTGGCCGGACAACCTGCTGATACATATGGCTAAATCATAATCGACAGAAGGAGCAAGGCAGCATGGTAGTAAGGGGGATTAGAGGAGCAATCACGATAAAAGAGGATAATGCCTCTGAGGTATTGCAGGCAACAACGGAGTTGCTGACCGAAATTATCAAACTAAATCAATTGCATTCTCAGGACATGGCTAGTATTATATTTACAGTCACTCCTGATATAACGTCAGCTTTTCCGGCGGGGGCAGCCCGGGCCATGGGTTTGAATCTGGTTCCTTTGTTTTGCAGCCAGGAAATCGGGGTAAAAGGTTCCCTTCCGCTTTGCATTCGCGTCCTGATTCATGTTAACACCATCCTGCCCCAGGAGAAAATCAAACATGTATTTCTCAGGGATGCTTATACATTACGTGAAGATTTGATGAGCCCAAATTAGCCAATAACCGTTTCCGATTACGAGCGCCGGTGCTGATGCCCGGCGCTTTTGCGTTGCAGGCTTCGGCGCCGGTGCAGGAAGCATACTATAAATTCATATAACAAAACGAGGTAATGTGATAATATTATTTTCGAGAGTATAAAGCAGAAAGGAGGGATCAAGCGCAGGTGATCAGACTGGAAGGGGCAAACAAATTTTTCGATTCATTGCATGTTTTAAAAGACATCAACTTGACTGTAGCCTCGGGAGAGAAGCTGGTTATTATCGGGCCCAGCGGTTCCGGCAAAAGCACCCTGATCCGGTGTATGAACTTACTGGAAAAGCCCACCAGCGGCAAAGTTACAGTTGACAACATTGACATTACCGATCCTAAAGCCCCGTTGACTCAGGTACGACAGTCGGTGGCCATGGTCTTTCAGCAATTCAATCTCTATCCGCACAAGACCGTTCTGGAAAATCTAACTCTGGCCCCCATAATCGTAAAGAAAGTATCGAAGGACCAGGCTGTCAAAACCGGTTTGCAGTACCTGGAGAGAGTGGGTCTGCAGGACAAGGCTAATGTCTACCCGTCTCAGTTGTCCGGGGGGCAGCAGCAGAGAGTAGCTATTGCCCGGGCACTAAACATGCAGCCCAAAATAATCTTATTTGATGAACCAACTTCAGCCCTGGATCCGGAAATGATCAATGAGGTTCTGGATGTTATGGTTGGTCTTGCCAATGAAGGCATTACCATGGTAGTGGTCACTCATGAAATGGGGTTTGCCAGGAAGGTTGCCGATCGGGTAATTTTTATGGATGAGGGTAACATTATTGAGCAGGGAACCCCGCAGCATTTTTTTGAAAATCCTCAACATGACCGGACTAAACTCTTCCTCAATAAGATACTTCGCAATAATAATTAACCGAAGGGGCGGCAACCGCGGAAAGCAATCAAATTGGTTATTGAAAGGAGTAGTTTTATTTGATTAATAAAAAACTGGTTTGTATTATTAGCTGTATAATTATGTCCGCATTTTTACTGGTGGGATGCTCTTCTTCCAAGCCTGCCACCACCTCTAGCAGCGCTGATGCTCCTGACATTAAAGCCATCAAGGACCGTGGCGTTCTTAATGTAGGAGTTAAAGCCGATGTGCCCAAATTTGGCTTGAAAGATCCCAAGACGGGACAAATCGATGGTATGGAAATTGATCTGGCCAAGGCCATAGCCAAAAAAATCCTCGGGGATGAAACCAAGGTCAATGTTAGCCCGGTTACCGCCAAAACTCGCGGGCCTCTCCTGGATAACGGCGAACTGGACCTGGTCATTGCAACGTTTACCATAACGGATGAACGGAAGCTCAGCTATAATTTCTCCGATCCCTATTTCACGGATGGAGTTGCCTTGATGGTTAAGAAGGATAAAGGGTACAACACTCTTAAGGATCTCGATGGCAAAAAAATCGGGGTAGCCCAGAGTGCCACCTCCAAAAAAGCGATTGAAGATGCAGCGGTGCAACTGGGCATCAAGGTGAGTTTCCTGGAGTTTGGCACCTATCCCGAGATCAAAACCGCGCTTGATTCCGGCCGGGTAGACTGTTTCTCAGTAGACGGAGCTATTCTTAACGGCTATCTGGATGATACGACCGTTATTCTGGCGGAACGTTACAGCCCGCAAAACTATGGCATTGCCAGCAAAAAGTCCAATACTGCTCTGGCCGAGCTGGTTAACCAGACCGTAAATGATTTGAAGACGTCTGGCGAAATAGACAAGTTGATTCAAAAATGGGGGATTAAGTAGTGGATCAAGTTTTCGCCGGATTCAAATGGATAGCTCTGTTCAAGGATTGGGACTTATTCGCAGAAGGATTTTTGACTACTATAGAGCTTTCTTTTCTGGCGCTTATGTTGGCTCTAATACTGGGTATTATATTTGGGGTTCTGGGCAGCAGTTATTTAAAAGTATTTAAAGCTGTCAACCGGGGATACATAGAATTTTTCCAAAATACCCCTCTGGTCATTCAGGTTTTCTTTCTGTACCATGGTTTGCCCCACCTGGGCATCAACCTTCCCGTTTTTGTGGTGGGCGTACTGGGAGTGGGGATTTATCATGGAGCCTACATGGCGGAAGTGGTCCGCTCAGGTATACAGTCGGTGCACCGGGGGCAAATGGAGGCCGCCTATTCCCAGGGTTTTTCCTACTGGCAGTCTATGCGCCACATAGTTCTGCCGCAGGTTAAAAGGACCATATTTCCCCCTATGACCAATCAAGCCGTTAATCTGATTAAAAATACGTCGGTTCTGGCAATGGTGGCGGGCGGAGATCTGATTTACCAGGCAGATTGCTGGTCCAGCCAGAACCTCTTTTACGGCCCGGCTTATATCGTAACCGGTTTGCTTTATCTGGCGCTGTGTATGCCCCTGGCCACCTTTGCCCGACGGATGGAATACAAGCTGGGGGTGGGGATGTGATTCAGGATCTTTTAAAACCTGAGATATTCAAATTCCTGGGTCAGGGCTTGTTGACCACCCTGTATATTGCGGTTGGATCAATCATACTCAGCATGATCTTCGGAACTATTCTGGGGGTAGCCAGGGATTCGAAACACAAAGTCCTGGCCCCGCTGGCCGCTTTGTATATAGAAACAGTACGTAATACGCCGTTGCTGCTGTTTGTCCTGGCTATAAGGTTTATGTCGCCTTTACCTCCGGTTAATGCGGGAATTGCGGCCATGACCGTTTTTACCTCGGCCATGATCGCGGAAATTGTCCGCGGCGGATTAAACTCGGTCAGTCAGGGGCAGTGGGAAGCAGCCCGGTCACAGGGCTTCAATTATCTCCAAACCCTTATTTATATTGTTCTGCCCCAGGCGCTCCGGAATATGATACCGGCTATTGTTTCGCAGTTTACTACGGTTATCAAAGATACATCTTTTGTTTGGGCCGTAGGAACGGAAGAGCTGACCGGCAAAGGCATGATTATCATGGGGCAGTATGGAACAACGGCTCAGGTATTTGCCTTATTTGCAATGATTGCCGCCATTTATTTTTCCATGAATTATACTTTATCGGTTTTGGCTCGAAAACAACAGCAAAAAATGGTGCATCACGCTTTCTAGTAGTACCTGGAATCCCCGCTGTCCGGTAGATCGGGCAACGGGGATTTTTTCGTGCGCCCGGCATGGGCGTAGTCTAACGGGTGAAAGTCCCGAACACGCCCGGTGGCGGGAAGTGTATAGCTAAGGCCAAGCGCGTCCATCGCGAGATGGAGTGTGAAGGAAGGCGTCGGCAAATCTCCGGCCT
>JAYFPZ010000044.1:0-77436 GCA_034927445.1 Syntrophomonadaceae bacterium
CCTGTAATTAGATTTGCACTGGCTGTCAGTGCTATCCCTACTATACAAGGGTGGTTCTGGCTATGACCACGCTGGTTCTATTTAATGCCCAGACTGGTTCTCACTTAGTACACCGCTGGGTCTATTGAATGACTATATTCAATTATCTGGATTCGGCCCAATTCATGGTGATGTACTTGGCAGATTCGCAACTTACCCCCCGGCATTTCTACAAAGGCATGCTGGAACAGCTGGGATGTGAAGCTAAATTTTATCGAGGTGATGCCAAACGGCAGCTGCATCGAGAGATTGAACTAATGCGGGCTATCCATAATTTGCAGCCGGTGGTCATTGTGGATGAAGCTCATCTGCTGGATAAAGAAATGCTGGAAGAAGTTCGGTTTCTGCTGAATTTCAAGATGGATGCTGAAAGTCCGATGACCTTAATCCTGGTTGGGCAGAGCGAACTCTGGGACAAGCTGCAGTTGCAGGCATATGCAGCAATCCGGCAAAGAATTGATTTGCAGTGTAAGCTGCCGCATCTGGACCGGTCCCAAGTGGGTGAATATATTCAAAGACATCTTGCTTATGCCGGTGCTGACCATGACATCTTCACGGATAGCGCTGTTGATGAGATATTCAAATTTTCCAGCGGGACAGCACGGCTAATTAACAAGGTTTGTACTCATTGTCTTTTATATGGTGCGCAGAATGGGAAAAGGATTATTGATGACCATATGGTCAAGTTGGTCATTCAGGGTGAATTGACTTAAACAAAAAGGCGGTGTTCCTTGGCCAGCAATTCCGTCAAATTCTGGACAACTTACACCGTCTATTGCTGGACAGTATGCGGCAGCGCTAACAATATAGCCGCTATAAATAAACTCACCGGCATCATTAGACAGCTTTCCTGTAAGTTCCTTTATTATATTTGACAGATTATCCCCAAATACCTCACGCTTATGGGCACAAAAATGCAGCGAATGTTTGTCGTTTGAGGCTGCATAGTTTTTTGCGCTTATAATGCTGAAAGAATAACCATTTACTGATAATTCCCTTATATTTAAATTTCCCTTTATGCTTTCAGCAAATAATGTGTTAATACATCTCGAATCCCGATCATCGCTTATTACTATTTGGGGACAATTATCAAGAGCTAAATAAGCAAAGCAGTGATTCATAATTTCTCGGGCAAGGGTGTCAATTCGTTTGGGACATTTGCTTTTATACTTTTGAATATATCCGTCTAAAACTACTTTTGTTCCCGCTTTGGTTTTGGTGCTTAACTGATTTGCTATTAATTTAGTTTCTTCAAAAATGGAAAAATCGAAGTTTCGGTCGTAGTATTTTCCGTCATCTCCCAAATAAGCGCTTTCTATATGTACCCTTGAGAAGGCTTTTAACCAAATAACTCTTCTAATGCCTTTACAGCCCATAGCAAGTTTATAGTCACTGCCATATATATCAAATGAAGCATAATTTTTGTCGTTGAAACCAATGCCGTTATCTATAACTACAAAAGCATCAATATCTGTTTCCCAATTGTCTTTATGAAACAGCGAAGGCTCTCGAATCACATTTATAATAATCTGTCCGTCACTAATATTTGCCTCTTCAATACTTTGAATTGAATTAATAATAGCCTCAAAAAGAGGTAAAAGAGGCGAACTTGTCGGTAGCTTGTGAGTATCCACAATTGACTTAAAGTTGATTTTCATTTTTAATACCGCCTTTATGAGTAAAAAAATAATTATTAACGTGTTTTGTGTAATGCTATTCATTCTTTTTCAAATGGACGCCATAATTCATTTTCTATTTCATTCAAAACCTCATTAATATATTGAGAAATAACAACATAATCCTCGATTATTCTTTTGATCTGAAAAGCAGTATGGTGTTCAAATTCAAATTATAGTTGCTCATCACAACAACATTCGGAGAAATTCGGAGAATTTCTATGCATCATTTTATTCCGAAAATTATTGGAAAAAGTATGATTGCCTTTCCATTCTCCCTCACAGTCGGTATCATCATCTAGCCTAACGCATTTATCAGAAGGATTTTAGTTAGCCCGACACTTTAAGGCTATCTATTAACTGCCTCAGCGAATCAAAACCAAGTGCATATACTTTTTTTATCATATTTTCAGAATAACAATCCTCATATCCACATTTTTCAATTGATAACACAAAAGATTGCATTCCTTTAATCTTCTGTACTAATTCTGCATCTTGTTTATTACTTTCAAAACAACTAATTGCATCCCAATACAATTTATTCTTTATGGACCTGCCTACAGTAAGGTGCCTTCTTCCTGTAGAATCTATTACAATATTTACACCAGTTATCCGAACATGGTTGGAGATGCGCAAATTATAAGATCTACTTTTATGACTGTTGAGTTGTAATCCGTAACGCGCAAGTAATTCGGAAGCAATTTCTTGAATTGTTTTATTAATATCTAGCTGCGTTTGAACATCTGTTGTTTTAAATGAGATCACTAAATCGTCAGCATAGCGAGTATATATTGGATTTGCTAATCCTAATGATTTGATTCTCCCGTATAAAATCCCGTCAAACTCTTTCAAATAGATATTTGATAATATCGGTGATGTCACGAAGCCTAATGGTAATCCTCGACTACTTACACTACACGCATCAATAAGCTCTCTACACTCAAGTTTACTTATTTGATTTGGTGATAGCTTATTTAACTCATAAAATAATTTATCAGATAATTGCTTATGACATATATGAGGGAAAAAATCCTTAATATCAAGCATTATGAAGTAATCGTTATAAAGATGTGCGATGGCGTTGTGATATATTGATCGCTTTTTTACATAGCCTTTAGAAAAAATTGACGGAATGAAATTATCTACCAAAAATTGTTGAATAAGATCATGCTTCTTTCTGAGTTCACAATCAGCAGATCGATAGGATACAATTTTTCTTATCTTATTTTTAGTTTTGATATGTTTAACAACAAGGTCGGGATGTTGGATGTTCATATATGCAATCTCCCGAAGGTAGTATTCCCAATATCATATATCATGCCCATAAGGTCATTCCTACAGTTTTCCAAGGGCCTTCTTAGTGTCATTTTCCTCGAATTTACGTCATCAGTTTCCTGTTCTAATGCTATAAATTTGGCAGCCTGGAGCATGTATATCAAGTAACCTGTAGCTTGTCTTATATTACATGCCGTTTGTTGTAATTTGCATCTTATTTCATAACCTTCGATCTGTTCACCTGATAACATCTTGATTGTTGTCAACAGAACTTCTTTATAATATTTCTCTATATAAGAGACATGTTCATAGATTTTTTTCGTTTGCCTGATCGACCGCCTAAATGTTTCATTGAAAAATAAAGAAACTAATTGGGCTTTAAAAACCTGTGGCGGAATTGATACTTCAATCTCTCTAGAGTCATGATTAACTATGTAACTCACTTCGTTTTCGTTATTTCCAAGTTTACCAAAAGGTGCTTTCTTGAATAATACGTTGGTACTCGAGTTACTATTATTAAGGAACAAATCAATTTTACAACCTAAATAGTCGCCGATTTCATTATTGTGAAAATAGGTATAATATTCACTTTTATTAGGTGATTTCCTGACAATCTCTATATCTGGATAGTAAGTAATTTTCTTTTGAATATTAGTTTTTCGTGAACCGTTTGCAAAAAAAGCCAACTTAATAAATGAACTCAGTTTTTTTTCTTCTATTGCTATGCTATCTGGTACTAATAAACACATTTTCTTTGCGACTAAAGGGTCAATAGCAAAGGTACCAATTTCTGCAGCAGTAGAAATTGACTCGTGAATAATTATAATTTTCCATGCAAATAATGCGGCCAATTGTTCAATGTGAGCCAAGTTCTTTAAAAATATATCATCATACGAAAAATATTGACGATTCGTTTTTTTAAACCAAAAATTTTCTTCCAAAATAATTGGTTGACAAGCAGTCATCTTCTGCTCAATATATGCTTTTAATACGTTTCGCTTATCTGTATCATCATCATATCCATAATTAATGCCACATAAAAATATAACATTTATGGGATCTCTATATTCATATTTTTCCTGAAATAAAAGCAATATCTTCCTCCCCAGTCTGATAAAAGGATAAAAAAAGGAACCCTACTTGAATTCGGTACAATTTATTGACAATTCTGGAATCAGCATCGGCGTTCTCGGCGCACGCGGAGTTCCGCGGGTGCCGGGGTTGTTGAGGCTGATTCTGGAATTCCTCAGAAAATGGCTGGGAAGCCATCCAAATTCAACAAATTGTAGTTACATCAACCTTAGAAGCTAAGGTGGCAACTTGCCGTACTAGGGTTCATTTTTATTGTATCATCCGTACAAAGAAATATCAAAAGTTTCAATTTGCACAAAAATCTTATTTCCCCCCGCCTTGTCAACCGGTCTTTTTTTTTCTAAGGGATATCCTATGCTCTCCAGAAATGACTTACTTCGTTCATGCTTAGACGAGTAATAATCTGTTAAAGTAATATACTTACAAAGTGTTCTTCTATAAAAATCTGATACTTCAATTTTTTCGCTCCAACATAAATCTTTATAGACAACAAAATTGATCAGAAAAATAAAATCGTTTATATCAATGCTACTATCTGTAAACAATTTTAGTGATTTCTTACTAGGGTATCTGGACATACCTTTCCCCACAAAAGTCTCTGACTGAATTTTAAAGGAAAAAGATGCAAATTCCTCTTTGTATATTTTGACAAATTGGTTTAAAAACCATATTTGGTCTTCTTTATCCATAGAAAGTATTGTATTGACAATCTGAATGTCTGATAAGTAAACTCTTTGTTTTCCATCCAAAATAAGCAGCTTAGACTTTTCCTGTTTCAAAATTAAGAAGCCGCTTTCAACATCCCAATTTTGCGGTTCAATCGGAACAAACCAATTAAATGGAATTTTGGGCTTTTGTGGTATACCAAAGTCCTTACATGCCTTACTATATAGATCATCAATATAATCAAGGAACATTATTAGCAACCTACTTCTTTCTCTTTTGAAAATTTATAACTTCGCATTAATTATAAACATTAGTTACCCTAATCAAAGTGTTTGACCTGCATTATTATCTTCATCACCGGCATTATTAAATGCCAAGCGTACAAACATCTGCCCGCCTTTGAGTAAATACCACCCAAAAGTGAAATATAACAATGTTGAGACAAGTTCTGTATAAATGAATTGGAGTGGTAATGAGTTGTTCAATACCGGGCTGGAGGCTTTGATGTAAATTAATGAGGATAATATCTGTACAGCATCAGGCAGGGCTTGGACAATTAAGACCATACCGGTTATCTTCATAGCTAAACTGAAAATATGTTCGGATGAATCGGGTTTTTCCTCCTCGTCCGGGTAAAGCTTTTCAGTTAGGGATTTTGTGCCTATAAGCAAGAATATTCCTGCTGCCAGGATGAATAGGGGGATTAAAATACTTATCACCAGTGCTCCCATGGGCAGCATTCCTCGACTGGAAGGGAGACTGCCCCAGGTGGCTATGGTATGGCAAATGCCGGTAATAATCGTTATTACCCCAACGATCTGCAGACCTGTGCGCAGCAAGACCCTCGAAGATATTTCCACTATAACCAACTCCAATGATAGTATTAACAAGCTTATCATGCCATCCGTGATGTTTATCATCTATTATTCAACAAATAGGAACAAATTACCTTTTTTGTCGCAAAGTTAATTGCTAGCCCTTTGATATAACACGAATAATAGCCCGTAGTATGGATCTATCTTGCCTAAAATTTGTCAGCTTGGTTTTATTGGAGAAACTGATATATTTGGAGTAAAATAGCAGCATGACGCAATCCTTGCATCATATAATGCTGATGCATTGGGCAAGGCGTATAGCCCCCTTAATATTAATGATGATGGGAAGTTGTTTAGTTGAAAAGCCAACCGTTTTTTATTGCACCTGAGTACCGGCAGGATTTTTTGATTGACATTGCCCGGTTTAACCTGCAGCGCGGGAAGCTTTTTGCCGTCATTATCATTGGGTTCGAATTTATATTATTGCTTATCGATTCATTCTCCCGGTCCATCCAGACTGTTTTTAAATTTGACTGGTACGCCTTGATGTACTTGTTGATGATTATCGTAACCGCCTGTATTTGGTTTCTTTTTCCCTATTTTGAACGTAGTTTAAATCGAAAAGCATTCAATATCAAAACAATTGACTACACTATTATTGCTTACGTTACCTTTCTGGTTACATGGGGCGCGGTCATATCTCTCCAGGATCAGCTTCTCTACGGAAACATTGTGGCTTTTTTGATAAACATGCTGGTGGGCTCGCTCATTTTCTACTTGCAGCCCCAACATTTACTTATTCCCAAGTTGATCGGCTCCTGCGTTCTATTGGTTGGCTTGCCCTATTACCAGCCATCCAGCGATATCCTGATCGGGCACTATGCCAATGTAATCATTTTCCTCATTTTCTCAGGGATCATTTCCCGGACTAATTATGTCAATTACATTCAGAATTTTATGAGCCAGAAGCTTATTGAAGAAAATTCCAAGCTGCTCGCCCAGACGAATGAAAATCTTCTGTTAGAGATTCAATCCCGGAAACAAACGCAAAAAGAGTTGGAGTTAGCCAATGAGCAGCTCAGGGCGATAGCATCTCTGGATGCCCTGACCGGAATTCCCAACCGGCGCAAGCTGGAAGAATCCCTTGAGGAATATTGGTCCAAGGTGGTCAAGGAACATCTCCCCCTGGCGGTAATGATGATCGATATAGATTTCTTTAAAACCTATAACGATAGCAACGGACACCTAGCCGGGGACTATTGCCTGCAGGAAGTAGCCCAGGTTATTCACAAGTGCAGAAGAGAGGGCAAAGATTTTGCGGCTCGATACGGAGGTGAGGAATTCATCTTCATTGCTACCGGGATGAGTTTGGAAGAAACCCTGGTGCTGGGAGAAAAAATCAGGGCCGACGTCGAAGCGCTGCAATTGGAACATCCATTTTCTTCCGCTTCTTCCTATGTCACGGTCAGCATAGGGATCAACTGGCTGAATCCCACCAGTACCGATGTAATCCGCGAAACCATCAACCGGGCCGACCAGGCTATGTACCGGGCTAAAGCAGCAGGCCGCAACCGGGTAGTATTAGCTCAGTAATACGGACCCAAGCCGCATTATAACTAATATTCAGACGGGGGAGAAAACACGGAAGGTTGGCAGGATGGTTAGGCTAAAACCCAGGTATAGGCACTTCTACCCGATACAGGCAGTCACGGGCGGTAATTATCAAGGTCTTGCCCGCTTCCCCGGCCAGCGCACAGTTTGCTGGCTGCCGGCCTAATTTTATGGTCCCCAGTCGGGTTCCGGCAGAATTGAAGACTGCCACCCCATTCTCGCCGGTGATGTAAAGATTTCCGGCAAGATCCACGGCCATGCCGTCCGGGTAAGGAACATAGGCAAACAGTCGCCGGTTACTCAAAGACCCGTCTGGGGCTGCATCGAAAGCCAATATCTGGTCGGTCTCGGTTAAGGCCAGGTATAGGGTGCCTTCATCGGGCGACAAGGCTACTCCGTTGGGACATTCGTTAAATTTCCCCTCCAGAACCATTGCCCCTCCTGGCTTAATGCGAAACAAACCCATAAAATTCAATTCGGGCTTACGATACCCCAGACCATAAGGGGGGTCGGTGAAATAAATGCTGCCATCGGAACGAACGGCTATATCATTGGGTGAGTGCAGCTGCTTGTTCATATAACGGCTGGCCACAATTTGCAGGCTGCCATCCGGCTGCAGGCGGGTTACGGTCCGGGAGCCGTGTTCAGCCGCCAGCAGACCGCCCTGGATATCATAGGCCAGGCCATTGGCGTTATGGCTGGGCTGGCGGAATACACTGATTGTACCCGGAAGTATCAGTTTATAGATGGTATCCCCTGCTATATCGCTAAACAGGAGATACTGCTCTGACTTATTCCACACCGGTCCTTCTGTAAAAAGAAAGCCCCCGGTGATCAGCACCGGTTGGCTTATCTCATTGAAATCAAGCGCCGGCCATGGTCGCGAGTTACCATCACCGTAGTTTTGCATTTAAAGTTGCCTCCTTGGATACCGACAGTTAAACCAGGTGGTCAAAGGAATGAACTATTTTCTTGACATATTCCTGGGTTTCTTTATAAGGCGGTATGCCTCCATATTTGCGTACAGCGCCGCTGCCGGCATTATAAGCCGCCAAGCCCAGGGATAGATTGCCGCCAAACTCATCTATCCGCTGTTTCAGGTATTTGGTCCCCGCCATAATGTTCTGTTCGGCATTATAGGGGTCGGTTACCCCGAGACTTTTGGCGGTTTCCGGCATAAGCTGCATAAGCCCCATAGCTCCGCAGGAAGAAACCGCCTCAGGGTTAAAGGATGATTCCTGCTGGATAACGGCAGAAATAACTTCTTCGTCAACCCCATATTTAGCGCTGGCTTCGCGAATAATCTCACTGAAAGGTTTTTCATCGTTCGCGGCGGACGAATGTGACAGGGTATTCTGTTTGGCGGTTGCAGCAGGGTTATTGGGCGCGGTTATTACTCTTCGCAGCAATTCAAGCTTAGTGATCATGCTTTTTTGCTGAAACAGATCGGACGGAATATCACTCATTGCATCACCCTCTAATATACGAATTTCAAGGTTTACAGTCGGGAATAATCACTTTTTCTTTCACATTATAATTCATGCCCATATATTTGTCGCCTGCTTTAAGTTCACTTAACATTTGATTCAACCGTTTATGCTGGGTTTCCTGCCGTTTAGCGCCGGTAATCCAGCCGATATAGTCGTTCTTTTGGTAAGGCGGACGTCTGAAATAACTCTCCATTAGCTTGGCCTCAAAGAGCGCCTTCTTAATAAATTCGGGCATACTGTGCTGTTTCCGCTTTAAAGCTGACATCTCAATATCCTCCTGTAAAACTTAAACAATACTATCTGCCGACATTGAAAATACTATACAACCAGATCCACATGCTGGATCGTTCCCGCGGTGCCGTCTTCGTTGAGATAAATGCCGGTCTTGCTTATCTCCCCATTTAACTGGTTGCCGGCGTCTTTAAGGCTGAAATTGGTAGCGGCGCTGCCCAGGAAGATAGCCCCAACCCCCTTCTGGCCCAGAGCGAGCAATACATCCTGGCCTGCTTCGTTCTTGGTCCAGATGCGCAGCTTGTCATAAATAGGATCATTTTCATCAATCCAGCCGTTGTTATCAGTGTCATAAGCCGCCAGATCTTTAAAGCCATCTCCGCTGCGGGTCCCGAACAGCTCGCTGCCATCATTGATGATCCCGTCGTTATTTTGATCCAACGCAATGAAGCCGCTTCCCGGTCCTACAAATGAGATATTCTCAGCAGTTCCATCCGCATCCAGATCAAATGCAAACTTGGTCTCCGTCAAACTGGCGGAAGGCGTGTCGAGGTTAATCACCAACGGGTCGACCTTCACGGCATCTCCGGCCCTGAAATTAATGTTGCTGCTATAGGCAAAATCCCGGCTTACATTAAGTTCAAGCCCTATGGATATTTCCCGCCCGTCTGCGGTCTTAACCAAACCCTGGGCGGCAAAAGACATACTTTCATGTTCAATATATTGTTCGCTGGCAGAATAAATAATACCCCATCCCTGCCTGCTGCTCTGAAGATTAGTTTGAGGCAGCCGTTCAAGGCGGAGATCAGTATTATTAAGCCTGATTTTCTCCGGTAAAACGAATTTTATCTTTTTACCGGTAATAGACTCCAAAAACTTCTGCAGCAATAGGATTTTTTGCTTATCCTTGTCGCTCAGCTGCACATCAATATCCTGGGCCCCATCGACATTATTTACACTGCTTTTAATATACTGTCCTTCCTCGGATAAGTCTAAAATATCGATATTCTGCAACTTGGTATTACCCGGGCTTGAGCTTGAGTCAGCCCATATTTGAAGCGTTTCCTGCTTTCTATAACTTTCCGAATAGGTGGATCTGCCGGTCAGAGCCACTGAAGAGCCTGAGATTATCATTTAAGTCCCCTCCCTCATAACGGTCTAATCAAACGAATTAAACAATCGTCGATGTAGTATATTTATCGGCTTTTTTTAATTTCCTTACAATATTGTTTTAGTATTAGCCTCAGTAACAGATGGGCCGGCAGAACAATTATGCTTGATTTAACCTGAGATTAGGGGGACGGAGGTGAAACGATATAATTTGTCTTAATAGGGTAAAATGTTTGGTATATAGGTATGCCCTGCCAAAATAAAGCCAGTTTCTTACATAAAGCAAGAAACTGGCTTTTCAGAATCACTATTTGGTTATCAATGGATTAAACCTGGCGAAAAGAGCTTATGGTGGTTTAACAGCAGCAGGAATTGTTGTCTTTTCCCATTTTAGCCATAACTTCGGGTACTAATTCCACCAGTTTGGCTAAACCGCCCTTTTGGTTGAGCGAGTACACCTGTACTCCATTGTCATCAATGATCAGCAGGGCGGCGGGGGTAACATTCAAGCCGGCGCCGCCTCCCTCACCTTTGCCGACTCCCTGCTGGGGCGCGTTGCCTTCTCCTCCGCCGGCCCCAAAGCCCATTCTTACGGAAATCAGAGGTATTATGGTTTTGCCGTTGCTTACGATAGGTTCTCCCACCACGGTTTTGGCCTGGATCATATTCTCCAGATGAGTAATCATGGCTTCGATATTTTCTTTAAGCATACTTTACATCCTCCTTTGGTTTTTTTCCAAATTTTATTCGCGGCCACCAAATGGCTCTGACCGGCTTCATCAATAAGATACCTATTGCGGTTAGAATAATCTGCAAGGGGATAAGCCATCCCTGTAAGCTTCCCTTAAGATCTATCACCTCCTCCGTAAAGTCAGGATTTAGGTTGATAGAATAGTTCTTAATATTCAGGGCATATATCCATCCCAGTACAATTCCGGTTAAAGCCGGATCATCAAACCCATAAACTCCGGATAGGTTTATTTTCAGGTGCAAAGCCCGCACCAGCTTATGTACTCCCTTCTTAACGGCCTTGAAGAACTCGAGGTTCAGGAAAGCGGTTAGGCTGCCCTTTGATTTTCTCCGGCGTTTCGGATCGTCCTTATCTTTTTTATTATCTGGGGAGGGCTTGTTTTCCTTTCCGGGCTTGGGGAAAATAAGTTTTTTGAACCCTAATATACCTAATTCCCCCTGTGTTTCACCCGGTTGGTGAATCAGGTTAAAGCTGAATATTCCTCCAGCCCAGCCTACGCCTACCCGGCCCTTAAAGCTCAAACTCTCCCCTAATTCCCCCTCAAGGTCAAAACGAATCGGAGCTATTAATACTATTCCGACCAGGATAGCTAAAAAACAGAGGGTATAGATTATTACGGCAATCATCCTTTGCCTCCCTTCGGGGAAGGCAAGACCAAACGCCGGGTCAAGGCGATGGTGCCTGACAGCAGCCGGGGAATCTGATTACTGGTAACGCGGCTCACGGCGGATATCAGATTCACGCCTGGAAAATAGCTGGCTCCCATTATAGCCGGCTGCCAGGCTAATTTTTGGGCCTCCCAATAAGCGGTCCGGGATTTGTCATTATGCTGCCGGTTCTGAATAGCCTGGCTGATAATTTGTTGGCGCAGATAAGGCAATGCAACAGGAAGTTCGGCTTCATCAGGCTGCCCCAACTCCAACCACAGGAGTTGCAGGCGCGCCATTTCTTGCCGGCATAAACGGCACTGGCCCAGATGCTCATTAACTGATTGGCGGGCCTGAGGGTCCAGTTCCCCATCCAGATACATTTGCAAACTTTCCTGACTGCACTGCATTGATTTATCCCTCCCAAGCATAGTAGGCAGACAACCCTTGGCGCAAAGCCGCGCGAGCGCGGAACAAATTAGTCTTGACCGTGCCTAAGGGCACCCCGATTTCCTCAGCAATTTCCTGGTAGCTCAACCCCTCCTGATGCCGCAGGATAATCAACAACCGGTAAGCTTGAGGCAGCCTGTTTATGGCCTCCCTCAGAAATTGATTGGTTTCCCGCCATTCAATTTCCTGCACCGGATTTTCCCGGGAGGCTATGGTATCAGCCAGGGTGATTTGACTATCCGCCAAAGGCTGATCCAGGAACAAAGAGGAAGGGGAACGCTTCTGCAAGAAATCCAGGCAGGTATTAACTGCAACCCGGCGCAGCCATGGCTTAAAGGGCCGGCTTACTTGATATGTATCGAGGCCTTGAAAAACCCGGATGAAGGTTTCTTGCGTCAGATCCAGGGCATCCTCACGAATACCGCTGAAATTGAGGCACAGGCGGTATATATAGCCTTCATAACGGCGCATCAATTCCTGGAAGGCCGATTCCTGCATTTCCCTGCACTTTATTACCAACTGGCGATCGTCATCAGCCAACTGAAGTCTCCTCTCCTTCTCACTCAGACTTCACCACCCTATACCGGAGTTCATTAAAAAAGTTTCATAGTTTTTAATTTTTTTATTTATTTTTATAGTACCCAATTTTGCGATAAATCGCCTTACATTATATAATTATCGAGCCGGCAGCAGGAATTTGGCTGGATTTAGGGAACTATTTAAAAAATTTGAAATAGGAGGGCAGATATGCCAGCATACATTACCGGGCCAATGAGAGAACAGATTGAAAAAGACGTAACCGCAGCTAAAAATAATTTAAAAATGGAAAAAGTAGTCTTATCTATGGAGGAAATTGCCGTTCTCTATAAGGAAGGGAAGATTACCGTCGCTCCCGATTTTCAAATCCTGTTCCGCTGGTCTAATTTTCAACAAACCCGGTTTATTGAATCGATTTTAGTGGAATTTCCCATCCCCTCTATAATTATGGCGGAAAATGAACAGCAAAAATGGGTGCTGGTAGATGGTTTACAGCGTTTATCAACGGTTTTGTCCTTTTTGGGAGTTTTACAGGGAAAGGAAATGGAAGACAAGAATAATTGGACCATGTGCAAAGGGGAACTGGTAGAATCTCTGGATGGCTTCAATTTTCATAATCTGCCGGCCAAGCTGCAGCAGAAAATAAAACATGCGCTGTGCAAAATTGAAATTATTAAATGGAATCATAACCCCGATATGCAGTATATATTATTGAACCGGCTAAACTCGGGCGGGGCAATGGTTACCGACCAGGAGATAAAAAATTGCATCTTTAGAACTCTCCTTTGATCGCGGAAATAATAAGGGGCCGGGGGAAGCCGGGCACAACTCCCAAGCCTGCCATTAATCCGGCCCTATTCTCCGCTTATTAAACCATTTTAATATTGAAATCTTCGCTGATCTTCAAGTGGACTTTATCTCAATCACGGTGCAAAGCAACGATTGGATCGAGCCGGGCCGCGCGGTTGGCGGGATAAACCCCGAAAATCAACCCAACTCCGGCCGAAAAGCCGAAGGCTAAGGCCACCGTCGTCCAGGAGACCAGGGGGGGCCACTTGGCGAAGTGGGCCACCAGCCAGGCGCCGCTGTATCCAATGGCGGTACCTAATATACCTCCTAGTAAGCACAATACCACCGCTTCCACCAGGAACTGGATCAATATATCCCGCCGTCTGGCTCCCAGAGCCATGCGAATGCCAATTTCCCTCGTCCTTTCGGTAACTGAAACCAGCATTATATTCATAACTCCGATTCCGCCAACTACTAAAGAAATCCCGGCTATGCTGCTGACAATCAGACTGATAATACTGGTGACCTGGTTGACCTCCTGCATACTGCTTAACATGCTTTCACTTTTATAATGATCGGCCGCCTGGTGGCGCCGCTCCAGGATCTTAACGGCTCCGTTCATGGCTTCCTCCACCGAGGCCTTGCTGGCCGCACTGCCCCACATCTGATAGATGGTATCATCGCCCCGAATGCTGTTGGAGAAAGATATGGGGATATAGGCGCTGTTCATGGAACTGCCGAAAAGCGAAGGATTGGTCTCAATAACGCCTATAACCACCGCTGAATTGCCCGATATATTGACCTGCTGGCCCAGCGGGTTTAATGACCCAAACAACTCCCGGGCGGCATTTCCATCCAGGACAATCACCCGGCGGAGGCTGTCTTGATCTTCCTCACTTATGAACCGGCCGGTCTGCATGGCCAGGTTTCTGACCTGGGCAAAATCACTGGTTGTTCCGGTAATCTGAAGCTCGCTCCCGCCCCGGGGGCCTTGCACTTGCATGACCAAATCCTGACTGGGGGCCAGATACTTAACCTGCGGCGCTGCCGCTTTGATAATCTGGATATCGACCATTTGCATGTCACCCGGGTGGACTACCCCATCTATATAAACCACAAAAAGGTTGGTACCCATTTTCTCCATCTCGGAATTCAGAGCAGCCCGGCCTCCCTGCCCAATGGCAACCACGGCAATAACCGCGGCTATTCCAATGGTTATGCCGAGGGTCGTCAAAAGCGATCTCAGTTTACTGCCTTTCAGACTGATCAGAGACACCCGTACAAGTTCGCGCAGGTTCATGCCTTTACCACCTGCCTTTCCGGGGGGATAGACTGTGGCTGGGGGTGGAAAAGCACCGCTTCGTCAGCGATTAGCCGGCCGTCGCTTAAACGCAGGAGACGGTTAGTGAAGGCGGCGATTTCAGGTTCATGGGTAACTACGACGATGGTGGAACCGTGCTGATTCAAATCCCGGAATATTTCCATTATCTCCTGGCTGGTATGGGTATCCAGCGCTCCGGTAGGCTCATCGGCCAGAATTAAAGCAGGATTATTTACCAGGGCCCGGGCTATGGCAACCCTTTGGTTTTGTCCCCCCGATAATTCATGGGGCCGGTGCCACCAGCGCTGGGCCAAACCCAGCCGTTCCAGGGCACCCATCGCCGATTTACGACGCTCGGACGGTTTGATCCCGGCATAGACCATTGGTACTTCCACATTCTCCAAAGCAGTCAAGCGGGGTAAAAGATTGAATGATTGAAAGACAAAACCAATTTTCTGGTTTCTGACCCAGGCCCGTTCATCTTCCTTTAATCCGTCGGTTTGGGTCCCGTCCAGAAAATAGCTGCCCTCGGTGGGGGTATCCAGCAAACCCAAAAGGTTCATGAGAGTTGATTTGCCTGAACCGGACGCCCCCATTACAGCTATGAACTCACCCTCGTCAACCTTGAAGGATATTCCCTGTAGAGCCCCGACCTCAAGGTTGCCCGACTTGTAAAGCTTGTGCAGATTTTCCACCCTGATCATGATTGGATTTCCTCCGGTGCCACAATGGCCTTTTGTCCGTTAAGCAATTGCGGAGACGGATTCTTGACCACTTCTTCGCCTTCCTCCAAACCGGATACGACTATTTCGCTTAAATCATTGCCCCGCTGCGTTTCTATAGTTCTGAGCTCCAGGACGCCATTTTTAAGCACCCATACCTGCTTCTGCTCTTCATTTTCTACAACCGCTTCGATAGGCACAACCAATGCATCCTTAACCTCCATGGTGGTAATCGATAAATTCACATTATACCCCAGCTTAAGCCGGCTGCTGTCCCCCTGCAGCTGCACCGCCACCGGTATTTTCATGACTGCGGAAGATCCGTTCTGGCCTTGTTCCTGAATCGCTGCCGCTCCAATACTGGTTATAGTTCCCGCAAAAGTTTGTCCCGGCAAAGCCAGACAGGTAATTGCGACTGCCTGCCCAACCTGCAGCTCTCCCCCGTCCACTTCGTTGACCCGGGATACGGCCTGGAGGGCTTGGTCATTGGCTATAACTATCAGTTCGCTGCCCGCTTGGATACGATCTCCGGCTTTGACGTCCGCCGCAATAACCACCCCGTCAAATGCCGCGGTAAAAGTAGCTAATTCCAAGCGTTCCTGGCACTGAGCCACTTCCTGGGCGGCCAGTTCAACCTGAGTCTGCAGAGCGGCAATTTGCTTTTGCGATACTCCCTTTTCATTCCGGACCTGAGCCTCCTGGTAGGCAGTGTAACTATTTTGCAGAATTGATTCCGCTTCCTCCAGATCTGCAAGGCTGCTGGCCCCGGCCGCAAATAGTGACTTGATGCGGTCTCTATGGTTCTTGTCCTTTATATAGGCGGCTTCAGCCGCTTTAAACTGCTGTTCGTCATTGCTGGCCATAGCTCCGGCCAGTTCAGCTTCTTTACCGGCCAAATTGGATAGAGCTTGCTGGTATAAACGGCCCAGCTCCATGGTATCCAAACGTCCCAGAACCTGCCCCTGGGTTACCCGGTCTCCGAGTTTAACGTTCAATTCCATTAAGGTGCTTTCCACCGGTGAAAAAAAGGTCTGCTGGTTTTGGGCTTCCAGATTGCCATTGGTGAAGACTACCCGCCTGACATCCTGCCTTTCAATCTTGCCGGTCTTTACCAGGGCAGTTTTGCCACTTTGATGGGTTGCTCCCCAAACGGCTGCAAAAATCACGAGCAGGCCCACCAGCCCGGCAACTTTAGCCCACCGGGGCCAGCTTTTTACAGTGTTCAGGCCAGACTCCCCCCATTTCCTAAGGTTAAGCTTAGAATTCATAATAATTTCTTCTCCCCCAACCATATTGCTACATATTATAATAACGTATCCCGGGGCTAAAACCCCTGCAAAATAATAATTAATTTTTGCCAGGACATTAAGTAATACTAATAATTACGTTTATTTACCAAGAAAAAAGGCAGTTCACTGTCGTAAACTACCTTTCTTTTAAATACCCCACCAATTGTGTATAGATTCTCCTATTAAATTATCAGGCGGTATCATCCCTTTTCCTGATGGTCCCTCCAGAATAAAGTTTATTATTAAATGATAGATCTGACCATTAGATTGAATCAACCTGATAACCGGGCTTAAACCGGACCAGTTATTTTTGGCTGTTAGCAGTAATTGTATTGAGTTTGATTACCATTGCTTTGACGCATATGGCCAAGGCAATATATATAGGGAATCCGTAATAATATTTCCAGGTAATGGTCTGATAAATACCTCCCCAGACGAAGATGGGCTCCAAAATAAAACTAAATACTGCGGACATAACCACCGTCGCAATTATGAACTTTTTCCAAGTAGTGAAATACTGATAAATAAATGAATATGCTACCGGCAGGCTAGCTAGATCAATAGACGTTATCGGGGGGAACAGAGGAATCAAGTCGATTGAATAATCCCATAAGGTCAGCTCCTCCCCCAGTTCATCAAGCACTAAAGCTATGATAGATACCAAGCCTGTAAACAAGACAATTTCAACCAGCCTGGATTTATCGACCAGCTTCCACCAAACATAGGCGGAAACTATGAATAGTATCAGCAGTAACCACCATTTGAAATGAAACACATCGTTAAGTCTCCATTCTTCATAGCGTATAGACAGCAGGTACCATTGCAGTTCTAAAGCCGAAATCGGTTCTGAAGCGGTTGGTTGCATGGCTGCCTCCTTTAAATCTTTAAGTTCCATTTGGGTTATCGAATAATCTGATGATTTTGGGCCTGCTTAGAATAATTTTGAGTGCCGATAATCTTATCTACAATAGCTTTGATGCTTATAGCCATCGCTAAATATAGGGGAAAGCTGTAGTAATATTTCCATTTAATCAATTGATAATATCCTGCTCGAGCCAAAACAGGTTCGAAAACAAAGCATATTAAAGCCGTAGTTCCGGCAGCAGTCCATAAAAAGCTCGGCCAGTTCTTAAAGCGTTGATATATAAGCGAATATACCAAGGGTATACTGATTAGATTCAGCGAGGATAAGGGGAGAAATATCGGTATTATGTCCGTAGGGAAATTCCACCAGATCAATTCTTCCCCCCATTCAAAAACTCCCAGAGCCAATATGGCTGTTAGGACTGCAAATAAAGATGTTTCATTGGCTCTGGATTTATCCAGCCCGATCCACCAAATTAATAAGACCCCGATAATTAAACCTAACAATAGCCACCATTTGAAATGAAAGACATCATCTCGAAGCCACTCTTCAATATGCACTGACGTCAAAAGTCTCTGGATTTCTACATTGGGAGGTATGGTTTGTGTAACTGCAAGCATAATCCACCTGCTTAAATTCTTGATAGTACTATTTTTATTAAACCGCCTGATTTTATACATAAATGCTTATTATTTCGGGATCTGATTGGGCTCAGCGAAGCAGACCGGCCGTCTGACATGATATCCCATCCCATAGGATATCTGCCGAGGGCTAAGAATAGGACAAGATCTCCGGGGATGTCTTATTACAATCAAACTGGGACATTATTACAGGCTTATAGCCAATTTGAACAATACTTGCCAGTTCTATAGACTAATAACCGTACTACCTGCTAAACTGCTTCATCAGACGATCGAAGCAATAGACCGTTCTTGAACCACAACAGTTTAGAAAGGAGTTAATCATGTTAGGTAAAAAGATCATTATCCCCGTTTTCATACTCTCACTATTTTTTACAGGTCTATTCCTGGCCAAAAGTGACGCTGCTATGGCGGCCTCCAACCTATCCCTGGGCTCACGCGGAACTGAGGTAGTACAACTGCAGGAAACCCTGAATGCCAAGGGGTACGGGTGTGGAGATGCCGATGGTATATTTGGTCCGCAAACGCAGCAAAGCGTGATCAAGTTTCAAGGAGACTCTTCACTGGCTGCCGACGGAATAGTCGGCCCTCAAACCAGACAAGCTCTGGGGTTGGCCGACAATTTAAGCTCTGCCTCAGACTCAACCGTTTCCAGGGGGTCTGATTCCGGCAAAGTTCTAACCATGGTAGCCACCGCCTATGATGGATGTTATGAGTGTAATAAGCCGTATTATGGACAGCCATCATATATCGGCCTGCCTCTGCAGAAAGGAATCGTCGCGGTAGATCCACGGGTTATTCCCATGGGCACCAGACTTTACGTGGAAGGATACGGCGAGGCCATAGCGGCTGACCAGGGCAATGCCATCAAAGGCAACAGAATCGATCTGTTCTTTGATACCCATCAGCAGGCTCTGGATTATGGCATGAAAACAGTAAAGGTAACCATTCTGTAACTGTACGAGAAGCACCGCCAAAATAATTTGCGGTGCTTCTTTTTAGTTTTAGGTTCGAATAAGGCTGAGCATGTGTTGCCAAGAATGAGAGGAGTGTTTTTATTTTTACCTTCCGTAAAAAACAAATTATTATCCTGGCTATGATTGCTATGTTAGTACTCACCGTAGCACCATTGCCGGTTCAGGCCAGCGATTATGGCACCCAGAATCTCGCCTGGGGCAGCCGGGGGACAGCCGTCAGCCAGCTGCAGCAGGACTTAACCAGCTTAGGATTTGACACATATGGCGTCGATGGTATATTTGGCCCTAATACTTATAATGCAGTGGTCAGGTTTCAGCAATCCCGGGGACTGGCAGTCGATGGTATCGTCGGCCCCAAGACCAAAGCCGCATTGAATGCCCCGGGTACAGGTACGGCGGTTTCCCGGTCAGGTCAAACCGATACCCAGAAGTACCCTAAACTAAGCAAAGTAAATGGGTCTTTTGGCCAGTTCCGTTACCGGGAGTTGTCCGGCGGCAGAATTGAAGTAGATCCCGTATGGATTGCCAATAATATCGTTACCATCACTTTACCTGGACTGAATAAAAACGTGCAGGTAAATAAGGCAGCTGCCGATAATTTTATTCAGGCTTTCACCTACATTAAAAATGGCACTGCTACCATAAACGGCAAACAGGTTCCCCTTTTAAGTCTAATTAAGACCATGGATGGAACATTTGTTACCCGCCATGTAAATTGGAACCCGGCCAAAGGCTTAAGCAACCATTCCTGGGGGACTGCTATCGATATCAACGCCGCCAATCATTTTCGCTATGTTAATCCCGCCCAGGAACCTAACGACCCCAATGTGATTTTGTGGGAGAAGGCGTTTAAACCGGCTGGCTTCAGTTGGGGCAATAGCTATGGCGATTCGATGCATTACGAACTACTAAAATAAACAGTTCCAAGTATCCGTTACTATACATAGCTCACCTTATTACGATAACACCCCTGGCAGCACTTGCGGCCAGGGGTGTCTTGACCTAACCTATTTCGT
Organism: Syntrophomonadaceae bacterium; assembly: GCA_034927445.1. Classification (GTDB taxonomy): domain Bacteria; phylum Bacillota; class Syntrophomonadia; order Syntrophomonadales; family Syntrophomonadaceae; genus PHAA01. Next base: position 20,011 of record JAYFPZ010000044.1, read on the forward strand.
GTTTCCGGGATTCTCTATTCTAGCGAGGATCATAAGCTACCACCGACCAGATGCCCGACTCATCCTGACGAATCAGCCGCTTCAGATATACCTGTTTAACCGGCCCTTTGTTGACTGTTACCACTGCCTCGGCGCCATTATTGGCTGCCAGTTGGAAGGACGACTCCCCTATCTGGGGTTCGCCCACAATTCCTTGTGGCGAAACCTGTAAGTTTACAAAGGTCAGCGACACCTGCAGGGGATCAAGCTGCCAGGGGGTATGCCCTGCATCTACCTGCTTCTGGTCAGCCCTGACTATCTCCAGGTCCACCGGAACGGCCACCTGTCCCTGGGCAGCCAGGCCATCGGCCGGGTCGGGAAGAGTAAGATCAGCTGCTATTTGCCGGGCTATTTCTATCCGGCGCGCACCTTCAACCTCAATTTCCAGTCCGTTTTGACGCCAACGCAGTTTATCCGTACTTACCTCCAGGGGGCTGCCGGCCGCGGTACCCAAGGCAGCTCCAGGAATGATAGCCCAATTGCCGGCAACCAGCTTCTCAGCTACCGTAGTGTCGCCGTAATCCATTATTATACGGTCAGGCCAAGCCAGAATACGATTCGGAGCCATCTGCGGCAGGAGCGGGGCAAATCCGCTAATGGCAGACGCCTCTCCGGCCGCGGCCACCAATTGCCCCGGATTCACGTCCGCTATCTGATAGCCTGCCGGCGGTTCATAAGCAAACAGGTTAGGATCGATCTCAATGTTGGTTTCCAGACTGGTAAAGGTATAGGTAGTCTGCAAGGCATTTTGCATAGCCATCTGCAACTGCACCGGAAGGTTGGTCTGCGTATCAACCCAAAGGTAATAGGCCGATCCTCCCGGCGGCGAAATCTCAATTTTCTTGGCCGAACGGCCCGCGACCGGCTCTTCTCCCACTACCGCATACGGATATTGCATAGCATGTTGGGCTTCATCCCGCAGATCGAAGCCACTCTTGACTGGATCAGGAACCAAAGGCAGCAGCGCTACTTTATGCTCTTGCGGGCGGATCTGCCACTTGCGTTCCCCGTTATTGACGGTCAGGCTGCCATCATTTTGCTGAACCGCATATTTATCCCCTTCTGACCAGATCTCCGCCCGGCGTACCAGCCACTCTTCCCCGGCTGCATTTTGGGTGGTGATCTCCAGGACCCCATGATAATTAGATAATTGGCTAACGGCCTTATCCATGGCATAGACTATATTAGACCCGAACATCCCCGGCCCTCGGCTAAATAAAAAGAATAATAACAGACCGGCTGCTATGGCGGCAACAGGGGTTAAAATCAGGCGGAGACGGGAGCTTTTGGACCGGCTGTTTTTTAAGTTTATATTTTCGGCCTGACGGCTGCCCGCATTATCCGCTGCCAGACGTTCAGTTACGACTTGAGCCAGCTTGGCGGGATAGTCGCTATCAGGCATGGCCGGTTCTCTTAAAGAACGAATCTGCCTTATGGCCGCCAACCCTTTTTCTAGTTCCGGATTACCGTTGCTTTCGCGTTGTTTATCCGGTTCCTGTTCGGCATTCAGAGAATCAATATATTCGGAAAGCTTATTTGCCAATTCATCCATTTTTATCCCTCCTGTCCTGAGTCGTTTTCTAATATCCGGGCCAAAAACTGCAGGGCCCGATATTGGGAAACACGAACCGCCGCTTCGGTTTTACCGGTAAGCCTTGCGGTCTCCGCCACCGAATAGCCTTGAATTATCCTGAGTTCAATAATCCTTTGCTGGTCCGGCTTCAATTGAGCCAAGGCAGATTCAATCTGTAGGCGCTGGGTTATTTGAGTCTGCTCATCCCCGGTGCGGTTCTCTTTTAAATTTAAATCCTCCCAATTTATTGATGCGCCCCGACGTTTCTTTTGACGCCAGCGGTCGCAGATGATATTTTGGGATACTGTTTTCAGGAATCCGGGCAGATTATTCCGGGAAATTTCATGTTCCGGCCAATATGCCAAGGTTTTAACAAATGTCTCCTGGGTAATATCTTCGGCTTCCTCGCGGTTTTGTACTTTAAAATATATATAGCGGTACAGTGGTTCCCAATAGTTTGAACAAAGCTGCTCAATCATTCGCGGGTCGCCTGCGGCGGCCTTTTTTGCCTCATCTCCCACCATAGTGCCTGCACCTTCTTTCCGGCCGGTTTCTTATTAATTAAGACGACGGAGACGGAATTTTGTTACATAAATATATCTGGTATTTGCTGTAAGGGCTTGTCTAGCATGGCCACTCCCTAATCCTCAGCCATCATATTTTGCTTTAGTATGCGCAATAGTATGGTTAGTCTTCGCGGTTTTTCGTCCGCTGGTACGAAGAACCGGCACTGACGCGTAAATCCAGGGCGGAATATAATTTACAAAATGCGGTGCCTGCCTGGCACTCCGGACAATAAGACAGTCCTCAGTAATCCTTTTCTGCTATAATATTGACATCGTACTTTATCCATATAGAATCGAAATCGGCAGAAAATCTTTACATAAAGAAGGTACAGGCTTTGCACATTTGGGCGATAGCTCCTTTATTATTGCTGGCAATCATAATCTATGCGGGCCGACGCATTCAACAGGCTTTTGCCGGATATATTACCCGCAAAAAATTATACTGGGCAGTCTATTTGTTCTTGGCTTTATCCTTTTTTCTAAGCCGAGGGCTAACCTTTGGCAGCCCTTCCTTGAATAAAGTCCTGGCCTGGTTGGCAGGATATATTATGGCACTTCTGTTTTATGCCTTTTTTATACTTTTATTGATTGATTTGATTAGAATACTGGATCGCTGGCTGGGATTTGTTCCGGACTTTATCAAACGATCTCCGGCTAAAATCGGAATAGCGGTAATGCTCATGTTATTGGGGCTGCTGGCTTACGGCACCTGGAATGCCCGGCATCCGGTATTTACGTCATATGAGGTTAATATCGCCAAGGATGCACCCGCTTTCGAACAACTCCATGTGATTCTGGTTACTGATGTACATCTGGGCGAAATCGTAAATACCGCCCGTCTGGAAAATCTGGTTCAGCAAATAAATCAGCGCAATCCTGACCTGGTCCTTATCGGGGGAGATCTGATCGATGGTGACATCGCTCCCTTTGTAGAACAGAATATGGGGACAATATTGCGCCAATTGCATCCGCGGCTCGGGACTTATATGGCTTTGGGCAATCATGACGGGAATGGTCAAGAAGCCGTCCCCTATTTTGAAGCAGCGGGCATAACCGTTCTAAGCAATCAATACCAGCTCATCGATAATAGCTTTTATCTGGTCGGCGAAGATTTTGGAGGATATCAAAATTTGGCCAATCCCGATCCTCAGCTGGCTGATATTATTACCGGAATCAATAAAACCCTGCCGGTCATACTGTTGAAACACGCCCCGGCCAATCTGGAAGAAGCAAGAGCCGACGGCATTGATTTGCAATTATCCGGTCATACCCATCAGGGTCAATTATTCCCCAATAATTTCATCACCCAAAAAATGTATGAAGTTGATTGGGGCTACCTGCAAAAAGACCGTCTGCAGGTTATCGTCTCCACCGGCTTCGGCACCTGGGGACCGCCAATCCGCATCGGCAATACTCCCGAGGTTGTCGATTTGCTGATCAACTTTAAACCTGGCCCGCAGTGAGATGCAAGAATTGGCTCAATCCTGCCGGGGAAACAAGGCTGAAAAGCATTTTCCCGGCGGTCGGTAATGCGATGCTGCTCCCGAATTCAAGAAAGAGGTGAAAGCGGATGAAAAGTAAGATTGCCACAGCGATTAAGCTAAAGACCTCGCCCGTAGCTATATTGTTTTCCGATCAACGGCCGGATGAGGCTATCCAGTTCAAACCAGGACGCTGGGGCTGCGTGATTGCTATGCTGGCTGCCGCCGCCAGGGGGCGTACGGTCGTCTTCGACCGTCATACCTATGGGTGCATTGGCGGAGGTAGCGGCCTCGGTTTCGGCAATACCTATGTAGACTTCCCGGGCGGGATTGAATATTTTCTCTCAACCGGCAATAAAACATTTTGTGAAAGCGAGATAGGCAAAAAGGTAATAGAAAATATGCCAAGGCTGGTTCATGGTGAAAAATATAAAAAAACACCGGAACATGCCCGTTCGTTCACCGATGCCCTTCCCTATTACGACGTGCCTGCCGAGTTCGTGGTGTTTAAACCTATAGCAAGGCTTTTACCGGAAGATAAAGCTGAGGTGATCGTTTTCCTGGCCAATCCCGACCAGATCTCAGGCCTTACGGTACTAGCCAATTATGCCCGTCATGGCGGCGACAATGTTTTTGTACCCTGGGGAGCAGGTTGTCATACAATTGGTATTATTCCATTCAATGAAGGGAAATCAGCCAATCCCCGGGCAGTAATCGGATTAATGGATGTTTCCGCCCGGAAACATATTGATAAAGACATCCTGTCCTTCAGCGTTTCTTATGGTATGTTCATGGAAATGGAAGACAATGTGGACGAAAGTTTTCTTAAAACCGATCAGTGGGAAATCTTAATGGAGAGAAACTAAGCCTAAGAAATGTTAATAAATTACAGTTCTCGTCCTCTTTGCCATAGAAATTTTAAAGGTATAGACAACCCTTCAAAGGCCAGGGGTTCCACCACGTCCTCATCCATACCGGATGTGACCAGAGCATAAACCCCGTCCTGCCAGGCAAAACACTCGAGGGTTCTTGCCTGGGGATCAACCAGCCAGTAGTGTTGAACCCGGGCCTGCTGATAAATGCGCATCTTTTGCAGCCGGTCCCTGCGGCTGGTGGAAGGAGACAGCACTTCAACGACCAGCATGGGAGCTCCGTTTACCCTGGTCTCGGTCAATATATTCTGTTCCCCTGATATATAAAGCAAATCTGGCTGGACAACATTGAAATCACTCAGGGTTACGTCAAGCGGAGCGTTAAAGATTTCTCCATTAGGGTCGGCCTTCCAGAAATAGTCCTCCAGTATTCTATGAAGCTTGTGGGAAGCCCGCTGGTGCACGTAACTGGGTGATGGTTCTTTAATCAGCATTCCATCCAGAATTTCAAACCGATACCCAGGTTCCCACGGTATATCCAGGTAGTCCTGGTAGGTAAACTTCCTGCTCGTGCCGGTCTCATAAGGATCTGATTTTTCTTGAACCCTGTCACTGCTCAGCGCGTTTATTACGTCATCCAGCCGGTAACGATACTGCCTGCCGCTTAATTCAAGATAAGGTATTTTCTTTTCCCGGGTATATCTCCAGATGGTTTCTACCGAAAGATCCAAGGCTTCAGCCAAAGCCTGGGCAGTTATTAATTCCTTATCTATAGTCATTCGATCACCTCTGGTTTCATTTTAATTGGCTAAATAAACCATTATCAATTATTATAATCTTTTGCCAACCAAAAGCAACCGCATAATATTTTTCTATTTTGGGTTATATTATTGACCCGTAAATAATAACTTGTTACAATCAAACTAACAAACGGTAGTTAGTCTGATTGTAACTGGGAGGAATTAATTAATGGCCCTAACCACCAAAGAAAAACTTAAAAAATCTGCTCTTTCAGCTTTTGCCCAAAAGGGATATGAGGGCGCTACCATGCAGGAAATAGCCGAAGCCGTAGGGATTAATAAGGCCTCTATCTACAACCACTATAAAGGGAAGGAGGATTTATTTTTAGCCGTTTACGAGGATGTCGCCAACGAGTACGAAAAACTGCTGAAACGCATGATAAAAGATTCAGAAAAAATGGAGATACCTGATAAACTGCTGTACATGTTTAAAGAATACATTCTCTTTTATTACCGTGATTTGCACATTTCTCTGTTTTGGACCCAAACTCTGCTGCTTACTCCGCCGGAAATACGCAAAAAGTTGTTCGCCGACATTTTAAAACGCGAACGGCCTTTTGAAAAAAAGATACTGGAAATTCTATTGGAGGGCATGGAGCTGGGCATCATCCGCCGGGATATTCCTTCCAAGATTCTTATCTCTTATCGCGCCATGCGCGACGGTCTGTTGCTCTGGATGCGGATAGTCCCGGAATTGTCAGGGGAATGGATCGAGGTATTCTGGAAAGATTTTTGGATGGGAATACAGGGGCGAAAATATTACATCAACGAGCTTGAGGAATCCGAAAACAGCCCCAGCATGAAAGAAGCTTCAGCCCCGCGGCCTCTGTCCATAGGGGTTGAGAAACTGTATACCACCACTTGCTTGATCTGCAAAAAGGAATTCAGCATTCCGTTTAGTGACTACCGATATAAAGATATTAAATACAAGCGCGATGTCCATCATGTCTGCAACGATTGCGGCAGGATGGTACAGGAGGAATGCCAGAAGATAACCGGCCTGTCACCGGAACTTGTAGATGCCTGGGAAAAACTCTTGGCCAAGAAGAAATAACCGGCAATAGCGATACTTATGCCGAGATGAAAAGAGGAAATCTATGAAGAATGTTAAAGAATTTAAACTCGTCGAGTGCAGCGGCACCCCCTATGAGATCGGCTATCAGTGGGGCGGGGGGTGTAAAGAGAGTATTATGCAATCGGTGGAAAACAATTTCAATGGAATACAAATGGTCCATCAAGCCTCCAAAGAACAGGTCATCACAACCGCCATGAAATTCTTTCCCCTGGTTCAAGATTTCGATCCTTATCTGATTGAAATTTTGAAGGGCCAAGCGGACGGGTCCGGAATTAGTTTTGAAGAAATATTTACGCAGAAGTGCAGCTTTGAACTGGCGTTCTATTATAAACAAATAGCTGCCCTGTGCACTTCATTTGCGGCTACCGGAAATGCGACCGAAGACGGACAGACTATCCTGGGGCAAACCATAGATTGGGCTCCCGGAACACCTATCGACCTCATAAAAATCCGTCACTCTGACGGCTTGATCCAGTTGGTTGTCGTTTTAGGTCATTCATCGGAATATACTATTTCCTCGGCCGGATTTGGGATTTGCGCTAACTCCACCATCGGTCAGGATTATTCTTTTAATATTCCGTTATGCTGCTACCTGCCTAAAGTGATGAGGCAGAAGAATATCCATGATGCCATGGGGTTATTAAAGCAAGCAGCCCGCGGTTTTGGCTACTATCACCTAGCTGACGCCAGCGGCACTATGCTCGGAATTGAGAGTGTCCATAACGATTATGAATTGCTATACCCTAAAGAAGATCTTTTGCTGCATTCCAATCACTATATTACCGAACGCTTTCAAAAGGGTGACCTTGCACCAGTATTTATCCCGGACAGTTATTACCGCCTAAACCAGCTCAAAACCCTGATGAACCAGCATTATGGCCGAATCAGCCCTGAAGTCGTCATGGATATCATGGCTGACCACGACAACCATCCCCACTCTATATGCAGCCATATTGACTTAAACAGCCCATTTCCATCGGCAACACTTGCGGCTCTAATCCTGGTTCCAGCTGAAGGGGCCATATATATAGCCGCAGGCAATCCCTGCGAGAATGAGTTTGTTCGTTACGAGCTTTAAAGCGCTTCAGATGGTGCAAACCCGGTTATAGTTAGAATGGAGGATATCAGGACCTATGGTATGGAATCTACCAACTGGGAGCATATGGCGAATGAAGCAATGGAATTATTGTGAACCTGTTATAAAGACAGAAGAGGTTAAAACATTTACGGACTTGTCATTATAGCCTCCTGATTTCAATTTGGAGGGAAAATTTATGGATTTTAACGAGAATAACATACCTAATGAATTACCGGTTAATGGCCATGATCGCTTTGAGTATTTCCTTAAGTACCTAAGCTCAAATATTCAGATACAAGCCGTCATTACATTTAATCAATACTTGGATGCAGATATCTTAAAAACAGCGGTTAGATTATCTCTGGATGCTGAGCCGGTGTTAGGCTGTAGGTTTGTTGAAGATGAGAAGAAGCCTTGCTGGCAGCGTTTTGAAAGTCCGGACGAAATCCAATGGTTTGAGTTTATACACAATGATAATAAGGAAGAGGCAGTTGAGCAGTTTTTGAGAAGCCCTTTTACTCATGCAGACCAGCAAGTCAATGTTCAATTAATTAGAACTCAGTACGAGGATGTGCTATGCATAAAGATAAGTCATGCATGTTCAGACGCAGCAGGTCTGAAGCAATATTTACAGTTACTGGCCACAATCTATTCGAAGTTGCAAGAGAACTCCGGTTTTCAACCCAGACCAAATATTCAAGCCCGAAGAGATCAGAAGAACTATTTTGATGCTCTGGGCATTCAGGAACCGTTGGCGCTATTTGATCCCCAGGCTCAAAAGCCGCCTCCTACCTGGGCATTTCCCTATCATGGCAGTGAGAGAAAAGGAACACATATTACCATTTGCCGTTTTGCGGATGAAGCTTTGGAGAGAATTCAAACATTTGGCAAAACTCATAAAGTTACCATCAACACCATAATTCTAACTGTATTTTATAGATGTATGTTTGAACTCATTAAACCAGAAGTTGGTGAGGATATGGAGATTTGCATATCGATTGATTTACGCAGAGCTTTAACAGGCAGCCCTGCTCAAGCAATTTGTAATCTATCGGTAGGTTTGTATCCCAGAATACCTAGGGTAGAAGATGAGTCATTCATCGAAACCCTAAAAAGGGTATCAGGGGCTATTGAGGAACTAAAGAGTACTCGAGCAGAATTATCCGATGCGGTGACAATGGAAGTATTTGGCCATATTGATTATTCAAAAGCAGTTGGGGTTTTGCAGTGGTTTTGGCAGCAGGCTCTTGAGACTGGTAACTCTTCTCCCCTTTTATCCAATATGGGCGTTATTAATGCTTTGCAGTTCGGTCAAATTGCTGCCAATGATGCTTATTTGGTTGCCCCAATAACGAACGCACCCGGTTTTGTGATGGGTGTCAGCACTTACCATAGAACCTTGACCTTGGAAGTAAGTCTTTATGAACCGTCCCATAGAAAAGAAGAGGTCGAAGCTCTAATGGAAATGATGAAAAAGGAATTGAATTCATTATAGCGTCTGTTTCTTATTAGGAGGTGGGATTGATGGCGAATACTGCTATATCAAAGTCAAAGGCGTATATAATGCCTACTATCATGATGACTGGGCTGGGACTGATCTTGTTTCTTTCTGCGGGTACTTTAAAATACTGGCAGGGCTGGGTTTACTGGATTGCAATTTTAATCCCCACCCTTTTTATTACCGTCTATTTCTTTAAAAGAAGTCCTGAATTGCTCGCCCGGAGATGGGAGCATAAAGACCAGGAAACAGTCCGGAAAATACCTGGTTTTTTAAACTTTTTTAGCCTATTTTATTTCGTAGCCGGCTTTGATTTTCGTTTTCACTGGTCATCGGTGCCAGTTTGGCTAGTTATTGCGGCTAATCTTATAGCTTTCCTGGGCTACGTTGTTATAATCATAGTTTTTAAAGAAAACAGCTACACTTCAGGCAATATAACTGTGGAAGAGGAGCAGCCAGTCATAACAACCGGCCCCTACGCTGTAATTCGACATCCCATGTACGGGGGAATGATGCTGATGGAGTTATTTGCTCCACTGGCCTTGGGTTCATATTGGGCTATAATACCTGTTCTTCTCTTCATACCATGGGTGGTCCTGCGGATAAAAAACGAAGAGGAGCTGCTTATGAGGAACCTTCCCGGCTACCGAAATTATTGTGCAAAAACTACTTATCGCCTTATACCATTGGTTTGGTAAAAATCTCGGTTTTATAGGTATTACTTTTTTTTCAAATACGAAAGGGGCTTTTTAAAATGGGAACGAGTATATTGAAAGATGGGATTCCCACAGTGATATCGGTAACTGGATTTGATCAAATCTGTTATTTACTCAATTTACAAATCCAGGCGGTCATTACATTCGATCAATACCTTGACACTGATGTTCTGAAAAAAGCGGTCAGATTGTCTTTGGAAGCTGAACCGATACTGCGATGCCGGTTTATTGAAAATGGTAAACAACCTTATTGGCAACCCTTTGAGAATCCGGACAAAATTAAGTGGTTTGAATATGTACAACATGATAATAAACAAGCGGCAATTGAACAGTTCCTAAAAAGCCCATATTATTGTGAAGGGCAGATGCTGTGTGTCCAATTAATTCGGCTCAACGACAACGATATCTTTTGTGTGAAAATCTCTCATGCCTGTTCTGATGCTGGAGGTCTTAAGCAGTATTTGCAGTTGCTGGCCCGAATATATTCGAGCTTGCTCAAGAACCCCCATTATAAGCCTGTGCCCAATACCAAAGGCCGGCTTGACCAGAAGAGTTATTTTGAGGCCCTGGGTATTAAAGATCCACTGGCATTACTGGATCCCCATGCCCAACCTCTGCCGCCCGCTACCTGGTCCTTTCCCTATCATGGTTTTGAAGCAAAGGAAATGCACCTTTCCATGCGCCGTTTTGCTGATGAATCTTTTGATAGAATCAAGAAATTTGGCAAAATTCATGCTGCAACCATCAATACTATAATTTTAACTTCGTACTTTAGAAGTATATTTCATTTGTTGAACCCACCGGCCGGAGATGACCGAGAAATCTGTTTAACCATGGATTTACGGAGGTCTTTTAAAACCGATCCGGCTCGGGATATTTGCAACCTGTCGGTAACGGTAGCTTCAAAAACCTACCGGGTGGAGGAAGAAGATTTTCTGGGGACGTTAAAAAGGGTGTCCAATTCGGTGGATGAATTAAAGCATGCTCAAGTTGAATTATATCAAGCCGTGCTTGTTGAAGCACAAGAAGCCATAGAATATTCGCAACTACGTGCTCTTTTTCAGGCAGCCAGGCCTCAGGTTTTAGAAACCGGCAAGCTTTCTCCAACCTTAACTAATACCGGAATCATCAATCCATTGCACTTTGGACAGATCTCTGCCTGTGATGCTTATCTGGTTCCACCAACTATTTATGCCCCTGGTTTCTTGCTGGGAGTCAGTACCTATAATAGAACCCTGACCCTGTTAACCAGTTATTGCGAGCCGTCACATCGGTCCGAAGATGTTAATGCGTTGATGGACTTCATGATGAAAGAGCTAAACGCGCTTTAAGGATAGGCAAGGGAAGCCCTAACTATAACATTTGTTATTAGCTGAGACCCATTTTGCTTGTGCAGTGGTTGAATAGAATGGCAGTTGAACTGAATGATCTTTCTGATACGCATGTCTCGATAATAGTTGAAATAAGTGGAAAGCGGCTTGGGGAACGGGTCTGGGTTCCCGAAAATGGCGAGGTTGTGGAATGCCTTTTATACCATTCTGAAGCATAGCTGAGGGCAGGCTTTATATTAGAGGTATTAGGGATCGTTAGGAGGTTTTCATATGTATACTAGCATATGCCTGGTCTGTAAAAAAGAATTCGATATTCCCTTTTCTGATTTCCGTTACAAGGACATTAAATACAACCGCAACAAACACCATGTATGCAACCAGTGCAGCAAGATGGTGCAGGAGGAATGCCAGAAGATAACTGGACTTACCCCGGAGATGATAGATGTTTGGGATACAGTTCTGTCCAAATATAGCCGGTTATGATATTTGAAATAAGAATTTGAATGCTTATTTAATTATTTGAGAGGAGATGCAAGCTTTACACTTTGATTGCACCGGTGCAAGGGCGGTAATTTTATGTATACCATCGGCCAGTTCTCCAGGATATGTCAGGTTTCTCCCAAGGCCTTGCGGCATTACGAGAAATTGGGACTCCTGGTACCATTCAGGGTGGATGAAGTAATAATAGCCGACCTCCCGCAGCACCCAAAAAAGGCAGGTGATGGGTTTGCAACCCACCACCTGCTTAAAATAAAGTAAAGAAGAGGTCCTTATATATCCCTGGTCCACAGTGAGCACATGGAAGGCCCGGTCCCGACGCACAGCGCTGCTCCCCCAACCGTCTTGCCGCGTTTCTCAAGCTCGTAATACAGGGAAACGATGATACGCAGAGCCGTAGCTCCGATCGGATGACCCAAGCCAATTCCTGATCCATTGGTATTAACCTTATTCATGTCAATTTCAATACCATATTCTTCTTTCAGCATTCTGCCCACACCCAGCCACTGGGAGGCAAAGGCTTCATTTATTTCCCAGTAATCCACATCTTCAAATTTCATGCCTGCTTCTTTTAAACATTTGGGAATAGACACTGCCGGACCAAGTCCCATGACTTCGGGAGCCACTCCTTCGGCACAGATATTGATCAGTTTCAATAAAGGTTTGATTCCCAGTTCCAGGGCTTTGGCTTTAGACATGACAATAACGGCGGCGGCAGCATCATTGATGCCGGAGGCATTAGCCGCGGTAACCACTCCGCCTTTTCTAAAAGCCGGGAATAACTTGGCCATGGCCTCCAGGTTGGCATCGGGAATCATATGTTCATCTTTGGAGAAATAAGTGATGCCTTTTTTGGTTTTGATTTCAACCGGCACGATTTCACGTTCAAATGTTCCGTCCTGGTTGGCTCTGGTAGCGTTTTGGTGGCTGCGTAGGGCGAGTTGGTCACATTCTTCCCGGGTGATGCCGTATTTTTCGGCTACATTTTCAGCGGTGGTTCCCATATGCCCGTCCACCAGGCGGTCAAATAACGCATCATGCAGCATGGCATCCTCTATAATGCCCGGCCCCATGCGATAGCCCATACGGGCTTTGGGCATCATATAGGGCGCGTTAGTCATGCTTTCTACTCCGACCACCAGCCCCACCTCGGTTTTGCCCAGTTGAATATGGTTAACGGCAATATCAAGGGCACGCATCCCTGAAGCACAGTTCTGATTTACCACACAGGCGTTGCTCCTAAGCGGCAGACCTGCCGCCAGACTTACCTGCCGGGCCGGCAGCGATCCCTGCATGTGCTGATAGACTTCACCCATAACGATTTCGTCAATAATTTCCGGAGCGACGGCAGCCCTTTTTATGGCTTCCTTGGCGACGAGGGTGGCCAACTCCACAGCCTGAAAGTCCTTGAGGCTGCCCATAAATTTGCCTATCGGCGTTCTGCAGGCACTAACGATTACTACATCCTGAATTTCCTTCACAAAAATACCCCCTTATTATTAATCCTAAATTTCTATACCTTTGGCATTTGGACTGCGTTCCTTGCTTTGCCCCCCTTTCCAGCATGTTTAGTCACATCTAAGGAAAAATAAATTTGGCAGCAAAAAGAAATAGTCTGAGTTATCTCTTCAGACTATTAAGCAAGAAATATGCCACTTCTATATAAATCATAAATATCCGATATTATGGCCTTTTGAGCAGCTTTCCTCTCTATCCCATTATTTTCCTGCGTCGCATATTGCAACCATAGATGCAGGCATTATTGCAATAAACCGACTTATTTGGCACCTTGGAGGACCCGAATGAATTATCAACCATGCGACCGAATTAACAACCCCTACAAATAAAAAACAGAGCCGACGCTGCTGGCTCTGTCCCTATAAAACATATGAGATGTTGGTTTCATTAGGCAAGTCTATTTTTGCGGGTTAATCTTCTACAAACCGTATTTCCGCATTTTACTATATAAAACTGATTTGTTAAGACCCAATTCCTTAGCTGTCTGAGCTTTATTATAATTGGTTGATTTCAGCATTTGCTCTATCAACTCTTTCTCCAATCTTTGCACCGAAGCGTTCAAGGTAGTACGCCCGGGTTCATTAACTGCAGCCGGAAGCACCTCGCCGCCCAACGAAGGAAAATGCTGCACCTCCAGCCGGACGGCCTGCTTTAAGAAAGCCAGATTTATAGCACGCTCCAGCAGGTTCTGCAACTCCCGCACATTACCCGGCCAGATATAATTTTGCAGCATATGCAGGGCTTCGTCGGAAATATCCGATACGTGAGCTTTTAGACGGGTATTGATCCCAGCAATTAAGTAATGAACCAGCAAAGGAATATCTTCAATTCGTTCCCGCAAAGGCGGGAGGTTTAATCGCACTACATTCAGGCGATAGTAAAGGTCTTCCCGGAACTCATGGTTGGCCACCATTTGCTCCAGGTCACGGTTGCTGGCAGCAATGACTCTAACGTTTATGGAAATAGGATTAGTGCCGCCCACCCTTTCAATCACCCGTTCTTGAAGCACGGTGAGAAGTTTGGTCTGCATACCTGGAGGCATGTCACCAATTTCATCCAGAAAGATGGTCCCTCCTTTGGCAAGCTCGAATTTACCTGGTTTGCCGCCTTTCTTGGCTCCGGTGAAAGCTCCTTCATCATAACCAAACAGCTCAGATTCCAACAGGTTTTCGGGTAAAGCAGCACAATTGACGCGCACGAAAGGCCCTTCCTGTCCGCCCTGGTTATGAATGGACTGGGCAAACAATTCTTTGCCGGTTCCGCTTTCCCCGGTTATTAGAATGGTGGAACTTGTATGAGCCAATTGTTCGGCCATGGATTTGACCATTGCAAACTCGGGAGCGGTTCCGATAAGATCATCAAATTTCCAGCGGGCCTGGTAATGCTGGCGAAACTCCTCCTTATAGTAATTGAGTTCTTTCGCCGTTTCCTGCAGTTTATTTATGAGCATCTTGGCCTGGGACATATCCAAAAATAGACTTCTGCCTACCGCTCCGGTAATCTCGCCGTTCTTTATAATGGGGGTTCTGGTAATAATGGTGTCCCGGTTATTGACAGTCCACGCATCAATCTCGTGTATATCACCGGTTCTCAGAATTTCCGGCAGTTTGGAATGAGAAGTTATCTCCAGGATATGTCGGCCCACCACATCCTCTTTCTTCATCTCCAATAAATGCAGGTAGGTCTGATTCATAAAAGTAATAATGCCCGCTTTATCTACAATCACATATATCTGGTAAGGACTCTGCACCAGCACCTCCGATACCGTTTCATACTCCTTTTCCATAGTCTGCAGTTTCTTCATGAGTAATTTCGCCCCGGCTTTATCCAGGAAAATCGTCTGCCCCACTGCCCCGATAACTTGATCCTCATTTATCAATGGGTACCGGGTGATAATGGTTTCACGGTCATTTACCGACCACAGATCGACGGGATCTGTTTTCCCGTTACGCAGGACCTCAGGTAATTTGGAATGGGGAGTAACCTCAAGAATATGCCTTTCCATTACCTCTTCTCTGGTTTTGTCCAACCATTCCGAATAGGCTTGATTAATAAATCGAATTATGCCATGCTTGTCAACAACCACGCAGGCCATGAGAGGATTGTCAAGGATAGCTTCAGCTACCTTGTACAGATTGAAACAATCTTCGGGTTTATACATGGGCTGCCCTCCGATGCAAATTAGGTCATGCATTTATTATATCCAAACTTTAGCAGTTGCCAAATGGTACGCAAATCAGTTTGGAAAATAGTTTATAAATACTAAATTCAAGTCCTAGCTTAGGTGCAATTGTAGTACCATATATCCCCTAAAATAAACAGGGACCAGAAATCCAGTCCCAATAAATTTATGCTTTTCTTATAACCCGTCCTTCGGCTATCGCTACCATTTGTCCGCTGCTATCGACAACTTCCATTCTATATAGCCCGGTTTTTCTCGTTAAATTCTCTAACCGGGCGGTTGCCTGTAGTATTTCACCCACTCGGGTGGACTTGGTAAATGAAATATGAGTTTCCAGGGCCAAGGCCGACGGGCCGTGGGAATTACTGGCGGCCCCAAACGCTACATCGGCCAGCGCAAAAATAGCCGCGCCATGGGTCAGGCCATGGACATTTAACAATTCCGGTTTAACTTCCATGCTGGCCACAGCATATCCTTCTCTTACTTCCAGCAGGGTTACCCCCAGGTACTCGCCCAAAGGATCGTTATTAGCCTGGAAATCATTTTTATTATCCACTAGATATCACATCCTAAAACCATATGGCAGAATTTAATTATACTGTTTTATATTGTACACAAACATTATCCGGTATGTCATGTAAATGAAATTTTCTAAGTGACTTCAAAAGTTTGAGCATGAACACGCTGTAGATATGATATCAAGATACCGTTACCGGATTATTTCAACAAGAACTGCTACCCCTATACAACCGTTGGGAAAAACCTGACCCGCACCCCTGATATTCCAAATTAATATAGTAATAAAAAGCTGCGTTATTGCAAATTAAAGCGTAATCTATAATTAGAATTATCTTTATGGGGAACGCCCGAGGGGGGATAACATGCCGGAGGAAGCAAAACAACTGATCTTGTTGGAGCACGAAGACCATATTGCCACGGTAACCTTGAACAATCCACCTGCTAATGTACTCTCGCAAGCGGTGATCGAGCAGTTGTCACTAACCTTTCAGGAACTTGCGCCAATCGATCCAGCCGCCGTAATCATAACCGGTCAGGGCAGCCATTCATTTTGTGCCGGCGCAGATATCAAAGAGCTGGCTGAAAATGATTTATCCCGGAACAAGGCCCATTTCTTAAAGATCTACAATACCTTTAACCTCATTTCTGCCTGCAAATACCCGGTTATTGCAGCTATAAACGGATACGCATTTGGCGCCGGAATGGAATTGGCTCTATGCGCCGATATAAGAGTAATGGATCAAAACGCCCGTATGTGTCCGGCGGGGGTCAACCTCAATCTGGCGTTTGGAACGCAGAGACTTATGCGGTTGGTTGGTCCCGGTCGGGCCAAGGATATGCTGTTTTGCGCCCGTCAGCTGAATGCCTCTGAAGCCCTGGAATTTGGCCTGGTTGAACATGCCGCGGCTCCCGGAACCAGTTGGGAAAAAGCCAAGGAAATAGCCAGGCTGATTCATCAAAAAGGCCGGTCGGCTGTCCTGGACGTAAAGGAAATGCTGAACCTGGGTATTGACCTCCCCTTAAACCAGGCATTAGAGCTTGAAGCCGAATCAGTTTGCCGGCTGTTGAGCACAAGTGAATTTGCCGGCCGGACTAGAAAATTTGTAACCAAATAAGCTGCCGGAATAATTAAGCACCAGATAGGCTGGTGGACTTAAGAGGACGATCTTCTGAATGCTGAGGCAGAAGCAGAACAATCGTCCTCAATCTTTGGTGCGAACTAATAATTTAACCCGGCGAAGAGGCTCTTATGCTTGGTCGGATGTAATACTTGACCGTTGATTGGGAAAGAGTTATATAATTTATTGATATCGGGGAGATATTTAAAATAAAGCCAGAATGCAAAAACTTTGATATTTTTAAAGGAGAATTGATTATGAGCGATATGGTATTGTTTATTTTGATTGGTTTAAGCGCTGGAATACTGGGTGGGGTTTTCGGCTTGGGCGGGGGCTTTATTATCGTCCCCGCTCTGGTTCTGCTTTGCGGGTTCAGCCAGTTGAAAGCACAGGGCACCTCCCTGGCGGTAATGCTGCCGCCGGTGGGACTCCTGGCCTTTATGACCTATTACCGCAACGGCAATGTGGATTTGAAGGCAGGAATTATTCTCTGCATCACCCTATTTATCGGCGGTTTATTTGGGGCCCAGATGGTTCAATCGGCAAACAACGACCTGCTCCGAAAAGGTTTTGCCATTTTCATGATTCTGATTTCAATCAAGATGCTGATGAGCAAATAGGCATCAAGCTGCAGACTGAATAATGGACCGCAGATTAAATCAGAAACCGGGCTACACTTCCTTGATCCTCACCACATGGTCAACCGGCCGGCGCGAGGTTCTGACCTTATTCTGCAGGTGCTCGGCGTCGCTATGACCCAGCGCTATCCCAATGGTGATACAAAGGTTATCGGGTATTTCCAGTTCTGTCCGTACCAAATCCGGGTAGGAAGCAAACTGCACCGCTATCGCGCTGCTTATGCCATATTGCTCAGCAGCCAGCATAATGCTTTGGGCCAGAAGGCCCAAGTCAAACAAGGACCAATGGGTGAGAGAGCGATCCATACATAAAAAAGCGACTGCCGGCGCACCAAAGAAATTGAAATTCTGGGCCGTGTTGAAACGGCGTCCCTGCTCGTCATGGCGTGCGATACCTAAGGTGACAAGCCTCATTTTTCCTACTTCCTGATAGCGTTCTTTCAAAGCCGGGGGCCACTCAACCGGTCTTTCCAGATCCGGGTTGAAGGGAACATCCCGCTCGAAATAATCAACATAGAGTGCCCGCAATCTATCCAGGGCCGGGCCGCTGGCAACAAATATTTCCCAGGGCTGGGTGTTGCCCCATGAAGGCGAATGACTGGCAGCCTCCATAATCTTCATGATGGTCTCTTTATCCAATGCATCCGGTTTAAAGGCGCGGCAGGTAAATCGTGTTTTTAGTGCGGCGACGACATCCATGCGATAATTCCTCCCAACTTATTCCATAATAGTACTGCGATTATAGACATTATAGCATACCAGTCCTACGTTTATTGCCTCTTGCCGGCCCAATCCAACCATAAGGCAACCGGGCCGCCGAACAACTGCATTAAGCCGGCAAGGAGCCAGGAACTGGCCGTTCCTTATGATGAGGGCAGAACCTTTTTAGGCGTGGGAATCCTAGATTCACAGGGTACCCCGGTCTGACATTTGCCGCAGCCATAGCGGGGCTTATATTTTTCTAATGTTTTATCTACAAATACCGAACATATCGCGTGCTCCTTACCCTTTTCCATGGATATGGCGTTGACCGGACATCTTTTCACACAGGTCCCGCACATCGAACAATATTCCATAATATCTCCGTATTTTCTTGAATCAGGCGGTACATATAACTCGGTCAGGATACTGCCAATCCTGCCGGCCATGCCTTTTGAGGTTATCAGCCCTTTAGACAGCCCGAAAGTTCCCAGCCCGCATACAAAACCCACATGTCTTTCCGACCAGTTGCTGGTAAATGATACCCCAGGATGGGAGTCGTCTTTTAACTCCGTCTTGGACCAGAACCTTGCATCCAATGAGGGTACCCGGCTTTTATAGCCTGCCTTGACCAGTTCCTGCTGCAGATAGACAGATAACTTGTTTAAGAGAGCATGGCCTTCAATCCTTCCATGCAGCCATTCTGCCGAAGGCCATGCTTTTTCTTTCCTGTTGCTTTTTCTTATGGCTTGGCTGAACGGAAGGAAAAAGGAGACAACTGTTTTCACCTCAGGCAGCCATTCCCGGGGAAGCAGGAAATGTTCCCCAATTACCGACGGATCTTTAAATAATTTAAAATACTCATCATCGGGAGACCCAAAAGCAAAAATCGGTCTTTCGTAGATCTTCAATCCTACAAGCTCTTCAGAAATGGCATTTTGTCTGGATATGTAATTGTCCTCGGAGTTATAGACAAATTCAGCAGCCGTTTTTATCAGGCCTTGCTTGTTCATTTGGTCCCTCCTGGTTCATACTTGTTTTACATTAGCCTATGTCCAATAGATAGTGTAGGCCTTAAAAAATAAAAGAGTAATCACTTCTCTAAATAGGCTGGCATGCCTCGCAAAAATAAACACTGCCGCCTAGATAGGTCTCTTTTCTGATTGGGCGGCCGCACCGGGGGCAGGCCTTACCGGCAGTATTCTTGCTGGCTCTGGTGGTATAGCCCCCTGGGCGGCCAAACAGGTCCTTTTCCGTATCCCGCCCGCCCAGTTTGGTTATTTCTTCCAGAGTCGCTTTAATAGTTTGCAAGAGCCTATCTCTTTCATTTTCGGAAAGTGCATTAACCTTCTTTTTGGGATGTATTTGGGCATTGTAAAGGATTTCCTGCAAGACGCCGTTGCCCAGTCCGGGTATACGCTGTTCCGTGGCCAGGAAGGCTTTGGCGTTTAATTTTTGTACTCCTTCAGCGGCAATCAGCCCGTCAAAATATGCCTTATCGAACTCCTCAGACAATGGAGAAGGTTTTTCTTTAGCCACCTGGTAATAAGGATTTTCCATTTCCCCTGCAGGGAAACACCACAGACCGCCATACATCTGTACCGTGGCGCTAAGAGCGGAGCCATCTTCAAACTCGATCAGCAGCTGGTGTTTGGCCGGCAGCTTTTCATGGCCCTCATGGTATTTAAGCCCAACTCCGTCACCGATTAAGATAATCGCAGTTCCTGCCTGTATTTCTACAAAACCGCCGTATCCACGGGCCTTACCAATTGTCTTTCCAACCAGCAGTGCCTTATACTGTTGCGGATCGCCGTAAAACCAGGCGAACTTATGGGGAGCATGGGCAGCAACGACATTGCTTATGGTCTTTCCCTTTATAGTTTCATTGATTTGGGCTGCAACCGTAATGGCCTCAGGTAATTCCAGCATGAGCCTGCCTCCTTTCCTATACCGTCCAGGGACAAATATGGCAAATAGCAATGCTATTTCCAGCTTATTGACTATACATTTAATTTAGAATAAGCTGATTTCCCAGATATTAGAAGTATTTCCCCCGATGTCGTTCATATTCCTTCAGCACTAATTGCCTGCTTATGGCGCCTCCATGAGCAGGTAAATAAGTCGAGCAATTCGTATCCAGCAGTCTTTGCCAACTCCTTACAGCTTCTCCGATATCATCGGCAAAAGGCTGAAAAATGGAATTTTTGATTTCTCCCACCATGGCGTCGCCTACCAGCGCTATTTCATCATCAATTATCAAACTCATAGAACCCCGGGTATGCCCCGGAGTATGAATAATATAGGCATTATATCCCCATGGGTTCAAATCCAGGCGGGAAGCAACCTCGATATCACCATCGACACCCTGGTATTTCAACCGGGGTTGTAGTAGGTTGGCAAATAATTTTAATATAATTCGGGTAAAGCAGATAGTACCTTGCGGTAACGGACTGTCGCCATATCGTAAATAATCGGCTTCACTCTGGTGAATCAAGATTTGCGGATGGAACTCTGCTTTCAATTTCCGTGCATTCTCGGCATGATCAAAATGGGAATGGGTCAAGATCAGCAGATCGATACGCTCAATCTGTAAAAGCCTCAGTCTTCTTCGTAATTTCCTCCACTGGTTGAAGCGGCTGCTATCGACCATGATACAAGCGGTGCCATTGTTGATAATAAAGGCATTGCTGCGTCCGCTTAATATCCGGATGATTTCGTACCCCGATTTGGTTTTCCACGTTTTCATGTCCATCCTCTCCTGACCGCAACCGCAGCTGATATAGCAATATTATAGCGCGTTTCCCCAACCCTGATGAAGCCTAAATTCCGAGTATATCAATATAAAAAGCGGGTTTGCCATCTAAGCTGGTTATCCCTCGGTGATATAAAACCAAGCATTTCATGCCCAGAACCAATTAATCGTATAATTTCAAGCATATCGGGCAATTACAAAGGAGAAAGCATCTGGCGAATAAGCCGGGAATAGGCTAAACTAATTATATTAACAAATAGCAAAATAAGGAAATAAAGGGGTGTTTAAAATGGCTCATAATCTGCCGGATTTGCCGTATGCCTATGATTCACTGGAACCTTTTTATGATGAAGCGACCTTGAGATTGCACCACGACATGCACCACAAAGCTTACGTTGATGGTCTTAACAGTGCCGAGGCCAAGCTGGCCGAGGCCATGGCCAAAGGCGACTTTGCCCTGGTCAAACACATTGAACGGGAGCTGGCTTTTCACGGCTCCGGACATATCCTGCACACTATGTTCTGGGAAAACATGAAGCCGAACGGCGGCGGGCCTGCAAACGGCGCAGTAGCTGCCTTGATTGACCGCGACTTTGGTTCGTTTGACAACTTCAAAAAACTCTTCACCGCTGCGGCGGTTGCGGTAGAAGGCTCGGGATGGGCGATACTGGCCTGCAACCCGTATTTTGAGAAGCTGGTAGTGCTGCAGGCTGAAAAACATCAGGATCTGACCCAGTGGGGAACGGTTCCCCTGTTGATCGTTGATGTCTGGGAACACGCCTATTACCTTAAATACCAAAACAAGCGCGCTGCCTGGGTTGAAGCCTGGTGGAACCTGGTTAACTGGGATGACGTCAACCGCCGGGTTGCTTTAATGCAGAAATAAAGCCGGACGAATAGGCTTTCCATCTGACTGCCGGCGGCTTGAAGAAAAGTGCGGTAAGCCTCAGTAGTAATGCAAAATCCCGAAGGCACTGGAAAACCTGCCCTGGCTATTTCGCCCAGGTCGCTCCCTTGCTTCCGGCCAACGGCAGTTGAGCTTTATCTATCTTATCCCCAAAAAGTCCATAGCGGTTAATCGGGGCCACCTCCTCCTGAGCACTATTATTTACGATTTGTACTGAATTTAGAACGCGGGAGTAAAACGCAAAATAATATGCTCCCCTTCAAGCAGACAGTTGAACCGGTCAAAAATTTAACTATCTGCGGAACGGGGAGCATATCAGCCATCCCGGTTCTTTTCTTTACGGTTGCTGGCAAGGGGTCATGGCAAACTCTGACGCCTGCCGGGACGGTCAAACAAGCACTCAATAGTATTACCTGGGTTCATGGAATTCGATCCGTTTCAATTCTTGCGGATGACAGCAACTGCAACCGGATGCGGAACTGCAGGAATCCTTGGTGCTGCAGCCCGAGCAGGTTCCGTTTCTTATAATATGTCTCACCGCCAGAGCCACTAAAGCAATAAGACCTAAACTGATTAATATGGTTGCCATAAAAAGCACTCTCCTTTCATAATGGGTCCCGGATAGATATCATCATCCGGCGATAATTAATTAAACCTGCCTGCCCGCGGGAATCCCAAAATCATTCTCGATACTGCGGACTGATACCGGTTTTGGTAGCGGAGCTGGCCGGAACAGCATATACAGCATGAAACCGAGGACAACCAGCGCGGCAACGGAGCCGGCTCCAAACCGGGCGCCCGTAACCAGGCTGCCGAACTGATATACCATAAGCGTAACGCCATAGGCGAAAACATTTTGATAAACCAGGGCAAAGGCCGTCCATTTTTTACTGTTCATTTCCTTTGCAATGGTGCTGATTGCCGCCAGGCAAGGAGAATCCAGCAGATTGAAAAGCAAGAAGGCGAAGGCGGCAATTGCGCTGGGGAACATGGCCATAACCGCCGTCCATAAGCCGGTATCGCTCTCGACCGCATCAGCCATTCCAACCAGAATTCCCATCGTGCTGACTATCCCCTCTTTGGCGACAAAACCGGATAAGGACGCAGCCACGGCCTGCCAGTTGCCAAAGCCGAGCGGTGCAAAGACGGGGGCGATAAATCCTCCGATGATCGCCAGCAAGCTGAATTCCTCGTCAACCAGGGCTAAACGCCCATCGGCAATGCCATAACTTGCCAGGAACCACATTACCACACAAGCGACAAACAAAATAGTTCCGGCCTTTTTCAGGAAGCCCCAAATACGCTCCCAGACATGCAGCATTACATTCCGCGGAGACGGGATGTGATACTGCGGGAGCTCCATTACAAACGGAGCGGTTTCGCCCGCAAACAATCTGGTCTTTTTCAGCATAATACCGGATACTATAACCGCCGCTATCCCGATGAAATACATGCCGGGAGCCATCCACCAGGCTCCGCCCATGATCGCGCCCGCGATAAGGGCGATGACCGGCAGCTTGGCGCCGCAGGGTACAAAAGTAGTGGTCATAATCGTCATGCGACGGTCATTTTCATTTTCGATCGTTTTAGTCGACATAATGCCGGGAACGCCGCATCCTGACGAGATCAGCAGCGGAATGAAACTTTTCCCTGAAAGACCGAATTTATGGAATATGCGGTCCATAATAAAGGCAATCCGCACCATATAACCGCAGTCTTCCAAAATGGAAAGGAAGAGAAACAGGATCGCCATTTGCGGCGCAAATCCGATTGGCGCCGCCAGCCCGCCAATAATACCGTCCACGATCAAACCGTTCAGCCATTCGGCCGTACCTATGTCGGAGAGCCAGGCGCCTACGGCCGGTTGAATCCACCCGCCAAACAGGGTATCGTTGGTCCAGTCCGTTACCATCGTCCCCAGCGAAGTAACGGAAATATAATAAACACCGAACATAATTAGAACAAAGACCGGCAGCGCCAGTACCCGATTGGTGACAATCCGGTCAATCTTATCGGAAGTAGTCAGCTTGCCTTTATTTTTCTTGTGGCAGCAGCTGCGCATAATGGAAGCTATATAAAGATAACGTTCATTGGTGATGATGCTTTCAGCGTCGTCATCCAGTTCAGCTTCACAACTGGCAATATCTTGTTCAATATGAGCCCTGAGCGCGTCGTCCAGCTTCAGTTGCTCCATAACCTTGGCGTCGCGTTCGAATATTTTTATAGCAAACCACCGCTGCTGACTTTCCGGCACCTTATCAACCGCCGCTTCCTCAATATGCGCGATGGCATGTTCAACGCTGCCGGAAAAGGTATGCTGCGGCACCGTGGGAACGCCCTTGCGGGCAAGTTCCACCGCTTTTTCGGCAGCTTCGAAAATACCGAATCCTTTGAGAGCGGAAATCTCCACGACCGGGCAGCCCAACTCCCGGGAAAGCTGTTCAGGGTAAATCTTGTCGCCGCTTTTTTTCACTACATCCATCATGTTGATCGCGACCACCATGGGAATGCCAAGTTCGGTAAGCTGCGTGGTCAGGTACAGATTTCGCTCCAGATTGGTGCCGTCGACAATATTCAGGATGGCGTCGGGGCGTTCATCGACGAGAAAGTTTCGAGCCGCCACTTCTTCCAGGGTGTAGGGAGAAAGTGAATATATCCCCGGCAGATCCGTAATTATGACATCTTTATGTTTTTTCAGTTTTCCTTCCTTTTTCTCAACTGTAACGCCGGGCCAGTTCCCCACATACTGGTTGGAACCGGTCAGCGCGTTAAAAAGCGTAGTCTTGCCGCTGTTCGGATTGCCGGCAAGCGCTATTTTAATCGGCATAGTTACTCCCTCCTTAGATAACAGATTTCTCCCATGAGTTTGATGGCTTTTGTCGGTTAGTTTCATCTAACTGCCGGGGTTTAAATATGCGGGGAAGCCAACAGTCACCCCCGCCTTTATTGCACAGTTATCATTTCGGCATCCGCCTTGCGCAGAGACAACTCGTATCCGCGTACCGTGACCTCGACCGGATCTCCCAAGGGTGCCACCTTGCGCACAAAGATTTCCGTTCCCTTGGTTATTCCCATGTCCATGATCCTGCGCTTAATCGCTCCCTCGCCGTTGATTTTAGCAACGGTGACGGTTTGCCCGCATTTGACTTCTTTGAGCGTCTGCATATACGCAAACTCCTTTCAGTATAATTTATACCATGATTTTGTTGGCCATCTCGCGACTGACGGCGACTCTGGCATCCTTGACATTGACGATGACATTCCCGCCGATTTCTGCAATCACGGTGATACTGCCGCCGACCACAAAACCAAGTCTCTCCAGAAACTGTCTCGTTTCCGCCTTGCCGCCGATCTTTTTAATGAGATTTGCTTCTCCCGCTTTAGCCATCGTTAAGGGCATCATAATTCCTCCTCCATATGACAGTTAGATTAAACTAACCGGCAGCTATAAATATGAGTTAGGCTAACCTAACCGATTTCAGGTTAGCATTAACTAACCTAATTGTCAATAGGCATTATTGCTAGTAGTCTGTAACACCTAAAAGTTTAGGTTATCGTCGAGAAAAATTTTCGTAGGGCGAGGCGGAGGAAAGAGGAATACTGGACGTATTGTAATTGACGACAACAAAGCCCTGTGGAAATTTTGCCGGCGGGAACTAAAATTTTAGGTGTCACAGACTACTACTGCTTTTCTTCATTTGTTTTACCTAAAACCATGTGATATTCTATGTTTAGTGGCACATAAGCGCTGGAAGGGTGGGGTAAATGTGAAAATCCAGGAGTCCGCCGAGATGTACCTCGAAACCATCCTGATTTTAAGCCAGAGGAACCCGGCAGTCAGGTCCATAGATATCGTCGCCGAACTTGATTACAAAAAGTCAAGCGTTAGCGTAGCCATGAAAAATCTGCGTGAGAATGGCTATATCGAGATGGACGGCGAAGGGTTTATCACCCTCACCGAAAAGGGGAGGCATATTGCCGAAACCATCCTGGAGCGGCATACCTTTTTCTCGGACTGGCTTATCCTTCTGGGCGTGGATAAGACTGTCGCCCTGGAAGACGCCTGCCGCATGGAACATGTGATCAGCCCGGAAAGCTTTGCCGCTATCAAGAAGCATGTAGAGAATATGAAATAATCATGATGCTTGAATTTACATACTGTGCTTAAGAACTGGGAAGAATACCAAGCAATGATATAGGAGGTGTTTTATGAATACGTTACTGGTATACGCACACCCTAACGCTCAAAGCTTTAATGCTGCTCTGGTGCAGGCAATCAAGGACGAAGTAACTAAAAAGGGGAGCCAGCTTAAAGTAAAAGATTTGTATGGCATGAAATGGAATCCGGTACTCAGTCAAGATGATTTTGAGGGTTATCATTCCGGTAACATTCCCGCCGATATTAAACAGGAACAGGAAGATATTGCCTGGGCCGACGTCGTTATTATGATAGCTCCGGTATGGTGGTATTCGGTTCCTGCCATTCTTAAAGGCTACATTGACCGGGTTTTCAGCCTGGGGTTTGCTTACAAATATACCGCTACCGGTCCCCTAGGTTTGCTTAAAGGCAAGAAAGGCCTCTTTATTACCACCTCGGGAGCCAACCAACAGGACGCCGAGTACGGCGGTATGATGAATGCCCTGGATAAATCACTGGGCGGTGTTTTTACCTTTTCCGGTTTTGCGGAAAAGCGGCTCCATAATCTATTTGCCGTTACCACTGTTAGCGATGAGGAGCGCCGGCAGATGCTGGATGAGATAAGGAATTTAATCAGAAGTTTTATCTGACCCCCTGCATATTTTGAGCTATATTGAGGCCCCTGACCGGTCAAGATCAGGGGCCTCTTTTTACAGGATTATAGTTCGCAATTCAAAAGGAGGAGACTATAAGTCGCAGAACTACCATCAAGGAGCCCCGAACAGCACCAGGCCGCTGTAGTCAACCCCGGCATCATCCCCGCTATAGGTCATGCTTATATTTTGCAGTACGATCCGGAGCTTGCAGCCATCCTTCTCAACGTTCAGAGTCATATCCTCAGAAGATAGCGCTGATTTGGGGCTGTCGGTGACAGACGGCAATGATTTGACAAAATCATAGAGGCCGGTACTTATCAGCTCCGCGCCATTGGCGTCTTTTACCGCTACCAGGACTTCCTGGGATGATAAACGCTCGGCCGTAAGGCTGTATTTGACCCCGCGGACCTCGAAATCATACCTAGGCTCATCACTTGCAGGCATTCTCCGGTAGGAATTGATATTGAACATCATATCAAAACCGCTGATATTTGAGGGCTGCTGCATATCCAGATTGGCATAAAAGAAATTTTGTGAATCTATACCCTGATAAGCAGGTTCGAAACCGAAGGTACTCTCCATTTTGTCATAGGTTTTGAAATCGGCGGGCAGCCAGGCCAGGTATTTGGTATAATTGCGGCTATCCAAATAGTTGAGAATACTGGTGGTCTCCAGTCTTACGTTCAGGGACGCGTCTGGCTTGGGATTTATTTTGCCTGCGCTCAGTATTCCCTCCGTACTCAGAATGTTTTCCAGTCTGGTAATCTGGCTGACCCGCGAAACGGTGAATGCATCCACCGGCGGAATAACCGAGAATATGGCAAACCCGGCCGCCAGTACGGCAATCAGACCGTTGCGGACAACGGGTTTGGCACTCAGAAAAACCCCGCAGACGATGGCAAATACCCCAAACAAGGCCACATAATAACGCGATTCCGTAAAACCGTAGGCGTTCAGGCGGATGCCCACCGAGACCAACTGCATGATCACAACGGGAATCAACGCCAGGGGGAATATACGCTGGTACAGCCTGGCGGAGCGGTTCGTGAGCAGGCTGGCCAATACATAAATGATAAGCCCGGCAGCCGAGTAGCCCAACACCATCGGCCCCAGCTGGCCCACCGGCCACTTTAAAGTCGCCAGAATTTTGATGAAATAGGCGGCCAGCACCAGGGTAAAAGCTGCCACCAAAGGTATGGCAATATAAGAAACCAGGATTTCCAAGAATTTCGGATAGTGCTCCGCATCGGCGGTATAATCTCGATCGATCTCATTATCCGAGTTGAACCGGGGCAATAATGACAAGTAGTAAAGCGTAGCAAAGAGAATCCATATGACTGCCATCGTATAGCCGTAGGTATCCTGGTTTACTTTGAAGAGCAGAATATCAATCGCGCCTATGATACTGGCGCAGCCGGCTGAAAGAACGCCGGAATACAAAACCGATATGAAGGCCGACTTGAAATGGATCAAGGCAATCTTATTGAAATCATACCTGCCCCGGAAAGAAGGAACCCAGATGAAGGCGCAGAACATCGCGAAAACAGCCACCATGGTACGCACACTGACCGCAATATCTATATTGGGGACCGGCCTTATAATCCAATAATAACCGGCAATCAGCAATGCCGACAGTACATATACGGCCAGGCGCAGCTGCTGCAAACGCTTAAACCGCTCACAGCTGAATTGGGCTGCAACCCCCAAAAACGATCCCAACAGAAAAGTGAACATCAGTTTCTGAATGATCAGATCCGGGGCTTTATGCAGCGAAATCATATAACAGACTAATCCGGTGGTTCCGATGAGACATAGAACTGTGAGGGGAAAACGGGAGACCGCTTGCAGCAGACCCCGAACCATATTAACCATGGTTTGACCCCAGCGTTTCATCACATCTCCTCCAATCCCAAGGCTACGCCCTGCTTTTCGTTTTGCTTATGCAATAGTTTATTCGGCATTATCCCAGAATTTATTCCCTCTCCAATCTTGCTCCTTTCCGATTTGACCGCCTGACTGGCATGGATCTTGTTCTTTTAATATAACACAAGCTCCGGAGGTTCTGCGCCGGTATAATCATAATTTTATCAGCGCCGGCCATCCCTCCCTCATCCGTAGCGCAGAGGAGTATTGCCTGTATTATATCATTACGAAAGCTGCAGCCATTTCTTGCTCTTAATTTAATATTACTGCCTGCTATACGCCACCCCGTTATAAATTAACGCATACTTTCCCGTCACCTGCCATAAATTGGGAACAAAGGTGGTGATCTATTTGCGGCTTAAGGAAATAATGACCGGCAACCCCATAACTCTGCCACCTGACTCGACGGTTAAGGAGGCAACCAAAATTTTTGGGGAGCATCAGATAGACGGGGCGCCGGTGGTAGACGAAAATGGCAAAATCCTGGGACTGTTCACTAAAACCCATATATTTCGCATTATCAGTCAGGATCAGGATCTGAATACACCGGTGGCAGACTGTATGACCCGTGAGGTCATCCTGGGACATCCTGATGATAAAGTTGAATCCCATATCCACCCGGGGATAGGCCGGCTGCCGATTGTAGAGGACAACCAGGTGGTCGGCATCATTACCCGCAGTGATTTGGCCGCCGCTTATTTCCGTTCTTTCCAAAATAAATCCTCGGAACTGGACACAATCATCAATTCCACCCACAATCTGATTGTAGCCGTCGATACGGAAGGATTGATTACGGTATTCAACCGGGCGGCGGAAAGGGTGCTGGGGGTAAAAGCGGAGGCCGCCCTGGGGAAAAAAGTAGTAGACCTTTTCCCCACCAGCGGGCTTTTGGATGTTGCCCAGAGCGGCAACGTGGAACCCCTGCAAAAATTAATGCTTAATAAGCGTAATTTTATGTCTAATCGCACCCCCATTTATAAAAAAGACAGACTGGTGGGCGCAGTCGCCGTTCTGCAGGATATATCCGAAATTGAAAATATTTCCCGCGAACTGGAATACTTCAAAGAGCTGAACCGTGAGCTTGACGCTATCATTGACTCTTCATTCGACGGTCTGTATATTGCGGACGGCAACGGTCTTACCCTGAGGGTCAACCAGGCATTCGAGCGGATTACCGGCGTACAATTGGATCAGTTTCTGGGGAAAAATGTAGTTGATATAGAAAAGGAAGGCATCGTCTCCGAATCGGTTTCAGCTCTGGCGATTAAACAGCGGAAGGCGGTTACCATCATTCAGGAAATGAACAACGGGAGAACCACGCTGGTAACCGGCAACCCCATCTATGATGAAGAAGGCAATGTCTTCCGGGTTGTCTGCAATGTCCGCGACATTACCGAGCTGAATATACTCAAACAAAAACTGGAGGAGGTAAAGAGCTTGAGTCAGCACTACGAAAACCAACTGCGCACCCTACGTCTCCAGTACACCGGTTCCAGCAAAGTAATCTGCGCTTCCAAAAAAATGAAAGATTTTTTAGGTACGGTTATAAGGTTGTCCCAGTTTGATTCCACTATTCTGGTTACCGGTGAATCAGGTACGGGCAAGGAGCTGATTGCGGAGACCATTCATAATAACAGCAACCGGAAAGACGGCTCCTACATAAAGGTAAACTGTGGGGCCATCCCCGAGAACCTGCTTGAATCAGAGCTGTTCGGGTATGAATACGGGGCTTTTACCGGAGCCAAAAAGGAAGGCAAGCTCGGCTATTTTCAGCTTGCCAACGGAGGCACCATTTTCCTGGACGAGATCGGGGATCTTTCCTTCAACCTGCAGGTCAAGCTGCTGCGGGTATTGCAGAACCGTGAGATTACCCGGGTGGGCGGCAGCAAATCCATCCCCATTGATGTTCGCATTGTGACCGGCACCAACCGTAATCTGCTGGAATTAGTAGAGAAAAAGCTCTTCCGGGAAGATCTTTATTATCGCTTAAACGTAGTCCCCATTCATGTACCTCCGCTGCGGGAGCGCAAGGAAGATATTCCGGCGCTGGTCAGCCATTTTGTGCATTTGTTCAACCGCAAGCATAAACTGCATAAAAGTTTTTCACCTGAAGTTATTAAACTTTTTATTAATTACAATTGGCCCGGTAATGTCCGCGAACTCGAAAATCTTATTGAAAGAATGATGGTGGTCTCTACCAAAAATGTCCTTACTCAGGATGATTTGCCGGCCCACCTGGGAGAAGTCATGCTGGCTCATCGCTGCGAGATAGTAGTCTCCGGTATTATCCCCCTGCAGGATGCAGTTGCCAATGTAGAAAAACAAATCCTGGAGAAAGCCTATGCCCAATACCGGACTACCCGCCAGATGGCTAAAGAACTTAAGGTAAACGCCTCAACCATTGTAAGAAAAGCAGCTAAATATGGAATAACTTCTTCCCCTCATTAAAACCAGATAACCTGTTTCCAGATTGCAACAAGCTGTTGCAATCTGGAAACGGCCGATTTCCGGCCTCTTTTGTTGCATTAATGCAACGATTTCTCCACTTACCCCCATCAATTGATATGATTCGCAAAACTCCGCTCACCAGACCCAATTATTTTCCATGTCTTCCCTGTCTTGCCGGGAGCGGTCCCAGGCCAGCCAACCTTTATTTTTTAATCGGGAAAACCCTCTGTTGCAAAGCAGCAACGATTGTGAAGACAAGGTCAAGAGCAGCAGCGGGCTGGAAGCCGAATAAACGGGCCGGCCGGAAGACCGGGCCTTAATTTTTTTATGATGGCACGCTAATTGCAATGTTTTATGGCAAGATAATCCGCAATTCCACCACCCTGTCTTATCCGTTTCTATCACCTTAGCCAGTACCGACGAAAGGATTGGAGCTATTATGGATATGCGATGCACAAAGTGCAATAAACTTCTTGCCCGCTACAAACAGTGTCTGGAATTGGAGATTAAATGCACCCGCTGCGGCACCCATAACCAGGTTTTACAATCGGAAATTCCGATAGCAGCAAATGGCTTGAGCAATGGCCCCTATACTATTTCCCTGCCCGGGTCAAATCCTGTTCCTTCACGCCATAGCCAGCGTTAAACGACCTGGGTTGAGGATTAAAACTAAATAGATCAGTTGATCACTTACCTATTTTATAGAGGGCCTTTGAGCCCCGCAGATATATTCTGCGGGGCATTTTTTATGGGAAAGGGGGGATTGGCCGGTAAAACACGGTTCAGGACCAAGCTTTAGTTGACTTACAAACGTAATGAAAAGGAGGAAGAGGAATGAGAGAGGTTGTAATTGTTGGAGCTGCCAGGACTCCTTTTGGAAAGTACGGCGGAGCGCTCAAGTCCCTGAAAGCTGTAGAATTAGGGGCAATTACCATTAAAGAAGCCATCAACCGGGCCGGAATTCAGCCCGACCAGGTTGAGTATCTCTATTACGGTCAGGTGGTTCAAGCCGGCTGCGGTCAGGTTCCGGGCCGTCAGGCAGGGCTTAAAGCGGGCCTCCCGGTGGAAGTCCCCTCCATTACCGTCAATAAGGTCTGTTCATCCGGCATTGTCACCTGTGGTCTGGCCTATAAGATGATTGCCGGCGGATTCCTTGATATTGCCATGGGCGGCGGCATGGAATCAATGTCCAACATCCCCTTTGGCTTACCGGATATGAGATGGGGAGCCCGGATGGGAATACCTTTCAAAAATACGGTCGATCTGATGGTTTGGGATGGGTTATGGTGCGCCATTTATAACCGCCATATGGCCATTCATGGCTCCGAGGTGGCTCGGGAATTCAATCTGGACCGCCTGCCCCAGGACCTTTGGGCGGTGCGGAGCCAGAACCGGGCTGAAGCAGCCATAAAAGCCGGCCGTATGGTAGATGAAATCGTACCGGTAACCCTGCCCGGCAAAAAGCCGGTGATCGTAGATACTGATGAAGCCCCCCGCTTTGGCTGCAAATACGAAGACCTGGCCAAGCTGCCCCCCGTTTTCGATCCCAACGGTTCAGTCACCGCCGGCAACGCCCCCGGTACCAACGACGGCGCCAGCGCCCTGGTCTTAATGTCCCGGGAAAAAGCTGATGAGCTGGGTATTAAACCGCTGGCCACCGTTCTGGGTTATGCCGAAGTTTCCCAGGAACCCCGGTATATAGCCACCGTTCCGGGACTGTCCATCGCCAAACTTCTGAAAGAAAAAGGCATGACCACTGATGATTTGGATTTGATTGAAATCAATGAAGCCTTCGCGGCAGTGGCCCTGACCAGCGGCAAGGCCATTCTGGGCTTAAATGACGACCAGATGGACGCCAAGGTTAATGTCAACGGCAGCGCGGTGGCCTTTGGACACCCGATCGGCGCTACCGGCGGGCGCATTGTCATGACTGCGGCCTATGAACTCAAACGTCGCGGCGGTGGCCTGGCAGCCTGCGGTATATGCAGCGGAGCCGCCCAGGGAGACGCTATCCTGCTCAAGGTTGAGTAAATTATTTCATTAATATAAAGGAGTTATGTGTTATGGAAATAAAAAAAATCATGGTCATCGGCGCCGGCCAGATGGGGGGCGGAATTGCCCAGGTATCCGCCCAGGCCGGATTTGAAACGGTCCAGTATGACATTACTATGGACCTGGTGAACAAGGGTATCGCCCTGATCGGAAAAAACCTGGCCCGGGATGTTGCCAAGGGCAAAAGAACCGAGGAAGAAAAAGCCTCGATCCTGGGGCGGATCAAACCGTCGGTCTCGCTGGAAGATGCGGCTGATTGTGATCTGATCATTGAGGCCATCGTGGAGAACTTTGACATCAAGAAACAGGTCTTCGCCGAACTTGATAAAATAGCTCCGGCCCACGCCATTTTAGCCAGCAATACCTCTTCGCTGCCTATCACCCAGATTGCCGCCTGCACCAAACGGCCCGCCCAGGTAATCGGTATGCATTTCATGAACCCGGTCCCGGTCATGAAGCTGGTGGAAATCATCCGGGGTCTGGCTACCAGTGACGAGGTCTACGATACCATTGAGGCAGCCTCGATCAAGATGGGCAAAGTCCCGGTGTGGTGCAAAGATGTGCCCGGATTCATTTCCAACCGGGTGCTCCAGGTCATGATCAACGAAGCCCTGTGGGAGCTTTATGAGGGCGTAGCCCCGGCCGAAAACATCGACAACATTATGAAACTGGGCATGAACCATCCCATGGGCCCCTGTGCCCTGGCTGACCTGATTGGCCTGGACACGGTTCTGGCCATCTTGAACGTTATGTACCAGGGCTATGGAGATCCCAAATACCGCCCCTCTCCCCTGTTAAAACAGTATGTGCAGGCTGGCTGGCTGGGCCGTAAAGTGGGCAAGGGAATTTATGACTACAGCTAAATAACGACTGGGAGGAGGAAGACCGGTGGAATTTCAAAATATAATCCTGACCCAGGAAAACCGCATCGCCATTCTGACCATCAACCGCCCCCAGGCCTTGAACGCCTTGAACCGGGATACCCTGCTGGAAATCAAAGCAGCGGTGGAACAGGTCAGAGATGACGCCGAGGTCGACGTTTTAATCATCACCGGCGCCGGTGACAAGGCTTTCGTCGCGGGCGCGGACATTACCTACATGCTGAATATGAATGCCCTGGAAGGGCGCCAGTTTGGCTTGACCGGGCAAGAGACCTTCAACCTGATCGAAACCATGTCCAAACCTGTAATCGCCGCCATTAACGGTTTTGCCCTCGGAGGAGGATGCGAATTGGCCATGGCCTGTGATTTTCGCATCTGTTCCCACAAAAGTAAATTCGGACAGCCGGAGGTAGGTCTGGGTGTTACTCCGGGATTCGGCGGCACCCAGCGTCTGCCCCGCCTGGTGGGTACAGGCATGGCCAAGCAACTGCTGTACACCGGAGATACCATCGATGCCAACGAGGCTTTAAGAATCGGACTCGTTAATGCAATTATCACGGCTGAATCATTAATGGACCAGGTTAAGCAGATAGCCGGAAAAATAGCCAGCCGGGGCGGCATCGCGGTACGCTTCTGCAAGGACGCGGTCAACGAGGGGATGCAGACCGATATCGACCGGGCCATGAGCATAGAAGCCGACATATTCGGCTTATGTTTTGCCACGGAGGACCAGAAGGAAGGCATGCAGGCCTTTGTCGCGAAACGCAAGGCCCAATTTAAGGGCAAATAAATAGATGGGAGCTGAGATTTATGGATTTTGCATTAAGCGAAGATTCCTTAATGATGAGAGATATGTTTAGAAAGTTCGCCAAAAACGAGGTTGAGCCGATCGCGGCTGAAACCGATAAAACTCACCAATTCCCTATGGAAAACTTCAAAAAGATGGCCGGCCTGGGTTTGACCGGACTCCCTATTCCGGAAGAATGGGGAGGAGCCGGAGCCAGTTATCTGGATTTCGCCATCTTTGTAGAAGAAATCGCCAAATGCTGTGCCTCCACGGCGGTCATCATGAGCGTTCACACCGGCCTTGGCTGCATGAGCACCTGGCTCTACGGAGGCGAAAAAGTAAAGCAGAAATATCTTAGAGCCCTAGCCAGCGGTGAAATTATTGGGGCTTACGCTCTGACCGAGCCCAATGCCGGTTCCGATGCCGCCTCGATTAAATGTAAGGCTGAAGACAAGGGCGACCACTTTATCATCAACGGCAGCAAGATATTTATTACCAACGGCGGTATCGCTACCACTTATTGCACCTTTGTCAAGAGCGACTCCACCCAGGGCCCGGGCCGGGGCATCACCTGCCTGCAGATTGAGAAAGACACCCCCGGGTTTACTATGAGCAAGCCGGTTCAGAAGATGGGTATGAACGGTTCCCCCACCGTTGAACTGTATTTCGAAAATGTCAAAGTCCCCAAAGAGAATATGCTGGGTGAGCAAAACAACGGTTTCCAGGTCGCCATGGGGCTTCTGGCCGGAGGCCGCATCACCATCGCCGCCCAGGGTCTGGGAATCGGCGAAGGCGCTTTGGAATTCACCACCCAGTATATCAAGGAAAGACAGCAGTTTGGCAAACCGCTGGCCGCCAACCAAGGCGTACAGTTTATGGTAGCCGATATGGCCACGGCTCTGGATGCGGCTCAGATGCTGATCTACCGGGCTGCCTGGCTAAAAGACAATAAGCTGCCCCATAACAAAGAAGCATCTATGGCCAAAAAGTTCGCCACCGACACCAGCATGGAAGTCTGCACCAACTGCGTTCAATTAATGGGTGGTTATGGCTACTGCAGTGAGTTCCCGGTGGAGCGGATGATGAGAGATGTCAAGATTACTCAGATATATGAAGGCTCCAACCAGATTCAGCGTATGATCATCGGCCGTGAAGTCATCGGCAAATGGTAAGCCTCTCTCCCACATCTGACAGCTTACCTTAACTAAGGAATGAAGGAGGTAAACAATAATGGGCAGACCTCAAAAATTAAGCCTGGCAGAAGCCATTGCCCTTATAAATGACGGCGATTCCTTAACTTTCAGCGGATTCACCATCTGGCGCCGGCCCATGGCCGCTATCATGGAACTCATTCGCCAGGGCAAAAAGAACCTGCATTTGATCGAGGTCAACGGAGGAACTCATGACGATATGCTGATCGGAGCCGGTTGCGTGAAGATCTGGGAGTCCTGCTGGAGCGGTCATGAATTGTTCGGCAAGATAGCCGGCAATTTGTCCCGCAAGGTTGAGGCCGGAGAGATAATCTGCGAGGATTACAGCCATGTGCAAATGTTATACCGCCTAGTGGCTGGTGCGCAAGGCATACCCTTTATGCCGACCTTTGCCGCTCTTGGTTCTGATATTTTAAATCCGGAATACGACATGCTGGGTAAAGCCGGTTTGCGGGATGGCTCCAATCCCAAAATCCCGGCCAGGAAATACGAGATGTATACTGAAAATTTCACCGGGTCCGAAGTGGCCCTGGTCCCTGCCGCCCAACCGCATTGGTGTATTGCCCATGTGCAGATGGTGGGCACGGAAGGCACCGTGAGAGTATTAGGCCAGAAATACGCTGACGACGAGGCTATGAAAGCCGCCGACAAGTTGATTGTCATTGCTGAGCAGATCGTACCGGAAGAGTTCATCCGCCGCGAGCCTGAGCATAACCTGCTCCCGCCCCACCTGGTCGATTATGTGGTAGAGCTTCCCTGGGCCGGTCATCCCACCGGATGTTACGGCTGCTATGAAGCCGACGGCGATTTCATTAAAGATTTCTTCACCCGGACCCGCACCCAGGAAGGCTACGATGCCTGGGCACAGGAATGGATATTCGGGGTCAAGGACCATCAGGAGTATTTGAATAAACTTGGTGTCAACTGCCTGGAGACTCTTAAAGCCAGCCCGGCACTGGGTTATTCACAAAAAGTCAAAAGGGGGGCGAGATAATGGCTGGCAACGATTATGCAAAAATCGGGGAATTCAAACCTATCGACCTTCTGGCCGTCTCGGCGGCAAGGCAGGTTACCGACGGGGAGGTAGTATTTGCGGGCACCGGTTTGCCTATGCTGGCGATAATGCTGGCCCAAAACACCAACGCCCCCAATGCGGTTTGTATATATGAAGCCGGCAGCGTTGACGGCCGGCCAATCGATCTCCCCACCTCGGTGGGTGATGCCCGCTGCCACTACCAGGCTTCCATTGCCTCCGGTCTATGGGATGTGTTCGGTCAGTTGGGAAGAGGCAATGTTGACATGGCTTTCCTGGGGGGCGCCGAGATCGACCAGTATGGCAGCGTCAATACCACCGCCATGGGCGGCTACTATCCTATGGGCAAACGCCTCACCGGCAGCGGCGGCAATGCCGACATTAATGCCCTGGCCAAAAGAACGGTTTTCATCATGGTGCAGGAGAAAAGGCGCTGGGTCGAACGCTGCAGCTATATCACTTCCCCGGGCTGGCGGATTCCCAAATGGCCCAGCGGTGATTTTGTGCATAAGCGGGAAGTGTACAATAAAGCCTTTCGAGGAGGCCCTTATGCCGTAATATCCAATATGGGCGTATTTAAATTCGATGACGACGGGATTATTTATCTGGAAACCGTACATCCCGGCTTCACCCCGGAACAGGTTCAGGATAACTGTATGTTTAAGCTCAATATCTCCCGGGTAACCGGCGAAACCCTGCCTCCTACCTATAACGATCTGGAGCTGCTTTACAAAAAGGTTGATCCGGAGGGAATTTTCCTGCCCTAAGACGCGGATTGCTGCCCGCAGGGCATTTGTCAATGGTTGCAAGATGTCTCAAGACTGCCCGCTGCCGGCTCATACACGGTACGACAGCAACATCCTTGTGACACCTCCTATATATACCCTGGCACTCTCAGCAGTGCCAGGGCTCTTTTAAAATTCAATGAGAATTTGATTAAAGCAGGATTTCTCTAACTTTACAGCCTCAAGACTTGACAGTTTTGAGGCTTTTGAATAACCGGCGAGGAGGAATTAACATGAGTTTACCTTTAGAAGGTATCAAAATATTAGATCTGTCCCGTTACCTGCCCGGTCCGTTTTGTACTCAGATTTTAGCTGATTTCGGAGCGGAGGTCATTAAAGTGGAAGACCCCAAAGGCGGCGATCTGGGCCGTTCTCTGACTCCGTTGATTGAAGGTGAAAGCGCCCGTTTTTATACGGTTAACCGCAACAAGAAGAGTATCACCCTTGACCTTAAGCAGGATGCCGGCAGAGAGGTTTTTAAAAAGCTGGCAGCCCAGGCGGATGTGGTGGTGGATCAATTTCGTCCGGGGGTAATGAAAAAAATGGGGCTTGATTATGACGACCTCAAGAAAATAAACCCGGGCATTATCTATTGCGCCATAACCGGCTACGGACTGACCGGACCGTTTCGTGACACGGCCGGACACGACCTCAATTATTTGAGCATCGCCGGAATCACCGGACTGACCGGCACTTACCAGGGGATGCCGGCCATGTCGGGGGTGCAGATAGCGGATATCGCCGGTGGGACTCTGTATTCAGCAATCGCTATCCTGCTGGCATTGGTCAGCCGCGGCAAAACCGGGCAGGGACAGCTTTGCGATGTTGCCATGATGGATTGTTCCGTCAGTCTTTTATCCTACACCCTGGGAGAATGGGCCGGCTGGGGCCGGCTGCCGGAAATGGGCAACGGTGTTTTGACCGGCGGTTACGCCTGCTACAACATTTACAAGACCAAAGATGACAAGTATGTAAGCCTGGGGGCGGTGGAAAATAAATTTTGGGCTGAATTCTGCCAGAAAATGGACCGGGCCGAATATATCAAACCGCAGTGGAACACCTCGCTGCATCAGGATATACAGGCTGATATCAGAGCCATTATGCTGACGAAGACCCGGGAGGAATGGGTAGAATTTTTTGCCAAAAGTGATATCTGTTTCACCCCGGTTTTAACTATGGAGGAAATGTGCGACCATCCCCAGGTGGTTGCCCGGAATATGATTTTAAAACTTGAGAATGTTCGGGACACCGGTCAGGATATTCCCTTAACCGGGGTAGCGGTTAAATTATCCGAGACTCCCGGGGAGGCCAAATTAGTGTTCCCCGCCCTGGGCGAGCATACCGGCGAGATATTAATCCAGGCAGGTTTGGCCCCGTGTGAAATTGATGAACTAAAAGCCCAGGGAGTTATATAAAGACGTTTTTTGATTAAGCACCAGGACTAATATTAGCGGCGAGGGCAAAAAGGGGGTGAGCCAGGTCTTCAGGAATTCTGGCAAACGGCTTTATGTTAAATACAATGATATAATAACAAAGGGAGGGGGTTCTACCCTCCCATACATTGTTGAACCAATAAATCAAGGTGCAGCCAGGCTATCATCATGCAGACCCTTTCGCTTTGCGCCCCTGCCTTTCGGCAAGTTTGCCCATATTCAACGCTTTTGACAATTCTTTGGCCGGCCGGGCTATGTAATGGGAAAATCAAAATAAGTGTTGGGATAAGGTTCGCGTTTCAACATATAATGCCACCACTCGCAATCGTATGCAATAAAACCGCAGGCCTCCATGATAGAACAAAGGTATTGACGGTTTCTCGCTTCGACTGGCGTGATTTCTTTTGCAACATGATGTGAGACTGAATCCATCAGATCAAAGTCACCGCCCATTGGAACAAGTGTACCGTCAGCTAAATGATAAAGCGTTAAGTCAATGGCGCTGCCCCGACTGTGGCCCGACTTAGCGGCCACATATCCTTTTTCAACGATCTCGGTTTTGTCAATATTCGGATAGTGTTTTCGTTTCGTCCGGCCATCTTCCGGCTGTTTTGACCAGCGCAGAAAACAATCTACGGCGCATTGCGGGCGATAACCATCCCAAAGCAGCAAGCCAAAGCCAAAGGATGCGGCGTTTGCTCGTGCTTTTTCTAGAGCTGCGCACAAAGCTCTCGTACCGACAATTCGATTGGCCGCATAACCGTCCACCGGTTTGCCGGTAAAATTGTCCCAGGTGGCGTATTTAGCATCCCAACGGATTCCGGATACAATCTCGTCTACAAAGACAAAATCATTTTTCATCGTCCTCATCTCCTTTTTCCTTCCAAGAAGACTGTTTAAAAAGTAGAAATAAGTCAGAGCGAGCTAAAAAGTTCAAGAGCAAGGCGTTAATGAAATCCCGTGATTGAGGCGTACTTAAGGTACGTCGATTGAGCGGGATTTCGTTAACAACGCAGCTATTGGGCTTTTTAGACGCTCTGCAAGGTCAACGACACAAGCCGGTCGATCACTTCGGCAAAGGTTAACCCTGCAGCTGCCATCATTCTCGGATAACGGCTGTATGAGGTCATACCGGGCAACGTATTAACCTCGTTAAGGATTACTTTGCCATCTTCCTGCAGGAACATATCCACCCGCGCAAGTCCCCGGCATCCCAAGGCGCGATATACGGCTTTGGCTGTCTCCTGAACGAGCAAACGCGCCTCTGCCGAAATGTCAGCGGGAACGATGACGGTTGCGTTTTCGGAACCGTCTTCAGGCTTATCCTCCTGATGGATTCTGAAAAAACCATGAGACAGACAAATTTGATCTACCTCGCCTGCCATCAAATCCATATCGTT
This sequence comes from Syntrophomonadaceae bacterium, assembly GCA_034927445.1. Classification (GTDB taxonomy): domain Bacteria; phylum Bacillota; class Syntrophomonadia; order Syntrophomonadales; family Syntrophomonadaceae; genus PHAA01. The sequence goes on from JAYFPZ010000044.1 coordinate 60,618, forward strand.
CCCTAATATCGCACATCCTACCTCGCTGCCGACGACAGCCTCTTCAATCAACACTTTCGAGTCATACTGTCTGGCGGTCTCCACCGCACGCAGCAACTCTTCTTTGCGACCTACCTTACTGACGCCGAACGATGAACCCGAACGGGCCGGCTTTACAAAAACGGGATAAGTAAGCCTGTCGGCATCAATATTCTCATTCGCCGTGACAGTCCGGAAATTGGGCGTAGCAATTCCCGCGTTTCCAGCGACGATATAAGCAAGGGATTTGTCCATACCCAGAGCGGAACTTTGGACATCGCAGCCTGCATAGGGGATGCCGGAAAGCTCCAACAACCCTTGCATCGCACCATTCTCGCCAAATTTGCCATGCAGAACGGGAAACACCATATCCAAACGGATCGTTTGGTATTGTCCCTGTTCCAGAACCAGCAATCCGTGTACGCTTCTGTCCGGTGACAGCATTGCCGGACGGCAGCTGCCGTTTTCCCAACTTGTGTCAGGGCAGTGACAAAGCTTCCAAACACCATTTTTTGTAATCCCGATATAGAATGGTTCATACTTTTCGATATCAAGGTTTTTGGCGACCTCTTGCGCAGATTTAACGGAGATGGGATGTTCTTCGGAACAGCCTCCGAATATAATTGCGATTTTCAGCCTATCCATGCTGCTTTCTCCTTTCAAATTTCAGGCAATTGATAATAGTATTTTCAACCGTATCGCTCAGGGCGTGTTCGGTGTAATAGGCAGTGTGCGGAGTAATAAGCACATTCGGTAATTTTTGTAACCGCAACAGCAGTTTGCTGGCAATGGGTTTTTCTCTGTAGTCAAAATAGAAAACTCCTTCCTCGCCTTCGAGGACATCCAACGCCGCACCGCTTAGTTTACCGCTTTCCAACGCTGGAATAAGAGCCTCGGTATCAAGAAGTGAACCGCGTCCAGTATTGATAAGCAACGCGCCGTGCTTCATCCGCTCGATACGTTGACAATTAAAAAGCTGGTTTGTATCCGCGTTAAGCGGTGTATGGAGCGTTACAATATCGCTCTGCTGTAACAATTCATCAAGAGGAACGTAATCGGCAGAGGTTTGGGGACGACGGTCATAGGCTAATATGTGGCAGCCAAAGCCCCGCAGCCTTTTCATAACCGCTGCGCCAATGCGTCCGGTTCCAATTACCCCAATGGTCATATCGCGTAATTCTTTCCCGCGTACATCATTCAATCTGAAATCATGAATATCTGCACGGCTGATAATGGATTTTGCATTCCGTACCGCCATCAGCATCAGCATTAATGTGTAATCAGCTACGCTATCGGGCGAATAAGCGACATTTTCAACGGAAATGCCAACGCTCTCCGCGCCTTTCACATTAATATGGTTATAGCCGATACTTCTGGTGGAGATATACTTTACACCGGCTTGGCTGAGCGCAAGAAGAACGGAATTTGTGATTTGAGTTTTATGGCCGACGCTGATGCATCGATTTCCAAATGCCAGTTCAATATTAACTTCAGATACCGCTGCATCTGTGATCGTTGGCATGACGCCAAAACGAGGCGCCATCTCCCGGAACAAAACGGCCTCGTCCTGCCCGCATCCATAAATTGTAATTCCCGTTTTTGCCATGATTTCGATTTATCCTTTCACAAATATTCAAACTGTAGAACATCGTAATGCTTTTCTTTTTCATGTCCATCCCCCCTTTCAGGAATGTTAAAAGCCTGTCCGATTCGACAATTTCATCTTATCGAAATCAGGCAGGCGATGTTGGAATTTCAACTTATCAAAATCTTAATAAATTCTTATGAAGGACTTATTCTTTTCCTAATCTGTTGTATACTGCCAAGGCATCAGTAACATTGTATTGTTCGCGGGCGTTGTTCGGGGTTATTCATTGGCAGCATACAAAAGGATGTCGACTCGCAACATCCTTATATAACAGCTCAAATTGTTGATATGAATGCAGGATCATCTAAACAGATGATTTAAAGGGAATAGTCAGGTATTTTTGCCCCCTCTTAACTTAAGCATCTATGACTTTATGGAATAATAATAATATTATAACCCACAAAAAGATCCTATTAATAATACAAAAGCCCTTTACACAACATATATGATGGGTAGATTATCCAGCTTTTGCGATATCTGCTGCCTTAAGAACTGCTCGGCCTGATCACGTATATCATGGCGATAGCAGTACTTTCCCCGCCCTCTTCCGGTCATCAGTTCTTGGTTATAAAGCTCTGTGGCATTCGGAAACGCTTCGTTGTTAATCGCGCGATGAACATAGCTGTAGGTCATAAAAATGATCTCAATGAATAATTCTTTCTTGGTTTCACAGGATAGTTCGTCGGCGAGTTGTTCAATCAGTTCGGAGTATTGCGCCTGCCAATCATCCACCAATACGACCGGAGCAATTAGAAGCCCTACCCTATATCCTGCATCACGCATCTGGTTAAGCGCTGCGATTCTGCTTTTTAAAGAGGATGTGCCAAGCTCGATTCTCTGGATAATAAAATTCGGGTTGACGCTCATGCGCATTATGGTTCTGCCTCTATGCTCCAATGCCAGCAGCGGTTTCACCATATCAAACTTGGTAGGGAAAGTAATAAAGCCTTTATGGCTGCGGCCAAATCTTTCTATCGTCCATTCCAGATTTCCGGTTATTGTGTTTTCCAATACCAGATCGCTGTTGCTGCCGATTTCAAAAGTAAGATCATTAGCCGATGAGCCAGCCGTTTTAAGCATTTTGCCCATCATCTGTTCGCGGTTGACAAAAAGCCGCAGATACGAGCATTTATTATAGTTGCATACCAGGTAACAGTATAAACACATGGCACTGCAGCCCGAGGAAGTATAGGGCACCAGAAAATCAGAAACCTTATGGTTGGGCACGTATTTATGGGTTTTCCTTACACCTATAATGAGGTATCTTTTCATCACGGTGAATTCTTTATTGGAATTTGATCGAAGCTCTTCGATATTGTTATGATTATCGATCTCGATCCAAGGAACATGGGAGAACTTGGCTTTTAAAGATTTGCCCTGCTCATAACCCATAGCCGCCGGCTCATAATATATCTTATCCGGAAACATATCCATATCCCCTGCCCATTCTGTCAAATCTACCACACCAGTGGTATGAGCCGATATTTTACCTTCTTCTGGTAACTGGCATAACCGTCCAGTTTATTCACCGGCTTTCTTTCTTCGCCAATAATTCAATACTATTATGGGAGTCAAAACCAAGCTGACTATGAACCCATAGATCGATCCCAGCAGCAAAGGCGCCCCTAACCACAATAAGCCGCCCAGATACAGGGGATGTCTTACCAAGCCATAGACTCCGGTTGATACTACGCGTTGTTTGCGGTCAGTCTGAATTCTGATCAGTGTTGAAGCATATTTATTTTTAACAATGGATCGATACTGACTGTAATTTGACCAAAGGTATATTGGTCATCTCTGGCGGCCACGATCAAACCCACCTTTTTTCATGCTATTCTGTGTTGTTTATTAGTTTGTCCCATTCCTTGCATTCCATTAATAATCACGTAAACCAGTGACTTCCGAGTCAGAAGGCGTTGTTGCCCTTAATACTCCCCGTCTATTTATTGATTAATAGTCTAAACCATGTAGACGACACTACTATTTTAATGTCTGCTAACATTAAGCTGTTTTCCGTTTGTATGTGCGCATCGCAAACAGATATGCTACGATCAGTATCCCTAAGCACCACGCAAGCGCGACCCAAATGTCGTCACCTACCGGTTGATTAGACAATAACGCCCGGATAGCGTCTACGATCGAGGTTACCGGCTGATTTTCGGCAAAGGCGTGAACAGGCCCCGGTATCGATTCAGTCGGCACAAACGCCGAGCTGATAAACGGCAGGAAGACCAGCGGTAGGAAAGGCGCTCACGCCGTCCACTGATTTTGCAGTCAGCCCAGGAATCACCGCGATCCAGGTCAGGGCCAGTATCACAAGCACGAGGATACCAGCTACGGCCAGCCAGGACAGAACCCCCGCCGAGGAGCGGAAGCCCATAATCAGCGCCACAAGGATAATGACGACAACCGAAATTGCGTTGGATACCAGCGAGGTCAGCACATGCCGCCACAGCGCGCTTGAGCGCGCAATCGGCATGGAGTGGAACCGCTCGAAGATGCCGCTCTGCATATCCATAAACAGGCGGAAGGTCGTATAGGCGATGCCGCTCGCGATCGCCATCAGCAGGATGCCGGGCAGCAGGTAATTCACATAGTTGTCCGTGCCGGCTTGAACCGCGCCGCCGTATACGTAGACGAACAACAGCATCATCATGATCGGTACAATCGCGACCGTGATAATCGTATCTGGGCTGCGCAGAATGTGGCGCATAGAGCGTCCGAACAGTACGCCGGATTTATTTTTTATTTTAATTGCCCTCCTTTTTGCCGATGATGGCAAGGAATATTTCCTCCAACGATGGCTGTTTTTCGATATATTCGACTTTCGCGGGTGGGAATAGCTTTTTAAGCTCTTCAAGCGTCCCGTTTGCGATGATTTTACCGCCGTGCAAGATTGCGATTTGGTCTGCAAGTTGTTCCACTTCCTCCAAATGCTGCGTAGTCAGCAGAATCGTCGCAGAAGGCCGCTACGTCACTGCCCGTTACTTTGAGCACGCCTTTCCCCGAGGCCGCGCCCTCCTCAAAAAGATCGACAATCCCCGAGAGCAGACCCGTCCCGTCGGTTAGCTCAACCGGGCCGACCTTAAAGAGATATTTTTGAATCTCTCTATAAACAATCTGATAATCTTGCGGGAGCGCTTTGACACGCGCCACGTGCGCTCGCCACTCTTTTTTGCCTTTGATGATATCTTGTATTCTCATTTTATCCTCCTATTTACCTTAATTTTTTAGCGATATTATTGTTGAGTTGCTCGCGCCACTTGTCGCGAAAAGACTTTGCCCCTTCTTCGCCGGCCAGCGCTAAAGAGAAGCCTTTGATATCGTCACCCAAAACCTCTTGGACACTCTGACCATCCGCGGCCGTTTCTTCGAGCAGGCCAAGCACACCGTCAAGAATTGGCATGAGGTTGCGACCGGTGAAATCCGAGTGTGGCCAAAGATTGGCATTAATTTTTTCCCATGCCGCTTGATAATCAGCCGGCAACTTTTTGGCTCGCGATTCGAAAGCTTTCAATTCTTTAGTCATGTCGCTTCCTGTGATTTTCTCCCAAAAGTTCATTATTTTTTCTCCTTTAACTCGTTAATTCTTGATGATACGAACTCCCATTTTTCCCAGAACTTCCGCAGTTCCTCGCGCCCTGCGTCGTTGAGCACGAAAAACTTGCGCGGCGGTCCCATTTCGGATGGTCTTTTTTCTATGTTCACGAGTTTATTCTTCTCAAGCCGCACCAAAATGGTGTAGACAGTTCCTTCCACAACATCTGTGAAGCCGAGGGCGTTCAGCCGCCGTGTAATTTCGTAGCCGTAGGTTTCTTGGCGGCTTATTATTTCCAGAACGCAGCCCTCAAGCACCCCTTTGAGCATTTCCGTTAGGTTTTCCAGCACAATCACCCCTTGCTATTCTGTATGACCGATATTAAGTACTGCTTATTACCGCTATATAGTATTACGTATTGGTTTGTCAATAGCGGTTGTTGTGAAGTCACCAGCGTAATTTTTTAACCAGAACATTTAGCGGTGGACCCTACTCCAGCCTCTGGACCGGTTGGAATTTGTAAAGGAACTGATGGGTGCCTATGGTTTGTAGAATGGGAAACAAAATAGGAAGAATCACTATATCAGGTGAATTCTTTGAATATCTGTTGCCAATGGACAATGCAAAACCACCTGCAATAGTAGCCGGTAACACGAAGATATTTGGTTTACAGAGTGGGGAAGCAAGCAGATTGGCAGGATTACATCTTATGGAGAGATAACGGAGTGTCAAATCCCTTCAGAGGGCTCCCAATAAGGCATAGTAATCGCCCGGGTACGGTTGAACCAGCTTGGTACCCAGAATTGTGCCCCAGGACAGCCCCAGTACATAGATTTTTTCCTGATGAAATCGCTCCTTCATCAACTGGGTAAGTTCATGCGCATCAGAAACGTATTTAGGGACGGCCAACGTACTGATGGGGCAGCGCCACCTCCTTTCAATCAATACAAAAAAGACACCCTTTCGAGTGCCTTTTATTCAGTAAATTATTTAGTTTTGGGTGTTTTATCGGGCTAGTTTGTAAAGCGCGTATTGATTGAGGGAAACGCCCTCCCTTTCGGCCTCTACCGCTAACCTCATGTGCAGGGATTTGGGAACCCTTACTATAAATTTGCCGCTATAATCCTCCTGGCTGGCCGGGCGTGGAATTTCCAGGTTGTTTTCCAGCTTGGTTTCTATATAGCCCTCCAGGGCTTCATTGAGGTTTTTATATAGTTCCTCCAGGGTATCCCCGGTACTCTGGCAACCGTCCAATTCCATTATTCTACCGTAAAAGTAATGCCCACTTTCATCGCTCATTTCCTGAATGATTCTGGTATAAGGCAGTTTCATGTACTCATCCACTTGCATATTTATAACCCCTTTCTAAGTTGGGAATAGGTGATTTTACTCACCTATGCGGTTCAGAATGTCTTTGATATAGACCGCTTTCAACGGCGTTTCAATCTTTATGGTTATCAAATCTCCGCTTTGGTGCAAGTAATGCCGGTGTGAACCTTTCTGCCTTTTATATTCGTATCCATAGGCTTTTAAAACTTTTTCGGCTTCTTCGGGACGAATCCCGTTCGGCTGCCGTTTCATTTTTTCGATTATCTTTTCCACTCCCGCCACTCTCACACCTCCTGTTATTATAGTATCTTATATAGTATCACCTTGCAATATTACGTTATAAAAATGGTGCGAAACAGGTTGCGGCCTCGGATTTTCCGGTTCAATAATAAAGCCGCTCCCAAGGAAAGGGGCATATTCAGCAGCACACAGATACGGTAAATTTGGCGGTGTTGCTCAGGGCCAATAAAAAACTTGGGTTCTTTAACAAGGCGGCGTAATTATGTAATCCAAATACCGTTAATGGGACTATCCACCAGAGAATAGTAAAAGCCGGTGACAGACGGGAGCAAATAAAAAAGAGAAAAACCCAGCAGGATTATATATACTTGAACCTATACGGTCTACCAGTCTATGCTTGGTTAGTATCGTTTTCAGACAGGTATATGCATTTATACTCAGTACAATCAGTGGTCTTTTATTCCTCGCAAGACATTTGACAGGACATTTCCCATTTCTTGTAATCTGTATGGTTTCGCAATCACGTCACAAAAGCCGTACTTTTTATAATCGGCTAACATGTCCGAAGAGTAGCCGCTCGAAACAATCGCTTTAACATCCGGGTTAATTTTAAGCAACTCAGCAACCGCCGCCTTGCCACCCATGCCGCCACGAACCGTCAGATCAAATATTACAACGTCAAAAGCATGGCCTGACTGAAATGCTTCTTCATATAGCCTGATTGCTTCAGAACCGTCTGCGGCTGACTCCACCTCGTAACCAAGAAAAGTCAGCATCTCGCAAGCTGTTTTTCGCACACTCGCCTCGTCATCCATCAATAAGACTCTCTCGTTCCCCAGAATAAGAACGTCTTCAGGTATTTCTTCCTGCTTAGCCTGCTTGGCAGAGACCGGCAGATACACGGTAAAGCTGGTTCCCTTCCCCTCGGCGGAATGTACTGAAATATGCCCGGCATGTTTTTTTATAATGGAATAACAAATGGTCAGTCCCAGGCCATTTCCACGTTCTTTGGTAGTAAAATAAGGGTCAAATATTTTAATAAGGTTCTGGTTAGAAATACCAGGGCCTTCGTCAGTTATCGTTAGAACAATATAATCACCGGGCTGAAGCAGCAAAGTATCGTTTCCTTGCTGAACTGCTTGATTTTCAGCCCGGATCTCGATCCTTCCGCCCTCCGGCATAGCCTGGTCAGCATTGATAAGCAAATTGGTAATGACCTGGGTTATTTGCCCCTGGTCTATCTCAACTGCAGGCAGTTCTTTTTCTAAAATTAATTCGTATTTGGATTTGGAACCGCTAAGGGCGAAAGAGGCGGTTTCCTCAATTAGCCTGGAAATGGATACAGCTCTGGTCAAAGGCTTGCCACCTTTAGCGAAGGTCAGTAATTGTAAGGTCAAATTCCTAGTCTGACAAATGGCGTCATCCATTTCTTGAAGATAATTATAAGCTTTGTGCTCTCTTTCGATGTACATTTTCATCAGGGTAAGGTTGCCGAGAATGATCGTAAGCAGATTGTTAAGGTCATGCGCAATCCCGCCTGCTAATAAACCCAGAGATTCAAGCTTATCAGCCTTTTGCTGCTCCGCTTCGAGCTGTTTTTGTTCCGTGATATCATGCAGCAGCCAGCGTAGCCTGGGGGGGGTCCCCCCGGGGGGATATTACCTTCCCCACCGTTATAGAAGCAGGAAAAGCGGTCCGCTGTCCAGATAGCAAGACTAATTCCCAATTCTCGTTTTCTATAACGGTTCTTGCTTCTATCTCTGCTAAACGGGTGTGGAAGGACAGTCGGTCTTCATGATGGACAAATACTGCTAATGGACTGTTAATTAAAAAAGGTCTGCTAACGTTAAAAAGGTTAGTGGCGGAAATATTGGCTTCGAGTATTATACCTTCGGTATCAGTAACCAGATAGGCGTTGGGTGCAAAATCAAACAGATCCTGATAACGGTACTTTTCCTCATCCAGTATGCTGCGGTTATAGGCCATTTCCTCGTTTTTCACAGCCAATTCTTCAACCGTTGTTTGTAATTCGTGGAGTGCAATATTGAGTTCGGATAAAAGTTTAGCCGACAGCTCTTTGGAAGGTAAATCACATTGATAAAAGTTCTCCAGACGCTTGAACGCCTTTTCCACTTGGATATTAAATCCAGCACCCATCTCATTCCACCTGCAATTTTCATAAGTTCGGTAACTTGGGTTAAAAATGTAAAGCTCTAAAATACAAAATTATCCTTATGTATTTAGATAAAAATACCAGAAATGATATATGTTAAAAAGACCTAAAAATTTTTTATTCAATGAGATTTTATCTTAAGTAAAATTCCCACAGCTCTTTTATATTGCTAGAGATCTTGCGGATCTTTAGCAGCGGCTGCTCCCCTACGGGCTTGTTGTATTTCAGCTATAGCCTCACCCCTGGTTTTGGCAAGTTCCGCGTCTTGATCAATAATGCGTTGTTCCAAACCCAATTTTTCTTGGCGCAGATCCGCCTCCGACAACTTGAATTCATTGACATCTATAAAAGTGATGACCACACCGTCTATTTTATTATCCAGCGTGCGATATGGCAGAATACGAGCCTTAAACCAGGACCCATTATCAGACTTGATCTGTTTTTCAATGGTGTTAAGCGTCCGTAGCACTTTCTTAACATCCCCGGTTAGTTCAGGATAAAAAAGATCCGAAGCTATATCGGTTATGGGCCGCCCCACGTCACTTGAAATCAGCTTTGAAACCAAAGACATTTCGCTGGTAAAACGCTTTACGCGTAACAAATTGTCCAAAAACAGGGTGGCTATATTGGTACTTTCCAGCAGATTCCTCATGTCGTTATTGGCCAATGACAGATCGTCTATTTTGGAAAGCAGTTCGTAATTTACTGCCTTTAGCTCCTCATTTAAGGATTGTATTTCTTCCTTGGTGGTGGTTAGTTCCTCGTTGGTCGATTGGAGTTCTTCGTTGCTTGACTGCAATTCCTCATTGCTGGATTTAAGTTCTTCCTGGGTTATCTGCATTTCGGTACTGGCCGCCTGCCACATCTGGCGAACTTGCATCAGTTCCAGCTCCAGTTCCGCCTTTTGCTGGCCACTGGCCAGGATTTGTTCACTGGAGTTGGTCGTAGTACCCGTATTAGCAGCCACGTCGGTAAAAACAATAAGCAATGTCCCGTACAGCGCCTCCGGCTCTTTGATAGGATTTACGGTGATATCTACGGTCTGCGTTCCGCCTTCGTTTCTTACGACTGCGTTTTCAATCGCAATACATCCAGTATTACTCTCTTCTCCGCCTTGCCTTGCAAAAACTTTTCTCGATGGATAACCTAAACCTTTAGATTTTACAGACTACTAGTATTTATTGCATATAGACCTTGCCTTCATCCCCGTCTACAATCACGTTCTGCCCGTCTTTAATAAGGCGCATGGCCCCGGGTATGTTTAAGACTGCCGGTATTCCAAATTCACGGGCGACAACAGCACCGTGAGATCCCATTCCGCCCATTTCTAAAACTATGGCCGCAGCTCTTAAAAACAAAGGTGTCCAACCTGGGTCGGTGGAAGGGGCAACGAGTACATCTCCTGAATTTAGTTTTTTCTCCTGATCGGGATGCTGCATAAGTTTTGCCGGGCCGCAAGCTCTTCCGGCCGAAACTCCCAGTCCTTCCAGAACCGAGCCTGAACCGGTGGCAATGGCTTCAGCAAAGTGCGAGGTCTCGTCTATATAGTAGTCGGGAGGGGATAGCTTCTCCATTTCTTCTTTCCAATTCTTTCTTTCCGCTACCAGCGTTTTAAGTCCCCGGCCGCTCCAATCCCCCTTTAAGATGGAGAATAATTCTATCCAGCTGCAATGGAACACATCGGCCTTTTCTATCAGGATATCCCTATCCTGCAGGCGGCTTCCCATCTCCAGGAATACCTTGCGGATAATCCCATAGAACTTGAGCAATTCAAATTTGGCCATTTCGCGTAATGCCATAGCTTTTACGGATTTTTCCACCAGTTTTTTAATCATGTTATGACGAGACCTGGGTATGCTTTGTTCAACTTTTTGCCAGGCCTCTTTGACCTTAGCCTGTTGTTGCCTTTTATAATCTGCAATATTGGCGGTTGCCATAGTGCTTTTGATGACATTCAAAGGGTAGGAGGGATCTTCTCGCCAACGGGGATTACTGATATCCATTTCATAGACGCCCCGGTGCCCGTATTGGTCCATGAAATCTCGGAATAATCGCTTGAACGATGAACCTTCAGGAAGTTCCTTTTCCCATGCGTATGGATTGAAATCGCCACTGCCTAAATATGTACGGACGTCATTATCATCCCGGGCTATCTCAGCCAGTTCGATTAAACGGTAACCTTGCTCGGCGGTAGTTATATCCCCCTGGCCGATCATTAAGGCATAGGACATAACATTCCCTTGGTTGGGGAAATATTTTTCCAAAGTTTTTTCTAAACGACCCATGCTAGTAACATCTGACAAGGTGCATGCGAAGAAAACCGGTAAATACTCGCGCCACGCAACTTTAATCACAGCCATGGTATTGATTAAATCGTTATCGGAAAGGTTGCATAAATCCTGCTTGGCAAAATCGTCTGTGAACTTATCTACCTGGTCAAAAGACCTGTTCCTGCCACTTTTAATCAGAAAAAGAACAACCTTAATCATTCGCCCCATTCTTCTCAATCCTTTGATGCTACGGTAAGGATGATCTTCGTTAATCTTGATGTCCGGCTCGTGTCCCCCCATTAATTTTTTTGTCTGACCGTCGGGCTTTCCTCCCAATAAATCAAAACCAGCCCATTGTTGCAGCGAATAATTCCAATAACACCGGCCTGACAACCGTTTAATATATTGCAAACCCGGGGGCAATCGAAAACCAATTAAATTCATTAACCCCATAGCTCCTATATCCATCCAGGTTTGTTGGCTCAGATTCCAACTAAGGATGGGCAAAACCATGGGAATCGAGTCTTTTAAATTCGCATTGGACCAGATATCAGGCTGGTCTTTAAGTCCGGGAAAGGTATAGCGCGGCAGGGCGGTCACCGGGCGTGCCTGGACCAGAACAAAGTCCCGGCCGTCAAACACCCATTCAATATCCTGGTGTTGATCCTCGTTACTCATGGCATCGTAGACTCGCCGGATAAGCAGACCCAGCCGTTTAATATTTTCATCGCTTAACACTTGTTGGCTAGAGGAGGCCGGGGATGCGATCAATTCTGTTCCGCCATCGGGGGGGGCTATGGTTATATTTTCTTTTCGGCCTATTCTACGCTCGATTCTGTCCCGTCTGGCATCCAGGCAGTATTCATCCGGCTCTACGGCACCACTGACCACGCTTTCCCCCAGGCCAAAATTGGCGTTAATAAGTACTACGTCTTCCCGGCCGGTGCGGGGATCGCAGGTAAAGCCGACCCCTGCGGCCATGGCTTGAACCAATTCCAGGATTACAACCGCCTGGAATACCGCATCATCCCCAACCTGCATTTTACGCCGGTAGGCAACTGCCCGGGGAGTCCAAAGGGAAGCATAGGATTCCTTGACAGCCAGTATGATATTGTCGGTCCCGCAGATATTCAAGAATGAATCATGCATCCCGGCAAACGAGGCCCGGGCCGAGTCCTCACAAGTGGCGGAAGAACGGACCGCCAGCGGCTTGGATAGGATACTCAAGCCTTTGAGTTCGGCGATCAATTCTTCCTGGATATATAACGGGAATAATCCCGCTTTGATTTTTTCTCTTAGCTTAAGAAGCTCTTCTTCAATTTCTTTCTCTGTAATATTGGCGACGGTAACCCTTGTAGAAATCTTAGCTATATCCCTAGACAGGTTATTTTCTTTAATAAAGGCCTGATAGGCATCAGCAGACAAAACACCGCCAACTGGAACAGTAAAGCCATAGCGCTCCAGCCTGCTCAGGTTCCAGCCCTTCCCCCCAACGGCTTCTACCCCAGCGGTAAAAGCCTCCGGCCAACTAAAGAAAAATCCTTTCCCAGCCATACCTCTTCTCCCTCCGCTAATGGTTTGATCCTTTATTATCAGGAATCGCGAGATTTGTTTTTTACCCCGTTGAGACACTACAATATTTCCACGTATCCGCGGGTGCCGTTCACCCGGATTTTTCGCCCGTCTTCAATCAACCTGGTGGCGTTTTCCACGCCGACAACCGCCGGCAGTCCGTACTCGCGGGCAATAGTGGCCCCATGGGTCATCAACCCGCCCACCTCCGTCACCAGACCCCTGACGGATAGAAACAACGGCGTCCAACCGGGATCGGTGAATGTGGTTACCAGGATATCGCCGTCTTCCAGGCTGGCATCCTCTATCCTTAAAACAATGCGGGCGCGCCCCTCGATGACGCCGGAGGATGCGGGCACGCCCACCAGGGCCTGCGGAGGAATATCGACGGCCTCGTACTCGCCGGAGATGACCTCGCCCTCGGATGTCAGCAACCGCGGCGGCGTCATCTTCTCGAAGGCTGCATACTCATCTTTTCTAGCGGCGATAATGCTATAATCAAGGTGGCCGGAGTGGACAACATCCCGGAACTCCTCAAACGATAAGTAGCAGACATCCTCCCGATCCTGAATGAGGCCCTTTTGCACCAGAATGGAAGCCTCTCTCATCAAAGCCTCTCTATAGATCTGCCAGCGTCTCATCCAAAAATGCTTTTGGTTTTCCCGGTTGCCGATAAAATTGCGCAAAATGCTAATCTTCCTTCTGGTTTTCCTGGCCTTCCGTTTGCCTCCGGGCAATCGCTCCAGGCGGGCCAGGAGCTCCCGCTCCTTCTGCTCCGCTTCCAACCGTCCCTGTTCCACCCTGGCTTCATGCGCACCAGGCTGCAGATTCCTGACGTTGCTTAGAATTGCCGGTACCAGGGCGGTCGGCTGCTCGCTCCAGCGCGGTCTGGTAATGTCGATCTCGCCGGGGCAGCGCATGCCGTATTGCTCCAGGTAGGCCTGAATGGAGCCGCGCACTGCACTGCCGCCGGGCAGCCCATCAAAACCCTCAAAAAAGGTGTTATCGTCAGCCTGTTCCAGATAGGCGATCACCGCCGGATATGGGCGGACGACATCCGCCACATCCAGGAGCGCCAGGCCCATTTCGGAAGTGATGTTGTGGGGTACGGACCGGGAAAGAGTGTCGCACACCTTCACATCCCCCAACCACCTGGCCATGTTCTGGTCAAGCCATTGCAACGCCTGGTAGCTGGCGAAGACCGCTCCCAGGCTTTCCGAATCTCCGTGGATCGCCAGCAATTCCTTTTTATCCTGCCAGATTAGGTCAAACAGTTCATCACCGCTTACACCGGCGATCTTTTCTTGCAGGCCTCGGATCCGGGCGTCGATGCGCTCGTTCACCTTGGGAATGAGCGCTGCATCATTGACCCAGGAAATCTTGACCGTCTGTAACAATATGGGCAAAGCCCCTTTGATACTATTCCCGCCCTGCTGCTTGCGCGGCAGCGTTTTCAGAAAATCCTTCCTCTGAATCACTTGGGACACGGCGTCGACCATCAGGATATCCCACATATTTGAAACCATAGAAATCGTCTGCTTTCGTCTGATCACCGAGGACAAGCCGGCAGAAATATCCAAGAATAGCCTCCCACCGGTCTGGGACCACGGCATCGAGGGGAAAGTGAAGAACCGGATGAAAGAGATCCCCAGCGGTTTGATGGCATCCATCATCATCTGCTGGTGGCCGTACGAAATGAACACATGGTTCTTTCCGTCACTTACCTCCGGAACCGGGAACAGGGTGGTGATCGGGCGGCTCTGAACGATAAAGAATGTATCACTAAGGTTTGGGGGCACACCTCCTGCGGAGGAATGTCCCTTTATAAGGCACCATTCAATATCTTGCGGACAAGCGAAGTGAGCCTCGATCTTTCTGCCGATCTGCTCCAGCTGCAAAACCTGTTCGTCGGTCAGCGTCTGGATATGCTGCTGTTCAGGTTCGATGCCCCGTTCTTCGGTGCCGCCTTCCCTTAGGGCGTATACACCCAATTTCTTGTGGGCTACCACTTTATCGATTATCTTACCGTCGCGCACCGTAAAGAGATCGGCGTTGACCAAGCCGGAGACCAGGGCCTCGCCGAGCCCGAAGCAGGCGTTGATGGACAGCGCTTTCCGGTTGGACGTGGCCGGATCAGCCGTGAACATGACACCTGAGGCTTCGGGGAAAACCATCCGCTGAATGATCACGGACAGGTAGACCTGACGGTGGTCGAACCCGTTTCGCAGGCGGTAGATCACGGCCCGGTCGGTAAACAGTGAAGCCCAGCACTTTTTGACGCTCTGCAGGATCGCCTCCCGGCCTTTGACGTTCAAATACGTATCCTGCTGGCCGGCAAAAGAAGCGTAGGGCAGGTCTTCAGCCGTAGCGCTGGAACGCACGGCATAGGCGTTCTCCGCCCCCAGGGCGTCGAGATGCCGAACGATCTCGGACTCGATCTCTCCGGCGATCTCGCTCGCTTCGATGACACCGCGGATCCTGGCGCTGATTTCCGAAATTTGGGTCCGGTCTTTCGCCTTGAGAATCGCCAGTTGAGAGACTAATGCCGTGAATTCCTCATTATGACTGATCGCTGTTCGATATGCCTCGGTGGTGATACAGAAGCCATCCGGGACATTTATTCCCTCGATCCTGAACAGCTGCCCCAGGTTCCAGCCCTTTCCGCCGACAAGACCTGGCTTTGACTCATTGATCTCCTGAAAATTAAACAAATAACGATTCATCCATACATTCCTCCCTAACGCTTGAACTTCGCTTCCCCCTCAATGAAATGCATACTGCTTTATGTTTAGGAGTCATGCAGATCGTTTTTTACCCCGTTGAGAAAACGGTCTACATTATTCTCTATGCTTTCATTTATTGATATTAATTCTGGATGGTTCACCCATAGAATTGCTGAAAAAAAGTGGTTGCATTCCAGTCCGCTTACAACAAAAGGATGCAAATCCGGCCTGATTTCACCGGATTCTACACCAAGTTTAAATATATGTTCCATAACGGTTGAAAAACCTGTGCTTACGTTCGGATCTAAATGCTTTAAAGCGTGCACCCATTGGGACATCTTGTAGATAAAGTGCCGCTCAAACAAGTCATTATTCAAATCTATATGCATCCATTCCATTGTTTTTTGCAGGGCAGCGATCAGCCGGGACCGGGTATCGGGTAATTTATCTAAATACTCCAACATTGCCGGCGTTTGTTCCCGTATAATACTCTGAATATGTTCGTAGATAATGGCTTCTTTTACAGGGAAATGGTTAAAAACGGTACCTTTGGCGACATCCGCTTCCATAGCGATTTGGTCTACGGTAGTCTTATCAAAACCCTGCCGTTTGAATAAATCCATGGCCACTGCCAAGATTTTTTTTCTTGTCTCTTCCTTTTTCCTTTCCGTCCTGCTCTTTTTGTTTGCCTCCATGCCTTCACCCCTATACCAAGTTTATTATTGAACCGGGTATATTATTAATCTTAGTTTATTTTAAATTAGTTAACATAATTGTGCAAGAAAAATGTATTTTTATTTCTGTGGATATTGGGGAAAGAAGAATATAAAAGAGGAAGCTCGAAAAAAAGGCTTTCAATGAACGGGCGCTGCTTTAAAAATCTTGAAAGCAATTCAAGCCAGCACCCAAAGTACTGGCTTGTAATAAGTCTTTTGAAATCAGCAGATGGACTGTGCCCAAATTATAAAATCAATTAGACTTACATCTGGTGGAAGGCACTACAGCATTTCCACGTACCCACGGGTGCCGTTTACCCGGATTCTTTGTCCGTCTTCAATCAACCTGGTGGCGTTTTCCACGCCGACAACCGTCGGCAGTCCGTACTCGCGGGCAACGGTGGCCCCATGGGTCGTCAACCCGCCCACCTCCGTCACCAGACCCCTGACGGATAGAAACAGCGGCGTCCAACTGGGATCGGTGAATGTGGTTACCAGGATATCACCGTCATCCAGGTTGGCATCCTCCATCCTTAAAACAATGCGGGCAGGCCCCTCGATGACGCCTGAGGAAGCGGGAACGCCCACCAGG
>JAYFPZ010000009.1:0-112244 GCA_034927445.1 Syntrophomonadaceae bacterium
AAAGATACAGGTCCGGCAGTCGCAGGCCACGCATACCTGACGGCAGGCATAGCAGCGTATGCAGGCTGACAGGGTGTCCTCCCAGAACTGGTAGCGCTCGTCGGCTGACATCTGTTCAATTTCTTTTACCCGGGCAAAACGATCACCCTGCTGTCGGGGAGTCTGTTCGGGACCCGCCAGCTCGTCATAGATGACCGGATTGGGCTGGATGCAGTCCAGGCATTTTTTAGCCAGTCCTTCTTCCTGATTCTTGGCAAAACCGCTGGCGTTCCGTGCCGCTGCCAGGGGATCTTTCAGCCCGGGGCAGGGAATCCCCACGATATACAATCGCTCTCTTTTAATCTGCAGGTCTTCCAATAGTCTGACCACCCCGCGGGAATCACAGCCTTTGACCGCTATCCCGATTCGCTCGGAACCATCCCTAAATTTCAGCAGGACATTGGCCACGTTATAGATGCTGTATTCGTTAAACACGATGTTCTTTACGTCGTCTGCATTTCTGGCCACATAGGCTCGGGTTTGAAAGTCCTGCTCTCCTTTTTCCCAGGCCAGGAAAACATCAATCTTGTCTTCTGCAAAAAGCCTGGTCGCAATTGCTTGTAACGTATTGGTTATTTCTTTCATTGCGCATCCCTCAGCTTTCGGTTCGGTCCCAGTTTGGTGATTTGATCCACAAATTTATGCATGACCTCGTTGAACTTTATTCCTTCGGCCCCTGAAATCCAGGAAGTTTGATATCTTTCCGGTTCTACTCCCAGATACTGAATCAGATTTTTCATAATCATTTGGCGCCGGCGGTTGTAGTAATTGCCGGTTCCATAGTGGCAGTCGCCGGGGTGGCAGCCCGACAGCAGTACTCCGTCCGCTCCCCGATTTAAAGCTCTGATAGCCAGCAGGGGATCCATACGCCCGGAACAAGGTACGCGTATAATGCGTACATCAGCTGGGTACTCCAGGTGGTTCAATCCGGCCAGATCGGCAGCGGCATAGGTGCACCAATTACATGCGATTACAATTATCTTTGGTTTCCAGCCTGTTTCCACATCTATAGACATAATGTATCCACCTCCGCCACAATTTGATCATGGGTAAAACCTTTCAAATTTAAGGCCTGAGTCCGGCAGGCCGGTATACAGGCGCCGCATCCCTGACACAGGCTGCTGTTTACCTCCGCTACCTGGCGGGTAAAAGGACCATGGCCATGTCCGCCCCGTTCGTTGATCTCCTTCAGGAAGATTGCATTATAGGGACAAATCGGCACACACAGGCCGCAGCCGGAGCATTTCGTAATATCTGCTTCGGTAACCATAGGTTCGGTGGCCAGTTCGGTCTTGGAGAACAGCCCCAGGACTTTTACGGCAGCTCCGCTGGCCTGGGCCACAGTATCCGGAATATCTTTGGGTCCCTGACAGGTTCCGGCCAAGTATACCCCGGCGGCAAAGGTTTCCACCGGCTGCAGTTTGGGGTGGGCTTCCTGGAACCAGCCGTCTTTGTCCACGGAAAAGCCAATCTTCTTGGCCAGTTCCGTTGCTCCGGCAGAAGGCACCATGGCTGAAGCCAACACTACCATGTCCGCTTCAACCTCAATCGGCCTGCCCAGCAGCGTATCCTCAGATTTAAGAATCAGTTTGTCTCCCCGGGGGTAGATTTTGCTGACCCGGCCCCGGATATATTTGGCGCCGGCATTCAAGGCCCGCTGATAAAATTCTTCGTAGTTCTTGCCGGCGGTTCGGACGTCCATATAGAAGACGTAGGCTTCGCTGTCATCAATCTTGGTCTTCACCTGGTAGGCGTGCTTGGCGGTATACATACAGCAGGCCCGTGAGCAGTAGCTCTTGCCTTTGGTGTCATCCCGGGAGCCTACACATTTGATGAAAGCCACGTTTTTGGGTTCGGTTCCGTCCGACGGACGCAGGATTTTGCCGCCGGTTGGCCCTCCCGCCGATACCAGGCGCTCAAATTCCAAACCGCTGATGACATCGGGGTATTTGCCATAGCCATATTCGCCGTAAGCCTCTTTCCAGTCGAACTGGTCATAACCGGTGGCCATGACAATAGCTCCAATTTCAATTTCCTTTTCAACTGCCATGTCCATAAAGTTAATAGCACTGGTCGGGCATATTTTTTCACAGACACCGCATTTATCTTTAGTAAGTTTCAGACAGTTTTCAGCATCAATATAGGGTTTACCCGGCACCGCCTGTGCAAACAGCTTGTGAATGGCGGTTCTTTTGCCCATGCCGAAATCAAATTCATCCGGCACCTTTTTGGTGGGGCACTTTTCAATACAGGTCCCGCAGCCGGTACAGGCATCCCAGTCCACATATTTTGGTTTTTGTTTAACCGTAACTGTAAAGTTGCCAATATAGCCATTGACCTTGACAACTTCGGAATAGGTCATCAGTTCAATGTTAGGTTGCTGCGCCGCAGCAACCATCTTGGGGGTGCCTATTCAGGCGGCGCAGTCCATAGTCGGGAAGGTCTTGTCCAACTGCGTCATTTTTCCGCCTATGGAAGCCTCTTTTTCTACAATAATTACCTGGTGTCCGCCTTCGGCTATGTCTAAAGCGGCCTGCATGCCAGCAATGCCCCCGCCTATAACCATGGCCTTTTTAGTAATGGGAACGGTGGAAATCTGCAACGGTTGGTTCCGCAAGACTTTGGCCACCGCCATCTTAACCAGGGTCTGGGCCTTTTGGGTGGCCTGATCACGGTCATGGGTAACCCATGAGTCCTGTTCCCGAATATTGACCATTTCCATCATATAGGCATTCATTCCGCCAGCCGCCGTAGCTTTACGGAATGTCATCTCGTGCATCCGCGGGGAACAGGATGCGACCACAACCTGCTCCAACTTTTGTTCCTCAATGGCATTACGGATAAGTTCCTGGCCGGGATCAGAACACATATATTTATAATTGGTGGCATAGACAACGCCGGGCAAAGTTTTTGCGTATTCAGCTACCGTGGCGGTATCAACCGTAGCTGCGATGTTGGTCCCACATTCGCAGACAAATACGCCTACTCTTTTCTTCATCTACTTCGTCTCCCTCCCTCGTGGATTATAGCCTGGAATATATATAAAATCTTGCATGATTACTAGTCCTGACATTCACCCTGGCGTTTCAGCTCCGCCTGCACAAAAGCTCCGGCAGCCTTTTGGGCCAGTTGCATATCCTTGGCCATTAAACCAGCCAGTTTGGCAATCTTCTTGCTGTCCAGAACGGATACCAGTATTCCTGCCTGAGCAGGGTCGGCAACTAATTTGGCGGCCATTTTATCAGGATTCTTGGTAAAAGCAGCTACAAAACCATCAATTTTCTTTTGATCAACCTCGGCAGCCGGTTTCGCGGCTGTCTTTTCAGGTTCTCCACTGGTTTTGGCTTTCGCGGCAGCCGCGGCTTCGGCTTTGGCCCGGGCTTTTTCCGCGGCTTCCTGGGCAGCCCTTTCGGCTGCAGCTTTGGCTTCGGCGGCTCTTAGTTTAACTGTCTGCAGGAATTGACCGGCTTCCACAAAATGTTTCTCCAGACCGACTTGTTTCGGTTCATCTCCGCAAGCAAGGGCCAGCAGCTCAGTTATATAATAAATGGGGAGCTGAAATTTTTCGCCAAATTGTTTTTCCACTGCCGCCTGGCGCATATCCAAATTCAACATGCACAGGGGGCAGGCGGTCACCAGGCATTCCGCTCCTGATTCCTTGGCATCCTTCAACACCCGGTACAGCATGGTCATGCCCACATCAGGCCGGGAGGTCACCAGAGCGGCGCCGCAGCATTCGGTCTTATGCGACCATTCTACCGGCTCAGCCCCTAAGGCTTGCATAATCTGATCCATGGTCTGCGGGTCTTCCGGGTCGTCAAAACCGGTGTGCTCAACCGGGCGCACCAAGAGACATCCATAATAGGAAGCCGCTTTCATGGTCGTGAGCGGACTCTTCACTTTGGCCGCAATCGCCTCAACCCCAATTTTATTAACCAGAACATCCAGTATGGACAGGGTTTCACTGTTGCCTTGGAGTTCCATGTCTATAACTGCTTCAATCTTCTTTTTCATTTCCGGGTCATGCTGTACGGTGTGTTCGGCATAACGGTGCCGGCTGTAACAAGCGGCACAGGGGGCAACCATCATGTTTAAACCGCTTTTTTCAGCAATGGCCAGGTTCCTGGCTGGAAGCGCCAGGGACAAGAGTTTATTGGTATTGTGGCCGGAGGTTGCACCGCAGCAATTCCAGTCTTCCAGCTCCTGCAGCTCAAAGCCCAGAATTTTCGCAGTCCGTTCCATTGACAGCCCGTATTCAATCCCGCTGCCATCAGACGCGCAACCCGGGTAATAGGCGAATTTCATTATTCCTCACCCCCGAACTTCTCAGCCCGTTCGAAAATCTTTTTTACTTCATCCCGAGCCTTGATCCTTTCAGGCAATACCCCGACTTTTCCACGCTGCATCATGGGCAGGCCCAGTCCCATATCCTTAAAGAACTGTCCGGTGGTTAAATTGTATTGAAGCAGCAAACCGGCTTCGTAAGCCCGGCCAAAGTTCTTTATATTCGATAAAAAGGCCTTGTTGAATGCTGCCACCTTTTTATCAGTTTTGCCTCTCTGTAAAGCTTCCCGCCTCATTGTATCCATCAGCGAGGCAATATCCACCCCCCGGGGGCATCTGCTGGAACAGGTTTCACAAGAAGCGCAGATCCAGATACTTTTGGAGTTCAACGCTTCTTCGATGAGCCCGAGCTGCAGCATGCGTATCACTTGGCGCGGTGGATAATCCATGGCGAACGCTGCCGGACATCCGGCGGTGCATTTGCCACATTGATAACACAGGTTAATGCTGGTTCCCGCTTCCTTTTCCAATCTAGATAACAAAGCCGTCCGGCTGGCATTAGCTGGAGACAATTTTACAGCATTATCCAAATTTCTCGCTCCTTTCCGATCCTTTTTGCTACAATTATTATAAAAAAAGATACTGTAAATCTAGGTTATTATAACATAATTCGAGCTTTTAAAATCGATATTCTGTACGATTTTGCCATGTATCAATATATAATCCCGGCAGAATGCATTTTTCAATAATATCTATCAAATAATAGCAATATATGCTGTTCTTTAGTAAAATCCCATATAAATAAATTCCTAATAAAAACATCCAAGACGACCCTCCAAATTTATCTACGGAGCCGGCTTGGAATAAAATTTTAATTATTCTAATGTTTATCAATAACAGTTTAATCGCGCAGGGTCGCAATGATCCGTAGCGGTTTTAGAAGCAGGTCAAGGGCATCAAGGATGTTGGTCACCACCAGGTCAGCTTTGATCAATGCCTGGGTACAGCAGCCTTCAGGTCCGGCGACCGCAATTGCAAATCCGGCGTTTTCCAAAATGAGGCGGTCATTGTAGCCATTACCGATAACTGCGGTCTGTTCAGCGCCTATTTTATTCAAAAAATCCAGTTTATCTGCTCCGCCTCCAGCCCGGCCTACCTTAATAATAGGGATACCCAAGTCATCAGCAATGGAAGAACCAGAGCCCAAGGTGTCCGAGGTTACAAGATATATTTGTAAAACTGTTTTTAATTCCTGCAGCCTGCTGTTAACGCCCTCTATTAAACAGCCGTCAACCGTAAGGGTGCCGTTCAAATCAAGTATCAAACTGCCGAGCACCCTGGCAATATCTCGGCCGGGCAAATATATTTCAACCATTTCTTCTGCCTCCTTATATAAAAATCATGATAATTTATATGAGCATTTATTTTCTGGTTTTACATATTGTACCTGAATATTAATCTGCATCTTGCACAGAATATAACCAAGAAGCAGGAACGGTTATTTCAATGGAATACTTGGCACAGGTTCAAGTCCTCTAACGAGATAAATCTTAACCTAACACCTAAATTTCCCTAATGGAATTACAACCGTTCCTATTTCTACAAAGATCCGTTGGCAACACTTGTATCGACGCCGCTTTCGGCATAATGGTGCAATGAGCCAACGGATCAATTATTTGCGGACCTCTTTCTTGATTGCCGGCAGGCAATAATAGACTGCCAGAATTGGGACTATTACAAAAAACAAATAATAATATAAAGGTCTCTCCAAGATGGTCCAGGCCGGCAGCAGCGATACGAGGGGTAAAATAGGAGTAACCCATAGTTCCAGGATAAATATGAAATAGTAAGCAAAATCAGTCAGCCTGTCCCATCCCAATATTACCGATAAGGCCAGTATAAAACCGGGCATCTGCCATATAACGGCAACAGCGGCCTGTTTAAGCGGATTGTGAATCCTGCGGCAAGTATAATTTCCTTCTTCCCATAATACTACCAGGTAAAGGATCGATAACATAATATCCAATCCGGGATAATACATAGCCAGCCATACTGCCAGGATAGCACTTAGATGTATCAGGTAGATTCTAAAAATTGATTTAGAAATTGGGACTCCCCTTTTCATACAGTATCTTAATATCCGAGCTTGCTTGTAAACTTTCGGGTGCTATCCACAAATCATTAATCTTGTCCAGATTAATGCCCTGGATTCGATAAGCCTCCCAAATTATTTTAGTACAGTTCCAAAACCTTTCACCCTGTTTAAATGCCACCGGATAAAACATTTCCCCTTTATGAGCCAGGGCATACGCCACGGCTTTTTCCTTGATTGCCGGGCTGGCTTCCACTCTCAGCAGGCAAAGCCTGGTATACCCCAGATAATGGCTCAGTTCTTGAACGCTAAGCCCATAATCAACATAGCCTTCAAGAACCTGATTGTTACCCACATACATTCCGGCATGAGAATATCGTCCATAGGCGCAATTGGTCCATCCCCCCAAGACGATGTCCCCCGGTTCAAGACCGGTAAGAGAGACCTTTTCATTGGATGCCGGGCCGTATCCCGAGCCGATTTCACCTTTCATAAAACTGTCCGCATAGGTATAAATGACAGACTGTCTGGATCCGGTGATCAAGTGAAGGTTGTCAGTGATGATCATGATAAACAGCCCTATAAATATTAAGGTAAAGATCCAAACCCGCAGGGATGGACCTCTTAAAAAATTCAGTCTGGGTGGTTCTTTTAACATGGAAACCTCCGGATTAACATTTTCGACGCAGATATCTTGCGGTGGCAACAAATACTATGGCTAAAACACAGGAAATCAGTCTAAAATTAGTATAGTATATAACATAATGATGAATTATCAAACTCCTCTTAAGACCCTTCCTCTATCGGTGAGGGGTAAACAGATTTTTTCCTCAGTGGTGGGCTTGTTCCGCGACTGAAGAGGCGTTTGATAAAAACGCTCGCGGCGCGATGCACACAAAACGCGAAGGGAAGGCGTTGTAGCGCCCGCGTTTTGGTGCGCAATTTGCGCAAGCGCTCATTGAATTAATAAAATCATTATATAACGTCGGCAGGAGGAGTTCCAGACTATGAGAAAATGTAAATCTTGTTTATATCTTGTCCTATTGCTATCTATAATTGCTGCTGTTACCGGCTGTCGCTCCAATACTAGCGCTCCTTCGCCTACACCGCCTGCCCAGACGGAGGAACCGGCACAGGAGACTCCTGCGCCAACCACCACCCCGGTGGCCGAAAACCCCGATTCCCAGCCGCCCGCGGCTGCGGCTAAATCATGGTCATGGTGGTTTACCCGCAATACCCAGCACCAAATACCTGCTGCCAACCAGGATACGGTTCAACTTATTGCCGAAAACAACGCTTTTTATGTTATTCCCAACAATAATAAAAAGATTTATCTGACCTTTGATGCAGGCTATGAATTAGGCTATACCGCCAAAATCCTTGATATTCTTGAACGCCAGCAGGTTAAAGCCGCCTTTTTTATAACCGGGCAATATATCAAAACCCAGCCTGATTTGGTCAAAAGGATGCAATCATCCGGGCACCTGGTTTGCAATCATACCTGGAACCATCCTGATCTAGCGACAGTCTCGCAGGAAACTTTCAATCAGGAAATTAAATCATTGGAGCAAAGATTTACTGAATTGACCGGAGCTCCCATGGATCATTATCTCCGCCCGCCCATGGGCAATTACTCTGAGAATTCACTCAAATGGGCCAATGAGTTGGGATATAAAACAGTATTTTGGAGTATTGCCTTTATGGACTGGGACCCCAATAAGCAGCCTGGCGCTGAATTTTCCTATAAACATGTGCTGGCTAATATTCATCCGGGAGCGGTTATTCTGCTGCATGCCATTTCCCAGAGCGATACCGAGGCGTTGGATAGAATTATCAGCGATCTAAGAGCGCAGGGATACGTTTTCAGCACATTCGGCCATTGATTTCCAGGGGATATAAAAGTAAGAACGGACAGTTCATGAGGTAAGGATTTCAGTTACAGGTTTTAGGTTCCAAGCCTGAGGATCAAGAGTTAAGGATTTTAGTTTAAGGGGATAGAGGGGCAAATGACTGAGACCGGTATTATGGGCCTGGGATTGATACGGGCGATTTTCAGGAAAATATATCGTCATCAAATTCTAACTGACGGGGAGTACAGCGTTCTTATGCAATATGCTGATGATCTGCGCATTACCTCCCCCCAGTCCTATGCGCTGTTTTATGAACGCTTTGCCGCCCTCCTGTTTCAGGACTATTATACTTATCTGCCTCGTTTTGCTTATGGAAGCGACGATTTTTACAATTTCATCTTGAAGAATCCTGATCTTATTGAAGAATTAAGGGTAAATCCTCTGCCGGTAGAACGTTTCCCCGGTCATTTCCAGGAATACCTGCGTTTCGCTTACGGTGAAACCATTAAGCCTGCTTCCGTTCTCCCCCGTTTGGAATTTATGCAGATTGATAATACCAGGGACTTTGATTTGCCCCAGCCACGGCGTAAAGATATAATCTGCAAGTATGAGGGGGCCAACCCTTACAAAGAAATTGGACTAAAAAGCCATTTTGACCGAATCAGCCGCTATTCTTTCGTAAGCCGCCTCCAAAGTGTACGCTACCTGCGCGGCAATAAGGCCCGGGAAGATAAAATAGAGGTGCTCGGGGTTGATTGTCTGGGAGGTATTTTCACCAACAAGGAGAAATCCATATATTATTACATATTTCTAACCGAAAAAAACTTGACCAAGGCCAACAACGCCTGCAAAGTACTGAATGAGGCTCTATATGGAAACCATACCGGGGAATGAGAATATGCAAAAAATATTGGCAGAATTTAATACCTCCCAGACGGCGGACGATTTATTTACCGCCTGGCAGAATGAACTCCGGTTGAGAAGATTGATCAGAAACGATTCGGACCTGAGCGGAATTACTGTGGAAAATTCGAATGAATTCGATTTCCTTAAGCGTTGTCTATATTTTGGACCCGGGCGAAAACATTTTTTTGATATTTTGTATCGTAATGCGTCCAATATTACCGTCGTCAATAGGGTTATGCAGTCGCCTCCGGATTTGGTCAAAGGTTTTCTGAATAATATAGGGGGTTATGTCCTCGAACACAAGCCGCCGGCGAAGGATCTGCAATTTATAATAACCATTTACAGCGAAGAGTATCGCAGCGATTTTATCGAACTGTTCGAGCAATTGGACCGCGACTTATGCACCCAGCTTTTGACCCGTACTACCAATAAAAATCTACGCCGAATCATCAAGCAGAGGCTCCAGCAAACCCGCGACCAGGACTGCGAATCCAACCAGACTATAACTGACCAATCGCCAGCTGATGGTTATCCCACGATATTCGGAGATAAAATTGAGATTATCAAGGCCACTATTAAATCACTGCAAGCCGCACAACCCCTATCGGCAGCTCCGCTTAACCGAGAAACCGTTGAAATACTTCTGGACAGCGGGGACATGCTCTTTAGAGCTGGTTTGCTGACCGACTGTCTGGGGTTGCTGGCCAAAATGGTCAATCATCCTGGCACTAACCAGAATTCCCTGCTTCTATCCGGACAGGAACCTTATTACCGGCAAATGGATGCATTAATCAGTAAAGTCCTGCCTATATATGCCTTATTAGTCAGTCCCGGCGATCCACACCGGTATGCCCTGGATTTATATAGGGGACTTTTTCCGGGTTTTGGTCCCGACCCTGCCTCTTTGGCGTATTTGGATATCCACTCGATTGTAATGGCAGGCTGGCAGGGGCATCATCAATATGCCGGCTATGAAATTGCCCAAAAGGGCGGTAAAATTCTCAGCCTCCGCCCGGTTGACCCTTTTGCCTCAGCTCTGCAGCAAGACGACTCTCATTTTGCTGAAAAAGAATGGGCAGAATTGGCCCGGGATGTGGCCCAACGAATTTCCCACCGCCTGCATGAGGCGTACATAATGATGGAAGTCATGCGTTTATGGCACCGGGAAGGCCGCATTAGATTAAGCCGGTCAGCCGCTTCAAGTCTTCTGAATAATTACCTGCAGTTTTTCAACTGGATTCCGGCAGCTCCGTTTATGAATGAGCAAGTCCATAATCAGCTGAGTGGACTGGCTGATGAAAAGACCAGAGTCGCCAGCGAACAAATTGTGAATATTATTCAGGATGAACCTGAGGCAGCTGCATCGGGCCCAAAGTATGATTCCGATTTTAATAAATTGCAGCCCAAGCTGTTAATGAGCAAATTTATGGGGGTGTTATAATGCAGGAATCAGCCCTGGATACGCAAGCTTATAAACATACGGTGGACGACTTGCTGCGCGAATTGAAAAACCAGGTTGACCGTCAAACCCTTGCTGCAGCCTCTGAGGCCGGACTGAATTCCCTGGATGAATACCTGCTGGAA
Organism: Syntrophomonadaceae bacterium; assembly: GCA_034927445.1. Taxonomy (GTDB): domain Bacteria; phylum Bacillota; class Syntrophomonadia; order Syntrophomonadales; family Syntrophomonadaceae; genus PHAA01. The sequence goes on from JAYFPZ010000009.1 coordinate 10,756, forward strand.
CTGAACACCTTTTATTACCAAAGTTTTCATAACCGGTTTTTTCCGCACTATGAACAGATTATACAGGAGGATATGCGCAATCTGCTTCACCTAAGCCAGGATGAAGCCATCCTTAAGCAGAATATTCTGGCCTTACTCAAACGCTACGCTCGTCTTTGCAACCGGGTCAAGCATATATCCGCTTTTTTGGAGCGCAAACGCCAGGAAATTCAAGCCCTTAGGTCAGAGTGCTCCCAGGGAAGTGAGGAGAGAAATGTCAGTTTGTTGTATTATCTTAAAGAAATGTATGGCAATTGGAATTCTTTCCTGACCTTGATACAAAATATACAGGCTATGCAGCAAGACGACCTGTTTATGGCAGCGCTTAAACAGTATCCGCCCCATGCCACGGCGGCTAATTTGATTGCAGCCTGGAATCCTGAGAATTCCAGAGAAACCAGGGATTTTAACCGTTTATTGGCTTCCTGGAAATTATCCGCCCGCTTGCTCGGCAAATTACAGGATGATCCCAGCCCTTCCAGGGAATCTTATGAAACGCTTATGCAAGAAATAAAACAAGCCGATCTGAATTGGGATAATAGGAAAGTTAATCCGGTGGTCCGTACCTGGTATCAACAATACATACAGCAGGCTTTTCGGCTTTATTGGGAATGCTTAAACCTCAACGCCGAAAAAAGGGATTCCCGGCTTATCAGCAAAGCAGCCCGCCAGTTCGAAGAATGGCTCAATTCCCTGTTGACAGTTATCGAGCAAAGCATGCTGTACAAGTCCCGCGGCTGGGAAGAATTGGCCGTCCAGGCGGATCTTTTGGCCAAAATTGATAAAGCTTGCTTGAAGGAAATGGATAGTTATACCTCCCGTTTACTCCAGTCTATGGATGAATTGATCCAAAGTCTCTCCGCCTCAAACCGGGCGGATTATCGCAATTACAGCCAGCGGGCCGGGGCTTTGCTTAATCTGTCCAGCGAACACCTGCAGGAGGAGCTTGAAAATAAGTCGATACCGCGTTCATCCATAATAAAGCCGGCTTTAGAGCGCCTTAAATATCAGAACGAGTATCTGGAGACGGGAATAGAACTATTGAATGACAAAGAAGATCATTCCGTAAATACACGCAGTCAGTGTCAAGCGATTTTGGATGCACTTGATTCCTACCTGGAATTGCTGACCAATATAAAAGATGAATTGAACCGGATGTTGTCTCCCCGCCACCTTAAAAATATTTTTCAGAATATCGACCTTAAAATGGAACATGCATTGATCCTCCCCGGGGCATCTTTTCCATCACAATATAATTATCTTATAGTTGAAAAAATGATCGAGACTGAAGTGTCGGATATGCCTGGAGGTCAAATTCTATACACTGAAGGCGACATTTTTGTTTTCTATCTGGATGATTCGAGCGTGTACGAAATACCCAAAATAATAGTTGCTAAGAGAGGCTGAATATATGCATGTAGTTATTGATCTTGGAGAAATGCTAACCTGTGTGTCATGTTGGGAAAAAGGCCGTTCCCGGGAAGATGCCTGCATCAGTGTGAAAATCCCCGGGTTCGCCGCCTATCGTTCGGTTCCGGATCCGCTTTGCTGGGAGCGGCAGAATCTGCGTGATTATTTGACCTTTATTTATCGTGAGTATCTGCTTCCCAGCCGGCTGGTAATAGAATCAGCAGCCTTGGCTACTCCTGCTATTTTTAACCTCACTGCCCGGAGAACCCTGCTTGATATTCTTGAAGAAATATTCGGGCTTTACGAAGCCAGTATAATCCCCCATCCGCTGGCACTAACCACCGGTCTCCAACTTGATCCCGCCCAGCCCATCCTGGCAGGAGACCTATTATTGATAGAGAAACAAAAATCATCTTACTGCTGTTCATTTGTCAGCGTTATCGATAATGCCGGCATAACCCTGGAAAAACAATTTTGCGGCAGTATAAGCGCGGTTCGGGCTGAAGCCGAAAGGTACGGCTATTATTCGAACCAGAGGTGGAACTTGGACTATATAATCCTGGCCGGGGTTAATAACCAGGACCCGGCTGCGGCTGCTTTTATATCCGACATGGCTCCGGCAGTAAAGATCATCTGCCATGACGACCCTGGATTTACTGCCACCGAGGGCTTGTCCGCCTTAAGCCATGGCCAAACTTCTTCCCTAATGCCCCCCCTCAATGTTATCTACCCTTATGCGTTCTACCTGAGCCCCAATCGGGGGAAAGAACTGCAAGAAATACCGTTTGATACAGCCAACCTTGAATTGAATTGCAGCGGCAGCTATAAGCTGACCAACCTGCAATCTGCCGGAGCAGATGCTTTTATCAACGGCGAACGGGCAAATTTCCGTATTTATGAAATAAGCTGGGCGGATCAGACTAAAATCAAAAATTCTGACTATTTACCGCCTGTCCCCGTCTTTGCCATAGACAACCCCCTTTCCGCTTTGCCGCCTGATTTTGAATTAATCCTGGATATGGCCTACGCCAGTATTCAGCTTGATATTGCATCTTCATTGGCAAACCTTAATCCCGGCTCACCGGAAGTCCTGGATAAAAAGCTCGCAACTACCCAGCAAAAGTTGTATCAATGGCTCAGCCAAAATGAATCCGCCGGGGCTTCAGTAAGTTCGTTACCGCTGCAACATGACCAGGACCTCTCTTTGCCTGCGCAAATTGATCAAACCCTCTTTCACCTCCATGGGCTGCTGCAACTCTGGCACAACCAATAAGCCCTAAATTTTTCATTAAAATTACCTACTGGTAAAAGGATATAGGGAAATTGTGTCGAATTTCACAAATGTTTGTTATTTGTAAATATTTATTGCAGAGGCAGGTGATTTATAAAGGGAAATAGCTGTAATTTATTATTTATATATTTAGAAGGAGGCAATTACATGGTAAAAGACAGTCCTAAAGCCGACCTAATATCGGTCAATATCAACGATGCAACTGGGAATCCAGCCTGCTTGGGATTATTGGGTTTTGGCATGACCACCGTACTGCTCAATGTTCACAATGCCGGATTTTTCAAGTTGAATGTAATGATTCTGGCCATGGGTATTTTCATGGGGGGATTGGCTCAAATCATCGCCGGAATTATGGAATGGAAGAAAAACAATACCTTCGGTACGACAGCCTTTACTAGTTACGGACTTTTTTGGCTTTCACTGGTTGTTATCTGGTTATTCCCCGAGAAGGCTGGCGAAGCCGGGGCTCCAGATGGTACCGCCATGGCTGCCTATTTCTTTCTGTGGGGATTATTCACATTCTTCATGTTTATCGGTACGCTTAAGGCCAATAGGGCTTCCCAAGTTGTATTTGGTACCCTGACCATTCTCTTCTTTTTGCTTACCGCTGTCAAAGCAGGATACACCGGACTTGCCACCATTACCGGATATGAAGGGATTATCTGCGGCCTTTCCGCTATTTATGCTTCCATGGCCCAGGTTCTGAATGAGACTTATGGCAGAGTTGTAATGCCCATTGGACCAGTCGGCGAAAGTAAGCACTAATCTATATCTCTTTCATTGATCTCAGTTTTAACCGGGATAAAAGTATAAAAGCACAACTGATCCTCTTTAACCGGGATAAAAGTATAAAAGCACAACTGATCCTCAACTTATATATTTCTACGGTTGAGGCTAAAATTTCAGTTATAAAACTATTCCCCAATAACTGAGAATGTAGGTTTAAATTATTAAAAAACCCTCGCTGAGCGAGGGTTTTTTGAGCGCTATTTTTAATTGGGCGTTGGGGGGACGGTCCCCACAACACTTTTAAAACGCTTTTAACCAATAGTCTCTGATAATACTCTGTCCATAGCTAGGCCCGGGTACGGCCCAGCGCGCATTCAATCCCTGCCAAGTCGGCGCAATACCACGGCTGACCAGGGAATAACGCGGATCAATCAGACTCTTGCCAGCCGGCAAAGCTCTTTTGCAGGCATAAGCATAGAGATGCTGAATATGGGCCTCGACCCCGGCCTCCGGGGTGGCAAAAATTGCTCCGCTGACCCCGGCTTGAAAACTTACCAGGCTGCTGTCGGCTCCGTTGCAGGGCTCCGTCCCGGTGCAAGGACTGCCGGTGGCCCACAGCCCGCAATAGTTGTTTTGCCATGATTGTACACTGCCAGTGAACAGAAAATATTTCGTTTCCTTGGCCGCCTGGCAGAAGGCCAGGTCACCTCTCACGCCATACTCAGCCCCGATTTTTATATATAGCTCGGCCAAATCATAAACATCTTTGAGTTGTAGGTCTTGGCTATCAGAATTATCACTTACCCTGGCCCTCTCATTTTTAACCCACTTCTTAAGCTGCTTGGCGGTTAAATAGGAATCTCCCATGATAGTCAGATCTTTATAGTTGATTGCTTCGCCGGTGGGGAGGGTAACGGATGTCCCATATTTGTTCAATTCGTCCCGATAGGTTTTCAAAACCGTCAGCTGGTCCGTTGAAAACGAAGAAACGCTGCGGCCGGCAAGATCGCTTGAATTGATAACCGAGCCGTCCATCAGCTTGAGATTGGATTGATATTGGGCCAGGTCGGTCAACAGTTGAGTATCGGGTGATACATTTCTGGATCTGATATCCACGGCGGATGATGCCGCAATCCATTTAACATCACAATCAAGGGCTGAACTTACAGCATTAAGCGGAATCATAGTCCTATATTTGCTATTAACAAAAGGTTTACCCATCGCGGGCGGAACCACCAGCACCTGGCCGTCGATTATTATTTGAATATCGCCGGGTACCGGCTGGGGCAGATTGGGAGTAGAATCGGTACGCCAGTTGATTACGATTTGTTGGGTCTCAGCTTTCCATGTAACTTGGGCCCCAAGATTTTCGCTTACAACTTTCAGGGGCACATAAGTCCTGTTATTAATAATAACCGGTTCACTATCAGAGGCTACCTCTTTCCCATCGATAAATATCCTTACCGTAGGTTCGGTTGCAGCGAAAGCCGGCGCGCCTATTATACTGACCATCATAATCAGAATAACCAATATCGCCTCAACCTTGTGAAAACGTAATTTATGCAAAAATACGACACCTCATTCCAATTAAATTATATACTTGCTGCCCCAAGACAAGCCAAAATTCGCGGTTAACCATACCTGATCCCCGTTTAAGACGGATTTCTCGGAGATATTAAATTAATCGCAGGGTTTTTCGGCCAAAATAACAGTTTTTTCTTTACATACGCAAATATTGCCAGCTTCTTTCAGGGTTGAATTATTTAAGCCAATAAAGCAAATTCTCCGGATATTACTTTGATCCTATTATTTAGCCAATATACGACTGCATTCGCTAGAAAATTTTTCAGGCTATGAACCATAAGAAGACAAATTTTTCAAATAAAATGTTATATGCTATTCCTACCAGCTAATTTTTTTGGGTTAATATCGGTTTTTTTTGAAGGGAGGGAAATTATCATGTTTAGCCACAGGAATAAATACCGAAACCTCTGGACTTCTCTTTCATATATTACCATATTAGCATTGTTTTGTGTCTTTTTCAGATCTATATGGGGGCCGGAAAAGTTAAATTATTTTACGCCTCTTAATGAACCATCCGTCAAATTCGGATTATCCTTGATTATGCTGACTTTATTAGGGTATATATTACATCGTTCCGCCTTTTCGTCCCGTCCCCTATTTTCTGCCAAAAACCAGGAAATCCTGAAAGAAACTGACTATTACTGCCCCTGGGTATCCGACGGGCATGAATATATGCCGCCGCCAGACCCAACCATATTAGCAGCTTCCCCATCCAAGGAATCCGACCGGGCCAACCCGGTCACAGACACCGTCCTGCCGAATCAAACCATAAGCCAATTTCTGGCCAACCTGGACCATGAACTGCGTACTCCCATGATCGGGATTCTGGGATCGGTTGATTTATTGGAACATTCGCCCTTGAATCATCTGCAAATGGCTAGTATTGAAGCTATCCGGGAGTGCGGAGAGCGTCTGCTGGTCACCATCGACGACATTCTGGAAGCCTGCAAAATTGATATCGGTACGGTTGAACTGAATCCCTCCTATACGAATTTGCCGCACCTGGTGAAAAAAACGATTGATGCGCTTGAAACCAACTTATCCAACAAGAAGCTGCTGCTGGAGTTGGATCTTGACCGCAATCTCCCCAACATAGTAATGGTGGATCAGGCCAAACTGCGTCAAATCATAGTTAATCTATTGTCCAATGCCATCAAATTTACTCCTCAAGGTGGGATTAAGCTTACAGTTAAAACCGAAACCTCGCTTAACCGCGATACCTGGCTGTTTGTTTCTATGGCCGACACCGGAATCGGCATCCCCCCCAATAAAATCGGGAGCATATTCGACTACTTCACCCAGGGGGACAATTCCAGCACCAGACAGTTCAGCGGCAACGGCCTGGGCCTCTATATCTGCCAAAAATTAATTGAAACTATGGGCGGGAAAATTTGGGTAAAAAGCCAGGAAGGCATGGGCAGCACCTTTAGCTTCAAGATCCCGGTGGAGATCAGGGTAGACCAGAACCAGCCTGAACTGTCAGCCCAAGTTGTGGCCATGCTCGAGGAAGATGTGTTTAATTCAGGTTTTACCCCGGTATCGGTGCTGCTGGTCGAGGATAACGACCTGAATCAAAAATTAGTGACGCAGATGTTGCTTAGTTACGGTTTTGAGGTTATAACCGCCAATAATGGCTTGGAATGTCTAAGTGTTTTGCAGCGGAAAAATATTGATATTGTACTTATGGACATGCAGATGCCGGTCATGGACGGTTATGAGACGGCCCGGCTTATCCGTAAAAATCCATCCTGGCAGCAACTGCCTATCATTGCTATCACCGCCAATTCGCTGTCCACTGATCGTCAGAAATGCTTGGACTGCGGTTGTTCATCCTACCTGGCCAAGCCTTTTAAATCTGAAACCCTGATTCGAGAAATAAAAAGTTATCTAAAAAACCAATTTATAAAAGGCAAAAATTCCGAGCGCTTATCCCAGCAGCTTATAGCTGAACTAATGCCGGAATTTATAGAGACGTTGAACGAGACCCTGGCCGAACTGAAAGAGGCGATAGAAGTTAAAGATTTGCCCGGCATTAAACAGATAAGCCACGGGCTCAAGGGCACTGCCGGTATGTACGGTTTTATGCAGATATCCGAACTGGCTGCATTGATTGAAAAGGCGGTAGCTGACAAAAACTATCCCCGTATGAAACTGCTGCATCAGCAGATAGCCGCATCCGTGAAAGAGATGGACAGTCTTGAAAAATCGGGAGTGGTAATGTGATAGCTCCCGATTCATCTCTATTTTATGCATCTATGGGAATACTCTGGTTAGAGATTTTTAATCAATTCATCCGCGAACCGGGAGCACTTTACCTCAGTCGCCCCATCCATCAGGCGGGCAAAGTCAAAGGTTACTACCCGGCTGGAGATGGTCTTCTCCAATGCCGCTATGATCAAATCGGCGGCCTGGTCCCATCCCAGGTGGCGCAGCATCATTTCTCCCGACAAGATTAATGAAGAAGGGTTAGCCATGTCCAAATCGGCAAACTCGGGAGCGGTTCCGTGCGTAGCCTCAAAAATAGCATTACCCTGGTCATAATTTATGTTAGCCCCCGGAGCAATTCCGATCCCGCCCACCTGCGCCGCCAGCGCATCGGAAACAAGATCGCCATTTAAATTGAGGGTGGCAATAACATCAAACTGGGACGGGTCAAGCAAAATCTGCTGGAGGAAATTATCCACAATCGCATCCTTGACGATTATTTTTCCCTGGGCTGCAGCTTCCTGCAGAGCCTGTTCGGCGGAAGCCTTGTCCTGATGCTCCTTGATGTCGTTATACTGGTTCCAGGTAAATACACGGCTGCCAAACTCATTTTCGGCAAGCTCGTATCCCCATTGTTTAAACGCACCTTCGGTAAATTTCATAATATTGCCTTTATGTACCAAGGTCACACTTTTACGGCCATTGGCCAGAGCATATTGGATAGCCGCTTTTACCAGTCTCCTGCTGCCTTCGGCTGATACCGGTTTTATCCCAAGCGCCGAGGTTGCCGGGAAACGTATTTGGGTTACTTTCATCTCATTCTGTAAAAACTCCAGGAGTTTTTGGGCTTCAGGAGTTCCCTGCCGGTATTCTATCCCCGCATAGATATCCTCGGTATTTTCCCTGAAAATAACCATGTCGACATTTTCCGGATGTTTCACCGGCGCGGGCGTACCTTTAAACCACCGGACCGGACGCAAACAGGTATATAAATCAAGAGTCTGGCGCAAAGCAACATTAAGCGAACGGATTCCGCCTCCAATCGGGGTGGTCAGGGGGCCTTTCAGCGCGACCACATGCTCCCTGATAAGGCTCAGGGTTTCCTGCGGCAGCCATTCTCCGGTAAGATTAAAAGCCTTTTCTCCGGCCAGCACTTCTTTCCAGACAATGCTTTTTTGGCCCGGGTAAGCCTTTTGGACAGCCGCATCCAGCACCCTGCTGGCGGCCCGCCAAATATCCGGACCTATCCCATCCCCTATAATGAAAGGAATGATAGGATGGTTCCCTGCATTTATAACTCCTTTACTTACAGTTATTTTATTTCCCTGGGTCAAATCTTGGTCTGGCACTTATAAATCCCCCTAGTCAATTTTCTTGGTATGTTCTTACAAGTCCGCGCTGTCCGCGTCTTAATTCTCCCGTTTATTTAATCTGCGATAATCAGGTTTATCAGCGATATCATTGGCTATTCTGCTCTTTATCCTTGTTCTCTCTGCGTCGGTCTTACAAGTCCGCGTCCTGATTTTAATCAAAATTAAATCCGCCATGTTTTTTGAAGTGTTCAACCAATCCGCCTGCATTGAGTATCTTTAACATGACTGAGGGCAGCGGGGTGATGGGAATGTCTGTCCCCTTGGTCAGGTTGTGCAGAACTCCTCCACTCAAATCAACCTTAAGTTCATCCCCTTCATCGATGCTGTCGGTATCGCATTCAACCAGAGGCAATCCGGTGTTGATACAATTGCGGTAAAAGATTCGGGCAAATGATTTGGCGATCACCGCACTGATATTAGCGTTTAATATTGCCAAGGGCGCTTGTTCCCGTGAAGATCCGCAGCCAAAATTAGTGCCGCCTACGATAAAATCGCCCGGTTCCACTTTAGCATAAAAATCCGGATCCAGATCTTCCATGACATGCCGGGCCAGCTCTTTCATGTCCAGGGTTTTAAACTTATGACGACCGGAAATAATATAATCGGTATTAACATCATTGCCAAACTTATGAACCTTCCCCTGTAAATCCATTCTTCGGCCTCCTCTATTTAATAAACTCGCGCGGATCGGAAATCTTGCCGTACAACACCGAAGCGGCCACGGTAGCCGGCGATCCCAAATATATGAAAGCCGTAGGATTGCCCATCCGGCCTTTAAAATTGCGGTTGGCGGTAGATATCACACTTTCTCCGTCCGAGGGAACACCGTTATGGGTGCCGACGCAGGGTCCGCAACCGGGAGTCACTACGGCCGCCCCCGCCTCCATAAATATTTCAATAAGTCCTTCCCGCATGGCCTCTATCATAACCTGCCGGGAGGCCGGAGCTACTACCAGGCGCGTATGTTGGGCTATGTGTCTGCCTTTTAAAATGCCGGCAGCAATACGCAGATCTTCCAAACGTCCATTAGTGCAGGTGCCGATCACGCCCTGTTGTATCGGGGTACCCGCCACCTGGCTGATAGGGGCAACGTTGTCAACCGTATGCGGTTGGGCCACCTGAGGTTCAAGCTGGGATACATCGTATTCCTTGACCCGGGCATAAACCGCACCCGGGTCAGCCGAGACCGGGGTAAAAGGCCGGTTGCTGTGAGCCTTGACCCAGTCTATGGTTTTCTGATCCGCATTCATGAGCCCGCACTTGGCCCCCATTTCAATAGCCATGTTGCTGATAGTAAAGCGGGCTTCTACCGATAAGGCATCAATGGCTTCCCCTGCATATTCTGCCGCCATGTAGGTAGCCCCGTCGGCAGTCACGTCGCCAATCAAATACAGGATTAAATCCTTGGAGTACACCCCCGGCGGCAGCTTCCCGTTTAATACGAATTTAAAAGTTTCCGGGACTTTAAACCACAGCTTGCCGGAAACCAGTCCCGCGGCCAGGTCGGTCGATCCTACCCCGGTGGAAAATACATTGATGGCCCCATAGGTACAGGTATGTGAATCGGCGCCGATTACCAGGTCGCCCGGGACAACATGTCCCTTTTCCGGCAAGAGCTGGTGGCATACCCCATCCCCGATATCATAGAAATTGATTTTCTGCTCATTGGCAAAACCCCTCATCTGGTGGTGGAGAGCCGATACTCCCGCCAGAGGACTGGGGGCGCTATGATCTATAACCATGGCGATGCGGGCCGAATCAAACACACGCCGGGCCTGCATGGCTTCGAAGGCCTGGATGGCCAGCCCCGAGGTGCCGTCCTGACCCATCACGAAATCCAGATCGGCTACTACTATGTCATTAGCCTTGGCATCCTGTCCGCTCTTGGCCGATAGAATCTTCTCAGCTATAGTCTTGCTCAAATTGCTTCCCTCTCTTTCATCAGATCTTCATATATACAGACGATCTCCTTGTCAAACAGGGATCTCTTCTTGTCGATAGCCATCTGTCTGCATCTCGCTAAAATTTCTTCAGAATCGGCGTTCGTAATGTCTATGCCGTACTCCCGGAACTTGGCCCGGATCGAGGCTGATCCCGAGTGTTTGCCAATGACCATCTGTCTTTCCAAGCCCACCTCTTCAGGTAAAAAAGCCTCGTAAGTAAGGGGATTTTTTAATACCCCGTCACCGTGGATGCCTGACTCATGGGCGAATATATTGGAGCCCACAATCGGTTTATTGACTGACAAAGCCCGACCGGAGGCGTCGGCTACATATTGGGCCACCTCCCGGAAGAGAGTGGTATCGTAATTCACTTTAATTTTCAACAAGTGCCTCATCCCCATGATCACCTCCTGCAAGCAGGAATTTCCGGCCCTCTCTCCCAATCCGTTAACCGTTACGCCCACGTGGTTGGCACCCGCATAGATTCCCGCCAAAGAGTTGGCCGTCGCCATACCGAAATCGTTGTGGGTGTGCATCTCTATGTCCAGTCCCACTGAATCATGCAGGGTCTTTATATACCTAAAAGTAGTCAGGGGGTCCAGGGTGCCCACCGTATCGCAGAAACGCAGGCGGTCGGCCCCGGCATGTTTGGCAATCAAGGCAAATTCGGTAAGGTATTCAATATCGGAGCGGGATGCGTCCTCGGCGTTTACCGATACATAAAGTCCATTGTCTTTGGCAAACTTGACCGCGTCAGACATCCTTCGCAAAACATCCTCCCGGGTGGTCTGCAGCTTATGCTGAATATGAATATCAGAGGTGCTGATCGAAATTGCCACCGCATCCACCCCGCATTCAAGCGACTCTTTGATATCCGATATGACCGCCCGGTTCCAGGCCATAATACTGGCATTCAGACCCATTCTGACAATTTCCCGGATGCAATCTTTCTCAAAACCACCCATAACCGGTATTCCAGCCTCAATCTGATTGATGCCTATCTGGTCAAGGTATTTGGCAATCCTGATTTTCTCCGCATTGGAAAAAACCACGCCTGCGGTCTGTTCCCCGTCCCGCAGGGTGGTGTCCACCACCGCAACCTTGGCATCAGGTTCCAAAAACCAATCCCGGTTCATAAGCGTCCAAGTCATATTTATACCTCCCTGCGCGTTTAGCGCTTAAATATTTTGCCGTTGAATTACAGCTCTGCCCCATATTTCAGATTATTATTGTTTATCCAGGACTTCTTGCAGCAGCTTATTGACCAATGCGGGATTGGCCTGTCCCTTGGTGGACTTCATTATCTGCCCGACAAAGAATCCCATCGCTTTTCCTTTTCCGTTTTTATAATCTTCAACAACCTTGGGATTATCCTTTACTATTGCTTCAATCACCGGCAGCAGAGTCCCCTCGTCGGAAATCTGCACCAGACCTTTTTCCTTAATAATTACACCCGGATTTTTACCGGTGGCAAACATCTCCTCAAAAACGGCCTTCGCCATCTTGCCGCTGATGCTGCCGTCATCAATAGCTTTAAGCAGCTCTACCAGATTGGCCGGGTTTATCTTGCATTCGTCTATCTCCATATTGTTCAGGTTTAACAGACGGCCCAGTTCTCCCATCATCCAATTGGAGATGGTTTTGGCATCCGGGTAGGCCTGCAGGCACTGGTCAAAAAACAGGAGAGTCTTCGGAGTCAAAGTCAGCAATCCGGCGTCATATTCGGGCAACCCGCATTGCTGCACCAGCCTGGTTTGGGCCTGATCCGGCATTTCCGGCATTTCCTTTCTCATCCTCTCCACCCATTCCCGGCTTATCTTTAACGGCGGCAGGTCAGGCTCTGGAAAATATCTGTAATCATGGGCTTCTTCCTTGGAGCGCATGGACCGGGTAACCTGCTTTTCTTCATCCCAGGTTCTGGTCTCCTGTACAATCTCTTCTCCATCCTCAATAGCCTCTTGCTGTCGCTTGGCCTCGTATTCTATGGCCCTCTCCAGAGCCCGGAAAGAATTCAGGTTTTTGGTTTCAGTACGGGTTCCAAACTCCTTTTGTCCCCAAGGCCGGACTGACACATTAGCATCACAGCGCATTGAACCTTCCTGCATCTTGCAGTCGGAAACTCCGGCAAACAGCAACATGGAACGCAGTTTTTCCATGTAGGCCCGGGCTTCCTGGGCAGAACGCATATCCGGCTCAGATACAATCTCCAGCAACGGCACCCCGCAGCGATTCAAGTCAACCAAGGAAAAGGGAGTGGTGGTAATATCACCCTGGTGCACCAGCTTGCCCGCATCCTCTTCCATATGGGCCCGGGTTATGCCGATTCGCTTTTTCTCACCATTAACTTCTATATCCAGATACCCGCCCACGCATACCGGCAAGTCAAACTGGGATATTTGATAGGCCTTGGGTGAATCGGGATAGAAATAATTCTTGCGGTCAAACTTGCAGCCCTCAGGGATCTCACAATTTAAGGCCAGACCTGTCTTTATGGCCAAATCAACCACTTTTTCATTAAGCACGGGCAGCATACCCGGGAAACCGGCGCACACCGGACAGGTTTGGGTATTGGGCTCCGCCCCGAAAGCGGTTGAACAGGCGCAAAATATCTTGGTATCGGTTTTAAGTTCGACATGAACCTCCAACCCAATTACGATTTCAAAATCTTTGTTCATCTATTTCACCCCCAGTTCGGGTTTCAGGTTATGATAACCGGTGTTTTGTTCAAAGGCATAGGCGGCCTTGTACAAGGTTCCCTCATCGAAGGCCTTCCCGATCAGTTGCATCCCGATGGGCATACCCCGATCGAAACCGCAGGGTATGGACATGCCCGGTAGGCCCGCCATATTCACCGGTACCGTAAGGATGTCATTCATATACAGGGTCAAGGGGTTTCCGGTTTGTTCACCTAATTTAAAGGCAGTAGTCGGGGTGGTTGGAGCTACGACCAGGTCGTAATCGGCAAACACCCTGGCGAAATCATTGGCAATCAACCTGCGCACCTTCAGGGCTTTCAGATAATAAGCATCGTAATAACCCGAACTTAACGCGTATGTACCCAGCATAATTCTTCTTTTAACTTCATCCCCGAAGCCCTGAGCCCGGGTCGAGGAAAACATGGAGACCACATTCTCGGCTTCAAAATCCCGGTATCCATACCTCACCCCGTCAAAACGGGCCAGGTTGGCGCTGGCTTCGGCCGGGGCCACCACATAATAGGCCGGCAAGGCGTATTGGCTGTGGGGGAGGGATACCTCTTCCACCACCGCTCCCAACTCTTCGTATTTTAAAAGAGCACTCTTTATGGACTCACGGATAGCCGGGTCAATACCCGGCCCGAAATATTCTTTGGGATAAGCGATCCTCAGCCCCCGTACCTCACCATCCAGGAAGCTGGTGTAGTCTGGTACTGCAATGTCAGCGCTGGTGGAATCCATCGGATCGTGCCCGGCAATTATGCTCATTACCTGAGCATTATCGCGGACATCCTTGCTGAAAACTCCCACTTGATCAAGGGATGAAGCAAACGCTATAACCCCCCAGCGCGACACCCGGCCATAAGTGGGCTTCATTCCCACTACTCCGCAAAAGGAGGCAGGCTGCCGGATAGAACCGCCGGTATCAGTCCCCAAGGAAAAAGGCACCTCGTCAGCCGCTACTGCCGCGGCCGACCCGCCTGAAGACCCGCCCGGCACCCGGCTCAGATCCCAGGGGTTGCAGGTGGCAAAAAAGGCGGAATTCTCAGTGGAAGAACCCATAGCAAATTCATCCATATTTAACTTCCCTACTAATATACCCTGCTGCTGATGCAAACGTGCGGATGCGGTCGATTCATAAGCAGGCACAAAATTTTCCAGTATTCTGGAGCCGCAGGTGGTCTTTACCCCGCGGGTGCAAAAGATATCCTTCAAACCCAATGGAATCCCGGCAATACCGTGATAATCTCCTCCGCTGTCAATTTCCCCGGCTTGCTGCAAGGCAGATGCTTCAGTTAAAGTGATGAATGATTTCACCTGGTCTTCAACCGCGTTGATTCGCTTAAAAATGGATTTTACAATTTCCTGCGAGGACACCTCTCGGCGGGCCAGCATTTCCTGCAATTCATGCAAGGTGAGTTCGTATAACTCCAAAGCTCTAACCCCCTCTATATTATTTTAGGTACTTTATATTGGCAATCCTCAGCCAGAGGAGCGTTGGCCAGCATCTCATCTCTATCCGTACTGGGCTTGACCTCATCAGTCCGGAAGACATTATTGACATTCAGTATATGGGTCAAAGGTTCCACCTCATCCGTGGACAGAGAATTAAGCGTATCGGCATAATCCAGAATAGAACTCAACTGTTCACAAAATCTATTTTTCTCATCCTCACTCAAACTGAGGCGAGCCAGCAGGGCTACGTGCTCTACTTCTTTAATCGTCAAAGCCATACCACTACCTCCTTTAATTCAATGAGCGCTGGCGCGAATTGCGCGCCCAAACATGGGCGGAGTTTGATAAAAATATACGCTCAATATTATACCAAAAAAGAATACATTAAACTAATACTTTTAGTAAGTAAAAGTCGGGAATGCTTTTCCCTCAGTAGACAAAGTAAATGCAACCCTGCCAGGAGAAAAAGGTTGCGTTTACTTTGACCGCTCACCGAAAATGCTTTTATCGTGATGAAAAATTACCATGCTGTAGGTCCGGCCCGCAGCTACCAGGGAAGGTATTTAACCAAGGCCATCACCAGCGGAACCAGGAAAAGCCCCGGCAGCAGATTGGCTACTCTTATGCGGGTAATACCAAGTGCGTTGGTACCGATTCCGATAATTAAAACCCCGCCCAGAGCGGTAATATTATTCAGCATGGGATCAGTGAGCAAAGGCTTGATGAACCCGGCCCCCAGGCTAATCAAACCCTGATATAGGAAAACGGGAATGGCTGAGAACAGCACCCCCACCCCCATACTGGCCGCAAATATCATGGAAAATATCCCGTCCAGCATGGATTTTATCAACAGGGTATCATAATTATGAGTCAATCCGTCCTGTAAGGAGCCTACGATGGCCATGGCCCCTACGCAAAACAGCAAGGTTGCCGAAACAAACCCTTTGACAAATTGATTATTATCTCCGCCGAAGACCTGCTCCAGCTTCCTGCCCACATTGTCCAGTCCGGCTTCCCAATGCTGCCCCTCGCCCCAAACTGCGCCCAGCGCCAAGCAAACACCCACTATAGCTAGGCTCTCGGCCTTGAGGGCGAATTGAATCCCGATCGCTATAATAAGCAGCCCCAGCCCATCCTGCAAAGTACGGCTGATATTGGGCGGAATTCCTTTACGAAATACTAATCCGATCAACCCGGCCACAAGTATAGCCAGGGTATTAATAATGGTTCCGGTCACATCCATAACTCCCAACTTTAATATCGAAAGCCATCCCCGTGCGGAGATGGCTCAGTCACTGTTTATATTTTATGCTATCCGGGGTATCCTGACAAGAGTAGCCGGTAATGGCATTACTCTTTGAACTTAAAGGGTGAATTGTCCAAATTAAGGGGTAAGCAGGGTTTTATACGAGCATAATTGATTAATTCAGGCCTTTCTTCACTAAATGTATACAAGAACCTAAATCGTTACCCACATCCTCTTAGCAATAACCTTCATCATACCGTTTTTAACGATTTGCTGCCGAACCAATCGTCCTTGATTCAGGCGCGTGATCTTGAGTCACAGTAGAAAGCACCGACCATCTGGTTTAGGCAATACATTCTTGAACAACGTTTATTAACTGGTTTTTTCAAATCCTGGCTGCAAGTGTTCTGGCCAGATATCTGGCATCCTCTTATATTATTTGCTGAATTGCTGAATAGGATATGCTCTTACTTTCATTGACAACTACATATGAAGGTTCGGTAATACTCTTTTGAGCCAATATAGCTGCCCCCAGAGCCCCAGCATAAGTTGTATCCAATTTGACTTCCGTAAAAGGATGGCCAATAATTTCTTCCAGCGCTTTCTTCATGCCGGCGTTATTGGAAACCCCTCCGGAAAATATCAGATCCGGCCGCAAGCCAATCCGATTGATCAAGTTTTTTACCCTCCGGGCGGTCGCCAAGTGGATGCCGGATGCAATATTTTCCCGCCTTTCACCTTTGGCTTTCAAAGAAATCACTTCTGATTCGGCGAAAACCACGCATTGGCTGCTAACATCAGCAGGTAGGCCCGCATTTAGAGCCTCTTGGCCCAGGTTTTCCAGGGACAGCCCTAGTAAATGGGCCACTTTTTCCAGGAATATCCCGGTCCCCGCAGCGCATTTGTCATTCATAATAAATTCCACCACTTTACCGTTGCGGGGGTCGACTCGAATCGCCTTGGAATCCTGTCCGCCGATATCCACAATGGTCTGAACATCAGCGTCCAAATAATGAGCGCCCATAGCGTGGCACGATATTTCTGTTATTATTTTAAGGGGCGTTTGACCAAAATTCAGAGCAATACGGCCATAGCCGGTGCCGACGATATATTTGATTTCCGGCAATTCGATTCCCGATTCTTTAAGTAATGTTTTATACAAGCGGTCAGCGGTTTCTTGCGAATAGACCCCGGTAGGCACAATAGCTGTATAGACCACCCCGTCTGCCAGCAAGACTGCTTTACCTGTCCGCGATCCTATGTCAATACCCAGCACCGCTTCATTTTGCCATTCAGATTTAAGTTCTTCATCAAAAACATCGGCATATATTTGCACTTGTTTTCACCTTTCTTTCATTAGTTATTAGGACAACATTGCTATGAAAGCCTTGACTCGGGTAAGGACTTGACTATAGGCCCCCCTAATTGAAAGACGCTTTCAAGGTTGATGCTGGGAATACCCTTCTGGTGGGAGTCCCTATCCCATTTTTAATGATCATGATATTGAACGGTAATTACTTTTAAAACTAGATCAAGACTTTTTTGCATAATCATTGAATTCATTGGTATATACATCTTCCACTTTAATACCCGATTTAATCTCACCAGTTTCGGTCATGATATCAATCCATACTTGGACCGAAGCAGGGTCAATAACTCCATCCGTTGCATAGTAATATTTACCAATGTTCTTAACATCTGTATTAGCTTTACGTGCTGTGATTTCCCGGGCTTGCTCAAGGTTTTGATTGATCCAATTGTGCGTTTTTGCCATGACCTTGACAAAACGCTTGATCTCATCGGGATGTTGATCGATAAAGTTTTGTGAGAAATAATAAGGGCAAGCACCACCAAGAGTTTCCCAAACATCATAGTCGGTAAAAATAACCTTTATTCCTCCATAATTTTCTATCCAATCATAGTCTTTGTGTATTCCTACGATATCAACATCGCCCTGGTCTAAGGCTTGCATTAATTTGGCCTCGGTAGGCAATACCACTACTTCGTAAAAGCTTTTAGGATCGGCAATCCCATTTTTCTTCAACCAAGCATTGGGCGTTCCATCCATGCAACCACCGTAAGTAGTAAGCCCTATTTTTTTCCCTTTAAAATCTTGCGCGGTGCTAATACCACTGCCTACTTTAGTGGCAAAAGACATGTGCGGTATTTCTTTGCTGGTTTCGGTACTCGCAACTACCGCTTTAAGTTTAGCGCCGGCGTTGATTGCAGCTACCAAGCGATTAACATGTTTACCAGCAACATCGATTTGACCAGCTAGTATCGAAGCAGGAAGTTCGTTATTACTTATCGCTCCTACATCCACTAAGTTGATGTTTTCCTCTTTGTCAAAGCCCAATTCTTGAGCCACCCAAAAAGAATCAATGCCAATGATGGCAGTGGAATGAGCAAATCTTATATCAAAAAGGGAAGGAACCGAGTTGCCGGTTTGATTCCCGGCATTATTGGTTGCTGCCTTTTGGCTGCTTTGGCAGCCAGCCATAAAGATCGATAAAATTAATACCATGCACAGGCCAGTTACTTTATAAATGGATAAATTCTTCAATTCAATCACTCTCCTCAATTTGTTATTGGTTTAGATATAAATAGCCTGGATAATATATTGTTTGCTAAGCTTCTTCCTAGCAATGACTAAACTCATTATCCCTCCCTTAACAAAGTCTAAATTTTTCAATAGCTCTTGATATCGCAGTATTTCATTTTTGTTAACGAAGTTCAAACCTCTCCCTTAAAAAAAGAGAGGACACATTCTTGAATAGAATATGACCTCTAGCTTTCTAGTCGGTACTTTTATATATAATTATTCTTATATAATAAATAATAATCTACTCCGCCATGAGTCTTTGTCAATTAGGGGAGCCCGATACGATTGATCGGTTACCGAGCACGGGTTCATTTTTCCATTCGGATTTAAGTTTTGGCTCCAAAACCTCAGCATATGTTGTCACTTACTTTACCACCTTTCATTCGTTTTTAAGACAGCATCTCGATAAAAGCTCTAACTCGGGTCAGGATTTGCCCTGAAGGCGCCCCTATCTGAAAGGCGCCTTCTAAATTGATAGTTGGAAGACCTTTTTGTTGGAAATAATTGCGCAGCATTTCCCGTTCAACACTATTATATGAACAGCCAATGATCCCAAACAAGATCATACCTCGAACTTCGATCCGATCAATTTCCTCATCAATAAATTGTCGCATATAAGTCTCAGCCCCGGCGCGTTGATTATCATATACATAACGCGCCAGCGCTTCTATGGGAGGCACATCCTCTCGAAATAGCTTATTAGGGGAACTGCGGAACCCCAAAAGAGCGCCGCCCGCCTGATCAATCACCTCATAGACCCCAAATTCCTGAGCCGTGGTTCCCGTCCAGAACAAAGGGATAACCCTTTTCTTTGCTTCCTTATCCACCGGCGTATTTTCCATCTCCTCTATAAGCAGATCCAAGGCTGCTTCATATTCTTCTGGTTTACCAAAGTAGTTGGCTAATCCTTGATTTAATGTCAAGGCAGTAGCCAAGCTACGGATATAAAAAGGATGTTCCAGCCTTAGTGCCAAAATCTTGCGCATTTTTCCCAACAGCCGGTTTTTGCGCTGGATCTCCAAGCGGAGTCTTTTTTCATCTATTTCTTTACTACCGGTCAGCCATTCTATAGCTCCATATAACTGTTCGGTAAAAAACTTTACTAGCTTCTCCAATCTTTCCCCAGCAACACCATAAGCCCGATAGCTTACATCGATGTCATGGATATCATACCCCTCATTTTTCATGATTTCCCAAGCCATATTATAAGGTTCGCACTGCGAACCTGCCCCCAAGATACGTTTCACGGCCTTAGGATCGTTCTTGCGCTTATACCATTGACCTACCGTACATTTAACCATAGAGCAGGTCTCTACCGGAAATTGGTAATAATCTTCGGCAATCTGCATAGTCCTCCAATCGCTTAGACGGCCTAAATCTCCGCAAGAAATAGGAATCGTATCTAAGGTGTACAGAAGCGGTGCTTCCCAGGAACTTGGATAAATAGCCTGGCAATATATCGCATTCTTGTTTCCTTGCCTATAAGCCTTTTCAGCATCAGGAACATAAGAGGCATAGAGATCCAGCAACTGGTTGACCGCTTTGGAATAGCCATGTACACCCTGACTATATTTAATATAATCATACTGATCTTTTATATCTTCAAATTGCATAAGTGTTGCTCTCCCTTTCCCTTAAAACTTCAATAAATGCTTCCAGCCTGGTTTTTAATTGACCCTGGTCGCTTTTAGAATAGTCAATGGGAATTTCTAATATTGGTAGATTCAGCTTTTGATAATGTTTGAAAAATTCATGTTTGGTCTGACCATAACAAGGGCAAAACTTAAGATAAACAAACAAAATACCATCCACCTGATAATCCAAAGCCAATCTGCCTGACAAGTCTACTCTCTCCTGCAATGGTTTCATCCGGGCACAAGGCTCCTTTTTAAGATAACCGTTAGCCAAAGCTTGATAAGCCTCTTCTTGTTCATCAATTAAAAAGTCGATGCTTCTAAAGCCGCTGCAATGATCTTCCACTACGATTCTGGCGCCAATATCCTGTTCCACCAATTCCAATAAACGGCGGTCGCCGTCAGCCACAATTCCTCCTGACATCATTAAACGGATTTTCTTTTCTCCTTTATCTGGAACTGCAGATAATTTATCGTATATTCCCTGGTACATTTCAAGAAGCTCTTCCGGTGGCAAATAATAATACCCTTTAACCAATTCCAAGTAATCCCTCCCAGTCAAAGGTGGATTATTCCGTTTTCGCAAGGCAGATATGTTTTGCAAAGTAAGCCGGATTTGATTATAGAGTTTGATTTGTCTCCGAACTTCTTCCGTGGTGATCTCTCGTCCCACAAGTTTTTCCAAGTCTTGCTTGTAATTCAAGATCTCATCCCGATAATAGTCCTTAGAAACTTCATTATGGCGGAGCCGGGGCAGAATAAAAATATCCGCGGGAATAAAAAAGTCTCGGATCGCTTCACTTACAATTTTGATGCAGTCGCAAGTATAAAAGGTATAAACTTTATCTAGCGCGGTGTAGAGGGAATCTTCTTCTTTGAAAGCGCCGATGATGCTTTTAGTGAAATCGCAAAATACACTCTGGGTAATTTGTTCGCCACTGGCTACTTCTTTGGTACTGCCGGCTTTAAACAGCCTGACTGCGTCAGCACCCGCCGCTGTAATCAATTCCGGCGGGGTATAAGTGCATAGATAGCCTATCTTTTTCTTTCCTTCAGTGCCACTGATTATGGCTTCCTGTCGTTTGATTATCTGCTCTTCCAAATCATTCAGGTCTAACGTAAACAAAATATCTTCCTGAATTTTTGACGTTTTCATTTTGGTAGTGTAGAAATCCAATGCGTAAATAGCTGCACCCAAAGCCCCAACAAAAATAGTATCCAGTTTGACTTCCGCAATTGGTACTCCCAGCAAATCCTCAAAAGCCTTTTTCATACCCACATTGTTGGCAACCCCGCCCGAAAAACCAAGATCTGGTTTCAAGCCTATCCGTTTTAACTGGTTGCATACCCGTCGGGCGGTAGCCAGATGGATACCAGCGGCAATATCTTTCCGGGCAACTCCCTGAGCCCGCAGAGATATGGCCTCTGATTCGGCAAAAACGACGCACTGGCTGCTTATTAAAATAGGGTCTTTCGATTTCACTGCTTCGGTGCCCAACTCATCAATGCTCAGATCCAGCAAATTTGCCACTCTTTCTAGAAAACGGCCGGTTCCGGCTGCACATTTGTCATTCATAACAAACTCAACTACTTTGCCAGTTTCCGTATCTACTTTTATGGCTTTTGAATCCTGCCCTCCAATATCAATAATAGTTTTGGTTTGAGGATGCAGATAATGATATCCCATAGAATGGCAAGATATTTCGGTTACAACTCGGGTAGGGATATCCTTAAAATTCAATGCTATTCTGCCGTATCCGGTTCCTACCACATAGTCTATATCTGAACGCTGTAGCCCTGATTTTTCCAGGATTTCATCCAAAAGTTCGTCAGCTGTTTCCTGAATTTCTATTCCCGTAGGGATCATAGCCGTAAAATACTGCTCACCATCGATAAGAATTGCTTTGCCCGTTCGGGAACCAATATCGATGCCCAATACTTTGGGGCCTTGTAACCCGGCTACCAGGTTTTGTTCAATAATGTCTCGCAAATACACGTAAAATCACCTCATTGTTCTTCGATATACCTTCTCGACTTTATACCTCAGTAATCTGTTCTTTCCAGTGACTGATCCTTTTTTCGCAAGTCACCAGAGTATAATTAATTGACACGCCTAAAATGACGAGCATGATTATGGCAGAATACATTTCACTGATCATGTAAAAGGCTTCTGCATGGAAGACCAAATACCCCAAACCAGAATGAGCCCCCATCATTTCCGCCGCCACTAAGATTATTACTGCGCGGGAGGCAGCTAAACGGATACCGGTAAACATTAATGGGAAAGCCATAGGAAGAATGACTTTTATAAAAAGCCCTAACCTTGATATCGCCATGGATCTAGCAGATTTGACCAGCAAAGGATCAACAGCCCGCACACCTTCTATAGTATTAAGAAGTATCGGCCATAGCGTACCCCATGCAATAATAGCTATTTTGGCTGATTCCCCCAACCCAAAAATCAGGATGAACAATGGGTACATCGCAAGAGTTGCCGTATTCCGGCAAAGTTGCCCCAGAGGGTCTATGATTCGCTCCGCCCGTTGCGACCATCCTAATAAAAAAGCCAAAGGTATAGCTATGATTACAGAAACAATGAACCCGCCAAAGGCCCTTTCCAGACTGATCGCTGTATGGCTCACCAACTCACCGGAAATGACCATTGCTATAAACTTACTGAACACGACACTAAAGGGCGGCAGCACTTTAACGCTTACTAATCCCAGCCTCGGCAGTAATTCCCAAAGCAATAACACCCCCAAAACCGCACTTACTGATTCCAAGCCTCTTCCCAACTGTTTAATCATGTTCTTTAACATTGATTTAACTCCTCACTGTCCTAAGCAACATCTTCTCGCCAAAACGTAACGCGTTTCTCCAAACGAACCAGCAAATAATTAATAATAGACCCTAATACCGCCATGACAAGAATACCTCCAAACATCAATGGTATTACATATCTACCCTGATAATAAAAAATCATAAAGCCGAGCCCTTTATTGGCGCCAATCATTTCAGCAGCTACCAGTATCAATAGAGCAGTAGACGCACTGAGCCTTAATCCTGTTACTATCGAAGGTAAAGCTACAGGAAAAACAACTTTTAAAAATAATGTACGTTTTGACGCTCCCATAGACCGAGCTTGTTTAACCAATTGGGGGTCAACATTTTTCACGCCGCTTATTGTATTAAGCAACGTAGGCCATATGGTCCCCCATACAATAATAGCTACTTTGGCCACCTCACCTATTCCAAAAATAAGCATAAATACCGGGTAAAGGGCTAAGGTTGAAGTATTACGTCCTATTTGGAGCAACGGGTCCGCTATGTGTTCGCACCGTTTAAACCAACCCATCAAAAAACCCATGGGAATCGAAAACCCTATGGCAATAATGAACCCAATGCAAGAACGAGTGAGGCTAGCAGCTAAATGTTCGAACATTTCACCGGTTAAAAATAGCTGCCCGGTTTCCTCAAGTACTCTAATAAAAGGCGGCAATAAGAAAGTGTCAACAAAACCATAACTAGGTAATAATTGCCATAAAAGGGCGACGGATGTTATCGCTATAGATTTTTCAAATACATCCATGATCTTTTCTTTAGCAGTTTTGTCCCCTCCATTTATTGGCAATAAACTAATCTTCGCTATAGATATATCACTTGCTGAAAAATGACTTGCTTCTCTTGAAATAATGAGCTTCACCTCCTTCTCTTTTTCGAGCCAAAAAAGTATAAAACGGTTTAGAATAAGGCTGAAAATTGTCTAGGACAGCATTCAAAGAAAGCCCTGATTCGAGTTAAGACCTGCCCTTATGGCGGCCCTAACTGAAAAGCGCCTTTCAGGTTTATGTTGGGAATATTATGCTAATGGAAATAATTGTGATGCATTTCACATTCTACGCTGTTATATAAACAACCAATATACCCATACAGGATCATACCGCAGGCTTTGATCCTTTTTGCTTCCTCACCAATGAATCTACGCATATAGATCTCAACGCCGGAGCACTGTCAACCCCCGGGGCACGGTAAATTACATCTTTGTAATTAAAAAACTAGAAGCCTATCTTTCTTAAGCAATAGGACCTCTAGTTTTCTAGTCAGTTTAGATATTTAATTATTCCTATCTGTTTAGTAGTAATTTACTATATAAAATGCTCTCTGTCAATAGTTTTATTAAATTAATAATCACACCAATAGAATCTTCTTCAGTGAACTTGATCAGAATATATAAAGTAAAGGCTTTAACCGGTTTGGTCCATTAGAGATTGTTAACTATCATATCAAGCGTTATTTATTCATTAATTAATTCTGCGAAATTCCAGATAAACCGGTCACATATTTGCTGCAGTTGCTCACGTTCGGCCTCTGCTGAAGTATCGTGCACGCCCCAGCCGATGAATTCGGTATTCATCAAGGTTTGCAGAGCGTGGAAGGAATCTTCAAAAACCACGCATTCATGCGGCCGACAATCCAAACGGCGGGCCGCTTCCATAAATATGTCCGGAAATTCTTTGCTGCGGCCAACTTCGTCAACCGTAATTACAAATTCAAAATAGTCCAAAATTCCCAGACGGTCTAGGGCCGCCTTTGCCAATCGTTTATCGGTTGCAGTAGCCACACACATGCGCGTACCCATCGCCCGCAATTGTTTCAGATAATCAGTAACGAAAGGCTTGAGTTCAATCGTCGTATAATAATGATGGGCGACGGCATCCATCCAGTATTGCATGAGTTCTTCAACCGTAGTATTCAAGGCGAATTCATTTACGAAATACTCTGCCGAAATACGAAAGCTCATAGTCTTCAGTTTTTCCCGCAAACCATCAGGCGGGGTTATGCCCTGGGCGAACAAATAGTCGGAACCCACGTTTTCCCACACCGGCATCGAATCCAGGAGAGTCCCGTCCAGATCAAAAATAGCTGCTTTCATAATTTTTATAAGTCCTTTATCTCTGTATTTCAATGATATTGCAGCTTCGTGCTCATGCAAAAACCTCAATACTGCAATTCTGATGATGATAAATTGATTATACCATCCGCGATTATGAATTGAATATCCTTTGCATAACAGTCCTGGCAATCATCTGCACGCAAAAAAACAACTTGTTTTCTTCATCCGAAAACAAGTTGTCCACCAATTTAAATAACCATATCGGATTATTAACCTGTTAAATATATAGCATGGGGTTGTTAAGGGCTGACAATAGTTGATAACACTTTCAGCGGTTTTACCGCTTTGAAGGTATGGGGAATATTGGCCGGCGCAACAATTGCTTCACCTTCATTAAGATAATATTCTTCTCCCCAAATGGTTGCTTTCATGGTTCCGTCCATTACGTATATCATTTCATCTCCGGTCGACGGTTGGAAGTTTAGCTGCTCATCTTTGTCAACGGCAAATACGCTTATGCTGAGCGGGTCTCCTTGTACCAGCGTTTGGCCCACCACTTTGCCTTCGTCAAAATCAACTAAAGATTTTAAATCTATAATTTGGGCATACTCAATGTTTTTCCTGAAATACTGCGTGTTCACAAAGAATCCTCCTTTCTATGCTGATTAATTATTACTTTTGTCTTAGTATTCTTATTTCATCATAATAATTTACATTTATTTAAATCCAGTTTTGTAAAATATATCTCATACACATGCGCGTACCCGTCGTCCGCAGTTGCTGCAGGTAATCACTGACCAAAGGCTTGAGTTCGATGGTCGTATAATAGTGATACGCAAATGTTTGGTAAATTTTTGCTTTATTTTTCATAAGAAGCTATATTTAAGATAAAAATATAATAACATATACAATGTGCTGTTAAAGGTGTTTAATAAAGTTAGAAAGATTTCGAGGTGTATGGAAATGGGCCCAAACGACAGCAAACACATTTATAATTTTTTAGTCTCCGGAGATTCGATATCCAAAGGCGTTATTTTTGATTGCATCCAAGGCAAATATGTTGTTTTAGAAGATAATTATATAAACCTTCTACAAAGTAAACTTCGGGGGATAATCCGTAATACTTCCAGATTTGGCAATACAATTATTAAAGGATACAATAAGCTCAAAAATGATGTATTAAAGGACAGTCCAGATATCGTTCTAATAGAATATGGAGGAAATGATTGTGATTTTGACTGGGATAAAGTAGCCAACAATCCCAATGCAGAACACCAACCCAAAACGGATTTTAGCGTATTTGAAAATAAGCTTAAAGAAGCTGTCAATTTTCTCAAAAACAATAAAATAATCCCGGTATTATTGACTCTTCCGCCACTTAATGCTGATAATTATTTGAAGTGGATCAGTAATAACGATCCTTCTATAGAAAAAAATATTCTGGAATATATCGGGAGTGTTACCAAAATTTACTGGTGGCAAGAGAAATACAGTTCTGCCGTAGTAAAAATTGCCGAAGAGACCAATTCAAAATGGATAGACATAAGAGGGGCATTCCTCCAATATCCTGATTTCACTAAATTCCTCTGTTTAGATGGTATACATCCCAACCAGCTCGGGCATAAGATTATAGCCAACAAAATAATCAATTTTATTAAATCAGATTATTCTTTCTTGTTAAACGGCAATGCCAATGTGAATTTCAACCTGGACTAAACCGAAAATACCTCGTATTATATCTGCGCTCACTTCATATCCATAAGTCCTTGCGACTTGGATTTTTCTTTATAATTTCACCAATGATTCCACTGCAAAAAGTATATTTTTATGTTATGGCGTAGAAAAGTTATTTTTCATCTTTAGATTTATTTTTCGCAAGAGCCGCCTTAAGGAGCTCGCCCAGGTTGGTGCCGATATCTTCCTTATCACTGTACTGATTGATTAACTTTTGATTAATCTGACTGGCTCTTTTGGAATTGCCCAGCCCTATATGCTGATTTTCCTTTTCCGGCTGCCGGTGCCCACAGTTGCGGTCAGGACAAACCAGCATCCTGCCCCGCTTGCCTTTAACTATAAGCATATATTTGCCGCAGGCCGGGCACTTGGTTTTACTGATATTGGTGGCCTTATATTCAGCCTCATCGGTCTGAATGGTCTGCACCATTTCCCGTGTGCTCTGACGGATGCCGGCGATAAATTGCTCCTTGTTCCCCGCTCCCTTGGCTATGTCCGTCAATTTCTGTTCCCACTGGGCGGTCAGTTCAGGCGACCTCAGCGCTTCCGGGACCAAGGGAATCAGCTGAATCCCCTTGGACGTAGGAACGAGTTCTTTGCCGTTGCGTTCAACGTAGAAGGTATTAATCAGCTTCTCGATGATCTCGGCTCTGGTGGCAGGTGTACCCAGCCCGCTGCCTTTCATGGCTTCGCGCAGTTCCTCATCGGCGATAAATTTCCCCGGGCTTTCCATCGCCGTCAAAAGGGTCGCTTCCGTATATCTGGCCGGGGGCTTGGTTTTGGCTTTATTCGCTTTAATACTTACAACCTGCTTTTGACTCCCTTTTTGCTGCTGGGTTAAATTTTGCTCAGGCAGTACCTCCGCTTGAATTTCTTCCCTTTCTGCGGTGCTGGTGGTCACCCTCCGCCAACCGGGATCTTTCACCACCTTGCCCCGGGAATGGAAATTTTCACCGTTTACTACCGTCGTTATCGTCGTCTGGTCATAAAGGTAAGGAGGATATAAAACAGCGATAAATCGTTTCGCGATCAGATCATAAAGTTTTTTCTCATCAATGCTCAGGTTGGCTAGTTTTAAAGGCTGCTCCGTGGGAATGATGGCATGGTGGTCGGTAACTTTACTATCATCAACGAACCGTTTGCCCGGTTGAATTTTTTGACCGAGCAGCGGTCTGATGTAATCCGCATAGGGCCCCGCCTGCATGGCCTGTAATCTGGCCGGCAGAGTCGGCACGATATCCCTGGTAATGTAGCGGGAATCGGTGCGCGGATAGGTTACCACTTTATGTTCTTGGTACAAGTCCTGTAAAACCGCCAGGGTTTTTTGAGCCGAAAAATTAAGGCGTCGATTGGCATCCCGCTGCAATTCAGTCAGATCATAAGCCAACGGAGGCATTTCTTTCTTTGCTTCCCGGCGTATGTCCGCAATGATACCGGGATGACCTTGCAGCTTGGCTATGATGGCTTGGGCCCGGTCGTGGTCAAATATACGGCCCTGTCCCTTATTATCCCGCCAGTCGCCATAATAATCGCCAAAATCAGCCCGGATCGTCCAATAGTCTACCGGTTTAAATTCTTTTATTTCCCTCTCTCTATTTACGATCATGGCCAAAGTTGGAGTCTGTACCCGGCCGGCGTTAAACTGGGCATTGTATTTACAGGTTAAAGAGCGGGTCACGTTTAATCCAATTAACCAGTCCGCTTCGGCCCGGCATACGGCCGCATGGTACAGATTATTATAGGCACTCCCTGCTTTCAAATGGGCAAAGCCATCGCGGATCGCAGCATCGGTTTGGGACGAAATCCAAAGGCGTTTGAACGGTTTGCGCCAGTTGGCCTTATCCATTATCCACCGGGCAACCAGTTCCCCCTCCCGGCCGGAATCTGTAGCGATAACCATTTCCTTAATATCCCCGCGCTGCATTAAACTCTTGACTACCTGGTACTGGTGAGAAGTCTGCTTAATGACTTTTAATTTCATCTTATCCGGCAGCATAGGGAGATCTTCCATGCGCCAAAGCTTTAACTTCTGGTCGTAATCATCGGGTTCGGCCAGAGTAACCAGGTGCCCCAAGGCCCAGGTTACGACATACTTTGGTCCTTCTATAAACCCTTTATTCTTATTATTGCAGTTCAGGACCCGGGCAATCTCCCGGGCTACGCTGGGTTTTTCAGCTAAGACGAGGGTCCGCTCCATATTATTGAATACTCCTTTTTATTTAATCTCATTTAGAGATATTTATAAGCTTCCCCGTATACAAAGAAGCCGGCTTTAACTGGGTCCATCTGCACTCACAGACCGTTACTTGACAGCAAAATTTTCTGAAAGATAATTGCTGCAACATCAATCGTTATGGATCAGAAAGTTATTTTTTATTCTTAACATATTTATGAGTTACATTTGGATTACTGGTTTTTCTCGATTGGATTTCAAATTGAGTTAATGACGAAATAAGTTGGGTTAGCTTCGAGTAGCCATAATTCCTGGTATCAAAATCCGGGTAGCGCTTGTTAAGTCGTGATCCAACCTCGCCTAAATGTGCCCAGCCATCCTCGTCAGATGATTCCGTAATTATAATTTTTATAGATTTTATCAAATCTTTTTTACTGGTCATGCCTTCTTTGTGCACCTCTTGCTTTTCTATCTTTTCATTGGCATTGGTCATATAATCATCTTCAGGAATTGTGGCTAAAACTTCAAGATATTTAAACTTTTCACAGGCTGCAATAAATGGTGCAGGCGTTTTCTTTTCACCCATGCCAATAACAAACATTCCCGCCTCTCTCAGACGGGCAGCAAGCTTGGTAAAATCACTATCACTGGACACAATACAAAAACCATCCACATTTTTCGAATAGAGTATATCCATGGCATCAATTATCAAAGCGGCATCTGTAGAATTTTTGCCGGTTGTATAGCTGTATTGCTGAATGGGGTTAATAGAATAGTCCAACAGCACTGTTTTCCATGATCCCAGTTGCGGTTTGGTCCAATCTCCATAAATCCTTTTATATGTGGGGGTTCCATGATTGGAAATTTCATCCATAATATATTTGATATATTTCTCTGATACATTATCAGCATCAATTAAAACTGCGATTTTCCTATCATTTTCCATACGTTATCTCCTTTTAAATATAGTTTTATCAGGATACTTCCCTTCATTTCCATTATTCGCCATTGCATTCGGTACCTCCTGCCGTTTGTGATAATACCATAAATTATTGCTAGTCCAAAAGCAACTGGCTGGCGGTTAATTGAAGGAGCAATGTGTCTATATACATATCGAATGGAACTATTAGTTTCTCATCCCAATTCTGCCAGAGCGAAAAAGAACTTAAGTGCAGCCGGGATGATTTCGTCATTGAACGTGTAATTTTCCGTGTGCAGCTGGGACCAGTTTACGCCAGCACCGATTCCCGCCATAACCGCCGGGGCACCGGAGCCGTAATACCCGAAGTCCTCCGACCAGCGGAAAGGTTCCGGAATCTCGGCACAATTAAGCCCGGCTTTACGGCAAGTTTGCTCCACCCGCTCCAGGGCGGCATTGTCGTTGACAGTGGCCGGAAATATATCACAGAAGGAGTAGGTCATCTCTACCCCATCCCGTTCAGCTTCCATACCGGCAGTTTCCACAATAGCTGAGATCAGCCGGTTCAGATCATCATCATGCCAGGCGCGCAAAGTCAGCCAGACTTCAGCCTTTCTGGCAGCGGAGCCGAAAGCCCGGGTCCCTATTTCAGCACCGATCACGGTACCCATGGTCATACCTTTGAAACGGCTCTGATCGGTAAGATCAGGCAGAGCGGATATGCAACGGGCGGCGGCAAGACCGGGGTTATGTCCGTTTTCAGGATGGGCGGCGTGTGAAGGCACGCCGGCAAAAGATAGAATCATCCCCCGGGAAGCACAGGCAAAGGTGCCGGGGCGCAATAGAACGGTGCCGGCATCATATTCGGGAATGTTGTGGAAGGCATAGATGCGGCTGACCCGGTATTTCTTCAGAGCCTGGCAGCATACTTTACCGCCTTCGCCGGTCTCTTCGGCATGCTGAAAGATGAGTACGACGTTGCGGCCGAGTTTCTTGTTTTCAAGCAGCAGGCCCAAGCCCGCCAATATCGCGCTGTGTCCGTCGTGGCCGCAGAGGTGGGCAGCCCCCTCTCCATACGGCAGTGCGTCCATATCGGCCCGGAAGGCTATGGTTTCCGCTGCCTCCTGTTCTTCATGAAGCGCACAGAACCATGGGCCCTCGTCCTGAATGTTTAAGGAGGTATTGGCCCGCAGGAATTCCATCAGGTGCTGTTTGGTTCTTGTTTCTTCACCCGAAATTTCTGCCAAGTCATGTAATTCACGCCGGAGATTTCGAATAATGTTAATCATTTCTGGTTCCATGTAAAAACCTCTAAATAATAATATAGGGTATCGGCTTAGATGAACTAAATCAATAAATAATCACTAGGTTCTGCGACACTTTATTTGTCAAATTCTCCTGTCAGGCTAATATGTTTCACTAGTTCATCTGCCAGCCCAATATACTTCTGAGGAGTCAATTCCATTAGTCGCATCTTATCTTCTTCAGGCAGTTCAACGCTTGCAATAAATGCTCTTATTTCTTCTTTTCCAATCATTTTCCCACGTGTAATTTCCTTGAGCTTTTCATATGGGTTACAATATCCATGCTTTCTCATAACTGTTTGTACTGCTTCAGCAATAACCTCCCATGCTTCCTCAAAATCATCTTCAATAGCCTTGAAATTTATAGATATTTTTCTGAACCCTCTTAAAGTAAAATTAATTGCTATATATGAATACGCAATTGCCGCCCCTATATTCCTCTGGGCAGATGAATCGCTAAGATCTCTTTGCATACGTGATATTGGGAGCTTATTCGCGAGAAATCCTAGTATAGAATTACTTATTCCAAGGTTTGCTTCAGCATTCTCAAAATCAATCGGATTGACTTTATGCGGCATTGTTGAAGATCCAACCTCTCCTTTCGCCGCTTTCAGTTTAAAATAAGCCAGTGAAATATATAACCATACATCCCTGTCAAAATCTAAAACAATATTGTTAAAACGACTGATTGCATGGAAACATTCAGCCATATAATCATGAGACTCAATCTGCGTAGTCATTGGATTATACTCTAGGCCCAATCCGCATACAAACCCCTTAGATACTTTCTCCCATTCAACATCAGGATACGCAATTTTATGAGCATTAAAATTACCTACAGCTCCATTAAATTTACCAAGATATTCGAGTGAACGAACTAACTTTAGCTGTCGGTTCCACCTATAAACAAATATTGCCAGTTCCTTCCCGACAGTAGTTGGCGAGGCTGGCTGGCCATGAGTATGGGATAACATTGGAACATCTTTTAATTCTTCTGCCATATTAGCAACTTCATCCACAAGTTCTTTCGCCATCGGTAACCACGCATCATTCATTCCCTGTTTTAACATTAAAGCGTAGGACAAATTATTTATGTCTTCTGATGTACAAGCAAAATGAATAAATTCAATTACATCAGAAAGTGATGTATCCTTCAGCATTTCCCTCAAGAAATATTCCACCGCTTTCACATCATGGTTAGTAACCTTTTCAATCTCTTTTATTTTTAAAGCGAGTTCTTCATTAAAATTAGCTACTATATTCCTGAGAAAGTGTATTTCTTCAATAGTCAAGCCTCTTATTTCGTGAAGTTCCGGATTAGACGCCATCGTAATCAGCCATTCAACTTCGATATGAGTGCGGAATTTCATTAGTGCCCACTCAGAAAAATAGTTTTCCAAGTTTGTTGTTATGCAACCATAACGGCCTTCAATCGGAGTCAAAGCTTTAATTCTACTCATACACATTCCTTCCTTAATACATATTTATAACCGAGATCCATCTGCCAAAACGATTATCTTCTATAAGGCGGCAGATCTGAGCTTTACTTTTTTGATGGTGCGGGTGATGTAACCGATTAATTTCTCCTGAAAGACATCCTCGGTGATCTCATTGTTCTGGATCATGAACAGCCCCTTTTCCCAACTCGCCGTAAGGACCGGGTTTAACAGTTCTTTGGCCGACAGGCGCACCAGCTCCACGATGGCCTCCCCTTTGGGACTGGGGGTAACCATCCGGGTTTTGGCGTTTATATTAATATAGCCAATGTCCTGAAGCTTCTTGATAATGCCGGCCCGGGTGGCGGAGGTGCCTATACCGCAAGTCTTGATCTGTTCCCTCAGTTCTTCGTTCTCTATATACTTTCCTGCTTTTTCCATAGTCAAAACCAGGGAGGCATCGGAAAAGCGGGAAGGCGGCTTGGTTTCTTTCTGCTCCAGCTCCAGGCCTGTGGTATCGCACTTTTCATTTTTGGTCAGCAAATGTATGGGTGAAGCCGATAGTTCCTCCTCGTCTTTGGCGGTGACTTCATAAATTTCTTTCCAGCCCGGGCTCTTTAGAGTTTTGGAATTGGTGACGAAGATTTCGCCCTTGATTTGGGTCTCTACTTTTACCGTATTGTACTCGGCGGCCGGGTAGAAAACCGCCAGAAATCTCTTCACGATCAGGCTGTAGACATTCCGGCTGTCCTCATTCAACCGGGATAAATCAGTAGTCAGATAGGTGGGAATGATGGCATAGTGGTCGGTAACCTTGCTGTCGTCCACAAACCTCTTGGCGGATTTATCAACCGCCAGCTTGCCAAAATCCTTAATCCGAATGACTGCGTCCTTAAACGCCGTATTCTTATACAGTCCATTCAGGACTTTGGGAATTTCATCAACGATATCCGTCGATAATACCCGGCTGTCGGTGCGGGGGTAGGATATAAGCTTTTTCTCATAGAGGCTCTGGGCGATCTCCAGGGTTTTGTCCACCGGAAGCTTGTATTTCTTGTTGGCTTCCGACTGTAATTCGGCCAGATTAAAAAGCAGCGGCGGCGGTTCCTTCTTTACCCTGACTTCCGCTTTCTTCACGACGGCTTCCTGACCCTGCAGCTTGTCAATGATCGCCTGGGCCTCCTCCAGACTATAGTATTTTTCTTCTTCGTCCAGTTTATCGGCTGACTTGGCGCCTTTGCTTTTCTTGGGCTGCCATTTGCCCTTATAGGCAATGCCGCTCCCCTGGGACATAAAACTGGCAACGATCCCGTAATGAACCCGGGGCACAAAGTTTCTGATTTCCAGTTCACGATCCACC
Source organism: Syntrophomonadaceae bacterium (assembly GCA_034927445.1). GTDB lineage: Bacteria > Bacillota > Syntrophomonadia > Syntrophomonadales > Syntrophomonadaceae > PHAA01. The sequence goes on from JAYFPZ010000009.1 coordinate 44,783, forward strand.
ACCAGCCCCAGGGAACAGGTCATAACCCGCCCAATGGCAATTACCGGCCGTTTCTCTTCTTTCAGTCGGGCTGCCAGATATTTGCCGTACTTGCAGGTGTAAATCCGGCTGAAATTCATGCCAAAAAGCCAATCCTCCTTGGCCCGGCAATAAGCCGCCCGGGCCAGGGGGTCGTACTCCCGGATATCCCTGGCTTCCTTAATTCCCTTCCTGATGGCTTCCTCCGTTTGCGAGGATATCCATACCCGTTTAGCCGGTTTGTCTGTTTTACTCTCATGATAAACCAGGCGGAATATATACTCCCCTTCGCGCCCGCTGTCGGTACAGGAGTAGATCATAGCCACATCATCACGATGCATCAGCCGGCGTATAACTTCAAATTGCTTTTGGGCGCCGGCATTGCCAACGATCTCATATTTATATTCCTGTGGTATGATCGGCAAATGTTCCACCCGCCATGATTTATAGGCGGGATCGTAGACTTCCGGATAGGCCATGGTCACCAGATGGCCATAGCACCAGCTGATTATGGCTTGATCATTTTCAGCAAAGCCCCGGTTCCGGTCGGACTTGGCTATCTCCATGCCCAACACCCCGGCAAAGCTGGCCGCCACCGATGGTTTTTCAGTTATGTACAAATTTTTCGCCAAAGTATTTTACCTCACGGATATATCCGTACTTTATATTTAAATTTATGTCCTATATTTTTATTTGATTATACCATCATCCAAATTCCGCCAACAGATAAGGGTAAAGAGCAATCGGGAAGATGGCAAAAAAGGCGTTTTTTGCACTAGATGGTCTTTTTATTAAAAATAACATTAAATTCAAGCTCTCTTTTACAAATGATTAATATTATTGTATTAGAATTCTAGCCGGTGGATAGGGGGAAAAATTATGGTGATTAAGGCAATCATCAAAATCCATCCTATTATTGCCGCTGCTCAATGGGAGAATATGGAGCAGGCTGTCGCTTCGAAGACCAGTGCGGTTTTTTTTGATGTACGCCCGGCTGGGGATTTGATGGAAAAAAGATTCTCTCAATATAATCGGCAAAAGCCGGTCTTTATCCATACCGATTTAGTGAAGGGATTGGCCGGGGACGACGAAGGAAAACTGGCTCCGCGGGAAGAGATTTTTCTAAAAGCCCAACCTGAAAATATCATTTATATTTAACCGGGGGGAGAAACGATGATTGGCTACTCAGATTTATTTTTATTAAATAACGATGTCCTTGAAAACGTTGAAAAAATCGCCCGCTCAGGCATAAGCTCCATGGAAATTATGCTCGCTGGACGGTGCTGGGATGACCTGGAAGGACAAATAGAATGCCTGGCGCCGGCCCTTAACCTCGTTCAAGGTAAGTCCGTATGTGCTCAGCGTGTACGCATCATCAGAGGACAGAGCAAACGTATAGTCCCCTCCCGCGCCGCCGTCTGCGGTCAATGTAGCAGCCGGATCTGTTTCCAAATCAATCAAGTTATCAGTTAAGGTTATCATGGGGTAGGTATGGATGGTATACTCCCCTGTGCCGGTATCCCCATTGCTGTCTGTCGCGGTGACGGTGAAGGTATAGTCACCCTCGCCTTCCTCGAACGTGCCGCTGATATTGCCGCTTTCGGGGCCGAGCGTCAACCCCGTCGGCAGCAAACCATCGGTCACCGCGAAGGTATAGGGCTCGGTCCCGCCCATGGCTGTCAAAGTGGCTGTCGGATAGTCGGCGCCGAACAGCGCATCGGGAAGTTCCTCCGGCGAAAGTTCAATGGTCACCGCCGGGTTCACATTTACGGTAATCGTTCGGTTCGTTGTACCGACCGAATTGGTAGCGTAGAGCGTAACGGTATAGGGCGAATCCTCCACGGTAAGGCCGACATCCCCAGCCGGGATGGTCAGCGTGGTCCCCGAAAAGGTCGCGAGCCGTATTTGGATGATTCGAACTGATGCCGTATTCGGTCGGGGCCGGGTCTCCGCCGAAGATATACGACAGGTTATAATCCTCGTACCCCTCCGTGAGATTTATGGTATCCGACCCCTCCGTGATCGTCGGCAAAGTATCCCCAGCAGGCCCCTCCGAACCGGAGCTTCCTCCAGTGGTGGTCTGAGGGGGCTGGATGCTGCCTGCCTGACCAAGCGCTTCCTGAATGACGCCCACGACATTCCCCTGTTGCTGTTGTGGCCCGGGCGTGATCGAAGGCGGAGGTGTCTGACCGCCCGCCGTTTGGCCGGGTGCCGTAGGCCCCCCGCCGGGCTGCTGAGGTGGCGGGGGCGGTGCGGGCGCATTCGTCTGGATCGCCTGCGCGCAGTTTAGAATCCGGCCCGACGCCGAAGAGAACGTCTGCGCCTGCTGCGGCGTTAAAGGCGCGGGAGGCGTGGGAGGCGCCGGGGGAGCCATACCCTCTCCGGATAACGAAACCGGCGGCACGGTGGTCCCCTGGCCGCCACCGAGTGAAACGGCCTGCCCGCCGGCGGATACCTCTACATGGCCGGACAATACGGACGTCTCGCCACCGCCGGGAGGACTCGCTCCCCCTTCGAGGACTGCGGAACTGCCGCTTCCCGGGCTGGTAACCAACTGGCTCCAAAAGCTTCCCCAGACCCCCGTGACGCTCGACGGACTATTAACTCTGATGCGTTCGCGCGCGGCATAGGGGTAAACCCACCACGAGAGGGTGCTTTCGTCAGCAGGTTTGATGTAGTTCTCCGTAGCGCCCTCGCTGCGGTTTGCCAGCGCGCCGAAAATTTGGCCGCCGCTCATCTTGATTTCAAGCCGGTCGACCGCTACCGCCGGCGTTCCGTCCGGGCGCATATACTTGAAGCCGTCGGATTTGACGACGCTGATCTGCGTTGCAGGCTCGACGCGTATGCCGCTGCCGTCGTCATACGATATCTCGGCCCGGCTTCCGGTTGCAGTCGCGATCGTCATCCCGGCCGTGACCGTTGTCTCCTGATCTTCAGCGAGAAGACGCGAACTCCCGTCCTGGCCGGTGAGTTTTACCGTTCCGGTCTTGACGGTCAGCTTGCCGACAAGCTCGGCCTTGCTCAAATCAGGGCCCAAAGTGAGCAAAGCGGTCAGACTCTGCGCAAGTTCCCCTCGCGTAAAAGCCGCGTCCGGGGCGAAAAGGCCGTTGGAAGACAGGCCCATAAGACCCGCTTTCACCGCCGTGACCGCCTGCCGATAAGCCCAACTGTCGGCGGCGACGTCGGCTATGGATAAGATCTCTTCGGAAAGCCCGCCGCCGGAGAGCTTTAACAGCCAAGACGCCGCCTCGGCTCTTGTGATAGGTTTGTCCGGGCCGAATGCGCCGCCGGGAAACCCGCTCATAAGTCCCGCTTGGGCCGCAGTTTCTATATAGGAATAGGCCCAATGTCCAGCGGCCACGTCATTGAAGGTCGGATTTCCGCCCGAAACCAGCGGAATCTTCTTAGCCAGTACCGCTATGCTTGCCGCCTCCGCCCTGGTCAACGCCGCCTCCGGATGAAACGTACCGTCAGGCAGACCGCTTATAATTCCCTGGCACTTAAGATAACGGGTATACGGGTAAAGTACATCCGTTGCCTCCAGATCGGAGAAACCCGGTTTATCCGTTTGAGCCGGGATTTCTCCGCCTGCCGCCAATGCGGTCAGGGGCAGCAGCGTCAGCATCATGCAAAGTACAATGCTTAAAAATCGTTTTGCTTTCATTTTCATATATCGTCCTCCTTACCAAATCCGGCGCCCTTTCACAAGGGAGACTGATACTTTATCTGTGAGATATGAATAATTATAGAAAATTATAAAATAATCTTCCATTTATTACCTCACCCGAACGGACAGGTTTTCGACAAAAAAATTCCCATTCTGCTAAGCAGAACGGGAACTACTGTCCAGGCACCGACTCATGACAGCTTTTCGGCCAGCTTCATACGCCGGCCCACATCCAGCTTGCGAAACACCGAACGCAGATGATACCGCACGGTATTTTCCGTAACCGAGAGCCGCTGGGCGATTTCAGCATTTCGAAGCCCCTGGGCCGCCAAAAGGGCGACCTTTTTCTCTTTGGGCGTCAAATCGTCGGGCAGTCCGATGGGTTTCACGATGGTTATCGTATATTGGCTCAGCCTGCGCCCGGCAAGGTTCAACCTGCTTTTCAATTTTAGAAAAGCAGGCAGGCAAGCGGGGTATGATTTTTTGGCAATTTGGTCAAGCAGTCCCCCGAGCAGATGTATGTAAGACAAAAGGAGAAAGATAAGCCCGTCGGGCAGCGTCTTGTCCGCCGCATATTGAATAAGCGCGGTCGCCTTGGTTTTGTCGTTCAGGTTCAGATACGCCGTCGCCACAACTAGAGCTAAAAGCGCATCCAATAGGGGCGAAGTCTCGATTCCGTTCGGATAACTCGCCTCGGCAAAGCCGATCAAGCGAGCAAATTCTCCCTGGCGGCATAAATATTGGGCATGAACGAAATGGGCGAAGGGACAAAGATACGGCAGAGACGCAAGTCTCTCGAAATCTCCCGTTTTCAGCCAGTCCGCAATAGTATCAGGATGCGTTAATTTCAAAAGCAGTATCCCGCGCAGGACATCGGTCGTGCTTTGGAGGAGAGCGGAAGCCTTTGCGTCTTTATTGGTCAGAGACAGCGCGTCTATGGCGCGCTGCCAGCCCTCCGCGTCGCCTTTGCATAGAGCGATATGCCCCAGCTGAAGCACCGCCGAGAGTACGACGGCGGCCTGTTTCTTTTCCTGCGCCGAATATATAGCTTTATAGGCAAGTATTTCCGACGTATTTAAATCTCCGCCGTAAAATAACATTTCGGCACGGTACAAAATATCCGCCCCCGTGCCGTGACCGCCGGTGAGCGGGGAATAGAGAGAAATGTATTCCTCTAAAAGCCGTGCTTCTTCCTGCGCCTTGCCCGGCTCCAAGTGGTATATGGAAAAATACGCCGAAGTTGGCAAAGGGAAAGAGAGACAAAGGTAAAATCACCCGGGAGCTTTTGCCGTTAAAATAGGGCGCGGCTTCCCTAAGAACGGCGGTCATTGCGCACAAATGGGGATGATGCCTGAAAGAGGATAAGAGCAGCCATTCGCCGTATAGCTCGGGCTCGCCCTCCCGCGCTTTTACGAGAGGGAGAAGCTCTGCCAGCAGAGCGTCAAATTCGCTGTCGAGGCCATGGGTTTTAAGCTCCCAGGCCTTTTTCAGCAGAAATAACGGATTCCTGTCGCCGGGGCGAGGTGAATGTACCCCTCTTGCCTTTTCCTGCTTGGGCGTCAAACGCTTATCTTCAGGCTTCTTAGAGTCCTGCGGAAGTATCCAATAGTGGCCGAAACGCTCTGCGCCCGGCACGCGGCCCTGTTCGCAGAGCTTCTGCACCCGACGCTCGGAAATGTTCCAATTTTCAGCCGCTTCGCGCACGGACATGTAGGCCATCAGGATACCTCCGAAATATTTCGCTGAATATTTTTCAGTATATACGGCTAAACGAATAATCGCAAATTTTATTGAAAACAGTAACCATCTTCTGGAAGTCGTGGTAGGTTGGGTCCCGAATAACCGGACCTTTCGGGCAAAAAGCCGGGGAGACGGAGTATGCTTGAACCTCGAATTTGAAATGGCTTTTGGGGCGTATTGTTTTATAATCATAGTGAAGTAATTTATAAGAAGGTTGTTGCAATGATCGATTTTAGTTGTGATTATAGCGAAGGAGCACACCCGAAAGTACTGGAAAAGCTTATTCAGACCAATTTGGAGCAAACGCCCGGTTACGGGGAAGACCATTATTGTTTAAAGGCGGCGCAGCTGATTAAAGAAAAGTGCGGACGGCAGGATATAGATGTGCACTTTTTGGTAGGCGGCACCCAGACTAATTTTACGGTAATCGCTGCCGCCCTGCGCCCCCATCAGGGTGCTGTCAGTGCCGCCAGCGGGCACATCAACGTACATGAAAGCGGAGCTATCGAGGCCACCGGTCATAAGGTGCTGGCCTTGCCGGGGGTCGAGGGCAAGTTGACCGCCGCTCAAATCCAGGCAGCTTACGATAACCATTTTAAGGATGAGGCTCAGGAACACATGGTTCAGCCCAAGCTGGTGTATATATCCCAGTCCACCGAAATCGGCTCCATTTACAGCCGGGCTGAGCTGACGGCCATCAGCGAAACCTGCCGCCAAAATAATCTTTATCTGTATCTGGATGGCGCCCGTTTAGGCTATGCCCTTTGCGCCCAGGATAATGACCTGGATTTGCCTACCCTGGCCCGTCTTTGTGATATCTTTTATATCGGCGGCACTAAAATCGGGGCTTTGTTTGGCGAAGCAGTGATTATCTGCAACCAGAAATTAAAAGAAGATTTTCGTTATATTTTGAAGCAAAAGGGCGGTATGCTGGCCAAAGGACGGCTACTGGGCCTGCAGTTTATAGCCTTGTTTGAAGATGATCTGTATTTTGCCATGGCCCGGCACGCTGATAAAATGGCTATCCTTATTAAGGAAGCCTGCATCAGCAAGGGCTATGATTTCCTCACGCCCTCCAATACCAACCAGCAGTTTCCTATCATGCCCAATGAAGTATTGGCCAGGTTAAAAGATAAATATGCCTATTCTTTTTGGCAAAAAATCGATGACCGTCATAGTGCAGTGCGGTTTTGCACCAGCTGGGCCACTGACGTTAACGCTGTGCAGCAATTAATTGATGACATTGAAAAAGCCTGAAGCTTAAACCAAAGCGCCCAAAAACCCCGTCTTTCCTCTTGTTTCGCCTGACTTCTTCAATTATCCAGTTGCCCGGAAGCCAGACGGCCAATCCTAATAAAAGGCACGGTTATGGCACAACCTACTATAAGGAGGCTGGCACATGGAAATAGGACTTTTTGATGTATTAGGCCCCGTAATGATCGGTCCCTCAAGTTCGCATACCGCCGGTGTGGTCAGATTAGGCAACATAACCCGGCAGATCTCCGGCGGGAATTTGGCGCAGGTTGATTTTTACCTGCACGGTTCCCTGGCCAAAACTTATCAGGGCCATGGAACGGATAAGGCCTTGCTGGGGGGAGTCCTGGGATTTAAACCCGATGATGAGCGAATCGCTGATTCTTTTGCCATTGCCGGCCAACAGGGGATAAAATATGATTTTCATACTGCCGACCTTGGCAATATTCATCCTAATACCGTTAAAATACTAACTAAAGATACTGCCGGGAAAACCTATGAACTGATCGGTTCTTCGGTTGGCGGCGGCAAGATTTTGGTCAGTTCCTTAAATGGTATGCAGGTTGAATTCAACGGCCAATACCCTACCATCATTACCAGCCACCTGGACCGCCCCGGAGTGTTAGCCAATGTCAGCACCGCATTATCCCGGCATGGAATTAATATTGCATTTCTGAAGGTCTTTAGACAATTGCGGGGCAGTCAGGCATGTATGGTATTGGAAAGTGATCAGCCGGTAGATGAAACTATTTTGGATGAACTGCGCAAGTTGCCGGATATACGTACAGTAACCCTGGTACATGTGGAATGATGGAGGGATAAAGCAGATGTTTCAATATAACAGCGGCGAAGAGCTTTTAAGACTCTGTGCGAGTAAGGACATGCATATTGATGAAATGGCCCTTCAGGCCGAGGTCGAATATTCCGGGCAGGAGGCGGAACAAATTAAAGACCGGTTGGAACAGGAACTGACCGTCATGCGCGACTCGATTCAGAAAGGGCTTGGACCCGGCCTGAAGTCAATGGGAGGTTTGATCGGCGGCAATGCCTGGCTGCTGCATCAGCGCCTGGAAGGCGGGAATTACCTGGTTGGAAACACCCTGCTGAAAGTATTGAGCTATGTCCTGGCAGTTACCGAAGTTAATGCGTGCATGGGAAAGGTTGTGGCGGTACCTACCGCCGGTGCCAGCGGTGTTGTCCCGGGTATCTTACTGGCCTTGCAGGCTGATTGCTCCTACAGTGACGATCAAGTTCAAAGAGCCCTGCTGGTCGGCGGCGCCATTGGCAAGATCATCGCCACCAATGCCAGTCTGTCAGGAGCGGAAGGCGGCTGTCAGGCCGAATGCGGATCAGCCTCGGCCATGGCGGCGGCCGGAGCAGTATATATGGCCGGGGGAAGCCCGGATATGTGCCTGCACGCGGCTGCCATGGCCCTTAAGGGACTTTTGGGTCTGGTCTGCGATCCGGTAGCGGGACTGGTTGAAGTACCGTGTTCCAAACGGAATGCTACTTCCGCCGCCAATGCTCTGGCCTGTGCCGAGATGGCTTTGGCCGGAATCAAGAGCTTTATCCCTTTTGATGAGGTGGTGGAGGCTATGGCCCGGGTGGGCAAGCTTATGTCACCCGATCTCAAAGAAACGGCTGCAGGCGGGTGTGCGGCCACCCCCACCGCCCAGCGATATTGCCAGACCATCCGCATCCCCCCATTGACTCCGTAAAAGTAGGATGTTGCTTTATGGTTTTAGCCTGGTGCTCCCTTCACATGATATAATTAAGGAAAAAATGAGGTAGGTTATGTTCCGACGGCAGACAAAACCAGACGCTCCCCGCAGCCGCTCCCAGTTAAGAATGCAGCTGGGGCGTCTGTTTTTTACAGTCCGCAGATATGGTAAATGGCTGCTTGCCCGCCGGAGATACGCCCGCACCATTGACCCCGGTAATACGCTGTCCTGCGCTGTCTTTTCCCATCATACTCCTTTGTTAAGACAATTGCGAAATGTAGATATGCAATTGCAGTACAACAAAATAACCAACCTGAAATTAGCGGGAACACGTATTAACGGCCTGCTTTTACACCCCGGAGAGACTTTCTCGTTCTGGCGACTGGTGGGAAAAACGACCAAGCGGAAGGGATATCTTAAAGGCATGGTATTGAATAACGGCGGGTTTTATGCCGGTACGGGCGGCGGTTTATGTCAAATGTCCAATTTAATCTACTGGATTACCCTGCATACGCCGCTGACGGTGGTGGAAAGATGGCGTCATAATTATGATGTTTTTCCTGATTCGAACCGCACCCAGCCTTTCGGTTGCGGAGCCACCGTAGCCTACAATTATATCGACCTGCAGATAAAAAACGAAACTGATCGAGACTATCAATTGCTGGTTTGGCTCGACGACCAATACCTTTATGCCCAGTGGCGAAGCACCGCACCTTCTGAATTTAGCTACCAGGTATATGAAGCTGATCATATGATCATATCCGAATGGTGGGGAGGCTATACCCGCTGCAATGTGCTGCGCCGCCGGGTGTACGATGCGAATCATCATCAAATTGGAGATGAATTCATCTGCACCAACCGGGCAATCATGATGTATGAACCGTTACTGCCCTCTTAATTCCAGGCTTAGACACAGGGGGACGGGTAATTGTTCCGCCTGATTATATGGGCGAGGCAAATTCAAACTTCAGGGTTCCTTTATAGGGGGGTATGTCGATACTGTCTTTCTGCTCCAGTTTGGTGGGGAACCCATCGCTGCTTAACAGCCACAATTTCCCCCCTAAAATTGACAGACCGCTTTCCAAATTCTTGGGATTGCCAATGGCCTTAATTTCAAAAGGCGGTGTTATCCTGTTTTTATTAACCATTATAGTTGTTCCCGCACACCTTATTTCGGAGACAGCGGTGACACGCTCGTTATTTATCGAAATCGCCTCTGCTCCCGAAGCTCTCATTTCATTAACGATATCCGCAATATCACGATCGTGCACCAGATAATAATTGGGATCTTCACCCCGCTGGAGTACATGGGGTATGTCATTTAGCGTAACAATTATCCCCGGCCCACGAACTGCCGTCAAACCGGCAGTCATATTGGCTTTTTTGAGTTCGGACTGCAATTCGGCGGTTATCTGATCGCCATTTCCCATTTTGGTTAGTTTTTCGCGGAGAGAGACGACTTCTTGGGATAGAGCGTTCTTTTCCTGGATTAAGCTGTTAATCTTAAAAGCCATTTCATCGGATCTGGTTCCTCTGAGATTGACATCATAACTTTGCGAAGTCCTGAATTGTATGGCCATTAATATACCAACCAGCAAACATACCGCCATTATCGCTATTTTACTATTTTTATCGCGCATTATTTCACCCTCTGTTTGTTATGAGAATAATAACTACCGAAATTATCAGGTAATATTTTACATTGATCCATTAATAAAAGATATGCCTGTTTAATATTACGAAATGAATGCTATTTTAATTTCTACTTTCTTAAAAAAATTTTGAAATTATAGATGAAGTGCAATCCCAGCCAAGGACACAGGGGGACGGTTCTCGCTTTGCGCACTTTAGCGCGCAAGGCAAAAACCGTCCCCCTGTTCCGTCCATATTCATAGTTGGCTGAGGCAAGGTCATTTCAGGCAACTGCCAATTTTGCAGCCCCTTTGCTACTGACAAGCCCTGTTTAACGGTTATCGATTATTGATCAATTCCAGAAATTCTGGTTCAGTTAAAATCTGTATGCCCAACTGAACCGCCTTGTCATATTTGCTGCCGGGATCTGCCCCGGCCACTACAAAATCAGTGTTTTTGCTGACACTGGAGCTGGTTTTCCCTCCCAGGTCTAAAATCTTTTCGCCGGCTTCACTGCGGCTCATGGTTTCCAGGGCTCCGGTCAGGACAAAGGTCTTGCCCTGCAGTTGGCCTGAACCATCGGGCTGCTGCTCTTCCCTCATGTTCACTCCGGCTACTTCCAGCCGCTTCAACATTTCCCGGTTGCGGGGCTCAGCCAAAAAACTAACCAGGCTCTCTGCCATTTTGGGGCCGATTTCCGGGATAAGAACCAGATCGCCGCCAGAGGCCTGCATAAAATCATTTATGTGTTTCAGCTGGCCGGTCAGAATTCTGGCGCTCTTCAAGCCTATATGCCGTATCCCCAGGGCGGTTATTAAACGGTGCAGCGGCCGGAATTTGCTCTTCTCTATAGCTGCGGCCAAATTGGCTGCCGATTTGGCCCCTTTGCGTTCCAAAGCCGCAATTTTCTCCTCATTCAACCCATATATATCGGCAATATTCGTCAGCAATCCCTGCTCTACCAGCTGCTCTACCAGGGCCGGGCCCATGCCGTCAATATCCATGGCATCACGGGAGGCAAAGAAGATGAGGCTCTCTTTAAGCCGGGCCGGGCAGTTCAAATTTTCGCAGCGATAAGCCACCTCACCCTCTTCCCGCACGGCGTGACTGCCGCAGGCCGGACAGTGTTCGGGCGGGTTTATGTACTTTTCGGTGCCTTGGCGCCGATCCGCCAGCGGCCTTATTATCTCGGGAATTATATCTCCCGCTTTATGCAGCAGAACCATGTCCCCCACCCGGATGTCTTTTTCCTTAACCAGATCAAAATTATGCAGACTGGCCCGGCTGACGGTGGTGCCAGCCAGAAATACCGGTTCCATTACCGCGGTTGGGGCTATGATTCCGGTCCGGCCCACATTCAACTCGCACTCCAGCAGGCGGGTAACCTTCTCCTCGGCCATAAACTTATAGGCAACAGCCCAGCGGGGACTTTTGGCGGTCTGCCCCATTCCCCGCCGGGGCGCGAAATCATTTATTTTGACGACTACACCATCAATTTCATAGGGGAGGGCGTGCCGCTCTTCCTCAAACTTCCGGCAGTAGGCATATACTTCATCCATATTATGACAAAGCTTGGCTTCCGGATTCACCGGAATACCCTGCTCCTGCAAAAACTGCAGAGCTTCGGCCTGGCTGTTTAAGGCTGCCCCCTCCACATAGATAATGTCGTAAATAAACCCGGCCAGGGCGCGAGCTGCGGTTATGCCGGGGTTTAGCTGCCTTAGTGAACCGGCGGTGGCATTCCTGGGATTGGCAAAGATCTTTTCGCCGCGTTCTTCCCTTTCCTGATTCAGCCTGACGAATTCACTTTTGGGCATATAGATTTCCCCTCGGACCTCCAAGCGGGGCAAAGAAGTTTGCAGTTTAAGCGGAATATTCTTGATGGTTCTGACATTGGGGGTAACGTCTTCCCCCACCAGGCCGTCTCCCCTGGTAGCCGCGTTAATCAAGACTCCGTTTTCATAAATCAGAGCAATCGAAACCCCGTCTATTTTCAATTCCGCCATATAGGCAAGTTCATTGTTCTTTTTCATCCGCCGCTCGAAATTTTGCAGGTCGGATATAGAAAATGCGTTATCCAGGCTGAGCAGCGGGTTCCGGTGAACAACCGCAGCCAGCCCGTCCCGCACCTCTCCTCCGACTCTCTGAGACGGAGAATCCGGGGTGATCAACTCCGGATGTTCCTGTTCCATGCGAATCAATTCACGCATCAACCGGTCAAATGCCCTATCGGTAATCTGAGGGTCGTCCAGCACATAATACAAATATTCGTGTCTTCGTATTTCCTCCCGCAGCTGGTTTATTTCAGTTTCAACTGATATGGTAATACTCCCTCACTCCTTTATACTATCTTCTCCAAAGGAGCCATATCTAATCTAAGCATTCTGGTCCCCGCTCTTTCAAAATCAATGACGGCAATATCGTCCTCAGTAAGCTTTAGAATTATACCCACCCCAAACTTCTTGTGAATCACTGTATCCCCTTCGAATAACTGGCCGCTGACCCTCTTCTTTTCGTGGGGAGAGTCAATTAATTCTTCCGGTATCTCCTTAATAAAACGGGAGGGGGGATTATTTCTTTCATAACCGTACAAAAGTCTGGAAACGGCATTGGTGAGGTAGAGGCGCTCCTGGGCCCTGGTTATTCCCACATAACAAAGCCGGCGTTCCTCTTCCATATCTTCCAGGGTTTCGGTCCGATAGGAGGGGAAAACCCCTTCTTCCATCCCGGTCATAAATACCGCCGGGAATTCCAGACCCTTGGCCCCATGATAGGTCATCATCACCACGGCATCACTGTAATCAAGTTCATCGGTATCTTGAACCAACGCAATGCGGGCCAGAAAATCCTCCAGGCTGTCCAGCCCCTCATTCTCAGATTCCAAGGCCAGTGAGCGCAGTTCCTGCAAGTTTTCAATCCGGGTCTGGGCTTCGGTCACATTATTCTTTTTGAGGTCCTCCATATAACCACTTACGTCCATAACCTGATCCAACATTTCTTTGACTGAGGCGCCGGATTCATTGAGATTGCCGAAATAGGTAATCATACCATAGAAATCCTCCAGTACGTCTACCATCTTTTTACTGATACCGGTAATATCACCGGCATGGGGCAGGACCTCAATTACCGGCAGACCACTGGCAGCAGCGTATTCTTCCAGCTTTTCTATAGTTTTTTCCCCGATCCCGCGCCGGGGGATGTTGATAACCCGCCGGAAACTTAAGCGGTCATTCTTATTGCAGACCAACTTCAGATAGGCAATAATATCTCTAATTTCTTTGCGTTCATAAAACCTGCGGGCCCCAATAATCCGGTAGGAAATATACTTGCGCAGCAGAGCCTCTTCAATAATACGGGATTGGGCGTGGGTCCGGTAGAAAATGGCACAGTCATTATAGCTGCGACCCTCGCGGTCAACCAAGTCGGCAATGGTATTGGCTATGAACTGGGCTTCCTGAAAACTATCCCCGGCACAGAAGTAAATTATTTTCTCACCCAGGGCATTGTCGGTACGGAGAACCTTTTCTTCCCGTGCGCCATTGTTGGCAATAACCGCATTGGCCGCTTCAATTATCTGCTTGGTGGAGCGGTAATTGGTTTCCAGTTTAACCACTCTGGCTTCCGGATAGTCTTTTAAGAATTTCTTGACGTTGCCTGGTTCAGCCCCCCGCCAGCTGTAGATGGACTGATCCGGATCACCCACCACAAAAATATTACGGTGACGGGCAGCAAGCATTTTAGCCCATAAGTATTGGGCATAGTTGGTGTCTTGATACTCATCCACCATAATGAAGCGAAACCAATTCTGATATTTTTCCAATATCTCCGGGTATTCCTTGAACAATTTAATGCACAGTACAATCAGGTCTTCAAAATCCAAGGCATTGAATTCTTTCAGACGGGCGCTGTAGATGCGGTAATATTTATAGTACTTGTCCTTGGCCAGGGCGGATACACCCAGGTTGTTGAAATAGGTCTCAGCATTTATCAAGCTGTTTTTGGCTTTTTTTATAGTATAGAGCACTTCATCCGGCTTACTCTCATAGTCATGCTCTTCCTTCAAAATCTCTTTCATCAGGGTCTTGCTTTCGCCATCGTCTAAAATGGCAAAGCTCTTATCATAACCCAAGTAATTTATGTCCATTCGCAAGATTTTATAACAGGCGGCGTGAAAGGTTTGAATCCAGTGACCGTTATAGTCAGGAATCATTCGTGCCACCCGCGCTCGCATTTCCTGGGCGGCTTTATTGGTAAAGGTGATGGCCAGGATCGCATCAGGATTAACTCCGTTATCTATCAGATAGCTGATCCGGCTGGTTAGGACCCGGGTCTTGCCGCTGCCGGCGCCTGCCAGAACCATACAAGGACCGTCTCGGTGCAGGACTGCCTCCTGCTGCTGATCATTCAGACCGGTTAGAATATCAGACATACCATTTTCCCTGCTTTCAAAATAATCTCCATTTTTAATAATAACACAAGACGGCAACAGTTGAATCACTTCAAAGTTGCCATTTTGCCATATTATGCCTCGTTCGGAGTAACATGCCATCAGCTGATTCCATATGATAACTACTGAAAGCATGTATTATTTAATTTGTGCAAGGAAGGGGGTATAGGATATGGCCTACCAGAAACTGCTTAATATGATAATTGAAGCCATGAAAGATGAAAAACATGATGCCAAAAAATATTATAAAATGTTGAAAATGACCAATAATCCTACCATACGCAATCAAATCCGGTTTGCTTATGAAGATGAGAAAGTCCACTATAAATTATTTAAGCGACTCTATTTCGAACTGACAGGGGAGTGGATTAAGGTTGAGACGCCGCCGGTGGTATTGGAGAAAACCCTTATAGGAAACGTTAAAACCAGTATTGACGGGGAATTAGACGCAGTGGAATTATATCGTCAGATCTATGCCATGCTTTCAAAACAATCACAACGGGATACGTTATTCAGAATTATCACCGATGAACAGGAACACGCCACTCGTTTTGTATATGTCTATGCTATTCTGACCAAATAACTTGCAGCGATTGGATAAACCTTGGGTAATAGGAGAAAAATAGCGGGACGGTCAGGCGCATTCGCGCCTTTCTCGTCCCCCTGTTGCTTTAGCGGCGTGATTTCAGTTCTGCAAATATGTCATCCAAGGATACTCCCTGCTCAACCAGAAGTACGAGCAGATGATAGATCAAATCTGAGGTTTCATAGACCACTTCTTCTTTACTGCGGTTCTTGGAGGCAATTATGACCTCGGCGTTCTCTTCTCCCACCTTTTTCAGAATCTTATCCAAGCCTTTAGTAAACAGGTAGGTGGTGTAGGAGCCTTCCGGCATCTTCTGCCGACGGTCCACGATGACATTATACAGTTCATACAGGATTCCCGGACCGGCCGGGGAAGCATATACCTGGTCCGGGTCGAACACTGCAGGCGCTACCTCCTCGCCGGAGGCATTGCGGTAAAAACAGGAATAATGTCCGGTATGGCAGGCCGCCCCGGTCTGTTCCACTTTTATCAGCAGGGTGTCTTCATCACAGTCGTATAGTATCTCCTTGACTGCCTGGATATGCCCGGATGATTCTCCTTTCATCCACAAAGCCTGGCGGCTGCGCGAATAAAACCAGGTCTTCCCGGTTTCCAGGGTTTTGCTGAGCGATTCTTTATTCATATAGGCCATCATCAACACCTGACCGCTCCGATAGTCTTGAACAATTGCGGGAACCAGTCCACGTTCATCGAATTTAATGCTGTTAATCATAATCTAATCGACACTCCCTTTTCGGCCAGGTATTGCTTGGCTTCGTTAATTGTATATTCACGATAATGAAAGATGGAGGCGCACAGCACCGCGTCCGCTTGTCCGGCTGCACAAGCTTCGTATAAATGATCAAGATTACCGGCCCCCCCGGAAGCGATAACCGGAATGGAAAGCTCCTCGGCCACCGCGGCGGTCAGGGGAATGTCATAACCATCCTTGGTTCCATCCTTGTCCATACTGGTCAGAAGGATCTCCCCGGCACCCAGACTCTCAACTTTGTGAGCCCATTCCAAGACATCGATCCCGGTCGGAGTTCTGCCTCCATTGATATATACTTCCCATCCAACCGTATCCCGGCGGCGGGCATCTATGGCTACTATTATACACTGGCTGCCAAACTTCAAAGCGCCTTCCCGAACCAGAGCCGGATCTTTAATGGCGGCAGAGTTTACGGAGACCTTGTCGGCCCCGGCATGAAGCGTGTCTCTTATATCGTCAATATTGCGTATTCCGCCGCCTACGGCAAAGGGAATGAAGACTTCCCGGGCCGTGTTGCGGACAACCTCCAGCATAGTCTTGCGCGCCTCGGCTGAGGCGGTAATATCCAGGAAGACCAGTTCATCGGCTCCCTCGCGGTCATAATAAGCAGCCAGTTCCACCGGGTCGCCGGCATCCCTTAAATTAACAAAGTTTATTCCTTTTACCACCCGGCCAGCATGTACATCCAGACAGGGTATTATTCTTTTAGCCAGCATAATGGGCTCCCTTCATCAGGTCACATTCTGGGGCGAACAAGGGGACGGGTACCTCGTTCACCTCTTAAGTGGTTACGAAGGTGAAGATGAACGAGGTACCCGTCCCCTTGTTCGCCCCGTCCCCTTGACAACTTCTTGACAATTTTTCACGTTACGTCAGCGAGCGGCCTTGAGTGCCTCCGGCAAGGTGATCCGGCCCTCATAAAGGGATTTGCCGATGATGGCGCCGCTTACCCCCAGTTTCTCCAATTGCTTTAATGATTTAACATTATCTATGGTGGAGACTCCGCCCGAAGCAATTATTTTCAGTCTGGTATTGCGCGCCATTTTTTCTATGGCAGGAAGGTTGGGGCCCTGCAGCAGTCCGTCCCGGGAAATATCGGTATAGACCGCCGTTTCAACCCCCATCTTACGCATGATCTTGCCAAACTCCAAGGCCGGCATGGCTGATTCCTGCACCCAGCCGTCAATGGCGACCATACCGTTGCGGGCGTCGATCCCCAGCACGATCTTTTGGGGGCCGTAGTGTTTTAAAAGTTCTTCCATGAAAGCGGCGTTTTCCACGGCCCGGGTGCCGATTATGACCCGGCTGGCGCCGATAGCCAGAAGCCGCTCCACATCCCCCCGGGTACGCAGTCCTCCCCCCACCTGGAAGGGGATTGTAATTGACAGGGCTATTTCGGTTATAGCCTTAAGGTTGCGGGGACCGCCCTCAAAAGCTCCGTCAAGATCCACCACATGCAGATGTTGGGCTCCCTGCTTCTGAAAGGCCCGGGCTATCTGGCCGGGAGTATCCGAATATATGGTTTTGTCTTCCTTTTTACCCTGTACCAGGCGCACACACTGGCCGTCTTTCAAATCAATAGCCGGATAAATTACCATTATGACATCTCCCCAAAGTTCCTCAGTATTTTTAAGCCCAATTCGCTCGATTTCTCAGGGTGAAATTGAGTGGCAAAAATCCGTCCCTGCTCCAGGGCGGAGACGAAATTCACCCCGTACTCAGTACGGGCGGCTGCTACCGCCTCATCCGCGGGTACTACATAATAGGAATGGACAAAATAAAAATAACTGCCATTGGGAATTCCCGCCAGCAACTTGCTGGCAGGATTTATGGCAATGCTGTTCCAGCCTATCTGGGGTACTTTAAATTTGCCGGGCAGGCAAAACTTCTCCACCCGCCCCGGGATAATATCCAGTCCCTGGTGTACGCCATTTTCATCACTCTCAGTAAAAAGCAGCTGCATTCCCAGGCAAATCCCGAGGAACGGCTTCTCCTGCCTGACGACCTCCCTAATCACCTGATCAATGCCCAGACTCCGAATATTGCCGATGGCATCGGCAAAAGCCCCTACTCCGGGTAAAATCACCTTTTCCGCCTGGAGGATAACCTCGGGGGCAGAGGTAATCATGGCTTCATAACCAAGCTTCAGCAGGGCGTTTTTCACGCTGCCCAGATTGCCCATTCCATAATCAATGATTGCGATCAAAGTCTGCGCCTCCCTATAGTTTGCCTTTGGAAGACCATACCCCTTCAATATCAGGTTCGATGCTCACCGCCGCCCGAAAGGCCCGGGCAAAAGCCTTAAAAACCGCTTCGATAATATGATGGGAATTTTCTCCTCTTAATAAATCAATGTGAATAGTCATTCCCGCATGACCGGCCAGAGCCTGGAAAAATTCTTTTACATTTTCAGTAGTCAGAACCCCTAATTTCTCAGCCGGAATACTGACCTCGTATACCAGATAAGGCCGGTTGGATAAATCGATGACTACCCGGGCCAGGGCTTCATCCATGGGCACCGTGGCTTCTCCGTAACGATTGATGCCGCTTTTCTCACCTGCTGCCATTTTAATGGCCTCACCCAGACAAATTCCTATATCTTCGACGGTATGGTGGTCGTCAACTTCCATATCACCCCGGGCCGCCAGCTTAAGGTTGCACAAACTGTGCACTGAAAATAAAGTAAGCATATGACTGAGAAAGGTTATCTCCGTATCAATCTGGTGAAGACCATTGCCATCCAGATCCAGCTCTACGAAAATCTCGGTTTCCCTGGTTTTTCTTTTAATCTCACCGATTCTTTTCAAATCTGCCATGCTAACTCTCCTTTCTGACCTGCAAACAATTGGCATGCGCGGTTAATCCTTCGACCTCAGCCAGTTTAATTATATCACCGGCATCCTCTTTCATACTCAGGGGAGAATAATAAATAATACTGGAAGCTTTCATAAATGTATCAACGGTTACCGGGGAGTAAAACTTGGCGGTTCCTCCGGTGGGCAGAATGTGATTGGGCCCGGCCAGGTAATCGCCAACCGGTTCGGGGGTGTAGCGGCCCATAAATATTGCCCCGGCATTGCGTATTTTGCTCAGTATCTCAAAGGGCTTCTCCACCATTAATTCCAGATGTTCCGGTGCCACCTGGTTAACCACGCTGCAGGCTTCATGCAAATCCTTGACCAGGATGAGCGCGCCATAATCCTGCAGTGATTTTTCAATAATCTCACGGCGGGACAAATTTATTATTTGCCGCTCTATTTCCATCTCCACCGCATCCAACAGACCGGGATCATCAGTTACCAAAATACTGCGGGCCAGTACATCGTGCTCCGCCTGGGACATCATATCTGCCGCCAAATAAACCGGATTGGCATGGCGGTCGGCTACAATCAGTATTTCGCTGGGGCCAGCCAGCATGTCGATATTAACATCCCCATAAACCATTTTCTTGGCTATGGTAACATAAATATTGCCCGGTCCGCTGATCAAGTCAACCTTCCGAATGGTTTGCGTCCCCCAGGCGAGACCGAAAACCGCCTGGGCACCACCCATTTTATATATTTCCTTCAGTCCCAGTTCCGCGGCGGCCACTAATGTATACGGATTCATCCTGCCCATCCGGTCTGGCGGGCTGACCATGGCTATCTCCTCTACCCCGGCAACCAGAGCGGGAATGGCGTTCATTAAGACTGAAGAGGGATAAGCAGCCGTACCGCCGGGTACATAGATACCCACACGGTGCAGGGGGCGGTAGAGCTGCCCCAGAATGTTGCCCTTGTCATCTGGTTCCATCCAGGATTTTTTCAACTGCTTGCGGTGAAACGCCTTAATATTTTCAATGGCCTTACGCAGAGCCTTTATGTAATCGTCATCGACCCGGGCTCGTGCTTCCTGGATCTCCTGGTCACTGACTAAAAAATTCTCTTCATTTATAACTGCCCCATCGAATCTGGCAGTGCAGGCAAATATGCCCTGGTTGCCCAGAGTTTTGACCTCCCGGGCGATAGCCTCTACGCCCGCTTCAAACCTGCTCAGGTCGATTGCACCTGCTGATAAAAATCCCTGTAAATCCCCGGCGGTATTATCAAATCTCTTTATCTTCATGGTCAATTCCCCTTTACTAATCTCTGAATTTTTTCCAATAATGGCTGGATAGTATCATATTTGGTCCGATAACTGACCCGGTTTCCGATCATCCTGGTAGTGGAATCCATGATACTGACCAGTTCAATCAGATTATTTTCCCGAAGGGTCCGGCCGGATGAAACAATATCCACGATGACATCGGACAGTCCCATCAGGGGAGCGAGTTCAATGTTGCCGTGCAGTTTTATTACCTCGACCTGCAATCCCTGCTGCCGGAAGAAATTCTCCGCTACACTGGGAAATTTGGTAGCAACTCGTTTATAATTCAACCCTTTGAGAGTTATACCGCGCATGGCGGCGGGTATGGCCACCACAAAACGGCAGTAGCCATATTCCAAATCAACCATCTCAAAGACGTCCTTGCCCTGTTCAACAATTACGTCCTTACCGACAACCCCAAGATCGGCGGCGCCATGTTCCACGTAGGCGGGAACATCGGTGGGACGACAGATGATATATTTTATAGGTGGGGTACCCGGATAATCAAATACCATATTACGGCTTTCGGAAGATATTCCGTCATGGGGCAGCCCAGCTCTTTGCAGCAAGTCTATCGTTGGGTTCAGCAAAGTACCCTTGGACAGAGCGATCGTCAGACAATTGTCCTGCATAAGTCTTTTCCTCCTGCTTTGTTACTCGCCATCGACATAAACCAGCGTATAATGGCCACGGCCGGCCAGCTTTTTCTGCAACTCCTCGCGGCTGAGTCTTTCTACGTCCAGCTCCACTATCTTGCCCTCAAGTCTTAGTGCATCCGCCTTTCGCAGTACCGCCTGGAGATTGGCTCCTCCTACCAGATAGCGGGGCGGTTCCTTGTGCTGACTCTTTAAGACCAGGGTAAGGCGATCCATCCCCAGGGCAAATCCGGTAGCCGGGCAGGGAAAGCCGAATTGGGAAAGAAGCCGGTCGTAGCGTCCTCCTCCCAGCAAGCCATAGCCGAGGTCGGGGGAAAACCCTTCAAAAACCACCCCGGTATAGTAATCCAGACCCCTTATGACTCCCATATCGACCAATATATGTTCCTGGACCCCCATGCATTGCAGAGCATCATATATCTGGATCAGTTCCTCCACCGCCTGCACCGTATTGCGGCTTTTCTCCAGGCAGGGAAGTTTATTTAATATCTCCAAACCGCCATGCATGGTAGGCAGCATGGCAATCGTTTCTTTCAAAAGATCACGGATGGGAAGCTTCTCCAGCGTCCTGGACAGTTCGACCAAATCTTTTTTCTCCACCAGTTTCTTGATTATATCTTTTTCTTCCGCCTCAATGGCGCTGTCTTCCAGCAGGCTGTTAAATATGCCGATCTGATTAAGGCTGACGATAAAATTATTAACCCCAAACTCCAGCATCACTTTGACCGCCAGACTGATTACCTCGGCATCAGCCCAGGGGCCGGACGCCCCCAGCAGTTCAACCCCGGTTTGCCAGAATTCCCGGTATTGGGCGAGATGGGGCTGAACATGACGAAAAACATTGGTGGAATAGTACAGGCGGCGGGGTAATTTTTCATCCTGAAGATGGGTAGCGGCCAAACGGGCAATAGCAACGGTCATTTCCGGGCGCAGGGACAGAATTCCTCCCTCCCGGTCCATGAACAGGAACAGCTTCTCCCGCATATTCCCGCCAGCTTCTACAACCTCCAGAAATTCGAAGGTGGGAGTCAAGACCTCTTCGTAACCAAATAACGCAAACAACTCGGCGGCCTTTTTTTCAAGTTTTCTCCTGGTCTTCATTTCATCCGGCAGCAAGTCGCGTAATCCTTTAGGAATTTCCTTGTTTCTCATCTTCTTACTCCTTCATAATAGTGCCCGAGACTCGAATATTAGAGAAGCCGTACATCGTTAATCACAAGCTTGAATTCACACTGCAGATGCTGAGCGGCCCTGCGGCACATAAGCATTTTGGTTAAAAATATCTCGAAATATTCCGTAACTGATGTAACTTTGGTGTCAATCTCCAGATGCATAAGGATTATCTTCTCACCGGGCACCACTTCAATTCCCGATTTGGTAACCGCATAATTTACCCGGTCCCGTGAGGTAAAGGTAGCAAAATCATGCTTTCTGACCCGGGAGCGGTGAACGTCAGATTTGTCCGCCAGGATTAATGCAGCGGCCACATTATTTACCGGTTTACCGTCGGCATGCTCCTCATGATTGCCGATAGCTCCCATAATAACCGCTATTTCCGCCGGTTCCATCCCCATGTCCAAAAGAATGTTGAAAGCTATTATAGCTCCGGACATGCCGTGTCCGTATCGATTAATTAAATTGCCGATGTCATGCAGATAACCAGCTATGGCGCCTAATTCCGCTTCCCGCTCCGGGTGCTTCAGGGTAGTCAAAATATCCCGGGTGAGACCGGATATGAGTTCAGCGTGGTGTATATTATGCTCCAAAGCGCCCATGTTACCCATATAGGTATTTCCTATTTTAAGATAATCATTAACCACCGGATTGTTTTTAACCGCTTCCAAAGTCACCATTACGATATCCCATCCTATTTTTGTTTTTACTCAAGGGCTGAATAGACGCGGACGACGCGGACTATTATGACTGGCGCTGACCTTTTTAGATAATAATTGCTCCCATAAAACGCTTAATTATATGCCTGCCCCAAAAACCTAAAAAGACGCCGCGTTTTTGATATTAGTCTGCGCGTGAGCGAAGCGAACCCGCGTCTGTCATTATCTGTCATGTTTTCATCGCAGCGCCCGGCGGCCTATATCACGCCGGTAATGCATACCTTCAAAATCAAGTTTGGCAACTTCCCGGTAGACTTTATTGATAGCATCCGCCGTTGTCTCTCCCCGGGAAACAACGGCCAGAACCCTGCCGCCGTCAGTAACCAAGCGGCCATCCCGCATCGCGGTTCCGGCGTGGAAGATCATGGTCTCATCATTAACCGCCTCTATTCCCGCAATTACTTTTCCCTTTTCATAATCGGCCGGATATCCGCCCGAAGCCACTACCACCCCCACACAGGCACCGGGGTTGGTGGCAATGGAACAATCATGCAGGGTACCCTGGGCTGAGGCCTCCAGCAGGGGTAGTAAATCGCCTTTTAACATAGGCATCAGTACCTGGGTCTCCGGGTCTCCAAAACGGGCGTTAAATTCGAGGACCTTGGGCCCCTCGGCGGTAATCATCAATCCGGCATAAAGCACCCCTTGATAAGGGCAGCCTTCCTGCCGCATTGCCTCGATAGTTGGTTTGATTACTTCCTCCAGGATCTGATCGCGCAATTGTTCCGTATACAGGGGAGGATTGGTATAGGCTCCCATGCCGCCTGTATTAGGACCTTCATCATTATCGCAGATACGTTTATGGTCCTGGGCCGAAAGCAACGGAATAAAGTCCTTGCCATCACTAATGGCGAAAAAACTAAGCTCTTCACCTATCAGGCATTCTTCAATTACGACTTGATCGCCTGACTCTCCAAAGCTCTTATCCTGCATTATACTATAGATGGCCTCTTCAGCGTCAATCTGATTGGCAGCTACGACCACCCCTTTGCCGGCAGCCAGGCCATCAGCTTTTATCACCACCGGCAGCCCGGCGGCAGTATAACTGCGGGCATAGTTACAGGCGGCTTCAATATCGTTAAAAACCTCATAACGAGCGGTAGGAATACCATATTTTTTAAACAAGTTTTTGGAGAATACCTTGCTGCCTTCCAGACGGGCCGCAGCGGCGGTCGGGCCAAATATTGACAAACCCGCCTGACAGAAGCGATCGACAATCCCTTTGACCAGCGGGGCTTCAGGTCCGACCACGGTCAGGTTGATTCCATTCTCATGGGCAAACCGGAGCAACCCCTCGATATCATCGGCTTTGATATCGAGGCATTGAGCCAATGCACCAATACCAGGGTTGCCGGGAGCAGCATATATTTTATCTATTAAAGGACTCTGGGCCAGCTTCCATACCAGGGCATGTTCCCTGCCGCCGGAGCCGATAACCAGCACCTGCTTTCCCATACCAAAATCCCTCCATACCTAATTTATTAGTTTTAAAAGGCAACATGCCGGTAAATATCAGATCAATACCTGCCGGGTGCATTATTAATGCCGGTCCGAAAATATTTAACCCTGAATCTTGGCCAGATAGGAAGAAATCATGGTATCGTAGGCCGCAGTATGGGAGAAAGCCTCCAAGGCCAGTTTAAATCTCGTTTCAGGACCAACCTGGCCCGCCGTCTCCAGTTCTTGCAGAACCGGGCTATAAAGCTCTGGTTTCACGATAATTACAACGTCCTGATAATTCTTCGCAGCTGCTCTTACCATGGTAGGCCCGCCAATATCAATGTTCTCGATGGCTTCCTCCAGGGTGACATCCGGTTTGGCAATGGTCTCCCGGAAAGGATACAGGTTTACTGCCACTATATCAATCGGTTCAATATTATTCTGCTCCAGCTGCTGCAGATGTCCGGGTATGCGCCGGGCCAGGATTCCGCCGTGAATCTTGGGGTGAAGCGTTTTTACCCGCCCGTCCAATATCTCAGGGAATCCAGTTATCTCCGCAACCTGTTTGACCTTGACCCCGGCTTCCTGCAGGGCCTTATAGGTTCCGCCGGTGGAGATGATTTCATAGCCCAGCTTTTCCAGACCCCGGGCAAATTCTATTACACCAGTTTTGTTCGATACACTTATCAAAGCTCTCTTCATTCCGCCAACCTCCTATTTTATGTGGACTATTCTTCCCTCAACCCAGATTCGTCCCTCTGCCAGCAATTGCAGAACCTCGCTGTAAACCCGGTGTTCTTGCCCCAGAATTCTGTCCGCCAGCATATCCTCGGTGTCATCCGGCTGGACTGGAACCACCGCCTGCATAATTATCGGGCCTGAATCCATGCCTTCATCAACCAGGTGGACGGTACAGCCGCTGAACTTTACCCCATATTCCACCGCCTGTCTCTGGGCATGCAGCCCCACAAATGATGGCAACAGGGCGGGGTGGATGTTCAACACCCTTAGCTTATAGGCCTGCAGCAGAACCCGGCCAACCAGCCGCATATACCCTGCCAGTACGACTATATCAATCTCCCGGGCCTTTAGAATTTTAACCACTTCTGCTTCATATTCATCCCGGCTGCTGTAATTGCGCGGGTTGATATGCACCGCCTTTACTCCCAGATCCCTGGCTTTATTCAAAGCCGGGGCTTCAGCTCGGTCACTGATAAGCACACATATATCGGCATTTAACTTACCTGCCTGAATGGCTTCATTTAAGGCTATAAAATTGCTGCCCCTCCCCGAAGCCAATACCGCCAGTTTGAGTCGTTTAGGTTCAATTATACGTATCATTTGACCACCACCCTGGGCGTGCCGGCAGTAACCTGGCCTATAACCACAGGGTTTTCCCCTTCCATTCGCATATGCATTAATAATGTACTTAACTGGTCTGATGCAACTGCAATTATATATCCTATTCCCATATTAAAGGTGCGAAACATGTCTTCCTCCGGCACATTGCCCATATCCGCGATCATTCGGAAAATCGGCGGTACCTCCCATGAGGCCTTGTCAATTTCAGCCCCCAGCCCCCCTGGCATTATCCTCTGCAGATTTTCCGCTATTCCGCCGCCGGTAATATGGGCCATACCGCGAATTTCAATTTCCCGGAGCAGAGACAGAATGGTGGGGACGTAGATACGGGTGGGGGTCAGCAAGATATCACCCAGATTTCCGCCCAATTCATCCACATATTCATCCAGTTTCAGGCCGGCTTCTTCCAGCAGTACTTTGCGAACCAGAGAAAAACCGTTGGAATGAATCCCGGACGACTTGAGCCCGACCAACACATCCCCGTCCTTAATCGCCGAACCATTCACCAAACGGTTTTTTTCAACCACTCCGACCGTAAAACCGGCCATATCAAATTCGCCCTCTCTATAGAACCCGGGCATTTCCGCAGTCTCTCCGCCAATCAAAGCGCATCCGGCCTGAATACAGCCCTCGCTTACTCCCTTGACCAGGTCCTCAATCATAACCGGCTGGAGTTTGCCCAGGGCAATGTAGTCCAGAAAAAATAACGGCTCAGCCCCATGGGTAAGTATATCATTAACACACATGGCGACCAGGTCAATTCCCACCGAATCAAAAACACCATAAGCTTGAGCGACCTTCAGCTTGGTGCCTACTCCATCCGTACCGGAAACCAGTACAGGCTCCTTATACTTGGTAGGGTTAAGGGCAAAAAAACCCCCAAAAGAACCAATCCCATCCAATACTTCGGGTCTTTTGGTCCGGTCCACCCATTTTTTAATGAGGTCAACGGATTGGTTGGCAGCATCTATGTCAACCCCTGCCCGCTTGTAAGTCATGCTTTTTTTCATAATGATTACACCCCTAACCGTTCAATTTCGATCATTATTGCATTAGTGCCGATCCCGCATAACTATTCAGACTCTTGTCCAGCCGGGTAATCGCCGCTGAAACAAGCAGCGCAGAAAATCCCCGCATCGCTTTTCATAGCGGCAAACATGCCCTCCATACTGATGTAATGAAGACTGTCCGCACCAATATACTCATTGATTTGTTCCATATTCATGGTGCTGGCTATAAGTTCTTCCCGGCGGGAAGTATCAATGCCATAATAGCACGGATATGCAGTTGGGGGTGAAGCAACCAGGACATGTACCTCCTTGGCCCCGACATGGCGAAGCATTTGGACTATTTTTTTGCTGGTGGTACCCCGTACGATGGAATCGTCTATCATAATTATACGTTTGCCGCCCACAACCTCGCCAACTGCGTTTAGTTTTAATCTAACCCCCAGTTCCCGCATCTGCTGGGTGGGTTGAATAAAGGTGCGGCCTATATAACGGTTCTTCATTAAACCCTCTTCAAAGGGCAGTCCTGATTCTTCAGCATACCCCAGCGCGGAGGCGGTGCCCGAATCAGGTACGGAAATGACCATATCAGCGTTAATCTTGCATTCCTGTGCCAGTTGTTTGCCCAGTTCCCGCCGCACCCGGTTTACATTTAAACCGTCAATGGTGCTGTCCGGACGGGCAAAGTAGATATATTCAAAGATGCAGTGGGCCTGGCGCGGCGATTTGATCACCTGGATGGAACGCAAGCCATTGCCGTCGATTACGACCACTTCTCCCGGGTTGACATCCCGTACCAATTGAGCGCCAATTGTATCCAAGGCTGCTGATTCGGAGGCCAGTACATAATCGCCATTGAGCTTGCCTATACATAAAGGACGTATCCCCATCTGATCCCGTACCCCTACCAAACGGTCCTCAGTCATGATCAGCAGGGCAAACGCGCCTTTAATATCAATCATCGATTTGGCCAGGGCATCCTCCAGTGCGTCCTGGGAATACCGGGCTAAAAGGTTGGCTATAATTTCTGTATCGGTGGTGGTCTGAAAAACTGAACCATAGGTCTCCAGTCTTTTCTTGAGTTCAATCGTATTGACCAAATTCCCGTTGTGGGCCAGAGCCACCATCCCTTTTAAATAATGAAAAACCAAGGGTTGGGCATTCACATAGGCACTGCCTCCGGTAGTCGAATAGCGCACATGGCCAATAGCGATATTTCCCGGAAGTTGCTCAATATTATGGGTTTTTACGACATCGGAAACCAGTCCCATACCTTTGTGCAGACTGATTTTGTGGCCATTGGAGACTGCAATCCCTGCACTTTCCTGCCCCCGGTGCTGCAGGGCATAGAGGCCGTAGAAAGTAGTGCGCGCGGCATCGGTAGAACTGGCCGGATTGCTCATGTAAATACCGAATACCCCACACTCGTCTTTAAATTTGTCTTCCTCTATTTCATATAACACTGGATTGCCTCCCTGCGGTCAAGTACTCCTTCTTTTAAGGTTACATATATATTGGCCTTAAACATGTGGTTCCTACCCCCTGAGCGCTGCGCGCAATTATTTATTAGTCGCCAAAAGCGGACTCAATCCGGTGCACCACTTCCTGATAGGCTTCCGCTTCTTTCCCCAGGTCCCTGCGGAAACGGTCTTTATCAAGCTTCTCCAGACTTACCTTATCCCACAGCCGGCACGTATCAGGGGAAATCTCGTCGCCCAGGATAACCCGCCCCTCATAGACACCAAACTCCAGCTTGAAATCCACCAGGATAATCCCGATCCGGTCGAAAAAGGCCTTTAAAACATGGTTTATTTTATGGGCCTGCCGGTCCATGGCCTTTAACTGCTCTTCGGTCGCCCATCCCAGCACCCGCGCATGGTATTCGTTAATCATGGGATCGTGCAATTCGTCGTCTTTATAATAAAGTTCAATAATGGGTGAATCCAGCACAATGCCTTCCGCTTGGCCCACTCGTTGGGACAGGCTCCCGGCAATAACATTGCGTACTACCACCTCAACCGGAATTATCTTAAGATTCCTGACCAAAGCATTTCTGGCATCGATTTGTTTTATTAAATGGGTTTCAACCCCTTCCTTTTCCAGCAGTCCGAAAAGCAGGTTCGACACCCGGTTGTTTACTACGCCTTTGTTAGTGATTGTCCCTTTTTTTTGCCCGTCGAAAGCGGTGGCATCATCTTTGTATTTCATCAAGAATTCTTTTTCGTTATCGGTGGAATATATCTGTTTGGCTTTCCCTTCATATAGCAATTCCCCTGCTGCCATATTTATCATCCTCCTACGTATATTCTAAGGTTGTCGAAATTGTCATAGGAAGAACCGTCCCCCCTGTTTCCTTTCCTTATTCCAACCCACAGCGTTTAAAAATGTAATCTACATTTTGGGTGTAAATACCGAAGTCAAATATTTTATTAATCTCATCAACTGTGAGTAAGGCCATAACGGTATCATCTTGCATTATCAGTTCCTTAAAATCCAATTTTTCAGTCCAGCTTTGCATTGCCCGCTGCTGCACTATTTTATAGGCCGCCTCCCGCATCATTCCTTTGCCTATCAGGGCGAGGAGCAGCTGCTGTGAAAATACCAGGCCCCGAGTCTTATTAATGTTTATAGCCATATTCTTATCGTACACAACCAGGCCTGCAACCACTCCGATAAATTTTTGCAGCATATAATCCAATAAAATGCAGCTGTCGGGAATAATGACCCGCTCCACCGATGAATGGGTCAGATCCCTTTCATGCCACAAAGCCACATTTTCCAAAGCGGCCAGGGCATTGCCGCGCAGAACCCGGGACAGCCCGGCCACTCTTTCGCTCATCATCGGATTGCGTTTATGGGGCATGGCGGAAGACCCCTTTTGCCCCTTCTGGAAAGGTTCTTCCACTTCAAGTAATTCCGTTCTCTGCAAATTTCTAATTTCAGTTGCCATTTTTTCCAGGGAACTTCCTATAATCGCCAGAGTCGTTAACAGGTGGGCATGGCGGTCGCGTTGTATGACCTGGGTGGAAACCTGACAGCATTTTAAACCCAGTTGGGCGCAGACATACTCTTCCACCCGCGGATCAAGATGAGCAAAATTGCCGACCGCGCCCGATATGGCTCCGTAAGCCACTACCTCCCGGGCTTGTTTCAACCTCTCCAGGTCCCGCCCTATTTCGCTGAACCACAAAGCCATTTTCAACCCGAACGTGGTGGGTTCCCCATGAACCCCATGAGTGCGTCCTATGCACAAAGTATATTTATATTTGACCGCCAAAGCGGCAATTATATCTTTTAACTGTTCCAGCTTGGCCAGGATCAAATCCACGGCATCCCGCATCTGCATGGCGAGACCGGTGTCGAGTATGTCGGATGAAGTCATACCCAGATGAATATATTTGGATTCTTCCCCCACAAACTCCCCAACATTGGTCAAAAAAGCAATCACATCATGCCTGACCTCGGCTTCAATTTCCTGGATCCGCTCCTCATTGAACTGGGCTTTATTACGGATTACCACAACCGCTTCCCGGGGAATCTTGCCTAAATCCGCCCAGGCCTCGCAGGCTGCTACCTCTATTTTAAGCCAGTTGTTCAGCTTGTTTTGTTCAGACCAGATAGCCCCCATCGCTGGCAGGGTATATCTCTCTATCATGATTGCTCCCCCTTATGCCGCAGGTAATCTTGTAAGCCTAATTCTTTTAACTGGCGGTCCTTCTTCAAAACTCCCTCCGCCATATGCTGACGGTAGAGTTTAAGTTGTTGGCGCAGAGCCGGGTCTTTAAGCGCCATAATCTCTACCGCTAAAAGAGCTGCATTCGCACTGCCATTGATGGCTACAGTAGCTACAGGAATGCCTTTAGGCATTTGGACTATGGAGTAAAGGGAATCCAAACCAGCCAGAGTGCTGGTTTTTATAGGTACTCCAATAACCGGCAGGGTAGTATAAGCGGCAATAACTCCCGGCAGGTGGGCGGCTCCTCCGGCTCCTGCAATAATTACCTCCATGCCCTGTTCCTCGGCCGTAAGAGCATAATCAGCAGTTTCCCGGGGCAGCCGGTGAGCTGAGCATACGGTGAGATCATAGCTGATCTCAAACTCTTCCAGTACATCAACAGCATCCTGCATAATGGGCAAATCCGAATCGCTGCCCATTATGATTCCAACAGCGGGCATATAATCCCTCACTCCTCATAAACTAATTTGGAATTTTTCGTGGCAGAAATTGTAAGCCCAGATGGACAGGTTTCTTAAACGAAACCTACCCGCCTGGGCTTTTATCCCTATACGGTGTAGCGCCGCAGCGCCTGTGTCACTCGGACCTGAACCATGCCACAGCATGCGGAACCCTAGACACACTTTCGCGTTTCTCGCCTATTTCTTTCATACATCCTGATATTAACAAAGCTTTCCCTTCGTGTCAACTTGCTCTGGAAAACAGAAGCTGGAACAAACGGCGTTTTCCCTGCGGCAATAATTTATCATTCTTGGCGGCAAGGCAAACGCCCCTGTCCGGAGAAATCTCTCCTATTTTTTAGTCTTTCACAGTCCAGCTATATCATATATTCTTAAATAGATTTCCCAATCTATTTTTTGAATTGTTTTTATCTTCACCCCGGTCTCGCGCCGTCAGCAGACTGCGGATATCATGCAGAATATCGTCGCCTTGCTGAAGTTGTTCATCAAATGCAGTATTACGCTGTCTGACTTCCATTACCCGGGCCTGATTCTCCCATATTGTAATTTCTTTTAAATTAAGGTCCATTAAAGCAACCGTGTCTTGTAAACAGTTAAAGAAATACATCGCGATGTTTTCCGGATTGGGCGCAATTATCCCAAAAGGATAAACATCATTTAGAACAACATCGTCAAACCTTAGCAAGGTTGAGGTAACTGCGGAGGAAGCCTTGCCATACCCCACAATTTTTTGGCTGTCAGCCGGAACCTCAACCAGTATTTTCACCTGCCAGGAATGTCTTTGCATCTTCCCGTCTTTTTCATCGGCGGCAACAACGTAGCGCAAATCAACAAAAACATCCAGATGCATGTCGGATTCATTCTGTTCAATTAAGCTCATAGCAAGATTATAATTGCTGATCTCTTCATCCTGGGGCTCCGGCAGGTTATATTCGGTTAGGTTTAACTGCCGCTCATCTGCACTTTCGTTCTGCGGAGGCCAAAATTCATCAACCGGAATATCCAGATTCTGAGGTACTCTTAATGAGAATTCCCGCCGGGCCATGGGTTTGTCATCAGGTTGATCCTGCTCCGGCGGGTTGGTCGTCTTGATTTCGGTTATATCCTCTTCCGGCGGTTCTCGTAAGGAAAACTCCCGCCGGATAATAGGTTGGGAATCATCCTGATCCTGCTCTGGCGGGTTGGCCGCCTTGATCTTGGCTATGTCCTCATCTGGCGGTTCTCGCAGGGAAAATTCCCGGCTTGACTCTGGCTGCCATGCAGGAACGCTATTGGAGCCATCATGGGGATTGTCTATGCTCAAATTAATATATTGAGGCTCACGCAAGGAAAACTCACGGAAGCTATATGGCATATCGGCCAACTCAGGCTTGGGCTCAGGTGTATTCATGCTGCGGGATTGTATTTCTTCCGTAAGTTCCTTTATTTCTTTTTCTAAACGGGCTATATGCTCCTGCTGGGGCATTATAGCCCATTGCGCATTAGCCATGATCTTATCGACGCGAAGCTCAGCATTTCGGGTAACCTCTCGAGCTATTTTTTCACTTTCAGCCAAAGCATCACGTACATATTGCTGCCTGCTTTCGCAAACAGCAATTTGCTCCAATAAATCGTCATTTTTTTGCAGGGTGGTTTCATTTACAGACCGAATTTCATCCAGTTCGACCGCCAGTGCATTCAGACGTGCAATATTACTATTTAAAGGATCGCTGACATTGTGTGCATTATCTATGATAATTACCTTCTTTTACGATAGCTTGCGATTTAACCAATAAGCTTTTGTTCATTCTTCTCTTTGCTAACCAAAGTAGGCGTGAAACTTGTATCATCGCCGGAAGCCATTATGCTCTCCAGAGATGATTTGTATTGATCAATCCGGTCACTGAGTTCTTGTTTGAATTTTTGCGCCGTTATCTGGAGCAGTTCCAATTCTTGTTTCTTCCGGCGCAATTCTTCATCAGTCTCCTGCAGCAGTACCTCGGCCTTGACCCGAGCCTGAGCCTCTATTTTTTGTGCGTTTATTTGAGCATTTATCATTACTTCCGCAATCTGACGTTCTTTGCCCAGATATTCCTCCAACTTGTTTTGCAATTCAGCCATCCTGGTTTGGGACTCTTTTAATTTCGCCCGGGCTTGTACAATCTCCCTTTGCAGGCTTTCAATTTTGAGCTGATAATCAGAGTCGAAGTGCTCCCTTTCGCTGTTTACTTCTTTAGGACCATTTCCAAAAATGCCCATCCAGAACCCTCCTCAAACTTTTCTACAGGGTAGACACTACAACTTGCTTTAAACGCCCTAAAGAATATGAAACCTGCTAATGCAGGTTGCATAGCAGGTTGACATCTACTCTATATCGTCCTGGCGACCTGGCAGTCATAACCTTCCGGCTTTAGACCCATGGCTTTGCGTCCTTATCTTTCGATAAGTTTGCCCTTATCAGATATTTGAATAACATTAAAACATATTTTGCCATATTTGTCTAGTATTAAATAGGATTCTAGTTTCTCTTTTTCAATATACGACTGATTGTTCCCTTAAAAGGTGATATAGGGTCTGGTTCTCTTTCCACGCAGGGTATAAGGGAATCTCTGATGGAGTCAAAGGCATCAACCCCCTGATGCAGGAAATTATCCAGTTTAGTGTTGCGACTGTTTATCTGAATCTGCAAATCCGGCAGTTCCAATACGACCAGAGAATGTAGTACCAAGTCCATCAGCGACAGCATGTCCTCGAGGCAGTTAAAGAAATACATGGCAATATTTTGCGGGTTCGGTTCGATAATATTGAAAGGGAATATATCGTTTAAAACAACATTGTCATATTGAAGCAAGGTTGATACAACGTCAGAAGAGACCTTGGTATATCTTACTGAATAATTGTCAGGCGGCACCTCCACTTCAATAGTTACCTGCAGGGCATGATGCTGCATTTCTTTTTGACCGTTAATAATTTGATAATATCTGGCATCCACAAAGGCATCCAATCTCATTCTTTCATTAGGTTCCACCTGACTGGCAGCCTGGAGGCCGTTCCATCCGTCCTCAAAATAATTTGCCGCGGCATCGGCCGCCGGCTCCCGCCCCTGACCTTTCACTGCTTCGAGGGCTGACAATTCCGCCACTTGTTCTTTAAACTCAGGGGGAACATCCGCCGCGGGCGCCCCGACCTGCTCTTTTGCCAGCTTGGTTTTTTTGCCCGGTTTTTTAGCTACAACCCGCCGTTTCTTCGGCCCGACCGGTTGGCTTCCCGGTTCGGCTTCGCCTGCCTGTACTTGCTTATCCGATGACTTGTCTTCCTTATTGACTTGAACAGCTTGTTCGGGGGTACGTTCTGTACTCTGGGGCGTTTGGATTGATTTATCTTTTTCCGGGGAAGCGGGCGCAAGTATTGCCGCGGGTTGGGCAGATTGCGTAACTGCGCTGATTGCATCCGTATTCTCAGGCCGTTTTTCTTCTCGCTTGGCTGCCTGTTCCGGGTCAGATTTAAGTTCAGTTATTTTTGCGGTTGAGGCTGGCTTAATGTTGGACTGATCATCTGAAATTTCCGTTGTTTCCATCTGTTCCCGGAAAGCCCGGATGTTATCCTGTACAATCTGCATACGGGATCCTATATCTTCATCATCCATATTCGTTAAGTTGTCGTCTACAAAACGATTCGTTTTCTTTTGCAACAGTTCCAGCTCTTTTTGTTTGCGCTGCATCTCTTCTTCCATTTCCAGGATTATATATTCCGTCTGGGAGCGGGTCTGGGCTTCAATCCGCTGAGCGTTCATATGGGCGGTAAACATTACCTCGGCGATTTGGTTTTCTTTATTACGAACATACTCTTCCAGCTTTTTTTGCAGTTCTGTCATTTTCCTATCTGAATCCTGCAATTTCTTGCGCGATTGAAAAAGCTCATCCTGAAAAGCAATAAGTTTTAGCCTGTAATCGATGGCAATCTGGTCAATTTCGCCTTTAGCTTCCTGCCGGTCCGCCTTTAACAACAAGTTTCCCATTACCGAGCACCCCTTCCGGTTAATTACCCTCTGAGTACAAACAAAACTGGGGAGGAAAGCCTTTAAGCGATCAATTAAAAAAACAAAACCTGCTCCGGCAGATTGCAAAGCAGGTTTATACCTTCATATACCTTTTCTTGGCAACCTGGCGATCATAACTCTGCAGTCTTAGATCCATGGCTTTGCGTCCCCGCCTTTCGACGAGTTTGCCTTTATCAAGATATTAAAGATAATTTAGCATGTTTTGTTGAATTTGTCTATATCGTTGTGTTAAACTGCAAAATTCGTTCCCACTCGCCTAAGCAACCCAAATGTTGAGCTTTTTAGCTGGATGTAAAATAAAAAGGATGCGGCGCGAAAGGTTATATTGGGCATTGCCTCGCCGCAATGCTATCTTCAATACCAAGAAGTGATGGCTTTGAACTCCGGACGGTAGAGAATATCCGATCGGGCCATTTTATGCTATAATTTTCTTACTTGTATCTGATGATCTTCTCATAAAGGTTTAGCAGCTATGGAAAATAAACATGGATTCGCTCTGGACAGGCTGAATATGCTCCAGGCTTCTTTGCAAGCCGTATTGGAGCAAAAAGATCTGTTCTCCAATATCATTGATTTTTTCCCCTACCCTATCGAGGTTTTTGCCAGGGACGGTACTACAGTGATGATCAACCGCGCCCTCCTTAACGAGTTTAAAATCCCCGGCAGCGACATGATCATCGGCAAATATAATATCTTTAAGGACCCGGAAATTGAAAAAGCCGGCCTCACCGACGCAGTAAAGGCTATTTTCGAAGGAAAGATCTGCACCGTAACGGATATCAAAGCGCCTTTGGAAGCCATCCAGGAGTTTTATCAGACAGAGAGCACCGATGTCGAATCCATGTATCAGGATGCGCTGGGCTTTCCGATTTTTGACGAAACCGGCGCTGTGTCCCATGTTGTGATCATGCTGATGACGAGAAAGATATACCGAGGGAAAGCCGGCATTGCGAAATCGGTGGAATACCTTGAGAGTAACTGGAACCAGGAGTATAACTTGAGCGAGACGGCAAAAGCGGCGGGCTTAAGTCCCTATCACTTTACCCGCGTGTTCAAAAACGATATGGGGATGACGCCATATAGTTATTATATAAGGTATAAACTGCAACGTCTTATGGAAATGCTGCACGACGTAAATCTCTCCGTTAAGGATGCCTTTGAGGTCTGCGGAATGGAATACTCCGGCTATTCTTTCGGTGTTTTCAAAAAGCATGTCGGTGTTACTCCGGCGCAATACCGCGAAATGATAAGACAATAAAGGATATTCATCGCAGCAAAGCTTTCGGGAATTATTTTTCGAAAGCTTTTTGGTTTACAAGCCTTTTTCCTGCATAACCGATGCACGGTACTTGGTCGGCGTCAGGCCGACCTTCTTCTTAAACACTGCGGCGAAATGCCCGTGATAGTTGACGCCGCAGGCCGTGAAGGCTTCGGACACGGTAAGGCTTTCGTCCCTTAAGCATTCTTGTATATTGCGTATTTTAACGCTGATATAGTAATCGTGAGGAGTCATGCCGACATGTTTTTTGAAAAGCTGCGAAAAATGATGCTTGCTCAGATTCGCCGCTTTGGCAGTTTCTCCTGCGTCGTATTTTTCCCGCCAATTTTCTTTTATGTATTCCTTCGCCCTTTGAATCTCATCCCTAAATCGGTATATTTTTTTTATGAAAAAAACCGCAATGAAACAGCCCAGCGTTTGATCGGGCTTAAATAAAGGAAAACAGACGATATCCAGATACAGTGCCTGTATGTCTTGATCTGCCACATTGAAATATTTGATCATATCCGGATAGGGTGCAGTGAGATCTTGAATAAATACAGCTTTCCCGCTGAGCACCTGTCTGACCTTATCCACAATGCCCTGTTCGTATACGATAGGGTCGCGGAAAACATTGTATTTACCGACATGACTTTCACTGCTTATACCCAAAACATCCTGTGCCGCACGGTTTATTCTGACCGCAGTCCCATCCGGTGAAAATACCTGCAGGGGATAAGGGAAGACTTCCACGATTTTTTCAAACAGCTCGTCGTTATCAAAAGCCGCCTGAAACGTTTCGGCATCAGGTTGCGGGGCTTTTGAGCGCTCCTCCATTATTGCCGCATCCTTCCGTTTTACTCAGGGATAGTATTCTGTTCGCCATTATATCACAGGTTTTTTTAAAACCGCAATTTTCCAATATAATTATCCACCCAAACAGCCTATACGAAAAACACGGCTTTATATAACCTTTTATTAAATTGCGGATACGTCATCATGTGAACGGTGAACCAAACGAAACAATCTGCAATGTCGCCATTATGTTGCTCGGCCGGCAAACAAAGCCTGAAGATACCTAAAATCAAAACAAAAACTGTAGGAGGATTTACCATGACCAAAAAACTATTTGCTGTCCTGTTAATTCTGTTGTTCACCATTACCTTTTCTGCCTGCGGCGGAGGGAAGGGCGATAATGAAGCTGTTCCGGGAAACAGCACGCCAACAGGCAATCTCAAGGCAAGCGGCGGTATCTATGGAGAACCCGGCCACGAGCTAAGCGACTTTCACGATGCTGTTGCAAAAACCATAAAAGGTTTTGAAGAACCGCTCGGCGACCTCACCAGCAACCCCGAATATTTCCTTTTTAGCCAGGATTATGTTATGCCTATCGTCCAAATCGCCGCAATCGGTATGTTTGACTCCTTAGAAGCCCTCGGTAAGGACGAAGGCGAATACAGAGAGGCGTCCGGCGGCATTATTGAGTTCGGCGAAGAATATACCCTTGAACAGGAAAGCTTTAACCCCAACGAGCATATCGGAGACAAAATTAAGCTGGACGGCACGCTTAACACCAACACGAACACGCTCGTGCTGGAAGCTACCGTCACCCGCGGCGGAACTATTGTCAAGCGCATTGTAAACGAAGCCGTACTTATATCCGACGGAGTTTTAGTCCTGCAAACGCTTGATATGCCTTATCCGAGCGACAAGGGCGAAAATAAAGGCAACGCTTACTTTATCGTCTGCGACGGCAAAAATATCGAAGTCATCTACGCTAAATTTCCATATGAACCGAGCTTTACTTATAAAACCATCGTTAGCAAAGGGCTGCTAGACGCTGATGACATGGCGTCCGGCTACACGCTCATTCGCAAGCTGGCGGTCGAAAACGGCACAGCAACAGCCGAAAAATACTAGTTTTAAAAGGAGGCAAATTAATTATGCGCAGAGCACATGAAATTGATTATCAAATTTACGGCGACGACATGCAGTTTGTGGAGATCGGGCTTGACCCCGGTGAAACCATCGTTGCCGAAGCAGGCGCAATGCTGTTCATGGATAGCGCAATCGCCTCGGACTCGACTTTGGGCGACGGCTCTGGCAGAGATGCGGGCAAGGGGCTTATGGATAAGGTCATCGGCGCCGGAAAGCGGGCGCTGGCAGGCGAAGGACTGTTTATGAGTACCTTTACCAATCAGGGTTCCGATAAAAAAGCGGTCTCCTTTGCCGCGCCCTATCCGGGAAAAATTGTCCCGGTGGATCTGACTGACTGTCAGGGGCAGCTTCTCTGCCAGCGCGACGCATTTTTATGCGCCGCCAAAGGCGTCGCTATTGAAATCGCGTTCCAGAAAAATGTCGGCGCCGGCTTCTTTGGCGGCGAGGGCTTCATCATGCAGCGTCTCGTCGGTGACGGACTCACCTTCTTGCATGCGGGCGGATCAATTATCAAAAAAGAGCTTCAGGCAGGCGAAACCGTAAAGCTTGATACCGGCTGCCTGGTCGCCATGACCAGCAGCGTCAACTACGACGTGGCCTTTGCCGGAAATCTCAAGAGTGCACTGTTCGGCGGCGAAGGGCTTTTCCTTGCCACTCTTCAGGGACCGGGAACCGTTTGGCTGCAATCGCTGCCCTTCAGCAAGTTTGCAGGCCGCATTGTTGCGGCAGGCAGGAAAAGCGCCGGCAGCAGCGGAAAGCGCGAAAACGTAAGCCTGGGCGGCCTCGGCAAGCTGTTGGGCGGAGATTAATATTGCGTTAACCCAAAAACGAAAAACAAACCATGAAAGAGAGGATTCTGATGAAAAAGAAAATTACAGCACTCATGCTAGCGCTCGTTATGTGTGTAACGCTCATCCCCATGAGCGCATTTGCAGCTTTTAACCCGTCGGCAAGCTATGGCGCACCAACGAACGTCGGTCTTGTCTTCAACAAGGAAGATCTGGACTCTGACCCGAGCAGCAGGTATTCCTTTGAAATCGGCTATGCCGCGTCAAACGAAATCCGCGCGCTTACAACCGCCGGCGAGGACGGCAGCTTTGAAGAGGCTGGTTTTGACAGCCTTGGCATAACCGCTCAGGCAGATTACAAAATAGATAGCATCCCGTAAGTGCAGGCTGCCACACCAGCCACGACTCCTATAGGCGAATAACTACTCTGGCAGCGGAGGCGGTTCATTAAGCTGTACCGCCTCCGTCCGATTCCCGGTGCTAAGAATTATCCCACACATGACAGTGCTTAAGTGAGATCAGAAAGTTTCCGGAGTGGAAAAAATATTTTTGTATACATATTTTTTAACATTGTGTCTTTTACCGGCGGGATGCGGCAGCAGTATCACGGGGCAGGCAAAGCCGCCGGGCCAGACGATTCTTATGAATCAATTACGATTAATAATAGCGGCTCTTCACAGATGAGCATAGTGCATTATTTTATGGAATGCCGTTAACGATTCAAGATGATAGCCAGAAAGGCTACTTCGCCAAATTGATAACTCTTAACCCCTTTTGCTTCGCATATTTAACCGTCTTATCCGTCCCGCTGAAAGGGGGCCAGCCACGCACAGACACAATAATCCGAATGGTCAACCATGTAGCGATTACGTTTTTTCATACAGCCGTTATGATACTCCTCCGACACATAGATTATCTCGTCAGCTTCTGCCAGCAGATCACGATAAAGCTCTTTTTGTTCTGGTCTCCAAAGTTTATCTTGGTTCTTACAGGGCAAAGCAAAAATCAAGCGAATATCTCTTCCCAACTCTTTTTTCGTGCTAATCGGTGAAGCGGCAATATGATCAAATCCTAGAGCTCCCCCAGAAATAAAATTTCTTATGCCTTGAGCGATGAGGTTTTCCACCTCATGGTCAAGGCGTTTTATTATGTACTCAATTCTATCCTTCGGAAGTCTGCGATGGCCGATAAAACAACAGGCAGATACTTGATCCATTCATTATTAATCCTTCGTAAAATATTATGCACTAATATTTAGTGCATAAGCTAATACTACCACAAAATATACTTAAAATAAATTTATAGTTAGTGCATTTCAGTGAGGATGAATGAATTGAGTAAAAACAAACACATCAGTATCCGTATTGATGAGGAAGTATTAAACAAGTTCCATTATGTAGCAAAATACGAAGATCGTTCCGCAAGTGGCCAAATCATGTTTCTGATAAACAACTGCATCCGGGAATTTGAAGAGAAGCATGGGAAAATTGAAGTACCTGTCACTAAAAAAAATCATGACCACCGATGCTAACTGGTTAGTATGCATATGTCATGCAAAGGGAAATAGGATTAGATTACTTTTTATAACATTACCTTTGCTTTTACTGCACCTCTAGAAACGTGTTATCAAATAGTACAAAAATCTCCGAAATCCTTGTTTTACCAAGATTTCGGCGATTCGTTGTTTACTCCCACTCAATTGTCCCGGGCGGCTTGCCGGTAATGTCGTAGGCAACCCGGTTGACCCCCCGCACCTCATTAACGATGCGGCGCGCCATTATATCCAGCAGCTCGTAGGGCAAATGAGCCCACTCGGCCGTCATCGCATCGTCGCTGACCACCGCCCGGATTATGATGGGATAGGCATAGGTACGGGCATCGCCCATAACCCCTACACTTCTGACCGGCGGCAATACCGCAAA
Source organism: Syntrophomonadaceae bacterium (assembly GCA_034927445.1). Lineage (GTDB taxonomy): Bacteria > Bacillota > Syntrophomonadia > Syntrophomonadales > Syntrophomonadaceae > PHAA01. The sequence continues at coordinate 85,244 of JAYFPZ010000009.1, forward strand.
GGCCTGCCAGATTTCTCTTTCCAAACCGGCCTTTTTTATTTCCTCGCGTACGATATAATCGGCATCCTGCAGAATCTTAACTTTTTCCGGCGTTACCTCTTCCAGCACTCTTACCCCCAGACCCGGCCCGGGAAACGGCTGTCTCCAGACTATTTCGTCAGAGATGCCTAGTTTTTCGCCGATAACTCTCACTTCATCCTTGAATAACAGCCGCAACGGTTCAATCAACTCAAATTGCATATCCTCAGGCAAACCGCCTACATTATGATGGCTCTTGATGGTGTGGGCGGTCTTGGTGCCGCTTTCAACCACATCGGGGTAGATAGTGCCCTGCACCAAATAATCTATCTTGCCTAGTTTTTGGGCTTCAGCTTCAAAAACCCGAATGAACTCCTCTCCGATAATCTTGCGTTTCCGTTCAGGTTCGGCCACTCCGGCCAGTTTATCTAAAAACCTCTCCCGAGCGTCACAAATAACCAGGTTCATATGCATCTGATGCTTGAACGTCTCGATCAGAGCTTCAGTCTCTCCTTTGCGCATCAGCCCGTTATCTACGTATACGCAAACCAGTTGATCGCCTATGGCCTGATGCACCATAGTAGCCGCTACCGAAGAATCGACTCCCCCGCTTAAGCCGCAGAGGACCTTTTTTTCTCCTACTTTCGCTCTTATAGATTGAACTGTCTCTTCGATATAGTCGCTCAGGTCCCAGTCACCTTTGAGCCGGCAGACTTCAAACAAAAAGTTTTTCAATACGGTCATGCCTTCAGTCGTATGCCTGACTTCAGGATGGAACTGCACTCCGTAGAGATTGGCCGAAGGGTTGCTGAAAGCCGCCACTATACAGTTATCAGTACTGGCAGAGATGTTAAACCCTGCCGGTATGGCGAAGATCGAATCCCCATGGCTCATCCAGACCTGGGTCTGCGGGGCAATTCCCTTAAACAGTCGGTCATCCCCCATTATCATAAGCTGGGAGCGCCCGTATTCCCTCAGATCACTGGCTTGAACCTGTCCCCCCAGAATTTGGGCCATGAGATGCATCCCATAGCAAATACCGAGCACCGGAATGCCCATGGAAAATATCCGCGGATCACAGGCGGGAGCATCAGCCATATGTACACTTGCCGGACCTCCGGTGAGAATAATTGCATTGGGCTTTTTCGCCAGTATGTCTTCATAAGTAATATCATAAGGGACCATTTCGCTGTAAACTGATAATTCCCTGACCCGGCGGGCGATCAACTGATTGTATTGGCCGCCGAAATCCAAAACTAAAACTAATTCTTTCTCCATTGCTGCACCTCTACTTTTCATATACTGCCGGGTTTAAAACCCCGATAGCCGGATAATTTCTATAGCGTTCGGCATAATCCAGGCCCCAGCCCACCACGAACAGGTCCTCAATCACAAAGCCAGTGTAATCCGGCTGAATCGCACTTTTACGCCTTGACGGCTTATCCAGCAGGCAGCAGATTTTCAGGCTTTGGGGGCTGCGTTTTTTTAATATTGCGGTGATATATTTAAGGGTCAGGCCGGTATCAATAATATCCTCCACAATAATAACATTTTTTCCCTCAATCGACTCCTCCAAATCCTTCATAATCCGCACCTCACCCGAAGAAACGGTGGAAATGCCGTAACTTGAGACATCCATAAAATCTAGCTTCAGAGGGATATCGATTTCCCGGACCAGATCGGCCATAAAAATAAAGGCGCCCTTTAGAATGCCCACCACCAGAATTTCCTGGCCTGCATAATCACGGGATATTTCGCCGGCCAGTTCCTTGATTCTATTTCTAACTGCTTCCTGGGTCAACAGTACCTCGACTTCATCCAATTTCACATCCACTCCTCCTTATGAAGGATTATAGCAACAAGTCCTGACTGGTGCAATGAAGAGCTTACTGTCTTTATTAGCGCGAACTTATATGCTAATATTTTGGCATCAGTCTTTTCCAATCCCAATTTTTCAGGAAAGGCGGTTATATATGTGAAAATAGAAATATTGGACCTGCATGGCTTAAATATAAAAGAATCCCTGGAAAAAACCCGGCAAAATATAGATTGGGCCATTGGACACGGCGTTGATGTGCTGGTGATAAACCACGGTAAAGGCCATCACAGCCAATCAGGCAGGTCGGTAGTCAAAACTGAAATTAGAAAAATGCTTAAAGAAGATCTCTCCCTTAAGGAGAATGGCTACCGGGTGGTGTTCGGGGAATCCGATCTCCCTATCGCTCTGACTTACAATGAGGGCAACACCCTGATTGTAATCCGGGGATTGGAAACGACCTATATGGGCGGCAGGGTTCAGCAGGAAAAAAACCAGCGTATATATTCAGAAGAGGAAAAACAGTACCGGAAATCTCAGAAACGCTGGCGGCGGGAGCGATGAGGACATTTAATCGGTCAGAATTGATACGTCCGTTTGGCCCACTGGTATCCCTTGATACTGCCGGTCAGGCAGAGCAAACCAAATAAGAAACCTGCCAGAACATCACTGGTATAATGAACATTAAGATAAATTCGGCTAAACCCAATTAAAAATATTAAAATAAACAGACTCGCTGCTAGCCACCGGTCGTTTTTTTTACGGCTGCAGTACAGGAGCAGAAATGCCAGGAACCCATAGAAAGCCATTGATACCATGGCATGGCCACTGGGAAAGCTGTATCCCGCCGCAGTTGTAAGTGCTTCCCCGGCAGGCCGGCTGCGCTCAATCAAGTTCTTGAGCAATTTCATCAGGGCCCATGCAGAAACAAAGCTTACGTTTAAAAACAGCGCCTCCCACCGCAGGCGGCGGTAAAGCATGCGTACAGTCACCAAGGCGGCTAATAGCACCAGAGTGAGCGGATATCCCCAGTAGGTGATTATGATCATAATTTTGACTAACCACGGGTTTTGCATTATATGCACCCACTGATAAACCAACCTATCCAGCTGCAGGAAGCCATATAATAATTGATTAATGCCAAAATCAGCTGTTGTCAACCTTCTCAGCCCCTTTATCTAAATATTATGGGGCCATTCTAATTCGAATGCAAAAGGAAATGACCGCTGAATATAAAGAAGGAATATTAAAAGTAACTATGCCCAAACAGGAACCCGCTGCAGGAACCAAGACCAAGATCAATATTGAATAATGACCTGGGGAATAATTAATCCCCAGGTTCTTTTATGAGTAAAACAGATGATTTATTATTGATCTTTGTCCTTTGGGTTTTTGTTGTATCCTTGTTCCGGCTTGGTTCTTGTCTTTGATCATTGTCTTGATTCTGTTTTTCAAATCCAAATTGTTTACTAAAGTCAAACTGTTTGCCAAATCCGAACTGTTTGCCCAAGTCAAATTGCTTTTCAAATTCGGATTGTTTCCCAAAATTGAACTGTTTTTTAAACCCGAGCTGTTTTTCAAACTCAGACTGCTTTTCAGATTTGGACTGTTTCTCAGAGTTAGGCTGTTTCTCAGAGTTAGACTGTTTCCCAGATTTGGACTGTTTCTCAGAGTCAGATTGTTTCCCGAAGTCAGATTGTTTTCCAGAGTCGGACTTGCTTCCAAAGTTGAACTTGGCTCCAAAGTCTAACTTGCTTCCAATGTCGAGCTTACTTCCAAAATTGAACTTGCTTCCAAAGTTGAACTTGCTTCCAAGGTCGAACTGCTTTTCAAACTCGGTCTGTTTCCCCACATCGGACTGTTTCCCAACGTCTAGCTGTTTTCCAAACTCGGTCTGCTTTTCAAGGTCTAACTTGCTTCCAATGCCGGACTGTTTCTCAAAGTCGAATTGGCTTACAAAGTCGATCTGTTTTCCAAACTCGGATTGCTTTTTGTCAAGGGATTTCTTTATACCTTCTTTTACATTTTCCTCCACCCGCTTGATAAAAACCTCATCCTCTTTGCCGGGAGCAGCCTGCACCTGGAATTGTTCGGGCAGGTTTTCCTTTTTCAAATTGCCATTCTGCAAAAACTGGTCAACGATCTTTTCTACGGCTATATCAACCTTTTGTCCAATCAATGGGGATTGACCCAGGACTTCTTCCCCGCTGGGATCTAAAGCATGGGTGGCAACCACTATATTCCATCGATTAATCCCGAGCTCCACCGAAGGGGAGACATGCGCATAGGCTTTAACTGAAAAAAAATCCACTGTTCCTAAGGACAGAGCCAAAACCACAACCGCAGCGATCGCATATTTCCATAACCCTGGAGCATGTTCAGCATACATCTCTCCAATATCAATAGGCTTATTGATTTTGACCCGCTTAAATTCGCCCTGGGGAGTCATTATGACGGCTTGGCCATTTCGGTTTTCCATCACTATCCCTTTAATTCGAGCCATTGTTATCCCTCCTGTGAGCTGGTAAAACATACGGTTTGAGGTAGCCGAAATCATAAATGTGAATCAAAACCACCGCTATAATATATTTACGATATCTCTCCAGCAAACTGCGGTTTAAATTAAACTTTTCTTCTAAATGTTTTTGGGGCAGCGTCCCTTTATTTATCAAATATGAGCTGAGTTCGCTGTCCTGAGCAATCAACCAGGCGGCTCGCAAAGCTTGCTCCCTGGTTTTGGTATGACGGGGCGATATATTGACCAAATCTCCAAAGTTTAAAGCGAAGCCAGCCAGCAGACGTTCAAATTCTTGTATCTCCTGCTTTCTGGCTATGTCATCAATGATATCCTCAAAGTAGTTCTCCTCAAAACCAGGAGACAAGTTATCATAAGAGACAGTAACCGCGGGACTGCGTTTTTCTTTTCTCAATTCATCCACAGTGCGGTTCCTGACCGCCTGGCCCAGATAAACCATAAAGGGACCACGGTCAACATCATATTTATCCACTGCATCCAAAATAACATTAGAGATCATGCCTGCTTCTTCATCATCAGGGTTTATGTATTTACCACGTGTTTTTGATATTACTTTGCGGCAAAACTGGGATAGCTCTTCATAAATGCTGTCCAGAGCATTTTTGTCCCCAGCTTGATAGCTTTGAACACAACTGGATACCAGATCCTTTATTTCATCCTTGCCCCGAAAAAACATTGATATCCTCCTAGAATGCCCCTCAACTAGATAAATAAATTTTAACATACCGGATGATGATATGGTTCTATTTCCACAAAATGGGGGCCACCTAAGCAGCCCCCTTCTTTAAGTTATATATTCAGAGAACTTACGCCTCTTCTTCTGGTTCGTCCTCATTCTCCTCTTCCAGTTTTACCAGGATAGCCTTGTCATCTTTAAGATATACCTTTATTTTACTGCCTATCTCAATATCCGATGGTTCGATTTCTTTCCAACAGCAATTCAGGAATAGCTTGGTGTCAGCATTGGCAACAATTTCCACTGTTTCGGAAGACGATGTATCTTTAGGTGACGTTTCCACGGTTATCACGTATTCCCCATCGCTGTCTGGATCTGATACCTCTTCCACCACTCCTTTGACCCTGGTCAATTCAGCGGGCTGCGGGATCTTATCTTTCCAATTGTCCAACTTCTCACATTTGCCTTTTTGATTGCAGCAGAATTTGTCTTTGTCATTATAGTTCACAAATCCTTTAGCGTATGCGTAATTGACGCCCGGTTTATACTGTGCCGGTGCCGCAGGCCAGCCTTTACCCGACCACGCCGCATTATGCATGTCAGTATAACCTTTTACGGAACATTTAACTGCAGCTTTATTTTTTTGTTGGTTCCATTGTCCCTGTGATTTCCCATGGTCATTTGCACACGCGAGGCCTGTCCAGATCCCTAGAATGAATAAGGTTAGAATAGCAATTCTAAATTTCCTGCTCATGGCAACACTCCCTTTAATTTAGTTCTATAATGTAGTTCTATTAATTAATACGACACTTTTTTAGGAAAATGATGGGAGGATTACAGGTATTTGAACTGTATAGATATGTTTTTGTGGTAAAATGTATGAAAATAGGTGAATAGAGAGGAAATGGAAGATGGACAAAGAGCAGGCGCAGAAATTTATCAACGATCAGCTGGAGTTTTATATTAAAGGTAAGGGATTAGACCCCAGCAAGGATTTCAATTGTCTGAACCCTGCCCATAGTGATGAGAATTACCGTATGTCCATCGACCGCAGTATGGGGCAGCCATTCCACGCCAAGTGTAAAGTATGTAACGCTTTTTATAATACCTTTGATCTCATTGAAATTGATTATAGGCTTAACGACTCAGAAGAAATATTCAATAAGGCCTGCGAACTGTTTAATCTCATACCTGATCAGGACGGTTCAACGGGTACGCACCATAATTTAAAACCTGCAAGCGCTCACATGTTCAAAAAATCCAACTGGCCTTCAAGGCTCAGCTTAAAAAACTTACTCTCTGAAAACGCACTGAATTCAGATGCTCAAGAAGACAATAAAGTTGGGGCCGCATTAAAAAAATATATAACCCAAGCCCAGGGACAAATACATCAAACCGACTATTTTCAGGAACGGGGGCTTAGCTATTCTACCATAGAAAATTTCAAACTGGGTTATGATCCGGATTTTAAGACCAAAGAGGGCGCGGAGTGTGTTTCCTGGCAAGCAGTAATAATACCCTCTGGCCCATATAGCTATACTGCCATAAATACCGACCTTTCCGCCGAAAAACAGAACCGTATTCGCCGAAATGGTCCCAGCACTATTTTTAACCAGATTGCTCTGCAAAACGATAAGCCCGTATTTATAGTTGCGGAGGAAATGGCCGCATTAAGTCTGTTTGAGGCTGGAATAGAGGCCGTAGCCATAGGCAACCCCGGCAATATCCACCTGCTGACCGATATATTCAGGCATACTCCTCCTACTGGCGGCGTGGTTATATGTCTGGAAGATGATAGTGAAGATAACCTGTTGACCCTGGAAATAAGTTCATTACTGCATGCCAACGATATTCCCTATATCGCAACCAACATATTCGGAAATTATAAAGATCTAAGCGAAGCCTTAAGTGTGTCCAGAGATCAATTTATTCGGACTGTCCAGGCAACTCAGGATGCGATAATCAAGCAGCTTCAAGCTAAGCAACTGGCAGAACGTGAGGCCTATCTACTCACCAACAGCACCCACCATCTGCAGGGCTTTTTAAGTATGAAAGATAATGTAAATACAGCGTGCATCCCGACCGGCTTTGCCAAGCTGGACCAGTTGCTGGATGGCGGCTTATATGAAGGGCTGTATGTTTTGGCGGGGTCATTCTCGTCCGGCAAGACTTCATGGGTATTACAAGTAGCCGACCAAATCGCCCAGGCAGGCAATGATATACTTATATTAAGCCTGGAAACAGCCCGTACCGAATTAGTGGCCAGGAGCATCAGCCGCTTGACTTTTCTGAGCAATAGTGACAAAAACCTTGCGATAAGCACCCGGGGCATAACCACCGCCAAGAAATATGGGCAACACCGCCAGGCGCAACTGGATTCCATAAGAGCCGGCATGGAAGATTACGGACAGTACGCTGATAAAATTTATATAATTGAAGGTACGGAATATACCAATGCCGATGAGGTTAGTAACATACTGTCCCGTCATATTCGAATAACCGGAAACAGACCGGTTATTATTGTAGATTACCTGCAGGCCTTGGCATCTCCCAAGTCGGAAGCTTACCCCAACAGCCTGCCCCGGACCCTAACTAAATTGAAACGCATCAGCCGGGATTACAGAACCCCGGTACTAGCAGTATCAACAATCGATCTGGACCACAACCAGAGACCGATTGTCATTGAAACTTTTAAAGAAAGTGATTTTATAGTAAACAGCAGCGACGTTTTAATAGGGCTTCAAGTAAAGGGAGCCGGCAGTACAGATTTTGATTTTTATCAGGTCATGAATCAGAATCCGCGGAAAAGTGAACTAAAAGTGCTTAAAAACCGTAATGGAGCTCTCGGTGGAATACTGCCCTACAGTTATTACCCTGCATTTAACTGCTTTGTTGAGGAATAATAGACCGTAGAATATTACCCAGCCATTTACAGGTTTAAAACAAAGATAACCAAATTGCCAAATAACGCGGGGGATTAAAATCTCTGAAGGTATAAAGCTTTGATTAATAAATATATTTTCTATATCATGTTATTATTAGCGGGGTTAATAATTACGGTCTCTATTGTTGCTTACACTGTTGGCGGCGATTTCCCCATATTTTATCACGTTGCCAAAATCATCTTGGATCCTAATGCACCGAATTCCCAAATTTATGACTTTTTAACTTCTGATCAATACTCAATACCCCAGACAACCCCTTGTACATATTATTTTTATTCCATGGCAGCATCTTACATTTTAGCACCATTGGCGCTGTTGCCTTATTACTGGGCAAAGACCCTTTTTATTTTCTTGGATTTCATAGCCTACATTGTTGCCGTTGGGATAATATTATATAACCTTGGTGCCAAAGAGAGATGGTTTTTCTATCCGTTAGCTTTATCAATACTGTGGTTTCCGTTTGTTATGGATATTGCTTCTGGACAAATAAACTCAATACTCTTTTTATCGATAGTTCTGGCTGTTTGCGCTGCCAATAAGAATAAAACCATCTTGGCAGGCGTAATTCTAGGTCTGGCCGCGCTTTTTAAATTATTCCCAATAGCCATTGCCATGGTATTAGGCCTAAAAAATTGGCGTATTTTGGCCGCTTGTGTTGCTACAATAGCTATATCATTTCTTATTCCCGATTCACTTTTTTGGATTCACTCTCTTGCAAGTCGTCCAGCAGGCTATATACCTGATATCTATAAATATCTCAATAACCTTGGAATATATTGGTTTTGGTTATACTCAGCCATTGTTGGATTAATAACTGCAATTGTTGCTTGGCGTGCTAGACATGTAGACTATTTTAGTCTGGCATCCCTAGCTATTCCTGCAACTTTCCTTGCAGCTCCAATTATTGAAATCTACCATTTAACCATTCTAATTTTCCCCTATTACTATTTACTTGTGGCAATGAAGAAGGACAGAATTTATATACTTCTTTTAGGTTTATCCGCCATAGCGATCTATTGTGCTATATCCATACTATGGACAGTAAATCGAGTTCAGTTTGCCGGGTTGCTTTTGCTATGGATAATAGCCCTCATCCAAACCAATCGGTTATCCCAGGAAAAAATATAAGGAATTTTAATTCTTATTTGGACCAACTTGTATAACGGAAAAGAAGACCCAGAAGCGATATCCCGAATAGTTAATAGCCTGGGCTGCAATTGTGACAATTATTTTGGCTATATAAACATTGATATGCCCGTTCTGGATTAACATTTTTAGCCCTATCACTGTAACACCCAGTGATATAAGGTTAACCACCAAGAACTTGATGAACTGCATGAAGGTGTGAATTTGAGAGGTTTTGGATTCAAAGGTCCAAACCTTGTTAAAAATAAAGCTATTAAGTATGCCTGCACTGTAACCTACGATCTGACACCATAAATAATTGACATCGAATATTTCTTTTAAAATGATAAAGACTATAAAATCTATGGCTGTGTTTAAACAACCCACCGATGAAAATCTAAACAACGACCGGCCATATTGGGAAAAGTTAACTGACATCTCTATCCGCCTCTTTTTGGTTACCTGTCAACACCATGAGCATAGCGATCCAGAGGGTAAATATCCCTGCATAAAGCATAGCCCCGCCTTCAAGGGTAGAACTGCCTGCATAAGTTAAAAACCAGGAAATGATAACCAAAGTAATTGATAACTTAGATAGTTTCTGATTTATCAGACTGGCAAAAACAAAAATCAAAATAGTTGGATGATTTACCTCCAACACCGGTGTCGTTGCCAAAACGGCTGGGAGGGCTAACGCTGTTACCGCCAGATAGTCCCGGCGACGATTTAAAAGGGTTATATAAGCCGTTATCAGACCGATGGCTACGGCCCAAATCCAAAAGTAAGCGTAGCCCCACGATGAGAAGCAACGGTAGGCTGCGGAATAACAGAAATAGGGATGGGGCGGCCAAAAAAATGAATGCAGCCATTCACTGGTTCCGGGCAACAGCAATGCTGCAAAAATAACTCCAATATAACCAATGGCTACCCGCCAATCCTTCAGAAATAACACCAGGGCAACGGCCAAAACAAAAGGCTTAAACAAGGTAGCTAAGGCCAACAAAACACCGGCCACAAAATATCGGTTTTTGTCGGCCTGAAGCACGGCCAGAGTGATAAGGAGCAGTAATATGGCGTTGATCTGCCCCCAACGGATGTTTTGAATAAAAGGCATCCATAAAAATGCGATCGCCAATGGATATAAAAACCAGCGGCCCTGAGCCCCTCTGTTTTTAAGAATCAGGATCACAGCCAGAGCATAGCAAACTATATTTATAAAAATCATAGCTGCATTGGCAGCATCGTAGTTTAATAAAGCCAAGGGAGAAATGAGATACGTAGTTAAAACGGAATAACGATACTCCACAAAATGTTCATTGGCCGGGATACTATATTTAGTTATATCCTGATCGTCTATCCTATATATATCACTTATTGGCTGTTGGCTGTTTAGCGCTATTTTGGCTGCACGGTAGAAAGAAGCAAAATCAGTGCTCGCGGTATATTGGGAGCACCATATTGAAAACCCGGCTATAACTATGAGCAGCACAGTAAGCAGCACATATTTGGCCCTCACCCCAACACCTCGTTTCCTAATTTAAATATTAATTCTCGTGATCTTTAAAACCTTCCTGTTCACTGATTATGTACAAAGGTCGGCCCTTGGCTTCATCGTAAATTCTGCCAATGTATTCCCCGATTATACCGAGTAAAACCAGTACTATCCCGTTAAAGAACAAACTGATGGCAGCCAGGGATGCCCAACCCGGAACAGTAGTCCGGGATCCAAATAATTTTTCGTAGATAACATAGAACAAATAAACAAAACTCATTAACGATACCAAAGAACCCAAATAAGTGGCTATTCTGAGCGGCTTGTAGGAAAAAGAGGTAATAGCGTTAACAGCGAACTTTAACATTTTTTTCAATGGATACTTGGTCTCCCCGGCAAAGCGTTCATCCCTGACAAATTCAACCCCAATCTGCTTAAACCCCACCCAGCTTACCATTCCCCGTACATAACGGTTCCTCTCCGGCAGCCTGGAAAGGGCCTCCAGCACCTTTCGGTCTATGAGCCTGAAATCGCCGACATCCATGGGAACATCAACATCAGTCAAGTGGCTTAATATTTTGTAAAAAAGCCGGGCCGACCATCTTTTGAAAAATGTTTCTCCCTTGCGTTCAATCCTCTGGCCGTATACTACTTCATAACCTTCCTTCCATTTGGCGATCATCTCCGGTATTACCTCGGGCGGGTCCTGCAAATCCGCATCAATCACCACCACGGCAGCTCCCGCAGCATAGTCCATACCTGCGGTAATTGCAATCTGGTGGCCGAAATTTCGGGAGAAACTCAATAACTTTATATTTTGGTTGATCCGGCATAGACTCCGGGCCATATCGAAAGTTTTATCCTTACTGCCATCGTTAACCAAAATAATTTCGTATGATTCCCCCATAGCATCCATTATACCTACTAGTCTCTTACAGGTTTCATCTATTACCAATTCTTCATTATATAGTGGCACTATAATTGAATATTGAATATCTTGTTCATTCATATCAGGTACTCCCATCTTTAATTGAAATTCAGTACTGAGGTGACTGGTTCTGCACAGCAATCCCTTGAACCGCTGTATATATACAAGCCGAGGAACCTCGGTGAACCAATCTCCATCTCTGATTAACCGCCAAGTATCTATCCAGCATGCTGTGATTGGGTATAATGACGTTCATAACCTGCATTTCATCAAATATCTGCTGAGGGTCTTCCTTTAACAGAACTGCGTCTCCATATTTCTGTTGTATACCGAATTTTATGTATGAATCTGAGCGTGCATCAATAAAAACCGGTATTTCATTTAGAATAAGATATCCCCCATATATATATTCGTTAAACAAATTGGCCTGGTATTGGGGGTTATTCTTAAAAAATTGAACTTCTTCCACCGGCGAAATTTTCGGGTCATAGTTAAGGATATCGGGCGCCTTAAACTGACAGGTCCAAATATTTCCGACAAACCATAATAAGAAAACACCCGCAAATAAATAATGGGTCCGTTTGGTAAAATTCAAGTTATCCCGATTTCCAGCGAGAATCGAGCTGACAATAATCCATAGAATTATCGTATAAAATACCATACGCACGGAATACAGAGAATAAATATAAAAAGCCCAGAACAGCATTAAGATGCAGATCCTGGCTGAAACTTTACCGGTCAATTTTGAGATATATTCGAAAAGTCCTAACCTGCCGATTACAGCTTGGTTCTGGTCGGTTGCCTCCTGCCTTATCGTGCTGCCGCTCATCTCCTGAGACAATTGCAAACGCATGTACTGGAAATGTAGGAAGATAACTGTCGCCGCCAAGAACAAATAAACAAACAGTATCTGTAAGTTATTGAAATCAGCTGCCTGCCATTCTGCAATACTTTTAGCTTCCCCCATTCCGGTCAGGGTAAAAAGGAAGTAGCCCCAGATCTTGAAAATATAGGGGTTTATTAAAGTCGCCGCTATGCATAACACCATTATTGCAGATGGATGCAGCAACCTTCCGGATATAATCATTCTGCGAAACATTTCGGCCATCAAAACCAATATCCCCATACACACAGAAACATGGAAATTGGCCCATAAGACGAACAGTAAAAACAAATAGAAACCAACCCGTTTACCCTGTTCCTTAAAATACAAAAGATAAATCAATATAGTAAAGAACATCAGACCAAAAAGGTAAGCTCGAAATGGTATGACCAATTTGTACAAAAGTGTTACCCCCACCGCCATGGGAATTATGAAAGCATAAGAACCATGAACATCCAGCTTATCACCTATAAGATAAAGAACATATATGGTGACAACCGCCGGCAAGAACGCCAGCAGGTAGAAACCCCAATTGCCCAATGCCAAGTGGGAATAATAAGCCAAGTATGAAAATATCCACTCGTGAGTCAGCCATTCCTTGCCATAAATTGTCCAGGAAAAACTGTCCACTACCGGTACGGTATAGTTCAAGCTGATCCATTTACCGATGGCCATGCTCCATAGAATATCGCTGTCGAGATTGGGCGTTAGTAAATAATAGGAAATCAGGCCCAAGCCCAAGCTAACAGCAAACAGCAGGGCATTTAAATACAATTTATCGTTTTCTTTAGATGAGAGTACATCGTTAAACAGTTGAATCTTCTCCTATTTATGGGTTTTCCTATGGCCTGGGGGCAAATAAGCCAATATTTTCGTCTATTAAATCCTTAAACTGATATTCATCTTCTAGCTGAAGACCGTGTTTCTCCATATAATTCATGTATGCCACATCTTCTTCCGTTGTATCCTGAGCAACACCAATGCTGTAACTTCCAATTCCATCAGCAAATAGCTGATCAAAATATTGATGATATTTATCAGCTGCTTCAACATCTGGACTATATCGAGTCATATAAAAGTTCAAGACAGGAATGGATGTATTATACATTCTAAAAGCATACGCAAAACCGCCCACAACGACCTTTCCATTAATTTTGCTACCCATAGAAATCATTGCATCGCGATAGATTGTAGTACGATCAAGAAACACGTATCTGAAATCCAAAAAAGCATTAGGCAGAAGAATAGTTATTAATAAAGCCGTTGCAACTGCTTTATTAATATTAGCTTTATAAAGATAGTGAAGACTTAAAATGGCGGCTCCAATCAAGAATACAAACAAATTCAAAATAAGAAAATGATCAGATCGAAGTTTCCAATCGGTTAATTCAGAATTCATATAAAAGAAAAATAACATAATATTAATAACCCAAATTATACTCCAATAAATTTTTATCAGTCTCATTTTTTCAGTAGTTAAATTACTAAAATAATGAGGAGCATATATGAAGCCCTGAAGTGATATAATTATTACCAATGGCAACAGTATCAGAAGTTTTCTCAATGCATAATCGTTGATAATGATTGACTGTAATATTAGAAAGCCGATTAATGAGATTAATATAATATCAAAATCAGATTTTTCGTGTTTGAGTTTGTCAATGAATATTGGAATAGCCGTTAAAAAGATAAATAATAAAATAAGATTAAATCTAAAAATATTGGTAATTAACATAAAGGTAATATTAATTAAATAAGAATCAATGCCTGTTCCTGCCTGTCCTCCAATTCTATATTGAAAAGGAAGCAAAATTTTATAAAGCTCTATTAAACTGCAATTATATGCGGTTTGGCTATATAATTGGTAAAGTAGGATGCACAAGACAGTTCCCAAAATAAGGGAAAAGACATGTTTAAAGGCATTTCTCATTCCATTTTTTAATGTGCCCAAAAATAAAGCAGTCCCAAATGCCGCATAAATAAAAGTATTATAAATATATACAAAGCTCAAGCTAGCAAAAGCCAAAAACCCAAGCAATAAAGAATGCCATGGTTTAATACTTTTAAAATTGATAAACGACCCAATATACAACATTAATACTAAATTTAACATTCGATATATGGTTGGTTCGGCTATCCTTCCTGCAATCAGAAAAGAAAAATCAATGAGAAGATATACTAATGGGAAAATCAACATCAGCTTTGTTTTGAAAGTATAGTTAATTTCAAAATTATTGAGAATCAATATTCTCTTCAATAATAAATAAAAAAATAAAAATATTAAGCAAGCGCACAAAACTGACCCCATGCGCAATCCGTAAAAGTTATTTCCAAATAATTGTAAAGTTAAGTATGTAGTTAAATTTTGAGAAATGTTTGTCGGAGAACTTGTTTCTTGAGTAATATTTGATAACGGACTTAAGTTAACCCCATAGTGAAAAAGATTGAATGCTGGGATAGTATAATAGCATTCATCAAAAACAGCGTAGGAATGAAGAATTCTGTAGGGGACATCAATATCCAAAAATGCTGCCCTGGAAAAAACAAATATAACCATTATAATTAATATAAATGGCAGGTATACATATTGAGTTACTTTTCTGCAACTGTTTCTAATCTGCATACTGTCTCCTCTGTTTGTATTAGCTTACAATCTTTTGGGTCTTTTCCTGTTTAAAATTAACCCTTTCCTTCTCTACTACGAGAGGCCTTTTCATAACCTGAGTCTGGATAGAGCCCACATACTCCCCAACTATACCTATGAAAAAGAGCTGCACAGAAGCAAAAAAGAACAGCCCAATTACAACCGGAGCTGAGCCTGCCTGAAATTCATTCCACATTATAAGCTTTAGGATGAGATAAAAAAAAGCAACTACAAGACTTAGGGCTCCCAGTACAAACCCGGTCATAGTAGCTAATCGCAGTGGAACCTTGGAATGATTGGTGATTCCCAGCATAGCCAAATCAAAAAGTGTATAAAAATTATTTTTGGTAGTACCACGTTTTCTTGCAGGTTGAGTATACTCTATTTGGTAAATCTCAAACCCTATAAACGATATGAGACCTCGGAAGTACGGATAGGGGTCATCTATTTCTCGTAGAATTTGAATTACTTCTTTATCATATAACCCGAAACCAGTATAGTTTTTTATTAACTCGATTTCGGACAACTTCCCGATCAGATTGTAGTATGTATTTCTTATTAGATACATTAGTCGAGATTCCTTGCTTGCTGTTTTTACCCCGACAACTATCTTATATCCCTCCTCCCACTTTGCAATGTATTCAATTATCATTTCTGGTGGATCTTGTAGGTCTGCTACTATTGAAATCACCGCATCGCCCTTGGCTTCTAAAAGAGCATGGTAACCCGACGTTACATGACCGAAATTACGTGTATTTACGATTATTTTAATATTGTTGTCTTTGTTAGCTAACGATTTGAGTATCTCAACCGTTCGATCATTGGAAGAATTATCGATAAAAATATGTTCATATTTATATTCTGGAAGAGCACCAAAGACAGCTTTAACTTGTTTATACACTTCCTCAACATTATCTTCTTCATTGTAACAAGGCGTTACTATGCTTATCAGTTTCACTTTTTTCCCCTCCAAAAACAAATTTCTTTTGCAGTATATAGGCGATTAATGCTCCTGGCAGGATTAGCAGGGCTCCAGCTAGATACATATTAACGTGATAAATAGAAAATATGCTTAATATACCTACGCCCCACGAATAATTAAAAGCGTAAACACCTACAAATCTAAATAGAAGTCGATTATTATGATTCTTAAAAACGATCACTCCAGTTGTTTTGAAGTTAAAAAGTACCCCGCCAATGGTAGATAATAACGAAGCTAAGGCATAAAATATATGTAAATATATTAATAAAGCATACAATGAATATCCAAAAACGGTATTGACTCCCCCGACAATGAAAAATTTGATTAATCTTTCCCTTTCCCCGTTGTTAAAAGGATATTTCATTAGTTGTTGAATTTTGTGTTTCATTTGTTCACCTTTCTAGATTTGGACCATTTTACTCTGACCCATCAATTATCCATTAATCCTCAATCATTGAGTATTGAAGTTGGACATCTGAATTAATGTCGTGAGCAGCTCTTTTCCCAATAATTGATTCAAAGTTTTCTGAGTGTATTTCACCGGTGCCAGGACGTTTCACCCATAAATTATCCATCGAAAGGATTTCACCCTTTTTTATAGGCTTGATTGATACAACCGAAGCAAACGCAAAATCAATAGTAGGCTGCTCCTCTTTAACAGGACGTTTTTCCCCGCCTAGCATCTCTGGTATCTCTTTAGCAGCTTGCAATAATTCTTTCAATCGCTGCTCATCCATCGAACAGACTATATCAGGTCCCGTCCGTTCCATTGTATCTGTAAAATGCCTTTCAATAATAGCAGCCCCAAGTGCAATGGCAGCTATACATGCATTGTTATTAAGAGTATGGTCAGATAAACCAATTGGTATATCCTTAAATACTCGCATCATTTCTTGCATTGCACCTAATCGTACCAGTGATGGTGTGGTTGGATATACATTCGTTGTATGTAATAAAGCATAGTCAATCCCATGTCTTTCTAATACTTTTACAGCCTTAGCTATGCTTTCAATATCGTTCATTCCAGTTGAAACGATCATTGGTTTCTTAAAGGAAGCAACATAATTCAACAAAGGATAATTGTTCATTTCTCCGGAACCAATTTTATATGCCTTGACCCTAAATTTCTCAAGTCTGTCTGCTGCCGCCCTGGAAAAAGGAGTACTTAGAAAAATCATGCCTTTTGATTCAGTGTAATCCATTAGTTCTTTTTCTTCTTCTTCAGAAAGTGAACAGCTTTTCATTATTTCATATATAGAGACATCCGCGTTTCCAGGTATTACTTTCTTTGCCGCAGAGCTCATTTCATCCTCAACAACATGGGTCTGATGCTTAATTATTCTTGCACCTGCTCTATAAGCCGCATCAACCATTTTTTTTGCTACAACTAGGCTACCTCCATGATTAATTCCTATTTCGGGAATTACAAGTGGCATTGACCCTTTTGCTATGCAGATATCTCCAATGCAAAAATATTCATTAGACATTTCTCCTCACACCAATCACAACCTTTTGTAATATTCAATCACCGATAGATAACCTGTTAGTAATGATAATCCTAACCTTTGATTTCCAAACATCTAAAACTAGAAGCAAACCTCATTATGATATAAGGCTATAGCTTTTTTCGTATCCAATGTATCATTAAAATTTTTCTGTATGTACGTTCTCCATATATCTTTATTTTTCAACAACGAAATAAACCTATTTGTACTTTTCCCATCACCAAAATATGAAGATTGAATTCTACATTTATTAACAACGGAAATACTTTCAGAAATAGCCTGTTGATTAGCAACAGTTTTAATAATATTGGGCAATACAATTGACGAATATCGATTTTTTTGCCTTGTACCTATATCAATAGCAGGTATTCCATAAACACAAGCTTCTCTTATACCTGCACTTGAGTTCCCGATTATGAATTCGCAATTTTTAAGTAACGTTAAAAAGGGTTCAAAATTTATTGATTTAAAAAACATAAAATTATGATGCTTAAAATGTTTTTTATATTCATTAATAATAATCTGGGAACCCGAATCATTATTGGGATAAATAGCAATATAATTCTTCTGGGACTTGATAAGAGCTTTCATAATCGCCTGAATGCTTTCGCTTAACCCATCCAATTCACTCGTAACCGGATGATAAATAAGAATTCCATAATTAGCAAAATTAATTCCTAGCTTATTTTTAATTTTTCCAATATCAGGTAATAGATCTGACAACATAATATCAATATCTGGTGATCCTATAACAAATATGTCTTCTTCCTCTTCTCCTAATTGAATTAGTCGCAGTTTTGATTCCTGGTTAGCCACAAAATGAAGATTTGCCATTTTTGATATAGCATGCCGGATTGACTCGTCCACAGTACCAGTAACCTCTCCGCCTTCTATATGTCCCAGACAAATATTATTTAACATGGCAACAGTTGCGGCAGCCAAAGCTTCTATTCTGTCTCCATGAACTATGATCATGTTTGGGTTAATATTTCTAACATATTGTGAAAATTCACTCATCGTTATTGCAAGATTTTCGTCCATATATAACGAACTTGGCAGTTCACGCTGAAGATGTATGTTATCGTAGCCATCAGCTATAATTTCTTTATATGTACCGCCATATTCATCAAGCAAGTGCATCCCCGAGACATAAATATTTGTTTCTATATTGGGGAGTTCCCTAATGCATCCATTAATCAATGGTTTTAATTTTCCATAGTCAGCTCTGGTACCAGTAATAAAAACTATTTTATTCATGATAACTTGTCCTCTTATTACCACATAAGGTAAATAATATATCATATGAACGTTTCATTAAGATACCAATTTCTATTCAGGAACGTGCATTTACTTTGCATAACTTGAATATTTCCTATATAGCTCTTTACCCAAAAAAGGGGCCAGATCATCTATGGGTGGTGAAATGATCCTGCCATCTTCAAGGGCTTTGCTCATAATCTTGGGTTCAATTGGCTGATTACTGTCTTCAATAATTTCACAAATCCCATAATTTTCGTTTTCCAAGAATTTGTTCAACACATGCCCTAACTCTTTGTTAGTTTCACATTTGTAATATGGTATCTGATAAGCGTATGCTAAACTCTTAAAGTCTGGAAAACTAATTCCACTTTCCTGCGTACAGCCCGTTAATCTACCAAAAAAATTAGTATGAGTCTGCATGATGGCATTGTAACCAAAATTATTGAATATGAATATCTTAATGGGTAAACGATTATGAACAATAGTCTGGAGCTCTTGTATGTTCATCTGTATACTCCCATCGCCTGTAATACAGATAATCATTTTCTTAGCAGCTATTGCGGCACCTATTGCTGCCGGTAAATCATAACCCATAGTTCCACAATTTACATTTCCCCATAGCCTTTGATTTTTTTCTTTAGTACCACTCTGTAAAACAGAAACGCACGCACAGCTGTTTCCCACAACGCAAATGGAGTCATCTGGCAAGAACTTCTTTAGTTCTTCTGCAAAATAGTAAGGATTCACATGATTGCTGATGGCATGCTTGGCTTGAAAAATTGGGAATTGTTCTTTTAATTCTTCGCAGTATTTGATCCAACCCAGATCTAATAGATCAAAACTCAATTCCATATCTTTAATTTCATTTATGAAATCTTTCAAATCTATACATATTGGTATATCTATTTTTATTGTTTCTTTCTTTAGTTCATTAATATCTACATCAACTACTATCTTTTTGGACAACGGTGCAAATCCTTCGAAGTTAAAACCTGTTTGTTTAAATGACAATCTACAGCCTAGTGAAATCAGACAATCTGCATTCTGTACAATAAAATTACCCGCTCTCCCTCCAAACACTCCAAAGTTACCAAAATAATACTTTCCGCTACATGGAAACAGGTCCGAATTGCTGGTTGATGCCACTACAGGTATCTTAAGTTCATCCACTAACCGTAGAAATTCTTGATGCGCATTTGCCGTTCTTATTGCTGAACCCGCAAGAATTACCGGTCTTTTGGCCATATTTATTGTCTGTAAAAACCTCTCTTTAGCAAATGGCATGCCATTTTCAAATTCAGGTACATATCCCTCTAATTCGTCTATTTCAATAATTGCACCTTGAACGTCAAGTGGGATATCCACCCAGCAAGGTCCTCTTCTCCCGTGATTTGCAAGATATATAGCCTTTTCTATGTGATATTTGATATGAGATACATCCTTGACTGTCACCGCATATTTCGTTATCGATTGAACCGTTTGAACAATATAGTGCTCCTGTTCACCGAATTGCCTCAAATTTAGACCCGTACTCTCTACAGTTGTGTTATATCTAACCTGTCCTGATAGAACCAATAATGGTATGTTATCCTGCCATGCGCATAGAACACCTGTGATAGCATTTGTTCCACCAGGACCTGTAGTCACGCAAACCACTGCCATCTTATTGTTAACTCTTGCATAACTTTCAGCTGCAATCGCGCTAGCTTGTTCATGATGATTATATATACATTCGATATTGGAGTTATACCCAAGGGCATCATTCAGATGCATTGCCCCTCCGCCGACTACCGTAAAAACATTATTAATTCCATATTCAACCAATAACTGTGCCACGTAATCCGAGGCCCTCTGTTTCATGTTGCTACCTCCAGATTAATTGATTATTAAGATCTAACTATCCATCTTTATCTCGGTTTTTCAGTTTTCTTTTTCCCACTCAATTTGCATAGCGATTCCTTCTTTAAGCGAAATCTTCGGATATAGCCCGCTTTCCTTCACAAAGCGTTCATTACTTGCCGTATATTCACGGTTCAAGCCCGACTTTAGTATTTTTATAGGATGTCTACTGCCCATTTGAGTCTTGACTTCTTCAGCAATTTCAGATAAAAGTACCCTTTCGCCGCTGCAGGCATTGTATATATGATGATTTGGCTCGTTTTCAATGAGCCAAATCATCATACGTGCCAAATCATAAACATGGTAATAATCAAAGCGACAATCCTGACGTATAGTTATCGGTTCATCCCGTAAACAGCACCGTATGCAATGGGTAATGAATTTTGTATGATGGTCAGTCGGCCCATAACAGCCAAACAGACAAATATTATAAACATTTCTACTTGAACTTGCCAAAGAATTCATTATATATTTGGAAAATCCATATATATCCTTAGGAATTGAGCGGAAGCATTGATCTTCATGTATTGAGCAAATTTCCATTGTTTTATCATATTCAGCACCGGAACCCAAAAATAAAATCTTTTCAAAGCAGTTTCTGGCCGCATAAAAATTCATGAATATTCGAAGACTATCTTCCAACATATAATTTTTCTGATCCAGCTCATTTTTTTCTGGGTTGGGGTTAGCACTATGTATAACGATATCAAAACACTCGCGGCTTAAGTATTCTCTTACTGCAATCTCGTCTTTTAAATTTAATTCTTGACGTCCAGGCGAATGAACGTCAAAATTCTCCCTCAGCATTGGTATAACGTTTCTGCCGATGAATCCGGTTCCACCTGTAAATAACAACTTTTTCATGAAGCTATCTCCATCATAAAGGTTCGATTATTTGCCATCTTCTAGAGCTTATCACGATGTCAAACTCCCAATAGAAAAGACCTGATCGAGGCAATTACATAATTCCTCATTTCCCCGGTCATTCCTGGATATACGCCAACCCAAAAAGTATCATTCATGATTCTGTCAGTATTTCCCAGGTTTCCACTAACCCTGAATGTCCACTTATCATTCCTTATTTCTTCAAAACAAGGATGTTTTGTAATATTGCCCGCAAATAACATTCGGGTTTGAATTCCCAAGCTTTCCAAGTGGTTAACCAGTTCATTCCTATGAAATTTGGCTTCTGTTCTAAGCGTTACGGGAAAGCCAAACCAGCTAGGATCGGAATTGGCAGTCGGTTCAGGGAGTATCAAGCACTCAGCTAAGCTGTTTAGTCCCTCTCGCAGCAGCTCCCAGTTGGTTTTCCGGGCAGCTATAAAATCCGGTAGTTTCTCCAGCTGAGCGCAGCCAATGGCCGCCTGCATATCCGTCATCTTAAGGTTGTAGCCGAAATGCGAGTAAACATATTTGTGATCATAACCAAAAGGGAGTTCACCGTATTGCCGGTCAAACCGATGCCCGCAGGTATTATCCTTTCCCGACGGACAGATACAGTCTCTTCCCCAATCCCGGAGCGAGTTGACGATCCGGTACAGCTGCGGGTTGTTGGTGTAAACCGCCCCGCCCTCCCCGGTGGTTATATGATGAGCGGGATAAAAACTGCTGGTCGCCAGATCGCCGAAAGTTCCCGTATATTGTCCGTCATATCTTGAACCCAATGCATCGCAGTTATCTTCGATCAACCATAACCCATGCTTACTGCAGAACTCATTTACCGTTTTTATATCAAACGGATTACCCAAGGTGTGGGCCAGCATGACTGCCTTGGTCCGCTCGCTCAAAGCCGGTTCCAATAAATCAACATCAAGGTTATAGGTGCCTAATTCAACATCAACAAAAACGGGGATCGCCCCATATTGTATTATAGGGGCTACCGTTGTTGGGAAACCAGCAGCTACAGTAATAACCTCGTCACCCCTATTTATTTTGCGTTCGCACAACTCATCTGCCGTCAAAGCCATAAACGCCAGTAAGTTGGCGGAAGATCCTGAGTTTACGCTACTGCAATACCTGACGTTTATAAAATCTGCCAGCCCTCGTTCGAATTGCTCTGTAAAATGGCCAGCCGTAAGCCAGAATTCAAGCGCTGAAGCCACCAGATTCTGCATCTCTTTTTCATCGTAAATCCGACCGGCATAAGGGATTCGGGAAGTACCTGGAACAAAACCTCCCGTCGGAGCGCATTCCAGTTCATAGTACTCTTTTACCTTCCGCATAATCTCGGCCTTAAGAATTTCTTTAGAGTTCATCCCCGTCAACCTCTCCGGCCCATCTTAGCCCCAATTCCCGGGCTCGTTTAACATATGCTTGCACTTGATTCCAGGTTAAATCATAAATATCCTGTTTCGAATCGAAGTAATAAGCCTTATACCATTCCACCGTTTTATCCAAGGCTTCATCAACTTTATATACCGGAGTCCAATCCAATAATGCCCTGGCTTTGCTGCAATCCAATATGAGATTATTGGCCTCATGCAAGCGGGATTGATCACCGGAGTCTGACTGCCATTCCCCGCTGCCCCAATTTTTAACAATATTGTCAGCCAACTGTCCGACCGATAAATTTTCATGGTTGTCAGGACCAAAGTTCCAAGCTGACGAGTAGCTATTGCCCTCACTCCACATCTTGGCTGCCAGCCATAAATAACCGGCCAAAGGATCCAGCACATGCTGCCAGGGACGAACAGCCAGCGGGTTGCGTATCACAATTGGTTTACCAGCGGAAAGCGCCCGCACCGCATCCGGTACGATTCTATCCGCAGCCCAATCCCCGCCTCCAATTACATTGCCGGCCCGGGCTGTAGCCAGAGCCATCCGGTGTTCATTGTATCGTTCCGGATTAAAAAAAGAGCGCTGATAGCAGCCTGCCACCAATTCCGCGCCGGCTTTACTGGAGCTGTAGGGGTCATATCCTCCCAGGGGGGCATTTTCCCGGTAGGCATATAACCATTCCTGGTTCTCATAGCATTTGTCACTGGTAATAATCAGGCCAACCCTGACGCTATTGGTATTCCGTACTGCCTCCAGGAGATTGACAGTGCCCATAATGTTAGTTTCATAAGTAAGATGAGGACACTCATATGAAAGCCGCACAATAGGCTGGGCTGCCAAATGAAAAACCATATCCGGTTGGTGCTGTTTAACAACCTGTTCAAGGTGTCGTTTATCTCTGACGTCACCTTCTATGCTAAGGAGGCGCTGGTTAAGCCCCAGCAACTCAAACAGGCTGGGTTGGGTGGGAGGCGGCAGGGCATAACCTATTACCCGGGCGCCCAACAGCCCCAGCCAAACCGACAGCCAGGATCCCTTGAAGCCCGTATGCCCGGTTATCAGGACCTTTCTATCTCGATAAACCCTGTCAAATATTGTTCTCACCCTTAATCCCATATTTTCCAAGGCGCGTGCTGGGAACTCCACATGTCTTCCAGCAGATTCTTGTCCCGCAGACTATCCATCGGTCTCCAGAACCCCGTATGTTTATAGGCCATAAGCTGTTTTTGGGCCGCCAGGTTTTCCAAGGGTTCCTGTTCCCAGATAGTTTCATCGCCCTTAATAAAGTCGAATACCCGTGGTTCCAACACAAAAAAACCGCCATTGATCCAGCTGCCGTCTCCTACTGGTTTTTCCACAAAGGACAGCACCTCATTGCCGGAATTAATGTTGGCCAGCCCAAATCTTCCCGGCGGCTGCACCGTGGTAAGGGTCGCCCATCTATGGTTCCGGCGATGGAATTGCAGCAATTCATTTATATTAATATCGGCAACCCCGTCGCCATAGGTGAGCATAAAAGTCTCATGGCCAACATAATCGGCGATCCTTTTTATACGTCCGCCGGTATTGGTGGCTTCGCCCGTGTTCACCAGGGTGACTTTCCAGGGCTCGGAATGTTTTTGATGCACTTCCATTGCGTTTCTTTCCATATCGAAAGTAACATCACTCATATGCAGGAAATAATTCGAGAAATATTCTTTTATTAAATATCCCTTATAGCCCAAACAAATGATAAATTCATGAAACCCGTAATGCGAATAAATCTTCAAAATATGCCATAATATCGGGTATCCCCCTATTTCCACCAAAGGTTTGGGTTTGGTTCCGGTTTCCTCGCTGAGCCTGGTCCCTGCACCCCCAGCCAGGATAACAACTTTCATATACTTTGTTTCCTTCCATCGTAGCTTTTCTTTGATTGCTTAATTCTGTCGAATATCTGATAATCCTGCATTATGCGATAATAAAAAACCTGCCAATGCCGGATGCATAGCAGGTTCATATTTAAAAATATGTGCTGAGCAACCGGCTGTCATACCTTACGGCTTTAGACCCATGGTTTTGCGTCGCCTCTTTTCAGAGGGTTTGCCTTTTTCAACTCGATGTGAATATTTAAGCATATTTTGTAATATTTGTATAGTATTTTGTCTGTTTTTATATTTAAGTAAAGCAGTATAATCTTCTTAAAACACGGTATCACGTTGAATCAATATTAGTCCGCCCAATTTTACCGGTGCGACTAGGAATTATGAAAGGGCTCTGCTGGTGAACAAAGCCCTTTTATAAACTGGAGATCGATTATCGTAAATATTATTTAATCAAGCCGGAACCAAGTATGCCGAAGTAATATGTTTCGTTCGGGGTAACCGCCGTTCCTCCCCCTATGTTAAAGTCCTTGAGGAATCGCACATAACCCCGCCAATCATCACCTGAAGCCCAAGTAGTCGTAGTGTGCCCCCCCCACCCTGTAGTAGTTTTTTTTTCGATATCCTGCAGGTACAATGCCACGAAGCCGATTATGGGCATCTGGTCACCTGGGAAGTCTGTATCTTCATTTGGCCTTTTCAAAGCTATTCTTTTGCCGGCCCCATTTGTTTTATAATTGCCGTTGGCATCAGTTTGGTAATAGATGGAATAAACCACCGGTACCAGCATCACCCGGGCCTCTCCTTTATAGGCTTGGGTGTAGTCGTTAACCGGGTCATCTGTCATCCTTTTAGCCAGAGCAGCTATAGCAGATGCACCGCCTTCGGATGGGGCATAGTAATACATATTCTGGCCAATAGTAAAGGTCTGATCGTAGCCATAGGTTAAAGCATTTATATACTGGTTGGTTTTAGTAAAGGCCTTAATTACCACATTGCAATAATCCATTTCATAGATGTCATATCCCTTATCCACTTGGGAATCATCCGGAGGGAGTCTCATGGTATATTGGTGATCCCACATATCCTCTTTGCTGTTGAGTTTGTTTATCTGGTCCAACCCTACGGCAAAAGGTACAATTTCTGGTACAGTACTCGCATAACCGGTTGCCGCCGTTGCATCAACCGATACCTCCTTACTGCTTGTACCAAATAACTTGGCAAGTGTAAACGGCACATTGCGGGTAATGCCAACCTTTATGGAATAGCCACCATCTCCGATAGTAGTCGTCACCGTGTCGGTCAACAGACAATTTTTTTGTGCATAGTTTAAGGCAAGACTTTTAGCACCATTTGGATCCTTTGGTAATTGGGCGACACCAGCCAAAGCTGCCGCATCCGCAGCATTTTGCAAATCTGATTTTGCTATGTATCCCCCACCTAAATCTACTATCAAAGCAGCCATACCGACAACCACCGCAATCATTAAAGCACTCAATACTAATGCTTGACCACATTCATTCTTAACTGTTTTCAAAAACTTTTCCATTCCCATTCCCCCTTGCGGATACTGGCCGCTAACATTAGCACATGTTTTGCCTAGACGCAGAGAAGTTGCATAAAATTCACCAATAGAATATGATACCTTCCAGGCATACCTGGATAACAGTTTTATTTTAACTAAATATAAAAAAACCTGCTGCAACTGGTTGTTGAGCAGGTTGATACCTTGAAAATCCGCTCTCTGCAACCAGGCTGTCATAACCTTGCGGTCTTAGACCCTTGGCTTTGCGTCCCCGCCTTTAGACGAGTTTGCCTTTAAAAAAGAGACTTTGTTATATTAAACCATATTTTGTCATTAATGTCCAGATTTTTTATTATTATTTCAGAAACTTTTTCAAAAACCTCAATAGACAAAGTAAATGCAACCCTGCCAGGAGAAAAAGGTTGCATCGGTGGTCCCGTAGCCCGCAGGCTAACGGGGCGACCTAACCCTCATTACTGGATAATAGCAACAGTCATACTGTAAACCTGCCAGAAACAATAAAAATTCCTGGCAACGACCTACTCTCCCACAGGAATCTGCAGTACCATCAGCGCAGGAGAGCTTAACTGCCGTGTTCGGGATGGGAACGGGTGTGGCCTCTCCGCTA
>JAYFPZ010000012.1:0-142736 GCA_034927445.1 Syntrophomonadaceae bacterium
ATTATATTAAATTGAACTGTTAATTACAAGGGCTAGCCCCGCAATCCGGTTTTAGGCAATGTACATCTTAAGCAAAAATAAAAAGATAAATTTTTACTTAAAGGTTCTAAAAGCTTGAGTTAATAAGGATATTGAAACAAAAACCAGTAAATGGTAATATATTCTATGTATTAATAGGCATGGTACGCTGAGCCGGGTGCGGAGGTTCGTTTCCCCTTGGGCTTACTATGTTTTCTAATATTGCAGTTTATTATTTATTGCAGCCAAAGCCATACTCCTCCGAGCTTCCGATTTTAAACATGTTTGCTGCCACGAGGTGGCTTTTTTAATGGCATTGGCTATTATTTTAACCGGGTATCCGGTTACAGAGAAGGATAAGCTTGAAAAAATATTTTACTTACATAATTCCTATCCTGATAATTTTCGGGATGGCTGCCGGTCTCTATTTTACTATGGCAGAATATCGCGGCAGCAGACTCCCCGCAGCTTCAATAGGGAACCCACCAAGCAGTCCTGCCTCCCCGTCCCCGGGGCAGCAGCCTCAGCCTCAAGCCAAGCCGGTCAATCAGCTTGGTCCGGTTGATAACAATTCCGGAGCGACTGCGATTGCCATTTTAATGTACCATGTTATCGGCAATGGTCCCAACAGTCTCTTTGTTCCGGCCGACAGCTTTGAGGCCCAGATGAACTACCTGTTCCAAAAAGGTTATCATACGGTTACCATGGCTGAGGTCGAGAAAATGCTGGTAAGCGGGTGCATCCCCGCCAAGACCGTGGCTTTGACCTTTGATGACGGCTATTCCTCCGTTTATACTACAGCCTGGCCTATCTTACAAAAATATGGTTTTACCGGTACCATTTACGTTTGCAGTTCATTCCCCGGCCGACCCAATTATCTCAGCTGGGAAGAAATAAAATCTCTGCAGGCCGGCGGGATGGAAATCGGCAGTCATACCCGTAATCACCCCGATTTAAAAACGGCCAGTATAGCCATGCAACGGGAAGAGGTTATAGGGGCTAAAAAAATCCTGGAGGAACAACTGGGTATCACCGTTAATTCCTTCTGCTACCCCAGCGGGGCCTATAACGAAGATACGCTCGCAATAGTTAAAGAGGCCGGCTACACCTCCGCGGTTACAGTTGCTTATGGATGCGCTTCACCCCAAAATAATATCTACCTTCTTCCCCGGATAAGAGTACCCGGTTGGATTACTCTGGATAAGTTTGCCAAAAGCCTTCCTGATTTATAAGCCGAACTTACTCTTCAGCCATTCAAGGGTTATGGCCTCGCGAGCTTCGATTTTCTCCAGAAAGCGGTGCCCGGCCTGATCCATCGTAAATAAACTGCAGTTTGGCAGTAAATCATTTATATGCCGCGCATTGGCCAAATCTACCACTTCATCGTCCGTAGCGTGTACGACCAGCGTGGGTATCAGTCTTATCTGATGCAAATAGGCATCCATATCATGCCGGTCAAAGTCCCGGATGAGGTCAGGATGAAGGAAATACTCCCCAGCTTCATCTCTTATTCTGGTGATGTGCCCCTCTTGGAGCAGCTTGTATTCCTCCGGCAGCATGGCGGCAAAGGTCTGGTGCATAAATATAGGAGTCGACCAGAGAATGTATCCGGCGACGCGCTTATCCCCGGCTCCCCCGGCCAGCACCGTGCTTCCCCCGAAACTTCTGCCTAATAGAATTATGGGCAGCGAGTATTTGTCGCTTAAATCATCAACCACCTGACGCAGATCGTCTGCCTGCCGGGTCAGGGTGATGTTTAAAAAATCGCCTTCACTATTACCGCTGCCGCTGAAATCAAAGGCCAAGACCCCCAAATTCAGCTTCTGGAGCTTTTCGGCAAAGGCAACTATTTTGCCTCCGTTTTCCTTGGCTCCCCTGAATCCATGACAGATAACCATCATATATTTTGCCCGGGCGGGTGGTGCCCAGAGATAGGCCGACAACTGCTCATTATGTTTATTAGCAATTATTACGTCCTGCATGAAATCCCCTCCTGTCACCTTACAATTCGGCACCGGGCAGGCATTTCCTGTTTGAAGTTTGAAAAGCAATGCTTAGGCAGAGCAAGCAGTAAAGAACCTTATCCCGATCCCTACAAAAAATTGAAGATGATATGAAAGGCGAAACTGCCATAATAGGGAATCGGGTGTCTAAAAACCCAGTTAATAGTCATTGGTAAAAAAATTAACCTATCAGCCATAAGGTAACAAAAATACCTCTTATTACATATATTGTAATGTAATAGTGTATATGAAACGGAGGGAAAAAAATGTCGTGTTTTCATAATTTAACTCCCATAAATGGATTCGACTCCAGCAATCTAAACAATGCAAGACAAAACAACTATGCATGGTCCATGAGTGATTTGCGGGATTTTATCTACGTAGGCACAGGGAGAAATATACCGGTAAATATAATCAAGGCTATTGAGCCGAGGACTCAGCTTCCTGCCCTAATAAGGCCGGACCCGGTAGATAATTTGGCTGAAATTTGGAGATACAAAAAGGATGGATCACTGCCATGGGAAAGAGTTTATAAAGCTCCAGTTGATTCAGGCATTTCAGGCTTTAGGTTTATGATAAATGATAGACCGTTCGGAGGTAGTCCCTGCCTATTTGCTGCAACTTATGGTACAAAAGCTCAAATATTGAAATCCACGAATGGAGTGAATTGGTTTATTTTGCCCGACACTGTTTTGCAGGGAACTTCATCAAGGGCAATGGTCATACAAAAAGGCAAGCTGTATCTTTCCACCATAGATGAGGCCGGCCAAGTTTCCGCTCCCTGGTTGTATAGCAGCGCTGACCCTGAGTTTTATCCTTGGGAAAGTCTTATAGACATAAATGCACCCGGCTTTGATCCCACCATGAACCCGACCAGTCCTATAAGCAATATGGCCGTATTTAATAACCGGATCTACGTAGCGGTCAGCAATCCCAATGGGGCTCAAGTTTGGAGAACCAATGGACCGGAACCGGAACAAAACGAATGGACCCTTATAGTTGACCAAGGTTTTGGAGATCCTGCCAATGTCTACACTCTTGCCATCGGTGTATTTAGAGACCATCTATATGTAAGCGGCACCAAGGAGCTGCCGTTATCCTGGTTTATTCCCAGGGGCTGCGACATCATCAGAATAAACAAAAATGATGACTGGCAGTTAATAGTGGGTGGAAACCCATTCTTCCCTCTGACTGAATTATCCGAAAATGTACAGCAGAGCACTTCAGGCTTTGGCTCGGGATTCAATAATCCATTTAACGTATACGCCTGGCAGATACAGGAATATAAAGGGAAACTATTTGTCAGTACCTTTGATGATTCCAGCAACATGGAAGTAATTCTGGATACCCTTCTGGCCAACCGGCTTGCTTTAGAGCAGCTGATAGGCGCATTCGTAACGAATATACTAATAGAGATTTACAAGAGTGTGGTAGAGATTTTAAGAGCTGTTAAATATCCAATCGGTTTTGATTTATATGTATCTGAAGACGGCGTACATTTCAGGCCTTTAATACTGAAAGGATTTTCCAATCCTAACAATTACGGGGGAAGAATACTATTTGTAGACAGCCGGGATGATTTATATATAGGAACAGCCAACCCCTTCCAGGGCTGTGAAGTTTGGCGAACCAGAAACAGTAATCACGGTCCAAGAAGATGTATTGAAAACCACCACAACGTATTGGGGACAATCAGGGAAATATTGAGCGAAAAGTATGACATTATCCAGGAAAATATGCCTGCAATCCTTCAATTTATACCCAATGAGCATTATCACAGATTATTTTAAATCGGGCGTTATCAATAGAACAGCTTGCGTAACGAAAACTCAAGGTATGCGTTCAATTCATCAAAAAGGGCCAGGTTTCATTTACCGAAACGTGGCTCTTTTTTAATTACATTACAGTACTTCAAGAGCCGACTGTAATCTACAATGGCATTATCATTGAACGATCACAAATATTTCCGGTTCAATATTGATTTATTAATACTCAGGGGTTATAATCTTAATTGTCGCAAATAAACCTATGGGCCATTAGCTCAATTGGCAGAGCAGGTGACTCTTAATCACAAGGTTGAAGGTTCAAGTCCTTCATGGCCCACCATCTAAAATAAATAACCTGCCGAGGTTGGCGGGATTTTGTATTTTCTGGAAAATTATTATTTTTATCAGAAAGTTGCCGTAGGGTTGCAGTAGCCTATTTTACCATAACAATAGGTATTATTCTTTCTAGATTGTGACCTGGTCATTTATGGACTTATCAGACACTGTTGCTTCCTTACTCAGTTTCTTTTGAATACTCTCAAGTTTATCGGGTAATACATATACATAATCTAAAATCGTTTGGGTAAATTCAATCATAGATCTGACTACTTCCTGTGGAAAGTCCGCTTCGTCTGCATGAGCAGCTGCGTTTCCTAACCTTCTAAGTATGGTTGCCATATCATTTAATATGGGAGGCATTATATTCCTACTAGATAAATTTTCTAATTTTTTATATAAGTCTCCATCATTCTCGCCTTGACCTTTACACATCATTTCCAAAGTTCTTCTCAGAGCTAAAGCACATATTGCTTCATCAATATTTCGAACTTTTGTAGCCGCTTCAAAGGCATTTTTAACATTTACAGGTATTTGATTTGATTCTTGAGAGCTTACAGGGTAAACAGTTTTTGTATCTACATCTGCCATATCAAAACTTTCCCATTCAAACCATGATTTTTTTGTATATATAAGTGTAACCTCATTACAAACTGGGCATAGATATAATTCCCATTCTTTTCTTACACAATCAATTTCGAAATTAATACTCATATAATACTCTGATGTACGTTTCATTAGAGTTTTATTCCCACAATGATAACAAAGTAATACCAACTCTTTTTCCATTTGCCTCACGCCCCTTATTTAATTAATTCGGCAAGAGGCATTATTTTCCTGCAAAAGGGAAAGAGCCCTAGGCTCTTATCTTATACTAAAATATTGTCACGCTATCTGCATTCTCAAAGTCTTTTCTTTTAATTCTTATTATTCTGTTATCAATAATTTCTATATTTACATCATTAATGTCAAAAACTTTTCCTCGTTGACTTCTGGGATTTCTATTCTATCTCCAAGTAATCTTACGGGAGAAGAAAATCTTTGAACTTCAACTCTGTCCCCATAATCAGTCGAGACATGTACTGAAAAGCTTTCTTTTGTTCTTAAAATTTGTTGGATATTGTTTTTCAATTTATTCACCTATCTCATTCCCCCTTTTATATAATTTCAGTACGCAAAGCCAAATCCATTCCTAGTTATATAAAACTTTCGGTTTGCATTTCCTTCTATTAACCAGAAAAATTGGCATATGCTTTTCAGGCTTATTTGTATTTCATAATTATCCTTTAAAGGGTTGAAAAAGCAAAACTATTAATAAAACTCATAGATAACCCCGACATAGTCGGGGTAAATCAATAAATATCAACTTTTATTCTGATGGGCAATCTAAATTTAACCTATGCTTAGCTCTTGAGCATATTGATATGAAATCAAATAGCCGATTGAAGTAATTGACCAAGCTTTTTCTGAGTGTGATTTCCTGGAGATACTCGTAGACGTTTCATCTTTAAACAAATCAGAGACAAAATCTATAGTTTCAATTTCTTCTTTTGAAAAAAGACTAAGATTGAGTTCACCAATAGGTTTGTAAAGTTCCGCAGGATTTTCTAGGCCAACATCTTCATACTCTTTAAGAATATGATCCGTCTCATTCTCTATCAATCCCATTAGAAATTCATATTTGTCTGGAACTGGTCCCAAGGGAAGAGCAGCGTATTTTATGCCATTTACCGAATTGCTATATCGCTTAAAATGTACAAAATCAATATACCAAAGGTATTTCATTAATTTAACTTTGGGTAGTCTAAAGTCTTTACAAGCAAGGTATTTCACCGTTTGTACCATCTTGTCTAGATTAAAAATAGTAAAACCATTATTGATACTAGGCTCATCAATAAATAAATCTTCAATTAACCTATAGACTTTATCCTCTTTGCTACCTAATAAGCAATCTATTTTATTTTCTAATAATTTTATTTCTTTTTGCGATAGTTGATTGGAACTACTTTCAAGTAATCCTTTCATGTTTTCAGGTTTTTTTAACATAATCAATTCTGCATTATGACTTGGGCTCTGCAATGCTCCGCTTTCATACCTTGAAATAGTGGCATGACTCCATCCTAGTAGCTTAGCGAATTGCCTCTGACTTAAGCCATACATTTCTCTTATATGGACTATCTCATTAGGCTGTAATAATCCCTTTCGTTTCCTATATTCGCAATAAGCCTCTTCAAAGTATCTTTCTTCAAGATAAGGATCAGGAATTATAGCTCCACAACACGAACATTGATAACGGGTTGTCATAATTTCTATTGACTCCCCTTTGATATCAAACACTTTGTTTTTTTGAACTGGTGAAAAATTACTGTTTTCCAAACACTCCACGCAGTAATCCATACTGTTATTCCTCCTTCCGATTAAGGAGTCTTGGAATTATGTCTTTTAAAGTATTTAATCCCCCCCATCGAACTTTTTAACTATCTTCATGAAAAGATATTATTGTCACACTTAAAGGTGGATCTATCAGTTGACATTTAATGTAAATATCAAGACCTTGTATATTGGTTTTATATTTCCATATCTCACCTTTTCTATTTCCACTTTTACTCTTGTTTTCTTCTGGCCCACCTATGTAATCTTTATAAGTCAATTTAAGAATATCTCTAATCGCATGCTGAGGCATATACCCCAGTTTTATTAAAGTTGCTTCATTCTTTTCTCGATCAGTAAGAAAAATACAATTTTTATTTGGATAATCTTGTAATACTTCTTTAATACGTAATAAAGCAAATTTAATTTGCTTTTCGTCAGCTGATTCCAAGTGTCACACCTCCAAATCCACCAACCTTTACAAAATAAGTATAACACTTTAACTATAATAATATCAATAAAAACGTTATCGTTTGATAACGTTTTTATTATGGAAGGTTTCTAAATGTATTGTTGTTAAATTTTATGATTCATTAATAACACGTTTTCAAGGGTTTTGCTGTAATTTTTTATTTTAACTCCTTATCTTCCGGCACCTCAGGTATTTTCTTTGATTGAGCTTGTAATGTCAATGAAATATCTTGCATTGATCTGGCTAATGATTCAAAAGCCTTCATTGATTTCCATATAGCAACAATTAAAAGTACTCCCGCAGCTATACCACCAACCATCATAATAAGCCATAGCAAGAAAAACCCTATTCCTACTCCCATACTTACATTGGGCCCCATCCTATCCCCTCCTTTTTCTCCATACTTCTATAAAAAGATGCTTTTACCTCCTTTCGCCTTATTTCGACCACTGGCTTAAAAGAGCCCAAAGGCTCTTGGTCTTCTTGACTCATAGGGATACAGCCTAAAGAGGCAGGCGCAAGCAAAAGCAAAAAGAGCAAACTAAAAGGACTGAGTCCTGGATGAACTCAGTCCTTATTAGTTTTCTGAACCTTATTAAATTAAGATCACGTCGCCAGGCAACAGCTCAATAAACCATTGCGGTTTAAGGAGTCTCTTGAGCTTCAGCGGGTAATACTATGCTGATGTCCTGGTATTTGTAATTATCAGTGCTTATGGTTAATACTATATTCTGGATAGGAAGGTCATTGCTGTTGTTGGTATCAATCGTTATGCTTAAATCACTTCCGTATATCAGGTTGTCCTCCCCGACATAGAAAGTCTCAGAGAAGCTGATTGACTTGACTGATTGCTTGATACGATCCAACATATTTTCGAATTTCCCAGTATCCACACCAGCAGATAGAGCGGCTGTCAGTATTTTATCCAGCAATCCAGATACATTCGTAATTTGTCCCTCGTAGGAAATTTTGTGACCATTGGTTCCATTTACGATTTCATCTTCAACCTTTACCTGGCCTGATTGGTGAATTTCATCCGGTAATAATAATTTTGATCTCTGGGCGTTCTCTATGATTTGCATTAAATTGCCAAGCGCAGGAACTTCCGACGATGAAGTCCGTACCCAACTAGGCTGGTTGTTCTTATCCGGTATCTTCTGATACAAAACTCCGTCTACGAAATATTGTTCCGCATCCAATTTTGAATAACCATCAATGGGCAGACCGGTAATGTCTGCGCTTACGGACTGATGTAACATATCGGACCATACCATTTCATTAATCACATGAGCTTTTATATTGATTTCTCCAGGTAAATCAGAACCTATCTGCGGCAGGGTTAATTTGATGTCCAAGTCTCCGGTATTGCTTATACCCTGACCTTTAACCTGCTCCAGGATGGTTTTTCCCAAAATACGCTGAGCTTGCATATCTTGTAGGATATTATCCTTCCTGCCCATAAAATTATCAATCAATACCGCAACCTGTTGTCTCTCCGCCCCTGTTTTAGGTCCTATGGTAGTGGCGCTGGTTCCGCTGATTAAGCCCGTATATACTGAAAAGGAGATCGAATTACGGGCCCAGGATGAAATTTGAGCTTCGTCGGTATATTTGGTAAGATCGATAAGACCGAAGGATGTATCAGTAAACTCTTCGTCCAACCATTTAAATGTATTCACAAATAAGGTTACCATTTGTTCGCGGGTGCAGGTTTGGTCTACTCCAAATTCATCCGGGGCAACCCCGCCGGTAATCCCATATTGGGAAGCTATTTCAACATATTTGTTGGCCCAGTGGTTTGAGGGAACATCTTTAAAGGTATCGGTATGTTCTGGCGAGATGTTATCTAACCCTAGAGACTTTACAATTAAGGTGATCATTTGGGCACGGGTAACAGTTTGCTCGGGATAAAAATATCCATCATACCCGCTTATAATGCCGCTTTGGGCGAGACGTTCCACCGCGGGCCTGGCATAATCCGCACACTGATTCAGATCTTTAAAGTCAGCTGCCACAACCGGTTTATTTATTATAAAAACTGAACTTACCAGGATGGCCAGGATTAAAACAATTACAACTGGTTTATTTCGAAAAATGGCGATCAATATTTTACCTCCTTATGTAATGACTAATTACAGTATAATTGGGAGTGTTTACCTCCTTTCAAATTGCTCCGGTTTGTCTAACTATATATTGCATTTTAATATTATTGCCTAGGGTAGTCTTTGCTTAAATAATGGCATTGACGGATAACTAAGCCACTCAGACTATATAATAGTTATCCGTCATAAAGCCTTCCTTAACAGTTTTATCAAAGAAAAAAAGTAACCGCGCGGAATGCGCGGCTTTTTGCTTCCCGGATATTTATGGGATATAATCATGAATTTACACAAAGGCACGGTCGAAGAGATATAAGTCAAGCGGATTATTCAGGTAAAACAGGTTAGTTTCTACCAGCTCGGACGCAGGATCGGGACTGTTTGCAGAGAGGGGATATCACGGGGGTCGACGACAATTCGAGCTCCCGGGAACGCAAAGGTATAGTATTTACCGGTTGCACCGCCAATGACAACCGCAGAGGTTTTACCTATGTATTCAAAGGCAATTGGGGCAGGGGGAGCACTAGTCTCCCGATACCTGAATTGCCTTCTCTGATTTCCGCAGCAATTCATCATCTATCTCTCTTTCTTCATATTCTTCATAATAGACGGCCGGCTGGTTTTCTGATTTATTGTATGAAAATCTTTCAAGCCATATGGCACCAGCGGACATAGCCAGCCACATAAGAATGCCTTCTTTCCAATCGGCAGCAACCAGTGCGGCTGCAGGTGCAGCGACCCAAACGCTCAGGCATAAGAAGCAGTCCATAAGATTTCCAAGAGCCCCTTCTCCCAACCAACTACGCAGACGGGCAAAAATGTCAAAAGGGCCGTTTTCGGCAGAAAGCATATGGGTGACCCGCCATACGGCCAGAATGCCAAGTATTAACCAAGTAATATCTTTCATATATACTTCCCCTTTATTTAAACTGGGTGGTATGTGAAAGTCTGCCTCTACTTTGGTTATGGTCTTCTGCATACTCCTGATGGAAACTAAAGAATTCTCTTCTCCTTATTTTAAATACAATCTCCGTCGATACCAAGATTCAGAATAACTATTTCATTGGAGGGTCATTATAGTTGAAATGAAGCAATCGTTGAATAATTGAATGCAGCAATACATGGGATGTTAGTAATTCTTACCTGATATTATACTTCATGGGGCTGAAAATAACTTTTATTTTTAGGTATAAGATATTTTTCACATGTTGAGGAATACGGTTTAAGGCTCCAAGATTTAAGATTCAAGACACTTTCGATACGGTCAACTGCCAGTTATCGCCAATTTTCAACTGATACTTTTATATTAAAGAGGAATTATGGATTAAGTTGTCGTATTTATGCTTAGTGTAACTAAGTTACGATTTGAGCGGAGGGTAAATCGTTGGCACCAGAATTATTGGTACGCGAGGTGTTGGACACCAACGCAATGACTGCAGTGATTGTTTCCAAGGATGGTATGGTCGAGTTTATTAATAAGACTTACCTGGACATACTGGGAAAAAAGGAAGAAGAGGTTGTTGGAAAATATATCGGGGAGATCACGCCGGATAGCCGCACCCTGACAGTACTGAAAACCGGTAAAGCTATTGTCGGTTATAACTGGTCGCTGAACGGCCACATGATGATCGCCTGTTCCCTGCCCTTAATTCGCAACGGTGAATTGACTGGATGTTTTGCCTATAGCCTCTTCATGGATAGATTGGATGCCAGGGACCTGGTCAACAACCTCATGACAGAGCTCAACATGTACAAGGATGAGGTCCGCAGCCTGCTGTCCGCCCGTTATTCTTTTGAGGATATTGTGGGGCAGGCTCCCAATATTGAGGAGGTCAAGTACCTGGCCCAGACGGCTGCCCTCCATCCGTCCATCACCGTATTAATCAACGGAGAAAGCGGGACCGGCAAGGAACTGTTCGCCCAAGCCATACACGGAACCAGCAGCCGTTCCCGGATGCCATTTATCCGGGTCAACTGCGCCGCCATACCGGAAAATCTATTGGAAGCCGAACTGTTCGGCTATGAAGAAGGCGCCTTTACCGGAGCACGCAAAGGGGGAAGCCCGGGTAAGTTTGAATTGGCCAACGGCGGCACCATCTTCCTGGATGAGATTGGGGAGATGTCTCTGACCATGCAAAGCAAATTGCTCGTATTTCTCCAGGAAAGGGAATTTGAAAGGGTCGGCAGCCATCAGCCCATTCGGGTTAACGTCAGGATTGTAGCCGCAACCAACCGCAATTTGGAAGAAATGATAAACCAGCAAAAATTCAGGGAAGACCTGTTTTACCGTCTCAACGTTCTGACTCTGGAAATTCCTCCTTTAAGAAAACGAATCGAGGATCTCCCCCTATTGATCAATCACTTCATCCCCAAGTTAAACATCGACTTAAAAACCAATGTCACTGCCATATCGGACGAGGCTGTGGAACTACTCAGCCAATATAATTGGCCGGGCAATATCAGGGAACTGGTAAATGTACTGCAAAGAGCAATGCTGGTGGCGGATATGGGAGAATATTGTACAATTACCACCAAGCAATTACGCTTCATGAAGATCCAACCCGAGCCCCAAATCCCTATGGTATCCAGCACCTTAAAATCACTGCTGAAAGATTATGAAAAGCAGATTCTGATTCAGGCACTTGCCGATACTAACTACAACAAAACCAAAACCGCGAGTGTTCTCAATATTGATATATCCTCGTTATACAAGAAGTTAAAGCAGTACGGCCTATCGGATGATTCCTGATGGCAGGATCCGAATTTGTATGATTTTATCTGATTAAAAATTGCTGTGGCAGGTTGGGGGGAGTAAATTACTGATCGGCTTAATTATTAATATGCCCGTATAAATGTCGACTATTGGAATTTTGACCAAAGACTATGGATTATTGGCCTGATCGATCGGAAGCTCAATTTTTTGGCTTTGGTTTAAACAATTGAGGAAAAGATAAGCTGCTCAATTGAATTTTATTCCGACATAATTCATGCTTCAAAATTATTAAGTCCGTTGTTACGGGCTTGTACCGCTCACATTTATTGGCATACATCTTGCGTTGATTTATTGCATATACATATTAGACTTGATCAAACTTTATTTAATCTAATGGAGGAGGAAACAAAAATGCTTTATAAATTAACCGATTATCAAGATCTGGGGTTACTGAAGATCATAAAAGAATTCCTGCTGATACGGGCAGAATTGATAAATGAGGAAAATGGCCCCGACCATATTTTACACTGATGTCCAAGCCGGATTAACCGCGAGGCGGGCCTGATAAAATTAAAGGAGACCCTCCCTATGAATGAGATGATATGCCCACTCTGCGGCAAATTTTTGGGGGTATTGGATGGGATAGCCCAGATTAAATGCCCCCGGTGTCTGCGGTTATCCACTTATGAGTCGAAGCATAGTTTCGACTCAGATCCGGATGAAAAGGCAAGCAAGCAAGATGCTGAATCCACTAAAATTCCCTAATGCACCGATAGCCGACTTGTTGTTCCTGCTGCAAAAAGATGCATCCGGACAAAGTTTAGTTGAGCGGTTTATATTTTCTTTCGTATTTTTCCTATAATCAACAGAATTACCGGCAATATAATAAAAAGGATAATATTCGTCGGTATGGCTATGATATTTGAAAAGTTCTCCAGCTCAAACCTGCTTTCGGCAATAAATAAACTAAAGAAATAAACAAAAATTAGCATGGGCATAATTAAAAATTTAACATCCGATAAGCTCAACAACGATTTTAATATGCTTAAAAAGGCATAGGCAAATACAGAAAATAAGATGAAATCCTCGATTACCCATAAAGCTACCGCAATCGGCTCCGCTTTTTGAAAGGTATTAAATACCGACATGTCTTTAATGGATGCCAGATATGGGGAAGGCAGCCGTTCTACGACAGAGTAATCAAAAACTCCGATAATGATGATATTCAGTATAATGGTTATGACAGATAAAAATAGTACCGCTTTTATGCTTTCCGCTTTTAAATACTTTTTATTAGTGAATCCGTCGCTGATAAAGAATATAATCAAGTAATACGCCCAAATGCCGGTAGTGCCTATGCTCGCCTTAAAAACGGGAATGATATCCAAATAGCTTATGGGGGTTAAATATGAAATATTGATATTGGGAACGAGCATTAAGGCGAACCCAAAGAAGGTAAGGATGATGAGGGGGAAAACAATCTCATTCATCCTGCATAAAACGATGATGCTGGAGTACAGGCATATGGCCACGGTTACCAGGATAAGGCCGATTAATATATGGATTTCCGGGCCGGTCATGATGGTTGAAACCGTTCGCTCGGCAAAATACCGTACAAATTTGCAAAGCTCTATCAAAACCCATAGAGCCCAAAGCCCACAGATGATTTTTCCAATCACTTTACCCGTAATCCCATAGACAATATCCATCAAAGACATGCCGTCAAAATTTTTATACAGGCGATTCACAATCAGAACCAACATTATTAAAAAGACAGCGGATATAACCGGTGACAGCCACCCTGCCTGTTTTCCTTCCCGGGCGGAATAAATAGGGATGATTCTCTGCGCCAAAGGGAAGGTGATTGTCATATACAAAAGCAACGCCCGCCTGACGGACATGGTATTTTTACCTTCCATCATAGGTTTTTACTCCTCTTAATGCGGTATTTGCAGCATATCTAAAAGTATTTCCGTAAAACTGCTGCGGTGAGGATTGGACAAATAATAGACCCCCATGGCCAATGCGGCCAATACCGAGGTTAAAAAAACTGCCATTTCTTTCTTCTGCCCTTTTTTAATATGCATTTTTATTTCTGCAATGCTGACCCCAATGAGTAATACAATTAATAAAATCATGCGCTTTTAAATATTTCACTCCTTGTAGGCTGTTTTATGATAAAGGTTCTTTTAATTTCCGAGATAACCTCCACGTTGACTGCCAGGTTGGCGAACGTCTCCAACCAGTTGCTTTGCAGGTTTTGCCATTTAATTGGGTCTTGGTGATATACAATATCTCCGATGCCAAAGACGTCCGCACGCCTCTCCTGCGCGAATGCCATGGCCTTTGCGATTTCCTGTCTGATCGTCTGTTCCTGCTGACTTTTTAAATACTCCAGAGTTTGCTGGTTATAGATATCTTCCGGTGAAGTCTGTTCGCTTATATTGCTGGACATATCAACCGAAATCGTAATCATCAGTTCGCCATTTTCAAATACAGGCTTAACTTTGGTTTTGGAAGAATGGATCTCTAAAGCTATGTCTTTTCCATCATTCCCTTGGACTATGATGGTCCCGGATATGATCCTATCCGTCACCCAGTTCAACCCTCTTGCCTCTTTTCCGGTAAGATAACCAGCCAGTTTTTCTCCGTCAAAAATCGCATATCCGTCCATCTCAATATCGTGTTCCTTCTCTTGATCCGAGCTTTCTTTGAGCCTGATTACGGGGATATAGGGGGATAGATAACTTTTGTCCAACGTCCTTACAATATCCTTTAATTTCATTGCCCCGGATATCGATAAATACTGGGAATTGCCAAGCAGGTTTTTTAGGTATTTGGATATGAAGTATTCACTTTTGCCGGCCGCGTCTAAAATCGCCTGGGCGGTAGTCCCCTTTACGATAAAAATATCCGTATTCAGGTTTACCTCATAGTACCGCGCAAAGAAATCCATATATTGGAGCAATCCATCTGCTGCAACCTCTTCACTAAACAAGATATAATCAACCTGTCCCAAAAATATTTTTCTATCCGAGAATGAATTAACATTCTTGACGGCATCAAATACAGTTCTCCCTTCCGAGCTTATCACCGCAGACTGAGTTTTCTTGGAGGAGGAATCATCTGCCTCTCCGCCCGCCGGTACCTGGTAGGCTGCGGTAATTTTGACATTGCCGCTGTCGGTATCTGATTTATCCACGGCGATTACTCGGGCAAATAGGATTTCATCAATATTTTTATGGTTTATAACACCGTCACAGCCGGTGGAAGTCATTATTATGATTAAGTTCAAAATGTAAAACAGGATTTTCCTCATTCATACACCCTTCATTATTTCTGTCTTCTTGGGTTGGTAACCTTTAAGGTTGAAGGCCGGTTTTTATACCATGACAGCGGGAAACGAATCAGGGTATCTTTAAGCTCCTCCTTATAAATTCC
This sequence comes from Syntrophomonadaceae bacterium, assembly GCA_034927445.1. GTDB lineage: Bacteria > Bacillota > Syntrophomonadia > Syntrophomonadales > Syntrophomonadaceae > PHAA01. The sequence continues at coordinate 15,219 of JAYFPZ010000012.1, forward strand.
GGCAAAGGGAGAAAGATAAGGAACCCCAAAGGTTTCAATTTTACAAAGATAGTGTAAAAGAAAAATGATTCCCAGACTGAGTCCCAGCAGTCCCAATATGCTGCTGAGTATAATAATCAAAAACCGCCATATCCTTAAGGCCAGGCGGAAATCATCATTCGGCATGGTATAGTTGGCTACTACTGTGGCTGCAATTACAATGACGACAATAGGGGAAATCATATTGGCTTTCACGGCCGCGTCACCGACTATGAGCGCGCCTACAACCGGGACGATCTGACCAATGGTTCGGGGAAGGCGGATTCCTGCTTCCTGGAGTGCTTCAAAGGCCAAAACCATAAAGATTACCTGTATAAATGAAGGGAACGGGACCCCTTCTTCGGTAGCAGCGATAGAAAAAGCCAGTTCACTTGGTATCATCCCCTGGTTGAATTGCACCAGTACAATATAGGCTGCAGGTAAAAGCAGGGTAAACAATAGCAGAATATATCTTAAAACTCTTATAATAGAACCGTTCGTATAATTTTGAGCATAATCTTCGGGAGTCTGGAAAAATTGCGCTAAGGTAGCGGGGATAATATAGGAGACAGGATATCCCCCAATGATGATTCCTACCCGTCCTTCAAGTATGTTGGCACAAAATTTATCCGGCCTTTCCGTACTGATTACCTGGGGAAAAGAAGAATATTTCCTTTCTATAATGTACTCTTCAATAAACCCTACTGAGGTCACCCCATCAATATCGATCTTATCCAATCTTTGCTTAACTTCATTCAACAACTCCATATTGGTAATGCCGTCCAAATAAACCAGGGCGACCGGCGTTAAAGTCTGCTTTCCTATGATGGTTTCTTGAATCACCAGGTTCTTAGTCCGTATCTTATTCCTGACCGTGGCGGTATTCGTTCTTAAATCCTCAACAAAGGAGTCTTTTGCTCCCTTGATGACGCTTTCGTTGGTCGGCTCAGTGATACTCCTTTTTTCATAACCTTTGGCATCAAAGGTTAGAGCGGTCTTTTCCTCGTCAAAAATCAAAGCGGTGCTGCCGGTGAGTACATCATTTATAACATCATCCACATTATTTCTGATCTTTTGCGGGTGATGATATACCACGCCATGATTGATCAATTCAATGATATCTTTGGTTCTTCTAATTTTACTCAGCTTTGATTCCTGCTCGAGCGGCTTCAGGATGTCATTATTAATTACATATTTATCAATGAGCCCGTCAACGAATAATAAGGTTGCAGTAATTTGGGAGTTTCCGTTAATATATATTTCTGTAAAAACCATATCATGGCTTTGGCCCAGAATCGTCTTTAGATTTTCAGATGTTAATTCCATCTTTATCACCGCCTCATTGGTTTTGCCGTATGCAGAATCATATTGCTTTATTATTTACAAAAATGTATAAATTAAATGCAGATAATATGTAGTATTGGTTCCCCTCACGCTTGGGGGTAAAAGTACACCCGTTTTCGAAAAATGCACCTCCCCCAACAGCGGATAATCGTGGAATTGTATCCAAATTACTGGGCTTAGACAGCTAAAATGACGGGACTTAAACCATAAAAAACAGGCACCACCGAACGAATCCGATGGTACCTGTTTTTTTGGCTTCCTGCCGGCCGTTCACACAGGTTATTGGGAATGTTTCCGAAAATACCTATGTGAAACCGGGTTGATTTTTGGGGATAATTCATAGCTGATGCGGGTCTATTTTGAACCAAGGCTGAGGTATCGCTCACTACCAACCGGCCCTCATATATTTTTCTGATAATCCTCCCAATTGCCTTTTAAAAGCTGGGGGGTGTCCAGTCCATACGGGCAATTATCTTTGCAATGATTGCACTCGATGCAGTCTTCAATCCTTCTCATCTTTTCCTGCCATTCTTCATTCAGGTATATAGAAGTGGGCGCACGTCTTATCATCAGCGACATCCGGGCTGAAGTAGGAATATCAATTTCCGCCGGACACGGCAGGCAATATCCGCATCCCCGGCAAAATCCGCCGCTCAGCATCTTTTTATCGTTTGCAATAACCTCGGTCAGCTCTTCATTTAGGGCCGGGGGATTCTCAGCGTAGCTGATAAACTCGTCCAGCTCCTTTTCTCTTTGAACGCCCCAAATGGGCAGGACATTGATGAACTGGGCCAGGAAGGCATAAGCGGCGGCGGAATTGGTAATAAGTCCGCCTGCCAGCGCCTTCATGGCAATAAACCCGACATTCCGCTTCTGACACAGCTTGACCAGTTCTATTTCCCGGTCGGCTGCCAGATAGCTGAAAGGGAACTGCAGGGTCTCATATAGCCCTGATTCCACGGCCTCGATCGCAACCGGGAGTCTATGATTGGAAATACCGATATGGCGGATCAAGCCCTGGGCCTTGGCCTCCAGCATGGCTTCATAAAGCCCGCTCCCATCCCCCGGTTTAGGACAGAAGCTGGGATTGTGGAACTGATAAATATCAAGATAGCTGGTTTGCAAGGCGCGGAGGGAGGTGTTCAGCTGCTCCCGCAACTCCTCCGGGTTGGCCGCCATAGTCTTGGAGGCAATGTAAATCTGGTCTCTCACCCCGTTTAGGGCCTCACCGATTTTGGCTTCGCTGTCGGTGTAAAACCTTGCCGTATCGAAAAAGTTAATGCCGTTTCGATAAGCTTTCACCAGGATGGCGGATGATTCATCCGAGCCGATGCGTTGAATGGGCAGGGCTCCAAATCCATTTTTGCTTGCAATGATTCCTGTATTTCCTAGTGTTACGGTGGTCACGAATGTTCACTCCTTCATTTGTTACAAATCTGCTAAAGCCTGGTAGTCTATGACTGACTCAGAATCCATTTTTCGGCTGCGGCATGGCTGACGAAAGCCCTGAAATTATTGCCCCGGCTGGATTCGTTAATCATCTCTTTGAACCTGCCTTTGATTCTCATCTCATCAATTATAACGAAAGCAGTTTTAATATGGTAGTTAACAAGTTTCTGCAAAATCTGCCCGGCCACCCCGGTTTTGAGATCAAAGAAATCACTTGCCAGCGCTTCAGCGTTGATCATCAATAGATCGGTACGGTTTTCTCCGCATAAGGCAATAAGTTCCAAGGCTCCCCGGTCATTTTGAATAGGAGAGGCAGCTGCAAAACAATCAATATATTTCCGGTTGTTCTTTTCAACTACTCGATAATTCATGGTTGTTATCCTCCTTATCAAAGCGGCGGAGCCCCTGCCGCAGTTTTTTTATCCAATATAGTTCATAATTTAACGATGAAACTAAATTATCATGGATCATATCCCATAAATATGTCTCCCGCTCGGTCCGGTCCGGAGAAAAACTCCCTCTCACCTTTTTCTCCTGTCGGATCAATATTTGTATTTTTATCTCCTTTTCATATTGGGACAGCATCGTTTCTATTTCTTCCTGGTCCAACTGGTCAGCCCAGGCCAATTGGATAAGAAATATTTTTTTGAACTCAGGGGCATCCGGCACCGCCAGCATCCATTTTTTTAATTCTGCCGATCCTTTGGCAGTAATAGCATAAATCTTTTTGGACGGGGAGCTTTCCTGATGCTGAACGGTTTTGCTCACCAGGCCTTCATCATGAAGTTCAACCAAGGCTTTATAGATTTGATTGTTATTCCCCGACCAGGGCATAAAAAAAGAATCCTGAATCAGTTTCTTCAGGTCGTAGCCGCTGAAGGGCTTTATACTCAGGAGTCCCAGGACTGCGTGATTAATTGACATTTTTAACTCCTCCATTTTTAACATATGTTAATTATATCATATGTTAAAATACAATTATAGGGTTTATTTCTTTTTTAAGCACCTGGTGCGTTGATGTATTTTCAACCTGGCAATCACAAATAATATATTGAAACGAATCTGTTTACAAAGATTGTGAGGATGAACATATGGACCCAAATGACTACTACCAGGCATTATTATCGCGCCAACAGGAAATTGAAGAACAGATCAAGCGCAAGCGTGAGATCCTGCAGGAACCATTATCCGAGGCAACCGACGAACTCTCCGGTTATGACCAGCATCCGGGCGATGTTGCCACCGATACCTTTGAAAGAGAGAAAGAGGTTGGTCTGCTGGATATGCTCGAATTTGAAATGAAAAAATTAAATGATGCCCTGTTACGCTATGAGAGCGGTGCCTACGGCATATGCGAACTGTGCGGCAAGCCCATTGAGCCAGGCCGGTTAGAGCGCCTGCAAAACACCACCATGTGCGCCGCCTGCGCGCGCAGCCATCCGGACCAATTCCGTCGCCCGGTGGAAGAGGAAGTGATCAGGCCCAGCCGGGTTTATGATACCAGGGTGGATATCGCCGGCTACAGCTATGATGAATACAAATAGGGTGTTTAATGCAACATTCTTATACTTTGAATTAAACCGGCTTATTGGTTTGAGGCCGGAGCAGGTTGTGATTTCCCGGACCGGCCTAACATAAATCGGTTGCCATTATATGGTGGATGAGATATTATCTTATATAAATGTATTAATTAGTTTCTGAATGGGGATTAGCAATGAGTCAGTTTAAAGTAATGTTGGTCAGTGATTCGCCCCTCTATTCTCAAAGCCTTGCTGCCGCCTTTAATGAAAATAATATATTCAGAGTAACGGAGAATGTTCCTCTCGATGATTTAATTAGGTCAGCTATGCAAATCCAACCTGATGTCGCCGTAATAAAAATTGATGACCTGAGCAATCTTCCCCTGTTGACAGAACTAAAAACCAACTGCCCTATGCTCCTGCAAATAGCTATTGTTGATAACCCCAGCCGTTTTGATATGTTTGAACTGATCAACTGCGGTGTTCGAGGCTGTCTGCCCATGCGGCTCCTGCCCCGGCAGATCGTCAATGCGGTTGAGTTGATCGTTGTTGCCGGCTTGCTCTGCCTGCCCCGCATAAACCCTCGCGATATAAACTGCGAACATCGCGATAAAAACCTTGACGCTATGGGTACTCTTACCTGCCGTGAGCGGGAGGTGCTCGGACTATTGGGCAAGAGTTTTTCCAATCAGGAAATTGCTCAATACCTATGCCTTTCCGAGTCAACCGTCAAGACTCATCTCCGCAATGTGTTTCGCAAGCTTGAGGTTCACAACCGTTCCGAGGCCATGGCTTTATTGTTCAGCAATGATTTCACCCACTATGACCAACTGGCTTGATCTGCCGCCATGCTTTACCCGCCCGCTCCCTGCCGTGGCGGTTTTCCGGCATCGGTATTTTCCCTTGTCTAAGCCTGTCTAATCCAATAAATGAAAAAAGTATGAATTTTTACCAACCGGATTAGACCCAGGGCCTGGCTATAGCAACGGGCAATTTCCCGCATATCCCGTAATTCCTCATATTATGCCTACCAACCTGTATAACGAGTCCTAATCAAGAATTAATACCAGTTTTCGGTTAACCGTCCGAATGACTGGGAAATAATGTAATTCGCAGCGGCAATGATTATTTTCCATGGTTCAGCTGAGGTTAATATTTTTCGCCCTTTCGGGTAATAGGCGCTTAGTATCCTCAAGTAGTATTTTGATAGTAGACTTTTGGGTACTGATGGAGCATAGGCCAAAGGAGGCGAAACGTTATAATTACCATGGCAAAGTCGCTTACGGAATTCAGCTTCGGGCGTGATTTCGTCAACCGCTTTATCCCTGCCCTGTCCGTTCATTTCTCCAAAATTCAAAACCAGGAAATAGTTCCTGAACAGCTTTTACATCATGCACTGGGTTCAATCCGTTTCTTGCTTTTTTTCCTTACCTCGGCGTTTTACCTGGCTGAACCGCTGGAAGCGCCTTTTAGCATAAAAATTATGGTCGTAATCACTATGCTGGCTGCTACGCTTCTGGCTCAGAGTCTGTATGACGATGCGGGTTTGCAGAAATTACGGAATAATACTACGGTGCCCAAAGCCAGACGGGATATAAACCTGCATTTCCTGTCCCGGTTGATCGTGATTGAGAGTATCGGAATCGCCTTGCTGCTCCTGCCTACCGGAGGACTGGACAGCCCTTTTGCCTGGTATGCTCTGAATCCCGTCATCGCTGCCGCGGTATTCCTGCCGGGCTTTGTCTGCTGGGGAGTTTTAGGTGTATTTCTGGCCGCGGCCATGGCGGCCAGCGCCGTCTATCCCGGTATAAACGGTTCATTTTTCTCTTTTGTAGCCGCGCATATGAGCGTGCTGCTGGTCTATTTTTTTTCCACCTCATTAGTGCAGGTGGCCGCCGCTTTATTCAAGCAGCTCACTATTGCCTATGAAAGGCTCAATCAGGCCCATGCCGCCGCCGAGCGCTCCCTGGAGCACATTTCGTCCTTGTACCAGTCCTTGGAGGTCTTTACCAGCAGCGAAGATCATAGGCAGCTGGCCGAAGTCCTGGCGGTCTATGCCGCCCGTCTCTGCGAACGACCCGCCGCCTGTATGCTGCGCCGGAATCTGGAGGAGGGAGCAGTCTTGAAAAATCCGCTGCTGCGGGTTGCCAACCGTCCGGAAAACGACGGCATTGATTGGGAAAAGGAAATGCAGCGGGCATGGAAAAATATCACCCCCGGACGGGAGGAATCAATTCATTTGGTCAGCCCTGCCTCGGGGCATTTGGTTGCCCGTCTGATTGTTTCCCATGGTGAGTACTGCGGGATCCTGGCTTACCTTGAACCGCCCTGGAACGGGCAAAATCAGGGGGAGAGCATGAAATCCCTCGTATTTCTGGCAGAACTGGGGGGCATTATTATGGGCCGCCTCAAAACCGACCGGTTATGGGGACGCCTGCTGGTCAGCGAGGAGCAAAACCGGATCAGCAACGAGATTCATGACGGAGTTTCCCAATATCTGTTCAGTATGGTTTGTGCTTTGCACACCCTTACCCAAGAAGGCTCCCGTATTCAGGATGATTGTATTCTGAAGCAATTACGGCTTTTGGAAGATACGGCGCGGCAGGCTTCCGCGGAGCTGCGCGCCTCCATTTACGGCTTGAATCCTGCAAAACGTGGTGAAAGCCTCTTTGTGGACAACCTGGCCTTATATCTGGATGAGTTGGGCCGCTTAAACAGCATCCAGGTGGATCTTCAGGCGGAAGGGAGCGAAGACCTGCTCAGCCCGGCTCTGCGCAAAGGATTGTACCGCATCGTCAGAGAGGCCTGCAGTAATGCTATTCGTCACGGGCATTGCAGCCAACTGAAGGTTGCTTTAGGCATGACTCCGGTAATAACTGTGCTGGAGGTTGAGGACAACGGCTGTGCTTTTATGGGTGAAACGGCTAATAGCTGGAGTCCAGGCCTGGGTATAAAAAATATGAAACAGATTGCCGCCCGCTTTGACGGGAAACTGGAAATAAAAAGTCAAGCTGTTCAAGGGACCCTGGTGCGTTGTTCGGTGCCCAGGTCCAAAATACATACGGAAAGCTTAAAGGAGGCGTTCATGTGATGAGGCTGGTCCTGATTGACGATCATCCCCTGGTACTGCACGGTATCGCAGCTCTGGCGCAATCCCAGGATGATATGGAGGTGGTGGGCACAGCGCGTTCAGGCGATCAGGGGCTGGCTTTATTGGCGCAGCAGCAGCCGGATATAGCGGTGGTAGACCTCCGCCTGCCCGGCGAATATGGGCTGGACATCATCAGGCAAGGCCGCCTGGCAGCTCCCAATTGCCGCTTTATTATACTTTCATCCAGCGGCGCACGGGCTGAGGTCAAGCAGGCCCTGGGGGAAAGGGTGGAAGGTTATGTCCTTAAAGAGGCTTTGCCGGAAGAACTATTGAGCGCCATTCGTCTGGTATTCAAAGGGCGTTCTTACCTGGACCCGGTCCTCATGCATTCCATGATAAAAGTAGAGGAAAGCGAACCCCTAGAGCAGCTGACTCCCAGGGAGATGGAGGTTTTGAAATCCCTGGCGCAGGGAATGTCCAACCGGGAAATTGCCGCCGCTCTCTTTGTCACTGAATACACGGTGAAGAAGCACGTCAGCCAGATCCTGGAGAAATTGGATTTGAACGACCGTACCCAGGCGGCCCTGTATGCTTTCTCCAAAGGCCTGGGCAAAACCGGGGGTTATCCGGTAGGTCTATAAATATAGTCTCCGCCTGAATCCCGGGAGTGAAATAAAGGTATAAAGGCGGGTAATCTCCGCGATCTTGTTTCCATCTGGTACTAAAGTAGAACCAAAGAAGTGTTGTATAGTAGACAGCGATTATAAACCGGGGGGTGTAGGCGATACCGCCGCTGCAGGTTATAGTTTATCCAGAACCCCTTCCGGCAATGATGCTTGCATATAGTGAAAGGGGGGAATTGACATAAGAGTTTCGCGGAGAAGAAAAAATAACAAAGTCTGGCTATTGGTTATGGCCGCTGCCTTGGTTCTGGGTATCGGGCTGATGGGGCCGGCGTGGGCAACTTGGTGGGATCACAGCCTGACCCTTAAGGCCACCACGACAACCGGCCATATGACCCGGGACGGAGACGTGGTATTTTCTTCAGTATACGATTCTTCCGGCAGGGGGAATGGGGATATTGATTCCGGGATTACCGCTTGGGCAGGAAATAATGATCATAAGCTCCATATAGCCATAGATCAGGTCAAAGAGCCCGGCGCCTGGGAGATCGAGTATACCATTCTGAACCAGGAAGCCACCATCCCGGTTCGGCTAATCACCGACCGACCGGATTTACCCCTGATCAGCAGCGATGCCGGGCTTTCGGTATCGGATGAGCCCGCTGCCGGGAACGACGGTTTTGACGGAGTATTGGATCCCGGCCAATCCTGGGATAGAAGATTATTGATTGCAGTTGATGCCGAAGAGCCGGGGATTTACAACTTCTCAGTCACTATTCCCTGCCGGCAGTTTAACAAAATCTATGAAGATACCGGCGGCTGGACCGATACCCTGGAAATATCCGGCTATGTCCAGGTAGAGGCCGACGACCCCATCGAACCAGCAACAGCTCCTTAATGAAACCTTGCAGTGCTCAGTTAAGCAAAGCACCGCTGGTAATATATTAACAAACGAAGGAGGATGTGTAATGAAGAAGATTAAGATCCTGGCATTGGTGATGATCTTCGCCTTTGCCGCCCTAGGAGGAGCCTACGCAACTCTCTGGCAAGACACCGTTACTTTGAACGCCACCGTTTCGACCGGTAATGTTAGCCTTAAGTGGGCCGAACCTGATGTGGGTGATGACTACCACGGCAATTCCCCTACTAATCTGCTGGATGGTGAAGATAGCGTTGCCGCAGTGCTGGCAAATGGAGATCCCAATCCCAACGCCACCGATCAACCGCAAGCTCCTGGCATCAGAAGGGATGTGGGGCATATAGCTCTGGACGGCGACACCCCCTCGTCTTATCTGCGCAACGACGACCGGGATTTATATGTAACTATAGACAACGCCTATCCTGATTACCAGGGCGAGATCGAGGCCTGGATTGTTAACGACGGCAGCGTCCCTGTAAAGATCCAGAGCATCACCGCCACCCAGAGCAATGGAGCACCCTTGCCTGGCTGGATCACCTGGAACGTCTCCGAGGACACCGCAACCACTCCTGAGGAGAAAGAGGCTAAAGGCACCATAGATATCCTCGGCAAGCTTTTAGAGGCCTCCGACTCGGAGGGCAACGTACACGATACCACGGATCCGTCCCTGACTCCCCAGGGTTTATCCAACAAGGTCAAGGTCAGGGTCAGCATTCACATTGGAGATACTGCCAATATGCTTGCCAATCAGGATAAGACCGTCGTTTTCAAGCTGAAAATCAACGGAGTCCAATGGAATGGGGTAGACAGCGAAAACAATATTCTGGATCTGCCCAACGAAATCGTTAATAGATTCGACTAAATCCTGATTTTATCAGTGATCACTCTGAGGGGAGGAGTCTATACTCCTCCCCCTTATGCTTGACCGGATATTTGCCTGCCATTAAATACTTGAAGCAAAATTGCTCTTCCGGCAGGAATTTTGCTATTATATGCCAAATATTATCCTCAAACCCAATATTTATATGTAAATCCGGGAAATGGAGTGCTTGATCATTTTAAATCCTGGCCCCAAACTTACGGCGCCAAGCAAGCCAGCCAACTATACCATTATCCTGCTCTTGCTCTACCTGAGCGGCTATTTGCTGACCAACCGGCTGGTCGGCCTCAGGATGTCCGCCCTGGTAGGCAATTATGTTATGCCCGCCATGGTCTGGGGAGTGGTAGCTATTTTTGTTGCCTGGCTGCCCGGAACCTCCCCCCAGGGCAAGCTGCGCTTCAAACGCCTGCTGGGCTGGCTGGCCTTGATGTGTGTAGTCATCTCTCTCCTGGGAATGCTGCTGCAGGGGGCCGTGAGCAGCCTGGGCAAAAGTCCCTATGACCACAGTTTGATGGGAATCATGATTAACCTTCTTACTCAGGGCCCGGCTATCGTGGCTTTTGAAACGGGCCGGGCCTGGCTGCTCAACCGCCATTTTGCCAGGCGTCCGCTGCCGGGTATGGTTCTGGTGTCCCTGCTGTTTGGCCTGCTGGCTTTTCCCGTAAATGATTTCGCCCGATTAGCTCCGGGCAAGCCTTTGGTCGAGTTCACCGGGCAGCAGTTGTGCCCGGCTCTGGGGCAGAGTGTTTTGGCAAGCTATCTGGCCTGGCTGGGAGGACCGCTCCCGGCTATTATTTATCGCGGCGGTCTAAGCGCCTTGGAGTACTTGTCCCCTATTCTCCCTAATAGTGAATGGATCAGCCAGACCCTGCTGGGAGTATTGACCCCGGTATTGGGGCTGGTCATGGTGCACAGCATCTATGGCGAAGAGTCCCGCAGCCTGAAGCCCGCCCGCCGCGACGACAGCCATCTGACCTGGGTCCTGACCGGCCTGGCTGCTATTCTCATCGTCTGGTTCTCTTTGGGGGTCTTCAGCTACCAGCCCAAAGTCATTATGACCGGCAGCATGGAGCCTTTGATCAGCCCCGGTGACATGGTTATCGTAAATAAGACCGACAAACAGGTCGAGGTGGGGGACATCATTATGTTCCCCCTCGACCAGATGAAAATCACCCACCGGGTAGTGGCCGTCCAAGAAAGTGCCGATCAACGGTTCTTTACCACCAAAGGAGACGCCAACCCGGGCCCGGATCTTGAGCCGGTTCCGGAGCAGAAGGTTCAGGGCAAGGTCGTACTGGTGGTGCCCAAAATCGGCCAGCCCGCCCGGATCCTGCATGGCGGGCTCTGATAAACGGACAATTGCCTACGATTTAAAAACTCAGATTAACGGTAGATTCAGGAAAGAGGAGGTTGGGGCCCGGTGAAAATGCCAATCAAAGAGAATGTACGCCGGAAAATTATCGTCATACTTATAGGGTTGATAGCAGTGGCGGCGGGGACAGCTTTAAGGAACTTCAGCCTGCCGTTGCAGACGGAGCAGGATGTGCCGGTCTATAAATATACGCAACAAGCCCAGGTAGATTACCAGGTACATCTCCGGCCCAACAGTTTCTTTGATGAAAAGACGGCTGGACCCGGCCGGGCCTATATCACATCGCTAACCGATTATATTGAGACCCGGCTGTCTTACCGGATCAGCGGCGACGCCCCCGCTTCCATCCAGGGGGATATGGAGGTCATCGGGGTCCTGACCGGGTATATTATCCAGGAAAAGGCAGGCAGCCAGGCGGGCGAAAAGGAAAAGGTAATAGTATGGCAAAAGACTACCCCGTTAATATCATCCACTCCCTATGCAACTGATAAAGGTACGGCGGAGATCAATAAAGTCATCCCGATCGATCTGAGCCAGTTTAAGGCTTTTGCCGACCAGGTAAATACCGAATTCAGGAATCCGACCGAAAACGTAGACCTAACCGTAATCTACAATATCACCGCCAATGTGGACAACCAATCGGGTACCACCAGCGCCGGCAAGGTGACTCCCCAAATGGTCATTCCCCTTAAAGGCAATATCTTTGTGGTAGGCGGCGCCCTGAGCGATAAAAAAGATCAGACTATCAACCTGAAGCAGGTGGTGGAGGTTCCGGGCGTCAAAGCCTCACGTTTTGGGGCGACGGGCGCCGTCGTCTTCCTGATTCTCCTGCTCCTGGGGATTCTGGGGGGCAGCATCCCCGAAAAAGAGGACCCACTCGACCGAACCCTGCGCCAAATAATGAAAAAGCACGGAAACCGGATCGCAACCGCGCAAGGCTTGATCCCACGTGGTTTCGAAAACCATCAAATTTTCCTGGAATCCCTGGAGGATCTGATCAAGGTGGCTGATGAACTGAGTGAGCCGATTCTTTATGAAAGCCATAAGACTGACCTGCATTCTTTTTACGTGGTCCGCGAACCCTGGGTATATACTTATGATTTGGGGATAGAGGCTTTCCCGGCAGAGGTAGGGATCAGTTCAGGCGCTGAAAGCATGTAGGGCTGTTTCATTTACTCTTCTCCAGGATCTCGCGCCAATTGTTTGAACTTTCTCATAATAATAATTATAAAGCCGCCTGCCACCAGGATAATGGCTGTATCCAACAGCCATTTGTTTTTTTCCGTCCAGGGCAGCACTGGCGCCTGGTAATCCGGATTAAGCTGCTGGGGGCCTGCTTCTATCACCGGCAAATCAGTTTTGGCAATTAAATTGGCATACTCCTTGAGGTCATAGGAGGGCAGCACGGCCCGGGGATTGCCGTACCAAAGCATGCCGGGGGCAGCCAGCTCCGCCATAAAAGCGGGAGCAGCCCCATATACCTTAACGGCCTGGATATCTAAAGGCGGACTATCCTCATTGAGGATGGATATCATCAGATAGCGCCGGCAAAATTGCCCAACCGCTATGCTGTCCTGGTTTAACCGGTAATTGTTAAAATCATAGGTCATGATCCGGCCGGAAACCCGTTGGCTTTCGGCTTGAGTAAATACAGATTGGCTGCTGCTGGAAACAACGATGTTACGATCGAAGTTCTTGTCTGCGCTTTGGATCTGCACACTGGTAATAACATAGTTGGGCAGGCCCAGGTCGACCACTATTTCAGTCGTATTGGGGCCGGAACGATTAGAGATGACGGACACCGGGAGCGGCTTGCCGGTATAGACATTGCTGGACAGGAACTTGAGCTGCGCCGAATTCACCCGCAGGCTGCTTTCGCCGGTTTTTTTCCTGATATTAACCTGCAGGTAACGCATGGTACTGGTAGGATAATTTATCTGGTTATAATGCTCACTTTGATAGGAGAAAATCTTTCCCGCACCCAGTTTGCTCCAATTGCTGGCGTCATTGCTCGCCAGTATTTCCACCTCGCGCAGGTAGTCTCCATTTTCCGCCAGGTTAAGCACCAGTTGATTATGAGGGCGGGGATTCTCCCCCATATCAAATACAACTGCAGTACCGTCAGCGTATTCGACCGCATTAATAAGGTTAAGGCTATGTACGGACTGCTCCTGCCCGGGCCGAATTACCTGGCTGGGAATCTCCTTGCCCTGTTGGTCGGTAATCCTGATATCAGTAAAGTTCTCCTGGCAATTCTGCATGACCTCGGCATCCAGTTTAATCAGAGCAAAACCCTGGCTGGCTGCCGGTAATTCCCTGAAGTATTGCCAATTCTCCTGCATGGCGCTTACAGCTCCGCCCGCCGGTATCAGCACCAACATTGTCAGCACCAGTATGGACAAAACTTTTCTGCTCATTGCAGCTCATCCCCTTTCATCCTTTGCTGATAGAAGAAAGATATGGCCAAAGCAATCAAGCCAATAACCATTAGCACCATTATCTTATAGACAATATCCAACTGCCGTAAATCATAAAAAACAGTTCTGAAAATTACCATCCCGTACAGCAGTAGACTGAACAGGCGTATGGAGGGATCATCCCGGCGCACCCCCAGCCATAGTATGACACTGCTGACCAGAGCCCAGCTAATCGGTATAAAGAAAGCAAAAGACTGGTTGGTTTGATAGAAGTAAATTGCATTGCTGATATCATAATGCAGCAGATAAAAGACTATACCGGTGATAATTACAGCTATGGCCGCGGCCAGTTTTTTTTGCCGGGGATAATTTGTAACCGCTGCCCATAAAGCCAGGAACCAATCAGCCGCGCTCAAGCCCAATATCAATGTGGTTTTATTGAGCACCGGCCGGGGATGGCTTTCGGCAGTGACGGCCAGGCCCGTAAGTATAATGACAATTACGCCGACAATATAGGCATATTTATTGGAGATGGCACTGCTTAAGTATAGGCAAACGGCTGCTACAGCCAGCCAGGCCATCTGATTATAGACCCCCTGCAATTGAGCCGGAAGGGTCAGGAGGGAGAAAGTCAGGGCCACGGTCAACACGGTCCGGGTGAAGAATACGGTCCCCAGGCGGCGCAGCCGTAGTAAAAGAAAGGTGCCCAGATAAATTGCCGCCAGGCCAAGACTTACCAATCCCAGCCAGTCTTGCATCTTCTCCTGGAGATTGAAGAAGGTAAACAGACTGAAGATCAGCCCCCCGGCCAGGAGCAGGAGGGGATTGTCCCTACGGGTACGATGGTTATACAGACCCGCCACCCCGATGAACATCAACAAATAGGCGGTTAAAAAGGCCTGTCCGGCCCAGATCTGCCATTCCAGGTTGTAGGCTGCCAAGGCCACCAGCCCGGTACCGATCAATGCCATTAGGTCCAGGAAAAACCACTGTCGATATAAAGCCAGGAATAAAATCCCCAGATTTAAAATAAATACATAGGTTAAAAGCGGGACCATTTGGCTGGAATGATGCCCCATCAGAAAAGGTGTCAGGAAACCGCCGATGGCAGCCAGAGCCGCGGTGCCGCTCATATTCCCGGCGGCTGCCATAATACCGGCAGTCATAGCTGTAATGAACATCAGGCCAAAGGCCGCATAGGGGCTGATCAAATGATAATAATTGACCGCCGCATAGGTAGAGAGATAGATTACGGCTATACCGGCGCCGGTTAAACCCTGGGAAAACATGGTATAGCCTTTTTTTACGTATATTTGACCAGCCGCCATCATGCCGATGCCCGCGGCCAAACCCAGCACACAGCGCCCCAGTTCCCCGATAATATTATTATCAAAGGACCATTTCAAGAAATAGGCCACCGCAAAGACTACGATTAAAGCCCCGATACGATTCAGCAATTTGCCCCCGATGAAATTTTCCGACAAGCGGTGAGGCCGCGAGGGGTTAAGAGGAGCAGCCGCAGCAGGCGACAATAGGGTCCGTTCTTCGGTATTAACTTTGGGGGGATCGTCATCCATGGGCATTGGAGCAGAGATGTCCGCAAGCATTAACTGAACCTCCAACTTGGATACGCGCATTTTCAATGACTCCAATTCAGCTGACAATTGCTTGAGGTCCAGTTCCTTGTCTTCCATTAATACACCCCCATTGGGTTATTTTATCAGAAATTGGCATTCGCGATAAGGGGCTTTTTGATTTGGAGAGAAGCAGAAAATGTAAAAAAACCGCCATCAATGGCGGTTTCGTTGGAGGCCCCAAACGCCTTGGGGCTTTTCCCCCGGTCAGGGTAGCAGTACCCCGTTACTAAGAAAACTTATGTTTGATCTTGTTCCATAATCCGCTACCCAACATTTGATCGGCAGCCGCAATAATACGCTGGATAACCTGGAGGACGTCTTCATCCCCGGCCCAATGGCTGCGGACTATGTCCTGATCAATGCGGTTCACCATATTATTCAGAACCCATGCCGCTAAAACCACATCATCGGCAAAACCCAGCGGGCCCAATAAAACTTCAGGCAAAAAATCCAACGGTGACAGAAAATAAACAACTGCCCCGGCCAGCTTGGCTTTGTCTGCTGCGGCTACATTATCGTCTATTGCCAGTTTGCACAGCAGGTGAAACAGATCCGGAGCAAACATCAGGTACTCGGCCCACTTGCTGGTTTGCCCTTCATCCGTTGCCATCCATTCTTTAAATCTTACGCGTAATTTCTGGTAGAAGTCCTGTTCCTGGTCCATACTCTAACCTCCTTAAATAAGCCCAATATAATTTTTAAAAAGTTGCTCAGGTATAGTGTTTACCTAAAATTCCAATTCCATGTTATCCTCCGGTTTTAATCGAACAAATTGCAGGTTCAAAATAAGAAATGGAAATCAAACCTGATATAAAAGGTGTTATATGAGGATTTTGCATAGTTTTCTGCCAAATTAGCTCAGTAGATGTCATCCTGAGATGACGGCCACAGAGTGACTTTGATGTATTTTTGAACTATGCAAAACCTCATATAGGTTAACCCTCCTGTAGTTCAATAAATCTGAAATGATGGGTCCTGCTGCTGGGCCAATTCTGCAAGTAGTAACTATCCTCACCGGCCTGGGGGCCGCAGTTATGGATCATCAGCGGCACCCCGTCAATTCCCCTTTTATCAGATATAATCCCGATATGTTCAAGGGGCCGGCCAAACACTACAATATCTCCAGGCTGCCAGTTGGCCAGATTATTAACGTCTCCCGGTATAATATCCAGGGTCAGCTCCTGTCCATGGCGTTGAAAAAATATCTGCAGATTGCTTACCCTCCTGAAATCAATATTGGGGTCCGGTCTGCGACCGGTTGCTCCGTAAGCCTGAGGGTTGTTTCTAATATCCGCGTCTACCATTTTTTTGAGATCATACCCGGCAGTTTTAAAGGCCCGCCATATAACATCGGTGCAAGCCCCCCTGCCCTCGGGCGGGTATCCCCCCTGGAAGTAAGCGCCGTCATAAATTGTTCCCCGGGCAACCTCCTGGCGGGCTCCGCTTACGACATCCATGGAATCGGGAATGCCATTTTGATTTTGATCCTGGGCCGAAACCAATTGCGGGTATTCACAAGGCGGTTCCTGGTATAAGGGCATTGCCAGATTGGAGATATGCAATATATTTATTCTATTGGCATAGGCGGCATAGATTAAAACCAATACCAGTATGAAACCCAGCCAAATCCGGTATTTCCTGCCATTCAAACCAATCACCCTCACCGTCGCAGCAATCTTAAGTTCCAATAAGCCCGTAATTATAGGTTAATATTCGTAGTATTAAGTAGTAGGAATATCAGCCGTTCAATCTTTCACCATCTTACTATCTTTTTATATCATAAATTGAGGAGAAAACGGGATGCAGAATCACAAAAAAGGTGGTAGGAGGAGGGGCAATTGCCGTCTACCTGTTTTGGCCCGGATAGGGTGGTGAATCGACTGCTCCCAAGGCTGAAAGTAGCTGAAAGCATAAGGAGGTAAAAGACTATGAAAAAACTAATGATTTCCGCTTTGCTTTTATTCACGCTCCTGGTCCCGATACATACTTCGCAAGCGTACTTTTCAGAACCCAATTCTAATAATGCGTATGTATTAGCCAACACCGGCAATCGCGTTTATTATTGGTGGTACAAAAATATTCACCAATCATCTCCGGCTCAGATGCAAGTACCGACGCCGGTGCCAACACCGGCGATAACACCAGCGCCGGAACCGGCACCAGCATCGGCGCCTGCGCCTACTCCGGCGCCCATACCGGCTTCGCAACCGACACCTGCGCCTGCTCCGGCAACGACTCCGGCTCCGGTTGCGAACAGTACCGCCCAGCAAGCTGAAATGCTGGGTTATATCAATGTTGAAAGGACTAAAGCTAATCTGGCTCCCCTGGTACTCGATAACAAGCTCTCCGCCGGAGCTTATCTCAAATCCAAAGATATGGCGATCAACCAATATTTTTCGCATACTTCGCCAACCTACGGCAGCCCCTTTGCAATGATGAAGAGTCTTGGCATTGCTTACCGGGCGGCCGGCGAGAACATTGCCATGAATGTTTCGGTTATTGGTGCTCACAATGCGTTTATGAACTCAAGCGGTCATAGAGCCAATATTCTAGATTCCAACTATCACAAGATCGGTTTGGGCTTCTACCAAAGCGGACGTTACCTGTACGTAACCCAATGGTTTAGCAACTGAACTTAACCTTTACAATTTTTTAAATCAAAAGAATAGCCCCAGAGAAACCACTTGGTTTTTTATTGCCAGGTGGTTTTTACTGTTTAGTACAGCTTAATCTACTGTCCTAAATAATAAGCACTAAATTGTTGGCGGCGTCCCAATTGACCTGATGTCCCATGGCTTCGGCCAGGGCACGGACGGGAGCATAGGCTCTTTGATTAAACACCTTGGTGGGCAGGGTGGTCGAACCGACTACAACCTTTATCTCAGCTGTCGGAATAATGGGAATGTTAACCGGCAGCACCAGGGCTGTATTAGTGGCCGCATCCCACTGGACCGTCCTGCCCATAAACTCGGCTATAGTACGTACCGGCGCCCAAGTACGGTCCTCAATAACATAGCCCAGCATCACCCGGCCATTATAATGTATATTAATAGTAGGGGGGCCGGTTAAATCAGCAAATAGTCTCTGCCACGGGAAATTCGGGCCGGGACAATTAGGGCGGTTTACACTGTCAAGCCGATAATGGCCGATAATATTGTCGGTGGTTACCGGTAGCTTCCATTTGGCAATCAACTGCTGGTGAAGCCAGAGGGTAGCCTGATATTGATTCTCGGTTAGGCTGCCGTCAAATCCCTCGTGTTCGATACCCAGAGTATAACGGTTGGGATTGGTGCCATCATACAAGGCCCAGTTCGAGCGGTTTACTATCCCTGCATGCCAGGCGGTATCCTCGTCTTTTACCAACTGGTAGATGGCTCCGGCACGAGTAACCAAATAGTGGGCACTGACCTGGGATGCCGGATTAGACAACCAAGCGATAGCTCCCGCGGCTGAACCTGCGGTTATATGATTTACAATAGCTATGGGGACTTTTCCCCGGCGTCCCGGTGAATAATTCGGAGTAGGGCTCCATATTATTTCCATTTCTTCACCTCCTACAGGCCTTTCTGATTCTGATCGGGTTGAAGCTGGGTATTATGATTGGAAGTGTTTGTATCGGTAAAATCAGTGTCAAGCGTGCTGCTGCCCAACCCGAACATGGCAGTCGTACCTGATATAATGCCGGGAATTGACCCTATGGTTTTAAGGTAGATAAACAGCCGCTTGACGCCACCGCCTATAATACAGCCGGTACCGATATAACCCAGACACTGGTGCTGCCACCACTCAAACCCCAGCAGCGTGAATATGTCAAAGTGCCCCTGCCAACAGATCCAGGCGCCGAGGATGCAGCTGAACCCATAGGATACGGTCCAGTGATATTCATCAGGCAGATAAGGGATTTTTTCGGCCAGGGTTTGGGTAAACAGCGTTACCGCTTCAATCATGCCAACCAAAAAAGCGATCGCTATAAAGGCTTTGGCAATAGCGCTTAAATCATAACCAAATCCCATCACATCACCCGCCCTGTTGTAATGAAGGCAATTAAGCAGCCGGGAGCGGCTGTGCCGCCCATTCTGCCTCTGCCAAGTTTTCCCGCCGTCCCAATTGGTATTTTTACCGAGCTTTTGGCATATTTTTGTTACTCTGCTAAAATATAATATGCCTTTGATAGACCTTTTGGTTACATCCGCGCTATATATGTTTAGCCAACAAAAAAACCGCCTCGTCAGGCGGTTTTTGGATTCTAGTAGTCTGTAACATCTAAGAGTTTAGGTTATCCGTCGAGAAAAATTTTCGTAGGGCGAGGCGGCAGCTCCTTGCCCTCCTGGCACCGCTGCACTAGCCCGTCCATGGGCGTCGAAGGAAAGAGGAATACTGGACGTATTGTGATTAACGACAACAAAGCCCTGCGGAAATTTGGCCGGCGGGAACTAAGATTTTAGGTGTTACAGACTACTAATCTTTGGTTCGGCTGTAGTTTATTCTGGTTCCCCTTTTGATCGCAGTATCGATAACTCCATACCCCCGGCGCCGCCTCCTTTTGAATTTTATATAAAAACGCAGACCGTAGAGGGCAATTATAATGACCGCAATTATCTTAAACATCAAAGCGGTAACATCAAGCGCGGTACTCCATATAGTATTTTCAGCTGCAGGCCGGGGAATATCAAGCAGTATCGAGCCCAGGGCGCTGCACATATAAGCGCTGGGATTCTTTAAATACAGGTCGATCTTGAGCTGGGAATCAGAGGTATCGGGATTTACGATGGTGGTATAATCAATCTGAATATCTTCAGGATCGATATTTTTATGCAGCAGCCGTGAATACCCGGAGCCATTGGTCTGATCAAGCAGTTCCTGAGCTACTTGGATGCCGTCCGAAGAACCGGTAAAGTTATCTGCGGTAACCGCCGGCAGCATTACCGAGGCGTCCACAAACTCATCAAATCCATAGTCCAATAGGGCTTTGGTATCATTATATACACCGCTGGTTGAGCTTTTTAACACCACCACGATTAGTTCCCGGTCACCCCTGCGGGCAGCGGTGACCAATGTACATTCAGCCTCCTTGGTATATCCGGTTTTTCCTCCAATAACCCCATCGTATTCATACTTGCCCGGTTTCATCATTTTATGTTCAGTCCAGAAATAGCGGGGTTCGGTTTTCTTATTGGTGGGAGGTATTTCGAATTGCACCGTTCCGAATATTCGGCGAAACTGTTCGTTCATTAAGGCCTCTTGGGTAATCATGGCCATATCATAGGCAGTGGTGACGTGTTCATTATCGTGCAGCCCATTGGCATTGGCAAAGTGGGTGTTCAGCGCCCCAGCCGCTGCCGCACGCTGATTCATCAGTTTTACAAATTCCGGAACGCTGCCGCCGATATGCTCGGCGATGCCGTTGCTGGCATCATTGGCCGAAGGCAGCATTGCCGCCATCAGCGCTTGCTCCATGGTTATCTGCTCACCCTCATCCAGCGCTATGTGGGCTGACCCTCTTTCAATGCTGTATACGGCCTGATGGGACATGGTGATCATGTCGTCCGGATTCCCATTTTCCAGACCCAAAAGAATAGTCATGATTTTGGTAATCGAAGCCGGATACAACTGTTGGTTCATATTCTTTTCAAACAGTATTTGCCCGGTTTTGGCATCCATGAGGACAGCCGCTTCAGATTCCAGGACGGGAGGTGGCGATATATCGGCTGCACCAGCCGGAAATACAAACAAAAATGTAATAATTAATGCTATCAATATAGATAGTGATTTTTCCACGTATAAACCTCTTTATTAAATATTGGTTGGATTATAGGTCAATTATGGCAGTGATAACGGCCTCAAACTGCGAGCATAGCTTTTATAAGTATAATATTAACTTTTAGTGATGACAAACAATTTTGCTTTAAATATCTAGTTTAAGTACTCCGGTTGGTCTTGGTCCAAATTTTCAGCTTCGCCGCCTCCTTAACCAGTTGTTCCCTAAAGAGCGGATGAGCGATGGAAATAAGCGCTTCCGCTCTTTCCCACGTACTTTTGCCTTTTACATTGACTATGCCATATTCAGTTACGACAAAATGGGTAGTGGTACGGTTGGACGTAACGATTGAGCCCGGTTTCAATATCGGGTTGATCCGGGATTTGAGTTGCCCTTCCTTTTCGTAGGTTGATGACAAACAAATAAAACTCTTGCCGCCCTTGGAGCGGTACGCCCCCATTACAAAATCAGCCTGCCCCCCGTTGCCGCTGATTTGTCTGGTACCATCGGATTCTGAACATACCTGTCCATATAAATCAACTTCAATCGCATTATTTATTGACATAAATTTGTCCAACTGCCCAATTATATAGGGTTCATTGGTATAATCACCCGGACAAGCCGCACATTCGGGGTTATTGTCAATAAATCGGTAAAGTTCCTCGGAACCAAAGGCGAAACAATACACCTGCAGTCCCCGGTCAATATTCTTTTTCCGGCCATTTACCTTGCCGGCTTTGGTAATCTCCAGCAAAGCGTCTACATACAGCTCAGTGTGAACCCCAAGATCCTTGAGATCCGACTGGGCTATCATGGATCCAACCGCATTGGGCATACCCCCAATTCCGAGCTGGAGGTTGGCAGCGTTGGGAATCTCATCCACTATGAAGCAGGCGATCTTCTTCTCAATTTCACCGGGCTCTGCCGGAGGAACCACTATGATGGGGTGGTCAGGCCCCTCTACCACATAGTCTACCTGGGAAATATGGAGCTTGTCATCATAACCTCCCAGGGTGCGGGGCATGTTCTTATTGACTTCAAAAACAATCATTCTGGATTTCTCCAGGGCTGCCATCAGCCAAGTAATCTGGGGTCCCAGACTGAAATAACCATGCTCATCCATGGGGCAGACCTGAAATATGCTGATGTCTATCGGTTCAATATTTTCCCGGTAATATCTGGGGGTCTCCGACAGCCTGATCGGAATATAGCTGCCCCACCCTTTATCTATGATCTTCCGGTCAATGCCACTCAGATGCAGGGAATGCCAGGCAAAGTGTTCCCCGGCGTCTTCAGCCTTCATGATTGCCGGCATCCGCAGGCTTACCGCTGATCTTACCTTGACATCCTTTAACTCAGAAGCGCGTAAGGCCAAGGCTTTATCTATCTCAACCGGCTGTCCGCAGCTTAAGCTGTAATCCAGCCAATCGCCGGACTTAACCAGTTGGGCTGCTTCCTGCGCCGAAATCAGTTTGCGCGCGTATTCCTGGTTGATATCTACATTTCTTGTAATTCCCCTCATTGCCTGCCAACCTCCCTAAACAGTCTAACCAGGGTTATTATTCCATTTACATGGCTATATCCCTTTTTTGATGCAAAATTACATCAAAATCACAATCCTTGCTTGCCATAAAGCAGGGGCTGGAATTAAAAAATGGTCAGGCCAGCATAAAAAGGTCAAGCCCAAGGCAATCAGGGTGCCCGTGCAAAGAATAGGGACATTCCCCTGGGGGGAATGTCCCGGTAACACACGGTATTAATGCAGTTTTAGGCTTTTTGATAATCCATCTCTCCTTTCCGAGGGACGAACAGGTTCATTACAGTTGTTTTAAACCAGTTGGTATTCCGGCAGATTCAATTCCCCGGAAATTTTACATAAAAAGTGGTACCGGCGGAACCGGTTTCAACTTCTATTTTGGCATTATGGTGGGCTGCTATTCTGTAGCACACGGCCAGCCCCAGACCGGTTCCAGTATCTTTGGTAGTGAAAAAAGGGGTGCCCAATTTGGCTATATCTTGAGGTTTTATACCATACCCCCTATCCTCTACCGCCAAAACTATATTTTCCGCTTCAACATATGTTTTTATGGTAATTTTACCGCCTGCCGTCATCGACTCCAGCCCGTTTTGAACCAGGTTAAGAATCAACTGGCTTACTTCTTTGTAATCCAGGCACTGGTCAGGGAGCTGACCCAGCTCAGCTTCTATTTGCTGGTCTCTAAGTAAAGCCTTGGCCTGCGCCAAGGGCAGCAACTGATTAATGATAGAATTAATATTGGCCGGTTTCAGTTCAATCAGTTTGTTTTTGGCCAGGGAGAGGAACTCGGTGATGATCAGGTTGGCTTTATCCAATTCTTCAATCATAAGATCAAAGTATTCCAGCTCCGGGCTGTATTTTTCATTCTGCATTAAAAGCTGGAGGTATCCACGCACTGCAGTCATAGGATTTCTGATCTCATGGCCGATGCTGGTGGCCATCTCACCCGCCAGATTGAGCCGGTCCAAGCGCAGAAGCTCCACCTCGCTTTTCTTCTTCTCAGTAATATCCATGATAACGCTAAAGATACAGGGGGTATTTTGAACCTCGATTCTTTCGGCATTATAGATAATCAAAAGATTTTCTCCCCCTTTGGCTCGGAACACGGTTTCAAAATCTCTAACCGATCCTTCTTGTCTGATTTTTTCCCTAACCAGCCGGCGATCCCCAGGCTTCAGCCAGAGTCCCAGTCTAAGTACACTACTGCTTATCAGTTCATTAGAACTGTATCCGGTAACCAGGCAAAAACTTTCATTAACCTCTATGAACCGTCCTCCCTGCATGGTAGATATACACATGGGATAGGGGCTGAAATTAAATGCCTTGGAGAAACGTTCCTCGGAAATACTTAATTTTTCTTCATAATGTTTACGTTGGGTAATGTCTTTGATTATACCAATTATATGAATCTCGCCATCTATTTCGATGGTACCCCCTGAGACCAGACAAATCAGAATTCGTCCGGTTTTTGTGCGGAAATGCATTTCAAAGTTAGTTATAGCGCCATCCCGGTTTATTTGAGTTATCATCATTTCTCTTTCTTCAGGGTAGACCCAAACCCCTAATTCCTTATCGGTAAATCCTATTAGTTCTTCATGTTCATAACCGCTTAAAACTGTAAAAGCCTTGTTTACTTGAATATACCGTCCTTCTTTGAGACTGGTTATAGATATTGAGTCAGGGCTATACTGAAATACCTTGGTCTCTGCAGCTTTAGCCAAACTTAAACCCCGTTCAATCTTTAAATGTCTGGTTATTTCCTCCTCAACCTCCCGTCTGGCTTTATCTGAATTTTCAGTATGTTGCGCTTCTGTTTTTTTGAGAACTTTGCCGGGGGCTTTTAATCGCTTATATACCTTTTTCCAGGGGTTAATATCCTCACACACCACCAATACCCCTTGGTTCATATCATCATCACCGTATAGGGGCTTGCTATTTCCCCAAGGTACATGGTTGGGGGCAGCATTGTTCCAGCTATATTCAAACTCTTCTTCCCAAGTGCCCTCGCCAAGCCATGCGGCCCGTTGGGTGGGCACCGCTTCCGTGAAGATTTCTTTATCTTTGGGATATATTGGGATTGGGACCACATTATAGGCCAAGGATGAATTGGTAAACAATGCGGGGATGCTTAATAATTGAGTAGTTGCGGGGTTATGCCTTAATTCATTGCAGGTTACGTCGCTGGCGATAAGTATACCGGCGGGCAGAAGGCTCGGGACGTTGTCGGGGCCGTATCTACCGTGGTCGGTTTTACCCCCAACCGGCTTTAACCGGGTTTCCAGATCTTGCTCATCAATCAAGCTATAAACACCTCCCCCAGTTATTAAATTTAATATTTTAATAACTTACAGCCATAAAATTAAGTGTCGAATTTTGATAGATAAGCCCTATAATCTTATGGTTTCCTCCCAAACAGGCTGCGGTTCAGTACTGCAAAGGTAAAATTGATAATAAGCGAGCCATTTAGATAACCAAACTGATTTCGCTGCCGCTGACGGACTTTTTCACTACCAGTTTCTTATCGATGCGCTCTTTCAACTCTCCTACATGAGAAATTATGCCTACCATTCGGTTACCGTTCGTCAAAGTACTGAGAACGGAAATAGCCTGGTCAAGTGATTCAGAGTCCAGTGCACCAAAACCTTCATCGACAAAAATGGTATCAAGTTGTATCCCTCCGGCAAAACGCTGAATCATATCCGATAAACCTAGGGCCATGGCCAGCGATGCTTTGAACGATTCCCCTCCTGAGAGGGTTTTTACACTGCGGCTCTTGCCGGTGTAATTATCTATGACATCCAATTCCAAACCGGTCTGGCTCTTCAGGTTACCTGCCTCTACTTTGCGGATAAGTTCAAACCTGCCGGCAGTCATATAAGAAAATCTCTTATTGGCTTCAGTGATAATCTGGTTGAAGTACGTCGCCTGAACATACTGCTCAAACGCCAACTTTTGTTTCCCGCTTAGATCTCCGTTGGCGGTATCGGAGAGGCTCCGCAGGCATAAGTACTTTTGTTCAATCTCCTTCATAGCATTTTGTTGGGATTCAATGATATGTTGAATTCTCTTGTTGGTCTCCAGCCGGCTATATAGTTTAAGTCGCCTCTCTTCCGAAGCTTTTTTTGCACTTACCAGATCGATTTTCTTCTCCTGATATATCCCAATATCAATGTATGCATTCCCCTTGGTTTCTTCCTGCAAAGCAGCTATATCCTTTTTGGTTGAATTTACCTGCTCATTATAGGCATCAATATCATTCTTTAAGAGCGCGAGCTCCTCTTCTGTCATCATCATCTCCTTATACTGCGCTTCATCCATAAAACCCCGTTCCCGCAGAATGACTGTGAATCTATTTTGTGCCTCCTCCATTTCTGTTTGTGCTGTTTCGAGCCGGCTTGAGAGGTCCATAATAACTGCATTAGCATTCGAAATAGCGGTGTTGCAATCGTTAAAACTTTTTTCGGCGGCTTCCAAAGCCGATTTCATTGATGCGATCTTTTCCCGTTTGCGTCTTATATCTTCTTCAGCTTCTTTTCGGTTGGGGAATAGCAGACTGTTTGTGATCATAGCGACTTGGGCTAGACTACTGCCGTGGGCGACCCTTAAATCGCTTATTTCGTTGTTCAAATAGATTATTTCTTCTGCCAGGTTCTCGATTGCTGGTTTAAGCCTGGCTATTTTGCTCTCACATTCCTTTTTGCGTTCGATTTGCCCCTTCAGTCCCTCGACTCTCGTTATGCACTCTCCGAGATGAATCCTGATTTTTTCAATTTCAGCGGCCAAAAGGGCAGGGATAGCCGCAAAGTCAGCACTCCCCAATAATTGCCGGGCAGATTTGGCAGCCGCTTCCTCTCCGGCTTCCACCTTGGCTTTGCTAGCACCTGCCGCAATACTATACCGGCCGGTTTTTTCTCTGGCAGTTTCGGCATTCGCCTTGGCCTGTTGCAGTTCTATTTCTGAAGGCGCCTTATCAGTCTTTACCGCCGGTACGGGGTGGGTGGCAGAGCCACATACGGGACAAGGCTGCCCGTCTTCCAACCTGGCTGCCATTATGCCTGCCTGCTCATTGAGAAAAGCTCTTTCCAGCTTCTCGTATTCCGATATCTTGGCCTCGCTCTCCGCCCGAGCAGTCAAGTAATTAGACTGGGCCGAAGCAAATTTAACCCTATTCTTATTTAAGGTTAGCAGGTCTTGTTTGAATTGCTGAAATTTATCATCCATATTTTTAGCATCTTCCAGTTGTTTTTTGGCCCGTTCTATCTCCAGCTCAACATCTTGCAAAGCTGCGAACTCTTCACTTACTAAATTTTGTTCACCTTCAAGATTTTCCTTTTCAATTTGTTTTAACGCAATCGCCCTTACTTTTTTCTCCAGATGTGTCCTAGTTGTCTCCGCATTTTTCTGTAATGTTTCCAATTCCTTATAAGTTGCCAATGCAGCTTCCGCAGCATTTATTTCTCCCGCTAAGGTTTCGCGGGCTGGTTCTTTATCTTTTTCAGCTTTATAGAACTCTTCCAGCTTGCGCAGTTCAGGTTCTATATCACTCAAAATCTGTTTTTGATCTCTGATCCCGTTATGCAAATTCTCAGTCAATTTCTTAATTCTCCCCAGTTCATCCTCTGCCGGCTTTACATAATACATGGCATTTTGAGAGGCTGCCAGCTTGCTGTGCTTGGACTCATATTCTCCCTGACGTTTTTCGAGGAGGCTTAAAAGTTCCCGAGACTTAGCCAGCTTTTCTAGTCGGGCATTAATAATGGCGGCATTGTCCATTGCCAAAATCAGCTGGTTAAGTTCTTCTTGCAGATTATTACCTTTTAGATCTTCTGCAGCTTCAGCATTTTGGTCTTCTTCGATCAAGGTGTGCAAACAGGCCAATAAATTATCCAGCGCATGTATATTGTTAGATTTCTTAATGTCTGCCAATTCCCCATACCCCGTTTGAGCTTCCGTACATGATACCTCACCGGCAAACTGCAAAATGCTTTTACGCAGATCTTCATATTGACCCCTTAGGCTATTGGCTTGATTCTTAAGCTCCATTTGGAATTGCTGATAAATACTCGTGTTAAAAATTTTTCGGAATATTCTGCCCCGCTCATCAGTGCTTGCCAGCAGCAGCTTTAAGAAATCCCCCTGAGCGATCATAGCGATTTGGGAAAACTGATTTTTGTCTATACCGATTAGTTCTTTGATGAACTCGGTAACGGCTGTATTTCCAGTTTTGACTTCCCCTCCCGGCAATGTCAAAGCAGCATTAGCGTTTTCTGAGGTTGTCCCGGCACCGCTTTTTTTGGCCCTTTCATATTTGGGGTTACGCTCAACTTTATAAAGTTTCCCGCGATACAAAAACTCCAATTTAACAAAAGTCTTGACATTAGGGGCCGCAAAATCGCTGCGCAGCATGAAACTCTCACGGTTGGTCCCGCTGGCTTCACCGTAAAGGGCAAAAGTAATGGCGTCGAATATCGTAGTCTTGCCGGCACCGGTATCTCCGGTTATAAGATATAATCCGCTATTGCCAAAATCAGAAAACGGTACTTCTACTCTGCCTGCGTAGGGACCAAAGGCACACATTGTAAGCTTCACCGGTCTCATAATGAATGGCCTCCCAGCTTTTCAAGCAATTCTGAGACAATGCCCATCTTTTCATCATCAATTTCCACATTGTTTTGCAGTAAATAGAACTCCTTAAAGAGTTGCATGGGCGATTTCTGCGCAACGTCTTCATCTGCGGAGTATAAATTAATTGTTTTAGTTTTTTGGTTTTCATAATCAAGCCGCATTACGTT
Source organism: Syntrophomonadaceae bacterium (assembly GCA_034927445.1). GTDB lineage: Bacteria > Bacillota > Syntrophomonadia > Syntrophomonadales > Syntrophomonadaceae > PHAA01. The sequence goes on from JAYFPZ010000012.1 coordinate 43,576, forward strand.
GGGATAAACCGTACGGATCCTGCCAATCGCATCCATAATATCTTCTTCATCGGTAAGCGTAATATGAATGTAATCATCTGTGTTAGTTCCCTCATAGGTTAGAGGCGCAAGCAATTGATCAATCGGACCCTTAATATGACGCATATCCCTGAGCGCAATAAGCGGGATTGTATTGATCTGCACCTCCCCCTTTTGCCCAAAGTCAACCACGGTCACCGATTTAATGTGTTTCACCTCGGAAAAAGAATATTTTAGCGGCGAACCTGCATAGCGCACCGTTTCTCTTCCGATATTTTGAGGGGCATGAAGATGACCAAGAGCCACGTAATCAAAGCAATCAAATATGGCAGCATCAATATTGTCGATTCCGCCCACCGATATGATCTCAGACTCAGACCTTTCCGGTTCCAGGCTGCCACTGGTAATAAACTGATGCGCTATCAAGACATTACGTTGCGAATCATCTATAACCGTGCTTTTAATAACGGTCCGAACGGCCTCTTCATAACTATCGATAACTGCGTCCGGGTAGAACCTGCGAACGTGGGCTGGCTTGATAAATGGCAGCATGTAGAGATTCAATTCTCCAATTTCGTCCTCAATCACGATCGGTGTTATTGAGCCATCGAACACCCTGGACATATGGATACGTTGTTCCGACATGATGCGGGAGCCAAATGCTATCCTTTCCGGTGAGTCATGATTGCCGCTGATGACAAAACACGGTATGCCGCGCTGGGCTATAAGCGTAAGAAATTCATCAAACAATTCTACCGTCTCGGCGGCGGGCATGGCTTTGTCATAAACGTCGCCGGCAATAATAATTCCATCCGGTTTTATTTCATCAGCAATTTGTATTATTTGATGAAGTATATACTTCTGGTCTTCCAGCAAACCAAACTCATTGACGCGTTTCCCAATATGCAGGTCTGATAAATGCATTAATTTCATGTTACTTCTCCCATTTATTCACCATTTAATATTTTTCTTAGATAAAACATCTGCAAGCAAGATATTGTCTGAATTCTACTTGTATTTTCTTTTTCCCTGCTTATGCAAAATACCCATGCTTTATTAAGTTTGTTTGGGGATATTTTCACCATACCAAACCAACTAAAAAGACCCACTGGTTTTTCCAGGGGGCCCATGGTTCAAGTTACTAAGTTTTGATGGGTTACACGAAGAACATCCCAGGTGTAACCCTCATCCTTATGGCCCCCCACTTAGGCTGTAGACAATATAGCTATCGTCAGGTTGCTTAAGTATCAACAAGGTAGGCACAACATTACGTTCTTTTTGAAACTGTATTGAACTGGGGGTATCCATTACAGGTAAGCCAATTACTTTCTCTCCGGTCGGAACGAGTTCATCTCCATTGAGCGGCAATTCTCCCAAAGTTTTATTTTGAGGAGCATAGTATACTCTATTGTGATAGCAAACTCTTTCATTGCCGTACTTTAAGTGGTAAATCAGTTCATACATGTTCGGGACAAATGGATAAACAAGAAATACGGTCAAGGCACTCAATAGTATTGCCATAGTTAATTTTTTCATATTTGCCTCCAACCTCTAACAAACTGACACCTCATATTAGTTATTAATTAAATTTCATAATAGTAGACAGCGCCGCCGGGAGGGGTTATTTTTATTGTTTTATTATTAATTATTTCAATATCCCCAAATTGAGCGTCGATGGTGGTTTTCTTTTGCAGTTTTTTATTCCTGTCCATATTAGTAACAATCAGCTTCCTGGATTCATCCTGCAAATCATCAATATAAAATGTAAAAATCTGTTCGTCGTCAAAGACAGCAAGTTGGTCAAGGATTAATTCTCCCGGTTGAGCTTCAAAATAAACATGCCCTTCATTATTAATAATTTTACTAAGCGCCTGCCCGGGATAATTGGGTGAAACTTCAATATAATACAATCTATCCTTATTCTTGTTCCAGACAAAACCTATACCATAGTACTTGCTGATAATTTCTCTCTTTTGGGTATCAATTAATATATAAACCTCCAGAGAAGGGTTAACGTGCCCGCGGACAGCGTAGCGAGTGTTATCCAACCATTCGGTGTTTTCAATATTGGTATAAAAAATATCCTCTAAAGCAATCAATTCCTCAAACCTGTCCTGTCTTTTTATCAACACAGAATCAAATAAATATCCATTTTCCCTTACCACCTCAGCACTGACCTCGCCATTAGGGGACCTGGAACAATAGTTCTGACCGACATCATTGTTTTGTGGTTCCCAGTCAGTTGTTTCATATGCATTGTCATTTGCTTTATTTTCAGTTACTACGGCTGAATTGCTTCGATCATATCCGCATCCTGCCAAGAGAGCAAAACTTATAGCCATAAACACCCCGATAGTAATATGTCTTTTTGATAGTTTCATTAAAGTCCCTCCTTGTCGGGCGTCACAAAGAGATTGCGTAGTCAGTTCAAAATGCCAATATCATTCTGCTTCTTGTTTACTAATTGCGGTAACTAACACAAAACCAAATAAAATTCCAGCTACAGTAACCAAGCTAGGGTGAAAACCCACTATGAAAGCAATGAACTTCCAATTATGGGCGAAATCTGCTGGACCAATGACTGGGGTTATTGCGACACAAAGGCTTGGAAGACCAGCCGACAGAAGCACGATCCAATCAACCTTCCATGAACCTTTCTGCTTGAATACCCTAGTAAATTGGGGTAAAGCCAATAGAATACCAACTATAATGGGGAATATTGACATATACAACCAAAGAGCGGTCGTATCAAATGTTGTTGAATATAACAGCTTTAAATATTGACGATAGTCATCAGCTTTTATCACTAGATAACCAAAGGCAGCAACATAAATTAAATAGCTTATAAAGCGTTTTACATGATAATTCCTTTTATTAATCACACCTCATCACTCCCTTGCCAGTAATACAACATCAACACGCCAAAGATTTCATGTACTCAAAAATAATGGCAGCCGCGCAAAAGAGTCTGCCAAATGCTGAAGATGGTATCTTCATATGTTCGACTACAAGCTTCAATTTAACAGGCTGCACGTGGGAGGGCAATAGGTTGAAGCTGAACGGCTAATAATCGAGCACCAACGGCAAAAATGATTAGTTGGGCACGAACGCTGCGAAAATGCCGGTCTGGGAGCGCATGCAACAGTTATGAATATAAATAAAAACAGATTAGTCTATTCGGATGAAATGCGCTGTAGCTGAATTATGGTATTGTCCCATTGAATTGTATTTTATTGTCAAACGCACCATCCTTGAATTGTACTGAACGTGCTAAAACCATGATATCATTCTTGCTAAAAATCTCTGCGTTTAAATAAATACCGTACTGAATGCTGCTATCCTCTTTCGCAAAAAAAACATACCACATCTCGGATGTTGTTTTTACGGATGAGTCCAGATTCGCTGACTCGGCCGCGGTGTATAAATCATGACTCACCTTGGCCAGTATAGCCGGAGATGCACAACCAACCAGCGGTTCAGGATTCTGAATATATGCGGAATGATTCCAAGGGATGGATATTCGGGTCAGATTTCCGGCTTCAAACGCACATTTCAAAGAGTAATAAATTTCTAACCCGCCGTATGCGTTCCATCCGTATGCTGCGGTTTCTGACTTTTTACTGCCTGGCGGTTCAGTTTTTCCGGTAATTTTATATGCGAATAACCTGCCGCCAAAGCTTCCCAACTCCTTACTAAAATCCGAATCCATAAGCGTATCCGGCAGCTTATAGGAGATGAGGCTGCTTAACTGAATTTGCTGATTACTCACTCGCTTAATAAACTGCTGACGATCAGCAGTATCGCCTGCCTGCGTTGTATCTGTTGGCGGGGACAAATTTTCTTCGGTTTCCTGCGTCTTGATATCGGGCGATTTTTGCACCGTAAAATACATTGAGCCATCATAGTATATATCCAGCTGTTTTTCAGCCAATTTATCATGTTTATTTAAAATGCTAACCTTCACTGTAATCTTATCGGTGGTTGGGGGCAAACCAGTACCATCAACGGGAGTCCAGTAAACAGGCGTTTCATATGGCAGTTCAATGTCTTTACCCCTATCGCTGATCTTTCCGCTGGGAATATCCCAGGTCAGCAATGATCCAAAAGTAGTTGAATAACGCACCTTATCTACGGGGCCGTTACATTGAGCCGATATGCGAATACCGGGTGAACTTGACATAGTCAGGGCGTATTTTTCGGAATAGACCAGTAATTTAAATTCATATTTGTCCGCAAAATCATTGGTTGCTCCAACATTTTTAATATAATGATTAACAGCAAAAAAAGCCGTGCCTATGAAAGCCAGAATAATAAGCACCAAACTGAAAACTAGCTTTCGATTTTTTAATCCTTCCCCAGCATCTTTATCCAATATCAATCTCCCTCTTCAAACCTATCGTACGCCCAAACCATTCATTAACATCTATAAGGCTGTCTTGAAGGTTTTCCCGGCTTACACCGATTAGTAGTAGTTTCTCCATTCGCACATAATGGCATCTATAATCATAAAGATCGAAAAGAGTTTGCTCGTATTCATAACTCCTCCACATTTTTGTTCGTAGTATCAGGATTTTCCATTGTACCTAGGAATAATGGCAGATTGGTCCTGGTATCACACCCCTTGCCAGTAATACAACATCAACACGTGAAAGATTTCATGTATTCAGAAAATAATGACAGTCGCGCTGTGAACAATCGGTCATCACTGTAGTATTGACTGCCAATCGATCTAACTAATACTTTCAACGCCTGTGGGGACACACGGGGAGGAGGGGCAGGGAGACGGTTGCCGCACTCCCCAGGCCAACCGAAGAGAACAAAACCGTAGCAAGAGCTACCAGTAAAGATGCACGAAGATCATCGAACGAATCCTGCATCGGTGCCAATCTACCATTTTTCACATCATCTTCTGCCTCTGCCAGCGTTCTAAGTAGTTCCAGTTCCGATTTCATCTGATAGTAATCCTGTAAACCAAGAACTGCCGTATCACCTCGTCCATTTACAGTAATAATAACAGCCTCTCTTGATTCTTTGCACTGCTTGGAGATTTCGCTATAATGATTTCTTAAATCTGCGGATGGTCGGATTGCTGCTTCCATGGTATTACCTCATTCTAAAACTTTATAGTCATATGATATTATAGTCACACAATATCATATGACTATATTTTCAAATTGTTATGCTTGCCTATTAACTTACATTATTTTAACTGTTTCACCGGAATCAAACAGGTACAAACAGCTGGTCTTTACTTTTTGGCCCAGGATTTGTTCCAGGGCGTTTTGGTACAACCTGCAAACATCTATTTCCTCGCTTAAAAGGTGGGGGAATAAATGTTTGCAGACATTATGGAAAATGGAGTAGCAATACTATGGAAAAATCACTTGCAACTTTTCAGTAAAAAATTCTTGCAAAAAACACGGAAAAGGGATCGAATTTATCAGCGCCCTTAAACGTTCTGAGATGATGGAATTGATAGAAGATAACGAACACCCCCTGCAGATAGGTCTGTTTGACCAACGGGATATTGCCGAAGTAATAGAAGGGGAAAAAAGGTACATACTATGTTTCAATCCGTATCGTAAAGAAGAGGATGAAAACGCCCGCATTTTTAATCGTACCGCTGCCGGTGAAATCTTTTGCGCCGATTAAGCGGAAGCGGCCTTCTATAAAGATGTGCAGGCAACTTCTGCAGTTAAGCGGTAATCCTCACGGACAAGCATAGCACGGCGGGACAATGAGCCTCAACTGCCTGACGAGCGGCTGCGGCAAAAGCCAGAATCGCCCAAACAAAATGCTAAGTCCTTGATTTATTCATAGAGAGAAGGGTAAAGCTACCGCTCTGCCCTTCTTATTAATTTTCTGTTTGTTTTATCCCGGCGCAAGGATAAAGCCTTCCAGGCTCTTAAAAGAACGCAGGAGGCTTAACCCTACAGCTTATCCTTCAGCCGGGGGAATCGGTTTTACCTTGGAATTGCTCATGAAGGTGCCTTCAGGACAATTGATATAGCCCATGCCGCCGGCGACGAACATCCGCAAACCCGTAACATAGCCGCTCATGTCGGAAGCAAAGAACAGCGCCACCTTGGCAATATCGTCCGCGGTGCCCAAGCGGTTCAGGGGCACCTCCGCATTGGCCAACTGATTCAAAAACTGGGTCCTGGCCTCCTGCGGCATCTCAGGCGGGAATACTTCATCCCAGAAGGGCGTGTGGATCGGGCCGGGAATGATGCAGTTAACGCGAATACCATAACGGCACAACTCGAAGGCGGCGTTAATGGTAACGCTTTCCATGCCGGCTTTAGCCGCATGGTAAGCATAAGTAACCAGCGGAGGATTCATGGCACCGTTGGAGGAGCAGAAAATAATATTGCCCGAACGTTGCTTTTTCATGTACGGCACAATCGCCACATAGCACATAAAATTGCCCTTCAGGTTTCTGTCCATCGTGGGGTCCCAGTTTTCCATATGAACGTTGTCGGTGTTGAAATTGCTGCCAATCTCGCCGCCGGCATACTGGCAGAAAACATCAATACGGCCGAATTCCTTGATCAGGGCGTCCACATTGGCCTTGATCTGGGTTTCCTTGGTGATATCCATCGGGCCGTAGAAACGGACGCCATAACCTGCCGCCGACAGCTCCCTGGCAAGCGCTTCGCCCTTGGCCGCATTGTAATCTCCGATGACAACCTTGGCTCCTTCCTTGGCAAACAGCCGGACAGTCGCTTCACCCATGCCGGAGGCGCCGCCTGTTACCAAAGCAATTTTGTCTTTCAGCATATCTTTCATATCATTAACCTCCTAAGATTTTTATCTTACGCCTTAACATGTACGTGTAAAAAAACTGTCTGCAACTCCAAAGCGCGGCCGCCTTGAGTAGCGGGCAGTTATTTATCTGCCGGGAGATTTTTCAGAATAAAGGACTGGCCATGGCTATACACATACCCCATGCCGCCGCCGACATACAAGCACAGGCCGGTAATATAGGCCGACAAATCGGAAGCAAAAAAGAGGGCGGGGCCGGCGATGTCCTCAGGGGTACCCATGCGGGCCAACGGAACTTCCGTGGAAGCGATGCCCTGGAACAGGCCGTCGCGTTGTTCCCCAGGAGGCAGCAACTCATCCCAGAAGGCCGTGACGATGGGGCCTGGCTTGATACAGTTGACCCGGATGCCCAAAGGAGCCACTTCCATGGCCAGATTAACGGTCAGGGATTCGCAGCCGGCCTTGGCCATATGGTATTCATAAGCCGGCGTGGTCGGATTGAAGGCGCCGTTGGAAGAGCAGATGATGATTGTGCCGGATTTTCTTTCCTTCATATGGGGCACTACGGCAAACACGGTATGATACATGCCGGTCATATTGACCTTGATGGTCAGATCATACGTGGTTTCGGGATCAAGGCCCTCGCCGTCAAAGGTCTTGCCGGCATAGGCGGCCAGGATATCGATTCTGCCGAATTCCTTGATCGTGGCGTCGACAGTGGCCTGGATGCTGGCCTTGTCGGCAACGTCTATTTTGCCGTAGAAACGGGCTCGATGCCCGGCGGCGTTGATTTCATCGGCAACCTTTTTGGCTTTTTCAACATTGTAATCGCCGACGATGACGGTGGCTCCTTCTTCGGCGTAGAGCTTGGCGGTAGCTTCACCCATGCCGGAGGCGCCGCCGGTTATCAAAGCAATTTTGTCTTTCAGCATGTCTTTCATAATGATTAGCCTCCCTAAAAATTCTTATCCCACGCTCAATAGGTATTGTGGGAAATAGGATTACGCACCTCGCTCTGTTTTCCCGGCTTTGCTGCCCATCTCCGGCAAAGCCATGGCAATGACGCCGATCAACGCGCCGGCCACGGCGGCCATCAGGAACAATTGGCTGTAGTCCGTCCCGGAAACGGCCGCAAAAACATAAGAGGGAATAAAGCTGGCGCCGAGCATTTGCACAGTGGTATACAACCCACCTGCCGCGCCCGCATACTGCGGGCCGACTTCCGGCAGAAGCGCAGGATAAGCCATAATAACGGGAATAACGGTACCGATGCAAAACCCGGCCAGAAACAGCAGGACCGCGCAGATCGTGGCGTCGGCTCGCATAGCCCAAGCCACATACAACAAAATGCCGCCCGCCACGGTAAATATCACGCCGCCGGGCTTGTTGCGGCCAATTTTGGCAAAGAGAATGGGCCCCACAATATTACCGGCCAGAACGCCGAAGGTCCATAAAGACACCACCACGCCAGAAGTTGCCTGCGCCATACCGCCGAATTCCGAGGACTGCAGCGCGGTGGCAAAATAGCTGGCCACGCTCATATTACAGGCCATAAAGGCCACGAGGAAAATACCGATGATCCAGACATTTTTCAGCTTGAACATCTTGCCCAGGTTTTGCACCACGGGAACCGGAGGCAGGGGCGTGGCTCCCTTGGGCTGGTTACGAACCAAAAGCATCCACACGATCGTAATGGCCAGGACGAAAAAGACGCAGAACAGCATGGCCCGCTCCAGGCTGCCAAAAGACGCCGCCACCATACTGGCAACGGAGGTGCCGCAGGCGCCTGCCGCCATAAAAATGCCCATGCAAAGCCCCAGCTGCTGAGGCGGGAACCATGCGGCAAACAGCTTCAAAGCGTTCGAGGCCATAAATACCGGGAAAAAGCCCAGCATAATCATACCGATAAGCAGCGCGGTGTAGCTGTTGCCCATATAACGGAGAACACAACCCAGGCAGGATATGACGCCTGCAATGGCAACCACCTTATGTACCCCGGCCTTATCGCCGGCCACCCCGGCGGCGATGCTGAAAAACACGCCCGTCAGCATGGCGCCCATCATCACAAAACCGAACTGGGAAATATTAAGGTTATATTTTTCCATGATTTGGGGACCATACACGGAGAGAACAAATTGGCTGAAAGAGCCGCTGAAACAAACGGCGAACACAGAAAAGACGATGAGCCAGCGATAGCCGCCTGCAGATTTAACCTCATTCATGGAACAACACATCCTTTCTTTCACAGACAAAAACTAGTTGCCGCGAACCCCGCCGTCTATCAGCAAAGAGCACCCCGTGATATAAGAGGACTCGTCGCAGCAGAGGAACAGCGCGCCGTACGCGACCTCAAGAGCGGTGCCCGGACGGCCCATGGGCATCATGGACGCCATATAATCGAAGCCGTCGGCTCCGGCCCCCGTCAGGGTCATTTCGGTGGCAATCAGGCCGGGCTGGATATTGTTGACCCGGATATTCTTCGCGACATATTCCGCCGCAACCAATTGGCTCATATGATTGACGCCCGCTTTAACAAAGCCGTAGATGGCGCCGCCCGGTATCTTGGAGTCGAGCGCAGCCAACGAGGTGTCGTTCAAAATGACGCCGCCGCCCTGCTTTTCCATCACCGGCAAGACCAGCTGCATCATCCGGAACATCGAGTAGGCGTCCAAGGAGATAAAATCGTCCCAGTCCTTTTTCGTCAGTTCCGTGAAGGGGCCGGTGATCAAGCAACCGGCATTGTTGAACAAGACGTCGATCCGACCGTAGGTCTTGAGCGTCGTTTCCACCAGGTTCTTGCATTGATCGTCGTCCGTGATATCGGTCTGGACGAAAATCGCTTCGCCGCCGTTGGCCTTGATCGTGCCGACCACGGCCTGGCCCTTTTCGGCGCGGCGGCCGACCACGACCACTTTGGCGCCTTCCCAGGCAAAGAGGATGGCGCTAGCCTTGCCGATGCCTGAGGTGGAGCCGGTGATAATTACCACCCTGTCTTTTAATCTATCCGCGGATTTGCGCAGACCTTCCACTTCCGGTTCCTTGCGTTCCGTCATAGTTTTGCCTCCAATACGTATAATTTGCGCATGCGCATGCGCATCTGGAATTTCCAGACGCAGGCGCATCACATTTTTATTGTAGCGTAATGAAATCAATATCACAGAATTAATCTCTTCTATTAAAATAAGAAAAGCTTATAACCCAAGATTCTGATAATAATCCGGCTTCCGTTTGCCAAAACAAAGAGAGGCCCCGGAGCCGATTGCTCCGGGGCCTCTCTTTGTTTTGCTTTAATGGATGTATCTAGGAATTTCCATCTCCTCAATTTCCTGGAAAAACTTCTTCAACACAGGATTCTTGGAATTTTTTTTTCGCGCCACCGAGATTTTTACAGGCGCGTTTAATTCCCGTACCGGAATCAGCTTGATATCGAAATCATGACAGAACGCGCCAATACCGGAAGGCAGGACCGCCACGCCCAGGCCCATTTCCAGCGCCATCATAAGGCTGTAAAAGCTGTTCACGGTACTGATCTGGCGGAAATTCAACCCCATACCCTCATAAAGCGTTTTGACCCTCTGGAAATTTTGCGGTAAATCCTCCTCATCCGTGGTAATCAGCGGTTGGGTCTTCAAGTCCTCCGCGGTCAGAAAATCCTTCCTGGCCAACGGATTGTTCTTACTGATGCCGAAAACGCTGAAGTCGGAGATGATATCTTTGATTTCCGCATCCCGTATTCCCTCCAAATTATGCCGCAATTCGCACACCGCATCCAAACAGCCGTCCTCCAACAACCGGATAAGATCCTTGGAATTATGCTGGGCAACATCTACATAGATAGTAGGATGCGCGACCCGAAAGTCCTGCAAAATCCTTTTCATCACCATCTGTTCATACAGGCCGTAAAAGCCTATTTTCAGAGAACCGCCGAACCCTTGAGAAATCAGGCGGCCCCGCTCCACCGCGTTATCGAACTGCTTGATAATGGAAATGCCCTGCTGGTAAAAATACTCTCCCGCAGGAGTAAGCTTGACGCTGCGCTTATTTCTATTCAGCAAGACAAAACCCACTTCGTCCTCAAAGGCACTGATTTGCTGGCTGATGGCTGTCTGCGCAACGCAACATTCCTCCGCCGCCTTCGTAAAGCTCAGGTTTTGGGCTACGGAGATAAAATAAGACATCCTCCTCAGACTCATATAAACACCCCGTTCTTTAACAACACCAAAGGTTTCCGGCCAGCATCTGGTTGCAGGCGCCCGCTTACGCAACGCCCGCGTATGTCTTCCGGCAATCCGCGAGTCCGGCTTAATTCGTGCCTGCCGACAAAGGCTTCCGCAGCGCAACAAAACCCGCAGGCACGTGCCGGGACCGCTTTCATGCAAGAGATGGGGTATTTGGTTGCCGAATAACGCGCCCGAACGGAGTAGCCTCCCGCACGGCTGCTCCAGCAACTGACAGCACCGCCCGGCGCTGAAAATCTTCCTTTCAGCCGTCCGGCGGTCAAAATGATGGCTATGCGACAGCGGCGGTCCGGAACTAGCCGGACGATATACATCCTGTTTTTATTATAACTCAAGTTTCGCATCTTGAAAACCATAGCAATACCCACGAAATATAGTGTATTCTCAGATTAAATAGCATTCTTGACACAAACAGTGCATCCGCGTTTGGTAAAAACATGCGCCGCTTATGGTTTCCCTGTATCCCCTCTCCAATGTATCCCACAAAAGGCTGGAATGCAATTTCTCAAGACATATGTCAGGCACGGTTTCCTGCCCAAAGTCGAAACTAATTTGTCCTTCATTCAAAGCCAGGCTCTCAATTATTTCGCTATTCTGTGTCCACAAGCTTATTGTGGTGACCACGCCGGTTTTTAAAAAGGAGATTTTCAAGTTGCCTTCTGGAATATACCCTTCTTGAGGGTCTTGAGTGGTATAAGCAAGCAGATTTTCTGTTGGCGACCAGGATGGGGCAATATAGACTGGCCTTTCGTCCAACTGTATAGCGCCAGTTCCATCCGTTTTTACCACCCAGAGATACTGCTTACTGGCATATACATCACTGATATCGCTCTGCAGATAGGCTAACCATTCACCCTTTGAAGACCACGATTTCTACCGGGCCAGCCACGGTGAGACGAATTGGTGTGCTCTCAGCCTGCCTGCCATCTACCAGCCACAAGTGGCCGTCACTGGTGAAGGCCACTCGGGCGTCAAAAGCTGCCTTCTCAATCCGTTCCGGCTTAGGGATCTGGACCGGTTGGCTGATCGTGATTTGAGCCATTGATGCGGCTTGATCCCATTTGACCCTGCCTCCCAGAGCGGACGCCAGAAAATTAAGGGAGACTTGTAGACGATTGTTTATGATTTGTGGTGGGGTTGCGAGTCCAAACTGACGGCCATTTTGCCAAACTTCCCGATCACCCGGTTTTAAAATAATCGTTTGATTATCTTTTACAATGGTCGCTGCATTGGTGGCTGAATCCCAGGTCACACTGGCTCCTAAAGCATTGCTAACCTCCCGCACCGGTACGATTAGCCATAAATAATTGCTCTCATCGCTCTGTATTCGCGGTGGTTCAGATAATTCAAGTATTTGACCGTTTATAGTGACCGTAATTGCTGTGCCCGTAGGGCGAATCGCCATCACGGTGACGGGTTAGATCCTTCGCTGACGCTCAGGATGACAGTAAAACCGCTTTCCTGACCTTTCCCCGGAACACTTTCATCCGTGGTTGTTGTCTTGCGAACACGAAGAGCTGAGTAACTTTGACGAGACCCTGCAACGACGTCTGCTATAGATGCCTTCGCGCCCGGACTGTCCGCTTGATCGCCTCTTGCCTCTTTAACTTACATTATTTTAATTGTTTCACCGGAGTCAAACAGGTACAGGCAGCTGTTTTTCACCTTTTGGCCCAGGATTCGCTCCAAGGCGTTTTGGTACAACCGTATCTGCACGCTGTATTTTGCAATTAATCCCGCCCGGTTTGCCGGAGTGATCCGGTCGGTTTTATAATCCACCAGAACCAAGCCGTCGCCCTCCTGGAAATAAAGGTCTATAACCCCCTGCAGCAGTAATTCCTCCCCGCTGTCCGCCCAGTCTTTATATATGGATTCTGCCCGGTAAAGCAGGTTGAAGGGAACCTCGCGGTATACCCGGTCAGCCTTTAATACTCTTTGGCCCAGGGGGGAGCGGAAGAATCTCAGAATCTTGCTCCGGTCAACCGCATCCGCCTCTTCCTCCCTCAATAATTCCCGACTGACCATAGACCTGATCTGGGCGTCGATTTCGGCTTCATCCCGGACCCGGTTAAAATCAAGGTGCTGCAGGGCAAAATGCATAACCGTTCCTTTGGCGGCCCCGCCAAGCTCCGGGGCTGGGCTTCCCGCTGCTGCCGTTCGCATGAATCTCGGCTCGGCGGTCATCGCCAAGCCGGCTTGCTGCAGGCTTTCCAGTCCCGCCGCCTGCAGATCTTTGACCTGGCTGACCGATATCTTGGAAGGAATCATTACCGCCTTCCCATAGGGATACTGCCAGTTCAGCCGGTTCCATATCATCTCCCGGTCCCGGCCGCCGTCCTCAACTATATCTTTACGGAGCATTTCCTCCAGGCCCGTTGCCTGCTGCCCAGTAGGGGTATGCAGGTTATTACCGGACCGGTCTATTATTTCAACCCGCCAGCGGCAGTCAAATTGAGATTTCTCCGGCTTAAGCGACCGGGCGGGGTCCAGCTCCCGCAGTATTGCTCCATCAGGATGACGCAGCACCACCGGGCCGATCCAATCCAAATAGCATCGTCCCCGGGTCAGTTGGAACGGGCTGATGGCTTGGCTCCATTTTTTGACCCGTCCCGGCAGATCCCGGATGGATCCCAGGAGAATCAATTTCTCCCGGGGGCGGGTGCAGGCCACATAGAGAATACGCATTTCTTCAGCCAGGCTCTCCAATTTGATGCGGTGCTTTAAAGCAATACGGGCAATGGTATCCCGGGTAATCCGAAGCTCCGGGTTGACGTAGCAGGGGCCCAGGCCCAGGTCTTTATGAAACAGTACCGAGGCCTTGGTGTCGCTGGAGTTGAAACCCCGTCCCAGGCCTGCCACGATGACGACCGGAAACTCCAGGCCTTTGCTTTTATGAATGCTCATGATCCGGACCACATTCTCATTTTCGCTCAGAATCTTGGCCATACCCATATCGCTACTGCCAGCCTTCAGCTTATCCACGAACTTGATGAAGTTGAACAGGCCTTTCAGCGAGGTGGACTGATACTGGCCGGCCCGTTCCAGCAAAATTCTCAGATTGGCCTGGCGCTGCAGCCCTCCGGGCATGGCCGCGACATAATAGTAAAACCCGGTGTTCACCAGCAAATGCCAGATAAATTCATCCATATTCATAAAGCGGGCTTCCTCTTTCCAGAGGTTCAGCCGGCGGATGAATTCCGTCAGTTTGGCCTGCAGGAGATCGTCATGGGTTTCCATATACTGTTCCAGGGCTTCATAATAGGTGGCGGACGGGCTGCTTACCCTGACAGTTATCAATTCATCCAGGGTGAAGCGGCCGATGGGTGAACGCATGACGCTTACCAGAGGTATATCCTGTCTTTTATTGTCTATCAGTCGCAGGAGGTTCATAAAGATGTTGATTTCCAAGGTTTGAAAAAAACCTCGTTCCACATCCGCATAGACGGGAATGCCCTCCGCCATAAAGGTTTCATAAAATACATCCGCCGGCTGACGGGTGGCCCGCATTATAACCACCATATCCCGGTATTCCAAGGGACGGCAGCATCCCCGCTGGCTGTCATAAAAAATCCGGCCGTTTAATTCTTTGATTCGCCGGGCAGCAATCCGGGCCTCCAACTCAACCTCACCTATATCTTCTTCCTCAGCTTCATCCGCGGCCTCCTCCGCCAGGGCAGCCGAGGCATCTTTCTCAATCAAAATCAATTCCAGGGCCGGGGCCGTCATTTCTTCATCAAGATCGGCCGGGAGTTCCACCCCCGCACCCAGACAAGCATTCTCGTCATAATCAATTTCACCGCAATCCGCCGACATAATCCGGCTGAATATATCGTTGACCCCTGCGATTATTTCCGGGCGGCTTCTGAAGTTCCGGCTCAAATCAACCCGCCGCTTGGATCCTCCGGCCCCACCGGCAAAGGTCTCATATTTCTCCAGGAACAGGGAGGGATCCGCCAGGCGAAAACGGTAAATACTCTGCTTCACATCCCCCACCAGAAAAAGATTATCCGGCCGCTTGATTAAATTCAGGATCGTTTCCTGGACCAGGTTGCTGTCCTGATATTCGTCGACAAAAATATAGGCGAAGTGTCTCCGATATTCCCCGGCTATCTCCGGGTCGCTCAAAATAGCCAGGGCGTAATGCTCCAGATCATTGAAATCAACAATGCCCTGGTCCGCTTTTTGTTCCTGGTAGCGTTCGCTAAAGGCCCGGACCAACTGATAAAGGCAGTCGAAGCTGGGCTGCAGTTCATTCAAGTCCCGGAAAAACTCCTCCGGACTCTGAAACCATAATTTGGTCTGCATTTCTTTGATAACCTTTTTGCCCTGGTCCCGCAGATTTTTCACCTCTTCCTGCAGCTGGGGGTCAATCTCCTTGCCGGCCCGGGCCAGCGCGGGATGCTTTATCTGCTGCAGCCTCGCATAGAAACAGGGCATTCCTTCCGACAAAGCGGCTTGGAGCGCGGCGACTGTATCAAGGTCGAATTGCAGGGCGGCCTGGTAGGCAACCGGCCCCCCCGGCAGCACGGTCTTGGCCAGGGCTTCCTGCAGCAGTTCCGCTACTCCGGCCAGTTCAATCCGGAGATGGCGGGTGATATTCCGGAGCCAGGGCGATCCGGCCCAAGCATCGGGATCCGTCTTTAAATCCCCGGTTTTGGCTTCCAGCCAACCGAGGGGATCAGGTTGGCTCTGAATAAATTCATAAGTCCGTGCGATCAGGTCCTGCAGGGGGGAATCATCCCGGCCCCCGCCGTACATTTCCACCAGCTTGAGAAAATCCGGACTGCCCTTTTCATATTCGTTCTCCATCAGTTCTTCCAGGACTTCCGTTTTCAGCAACGTAGTCTCAGTGGCGTCCCCCACCCGGAAGTTGGGACTGATATCCACCACGTGGAAATATCTCCGCAACACATCCATGCAGAAGGCATGCAAAGTGCTGATAGAGGCCCGGTTAAGCAGATTTATCTGGCTGCGCAGATATTCTCCGTTGGCCTCATCGCTTTCCAGTTCACGCAAGAGGGCCAGGCTGATGCGCTCCCGCATTTCTCCGGCGGCTGCCTGCGTAAAGGTGACGATCAGCATCTCCTCAATACTCACTTGGTCCCTTAAAACCAGCTGGATAATACGCTCCACCAGCACCGCCGTCTTGCCGGAACCTGCGGCGGCCGACACCAGCAGGTTGTTTTTCCGGTCATCTATGGCATGCCGTTGCTCCTCAGTCCAATTCCGCATCATGCTGTACCTCCTGATAGGCCTGCAGCCTGGCTATAACCTCATCGTCTTTTAAAGGACGAATATTTTTATAATTATTGTCCGGCAGCAACCGGTCAAACTGGCATACGGAAGGATAGGCACAATAGGCGCAGGCCCTGCGCTGCCCATTTTTTACCGGTTCAATCCGGGCGGCTCCGGCCATTATCTCCCGGCCGATTTTACGCAGCAGCTCCTCCACATGCCGGATGAGAGCGGCAAACCCAGCGACCGGCAGAACCGAGGAAGTTTTGGCGAAACCGCCGTTTACAGTCATGGTTACGGGAATTATAGCGGAGCTTCCCGCTATTTGATCATCCAATTTCCTGATTAACCGGGCATCCTCCAGTACCAGCCCTTTCATTTTCAGTTTCCGGGCAATCTCCTGTTCGATGTTGGCAATAATTTCAGCTTCACTGTTAATCAACGGGTCCTCAATTTTGAAGTAAAAGACCCCGGCCGGTTTTAAGCGCTCCGGGGGAACATCCTTAAAACTGGCCATTACCGCCCGGAGGTAAATCATCAACTGCAGGGACAGGCCATAATAGACATCGGACAGCTTGAAATCCTGGCTGCCTGACTTATAGTCGATTATCTTGACATAAATCCCGTCTTCCTCTTCCAGCAGGTCGACCCGGTCGATTCTGCCCTGCAAATAAAAGCTCTCCCCGTTTTCAAGCTCAATTTCAATGGGGGGAAAAGGACAGCCCGGACCAAAGCTCACCTCATACTGCAGGGGTTTGAAATCACCATGCTGCAGGTGCTCAGTTAGAATCCATACGGCCCGGCGGCTTATTCTTTTCAGGCGCCGGGCCAGGTACCGATAGCGATGACTGCTGACAAAAATACCATTGCCCTGCTGAGGCACCAGGGCGTCCATGATGCCGTCCATTATACCCTCACATTCAGGCCGTTGCAGTTCAGCCCAGTTCTTGTTTTCCCGCTGGACTTGCAGGGCAAAAGCCAGCAAGGAATTATGCAGCAGCTCCCCTATGTCAGGCGCTCCCACGGTAAATACCTTGCGTTCCTGAGGTTTCAGGCCGTAGCGTACAAAATGGGCAAAGGGACAATTAACAAATTGCTCCATCCGGGAAATATTTGAATAGAAGGGGGTTGCATAAAGCCGCCGGGCGTTGACGGCCCCAATCGTCCGGGCTTGATTACGGTGAAACAACCCCTCCCGCATCAGGTTCAGGTTCTCCCGCCAGCCCTCCTGGGCTTGGTACCAGGTGTATACGTCCCCCCAAAAATCGGAAACAGGCTTGCCATCAAAGTGCAGGCGCAGGTTCTCAATCAAATATTTATAGGAACTGACCGGGGTGGAAACCTGATGTATTTCCAGCGGGCGATGCTTGATCACATCACTCTGCACCCGCAGGGAGGGAAACAGCTGCCGCAGACGGTCGATTAGCAAGGATGGGCGCAGGGCTTTGCCGTCCCCATCGGCCAGGGCAAAAGACAGTCCCAGGTATTGCCGGGGCTTGCTCAGGGCGGTATAGATCAAAAATCTTTCTTCAGCCTGCTTCCGATGGCGCTCAAACCCTAAATCCACTCCCCGGGCCATCAGCATTTCTTTTTCAACCTCCGAAAACAGTCCTTCCTCGGCCTGGCCTGAAGGCAAAACCCCATCGTTGACCCCCAGCACCAGCAGGCCTTTGATGTCGTGGCTCTTGGACCTTTGGATATTGCCGACCAGGACCTGATCGACGGTGGTGGGTATAATCCCCACTTCCTGGGAGGCGAATCCCGCCTCCAGAATGTTGCGGTATTCTTTGAGGTTTACTTCCTGATCCCCCAGTATCTCTACCATCTGATCAAATATTTCCAGCACGATGTTCCATATCTGCGTGTTCTCCCGGACTACCTCAAACCGCCCCTGGCTGTTCATGGTTTCGATCCATTCCTCCAGGCGGCCCGGCACGCCCAGGTCGACCAGGTATTGGTAATGCGCCCGGCATATGGCGGCGATGGTCTGCTTCCCGTTTATCTGCGCCTGCAGCCGGGTCAGCGGCAGGATAAAATCCTGCCGGGCCTGATTTAATTCATCCCGAAGGGCGGCCTGGCCCCATGCAAATTCTTCTTCCCACTGCCGGCCGCCGATTCCGTACTGCAAAACATAGTTCTCCAGTTTCTCCACCTTATCGTGGTCAAGACCGCTAAACCCGGTTTTAAGGAAGGAGAACACATCTTCATAGCGATAGTTCCGTCTTATCACATCCACCGAAGATAAGATGAGTTTAATAATCGCATTGTTCATGATATCCCTTTTTTCATCCATGAAGCTGGGTATTCCATATTCATCAAATACCCGTTTGATCAGACTCCCGTAATTACTCATATCGTTGCAGACCACCGCCAGGTCCTTCCAGCGCCATCCCCGCTCCCGCACCAGTTCTACGATTTGGGCAGCCGCATACTCCAGCTCGCTGTTAAGATTGGCGGCGGCAAAGAGTTCGATATCCCGGGGGTTCTCGCGGAAAACCTGTCCGGGATAGGCGTAAAGTTCTCTTTCCAGGTGGATGAGGGCCGGGTTTTGACCGGCACGGGCTTCCGCCGCATCTACGCGGATTATTTCCTGGGGGCAAGCGTGCAGGCCGGCCATAACCTGTAATTTTTGCAGACTGTCCCGGGATAGGCTGAACAAATCGTTATCCCGGTCCCGGCGGTCATAACTCATAGTTAAGCTGATGGTAATATCGCGGGCCGCCTGCATCAGTCGGTCTATAATCTTCAAGCTCTGCGGTGAGAAAGTGGAAAAGCCGTCCACCCATATCCTACTGTTCAGCAAATAGGAGGAGGCGTTTATTTTATCAATCAGGAGACTGAGGAAATCCTCGGTATCCAGGTATCGTCCCTGCAGGTATTGATTAAAGTGATCGTATATCAAGGCAATATCATTTACCTTCTGCTTGATGATAAGCTCCTCATCATCGGTGAAGCTAGCCAGGAGCTGCTCCGGAACGATATCCTGCCCTTTCAGTTCGGATAACAATTCACTCAGTTTAGGGATGAATCCTTCCTGCCCGGCCGATTTCTTGTATATGGTCAGGTCCCGGGCTGCCTCGTCGATCATCTTTCTTAAGACCATGTTCTTGCCCTGCTCATTCAAACGGGTCCGGGTCACTCCCCCGACCTCGCTGAAGACCCGGCGGGCCAGCCGGGTGAAGCTTAAAACTTCCACATTAATGATGCCGGGCAGGTGCAATTTTTGGATCAAATCCCGTTCCGCTTGCAGAGTGAATTGTTCCGGGACCAGTAAAATCAGCTGCTCTTCGGCGTTGTCCAACAAGCTTTGTTTTATTTCTTGCAGCACCCGGTGGCTTTTGCCGCTGCCGGACCTGCCCAACAGGTATCGAATCGCCATGTTTCCACCTCGTTAATTACCTTTTTTACCAGATTAAAGAACACCAGTTCTATATAGAAGTATACGCTATATTGATTCGCTTGTGGGCAGGAAAATCCTTTGAGATTGGCAAATATATCACTGTAACCAGGGAGACACGGGGGCAGGTCCCTTGTCCCCGTATACAGGAAGGAGCAAATATTATTTTATGAAATATCAGAAGGGATCCATCGGTCGGGTGATTGTCGCCAAAATTGAACATGGTGACGATCTGCTGGCTGAATTAAAAATTCTGCTGCATCAAGAAAAAATTGAGTCAGGTATTATGTTCATGCTCGGTGCCCTGCAAGCCGGTTCCCTGGTGGTGGGGCCCCAGACCTGTTCAGTCCCGCCTGATCCGGTATGGAAATCATTTCAGGACGGCCGGGAAATATTAGGGATAGGCACGGTTTTCATGGCGGGCGACGAGCCAGTTCTTCATCTCCACGCATCACTGGGCCGGGGCGATGAAGTATGGACGGGCTGTATCAGAAAGGAGGCCAAGGTATACCTGGTGGTTGAAGTCATCATTTTGGAACTGCTTGAAACCGCCTCACTTCGAACTCTTGACGAACTGACCGGCATGAACCTGCTAGGCTTTGCGTGATAGGTTAAAGGGAACTGGGTAATAGGAGAGGGAGGGTTCTTAAATAGCAGCTGTGTCCCCTTATCCCCTCCTTCCCTTCTTCCTTGCAGATTCTTGGTTTATAATTCCTTCCCCTTTTTCCTGGATAAGGCCAATGCACCAATCGACGCAGCTATAATAACACCAATAAATATGCTAATTATTAACCCTTTTTCTGAATGAAGGCCTGTTCCAGTTGCACCCCCATATAATTTACCAGGATTAGCTTTGCGTATTTGATAACCATTGCGTAATTCATCTGTAATATACGATAATGGTTTTAATTGATAATGCTGTAAACCATAGAACCGGGTACTCAAAATCGGCAGTAAATCATATCCTCTTTCACTTCTAACCGCCAACGCAATTACATAATTATTCCTGTCATATATGAGTTTCTCATTCTGCTCGGCTTTTAATATGTTTTTCCCTTCTATAACTTCTTGTTCGAAATTCGAAATATTACCCATTTCGGCTTTAGTGAGCTTACCTTTAGTATATCTGTATACAGCAATACCCACCGGTTTTTCTCCGCTCTTGATAGGAAAAACATATCCGGCTAAAATCAATGCCTGATCTTCTCCCTGTTTGCTATTCAAGAAATCCTCTGAAAATATATAGAAAGGAATTCCTGCACCTAAAGTAGCATCCGCAAAAGATTCTGCTTCTGATAAGCCCCAATTCATTTTATCCACTTCCAAAGGCGCTTTCGATTCTTCAAAAGACTGTTCTATATAATTTTTTTCACTAACATCAAGTTGGACCTGATTTTCTAATTCAACCGCTTTTGCAATAGTTGTTTGCATCAATACAAGCGCACAGACCATTACTGCAAATATAGCGAACTTAAAATATACCTTCATTATTTAGTTCTCCTATAAAATCACTGTATAAAATAACCAGCCAGAATTTTAGCAGCACATTGCTAATTGGAGTTATTTCATTCATGCATTTTATTATAGGTTGATAATTTGTTAATATCTACTATTTTTCCTCAAAAATACCTTTTCTGCTCTCAATACAACATTTTTTATTCTTGATATACAAAACTAGGCTTGAAAGGACAACGGAAGCAAAGGGACCTACGTTGCCGAGGTATATGAGTTGTCCATGGTACTTATCGGGTGTGTGCTACCGCTAAACTTTATAACTCTTCCAGTACTTTTTTAGAAAGCAAATCGCTGTATTCTGACACGGTACAATACAGCTTGGCTGTTTCCCCATTTTTGAATGGTCGAATACATATCCATCACCCGCCTCTAACACGAGTATATACAATGTTTCTACATACAGCAAAAGTTATCAATTGCAGGAAGAATGCATTTTTTTTGGAAAAATTTTGTCTTATAATATGACTAGCATCGGCGTGATTATTTATTTAATCTTTCTTTAGTATGTGTGTAATAAAACGAATGGGGGGTTCCAATTGCGCAGAATTGTATCCGTGTTTTTATGTGTGGCTTTGTTATGTCTATCATCTCCGGGTCTTGCCAAAGCGGATAATACGCCCAAGCAAGCATTTATTTCTGCCTACCTTAACTCTATGAACCAGTCTCTGCAAATACAAAAGTTCTATTTTCAGGCTCTGCCCGAGAATACTGTTAAAATGAACCTTACTGCCGATTTGTCGGATGTTAATATCGTTCTGGAGGATGGCACCAGGATAAGCAATATGCCTGGGCAAGCATCAATGGCTATGGCTTTTAATCTTCAGGATAAAAAGGGCAGTCTTGATTTTAAAGGTCAACTTGGAATATATAATCTACAGGGTCAAGTCTTCTGGGATAAAGACGGCATGATCGTAACGAGGGACACAATCCGGTACCTGGCCGATAATGGTGTGGACTTCAGTGAACTGGGTGATCTGAGTACACTGCCCCCTTATCTGGTTTATCCGTCAGCCATGAATGAGATCATGTTTGAAGCCCTGCAGGAGTCGTTCCAGGAAGATTCCATGAACAAACAAATAGATAGCGCCAAAGTACTGATTACATATCTTCTGGAGATGATCCCGGACAATTGCTACTCTTATTCAGATTCCGGCATAGTATTAGATTTGAGGAAAATCGACTTCACGTCACCCCAGCTTTTAAAAAACATTAAAAGCTACGGAATTAAAATATGCGATGCATTCATAGCCTCTATGGAAGAGCCTGCAACCGTAAGCGATGCAGAATTTCAGGACTTAATAACGAGTATGCGGGCAGAAATAAATCAAGGGATTGAAAACCTGACAACCGAGGATATTGTGGCTTTTACCCAACAAATCCCGGTATCTTTTCAGGATTGCGAAATCGTCCTTTCCAGGGATGGTCTGGAAAACTCACTGAACGTGCAGTGCAGCGTGGCGCCACTAAATTCCGATATCAGGGTTTTCAGTCAAGGGAAAGTGCAAATCGTTTCCGATACAGTGAACTCGCAGGGCAGCGGCAGCTTTTTAATCAATAGCCCGGAACTGCGAATTGACATAGATATTAACAGCACAGGCGCTGCGAATGCAAAGGGTGTTTCTTTCAACGCTAGAATTTCCGGAAGCGCAAGCGCGCCGGATACCAGTGTCAGCGGCATACTCGATTTAAAAGGAATCTTTGATTGGTCAAGCCAGGATTCTATTGCTGTGCCGGAAATAACGGCGCAGAATAGCAAAGTAATTACCTCTGTTACCTCTTCTGTCCCAATATTCCTCGATAATAGGGAACTATATTCCTTAAGTCCCATAATGATGGAAGGAACAGCGATGGTTCCGGTACGGGATTTGGCTGATGCCTTGGGCTGTTCAGTCACCTGGCAGGCGCCCGATACGGTCGTCATCAGCAACAGCTCCGGCTCAGCCGGAGATATGGTAATCCACACCGGCTCTACAACCTACCAGATCGGCGGCATCGAGTACAAAATGACCAAGGCGCCCTTTGAAACGGCGGGAAGGGTAATCGTTCCCCTGCGTCCGGTTGCTGAGTACTGCGGCTCAACTGTTGTTTGGGATCCTGTCAACAGCCGCATCATGCTTTATCGCTAGCATTATTTACGTTATTTTATTGGTTTGAGTACCTATAATACCGCAGGGAGAGCTTCAAATTAAACGAAGCTCTCCCTGCATTGCGGCCATTTGTTAGACACAGCAAACTTTTTCCGTCCTGGCTATAGTATAATTTAGAACATTAATAACACCATTCTGGGGTAAGCAAATGGAAAAGTATACTATTCTGAAGAAATATTTCGGATATACACAATTTAGGTTTGGGCAATCAGAAATCATCGACAGCATTCTGGCTGATAGAGATGTGCTTTGTATTATGCCGACCGGAGCGGGTAAATCGATTTGCTATCAGGTTCCTGCCCTGGTCCTTAAGGGCATAACCCTCGTGATTTCCCCTTTGATATCGCTAATGAAAGATCAGGTAAATGCCTTGGTACAATCAGGTGTGAATGCGGCCTATATAAACAGTTCCCTTACCGCCGGTCAGTATGCCACAGTATTACGCCGGGCATTGAATGGTCAGTACAAAATTCTCTATGTCGCCCCTGAAAGACTGACTACGGATGAATTTATCCGTTTGGCAGAACAGCTAAAAATTGCGATGATAACCGTAGATGAAGCTCATTGTATTTCTCAGTGGGGCCAGGATTTTCGCCCTAGTTATCTTAAAATAATCGAATTTATTGAACGTCTTTCTTACCGGCCGATTGTGAGCGCATTCACGGCCACTGCCACCGAAGAGGTGCGAGAGGATATTATAGGTATTTTGAGGTTAAACGATCCGGTCGTTATCACCACCGGCTTTGATAGAAAAAACCTTTATTTCGAGGTGCAGAAGCCAACCAACAAGTTCAGTGCATTGCTCAAGATACTAAAACGGAATAGCGGGAAAAGCGGGATCATCTACTGTGCTACCAGAAAGACGGTTGAAAATATCTGTGATGAATTAAACAAACACGGCTTTTTAGCCACACGTTATCATGCGGGATTAAGCGACACGGAACGCCATGCCAATCAAGACGATTTTCTCTATGATCGCCAACCGGTCATGGTTGCCACGAATGCCTTCGGTATGGGCATTGATAAGTCAAATGTATCTTTTGTCGTCCACTATAATATGCCGAAAAATATTGAAAGCTATTATCAGGAGGCTGGAAGGTCCGGGCGTGACGGTGATCCCGCCGAGTGTGTTTTATTTTATAGCGGACAGGATGTCAGAACCAATCAGTTTCTTATTGATAATTCCAATGAAAATCCAGAGCTAACCGAAGAGATGCGTCAGGAAGTCAAACAGCGGGATCGAGAGCGGCTTAAATTGATGACATTTTATTGCACTACGAGCGAATGCTTGCGCACGTATATCCTAAAATATTTCGGAGAACCATCAGTAAATTACTGTGGCAACTGCTCGAATTGCAATACGAATTTTGAAACGGTCGATATAACGGTTGAAGCCCAAAAAATAATATCCTGTGTATATCACATTACCAAGCTTAACAAAAGTTTTGGCAAAACGATGATTATCGATATTCTGCACGGGAGTCAAAACGAAAGGATACACCGCTTCCAGCTTAACGCGCTTTCTACCTACCGGATTATGTCTGATTTACCTGTACACAGGATTCGCAGCATTTTGGATTATTTAATAGAAAACGATTATCTTATGCAAATCAACGAGGAATATCCGGTTATTAAGCTGACGAAGCGCTACGGTGAAATTATCAAAGACAGAAAACCTGTTTGCATGAAGCTTCCGAAACAAATAGAACCCGATAAACCGAGAAAAACCGCCGCACTTTACGATGTTGATATCCGTCTGTTTACTTTATTAAAAGAACTGCGTCATAAATTTGCTGCCGCAGCGCATGTTCCGGCCTATGTCATTTTCTCCGATGCGACACTCCGGGACATGTGCAGGAATCTGCCTCAGACCAATGATGAATTTCTCCAAGTGTCGGGGGTAGGAAGCGTAAAAATGGAAAAGTATGCAGATCAATTTATGGGACTTATCAAAACCTATTTATCCGGACACCCGGAAATTCGAAATATACAGGCAATCCCTATAGCCCAAGAGGAAGACAGGATTCGGGAAAAAGAAAAAAGCGGTTCGCCCGGTACATACCATGCTTGGACTTTGGCCGAGGATTCACAGCTAAAAAAAGAATATAATGATGGTTTATCTGCCCGGGAGATAAGCGCTATTCACCACAGAACCATAGGCGCAATCAGCAGCCGACTGAAAAAGCTTGGTTTAAAGAGATGACTTCTCCTGGAAGGCAACGATCGCTATTCCATAAAGAGGATGCGGGCTCCCACGGCCAGGAGAACTATTCCGAGCAGGTCGATATATTGAAAGGGAATTTTTTTCATCCCAAAGGCTCCGGTACAGTCAATGCAAAAAGCGGTTATCAACTGGGCGACAATTATGGCGGTGGTAGCATTGCCGACCCCGATTTGAGGCATGGAGCGCACCACTGCATAGATTATAATCACATTCAGCAGACCTCCCAGGTAGGCCCACCAGGGGGCGCTGCCTACCTTGTTCAGGCCGCCGAAGCCCACCCCCAATATTATTATAATTGCCAGCGAGGTTACGGTCCCGATGATATGCACGATAAGGGTGGATTCCCATACGCCGAGGATTTTCCCCAGGGCTGCGTTCAAGGTTCCCTGAAACGCCATAGCGGCTCCGGATAACGCGGCAATAGCCAAATAAAAAAGATTAGGCATTTTGATTGATCTCCTAACGTTTTGGCTTATTGTCCGATTATCCCTTGAAATTTATGCATTATATTTTTACATAAAGGTCGCTGCCAAAATAATGAGCATTCCCAAATAAAACCCCCACCACCGGCTGCGCTGGTCTTTCAGTTTGGCCTGCGGCCATAATTGAAAGAAAACCAGGTAAATCATAATCCCAGATGCTACCCCCAACAAAAGCGGAAGTATACCGGGCACGGATGCTGCCAGGTTATGCCCCAGCCAGGCTCCCAACGGGGTTATCAGGGTAACCAGCATTATCTGCAAAAAAATAACCGACTTTTTTACCCCCGCCATTAATAAAGGAGCGGCGATGGCCATGCCTTCGGGAATGTTATGGATTCCGATACCCAGAGCGATAACCAGTCCCGTTCGGGTTTTCATGGCGTCCCCGAGGGCAATCGCCATTCCCTCCGGCAGATCGTGCATAGCTATGCCAAGCATTATAAGATACCCCAAACCGCTTAAGGTACGGGGGCTGGACATGCGCGTAAAAAGAGTTCCGTTTGCCAGGGCCATAATTAAAGCTCCCAGCGCCACTCCGCCAGCTACGCGCAGCAGCCCGGTGAAAACAAGCGCGGAGGGCAGCATGTCAAATACCACCACCGCCGTCATAACTCCGGAGGCCAGCCCCAGGTAAAAAGCCAGGCTGGAGGCGCTCCATTGCCTTTTTATAAATATAAGCAGAGCACCCACCGCCGTGCCAAGCCCGGCCAGAATGCTCCACTGCAAGCTGTTTGCCAAAATAAGCCCCCCAGTCCGCAATATATACCATGTTTATGAGTTGCGACCGGGGCTTATTCTGCCTAACCAATAATATTATGTTTTCAACTCAGTCATATTTGTCCGGGTCCTTACATATTTTTCTAGAAGAGGAGGTGCTGAATTAATGAAAAATTTACCTGCAGAAATAAAAGGTCTGGGCATAGCTATATTGCTCGGCTTGCTGCTGAGTACCCTGGGATCTGCATTGGTCTATTTCACAGGATTGAGTGAAGCAATTTTAAATCCCATGGCCAAGGTGGTGCTCGTAATCAGCGTCTTTACCGGCGGCTGCATCGTCAGCAGCGCTTATGGCAACAAAGGCCTGGTGAGGGGTATAAGCCTGGGCATAATGTTTTTTACCCTGATGCTCATCACCACTCTAATTGCCAATCCTTCACATATTTATTTGAAAGGATTTCTCTATACTCTTCTGGCTTGTATCATCTCCGGCGGCCTGGGCGGCATACTGGGCATTGGTCTGGGCGAAAATTAGTTAACCTATTACTATTAAATGAGCGCCTGCGCGAATTGCATGCCTAACCGCGGGCGCTATAGCGCCTTCCCTTAACGTTTTGGGTGCATCGCAACCCGAGCTTTTTAACAAACGCCTCCTCAGTCGGAACCACCCCACCCCAGAGGGAACATCGGTTTATTCCCCATCCATAGAGGCAAGGGGTTTGAGAGACGTTTGACAGCATGCAAAGAGCCGACAGTAATTGCATTATCCTGCCGGCTCGTCAACGTCCCAGGCACATCAGCACCAATCCGATGATAATCAACAGCCCCGCCATTATCAGGCGCAGATTGGGCATAGCCCCACCCCCTTGGATCTAAAAAGGAGCAAGCATCTGATTGACCTGGTTATCCCCAGATTTTCAGCAATAAATCTCTTAAAAACACTGGGATTCTGAAATAATACACCCGCACAAGATTCACCCCTTTTTTCTTTTCGAACCAACTTGCGTAATTTAAAGTTTGCCTGGATTCTAATTAATACTATGAAAGCGGGGTGAAATTTGTTACCTTTCTTAATACATTTTCTGCACTACCGCATTACGGCCGGTCAGGCACTTCAGATTTGAGGGAAAGGACTTGCAGCTCTCCCGTAAATTAAGGCAGTAATTGTTTGCTTTTGTTTGCAATCCCGTATATATTAACATCAATACTGTCACAGAGTTGAAGTCGCTGGAAAAGACGGGTGGATAGCGATGCAGCAGATTCTTTTGGTAGAGGACGATAAAACGATTGCGCTGGGGCTTTCTTACTCTTTGCAGGAGGAAGGCTATGGGGTGACGACCTGCCCTAACACTGCCTCCGCACGGCAGGAGATTCAGAGCCGCCGATTCGATTTGGCCATACTTGACGTTTCCCTGCCCGACGGAAGCGGCTATGACATTTGCCACGCCATCAAAGCGGAGTCAGAAACGCCTGTCATCTTTCTTACGGTGTTAGGCGAGGAATCCCATGTGGTGATGGGACTTGACATGGGGGCGGACGACTATATAGCAAAACCCTTTCGCCTGCGGGAGCTTTTATCCCGCGTGCGTACAGTGCTGCGCCGGGCGGGCGGCGGAGAAAAGGATGAGATCTCTATAGACGGGCTCACTATCCAGGTCAAGCAGGCCAAGGTCACCAAAAATGGGGCGGAGATACCGTTAACCGCATTGGAATACCGCCTCTTGCTCACGTTTGCCATAAATCGCGGGCAACTTCTTACCCGCAGCCAGCTGCTGGAAGACATTTGGGACATTGGCGGAGATTTCGTAAATGATAATACACTTACGGTCTATATAAAACGCCTGCGCGAAAAAATAGAAGACGACCCGCAAAACCCCGTCTTCATCCGGACGATGCGCGGACTCGGTTACAGGATGGGTGAGTGAACTGGGATTGATGCGTAACCAAGAGGTTAAATGGATGTTGTACGCCATGCTGCTGGTAACGCTTGCGGCTATGGCTGCGGCCTATGCTTTTTCGCCAACCGCGGCAGTCGCGACTGGCGCCGCTTGTCTGCTGCTCAGCGCCCTTTTCCTGGGGTTTACCCGGAGGCGCTACCGGCTGCTTGCCCGCTTGGGGGATTATTTGAAGCGCGTCAACCATGGGGAATATCCGCTGGAGCTTCCTGACAATGATGAAGGCGAGCTTTCCATCCTTAAAAGTGAGATATACAAAGTCACAGTATCGCTCCGGGAGCAAAACGAGCGGTTGAAGCAGGACAAGTTGCGGCTGGCGGACGCCCTTTCCGATATCTCCCACCAATTCAAAACTCCGCTCACCTCTATGTCCGTGATGACGGACCTGCTTGCAGACGGCAAGCTCGACGAAAGCCGGCGCACTGAGTTTACCACACAGCTGCAGGCCCAGCTCGAGCGGCTTACCTGGCTGACGGAAGCATTGCTCAAGCTCTCAAGGCTTGATGCGGAAGCGGTTTCTTTCAAGCCTCGCCTTGTTCCTTTGCTTGAGTTGATCAACAAAGCTTGCAGCCCTTTGCTGATTCCTCTGGAACTGAAGGAGCAGACGCTTATCATTGAGGCGGAAGGCGGCCTTTGCTGTGACTTAAACTGGACGGCCGAGGCGCTTTCCAACATCCTGAAAAACTGCATGGAGCACATGCCGAACGGTGGTGCAATCCGTATAAAGGCTTCCACCAACGCTCTTTTTACGGAAATCAGGGTGTCTGACGATGGCCCGGGCATTGACAAGACCGATCTGCCCTATATTTTCGACCGCTTTTACCGGGGGAAAGAAGCGGCCAAGGACAGCGTTGGTATCGGCTTGGCCATGGCCAAAGCTATTTTGGATACACAAGGCGGCAGTCTTGAAGCCGGCAACGCTGACGGCGGCGGGGCGGAATTTATCCTGCGCTTTCCTGCGGACCAAGCACAATAAATATACATAAAGTCACCGTATAGTCATCTGCGGGGTTCAGAATAAAATAAAAACACGCAAGGGGGCATATCCTTTGGAAATCCTGCGGGTTGAAAACCTGACGAAAACTTACGGCATTGGAGAGGCCCAGGTAAAAGCGCTGGACAATGTAAGTTTTACCGCGGAAAAAGGCGAGTTTATCGCCATCATAGGTCCGTCCGGTTCCGGCAAATCCACGCTGCTTCATATCCTGGGCGGAGTAGACCGGCCTACATCGGGCAAGGTATTTATAGAAGGAACCGATATCTATACCTTGGACGAAACCAAGCTCGCCATCTTCCGGCGGCGGCAGATCGGGCTGATTTACCAGTTTTACAATCTCATCCCGGTGCTGGACGTGGAGGAAAACATCACGCTGCCTCTGCTCTTGGACCAGCGGAGGACGGACAAGCAGCAGCTTACCGAATTGCTGTCCACTTTAAATCTGACCGACCGGGCCAAACATCTGCCCAACCAGCTTTCGGGAGGGCAGCGGCAGCGCGTGTCCATCGGTCGGGCGCTGGTGAACAACCCCGCTCTGATGCTGGCCGACGAGCCCACCGGAAACCTGGACAGCGCAAACAGCGCGGATATCATCCGCCTTCTGCGCCTGTCCAATCAAAAGTACAAGCAGACGCTCATTCTCATTACCCACGACCAGAATATCGCGCTGCAGGCGGACCGCATTATCTCCATTGAGGACGGGCGCATCGCGAAGGACGAGGTGATTCGGAAATGAACGTGATGGGACGCTTTACCCTGCGCAGCATGAGGGCGAACCGCAAATGGACGGCGGTCACCCTGATCGGCATCATCATTTCCACCGCCATGCTCTCCGCCGTGTCCACCTTCTGCGCCTCTTTCACAGAGCTGCTGCGCAACGAGGCCATAGCCGATAACGGCAACTGGCACGCAATGATCCCGGACGTGCATATGCGGGACGTGTCCGTTTTTGAGGACGCCGGATTCTCCCCTGAAGTCACACTCAGCCGGGACTTGGGATACGCGTTGCTGGCGAACTCGAAAAACAAAAACAAGCCCTACCTGTTTATCCGGCAATTCGATGAGAACAGCTATCAAAACTTTCCCGTCGAACTCATTGAGGGACGCATGCCGCAAAACGACGGCGAAATTGTGCTCTCCCAGCATCTGGAGGCAAACGGTGGCATAAAATACCAAGTCGGCGATACGCTCACGCTTGATATCGGAAAGCGCACATACCCGGATGCCCCGGACGGCTTTTCGTTCGGACTGAACGACACCTACCAGGGAGAGCCGCTCTATGAAAACGGGAAATACACCGGGGGCGAAATTTTTGTCCCGGAACAGACCCTGACCTATACAGTGGTGGGCATAATCAAACGCCCAACCTTTGAATCCACCTGGTGGCCCGGATACATGGCCATTACCTGTCTGGATGAAAAAACACTGGGGCCGGACGGCACTGTGAATGTCACCCTGCTTGCCGGCAAGCTGAGGCACTCTTTTTACGACGAGGTAATCACCCTTTCGGAAAGCGTAGGAGTGGATCATTCGAGTATTCTTTATAATAAAGATCTTTTGCGCTACAGCGGCGTCATGGCAGGCGACTCGGCGCAAAATATGATCTACAGCTTTGCCGCGGTTTTCATTGTTATCATCATGATCGCTTCCGTGTCGTTTATCTACAACGCCTTTGCTATTTCCGTATCCGAACGTGTAAGTCAGTTGGGTATGCTGGCCAGTGTGGGGGCAACCAAACGTCAGAAGCGCCGGAGCGTCTATTTCGAGGGCCTCCTGCTGGGAATAGCCGGCATTCCTCTGGGGCTGCTGGCCGGCATTGCCGGCATCGGTATCACCCTTTCAGCCCTCCGTCCGCTCATGGAGAGTTTTTCGAATTTTTCCTCCGAAGCGGGGCTGGCACTGCACGTGTCCCTCCCTTCCGTCGCCGTGGCGGCCGTGCTGGCCGCATTGACCATCTTTGTCTCGCTCTGGATTCCCGCGCGTCGCGCCTCCAGGATTATGCCCATCGACGCTATCCGCCAGTCGAAAGAAATAAAGCTCACCCGCAAGGCGGTGAAAACCTCGCGGCTGACCCGGGCGCTCTTCGGGTTTGAAGGGGAGATCGCTCTGAAAAATCTCAAGCGCAACCGGAAAAAGTACCGTGCCACCGTGCTTTCGCTCATTATCAGCCTGGTGCTGTTTCTCACCGTCTCCTATTATACCGAAGCGATTAACGCGTCCTTCAGCGCCGTGGAGACGGGCTATAACTTTGACCTGGCGGTATCGTATACCAACGTACCGGGTGCAGAGGCCGGGAAGGTCAATGGAAAAATCGCCGCACTGGAGGGCGTGACGGATACAGCGGCAGTCGAAAACGCGGACGGCTTTTTTCCCACCGAGAGCGCACAGCTTTCGGACCTGGTCAGGCGGCTCTATGCTTCCGACGGAGGGGCCTATGATTTGGGTGCGACGCTCTACTGCCTCGACGGCGACGCTTTCGACCGTTATATTCGCAGTTTGGGCGCCGAGCCGAGGGAATACCGGGATCCTGACCACCCCAAGATGGTCCTCATCAACTACGGGCAAGCCTATTTCAACGGCAAGTACACGGCGGGAGAGCAGCTTTCCCTTAATCCGGGCGATGTGCTGCGTTTTTCCCGTAACCCGGGAAGTGAAAGCATCGATGCCAAGAACGTGGCGATGGAAGTCGGGTTGCTTACCGACCAGAGGCCCATGGGTGTACTGGTTTCATCCCTTGAAACGGTTGCGGCGGTGGTGAGCCGGGAGGTCTTCGCCAGCCTTCCCGACGATCTGAAAAGTATTGATTCCAACGGCAATCCGAGCTTTCAGCAGTTTTTCCTGACCACCCCCAATGCCGATGGGTTGGAAACGCAGATACAGGAGCTGACGCAGGGCCTTTCAGGCCATGCATATGTCTTCAACGTTGCCTCCCAGACCCGGAGTGAACGCAACCTGATGCTGGTGCTCGGCGTCTTTATCTACGGGTTCATCATCTTGATCAGCCTAATCTGCATCGCCAATATCTTCAATACGATTACCACCAACATCGCCCTGCGGCACCGGGAATTTGCCATGCTGCGTTCGGTGGGGATGACGCCGGAAAGCTTTAACCGCATGATCCGCTTTGAAAGTATCTTTTACGGACTTAAGGCGCTGCTGTACGGGCTTCCCATCAGCATTGCGGTTTCGCTGCTGCTGCATGGCACCCAGGCGGACGTGTTTGAGGTCGGCTTTTCTCTGCCCTGGGCAAGCTATGGCGTGGCCGTTGTGCTCATCTTTGTCATTGTGGGCACCACTATGCTCTATTCGAGCGCCAAAATCAAAAAAGAAAATATCATCGATGCGCTCAGGGCGGAAATCATGTAACGGATTAAACCGCCATTGGGCGGGGCCGTCGTATGGAAGGCGAACAGGGGTACCTGTCCCCCTGTTCGCTTTCCCTTTTCCGTATGACAAGGCTAGCGCCATTTCTCCAGATGAATACCCAGATCCGGACTTTTCAGCGAGACCAGGTTTTTAATCGGAATGCTGTTGCGGAAAACCTCTCCGTAACTGCGGTTGATCAACCGCGTATCCAGCACCACGACAGCCCCCTGATCGTTTTCGCTCCGGATTAAACGCCCGACTCCCTGCTTGAAACGAATGGCCGCGTCCGGCAGCATAAAGTATTGGAAACTGTTTTTCCCCTGCATTTTATAGTACCGCTCCCAGGCGGTGCAATAGGGATCAGAAGGTGATCTGAAAGGCAGTTTCACAATTACCAGGCATTTGAGCATGTCACCCTTCAGGTCGATCCCTTCCCAAAAGGTTTCCAGCCCCATAAGGATGGAATTCCCACTGCCGGCGAACTCCTCCAGCAGGCTGGCAAATTCCCCGTCTTCATGCTGAACCAACAAGTTCAGTCCCTGCTGCCCGCAATAGGGCCGCAGTTCAGCCGCTGACTCCTGCATTTGCTGGCGGGAAGTAAACAGCACCATGGTCCGGCCTCCCCGGATTCTGAATATATCGGCCAGGACCCCGTTGACTGCCTGGTTAAACCTTGCGCTCACCGGATCAGGCATATCTTTGACCACATAAATGCAGGCTTGATTTTCGTAATCAAAGGGTGAGTGCTCCAAAATGGTTGCCAGCCTGCCGTCCCGCTCGTAGGGCCTGAGCCCGCTGCGGTTGATGAAGTTGTCGAATTTATCTTCAATGGCCAAAGTCGCCGAGACCATTATCAGGGTTTTCAGGTTTTGATAAAGCTGCCGGTCCAATAAATTACTGTGGTCCACCTCGGTCGAACATACAGCGGCAGCCTTGCCATTGAGGTATTCAACCCAAGTTAAATTGGCCTTATTGTGTATTTCCTCGGCCATTATGGTAAAAGCTACATCATCTATTTCCTGCAAGGCGCTTATTATCCCCGCCAAATCCAGACCTTCAGGTTCACCCTCCAATTCCCGGCCCAGTTCCCTCAGCTTCAACAACAGCAATTCCATGGCCGGTTTCCATTCCTGCCGGTATATTTCCAGAGCATTTTTAAGCCATGCCTTTTCCTGGTCCGCTGCAGTTACTATATGGCTGAAACTGAAATTTTCCCGGTATTTAAGGCCTTTGCTGATGCAGTCAAAAAGCCGGCTGCTGAGCTGCATCGTTTTTTCCACCAGCGGGGTTACCTCGTCCAAATATAAGCCCAGATTGGGATAGGCGGCACGTAAGTGAATGAGATAGCCTTTTTTAGCGCGCCGGTCCTTAACATATAAAATATGCATCAGATTCAGGATATCCTGCAGGGCGAATTTATGAGCCAGGCGGTCGAAAGATTCTTTGATAAAGGTGTGGGCTTCATCAATTATCAGATGGCTGAACTCGGGCAGGATGCTGTTGTCAGTCATAACGTCGGACAACAGCAGGGCATGGTTGGCGACTATCAGGTCGGCGTGGGCCATGCCTTTGATCATCTTCAGGCGGAAACATTTGTCCCGGTATTTGCACATTTCCCGCTGGCAATTGTTGCGATCGGCCGCCACTATAGGCCAGTGCCGCATCATTTCCTGCTTCAGCGGCAGCTCCTTGCGGTCGCCGCTTTTGGTTGCCTCGGCCCAGCTTAATATGGCTTCGACGAACTTGGTCTCATCAGTTTCCAGGCGTCGGCGGCCGGCCAGAATATTTTGATACTTGTTCCAGCAGAGATAATTGTCCCGCCCCTTGGCTTCGACATATTTAAGTTTATATCCCAATACCCGCTCCAATTCGGGCAGATCCCGTTCCACAATCTGCTGCTGCAGGGCCTTGGTCTTGGTGGAAATGACTATCTTTTCCTGGCTCCGGCGGGCGTAAATTAAGGCTGGCACCAGATAAGCAAAGGTCTTGCCCACCCCGGTGCCGGCCTCTGCGGCCAGGAAATTTCCATCTCGGAAGGCTTCGGCGACTGCGGTGGCAAACCGCAGCTGTTCCTCCCGATAGGTGAAACCGTCCAGTATTTGTTCCATTTTCCCGCCTGGTTTTAACAACTCCTGTACCAGGTTAATACTCTCATCCATTTTATATCCTTTCGGAATAAAGCTTGCCATCAATCGTATTCATCCGGTACACCCCGTCAATTTCAACTCCGTTGCTGCCCAAGATCTCATTGAGGGGCTGCAATTGATCAAGCCCGGCTTTAACTGCCAGGCCGCAACTCGTTGATATTTTGCGGGGGGTAGGAACCATTAAAAATTCAGCGGAGGCGTTTTTCAGAACCCGCTCCGCTTTTAAGGCCTGGGTAGTTGATTTGAAGGTAAATATGGCATAGTCTTTTAGTTTAAACAAGCTCTTTGGCATTACCGTTTCTCCTGTTATTAATAATGTATCTCATCTATTTTGTAGAAGGTAGCTTTGCTGTGTCCCAGGAGGTTATCGCCGGCACGGACTTCAGCCTCGACAAAAATCATAGTTTTGCCGGCTTTTAATACTCTGCCCCGGGCTGTCAGCGTGTCGCCCAAACGGGCGGCCCCGATAAAGGCAGTCGACATGTCGACTGTCACCCCTATCACGCCCAAGCTGCGGACGGCATTTCCCATCGCGGCGTCGGCAATGGAAGTAATCAATCCCCCGTGAATCAAACCCATGGGATTGGTATGCCGGGAACCGGCAACCACTTTGAATTCAGCCAAACCTGGCGCCAGCTTATGCAGTTTTATATCCAGCAATTTATAGTAAGCGGTTGCGCCGACCGAACTTAGCAGATATTCGAAGAGCTTTTGATCAAGTCCGTCGTTGATAACACTCACGGTCAATCCTCCATAATCTTAAAACTTAATTGTTATTATAGCATCTGCCTGCGACGGTAAATAAAAAATATTATTCCCGTACAAAATAAGCATACTGAAGGAGGTTATGAGATGATACGAGACAAGCGTATATTGATCCTGCCTTTAATTATTGTGGCCGCATTTATCGGCATTTATTTCGTCTTTCAAGCCCAACCGAAACCTGAACCCAAGCCGGCACCCGACCTGGTACAGGTCGATCCCGGCACTCAGGTTCAGCCTAAATGGTATGTGCAATTTTCCGTAAAAGGGCAGAAATCAACGTTTTACACTGAAACGGCCCAGGCCCCCGCTTCGGCAGCGGCTAAAGGCTATTTCATAGGTTCGGGGGCGGTTCATCCCATGTATCCTCTTAATGCCGGCGGCAATGCCCTCAAGCCCATTATTCCTTTTGGCACCCGCCTCTACCTGTCCCAGCCGATTACGGTTCAGGGGCAGCAGCTTGATTCGCTGGTAGTGAATGACACCGGTGACGTTCACCATGGTTTATGGCGTAAATATCCCTATTGGGTAGATGTCTACGCCGGCACCGCAAATTATTACAGCAACCAGGAGGCTCTGCAATCGGGCGTCAATCTTATCGACTATTATTGGTATGAACCCTGGGAATGATAAATCGGTTAATTGCTATGGGGTTTGAGGTTTTTCTTTTTCTCATCCGATTCATACCTTACCCGGTTGGAACAGAGATCACAGATGTAAGTGCCGGGTTTATCCGGATCACTTACCTTTTTAAAATCTCTATCGTCTTCTAACAGGACATAAACTTTTCCACACAACAAACATTTGGCATTTACCTGTTCCATTTGCTTCCTCTCCTTTATTCGTTAATACGAAAATAGACGCGGACGACGCGGACTTATATGACTAATAAGACAATAACCTCTTTGTCATCCTGAGTGCAACGAAGGATCTCCTGCGAGGACAAAACAACTCCACCACCAGATCTTTCACTGCGTTCAAGATAACAAAACCCAAACATTTTCATCGGTGGTTGCGGCCTCCGGCCATTGTGGTTTATAGGTACTTAGTCGGAGCTGACCTCCTCCGGCAGAACGGTTATATACAAAACATGCTGATAATTGAACGACCCCACAATATTGCCATCCTGGTCATACATATTATTGGCGGACGGCCCTCCGGTGTATACCTGGGCATCTTTTTCCAGGCCTAGACTCTTTAGGTAGCAAATAGTCTGCTTCTGATCGGTAAACTGGATTTGCACTCTGATTAAAGGCGGCTCAGTACTTTTGGTCTTCTGGAACAGCGACTGGATACCGCCGCTGCACCCTGACGTCCCCCCCAGCATTAACATAAGGATCAGACCAATTATCCAAGACCTTATGTTGTTCACTATAATTACCTCCTCGCCCTTCGTCTCAGTTCGTTTTTCCGCGGCACCGGCCTGATATCCCCCATCATTCCGAATACACTGCGACTGCCCCAGCTGCTTAGTTTGCGGCTGACCAGGCAGTGAATACTGTTAGGAGGAAAATCGCCGGCAGCATTGGCCTCCCCGGCTTCAACCCCGGTAAGGATCTCCAGGCCTTCATTGACATGACTGATGGCCCAGATATTAAATTGATCAGCCTTTACGGCCGCTACCACTTCCTCATTCAACATAAGGTTCTTAACATTCTGGTGGGGAATAATAACCCCCTGCCGGCCGGTTAAGCCCCTATTTTGACACACCCGAAAGAAGCCTTCGATTTTGGCATTTACCCCTCCTATCGCTTGAATCTCTCCATTCTGGTTGACTGATCCGGTAACGGCAATACCCTGTTGGAGAGGCACGTCGGCCAGGCTGGAAAGCAGTGCGTACAACTCGGCACTGGAGGCGCTGTCCCCTTCTATACCACCGTAGCTTTGTTCCAGGGTTAAACTGGCCGATAAGGACAGGGGTCGGTTTTGGGCATATTGAGCGCCCAAATAGCCATTCAGGGTTAAAATCCCTTTGCTGTGAATGCTTCCGCTGAGCTGTATTTCTCTCTCAATATTGACCAATCCTTTTTCACCCATAAAGGTTTTGGCGGTGATGCGCACCGGCTTGCCAAATTGATGATCGGCAATCTGATAAACGGCCAGTCCGTTCAGTTGACCGGTGTGGTAGCCGTCAACATCAATCATAATCGTGCCTTCATCAATATACCCCTGCATTTTCTCCTGCAGCATGGCTGAACGATAGTGCTTTTCTTTAACTGCCCGCTTAACATGTTCCCGGTCCACCAGTTCAGCCTTGGCATATCCCGCCCAGCAATTAGCCTCGTAGATGATCTCTACCAGTTTATTAAAAAGGGTGCTCAATTTACCTTGATCATCAGCCATCCGGCTGCCATAGTCGACAATCTCGGCAACCGCGGCCGGGGTATAGTGCCGCAGATTTTTACTGGTGCAAACGGAGCTTACTAAACGCGCATATTCTCTCATATGTTTGGGGGTGCGCTGCATATCCGTATCGAAATCCGCTTTGATTTTGAACAGCTTTTTAAACTCTTCGTCATGGGCATGGAGCAGATAGTAATATTCGGGTTCCCCGATCAGGACTACTTTCATTTCGACCGGGACGGCTTCCGGCTGCAGCGTCTCACTGTTCCCCAATCCCAGGTTCTTGCTCAAGCTTTCAACGATTATCTCTTTATTCTTGATAATCCGCTTCAGTTTATCCCACACATAAAAATTCTTGATGATATCGTAAACGTTAATAACCAGGTAACCGCCGTTGGCCTTGTGAACCGAACCCGCTTTTATTCTGGAGAAGTCAGTGGTTAATACCCCAAATTCACTGCCAAATTCCACCTGCCCAAACAGGTTGGAAAAACTGGGATTGGTCTCGAATACGACCGGAGCGTGCTTGAGCGCTGAATTATCAACAATCTGATTAACCTGGTAGCGCCTTATCAGGGCTCTTTTGTCCATGCGCCGCAATATATTCATAGGGGAATCATCTTCAACGGTTTTGAACATTTCCAGATTGTCCAGCACATCTTGGTGCATATCCCGCAGATAGGCAACTACCTGCTCCAGCGCGGCATATTTTTTATACAAGGCGTTAAAATCCGGCTCTGCTACCTGGCGGGCCGTACTTAGCTCCAATTCTTTGATCTCTTCCTTGATCTTTTTTTCTAATTCCTTATACTGCCGGAAGGCTTCATTTATTTTTTCCTGGATAACGGAGCTTTTTTTCATCAGCTCGGTCCGCTCATCCTCCGGTAAAGCCATATACTCATCCTGGCTCATCTGACTCCCGTCTTCTTTGAGGGGTATGCTGCTGACCCCATTCTGACTGCGGGAGATGGTAAAATTATAGGTGCGGGCCTCATCCTCCAGGCGCAGATAGATCTTATTCGTATCCTCCATAAAACGGTTCAGGATGGTACTTTTCTGAAATTCAAAATCCTCGCCTTCAAAGGCCTTGACGATATGCTTGATAACCATATCCATATTGGCATCAACATCGTTCTTGAATTCTTTGCCCAATCCGGCCGGCAAGCTTAGAGCATGCGGGTTTTCAGGATTCTTAAAATTATTTACATAGCACCAATCCGACGGTACTTTATTTTTACGGGCCTTCTGTTCCAACATTTCACGAGCCAAGGTGGTCTTGCCGGTTCCATAGTACCCGGCCAGATAGATATTGTAGCCTTCGTTGCCAATATCCAAAGCAAAACCCAGAGAACGAACCGCGCGTTCTTGTCCTATAATACCCTCAAGCGGCTTTACTTCAGCAGTACTGTTAAACTTAAAAATTGAGGGGCTGCAGGCTCTGTAAATGTCTTTAACCTTAAGTCTGTGTTTACGAATATCCAATATTGCACCTCCAGATATATTATAAGGCTGCTGCTAGAATTTAAAAATCATGCCGGTCTCACCTTTGCTCACCATGTCGCCCAGTTCATTATATAAGCGGGCTGAGGCATGGAACCCGGTACAATGAGCTACAATCAGTTTTTTTATCGCAAATGATTTCAGGGCGGCCGCGGTTTGGTCAATGCGCTGAGCTGAGGCGTTAAACAAATGAGTGCCGCCGATGTAAGCCAGTATTCGGTTTTTGCCGGTCATACGGAGGGCGTGGCTGATGGTATTGATTATGCCGGAGTGGGCACAACCGCTTATTATGATCAGCCCTTCCGGGTGGTCTATAATCAAAGCCATATCGTCTTCCAGCTTATCATCTTGAATTTGCCCGTTCTTTTCAACCTTGAAATCCCCGCCGGTGTCCTCGAAGTTATTATTGCGAGGTATCTCTCCGCTTAGGTAAACCCCGGGCCAGATCTCCGTAAACTCATCGATCCCAACCAATTCCGCTCCCGCCCGTTGTAATTGCTCATGATTGAACGGACTGCCAATCTTCTTTAGTTTACCGTTATTGAGCGGGAAAAGTCGAGGCAGAAGGAAACGGGTATGAGCATATATCTTCTTTTTTCCGTACCGCTCCAACAAGGGCAACAAGGCGCCGGTGTGGTCGAAATGACCATGGCTGATGACCACCTCTTCTATTTCTTCCAGCTTGATTCCCAGCGCCTGGCAGTTATAAAACAGGGCCTGGCTGCTGCCGGTATCAAATAACAAGCTCCTGTCATCTACCGTTATCAAACAGGCAAAACCGTATTCTCCGATCAGATTAGGTACAGGCGTAGTATTTTCCACTAATATAGTAACCCTGACTTGCATTAACCAGCCCCCCTTTAATTAAATCCACTGTTAATAATTAGTTAAAACCTGCCTTAATTCCTTCTATTATTTACTGCTGCCAGAAAATAAATACCAGACCGAGGTTCCCTTGGGCTTCCCTTCAGCGCCACCTGCGGCGCCACACCCGCATCCCGTGCTGAAAACCCTTACCCGTGGGCTATCGCTTGGCCCTATCAACCCGCATCAGGAATTTTCATCTCTGGGACTGCGCCCATACCGGGCGCACAGAAAAAGCCCCCGGCCGGTAAAGTCGACCAGGGACTTAATAACATAACAGGATTATGGCAGTATTAAATTTGTACGGCTGACACCTCTCCGTAATTGTAAGCGTCCTCGCCATGCTGGGTCAGGTCCAGTCCGGTTTCCTCTTCTTCCTCGGATACCCGCAGGGCGGTAAAGATACTGATAACTTTTAGAATTATGAAGGTTACGGTGGCCGCAAATGCAATCGTAGCTCCAACCGCTATAGCCTGAGTTAACAACTGCGCGGGATTGCCGTACAACAGGCCGTCAACTCCGGCCGGATTAATAGCGGTGTTGGCAAATACCCCGGTAGCCAGAGCCCCGAAAATTCCTCCGACTCCGTGAATGCCAAAGGCGTCCAAGGAGTCATCATAGCCCAGTTTGAATTTAATTTTACTTACGGCATAATAACATAAAGGTCCAACCAATAAGCCCATTATAATAGCACTCCCGGCACTTACGAAGCCGGCCGCCGGGGTGATGGCTACCAGACCTGCCACAACCCCGCTGGCTGCGCCCAAAGCGGTGGGTTTGCCGTGGTGCAGCCATTCTGCCGCCACCCAGCTCAGGGCTGCGGCTGCGGCACAGGTGTTGGTAACCAGGAAAGCGGTGCCGGCCAATCCGTTGGCTCCTAACGCACTGCCGGCATTAAAACCAAACCAACCGAACCAGAGGAGAGCCGCACCCAGCATGGTCATGGGAAGATGGTGCGGGAGCATCGGTTCAGCCCCATTTTCGCGACGTTTTCCCAAAACCAGGCAGGCCACCAGACCTGAAATACCGGAACTGATATGAACAACCGTACCACCCGCAAAGTCCAGCGCTCCCAGGTTGCGCAGCCATCCATCAACGCCCCATACCCAGTGAGCCAGCGGGTCATAAACCAAAGTGGTCCACATCAAAACAAAAGCAACGAATGCCGCAAACTTCATACGTTCAGCAAAGGCCCCGGAGATCAGGGCTACGGTAATGATGGCGAACATCAACTGAAACATGACAAACACCTGGTGGGGAATGGTGGCTGAATAATCAGGATTGGGATCCAGCCCGATACCATTCAGCCCCAGCCATTGGAGACTGCCGAACAAGTGGTTTACATCAGGACCAAACCCGATGGTATAGCCGATCAATACCCACTGCACCGATACCAGGGCCATAGCCGTAAAACATTGCAGGATAATACTAAGCACATTTTTTCTGCGTACCATGCCGCCGTAGAACAGGGCCAGACCTGGGGTCATTATCATTACCAGGGCTGCGCAAACTATGACAAAGGCAGTATCTCCGGTATCCACTGCCGGTCCCTCCGCGGCGGAGGCTATAAGCGGAAGCCCCAATACCAATACGGCTGTTATAACTAGGGATAACATCCATCTCAATTTTGTTTTCATTATTGATCCCTCATTTCTTGTATCTTATAATTTTTCCCTTCGCCCAGAACGAAAAGAAAATAACGGTTATAAATATAAAAGCGCTTATAGCCAGAGTGCTGCGACTCTGCTTATAAGCGCCTTTGCCAATAAAATAACTTTAATTATTTGATTTTTTTATAAGGCCGCTCCGCCTTCTTCGCGGGTGCTGATACGGATAATCCTTTCAACCGGGTATACAAATATTTTGCCATCGCCTATTTTACCGGTTTTACATATGCTGAGCACGGTGGAAATGATATCCTCGACTGATTCATCCTGGCATACTATCTCCAGTTTGACCTTGGGAAACAGGTCAATCGAGTGTTCCTGCCCCCGATAGTATTGCTTCTGGTCACGCTGGAGCCCCCGACCCTTTACGTCATATACCGTCATACCTCTTACCTCTATTTTATCAAGGGCTGTTTTTAATTCATCCAGCTTCGACGGTCTTATTACTAGCTCTACCTTCTTCAATTAACTCCCCTCCTTGTTTTTCCCTTGCCCCCAGCGGCAAGCAAACAAAAACAAAAAGCGCCATCTTTCCCTGGCCACGGGAAAAATAAAACGCCTTCGTTTCATTTAAATAAAATTTACGTTACTAAGTATAGCAAGCCATTCAGACTCCGGCAACCCTTTTGCCGCAATAATATTGTATACTTGACCGGTTGAGCAGATAAGCTGGATGTAACAAGCAAAAACAGTGCTTCTGCCATGTTTTATACAGGGGTTGATTACTATATTGAATATTTACACCAGTTCTGCTTGGGGTAAAATACCATTAGATAGAATTACACCTGACCTTAATTAAATACCAAGAGGTTAGCGCGAAAAATAAATTTTTATTACTATTTTTGCTGTCAGCAGAGCGATGGGAGATTATGATGTTTCAAAAAAATATTTTAATAGCTCTATTGTCAATCGGGTCCATTTTACTTGGATATAGTTATACGCATGAATGGTATGGAATTTTAGAATCTGAAGTGCAATACTGGGGTTATCTAAGTGAGGCATTGGGCCTAATATTACTTATACTTATCCTGCCTCCCCTTAAGGGAGAAATTTTAACGAAAGTCATCTTATTCATATGCTTGATTATTAATATTCCGCCAATCATACTCTGGTTTATATTCCATGGTTATAGAATAACTGATGCTCCCCCAACGATTTCAGATCAATTTATCGCCCACTGGGCTTTTTCTGTGCCTCATGTTATTTTGGTCGCTATGTGTTTTTATTTGCTAAAACTAATTAAGCGAAACCCCGCGTCTTGACATAAAATTAAATGAATTGTTGTATAGTTGTATAATTAAGGAAGGTATTAACTATGAAACATATGAAAATCGTGTTTTTTATATTGGGCGTATATTTTATCTTTAAAGCCTGTTCTTTGTATGGGACTTATTTTAGTTTTAATGACGGCGACGGAGATGGTATAGGAATATACCTATTGGGTTTTGAGATTAATGATAAGGTGCCAATCGGAAATGTGCCTGTATATGCAACAGCTATTACCGTACTTGGAATAATACTGATACTTCCTATGATAACCAGAATATTTCCTAAAACTAATCAATCAGAGTGATATTTGAACTCCTGCTGTATATTTTAAACATATCATTTAGCAAAGGGGTGTTTACATGTATTGGCTGACCGTTCTTCTGTTAATACTGGTCATCGCCCTGGCATTAATCCCTACCTGTCTGCTTACGGGCATATCGATAAAAGAACTAGCCGTCAAACGTTATTGGATCGTCTTATTTGTTTTAATGATGCTGGCTACACCATTCTCCCGGGTAATAGAAGCAAAAACCGGGAGTTTCGCCACCGGTCTGATATCCGGTCCGGTGATTCTGCTGCTCGGTTTTCTGCCGGTGATATATGTTGATTACTTGCGAAGGAGTAAAAGTATCGGCTATAGAGGCGCCCGAAAAAAAATCGGCGATTGGCTCGACCAGCCGATTAAAACTCTGTTCTTAACCAAAGAGTAGCTTCCCCAGTATCTAACGGCCTTTTATAAACATTCCGTCCGCAGGTCATGCCGGATCTTCGGATTAGATAAATACAACCTGCTCCAGACCTAAAAAATGCTTGTCGCTGGTAGCCACCTGGCACTCGCAGGCTTTAGCGGTCCCATAAACAATGGCGTTCGCCATGGGAAGACCGTGCTTCAAACTTAGACCGGCAGCTAGGAGAGCCAGGTGTTCGTTTAAATCCACCACTACGGTTTTGTTCATCTGGGCAACTACCATGACCGCTTCTTCTTCAGTGCGCTCCCGCAATACTTTTTTATAAACTTCGTAAATAACTATGGTGGGAGTGGTTATCTGTTCGGCATCGGCAAAGTAGTTAGCGTATTCTCCGGCCTTT
Source organism: Syntrophomonadaceae bacterium (assembly GCA_034927445.1). Classification (GTDB taxonomy): domain Bacteria; phylum Bacillota; class Syntrophomonadia; order Syntrophomonadales; family Syntrophomonadaceae; genus PHAA01. The sequence continues at coordinate 88,273 of JAYFPZ010000012.1, forward strand.
TCCCCGTCAACCAGGAATTCTATCCATCCGCAGGAGTCAATTAGAATCATATTCTTTCCTCATCTTCCCTGACCCCATCTTTGTCCATACCCCGTAAAAACCCACGCATTTCTGCCAGCGGGGTTTCCGGCACCATGGTTATAATATCGCCGGTGGCAACTACGCGAAGTTTTTGACCTACTCTAAGCTTTAATTGTTTTCTTATATCCCGGGGAATAACGATCTGATATTTGCTGGAAATCGTGACTTCACTCAAAAAACCAACTCCTTACTTTTTACCTATCGATAACTATATTGTATTACGATTTGGCAGATCATTCAAGTTGGCTGCTTAAGTATAGTATCAGCGAATCCAGAGGGTGAGCTTGGGCAGCATCTCAAACGGTTGTGATAGCCAAGACCTTTTTGTTAAACTAGAAGAGATGAAAGGCTACCCGGAAGTGAGGCATGCTGTTATGCGGAATATTCCTGAACAATGTATCGATTCCAAAGCCGTGCCATACTGGCGCTGGTCGGCCGGCATAAAATCGATCTTCTTGCTCTTGATTCCAACAGGTTATCATATAGCTCAGCAGGGTTGGGATTGGCCGGCCTGGATTGCCTTCGTCCTGTGGGGGGGGGCCTTTGCATACGCTCTCTATGCAATTCTTTTTCAGCCTGATATTAGATGGAGGACCTGGCGTTATGAGGTTTCTGAACAGGAGATCGACCTTCTGCAGGGCGTATTGGTCAAGACCCGGACCCTGATTCCAATGGTGCGGGTCCAGCATGTGGATACCGAGCAGGGTCCCTTGCTTCGCCGCTTCGGGCTTTCGTCGGTAACCGTCTCCACCGCTGCCGGAAGCCATCAGATACCGGCTCTGGCAGACGAAGTGGCAGCTTCGCTGAGAGACCGGATCTCCGTATTGGCCCGGGTGGTAGACGAAGATGTATAAGCCGCAGCGGGTCCATCCTTTAGCCATAATCTATTTTGCTGTGCGCAAAATCTATTCGCTGGGGCAAGCCTTACTTCCCCTGCTCATTATCGCCCTTGCCCAGCCAGAAATTCGAAAATGGCTGTTAGTGGGCATTCCCCTTTTACTTGCCTTCTTCGTTATTTATGGCATTCTTTACTGGCTGCGTTATGTTTTCTATATAAGCGGGTCGGAATTGCGCCTGGAATACGGGGTATTGATAAGAAAGCAACGATATATACCCTTCGAACGGATTCAAACGGTACAAATTTCCGCCGGGGTTGTGCAGCGTTTGCTAGGCCTGGTAAAAGTTCAGGTAGAAACAGCCGGCGGAGGTGATAAGGCAGAGTTTGTCCTGGCCGCCCTGCCGCGCGACCGGGCGGAGAAACTGCAGCAGATCCTGCAGGAGGGCAGGAAGCAATTGGGGAAAACCGAGGATCAAGCAGAAGGGGTCGAATACAAATTATCGCCCCGCTCCCTGCTGTTATTAGCAAGCACATCGAACGGCATCGGCGTGGTGATCAGCGCCATGCTGGTGGTCATTTCACAGCTTAACGATTTCTTTGCCCAACTTGATATTTGGAGTAAAGTGGGAACCTATGCTGAGCATCTGGCTGCCGCAAGGATCAGCCTGATTATTCTGGCTGTTTTGCTCTTGTTCCTGCTGGCCTGGCTCCTGTCTCTGCTGGGGACCATCATTCAATTCGGCGGTTTTCAGTTGCGGAGAAAAGAAGGCAGCATCAATATCAGTCGAGGGCTTTTTGAAAAACAGCAAATCACTATTCCTATTAAACGCATTCAAGCGATTAAAGTGGTCGAAGGCCTGTTGAGACAGCCTTTGGGCATGGTCAGCGTACAAGTCGTGAGCATCAGTAATACCGGCACCAAGGGTGAAGGCAACGTTCTTTTCCCGTTGCTGCCGAAAGCAGAGCTTACTGCGTTACTTGAGCAAGTCGTGCCTGAATTTGCTATGCCCTTGAAGCTGCAAAGACTGCCTGCCCGAGCCAGACGGCGCTATTTACTGGTCAACATCGTCCCCACTCTGATTATCGCTGTCGTGTGTGCCATCTACCTGCCCTGGGGATATGCCGCCTTCGTCCTGCCCCTGCTGGGGGCCTGGCTGGGCCTCAGCCAGTATAACAACGCGGGCTACCGGGTGACGGATGACAAGCTGTTGCTTCGATCACGGATTCTGGGCAGAGTTACCATGATCATTCCCCGGCGACGCATTCAATCTCTGCATGTGTCCCAGAATCCGTTCCAGGCCCGCAGCGGCTTAAGCAATCTGCGGATCGCGGTTGCATCCCATAACACCGCTGCCACCGTTCAGTTAACAGGAATGGACTTGCAGCAAAGCAACCATATTATTAACTTTTTACGCGGATGAGTATGACCGGGGATTGGCAGCATCCGCAGTTATCTCTAAGGTAGAAATTTGCTTATTTGCTGATGAAGAAAGCTGTTCAGATAGCTATAGGGTTGAAGAGCCGGACCTCACTATTCCCACAGCTGCCACCATTTATACCCGGAATCCACGGCGCCGTCGGCATCGCTGCCGCTCCAGTCCATATTCGGCTGGTGGAGATAGCAGATATCCTCCGGCTCGTTGTCTTTCAGAAAAGCCATCGTACTCCGGCGGGGGCAGAACTCGGTGGCAATCAGCCCGGTGTCCAGGCAAATACTCATCAGGTCCACCCCCCCGGGCTGGTCAAAATCCTTTTCCGGCAGTTTGGCGGAAGCATCATGAATAAAGCTGGCCCAGATCGGTCCGGCGGCCGATCCTCCATACAGATTGGCCGCCTTGCCCTGATCATAGCCTACCCACACCGCACAAGCCAGCTGGGGAGTGTAACCCACAAACCAGGCATCGTTTTTTTGTTCGGTGGTACCGGTTTTGCCCGCGGAAACCCGTCCGACTTTGGCTTTCAAGGCGGATCCGGTTCCTCCGGGTTCCATCACGCCAATTAACATATTGGTTATTATATAGGCAGTCTCGGTGCTGACAATACTCTGGGCCTGGGGAGTATACTTTTCCAGGACATTGCCGTTTTTGTCAACCACCTTCAATAGATAAACCGGAGGATTGTAAATTCCCTGGTTGGCAAAAACACTGTACCCCGCAGCCATATCCAGAGGCGTAACTTCATTGGACCCCAGCGGCAGGGATAACACCGCCTCCAAATCATTGAATCCAAACTGCCGGGCGTATCGGGTTGCCTCATTTACGCCCAAAATATCCGTAAGCGTAACCGCAACCACGTTGTCGGAGATGCCTATGGCTTCCTTCAGGGTAAAATCGCGCCAGTGATAGGGCTCCGTGCCATAGTCGGTAGGTTTGTAAATATCACCGTTAGGCAGTTCAAATTCTTTTTCTTCACAGGGGATCAGGCTGGCGGGGGTCAATCCCTGCTCTATCGCCAGGGAATAAATAAAAGGCTTAAAGGTCGATCCCGGCTGCCGTTTGGAATAAACCCGGTTGTAGCTGGATGCGTTAAAATCTCTTCCCCCCACCAGGGCGCGGATTTGACCATTTTTAACATCCAGGGCGGCCAGAGCCACCTGCAAATCAGGATTTTGGTTCTTCATTCCCTCCAGGTAGGCGGTGTTGGCAGCTTTTTGCATGTCCAGGTCCAGGGTGGTATAGACCTTCAGCCCTCCTTTATAGACCACGCTGTCGCCATATTGCTCCCGCAGGTGATCGCGGACCATGGCCACGAAATAGGGGGCTTCATCATCGGCAAACTGTGCCTTTTTGTAGGTTAAAGGCTCTTGTAAGGCTGTTTCCCTCTCCGCTTCAGATATCATACCCTCTTCCACCATCCGCTGTAATACCTGGGTTTGCCTTTTCCGGGCTTCTTCCGGGTTGATATAGGGGTCGTAATAACTGGGGCTCTGGGGTATGCCGGCGAGCAGGGAGGCCTGGGCCAAGGTCAAGTCTTGGGCTCGCTTGGCGAAAAAAGTGCGGGACGCCAGCTCGATTCCATAAGCCCCGTGCCCGAAATAAATACTATTACAGTACATAGTCAATATTTCATCTTTGCTGTACCTATTTTCCATCAGAAATGCATAATACAGCTCTTTTATTTTCCGGCTGACCGTCCGTTCATTGGTGAGGTAAAGGGTTTTGGCGGTCTGCTGGGTGATGGTGCTTCCCCCGGCAATTATTTTGCCCGCCTTCAAGTCCAGAAATAATGCCCGCATCATACCACTAACATCGATGCCATGATGTCTATAAAAGCGTTTATCTTCAATCGCTATCACTCCGTTTATAAAATAGGGTGATATTTCTTCAAGATCAACGTTCACCTGGTTTTGCTCTGATAAGCCTTTCACAACTTTGCCGTTTATATCATATACTGTCGATGACTCGGGTATAGCAACAGAAGGCAGCCGAATAGCAAACGCACAACTGCAAAATATAGTAATAATAAGCAGAAGGGTTACAGTTAATTTTTTTAGCATAAGTATATTCCTCCCATCTATTTATTATTTCCATTTATTAGTTGGCTTATCCATAAGGTTCTTTATAATGCCCGGCAAGACCGTTGCCGCACCGGTATTTTTTCTGGATCAAAATATAATTGGCGCTGTAAATATTTTCATTTCTCTGGCCCGAATATACAGGGACAGCTGCTATTTTAAGTATAATTGGCAGCATACTTAGATTGACAATCTCTATAATTAAAATGTATATTACTCTAGGAGACTGGTGAACCAGCGGCATAATAAAGTGATTTTGCCCACTGATTATAAGCATGAAAGGCGGTGGTGAAATGGAACCTATACCGTATCGATCGTCGGATATAAGCAATCTTAATAATGGCCTTATTAATAGCAGGGTTATATTTCATCACCTGTTTGATATGTAGCCCTTCTAAAGACAAGGAGGGATGATGAGTTGATTAAGACTTATTTCTACAATCATGCCGATAATCAGATGTATCATGATGTAGACCTGACCAGGACCGGCGAATTATTAGCATCACCCGATAATTTACTATGGATTGATTCCTACGATTGTTCCGAAAACGAATTGGCTTATCTCGGGACAATATTCGATTTCCATCCTTTGGCCCTGGAAGATTGTCTGCAGGAAAGCCCGCGCGCCAAGATAGACAATTATGACGACTACTATTTCTTCGTCTTTCATGCTCTTCGCTATTTTGAGGAGGTCGAGGAAGAAGATGAAATATCGAGCATTGAACTGGATGTGTTCATCGGACCCAACTACATTGTCACCATACATCCGGTTGCACTTCTGGCAGTGGGCAAGGTGGCCCGTATAAGTCTCAAAAACTGCGAGTATATGAACCGGGGTCCGGATTATTTATTATATAAAATTGTTGACAACATTGTTGACGACTCTTTCCCCATTATTGAACGCCTGGGTGAAAGAATCGACGATCTGGAAGATAATATATTTGTCAGCAAAGGTCAGCATGTCACCGAAGAGATTTCAACTTTGAGAAGAACCATAATCTTATTGCGGAAAGTACTGATACCGCAGCGGCAAATCTTTACCAATATCAGAGGGCGCTACGCTTTCTTTGTCAAGGACGATAATGTACCGTACTTTCTTGATTTGGCCGACAACCTGAACAGCATCCTGGATACGGTCAATACCTACCGGGATCTGGTCAACAGCTCGATGGAAGCTTATTATTCGGTTTTGACCGGCCGAACCAGTGAAATCATTACCATATTGACTATAATCAGTATAATCATGATGCCGCTTACGGTTATCACCGGTTTTTTTGGAATGAACGTAGAATTTCCGGGGCGCGTCAATCCCAACATGGTCTGGTTTATACTGTTGGGTATGGTGGTGCTTTCCCTCAGTATGCTGGGCTTTTTCCGGTCCAGAAAGTGGATATAGGATTATTAAAAAGAGGCTGTGCTGAAACTCGGATCATTTCAGTCAGCCTCTTTTAAACTTTTAAATTCCGCCGCAGAATAGTTGAGAAGGCAATACGGTCTAGAAGCAATAACGGGCCTACCCCGTAACATTGGCGGTGCCAGGTGGCGGCTTTTTAACCCGCCCTGGCGTTATTAGACCGATTAGATACGGCCGGATTCATGCTTGGCCGGTTTTTCCGTTTCTATAACTGTCTGCAGCAAACGCCCTATGGTTCCACTCCATCTTTTGCGGGCCTTCGGCGAAAAGCCTGGATATATCCGGTTGTTTTCAGTTTCCCCCGTCCAAGCGGGCTTAAAACCATCCCGGGTGGTCATGTCATTTACCTCCGCAATTTTCACTAATATTTTTAGTCTTGCCTGATATTTTAACATTATGCCTTAATTATTCTAATAGCCTTCCCCATGGGGTTCCACTTTGCCTCTGAACACGCGGTAAACATAAATAGTATAGAAAAGCACGATGGGTACTCCAATCAAAGCAATTATTAACATGGCTTTTAAAGTTAAGCTTGACGAAGCAGCATTATATATAGTAAGGCTAAGACCGGGATCAAGCGAGGGAACCAGGTTGGGGAACATTCCCACCCCCAGGGTGGCAATCAGACTGGCCATATATAATGAGGTCGTAATAAAAGTCATGCCATAACGGGCGGTTGCCTTAAACCAGGGAATTAAAGCCAGACTTATTATGCTTAACAGCGGTATTGCCAGCAGCCATGGATTTTGGAGATAGTTGCGGTACAGAGCTGGGACAGCGATAAACGTATACAGGGATGCCAGCAGGTATAAAGCCAAACTTGCCCCCCAAATCCTTGGAATCAGCAGGCGGGCATTTTCCTGCACCGTTCCCCCGGTTTTCAGAAGTATATAGCTGCCGCCCTGCAGCAGAAAGGCCATCAGACCCACCAACCCCAGCAGCAAGGCATAAGGGTTTAACAGATCGAAAAATCCTCCGGTATAATAATGGGAGCTGTTTAAGGGCAGTCCTTGAGCGATATTGCCCATAGCCACCCCATACAGCAGGGCCGGCAGGAAGCTCCCAATGAAGAACAGCATATCCAGCCTGCGGCGCCACCTGGCGGTTTCGGCCTGGTTTCTGAACTCTACCGCCACCGCCCTCAAAATGAGCGCAAATAAAACCAGCATCAAAGCCAGGTAAAACCCGCTGAATACAGACGCATAAACCAGGGGGAAGGCAGCAAAAACAGCTCCGGCTCCAGTTAACAGCCATACCTCGTTGCCATCCCAAAAAGGTCCGACTGAGGCCAACAATACCCTTCTCTCCTCTTCCGTCCGGCCGAGCAAGGGGTAAAGACTCCCCACCCCCAGATCAAACCCGTCCAGGACCGCATATCCGCCGATTAAAACGCCTACCAGTAAAAACCAAATGATATTTAGATCCATGTCTATCACCTCCGCTTATTCTTCCAGGGAATAGGGATTCAAGGATGAAGAGGAAAACCCCGCAGGCTGGTGGATATCCTTACCCATAGCCTTTTGTACTTCCCGCCTGAGCAAATAGTAAACGGCTGCCAGCAAGCCACTGTACACCAGTACAAACAGTACTATGGTCAACAGTATCTGGTAGGCCGGCAAGGGCGAAGCCGCCTGGTTGGTTCGCAGGAGCCCGTATACGATCCAGGGCTGCCTGCCAAACTCGGCTGCCATCCAGCCCACTTCATTGATTAAAACCGGAAGCAGCATGGAGTATAGCGATGCATGCAGAAAAATACGGTTCTCATATAACTTGCCCCGCACCAACAAGTAGGCTCCCCATAATACCAGGAGGGCAAACCAGCCGGCGGCCAATAGCATGAACCGGTAGTTCCAGTAAGTCATTTGCAGCGGCGGCCGATCGCCGGGAGCAAAGTCTTTCAGTCCGCTGATCACCGCATTGGAGTCATTATGCACCAGCCAGCTCAAAAGTCCCGGTATGCCTATAGAGAAGCGAGTAACTTCCTCCTCTTTATCCGGGAAGCCAATAATATTAAGGGGAGCGTGGGACTGGGAATCCCATAGGCCTTCAAAAGCGGCTAATTTGGCAGGTTGGGTATTCGCTACCTGGACCGAATGAATATGCCCTAAAAAGAACTGACCCAATACGGCAATAAACGCAAGGGCAAGAGCAATGCGCATGGATTTTTGTGCTATTTCAGTGTTCCGAGCCCGCAGCAGAAAATAGGCGCTGACGCCCATTACAAAAAAGGCTCCGGTAATATAAGCCCCATCCACCGTATGAAGAAAACGGGGCATGGTGGAGGGATTGAAAACGGCGGCAAAGAAATCGGTTAGAATAGCCCTTCCTCCCTCAAGCTTAAATCCGGCCGGGGTTTGCTGCCAGGAGTTGGCGGCAATAATCCAAAAAGCGGAGAGAGTGCTGCCTACTGCCACCAGCACTGAGGAAACGAAGCGCATGGTGGGGGATATTTTATCCCGTCCAAATATAAGCAGACCAACAAAAGTAGACTCCAAAAAGAAAGCAAACACGCCTTCAGCCGCCAGGGGGGCGCCGAAGATATCACCTACAAACTTGGAATATTCCGACCAATTGGTACCAAACTGAAATTCCATGGCGATACCGCTGGCAACTCCCACCGCAAATAAAATCGCAAAGAGCTTGAACCAGAAGCGTGACATTTGATCGTAGACCTCTTCCCGCCGCCGCCAAAATAAATACTCCATGATGGCGATGATGGTGGCCAGGCCAATGGTCAGGGGCGGAAAAATGAAATGAAAGAAAGCGGTCAGCCCAAATTGCAGCCGGGATAGAAAAATAGCATCCATATCCTGTTCCTCCTTTTCGATTGTTTACCGTTTCGGTGAACTTTAAGGGCAAAAAATGAATCACCCCGACAAATCGGCGAAAGAGTAACTGGCAAAAGCATCGATCAGCTGCTGCTGTATATTAGCCAGGGCTTGATGAACCAGGCAGGTCGGCGGTCCCTGTTTACTGCAGAGGTCTTCATCCATCAAGCACCGGTTCAGATATATCGGTCCTTCTATGGCTTCCAACACGTCCAGCAAGGTGATGTCCTTGGGCTCCCGAGCTAATGCATATCCTCCTCCCACCCCGCGCTGGGATCTTACGATGCCGGCTTTGATCAATGAAGGCATAATCTTCAGTAAAAACCGCATGGGCACAACCTGACTGCTGGCAATGGCCTGTGCTTCCACTACCTCCCCCGCAGGCTGCGCAGCCAGAAAAAGAACTGCTCGAAAACCGTAATCTGTTGCCTGATTAATGTTCATGCCTTGCTCCTATTAGTTCACCATTTTGGTATAGTTTATGCAATTACGCTGCAAAAGTCAACCCCAGGTGCAAATTATTTTTATGCAAAATTAAACCCCGTTTTACTTATTATTGAACGGGGTTTTGGTATTAATACGTTCGAACCTTAAAATCAGCTTCTAAGAATATTTAATACAGATATTGCGGAGGAGGTTGGCTACGTCTTCAACGTGGTCCATAGCCATTTCCACGTGCTCATAAACCCCTCTCCACTTGATTATGGTTACCGCATTCTTTTCATTGTCAAATAAATCAGCCAACGCATTGCGGTAATACTTGTCCTGTTTATGTTCCAACTGCCTGATGTTCTCGCAATACTCCAGCATGGTCTTTTTATTCTGTTCCAGTCTATTAAGCAGTTTAAAAGCCTTCTGCTGCAGCAATAAAGCCTCGTACAGGGCATCCACCATCTCTTTGGTCTTGGCATTAGGCTGCCCCGCCTTGTAGAGTATCATAATATCAATTATACCGGTAATATAGTCCAGGGTGGTTGACAGCTCCTGCACCAAACGCAGGGCGTCCTCCCGGTCAAAAGGCAGTATAAAACTGGTGTTCAGTTTACGGACCAGGGTTTCAATGATACGGTCTCCTTCGTTCTCCAAAGCAGTCAGCAAGGCCATCTTTTCATCCAGATTATTATAATCGTTGACTACTTCATTGAGAATGTCGCCTCCCTTGACCACTACACTAGCACTTTCCGCAAACAGAAAAAATAAATTTTCATCTTTATTGCCGAATAAAGCCATATCATTCCCTCCCCACATAATGTTTATATTATTATAATTATACATAATTTTGCAAGTTTTTACAGTGCCCGAAGATAGTCCGGGCGCAGATAACTGCGATCATTTTTCTTGATTATACTATTAATAAGATCCAGCATCTTTTGCTTATCTTCGGGCAGCCGCCCGCGAATGGGCAGGTAATTGGAGGCATGATTACTGCGAAATTCCGTTCCCTGTACCTCCAACCCCTGAATAATAATGCGCAGTTCATCCAATATCTCAAACGGTCCCGGCAATTCAAATTCACCCTTTTGCATACGCCGGTATAGTTCAGTCCTGGGTTCCAGCATCAGAGTCAAAGCCCCAATATAGTCCGGATTGATTTCATTCAGGATCTTGGATGTATTACGGGCATGGTCGGCGGCCCGCGGGGTCCGTCCCGCCAAACCCAGCAGAATGGTCACTGACAGCAGAATCCCTGCCTGCCTTATTTTCTTGCCGGCTTCGACCATTTCCTCATAGGTTACTCCTTTTCTAATATCCGCCAATAATTGACGGTCCCCTGTTTCCACCCCCAGATAGGCAATTGTCAGTCCGGCTTCTTTCAATTTTTTCAATTCATCTGCTTCCTTGTTCAGAATACTGTCCGGACTGGCATATATACCCACATGCATCAAGCTGTGGAAGTTCTGATAAAGGGCGGCCAGGATCTGCAGCAGATCATCGGCGGGCATGGCCAGAGCATCGCCGTCAGCCAGAAATACCTTCTCCACATCGCCATAATACATTTTGGCCATCCGAATATCCGCCATAATTTCGTCCATACTGCGGACATGATATTTTTTGTCTTTATACATGGAACAAAATGTGCAACGATTATGGGTGCACCCCACCGTACATTGCAGTATATAGCTCCGCGCTTCACTGGGGGGGCGATAAACACTGCCTTCGTATCTCATAATACCTGCCTCCTGTACATTATCACAAAAAACATTTGTAATTTTTTTCTCGTGTTGTTATTTTACTATACTATTTATTCAGGGTAATCCTTAACAGTTCTTTAATTATTATCTAGCATCATTATGATTTTTAAATCTAAAAATATTAATGGTGTGAGTTTTAAATAAGGAGGTTCATAATGGCTAAAAGAAAAAGTATCATGTCCGAACAGCTGAAATATGAAATAGCTCGTGAACTTGGCGTGGACCAGATCGTAGCCAGTGAGGGCTGGGGCGGCGTAAGCTCCCGGGATTGCGGGAATATAGTATCTAAAGCTATCCAGATGGCCGAACAAAGCCTGGCTTCTCAGCATAGCCGATTTTAAGTCAGCTCACACTATTCGGGGGATATTTTCCCCCGTCTTATCAAACGCCTCGTCCGCTCCCTCCCTTACAGGTCGGGATAAACTAAGTTTTCTCCTCAGTTGCAGGCAGGTCCCCCGACTGAGGAGGCGTTTGATAAGATGCCCGCGGTGCAATGCCCCCAAAACGCGAAAGGAATGCTTTATAGCGCCCGCGTTTTGGCGCGCAGTTCGCGCCAGCCCCTCATTGATCTCGATTGCGGCTGCGAAACGGAATAAACAGGGAAATTATATATATGAGAGTGAAAAATATCGCTCCGATAACCCAAACGCTGTTGGTTCCTGCCCCGATAAGCATCCCCATGATGGCGGTCAGCCATAACGCCGCGGCTGTGCTCATACCCCTCACATTGTTGTCTTCGGTGACCATGATCATTCCCGTACCCAGGAAGCCAAGGGCGGAGATTATCTGGGCCGGCAACCGGCCGGGATCTCCTACATATGGGATATTCATGCTTGCATAAATTCCAATTGCACTTATGCTGATCAGAGCCGCGCCTAAACAAATAAAACAGAAAACCCGACTGGAGCGGACGTCATCTTTCGCATTGCTGACCAGCCCCATAACCAGCCCTACCACCGCTGCAATCAATAAACGCAGCAAATACTGTCCCATAACTATAAAACCTGATAATTAGGCGCTTCCTTGGTTATAAAAACATCGTGGGGATGACTCTCACTGAGTCCCGCGTTGCTGATTCTGATAAATTTTGTTTTAGTTTTTAATTCCTCAATATTGACAACTCCACAGTATCCCATACCGGCGCGCAGACCCCCGATAAGCTGGAATACGGTTTCAGACACAGATCCTTTGTAAGGAGTACGTCCCTCTATCCCTTCCGGAACCAATTTTTTGGCATCTTCCTGGAAATAGCGGTCACAGCTGCCTTCAGCCATGGCTCCCAATGATCCCATGCCTCTATATACCTTATAGCGTCTGCCTTGCAGCATTACCTCTTCACCCGGGCTCTCATCGGTTCCGGCCAGGAGGTTGCCCATCATAACCACATCGGCCCCGGCAGCGATAGCCTTGACAATATCTCCGGAATACTTGATGCCTCCGTCAGCAATAATGGGTATGCCATAGCGGGACGCCGCTTCAACACAGTCTACCACCGCTGTTATTTGCGGTACCCCAATACCTGCCACTACCCGGGTGGTGCATATCGAACCCGGCCCCATTCCTACTTTTACGGCATCGGCACCAGCCTTGATCAGGGCTTCGGTGGCGGGGCCCGTGGCCACATTCCCCCCGATTAAATCCAATTGGGGGAATCTGTTCTTGATTCTTTCCACCATTTGAATAACTTCCTGGGAATGTCCGTGGGCAGTGTCCACCACCAGAACATCAACTCCGGCATCAGCGAGGGCGGCGGCTCTCTCCATGGTATTGGCCGCAGTTCCCACCGCGGCGCCAACTATCAGGCGGCCGCGTCTGTCTTTGGCGGCTTGCGGATATTTCTGAGTTTTTTCAATATCCTTGATCGTAATTAATCCCATCAGGTTATAGTTGTCATCCACCAGGGGGAGTTTTTCTATTTTATATTTACGCAGCAACTGCATAGCCTGCTCCATGGTGGTTCCCACCGGTGCAGTCACCAGGTTTTCACTGGTCATAATGTTGCGGATCGGCTGGTCAAAATCGGTTTCAAAGCGCAGGTCACGGTTGGTCAGGATTCCTACCAATTTTTTGCCTTCCGTGATGGGCACCCCGGATATATGATAGTGTTCCATGATGCTCAAGGCATCGGTTACTCTGTTACCCGGGGACAAAAAGAACGGATCCGAAATGACGCCATGCTCCGAGCGTTTGACCCGGTCAACCATTTTGGCTTGTTCTTCGATGGCCATATTCTTGTGAATTATTCCGATTCCGCCTTCCCGCGCCATGGCAATCGCCATCCTGGATTCAGTAACCGTATCCATACCGGCACTCATAAGTGGAGTTTCCAGCTTGATAGTCTTGGTAAGACGAGTGGAAACATCGACATCTTTGGGAGCTACCTTGGAATGTCCGGGTATAAGAAGAACATCATCGAAGGTCAGGCCTTCTTTGCTGAACCTGTCTGTCATCTTATTGGCCTCCTTGTGAAATTTAAATTATCTTATACTATTGTATCCCAATTATCAATACCAGTACATTGACAACCCTAATTCTGTGTGATATTCATCGAGTTATCAAACTCCTCTTAAGACCCCCTCCTCCAATAGGTGGGGAATAAACCTGTTTGTTTCTCAGTGGAAGGTTTGGTCCCTGACTGAGGAGGCGTTTGATAAAAGCTCGCGGCGCGATGTACACAAAACGCGAAGGGAAGGCGCTATAGCCCCCGCGTTTTGGCACGCAATTCGCGCAAGCGCTCATTGCAATTTTTGTAGAACAAGGCGGAGGATTGAGTAATACTTGTGGTATTGCGATTGACGACAACGCAGTTATACAGAAATTTGACCAATGAGAGCATATAGAATTAGGGTTGACAATGTACCTAACTAGCTTTCTGGGTGATGCCAGGCCCAATTTAGGGCAGCTATACTACTGGTACCAAAGCCTGATTTTAGGGCATATGGATTATTATGGGGCACACTTGCGGGATACGCGGAATAAGATATTAATAGACTTTAAAACAGAAGCGGAGGAGGGTTGGGATGGAAACTACAGAAAACAACGAAACTTTTAAAGTAAAACTCAAGCAATGGGCGGCCGGTATTCTTCCCCGTACCGGTCAAATACCGGCTTCATTAATATACATGCTTATTTTTGCAACGGCTGCCTTTATCGGCAGCGCGGCAGCTTATTATATCAACCCTACCGGGTTGTTATGCGGGGTACTGGCAGTATTGATATACAGATGGAAATAAGAGATGGTTAGGCATAAGGGGAATGATTGGCTGTTTGATTACAACAAACTATCGGGCAAAAAATAACCGCTCCCGTGATTTGGGAGCGGTCAGTTGAGCTGGAACTGCTTGTAGTATGTAGCTATATCGAATTGTCTTTCAATCTCATATGGGTATTGTCCAGATCAACCACGATTACTTCGCGGCCGATTTTTTTTACGGCTTCCCAGGGGATTACGAGTTTTTGCCGGTCGGTCCAGAAGTTTAGCATGTTGCCCTTGTTGGGCAATATAATGGACACAATTTGCCCGGTCTCGTTGTCTACCAGCATATCTGATTCCGCTACGGTTCCCATCCGCATGCCATCATAGATGTTGACCATTTCTTTCCCTACCAATTCATTCAGGCGCATCTATTTCTCCCCCCTAAACTCCGGTGTGTCCAAATCCTCCCTCTCCCCTGCCGGTTTCCTCCAGTACATCCACTTCCACAATTTCAGGTTGATATACGCGGGCAAAGACCATCTGGGCGATTCTTTCACCTCTTTTTAATATATACTCTTTGTCCCCCAGATTTATAACAATAAGCTTAATCTCCCCCCGGTAGTCTGAATCAATGGTTCCTGGAGTATTTAGCAGGGTTAAGCCATGTTTTAAGGCTAGTCCGCTGCGGGGGCGAATCTGGGCTTCATAGCCAGACGGCAGGGAAATGGCTATTCCGGTGGGAACCAGAACGGTACGCCCTGCTTCTATTCTGATATCTGCTTCATTGGCGGCATAGATGTCCATGCCGGCTGAGCCGGGGGTCATAAAGTGAGGCAGAGGCAAGTCCTGCGAATGAAGCCGCTTTATTTTTACTTGCATTATTTGCTCCCCCACCATTTATTAAATTGATTTTCAATTATGGGCAGGGCATCATCGCTGCCGATAGCGGCAATGGAAAATAATTCGGGCTTAAAAAGGTTTTGGGCCATTTGCTGCACCATGTCAGGTTCTACGGCATATACCCGGGCGATTATTTCTTCCGGCGGAACAACCTGATCATACATTAATATTGATTTACCCAGACGGGTCATGCGGTTCATGACGCTTTCCAGGCCTAACGAGATACTGGATTTCATCAATTTCTGGGTTCGATTAATCTCTTCCCGGGACACTCCTTTATCCACAAACAACTGCAACTGTTCGCTGAGAGCGGCACAAAACATAGGCACCCGCGAGGCGCTGGTGCCTATGTAGAAACTGAACAGACCGGTATCGGAATAACTGGCCGGATAGGTATAGACCGAGTAGGCCAACCCCAGTTCCTCCCGAAGTTTCTGGAAGAGCCTGGAGCTCATTCCCCCTCCCAGGATACTGTTCATTACATTCTGGGTGTATCTGTTTTCATCGCGGTAGGAAAGTCCGGGCACCCCCAAGCTGATTTGAATCTGTTCCACGTCCTTCGCCACCAGATTAACAAAGGGCTGGCTTTTAGCGGGCTGCTCCAAGGGGGTCAAAGAGGCTGCCGGCTCGCATTCGTTCAGTTTAGCTTCAACAAAATCCTTGATCCGGGCGGTGTCCACATTACCGGCTACTGCTACGATAAAATTGGCCGGCACATAATATTTTTTGTAATACCGGTACAACTCGTCCCGGTTCATGCCAGTGATTGATTCCGCCGTACCCAGGATGGAATTGCCCATGGGGTCGCCATCCCAAAATTTGCGGGCGAAAATATCATGGATCAATTCATCGGGGGTATCCTCGTACATATTTATTTCTTCCATAATCACGCTGCGCTCGGTATCAAATTCTTTAGGTTCCATGGTTGAATGCAGGAGCATGTCAAAGACTATTTCCATGGCGGCATAAATATCTTCATCCAGGGCGCGGGCATATACGCAGGTATACTCCTTGCCGGTGTAGGCATTTAACTGGCCTCCCATCCCCTCCATGGTTTCAGCAATATCCCGGGCACTGCGCCGGGGCGTACCCTTGAACAACATATGCTCCAGAAAATGACTGGCACCTGCCAGGCTGGAGGTTTCATAACGAGAGCCGATCTTGATATATACTCCCACGGCTGCTGATTTAACATAGGGTATGTCTTCAATAACTAATTTGGCACCATTATTCAGATTCCAGTTGTTTATCACTTTTTAGCCTCCAATTATGTCGTCGTTAAATATCATTATTCTTTATTATCGGTATTATTCCTCTTGGGCAGACTAATAATATGCTTGATTATCCTCTGGATAAACCAGTCTTTGCGGTCAACCTCATTCAGATTGACCAGAGCCACGCTTCTCACCATAAAACCGTACATATATAGGTCCATTTCTCCCAGAACCTCACCCTGCTTTAAAGGTGCATCAAGATTATAGTTTAAGCGGACTCTTTTTTCAATGTTGCCCGCGCTTTTGTCGCCCATCCACAGCCATAAATCCTCGGCGGGGACTATGGCCGCAGACTCATCGCTGTTATTAACGGACAAGGTCTTAAATATCTCGGCATGATCAATGATTTTTTCATGAGTGGCTTCATTGAAACCATAATTAAGTAATTTTACCGTATCCCCCAGCCGGTCCCCCGATTTCAGCACCACTGTGATCAATCCCCGGTCTTTCCTGACCGCGGAAGCCACCAGACATTTTCCGGCCGCGTCGGTGGTGCCGGTTTTTATCCCGTCCGCACCAGGGTAGCCGGTTAACAACCCGGCGTTGGTATTATTGATGGTCAGGGGCTGCTGATAGCCGGGGTGTTGGAAAAGGGTGCTGGCAGTACCTACCAGCTCGTCAATATAGGGCTTGGTAAGGGCATAACGGCCAATCTGGGCCAGGTCATAAGCGGTGCTGTAGTGATTATCCGCGGGCAGTCCGGAAGCGTTCTGAAACCTGGTATTTGGGGCCCCGATCAGACACGCTTTCTTGGACATCAGATAGGCGAAAAGCTGCTCGTCTCCAGCCACATACTCGGCCAATACTACGGCTGCGTCATTGGCCGAGCGGATCAGGGCGGCTTTTAATAATTCGCTTACGGTAATCCGCTGTCCAGCCCGCAATCCGATGGTATATTCAGGGGTTCGGTCGGCATTGCTGCTTACCACCGCAGTCTCATCCAACCCTGCATATTCAACCGCCAAAATGGCGGTCATCATCTTGGTGGTACTGGCCATCGGCCTTTTTACCGCCGCGTTTTGGCCCAGGATGCACTGGCCGGTTTCCCGGTCCACCACGCAGTAGTATTGCGAACTGAGACGGGGAGCGGCCTGTACGCCGGCGGGAAGCCACAGCGATAAACAAACAATTACGGCGATAAATCTGAGCTTGCGTTTCATCATATTATTGTGTATTTCCTCCGGTCTCTATTTTACCGGCGGTGATTTTGTCGATGGTTATCATCTGGTAATTTTGCTCCTTGAGTTGTTTCAGCATCTCCGGCAGTGCTTTCACTGTCGGTTCGGTGGGGTGCATCAGCACGATGGCATCATTGTGCACCTTCTTGATGACCCGGTTGACTATGGTGCCTGGGTCGGGCCGCTGCCAGTCGATCGTATCCGCGCTCCACATAATATACTGATAATTAATGCTGTTGACCGTTCTGACCAATTGCGGGTTGTATTCCCCGTAAGGCGAGGCGAAAAATGAGGAACGGGTACCGGTAATCCCAAAGATAATATCCTCGGCTTTCTTTATTTCACCGGTAACCTCGGCGGGGCTTAATTGATTAAAATGCACATGCTTGTAACCATGGTTCTGAATGCTGTGCCCGGCGGCCGCCATTTGTTTCAACAATTCGGGGTTCTTTTCGGCCCAACGGCCGGTTACAAAGAAAGTCGCCAGGGCATTATTTTTCTTAAATTCCTCCAGCATGGCGGGGATAAATTCCTCGCCCCAATCCACATTGACGGTAAGAGCGACTGCCTTGGTGCCGGTGTTGCCCTGGAATATGGGCTGATCTGTTCCTGCGGCTACGGTGGTGTTGGCATATTTGATGTAAGCTCCGGACAGGAACCCTAAAGCCAGGACCATGATTATCCCGGCAGTAAGCAATTTTTTTTGGGAAAAGTAATAAATCCTCACTGAATCATTTCTCCCCTTTCAGTTCCACATAGATACGCCCGTTGTATATGGATGTCTTCATGATTACCGGGCCATTGCGGTTGTTTTGGAAGCGCAGGTCCAGATCACCGTAGCTAACGGTCGCATCCTTGCCCTCCGGGACATAGTGCACGGGTTTGGTGTGGCGGTGGCGTTCGATTACAGACATGCCGGCGGTTAAGGCAGCATTGTAGACTGTACTGGCCACCTGACACACCCCTCCGCCATAGTCCATATCAAAGCCGCCGTTAAGAATAATGGGGGCCGGCAGGTATCCCCTCTCCGCCGTGCGCGGACCGGTGGTTTCATTGAAAGAAAATTCTTCCCCCGGCCAGACTACCGTGTTGTTTATGCTCTTGAGGGCTGTTGCTATGTTTTCGTAGCGGGCCGGACTTCCGTGGAACCAGGTCGAATAGCTGCCGATTGCAGTTCTGGCGTTGATCAGGTCCTGTTTGCTGTAGCGGGGGTTGATCCAGACTATTTCCACTTCATTTATTTGTCCGGGAGGAGATGCCATGATTTTGGCCAGGGTCTTTTCTACATCTACCGTGGCTCCGGCTTGTTCAGCCTTGATTGCCCCGGTTTCTTTGTCCATGCTGGGTTCGACCGGAAGCTTTTGATGCTTCAGAGCTATCTCCTCAATTACATCTCGGATTTCACCGGGCAGCAGCCTGGCGACATCAATATCCTCCACCATGACCCCTTCCTGGGCTCCCATCATGTTGCGCTCCATCCGGTCCAACCAGGTGCTGACCAGGGATAGGCTGATAAAAAAGGATAAAAGAAAAAGGGCGCGCCCGTCTAATTTAATTACGTGAAACCCCTTTTTAAAAAATAATACCCACCACCTTAATATCTCTCATAAAATTAATATTCGGCAGTGAGCACTACTATTCAGTTTTATTTCCCTTTTTAATAATATTCGCAAAGAAACCAAGACAATCGATCTCAGCTTGTCGATAAAGACAGACCGAACAAAAAATCACCCTTCGGGTACAACCGATGTTCGCTTCAGCTCACCAATAAGGACGTTGAAGAGCGCGGCGTTCAAGAATCACGTGATTGAGGCGTACATCAGGTACGTTGATTGAACGGGATTTCTTGAACAACAAAGCACCCAAAGGGCACAACCTATGTTCGCTTCACTCACGAACTAATGACGCTATTCGGTTTTTTTGACGGTCTGAAACCGAGACAACCCGGTCTATTTATGCGTTATTTGTTACCTTGCGCTGCTTTAGCCTGGCGCAGGGCTGCTTTCCGGGATAGGTTGACTCTGCCCTGGCGGTCGATTTCAGTTACTTTTACCTCGATTTTATCGCCAATCTTGACGATATCCTCCACTTTGTTTACCCGGGTTTCATCCAGCTGGGAAATGTGGACCAATCCTTCTTTGCCGCTGGAACCAAGTACTCCGGGAATTATCTCCACAAAGGCGCCAAAGTCCATGATCCGTTTGACTGTTCCCTGATAGATTTTACCCACCTCGACCTCGGCCAGGATGGATTCGATCAGGAAGCGGGCTTTTTTGGCTCCTTCGTCATCGGTAGCGATGATAAAGAGGCTGCCGTCGTCTTCAATATCGATTTTACAGCCGCTCTCGGCCACGATTTTATGAATGGTCTTGCCGCCCGGTCCGATAACTTCTCTGATTTTTTCGGGGTCAATCTGCATACGAATCATCTGCGGGGCATAGGGTGACAGTTCCTGGTTGGGCTGGGCAATTGCCTCCAGCATTTTTCCCATGATGAACATTCTGCCTTCACGGGCTTTGGTCAAGGCTGCCTGTACGATTTCCCGGTCAACGCCACTGATCTTTATGTCCATCTGCAGAGCGGTAACTCCCTTGGCGGTACCCGCCAATTTAAAGTCCATATCACCCAGGGCGTCTTCAATACCCTGAATATCACTAAGTATGGCAAACTTGTCCGCGCCTTTGACTAATCCCATGGCTATGCCGGAAACCGGTGCTTTGATAGGCACCCCGGCGTGCATCAGTGACAAGGTGCTGCCGCAAACGCTGCCCATGGAACTGGAGCCGTTGGATTCCAGTACTTCGGAAACCACCCTGATGGTATAGGGGAAATCCTGGTCGGAAGGAATGACCGCCAGCAGAGCCCTTTCGGCCAGGGCGCCGTGTCCTATATCTCTGCGGCTCGGGCCGCGCATAGCTTTGGTTTCACCCACACTGAAGGGCGGGAAGTTATAATGGTGGATATATCTCTTGGTTTCGTCGATTCCAAGTCCATCCAGGATCTGATTTTCGCGGATCGGTCCCAGGGTGGTTACCGACAGAACCTGGGTCTGCCCCCGGGTGAACAGAGCGGAACCATGGGGTCGGGGCAGGAAACCGACTTCACAGGTGACGGTTCTTATTTCATCCAGTTTTCTCCCGTCAACGCGATCGCCTTCCTCCAGAATCATCTTTCTTACTATTTCTTTGAGCAGTTTGTCCACCACCCCGGCAATCTGTTTGTCTTGCTCGGGGTAAATTTCCTCGAAGTGCGCCATGACATTTGCACGGGCTTCGTCCATATGGGCTTCCCGGGCTTTCTTATCCGGATTTTTCACAGCTTCTTCCAAAATGGCGGTGGCAAATTCTTTAACCGCGTTAACCATGTCTTCATCTACTTCGGGAACGATAACATCCTTTTTGGGTTTACCCAGTTCAGCTACGATCGGTTCGAGGAAGCTGATAATCTTCTTGATCTCCTCATGGGCGAAAAATATCGCATCCAGCATTACCGGCTCAGGCACCTCATTGGCATGTCCTTCAACCATCATAATGGCTTCCTGAGTTCCGGCCACCACCAGGTGCATATCGCTCCGATGGTGCTGTTCAACCGTAGGATTGATAATTAGCTGGCCATCTATCAGACCTACGATAACCGCAGCTACCGGTCCTCCAAAGGGTATGTCGGAAACTCCCAGGGCTACCGAAGCACCGATTACAGCGGTAATGTCAGGAGAGTTATCCTTTTCCACCGATAGAATAGTGGCTACAATCTGTAAATCATTTTTATAAGTCTTGGGGAATAGGGGCCGGATGGGGCGATCTATCTGGCGAGCCGACAGGGTGGCATTTTCAGTCGCCCGGCCTTCTCGTTTTATAAACCCGCCGGGGATCTTGCCGACAGCATATTGCTTTTCTTCATATTCCACCGTCAACGGAAAAAAATCCAGGCCTTCTCTGGGGGCCGCAGCCGTGGCAGTAACCAGTACCACTGTATCGCCATATCGCACCAGAGCCGCACCATTAGCCTGTTTGGCTACCTGACCAACTTCTATCACCAGCGGCCGGCCGGCAACCTCTGTTTGGTATTTGTGCAGAATTTGAAACTCCTCCTTTCTTGGTGTTTTTAAAAATGAAAGAGCGGCATTCCGCTCTTTACCTGCGTAGACCCAGTCGCGTAACAATTACGCGATAACGATCAAAGTAATTGTTCTTGAGATAATCCAAAAGGGATCTTCTTTGGCCAACCATTTTTAAGAGGCCTCTATAGGAATGATGGTCCTTTTTATTCGCTTTCAGATGTTCATTGAGATAGTTGATTCTATCGGTAAGGATAGCTATCTGAACCTCGGGAGATCCGGTGTCGTTCTCATGCATCTGATAAGCCTTGATAATCTCCTGTTTTTTTTCAGTAGACAGCGCCAATTGTTTCACCTCCTTCGCTTAAACGCCAATGACCAAGATTAACGTCGGTGAAATCGTCAACCTGAGCCAATGGTTGTTGGGATAACACTTGATTTATATCATAGTATTATTCCAAATGACGGTAATTATTAAACAAGTCCAAGCCTTGCCGCTCTCCGATAAATGGTTGAGTTACAGGCTTTCTCACTGCCCGCAACAGCAATATTTTAACATAGCGTCGGGCAAAAGTAAACTTTAGCCAAATCCCTGCCCGCTGCCATCCTCTCAGGGTAAAAGCCGGTACGTTTTTAGGGCGCACCACTGAACTCCAATTTACCTGGATTAATCAGTAAGAGCCCGAGAAATCTCCAAAGCCCGGTCCCGGTCAAGAGTGATCTGAGCCACCAGATCTTCCAGGGAACTGAAACGTTTTTCATCTCTCAGCTTCTCGATCAATGACAGACTGATTCGTTGGCCATATAGATCACCATTGAATTCCATTAAGTGGGCTTCGATATAAACAGGATATTCCTCATGAAAAGTAGGTTTACTGCCGATATTCACGACACAGTCATAAGTTTTGACGCCAACCGCTGCCCGGGCGGCATATACTCCCTTGCCAAACACGTTATAGATATTTTCAATCCCAATATTGGCCGTGGGGAATCCAATCGTGGCACCGCGGTGTTCGCCCTCCACCACTTTTCCATCGAGAATCGGATAATAACCCAAAAGCTGGTGTGCCATCTTTATATCTCCAACTTCCAGGGACTTTCTTATCAAACTGCTGGATATAGGCTCCCCTTTAAATTCAACCGGTGGTATTATGTTTACCTTAAAGCCATATTGTTCTCCCTGTTGTTGGAGGAGTTCGGGAGTTCCGGCACCGCGATGCCCGAAAGTATAATTAAACCCCACAAAGACCTCTTTAACCTTTAAATCTTGGACCAATATTTTTTTAACAAATTGCTCCGGAGAACAGGCTGCGATTTCGCGGGTAAAGGGATGGTAGATAAGCGCGTCCAAGCCCATCTGTTCCAGCAATTGGGCTTTGCGATAAGGTGTAATAAGCAGGTGGGGAGCCCGGTCCGGGGTAAGTACCTGAGCGGGATGGGGAAAAAAAATGAATGCCACCGCCTGGCCGCCGTTACTGGAGGCTTTGGTGACCAACTCGCTGACTAATTTTTGATGCCCTCGGTGGACTCCGTCAAAGTTTCCCAAAGCCAGATAAACCGGCTTGTTTTTTTCAGTAAAGTTTTCAATACCTATTACTGTGTGCATTATGGATGACTCCTTGCTGAAAATTTTAGATAAGGGTCATGATGAAATACTTTTATCTGAATACTTTTAAGGGTTGTAATTGGGTTCTGCCGTCATCATTCAAGCTTGCGGCTATGGCCACCAATCTTCCCTGAGGCTCGTATATCCGGACCAGTCCTGATTTCAATCCGTCTTCTACAGCCACGCGATTTCCGTTTAATATTCTATCCAGAACCTGCGGTTTGATTGAGACTTTTTCCAGGTGCCGCAACGGGTAATCGACGGGCTTGATTATAGTACCCCAATTATCCTGATGCTGCTCAATTTCCTCCAGGGTATAAGACTCATCCAGCTTAAAGACCCCGGCCCGGGTGCGGGTTAAGGCTGCCATGTAGGCGCCGGTTCCCAATTCCTCCCCGATATCATGGCATAATGTTCGGATATAGGTACCCTTGGAACACTTTACTTCCATGCTTATCAAGGGACGGCCAGCTTTATCCCGTTCCAGGGATAGCACCTTCAGATATTGAATCTCAACTTCCCGTGCTTTCCGCTCGACTACAATACCCCGGCGGGCCAGGTCGTACAACCTTTCCCCTTGATAATGGACGGCGGAATACATGGGTGGTATTTGGCTTATTTTGCCCGTATAACGGGTCAGAATATGAACCAGCCCGGCTTCATCGAATTCCATGACCGGCCGGTAACATATATTTCCCCAAGCATCCTGGGTATCAGATATACCTCCCAAAATCATATCGACCCGGTAGGTTTTATCGTCTGCACTTGCGTATTCTATAAGCCGGGTGGCAAGACCGACTGCCACCGGCAAAACCCCCTGCGCCATCGGGTCCAGCGTTCCCAGGTGGCCGAATTTGGTTTTGGGGATAATTCTTTTCAGCTTTTTTATGACATCAAAGGAGGTCATGCCCGAAGATTTGTTTACATTGATAAAACCATCCACTTAATTGACCACACTCTCCACCGCCATAATTACCTGACGCTCAGCCTCTTCCATGGTCCCTTCCCGTTTAGCCCCGGCGGCACGGCGGTGGCCGCCTCCTCCGAATTCGGCGGCAATAGCGGCTACATCCACTTCTCCTTTGGAACGAAAGCCCACTTTGATCAATCCCGGGCTTATTTCCCGAAACAGCAGACCTACTTCAACTCCTTTTACGGTCAAAGTGTGGTTGATTATACCTTCCGGGCAAATATCCTGGGCTCCTATCGCTTTTACCGCTTCATAATTCAAGACCATCCAGGCTATTTTGCCGTTGCTGCTAAAATTGATACTTTGCAGAGCCAGGCATAACAACTGTACCTCGGCCTTGCTTTTGGACTCAAACAGATTCAGTTTGACCAGGTCCAGATTGATTCCGATGTCCATCAGGGCAGCGGCCGTCCGGAAGGTGGAGCCGGTCGTGCTGTTATGCTGGAAGCAGCCGGTGTCCTGAACTATACCTATATAAAGGGCATGGGCCATATCAGGAGTTATTTCCACTTTTAAATGGCATAGGAGTTCATACACGAGTTCGGCGGTGGAGGAAGACTGGCCATCAACATAGTTTAGGTTGCCGAACGCGGTATTACTCAGGTGATGATCAATATTAACAGCAAATTTGCGACCGGCCAGAATATTGGCGGCCTGGTCGCCGACCCGTTCTTCATCCGAGCAGTCCAAAAATATTACGTTGTCAAACGGTTCCTGCAATTCCCGGACGGAACGGATAGCATCACAACCGGCCAGATATCCGTATATGGAAGGAACCGGGTCCTGTAAAAGCATCTGGACTTTCTTGCCTAATGACAGGAGGCCCAGATACAAGCCAATTAAAGACCCGACACAGTCACCATCCGGGATTGAATGTCCAACCAGCAAATAATTGTCTTTTTGCTTGATTTCCCGCGCAATTTGCTCCCAGCTATTCATCGGTTCGTTCCTTTGGCGTCTGCGTTTCATGGAGACCCTCAAGCAAGGCGGCTATGTGAATGCCATGCTCAATCGACTTATCCAGCCTGAAGTCCAGGTCCGGAGCGTGCCGCACCTGAATTACCCGGGCCAATTCGGTTCTTATAAATCCCCGCGCCTTTTGCAATAGCTTAAGGGTTTCGTCCTGTTTTTCTTCGCTGCCCAGCACACTGACATACACCCGGGCATGACTGATATCCTGAGGTATATCGACTCTGGTTACCGATACCGCGGTAAAATCAAGGCGCGGATCCTTGAGGTGTTCCTGGATAATACCGGACAAAACCCGCTTTATTTCTACCGCCATTCTCTCTTGTCTGCGCTTTCCCAAATCTTCACCCCATTCCGGTGTTGAAATGGCGAGTAATTATAATTCTCTCGCAATCTCTTCCATAACATAGGCTTCTATAATATCGCCCTCTCTGAGATCGTTGAAGTCCTTTACCCCAATTCCGCATTCATAGCCTTCCACAACTTCTTTAACATCATCCTTGAATCGTTTTAAAGATGATAGTTTTCCTTCATAAACAATAACCGAATCTCTTAGAACCCTCATTTCAGCATTTCTCATCAGCTTGCCGTCAATAATGTAGGAGCCGGCAATGGTCCCGAAATTAGGAACTTTGAAAGTTTGCCGGACTTCAGCCCGTCCCAGATATTTTTCCCTGTACTCGGGATCAAGCAATCCTTCCATGGCCTTTTTCACGTCATCAATGGCTTCGTAGATCACCCGGTACAAGCGGATGTCTATATTCTCATCTTCGCCATATTTGCGCGCCTTGACGTCGGGCCTGACGTTAAAACCGATGATGATGGCATTGGAGGCCGAAGCCAGCATGACGTCAGTTTCGGTTATGGCGCCAACCGCTGAATGAATAACATTTACCTTGACTTCGTTGGTACTGAGTCTAAGCAGGGACTGAGCCAGAGCCTCAATGGAACCCTGTACGTCACCTTTAATTATCAGATTTAATTCTTTCATGCCGGTATTCTGCATCTGTTTGAAAAAATCATCCAGGGAGATCTTGCTGCTTTGCTTCTGGTCTTCCAGTTTCTTTTCGGTCAAACGCAGGCCGGCTATCTCTTTGGCGATCTTTTCATCACAGACCTGGAATTTTTCGCCTACTTCGGGAACTTCCGACCAGCCCGTGATCTCCACCGGCATGGACGGATAGGCCAAATCAACCCTGCGCCCGCGGTAATCGGTCATGGACCTGACTTTACACCAGGTGAAGCCACAGACTATGCTATCACCGATTCTGAGGGTGCCTTTCTGCACCAGCAGGGTTGCTACCGCCCCCTTGCCTTTGTCCAACTGGGCTTCAATTACGACGCCTTCAGCCTTACGATCAGGGTTGGCTTTAAGATCGTTCATTTCAGCCACCAGCAATACCATTTCCAACAGATTTTCTATGCCCATGCCGTTTTTGGCTGATACCGGAATGAACATGGTGTCTCCGCCCCACTCCTCGGGGACTATATTATATTCGGTAAGCTGCTGCATTACCTTATCCGGATTTACATCGGGTTTGTCCATTTTGTTCAGGGCCACCAGGAAAGGCACTTTGGCGGCCTTAATATGGTTGATGGCTTCAATGGTTTGAGGCATAACCCCATCATCCGCAGCTACGACCAGCACCACAATGTCCGTAAGGTTTGCCCCCCTGGCTCTCATGGCGGTAAACGCTTCGTGCCCCGGCGTATCAATAAAGGTTATCCTGTTTCCATTGATCGTAACCTGATAAGCCCCAATGTGCTGGGTAATACCACCTGCTTCACCCGAGACTACGTCAGCTTTGCGAATTTTGTCCAGCAATGAGGTTTTACCGTGATCGACATGACCCATGACGGTTACAATGGGAGAGCGTAGAATCAAGCTCTCTTCACTGTCCACGATCTCCTCCAGCATCTGCTCTTCCTGGCTGAGTTCCCGTTCAACGGTTACATCATACAAGCTGGCGATTATTTCAACTGTATCAAAATCGATTTCCTGGTTTATAGTCGCCATTATCCCCAGTTCCATCAATTTCTTGACGATCTCCGCGGAACCCTTGGCCAGTTTTTCAGCCAATTCTCTTACCTGGATGGAATCTCCCACGGTGATGTGTTCAGGAGTTTGCAATACCAGTTCTTCCTTTTTCTTCTTATGTTTGCCCTTTTTCTGGGGACGGCTGTAATCCTTGGTAAACTGCGGTTTGGATTGTATGGTTTTTTTGCCGGGTTTACCCTGGTTATTGGTATATCCTGGTTTTCTAAGGTTACTCTGCTCAGCATCGCTTGACCGGGGTGTTTGATTATACCCCTGGTTGGATTTCTTCTCAAAAGGTTTAGGCGAACTCCCTTTACCCGGGGGCCCGGGGCGTTGCTCCGGGCCGCGCGGTGCCGGCGTTGTTGGTCTGGGAACATGGGCAGACCTCGGCGTATTCTGCCGATTATCGGTTGAAACGGCGGTATGCGGCTTATTAAATCCAGGCGGTCGCTGGTCGGGTCTCGGGGGCATCCCCGGCCTAAAAGCCTGACTTGGTTTATTCTGATTATGAGGCGATGCGGGTTTTGAAACAGGAGGGGGGCCACCCGACCGGTTCTGGTTGTCAGGACGCCGCTCGGAACGCGGGCCTGCGGCTCCGCTGCTACGTACACCTGCGCCCTGATTTCGGCCTTGAAAACCAGGCTTTGGTTGTAAATCGGCCCGGGGTTTTGTTTCTTTTTGCGTTTTTCCGGCATCGGTTCTGGAACCCTGGCTAGACTCCTTGCGAGGCGGCGCCGGAGGTATGGATCGAGCCGCTGGGGGAGCAGGCTCACTGGACGGTTTCTCCTGCACAGCTTTTGGAACCGGGCCTGATTGATCTCCCAGGCGTTTTCTGACCCAGGTAGCCTGTGAGTCTTCCATCGTACTCATATGATTTTTGACATCCAAACCTAATTTCTGCAGGGTATCAACCATTTCCTTGCTTGGTATCCCCAACTCTTTCGCTAATTCATGTACTCTTATTTTTGCCATTCATCCACCCCCATACTTTCTGCCTCCATACCGGCTGCGGTGACAGCTTGCATAATCGCATCCGCTATTCCTGCATCATTTATAGTCACTGCCACTCGATATTCTTTTCCGATACTATCTCCGATATCATACCTGCTTCCCAGAGTTATCCAGGGAATGTTATGTTTCATACAGTATTTCAATAATAAATCCTGTGAGTTCAAAGCTATATCTTTACTCATAAGCAGCATGCGGGCCTGGTTCTTCATTATACTGGCGGCTGCCGCCTTGACCCCTGATGATGCTTTGCCGGCCCGCTGGGCAATGCCGATGAGGCTGTAAACTTTTTTCACGAAGACCACCCACCTTTGTTATGGTGTTATGGGCTTTGCAACTGTCCTTTGATAAGGTTGAGTACTTCCTCACTAATTTCCTGCTGCAGGGCTTTCTGCAGTCTTTTGCCTTTAACGGCTAAATTCAGGCACTCCGGGTCAGCGCAGACATAGGCGCCGCGTCCGGACTTTTTCCCGGTAGGATCGAGAGCAACTGATCCATCCGGGGTTCTGACTACCCGAATCAGTTCTTTCTTGTTCTTCATTACCCTGCAGCCCACGCACATACGCTGGGGTAATTTTCGCTCTTTAGGCATCCAGTTCGGTCTCCTCCTGAGCCTGGCTCTCACTCTTTATATCAATTTTCCAACCAGTCAGCTTGGCTGCCAGGCGGGCGTTTTGACCCTCCTTACCAATCGCCAGGGAGAGCTGGTAATCGGGAACGATCACTCGAGCTTTCTTGCCCTCCCCTTCTATCTCCACTGAAAGCACTTTGGAGGGGCTCAAAGCATTGGCGATAAATTTCTCGGGATCTTTGTTGAATTTGATTATATCAATTTTTTCACCGTTTAACTCGTTAACAATATTTTGTACCCTAATCCCGCGGGGTCCAACACACGCTCCCACCGAATCGATTTTCTCATCCATGGAGTAAACCGAAATCTTGGAACGGGAACCGGCTTCCCGGGCAATGGTCTTTATTTCCACCAGGCCTTCGTATATCTCCGGTACCTCAAGTTCAAACAAACGCTTTAGAAAGTAGGGATGAGTACGGGATATAAATACACTGGGACCCTTGGAGCTGTTTTTCACTTCATAAATATAGCCTTTTACTCTCTGCCCGACCTCATACCTTTCGGAAGCGATCTGGTCCGATGGCAGCATGATTCCCTCGGTTCTGCCCAGGTTAACCACGACCGTTTTTGATTCTATTCTCTGGATGCTGCCGGTTACAATTTCTCCTTCCCGTTCGGAAAACTCTTCAAAAATAAGGCTGCGCTCCGCTTCCCGCAGTTTTTGCACGACAACCTGCTTGGCCGTTTGGGCGGCTATACGTCCGAAGTTGGAAGGGGTAACTTCAACATTTACGACTGTATCCTCGGTAGCTGCGGGATCCAATTCCTGCGCTTCCGGCAATGAGATCTCCGTGCACGGGTCTTTAACCTCGGCACTAACCCGTTTTTGGGCATAAACCTGCACTTCCCCGGTAATTTCATTCAGCTCTACGCTGACATTCTGTGAGGTGCCAAAGTTCTTTTTATAAGCTGTATTCAAAGCTGATTTTATGGCTTCAATCAATGCCCTCTGCGGAATACCTCTTTCTTTTTCCAATTCTCTTAAAGCCAGGATGAGTTCATGGGACATTTTTCTTCCTCCTTATATATCTGGATACAGTCGGACTACAGATATCGCTTCACGATTCAAATGTACAATCTTGTCATCCATCTTCAAATCCAGAGTAGCAGGATTGACCTCGGCCAAAACCCCTATAAATTTCTTTTTGCCATCCACCGGCTGTGAGGTCTTAACCAAAACTCTGGACCCCCGGTATTTAATAAAATCGCTTTCCTGTTTCAGGGCTCGGTCTATTCCGGGGGACGAGACTTCCAGGTAGTCATAATCCAGATCCTCCAGGCTGTCGATATAGTCTTTGACAGCCCGGGTGGCAGCTACGCAGGTATCCGTATCTACACCCTGGGCAGTATCAATATAGATCCTTAAAGTCAGCCCGTGTGGTTCTTTTTGAAACTCCAAATCATATAGGTCTACGGCGATAGCTCGCAGTTTTTCAGCTATGACGGCTCTTGCCTCCGGGCTTATAGCTTTGCGGGCAGTCATTTTTACGCCTCCTGGGTTTGGTATTATTTCCTGGCAATTACAATAGAAAGAGTGGGCCGTTACCCACTCTTTCTAATAAATATTAGCAAGAATATACTAAGAGTATAACACATTGCCATTTTATTATTCAAGTATTCAAGTTTATAGCCAGTTTATCGTGTACACGGGGCCCCAATTCTGATCGTCTGCCAGCAGAAACCGAAGCTCAGGCGAAAAGACTTATCTGGTTCTTTTCCGGTAAACCGGCAAAACAATTCTCTTTGCGCAGCATGTCCATGGCGCTTTTGTTTAACCTGGTCCGCACTTGAAAATCCTCGACCGACATATATTCGCCATCGTTCCTGCTGTTGGTTACCCCTTGGGCCGCGGCGGCGCCAATATTGGGCAGCGCTGCAAACGGCAGAATGAGGCCGCTTTCAGTCAATTTGAACTTGCGGGCATCGGATTTATAAATGTCTACCGGTTGGAAGTGATAACCCCGCGCGTACATTTCCAGGGCCAATTCCAAAATAGTTAAAAGCTTCTTCTCTTTCTGGGAGGCGCCGTAGCCCAGTTGGTTAATCTCTTGAATTCGGCGGCGCACCGCTTCATACCCGCCTAGGATTGTTTCCGCCTCAAAATCCTCCGCCCTGATCCCGAAGAAACTGGCGTAGAATGCCAGGGGATAGTTTATTTTGAACCAGGCGATGCGGTAGGCCATGGTTACATAGGCCACGGCATGGGCTTTGGGGAACATATACTTTATTTTCTGACAGGACGTAATATACCACTCCGGCACCGCGCATTGCTCCATGATTTCAACATCTTTGGGTTTTAGGCCTTTACCTTTGCGCACCTTTTCCATAATTCCGAACGCTTCAATTTTATTCATGTTTTGATTTATCAAATAGGTCATAATATCATCACGGGTGCAGATAACCTCGTTCAAAGTAGCGGTTTTATCCGCAATCAGAGTCTGGGCGTTGTTGACCCACACATCGGTTCCGTGGGAAAGGCCGCTGATCCGCACCAATTCTGAAAAGGTAGTGGGCCGGGTGGCTTCCAGCATCTGCCTGACAAAAGGCGTGCCGAATTCGGGGATGCCATAAGTGCCAACGGTGCTGTCGATATCTTGGGGTGAAACCCCCAGAGGAGCCACCCCGGAAAACAACTGCATGGTTTCCTTATCGGACAGGCTTATGCTGGAGGCTTTAATCCCGGTCAAATCTTCCAATTCTTTTATAACGGTGGGATCGTCATGTCCCAGTATATCCAGCTTGACCAGTTGGTCACCGATGGCATGATACTCAAAGTGGGTGGTAACCACTCCGGAATCTTTATTGTCAGCCGGGTGCTGCAAGGGGGTAAAATCCAAAATGTTGCTGTCTTTCGGCACCACGATCAGGCCGCCGGGATGCTGTCCGGTAGTTCTGCGGACCCCGGAAACTCCCCGAGCCAGGCGGGCAACCTCTGATTCCTTGACCTCCAGTCCCTGCTTCTCCATATACTTTTTAACAAAGCCATAAGCAGTTTTATCGGCAATGGTGGATATGGTACCGGCCCGAAATACATTCGAGCTGCCGAACAATTCTTCCACATATTGGTGGGCCCGGCTCTGATAGTCGCCTGAAAAGTTCAGGTCGATATCAGGAACCTTGTCACCCTCAAATCCCATGAAGGTCTCAAAAGGTATGTCAAACCCGTTTTTATACAATTGCTGGCCGCATTCCGGGCATTGCTTATCTTCGAGATCGGCTCCGCACCCCATACTGTTCTCTATAAATTCACTGTAATGGCAGCGGCGGCAAATATAATGCGGGGGCAGGGCATTGACTTCGGTAATGCCGGTAAAAAATGCCACCAGGGAGGACCCCACTGATCCCCGGGAGCCTACCAGATAGCCGTCTTCATTTGATTTCTTTACCAGTTTGTGAGCGATCAGATAGAGCACGGAGAAACCATGTCCTATAATGGAAGCCAGTTCACGTTTAATGCGCTCCTCCACTATAGCCGGCAGTTCAGGTCCGTACACCGCATGCGCATTATGCCAGGTAAGCTCGGTGATTTCGTTTTCCGCCCCCTCTATCTGGGGCGGATAAAACCCGTCCGGGACAGGTTTTATCTCATCAATCATATCGGCAATCAGGGCGGGATTTTCGATCACCACGCGCCGTGCTTCCGTTTCACCCAGATAGGCGAACTCATCCAGCATCTCCGCGGTGGTGCGGAAATACAGAGGAAGCTCTTCTTCCGCGTCCTCAAAGGATTGTCCCACCTTAATGATCGTGCGGAATTTCTCATGCTGAGGGTCCAAAAAGTGGACATCGCCGGTGGCAACCACCGGTTTCCGGTAAGTTTGGCCCAGCTTGACGATGGCCCGGTTAATATCGGCCAATTCTTCTTCTGATTTGACCAGCCCCTTGCGCAGCATAAAAGCATTGTTGCCCAGCGGCTGAATTTCCAAATAATCATAAAAGGAAACGATGGTCTCCAGCTCTGCCGGGGTTGCACCCCGCAGCAGGGCACGATAAAGTTCGCCGGCTTCACAGGCGGTGCCCAGCAACAGCCCCTCCCGGCATTTGTCCAGTTCCCGGCGCGGAATGCGGGGCTGCCGGTAGAAGTATTCCAGATAGCTAGTACTGACCAGCTGGTAAAGGTTTCTTAGCCCGGTGCGATTGCGGGCCAGCAGAATAATATGATAGGGGCGTTCTTTTTTATCTTCCTCGACCAGATATCCTTCCACCCCATAAATGATCTTCAGTTTATGATCACTTTTCTGGTTCACCTCGCGCAAAGCGTCATAGGCAACCGGAAAGGCCTGAATACAACCGTGGTCGGTAATTGCCACCGCCGGGTGTTTCCATTGGGCGGCCCGGCGGACAAGCTCCTTAATCTCGGTTAAGCCGTCCATAGCGCTCATTTTGGTATGAGCATGCAGCTCAACTCTTTTTTCAGCACTGGTATCATCCCGCTGGTTTTTCTCCAACTGGGCATATTGTTCCATAAATAAGGCCGTTTCCTTTATGCGCTTGTCCCAGCGGATGCTCCCTTTCACTTTGAGGCGGTCACCCACCTGTATCTTATCATCGTCATTTTTGTTCCAATAGGTTTTAACCGCTATGGTATCGCTGAAATCCGTCAGATAATAATAGACCGAGAGGCGCCCGTCCGGGAACACAAACACATCTTTATTCCAGACTTCTCCTTCCGTAACTATCGTATGGGGGCCTTCCTCAAGTTCGCTGATGGGAGTGGATTTTTCCTTGATAACTGCAACCTGTTTTTTCCGGTCGCGGTTAAAGGAACTGCGGCCGGTCTTAACCCGGTCCTGAACCGGCTCAATTATGTCCAATTTACGTTCGGAAAGCCAATTCTCAGTTTCGTCTTCTACCTGTTCGCCCTGGAAAAGGGTTCGCACCAAAACCTGCAGGGAATATTCCTGCCAGAACCATTCAGCCAGATGCGGGCATATTTCATCAGCAATTATCCGGTCATATACTTCTTTTTGGCTGCTGATGATATCGACCCGGCCCTTTTCATAGCGCCACCGGACCCCATTCAGCTCCAGGAGATTTTTACCCGCACCGGCAATGCAGGATGGTAAATCGCTCTTGCGGGGCTGAAGCACACCGGCAATAAGATCAAATGATTCGTTTAATTCAGGAATCAGCTCAATCCCGTCCAGGAAATTATGGCAGGTGTGCAGTTGTTGTTCCGTATCCTTGAGGATAGGACTCCGAATAGGTTGGGGAACCAGGAGATATAATTTCCAGATGTGTTTTTCGCGGATAACTTCGACTTTATTTATTTGCGTACCGGTCCACACCGGGATCAATCGTTCATTAATTTTTCCATTGATAAAGTCTAGAAAAGGCAGAGACATCATTATTACCCTCCGGCGGCTGTAGTAACCTGTAAACTCTAATTCAACCTGTCAATACTCTGCATGCCCCGAGCGGTTGAAAGCCTTTGTATAACCTCGTCTATGCTTACTTCTGAAGGCAAGCTCAATAAAAGCTCAATTTCCAGCACGTCGCCGGAATCCAACCGGTTCAGGCTTATATTCTTGATCAGAACCCCCATATCTCCGAGTATGGAACCGACCATACCAACCTGACCGGGGCCGTCATTGACTACCAGCACCAGTCCTTTATACAGGCGCATCCCGGTAAAATGTTCTTCAAACTTGACAAAATAGATCAAGACAAACAGAATCAGCGCCGTGGTTACTACTGCCGGCATATACATACCGGCTCCTACCGCCAGCCCGATGCAAGCAACCCCCCAGAGGCCTGCGGCGGTAGTTAAACCACGTACGGTAGCTCCCTCTTTCATTATGGTACCGGCTCCCAGAAAACCGATACCACTGACGACCTGGGCGGCAATACGGCCGGGGTCGACATTGACGTTCTGATAAAACTGGAAATACATATCCACGGATACCACCATAGCCAAGGCCGAACCTACACACACCAGGGTATAGGTCCTGAAACCGGCCGGACGGTTCAGACTTTCTCTTTCCAATCCTATAAGCCCGCCCAGGATGCAGGCCAGAGTAAGTTTAAAGATTATCTCATAACTCGACATCCCATAACCATCCTAATTCATTATTTATAAACGCCCCGAAAGGCTCCTCCCCTTACCGGCGGGGGATTTACATTTCTCCCCGGATGATCGCATAAACTGTGTCAACCACACTGTCAATAGCAACTAATTCGGTTGTTTCTGACCACCTTTTCTTCACCTCGACCTGGTTTTCCTGCAAAGATTTGGGCCCTACCGTAATTTTTACCGGGATACCGATTAAATCGGCGTCTTTAAACTTCACCCCGGCGCGTTCATCCCGATCATCCAGAATAACCTCGATATCCCGGGCTTTTAACTTTTCATAAATATCCTCAGCGGCCCGCAGCTGTTCCTCCTTTTTGGCATTGACCGGAATGACAATAACGTGGTAAGGGGCAATCGGCATGGGCCATATAATCCCGTCATTGTCATTGTTCTGTTCAACCGCGGCAGCCATAGTGCGGGATATGCCAATCCCATAACAACCCATTACCATGGGTCTTTCTTCCCCATTGGCGGTCCGGTAGCAGGCATTCAAGGCATCCGAATATTTGGTGCCCAGCTTAAATATATGACCAACCTCAATTCCGCGCAAGGCATGCAGGGGGGCGGAACAAACCGGGCATGCATCCCCTTCGACCGCGTTTCTCAGATCTATTATTGCTTCCGCAGTGAAGTCGCGGCCCAGGTTTACATTGATGTAATGGTATCCGTCTTCATTGGCACCGCAGCTGAAGTTCCGCATCCTGGTCACTTCGAGATCAACATATATGGGAATTTTCAATCCCCGGGGGCCCAAAGAACCGAAGCCGGCCCCACAGATTTCCCGTACGGTAGCTTCATCGGCCATAAAGAGGTTGTTGCAATTGAGGTAATTTTTCAGTTTGATCTCATTCAGCTCACGGTCTCCCCGCAGAATTACAGCCAAAAGATTATCGTCAGCAATATACATCAGAGTTTTCACCTGTTTATGTTCCGGAATACCCAGACCATTTACCAGGTCCTGAATCGTGTGCATCCCGGGAGTGCTGATTTTACTTACGGGCTTCAACTCTTCTTCCGCTACAGACTCTTCCGGCATCAAGCATTCAGCCTTTTCAACGTTGGCAGCGTAATCGCAAGACTCACAATACAGTATGGTACACTCGCCGCTGTCAGCCAGCACCATATACTCATGACTTTCATTGCCGCCGATGGCTCCGCTGTCAGCCTCAA
This sequence comes from Syntrophomonadaceae bacterium, assembly GCA_034927445.1. Taxonomy (GTDB): domain Bacteria; phylum Bacillota; class Syntrophomonadia; order Syntrophomonadales; family Syntrophomonadaceae; genus PHAA01. The sequence continues at coordinate 124,210 of JAYFPZ010000012.1, forward strand.
CCACCCGGAAATTCAATTTCATGCGGGTGTAAATAGCCCGGTAGGCAGCGTACATTTTTTGGTAGGATAGGTCCAGGCCTTCATAATCCTGATCAAAGGAATAAAGATCCTTCATGATAAATTCCCGTCCGCGCATGAGCCCAAAGCGGGGCCGGATCTCATCCCGGTATTTATTCTGAATCTGATAAAGCAGTAAAGGTAAATCACGATAGGAGTGCACTTCCGCGTCAACCAGGGTGGTTATTATCTCTTCATGGGTCGGCCCCAGGGAAAACCCCCGGTTATGCCGGTCCGTCAAGCGGAACATTTCATCCCCATAAACGGACCAGCGCCCTGATTTTTCCCACAACTCTTTAGGCTGAATAATCGGCATAAGCAGTTCCTGGCTTCCGGCCCGGTCCATTTCTTCCCGGACAATATTCTCTATTTTTTGCAGCACTCTAACCGCCAGGGGTAAGTAACTGTAAACTCCGGCCGATGTTTTTCTGATAAAACCCGCTCGCAGCAGCAACTGATGACTGATTATCTCCGCTTCCGCAGGTACCTCTCTTAATGTAGGGAAAAACAAACTTGATGCCTTCACTGCTTGTACCTCCTCCAATATTTAAGACTAAGAACGATAGACGCGGATTACGCGGACCCTTCGGGCGCTGACTACCGCAGTTTTCATTCATTCTAGAATATCCATTATAAAAGCTTCCTTTGGGAATAATATTGAATTTTTTTACTTAAATCAGATTTTATCTTATAACCAATGAACAAGATAGGCTTCTTCTATTTGGCTCTATTAAATCAGTATAATTCATATAAAGTCCGCGTAGTCTGCGTCAATGGTTCCCCCGTTTTATATCTTCGATTTCCCGCAGGAGTTCATCCAGCATTTTCTCCTCGGGGACCTTCCTGATGATCTCGCCCTGACGGAACAGCAGGCCGAAACCCCTTCCTCCTGCGATGCCTACGTCAGCTTCCCGGGCCTCTCCCGGTCCATTGACCACACACCCCATAACCGCCACTTTGAGCGGTTCCGGCATAGTGCGTATCCGGCTGTCGATTGCTTCCGCCAGTTTGATCAGATTAATTTCACAGCGGCCGCAGGTGGGGCAGGAAATCAATTCGATGCCGCGGTTGCGTAAGCCCAAAGCCCGTAATAACTCATAAGCAGCCCAGACTTCCTCAGTCGGGTCGGCGGTCAAAGAAAACCGAATCGTATCACCAATGCCTTCATAGAGAAGCATCCCGATCCCCAGAGCTGATTTGATTAGAGCCCGGTCCTTGGTTCCCGCTTCAGTTATGCCCAGATGCAGCGGGTAATCAACCCGGTCTGCCAGGAGCCGGTAGGCTTCCAGGGTTAATAATACCGAAGATGATTTCAGGGAAATTTTAATCTCCCGGAAATCCATATCCTCCAGAATCTTAATATTGTCGAGGGCACTGTCAACCATGGCCTCGGCGCAGACAGTGCCGTATTTTTCAATTTTTTTCTTGTCCAAAGAGCCGGAATTTACCCCGATTCGAATCGGTAACGACCGCTCTTTACAGGCGGCCACAACCGCGGCTACCCTGTTCCGGTTCCCAATGTTGCCGGGATTGAGGCGCAACCCGTCCACTCCTGACTCAATACTTTGGAGAGCCAGTTTATAATCAAAATGAATATCTGCCACCAGCGGAATATGAATCGCTTTTTTAATGGGCCGAATCGCCGCAGCGGCTTCCTGGTCCAGAACCGCCACCCTGATCAGCTCGCAGCCCGCTTGCTCCAATTGTTTTATCTGCGTTACAGTTGCCGTTATATTGCGGGTATCGGTATTGGTCATGGATTGAACCACAATCGGGTTGTCCCCTCCTATGGCAACCTGACCGATGTTTATAACCCTTGATAAGCGCCGCATATAATCATCCTTTGATCAATCTGACAATATCATTATAGGTTGCAAAAATAATAATCAACATTAAGAATAAAAAACCCATCCAGTGGATAAAGCCCTCTTTTTCCGGGTCCAACGGTTTGCGCCGCACCGATTCCACCAGGGCAAATACCATTCTGCTGCCGTCCAGAGCGGGAATGGGCAAAAGATTAACGATCCCCAGATTTATGCTTAAGAAGGCGGAAAAAATCAATAAATAAACTATCCCTCCCTGGGCGGCTTCCCCTACCATGCTGGTTATTCCTACCGGCCCCGCCAGATCAGAGGCATGGGCGCCACCGGTAAAAAGCATCCCGAGTCCAGTCAGCAGAATCATGGTCATCTGGTAGGTTTGGATAAAACCTAATTTGATCGCCTGCAATATGCCCTGCCGGACGAATTCAACCTGGGGGTATACCCCTATAATGGGCTTGCCGGTGGCTTCATCCGCAACCGCCGCCACCGCCAGCTTGATAATTATCCCTCCCCGGTCGACGGTTAACTGCAAAGGGGTACCTATGGGGCTTTGCTGGATGGTGCTGACAAAATGTTCCCAACTGTCCACATCCGTTCCATTTACATTCAAAATTCGGTCATTGGTTTTCAAACCCGCGGTGTAAGCAGGTTTATCCTCCAAAATCTGGCCTACTATGGCATCCTGTACCGGTTGGGCCACTCCAATAACCGCAAAAGTATAGACAAAAATAAATACTGCCAGAACAAAGTTCATAAACGGGCCGGCAAATGCGACCGTCATTTTTTCCCAGGGTTTACGTTTACTGAACCCGTCCGGATGGCTCGTATCACCAGGTTCTTCGCCTGCCATCCGCACAAATCCGCCCAAAGGGATCATCCGCACCGAGTATTCAACCCCGTTTTTGCGGGTCGAATAAAGTCTGTGGCCAAAACCCAGACTAAACTCGTATACTGGTATGCCTATCCGGCGGGCTGCTAAAAAGTGCCCCAGTTCATGCACCAAAACCAGTATAGCCAAAATTATTATAGCGATAATAATCGTCATCGACATTCTCCCTTCTTGATCAATTGGCGACAATAGTCCCGCGCCCAGCGGTCGGCTGCGAATATCTCTTCCAGTCCGGGACTCGGTATCATAATATGGCGGTCCAGTACTGCCGCTACCATCTCCGCTATCTCTAAAAAGTTAATTTGCTGATTCAGGAAACAGCCTACTGCAACCTCATTGGCGGCATTCATTACCGCCGGCAGGGTTCCTCCCTGACGACCAGCCTGGAAAGCCGTTTGCAGTAAAGGAAACTTTATGAAATCCGGCTTCTGAAAATGAATAGCACCCACTTCGGCAAAATCGAGTACTGCCGCCGGGGATTCGAAACGATCCGGATAGCTTAAGGCATATTGAATCGGGATTCTCATATCGGCTGTTCCCAAATGCCCTAGAAATGAACCGTCAACCAGTTCTACCATGGAATGTATAACACTTTCCTTTTGCACCAGAACTTTTATATGATCGTAATCAACCGCAAACAAATGGTGGGCTTCAATTACCTCCAAGCCTTTGTTCATGAGGGTGGCGGAGTCAATCGTAACCTTGGGGCCCATTTTCCAATTGGGATGTTTCAGGGCCATGTCTACGGTAACCTGACTGAGCTGCTCCCGAGTATAATCCCGGAAGGGGCCGCCGGAGGCGGTCAGCCATAAATTGCGTAAATGCTTGCTTTCTCCTGACAGACATTGAAATATAGCCGAATGTTCACTATCTACCGGTATTATCTCCGCTCCCTGGGTCCGGGCCAGATCCATCACGACCTCCCCCGCCGCTACCAGGGTCTCTTTATTGGCCAAGGCGATGCGTCTGGATCGGTTAATAGCGGCTATGGTGGGAAGAATCCCCACAGCGCCGCTTACAGCCACCAATACCGTATCTACGTCGTCCAGGGCCGCCATCTCACACATACCGGCAAGGCCCATGACAATGTCGCAGCCTCCCAGTTTTTCCTGCAGCAGGCGGTAACATGATTCATCCCCCAGAGCTACCGCCCGGGGCTTATATTTTTCCGCCTGCCGGGTTATCGCGTCAACTTCATCGCGGGCCGCCAGACCTACCACTTTAAATTTATCCGGGTGCTGATCTATGACCTGCAGGGCTTGTTCCCCTATAGATCCGGTCGAACCGAGAATAACCACATTGCTGGGTCTGTTACTCACCTTTTTTCCTCCAGTCAAATCTCTCCAACAAACCGGCTCGATAGCTGGCAATAAATATTACAACCAGTACCGGACCCAAAATCATCCCCATAACTCCGCCCACTTGCAGTCCCACATAGAGAGATAAAAGGGTAGCCAGGGGGTGCAGTCCGATACTGTCTCCCACGATTTGCGGCTCCAAAAATTGTCTTACCACCGATATGATAACATAAACTATCAAGAGGCTGACGCCCATACCGGTATGGCCGATCATAAATTCCCATATTATCCAGGGAATCATAATCGCTCCCGGTCCCAATACCGGCAGAATATCCATGATCCCCACCAGTATCCCCAACAAGAAAGCATATTGTACCCCCAGGATTCTAAGGGAAACCAAGGTTATTACCGCCGTAATCGTAATCAATATGCTGTATGCCTTTATAAATCCGCTTAGGGCTTTTAATAACTCGCCTATTACATTGACGGCTTTAGCCCGTGATGAAGATGGCAGAATCTCAATTACAAAAGTACGAATCAAGGCCCGGTCTTTAATAATCAAGAAGGCTGCCACGGTAGCGATACCTATAAATACCAGTATCCCTGGAAGCTTAATAAATGCCTGCATAAGGCCATTTATGGTGTTGCCCATCAACTGCTGCAATATCTGAATGCCGCTCTGCAAGTTTTCTTGAACCGCATCCTGGACTTGGGGCGGCAGGTTTAATTCCAAATAGGACAGGCGAAAATTACTGATGGAAATCATGATCTGACCTATTATTTCATCGGAACGAGATAAAGCCAACCGATACAATGCAGACATTTCCCGGATAACCACCGCAGAAACCAGCAGCAATATCGAAATAAAACCGCCTATTACCAGGATCAGGCTGAAAAACACGGCCCAACTGCGCCTTAACCTCCCATATCTTTCGAACAGGCTGACCACCGGTTCAATTATTAAAGCCAGCAGGATGGCAAAAATAAAAGGCATAAAGACTACCGGGAAGTAGATAAGAACCCGTGCCAGAATGGGAAACACGTAGGTAAACAACAAATATATGGCCAGCAGGACCATAACGCAAATAGTCCATTGGACAAGTTTCTTAAGGTTTTTTTGCAGTTCAGGATCCACTTGGGTCACCTCGCTCCTACCTGACTGTCACAGTCATGCTACATTATTATTCCTGGATTTAGACGAATACCACCAGCAAATAATAAATAACTGGCAAAACCAGCAGCAGGCTGTCAAATCGATCCAGTACGCCCCCGTGACCGGGGATGATATTGCCTGAATCTTTTAAACCGAAATATCGTTTTAGCGCGGATTCCAGCAGATCTCCGGTTTGGGCGGCCGCGCTAACGCAAATACTTAATAATATAGTGTAAGACAAATTCAGGTAATCCATTCCGAATATATATTTAAAGCCTACAGCCGTTATTATCGTCAATAATACTGCGCCTGCCGCCCCTTCCCGGGTCTTGCCGGGACTAAGCTGCGGAGCCAGCTTGTGCCGGCCCCAACGCACGCCCACCAGGTAACCGCCTGTATCAGTGGCCCAGGTTAAAAACAAGGCGAGCAGCAGGTTAAGATATTTCCCCTCCAAATCGGGTATAATCAGGGCATAGCTAAGTAGAAACCCACAATAAAAGGCCCCAAAAAAGCTCAAGCCCAAATCGCCAAAATTATAACGGGGATAATTGAAAATCATGGATAATACCAGCAACAGCCAGCCCGCCAAAAGCAAACCAATCCAATACTGGTCCATCTGAGCTCGGAACAAAAATATCAAGGTCAGCAAACCAGTTGGTATTAATATGGGTTTAAAGCCCTGACGGAGCATCATGCCCATATATTCAAGCAATGCCACAACCGCCAGTATGACCACCAAACCCAGCCAGTAATAACCGCCCAGATACAATATTCCCAATAAAATCGGGACCCCAACCAAAGCCGTTATTAAACGAGTCTTAAACATTTCATTCCGCCTGTCCCCGGCTTAATCCGCCAAATCTTCTGTCTCTATTTTGGTATTCTTTAATAGCCCTAAACAAATCATCCCGGGAAAAATCCGGCCATAGAGTTTCCGAAATCACAATTTCCGCATAAGCAATCTGCCACAGCATAAAATTGCTTATCCTTTTCTCCCCGGCGGTGCGAACCAGCAAATCCGGATCCGGCATGTCCCCTGTATACAGCCAGCTTGAAAAGGCCTCTTCATTCAGGTCGTCTATGGTTATTTCATGCGCCATTAGTTTATGGGCAAACTGTTTTACCGCGGTAATAATCTCTTGACGGGCTCCATAGTTAATCGCAATATTGAAAACCAACCCTTTATTATTGCGGGTTTTTTCAATGGCAGTCTTTATTTCCGCCTGGCATTCGCCGGGGATAACCGAGTAATCGCCCATTACCCGAATCCGGACATGGTTTTGATGTAATTCGTCCAGTTCTTTCTGTAAGAATTCAACCAGCAGATTCATGAGGAAATCAACCTCAGTAACCGGCCTTTTCCAGTTCTCGGTTGAAAACGCGAAAACGGTCAAATAGGGTATGGTCAATTCATCAGTTGCTTTAACCAACTCCTTGAGCGAGGCCATACCTGCCCTATGACCCATGCTTCTAGGCAATAAGCGCTTTTGGGCCCATCTTCCGTTGCCATCCATTATGACCGCAATATGCCGGGGCAGCGGGTTTGACTTGATCAGGTCGGCAGATATTTCTTTACGTTTGGCCACTTTTCCCCTTCTCTCGCTATAAAATTCAATGCGCGCTTGCGTGGGTCTTAGAGGAGTTTTATAATCAATACGCCTACGCGAATTGGGTGCATCGCAACCCGAGCGTATTTATCAAACGCCTCCTCAGTCAGGGAACATTACCCACTGCTAAGGAAGAATTCGGCTTATCCCTCACCTGCAGATACATGGGAGGTGGAGGCGTTTGATAAATAAAACCCCCATAAAAGGGGGCGCTGAATCAATACTATCATTATTGCAATCGGCCAGTTTAACCAACAGCATTGATTATACTTCCATAATTTCTTTTTCTTTTACTTGCAATATGGCATCAATGTCCTTAATAAATTTATCAGTTATTTTTTGGACATCATCAAGTCCCTTTTTACTGGCATCTTCGGATATCAGCTTATCTTTTTCACTGGCTTTGATCAAGTCATTGGCTTCCCGCCGTATATTGCGGATGGCAACTTTGCCTTCCTCCGCTCTTTTTTTGACTACCTTGACCAGATCTTTTCTGCGATCCTCCGTTAACTGAGGTATATTGATCCGAATAACGTTGCCATCGTTATTGGGATTTACCCCCAGATCGGATTTCATGATCGCCTTTTCTATTTCGGCGATGCTGCTTTTATCCCAGGGGTTTATTACCAGAAGCCGGGCTTCCGGAACATTGATATTGGCCATCTGGTTAAGCGGAGTAAGGGCGCCGTAATAATTCACCATTATTTTTTCAACCATAGCCGGATTGGCCCTTCCCGCCCTCATACCGGCAAAATCACCGGTCAAATGCTCAATGGCTTTAACCATCCTATTTTCGGCATCTTCCATAATTTCATTTATCACTTCATTACCTCCCTACATAGGTACCAATATCCTCACCCATTACTGCCTTTAAAATATTACCTTCTTTAGTCAGATCAAATACAATAATTGGTATGTTATTGTCCATACACAGAGAAGCTGCCGTGGAGTCCATTACTCCCAGACCCCGGTTGATTACATCGATGTAATCCAGGCGGCTGAACTTTACGGCTTGCGGATTGTTGACCGGATCGGAGTCGTATACTCCATCCACTTTCTTCGCCATAAGTATGGCTTCCGCCTCTATTTCAGCCGATCTTAAAGCAGCGGTGGTGTCAGTTGAAAAGTAGGGATTGCCCGTACCGGCGGCAAAAATAACTACCCGGCCTTTTTCCAGGTGGCGAATTGCCCTGCGTCTTATGTACGGCTCAGCAACTTCTTTCATCTCTATGGCCGACATTACTCGAGTGGCCATTCCTTCGTTTTCCAAAGCATCCTGCATAGCCAGGGAATTAATCACGGTGGCCAGCATACCCATATAATCGGCGGTGGCCCGGTCCATACCCTTGGCGCTGCCGGACACCCCGCGCCAGATATTGCCGCCGCCAACCACGATAGCTATTTCCACGCCCATTTGGGCAACCTCTACGACCTGCCGGGCTATGGAGGTAATTATGCTGTGTTCTATCCCGTAGCCCTTCTCACCTGCCAGAGCTTCCCCGCTCAGTTTTAAAACTACTCTTTTATACTTGGGATTATGCAATTGTTACCCTCCCAAAATCCTGTTTAAATATGAACCCGTCAGTAATTATCCCTTAATCTGGGACATAACCTCGGCGGCAAAATCACTTTGTTCTTTTTCTATACCTTCTCCCAGTTCATAGCGGGTGAATCTGCGAACTGTAATGTTTTCTCCTATTTTGGCCACGTTTTCATGGATCAAAGCCTGGATGGTCTTATCCGGGTCCTTGATAAAAGCCTGTTCCAACAGACAGTTTTCTTTATAGAATTTTTCGATCCGGCCTTCCACCATTTTTTCTATAACCTTTTCCGGTTTGCCTTCTTCTCGGGCCTGGGCTTTGAGTACTTCCCTTTCATGCTCCAGTTCGTCTGCCGGGACATCTTCACGGGACAAATAGCCGGGATTGGTGGCAGCAACCTGCATGGCTATATCATAGGCCAGCTGTCTGAACTCATCGGTATTTCCTACAAAGTCGGTTTCACAGTTTACTTCCACCAGAACGCCAATGCGACCCTTGCCATGGATATAAGACACCACAACCCCTTCGCTGGCTACCCGGCCTGCCTTCTTGGCCGCCTTAGCCAAGCCTTTGGTTCTCAATTCATCGACAGCTTTCTCTATATCTCCGCAGGTCTCCACCAATACCTTTTTACAGTCCATCATGCCTGCACCGGTTCTCTCCCGTAATTCTTTAACCAAGGCTGCTGTAACTTCCACTCGCAATAACCTCCTCTTATATTATAGCTTTTCTCATAAAAAAAGGGTGTACAGGAAAACCTATTCACCCTTCGCATAAACCTTAACCGGCAATCTGTTCTCCTTGTCTGCCTTCCAATACCGCATCGGCAATTTTGGCTGAAATTAGCCTTACTGCGCGTATGGCATCATCATTCCCCGGTATCACATAATCAATTTCATCGGGATCGCAATTGGTATCAACAATGGCAACCACTGGTATATTAAGTTTGCGGGCTTCTGCCACCGCAATTTTCTCCTTGCGCGGGTCCACTACAAATATCGCTCCCGGCAGTTTATCCATATCTTTAATTCCACCGAGGAACCTCTCCAGTCTTTCCCATTCATTTCTGAGCCGGGCTACTTCCTTTTTACTGAGCACATCAAATGCTCCCTCTGTTTCCATTCTTTCCAATTCTTTCAATCTAAATACACGTTTGCGGATAGTTTTGTAATTGGTCAGCATACCGCCCAACCAGCGTTGATTGACCCAAAACATCTCACAGCGTTTGGCTTCTTCCTTAATGGTTTCCTGGGCCTGTTTTTTGGTGCCTACGAAGAGAATGCCCTTCCCTTCTGCTACTATCTCTTTGATAAAGTTATAAGCTTCATCAAACTTTTTGACGGTCTGCTGCAAATCTATAATGTAGATTCCATTTCTCTCCATATAGATATAGCGGTCCATCTTGGGGTTCCATCTTCTGGTCTGGTGTCCGAAGTGAACACCTGCTTCCAATAATTGTTTCATGGTTATTACTGACACGGACAGCACCTCCTGTTTGTTTTAATCCTCCGCTGCTTCATTCTTCCGGGAAACTCAAATGAGCACATTCCCGACAGTCAGACAGCGTGCGAAATCATCATATGATAATATAGCATAATCGCAATACCTTTGGCAAGATTAGCCGAATATGGTTGTCAAAAATCCAGGTTCAAATTTATTTTGATAATAGGCAGCAAGGGGCCTATCCCTTCTTTCCTACAGGATATACCTGCTCAGATCCTCATCCTGGACTATCTTTTTCAGCCTGGTTTCAACATACTCCTGGTCGATACTGACCTGGCTGCCCCTCATATCAGGAGCTTCAAACAGCAGGTCCTCAAGTACCTTCTCCATAATGGTGTGAAGGCGGCGGGCCCCGATATTTTCGGTGCGCACGTTGACTTCGTAGGCTATCTGCGCGATATAGTCGACCGCGTCGCCGGTAAAGGTCAGATCGACTTTTTCGGTGGACAACAGGGCTGAATACTGCTTCAGCAAGGAATTATGAGGTTCGGTCAGAATTCTTTTCAAGTCATCCTTGGTAAGGCTCTCCAACTCGACCCGGATAGGAAATCGGCCCTGCAGCTCCGGTATCAGGTCCGACGGCTTGCTGACATGAAATGCTCCCGCAGCGATAAACAAAATATGATCGGTCTTAACCGGACCATACTTGGTAATGACGGTCGAGCCTTCAATAATCGGCAGTATGTCACGCTGCACCCCGCCTCTTGACACGTCGGGGCCGTGCGTGCTTTCCTTGCCGGCTATTTTATCTATTTCATCCAGAAAGACGAGCCCGTCTTCCTCCACCCTTCTGATGGCCTCGCGGTTGGCTTCGTCCACATCGATCAACCGGGCCGCTTCTTCATAGCTTAAAATTTTGCGGGCTTCTTCAACTTTCATTTTGCGCTTTTTAATATTTTTGGGAAGTATTCCCCCCATAACCTCTTGTAAGTTAACTCCCATTTCTTCAACCCCGGATCCGGACAGCAGTTCAATGAAAGAATTATTCTTTTCTTCAACCTCAATTTCGATGATTTCATCTTCCAGTTCTTTACGAGCCAGCTTCTGCCTCAGAATCTCCCTCTGTTTCTCCACCTCATACAGACGCCGGCGGTATATTTCATCATCCTGGGGTTCTTCCGGGACCTGCCCCATTAAAAAGGCAAAGGGATTTTTATTGGCCTTGCTGTGTTTTTCCGGCAGCGGTAAGAGATAATCAATGATCCGTTCCTCGGCCAGCAGCGCTCCTTTTTCGGCGACCTCTTCCATCTTCTCCTGTTTGACCATGCGCAGGGAAGTCTGCACCAGATCCCTGATCATGGAGTCAACGTCCCGGCCTACATAACCGACTTCGGTAAATTTACTCGCTTCCACCTTTATAAAAGGAGCCTTAACCATCTTGGCCAAACGCCGGGCAATTTCAGTTTTCCCAACCCCGGTCGAGCCTATCATAATTATGTTCTTAGGGTATATTTCCTCACTTAGCTCACCGGGCAGCAGTTTACGGCGATAACGGTTGCGCAGGGCTATGGCGACCGCCTTTTTGGCATCTTTCTGACCCACAATATATCTATCCAGTTCTTCTACAATTTCTTTCGGCGTAAGATTATGCAAAGCCAAAATCTCCTTATAAATTATTTGATTATCCCACTACCTCGACGGTAATCCTGTCATTAGTAAATACACAGATTTCGCCGGCAATTTGCAAGGCTTCCCGGGCTATAGCCGGAGCAGTCATATCGGTAAAGCGTGCCAGGGCACGGGCGGCGGCCAGGGCATAGGACCCTCCCGAGCCGATTGCGGTAATGCCGTCGTCAGGTTCAATTACCTCCCCATTGCCGGATATGATAAACATCCGGTCCCGATCCGCCACTATGAGCAAAGCTTCCAGCCGGCGCAGGACCCGGTCGCTGCGCCATTCTTTGGCAAGTTCCACCGCCGCCCTGGTCAGGTTGCCGCTGGTCTCTTTAAGTTTTTCCTCAAATTTTTCAAAAAGGGTAAAAGCGTCGGCAACCGATCCGGCAAATCCGGCTAAGACCTTGCCTTCATATATCTTTCTGATTTTAACGGCATTATTTTTCATTACCACATTCTGCCCAAAAGTAACCTGGCCATCACCGGCAATAGCCATTTGTTCACCTTTCTTGACTGCCACTATCGTAGTTGCTTCAAACAAAATATCACCTCCGCGGATGCGTTTCATCGTGTATCGTTTTAATCCTGTCTTTGGTTAGATGTGTATATATCTGGGTAGTGGACAGCTTGACGTGTCCCAGGAGTTCCTGTACTGCCCGTAAGTCCGCTCCCCCGTTTAACATATGGGTGGCGAAAGAGTGTCTAAGGGTATGCGGGCTCACTTTTTGGTTGAGAGCTATTTTATCCACATATTTGTTAATGATATTTCTGATGCTCCGCACCGAAAGCCGGGTGCCGGACTTATTCAAAAACAAAGCATCAGTAGCGGTATCACTGGCGGCCGCCAGGTATGGCCTGCCCCGGTTCAAATAGTTTTGTATGGCCTGAAGGGCCTCCTGCCCCAGGGGAGCCAGGCGTTCCTTGCCCCCTTTGCCCCTGATCTTTATCCATCTTTCACTCAACTCGAGATCGGCAATATTGATGCCAACCAGTTCACTGACCCGCACGCCGGCGGCATACAGGGTCTCCAGAATGGCCCGGTCCCGCAGCCCCGCAACCTGGCCGGTATTAGGCGCTTCCAGCAGCAGACTGGTTTCCAAGGGATATAGAAAACGAGGCAGTCTCTTTTCCAACTTGGGGGTAGAAATATTGGCTATAGGATTGCCTTCCAGGATATTTTCCCGGCACAGGTATTTCACAAAAGACCTTAATGCGGCCAATTTACGGGCCATAGTGGACCGGCACAACTGCTGTCTCTGCATTTGGCTGATATACTCTCTGACGTTATTATGGTTGAGACACTCAAGGGGTATAGCGTTTTGGTCTACCTGACAATGCGCGGCCAGGAATTCAAAAAATTGAGCCAAATCAGTTTTATAACTTATCAGGGTTAAATTGGAGGCACTTTTTTCCACCCTCATATGAGTCAGGAAATCTGCCCCATGGGTTGCCAGCATGACATTCACCTCTCTTATTAACATACCTAATAATACATACGATCTGACCGGTTATTATTTACAGAGAGGTTGTCAAGGGGACGGTGCGAGACCAATGAAAAAGTCTCTTAAATCGTCATGCTGAGTGTTAGCGAAGCATCTTGCAATCCTATAAATGCCGACTATACGGTGTTGTTGATAAGATCCTTCGTCACCTTCGGCTTCTCAGGATGACAAAACATGTATTTTCAGTGGTCTCGGACGGTTCTGTTGACAACCTCCCAACCTTTTTATTCTTTAACTTAAATTTTTTTGTATATCTATCATTATATTTTGGGAACGCTTGACATATTCTGCATACCTGCGTTGCTTATCCCGAACATGATTGGGCAATTCCGGCAGAATACCGAAGTTGGCATTTATAGGCTGGAATTCTTCCGGGTTGGCCTGCGTTATGAAGTTTACCAGGGCTCCCAGCATCGTGCAATTATTCATGACCAGCAGGTCCTGCCGCTTGATCAACCTGACCAGGTTAACCCCGGCCAGAATGCCAGTCGCGGCGGATTCCATATAACCTTCGACCCCGGTAATCTGCCCCGCAAAAAACAGGCCGGGATTTTGCTTAAATTGCAGGGTGGGCTGGAGCAGCCGGGGGCTGTTTATATAAGTATTGCGGTGCATTACTCCATACCTGACAAATTCAGCATTTTCAAGCCCAGGTATGAGCCGGAATACGCGAGCCTGCTCCCCCCATTTTAAACGGGTTTGAAATCCAACCAAGCCATAGACAGTTCCTTCCCGGTTTTCCTGTCGCAGTTGCACGACCGCCCATGCTCTTTGGCCGGTGCGCGGATCCGTCAAACCCACCGGCCGCATAGGTCCAAACCTGAGGGTATCTATCCCCCGCCGTCCCATTACTTCCACCGGCATGCAGCCATTAAAAAAAAGCCGTTTGTCTATGCTGTGTCCTGCACTCGCGTCAGCAGCCACCAGGTTATAGTAAAAGTTTTCGTATTCCTCCCGGTTCATCGGGCAGTTGTAATAGTCATCCGTACCTTTACCATAGCGTGATGATTTGAATATTTTATCTTTATTCAGGCTTTCCAGGGTTACGCTGGGGGCAACCGCATCATAAAAATAGAGGTTTTCTTCCCCGCTCAGGCTGGTTAGTTCTCTAAACAGCTCTTCTGAGGTCAGGGGACCGCTGGCCACGATAGCCGGTTCATCGGGCGGAAGTTTTGTGACTTCCTCGCGAATAATCTCAATTTCCGGGCGGGACTCCACCATATCCGTAACCAGGGTCGAAAAAAGCTCAGGATCTACCGCCAGTGCCGCTCCGGCAGGAACCCTGGTCTGATCTGCACATTGCAGAAGCAAGGACCCCATCCTTCTCATTTCGTCTTTGAGCAAACCCTGGGCGGTATTTATTAATTCCGATTTTAGGGAGTTGCTGCAGACCAATTCCGCCAGGTTGCCCGACTTGTGTACGGGTGTTTGCCGTCGGGGTCTCATCTCCCACAATTTAACCTTTATTCCTGACCGGGCAATCCGGTAGGCTGCTTCGGCTCCGGCCAGACCTCCGCCGATTATATGAACTGCAGGCAACTTACTTCCCCTTTTCCTGGTGGTGCTTACATTCCGGATTCTGGCACACCGTTTCAATTTTCTTATTCTTGTTTATCTTCTCCACGATGGCATCACCACAGACCGCACACTTTTCCCCGGTGGGTTTGTTCCAGGAACGGAAATTGCACTCCGGGTAATTCTTGCACCCAAAATATTTACGTCCTTTTTTGGATTTTAGGGCGACCACCGGCCCCCCGCATTGGGGACAGTTGACCCCCACCTCTTCATTCAGGGATTCGGTATGCCTGCATTCGGGGAACCCGGAGCAGGCAATAAACTTGCCAAAGCGGCCATATTTGATATACATGGGGCGACCGCATTTGACGCAGTCCTTGCCGGCCGGTTCGTCTTTTATTTCCACCTTTTCAATCAGGTCCTGAGCTTTTTCCAAATCCTCATTGAAAGGATCATAAAATTCCCGGATTACCCCTTTCCAGTTTAATTTCCCGTCCTCGACCAAATCCAGTTCTTCTTCCATCTTGGCGGTAAACTGGATTTCCAAAATGTTGCGGAAATGCTGGGTCAATAAATCAACCACGATAAAGCCCAATTCGGAAGGTACGAACTGTTTGTTGCACCGCTCTACGTAATGACGTTTAATAATAGTCTCAATAATAGGCGCGTAGGTACTGGGCCGGCCGATATTTTTCTCTTCCAGCAATTTTACCAGGCTGGCGTCGGTATACCGGGGCGGGGGCTGGGTAAAATGCTGCTCCGGCATCAATTCTTTAAGTTTCAGTACCTGCCCGGGCTTCATGGCCGGGATGGGATTCTTGATTTCATCATCTTCGCTGTCATTATAGATTTTTTTATAGCCGGGGAATTTCAATTGGGATGAATTCGCCCGCAGCCCATAATCACCCGCTTCAATTTCAGCCGTCACCGTATCGAATACGGCGGGAGCCATTTGACTGGCCACGAACCGTTCCCAGATGAGCCGGTAAAGGCGGTGCTGGTCCCGGCTGAGATAAGCTTTGATACTGTCCGGGGTACGCAGAACCGAGGTCGGTCGTATGGCCTCATGGGCATCCTGAGCAGACTTCCGGCTTTTATATTCATTGGGTGAGGCCGGAGCATACTCCGGTCCGTACTCAGTTTTAATATATTCAAGGGCCTCCGCCTGGGCGCTGCTGGCTATACGGGTAGAATCGGTACGCAGATAAGTAATCAGACCTACAATCTCTTTCTTGCCCAGTTCCAGTCCTTCATACAATTCCTGGGCCATGCGCATGGTTTTGCTGGGTGAAAACCCCAGCCTTTTATTGGCCTCCTGCTGCATAGTACTGGTTATAAATGGGGGTTTGGCTTTAAGCCGTTTTTCTTTTCTATCAATGGATTTCAGGTGATAACCCGCCTGCTTAAGCTCGTTGACTACCCGCTGCTGTTCACTCTCGCCTTTTATCTCGAGCTTCTCCCCTTTGAACGAAAGGAGTTTGGCGGTGAAGTTTTTGTTTTGGGGCGCGGTCAGGATGGCCTCAACGGTCCAATATTCTTCTGACACAAACGCATTGATTTCCTTTTCCCTTTCGCAGATAATTCTGACCACCACCGACTGCACCCGTCCTGCACTCAAGCCTTTGCGCACTTTGCTCCACAACAGCGGACTCAAATTGTAACCAACCAGGCGGTCTAGAACCCGACGCGCTTGCTGGGCATTTACCAAGTCCATATCCACCGGGCGTGAATTTTTAAGGGCCTGCTTGATAGCCTCAGCCGTTATTTCATTGAACTCAATCCGGCATCTGGTACCATCCGGAATCTTTATGTAGTTCTGCAGATGCCAGGCAATGGCCTCCCCCTCCCGGTCCGGGTCGGTGGCCAGCAATACCCGTTTCGATTTTTGCGATTCGGATTTGATTTCTTTTAAAATATCGCCTTTGCCGCGGATAGTAATATATTGCGGTTCAAAATCATCCTCTATATTTATCCCCAGTTTACTGCGGGGTAAATCCTTGATATGACCGACACAGGCTTTGACCCGATAGTTTTTGCCTAAAAATTTGGCTATAGTCTTGGCTTTAGCCGCCGACTCAACAATCACCAGAGTACTTTCTGCCAAAATATCACCTCTTTATATTTATGCAAAGTCCTGTAATTTGAACTCAGGACCAGGACTTCTAAAGCTTTACATAGTAATTACCGGGCATTGCCCGAATTATGCCTTTCAACTCCATTTTCAGCAGCATCGCGCTCAACTGCCCGATATCCAAAGCCGTGCTTTGCAGCAACGCATCAAAATGCACGGCTTCATAATCCATATTCTCCAAAAAGGCGGATTCTTCAGGCTCCAGATCAAAAAGCAGCTCACCCTGGACCGCCGGGGATGACTGGTTTAAACCGAATTCATCGAAAATATCGGCAATGCCCCTTACCAGACAAGCTCCCTGTTTGATAAGATAATTGGTTCCATCGCTATTTTTACTGGTGATGGGTCCTGGAACGGCAAAGACCTCCCGTCCCTGCTCCAGCGCAAAATCAGCCGTAATTAAGGCGCCGCTTTTTTGTTTGGCTTCCACCACCAGCACTCCCCGGCAAAGGCCGGAAATAGTGCGATTCCTGGTCGGAAAATTTCCCGGTTCGGGACGGGTCAGGGGGGAAAACTCACTTATTACCAACCCGTTTTCACATAGGCGGTTGAATAATTCTTGATTTTCCGGGGGATAAACCACTTTCAGCCCGCTGCCCAATACCGCGACAGTTTTTCCCTCCGCCGCCAAAGCGCCCTGATGGGCTTCGGTATCAATACCCCGTGCCATACCGCTTACCACGGTAATGCCCTGGCCGGCTAATTCATTGCCAAAACGACGGGCTTGCACCTTTCCGTAAGTAGTGGCGGCCCTGGCGCCCACTATACCCAAACAAAATTTATTAAGTATTTCCAAAGCGCCCCGGTAATAAAATATATAGGGCGGATCGTAAATGCTGCGCAGCAGTTCAGGATAATCATCATCCTCGACACAGCATATTTTAATTTCATCTGCCCGGAGCTTATCCAATAGCGTAAGCGGATCGGTCTGCGACCGCGCCTCGGCCATGGCCGCCTGAATAGGTTCCGGAAGTGATGATCCATGCCAAGCACTCTTTTTTGCTTCCCAACACCTCTGAAAAGTGCCGAATTCCTCTTTAATTTTCCAGAGAGTTCTATTCCCCACCCCAGGTATGGTATGAAAAAAATATATGCATGCCAGTTCTGTCTTATCGATCACTGCCACCTCATCTATGATGATTCTGTTGTTTTCATCATAACATGATTGGTAATATTATACATCTTATATTAACCTCTAAAGCAATAGATAACACAAAAACCTTAACTATGCAAGTTTGAAGCTTTTAAAAATAGTCGTACCTATTCTTTTTTTAACTTTTAAGGGCAATAACTCAGACCAGGTCCTGGAACAAATTACTTTCTTAAAATGCCGTCAGCCGGGGAAAATATAATATTGATTTGTTTATAACTTAATGAAAAAAGGAGGCGATTGATGTTGTCGCATGTTGTTTCAGATTTTAAGGACACGGGTATTAACCACCGGCACAGCGAAGACAAGGTTGACCCCGGGGCCTTCAGCTTTATGGAACCGGGCTGGTGGGCCTTGCATGCTACTGCTATTGCCGGGGTTTATTTACTGGGCAACAAACTGCGCACTCGCTACAGATAGGCCTGAGCATACCGGGGGACCGTTTAAATATCGGTCCCGCTCAGGCCGTCAATAGGCTGCCCTCAGAGTACAACCTATGTTCGCTGCGCCCGCTAATGAATGGCGTAATAGCTGTATGATGCCGGCAGGCTATTCAATTGACGTACAGGGATATTCCCCTCCGTGATATGCTCCCCTTAGGATCAATGTCATTAAGATAAGGCCCGAAAAGCACAACTATCCAGATTAAGGTGGTTGTGTTTTTCTTATATATACAGGTGGACATATAAAATTTATCAATTATAAAAAAACACTTGACAAATAAAAAAATCGAAGGCTTCGCCT
>JAYFPZ010000027.1:0-74973 GCA_034927445.1 Syntrophomonadaceae bacterium
GTTTAAGTCGTCATACACCCTGGTAATAGTACCCGCTCCCTCGGTTACGGTCAAAACGTTGCCGTTGGCATCGTAGCTGTAGGATATGGTTCCGTCCGGGTCGGTTCTGCTGATCAGCCGTCCGGCATCATCATAGACATAGCTGCTGGTCTGGCTCCGGCCATTGACGGCAGTTGCCAAATAGCCCAGTTGGTTGTAGGTGTATTGCTTCGAACCGGTGAGGGAACTGATTTCAGTCAGTCTGCCGGCCAGGTCATAGGTATGGTTTAAGGCATTGGCATCAGGATCTATGATCTTTTTACGGTTGCCATCCTCATCAAACTCCTGGCTGGCCTCTAAGCTGCCGGGGTCGGTGGTCTGGATGAGACGATTCAAGTCATCATAGCTATATTCAGTTATGCCTTCCATGGGGTTGGTACTTCTGATCAGGCGGTTCATGTTATCAAACTCGTTAGAAGTGGTATGCCCCAGAGCATCTTTTATGGTTTGGGGGTTGCGCGATTCGTTATAGCTGATTTCCGCTATTTTATGGTTAAAGGCATCATAGCGGGCGGTAAGGTTGCTCACCGCATCGTATTCGATCCGGGTGCTGTAGCCCAGGGGGTTGGTATTAGCAATCGGCCGGCCTTTGTCATCATAGCCAATCGTACTGACATTACCCCTGGCATCAATTATTTTTATTAATCTTCCTTCAGGATCATATTGATAGCTGGTGATATGGCCTAAGGCATCGGTTATGCTGATCAGGTTCAGGTTATCATCATAGGTATAGGCAGTAGTATGGTTCCGGACATCGGTTTTAGTCAGCAGCATGCCCCGGCTGTCATAGGTAAAGTAAACGGTATGGCTCAGGGGATCAGCTATACTGGTCAGGTTGTCCCGGCCGTCGTAGCTGACGGTGATGGCCTGGTCATCGACATTGGTAATGCTGGTTAAGCGGCCGGCATCATCGTAACCATAGGTCAGGACGACTAATTCCGGATCAGTCACGGTATTTATCCGTCCGTTCTGGTAGGTGTATACCGTCTGGCCGGTTAAAGGAGCGGTTACGCTGATCAGCAGGCCGTTCGCATTATAGCCGTAATTGGTGGTTTGGGTTAAGTTGTCTTCCGTTGAAGTAAGGTTGTTGTTTTCATCATAGGTATTGGTAGTTGTTTTTTCATTGGCATTGGTAATGGTTAACAAGTTGTTATATGCATCATAGGTCATGGTGGTAGTATTGCCCAGGGGATCTTCCACCGTTATCAGGTTAGCCCGGCTGTCATAGGTCATGCTAATGGTATTATTGGCAGCATCGGTTACGCTGGTGCGGTTGCCATCGGCATCATAGGTATAGCTGGTATTGCTGCCCAGCTGGTCGGTGATCTGTTCCAGTTCGTAGTTGCCGTTGTGCAGGTATATTGTGCTTTTGCCATTGCGGTCGGTTACGGTGGTTATGACTTTACCGGGCTGGCTGTTTTCGTCATAATTGACTGCGCTGACCTGCTGCAGACCATCTTCCTGAGAAATAACTCTGCATAATTGATCATAGGTATTAAGAAATACCTGTCTGTCTTCTCCGTCGGTTTCGGACAGCACCTGCCCTGAATCATCGTAGGTGAAAACGGTGGTTTTGTCATCGGGATAGGTTATTTCAGTCAGACAGTTGTTTTCATAGCTAAGGTTAATCTCACGGCCTAAGGCGTCGGTTATGCTTTCCAGCAGGTCGCTGTCATTGTAAGCCAGGGTCAGGCTTTGGCCTGATAGGGGTTCGGTTATGGACTGCAAGCGGTCGGAACCGTCATAGGACAGGTTTAATTGCTGGCCGTGACCGTTTTGGATCTGGATCAGTTTGCCGGAATCATTGAAAATGTATTGGCTTTGATCTTTGCGGGTCAAGGCATAGCTGCCGTCAATATTTTTAACCAGCTGGTCCAGGCGGCAGGCCCGGTCCGCTGAGGTATACAGATCATCTTCGGTTAGGACAAACAGGTTCCACCTGTTGGCGGTCCAGTATAGTTTTAGGCTGGTATCTGCTTGCTCCTGCACGCTGGCCTCGTATTGATGGCCCCAGCCTTTGCCCAGAGGCCCTTCAGCCAGCATAAGGGAGTTGAAGTTGATATCAAAGGGAACCGGGATGGACCCATTGACCTTGATCAGCTGTTTGCCGATCATCTGGGCGCCGGTGCCGGCATCAATTGCATGCCGCACGAGAGAAATAGTGCGGTCGGTCGGGGCGTAGTTTTCGCAGTAGGGGCGGGCGTATATTCCGGTAAGCCCTTGCCATCTAAGGTAGGGGTAGCCATTGTTGACGCCGGCGTTCATATGCCAGATATCATCAAAATCCCAATTGGTAAAGGTTGTTTGGGTTTTCATTTCGGCGGTGGTTTTAGGGATTCCTCTATCATTTTCATTCAGAGTTGTTAACTCACAATTATAATAACAAGCTATGATTCCTTCCGTTGGTTGGCCTTCATACCCACCGGCAAATCCTCCGCTACTTGGAGCTGGATTTATCTCTCCTTCAGTTATACTAATCTGTCTGGCTGAATAACAATTCTTAATTTGACGTTCAATATAATCTGTTCTACTGGCAAATCCACCAACAGTTTGTGCCCAGACTGCTGCATTAATTACTAAATGCCCCATAGTATAACAATTAGATATTGCAGCCCATTGCGCTCCTACAAATCCACCAACCATAAGTAAAGGTGAATTAGAGTTGATCGTTAAATCGCCTATAGCATAACATTTTTCTAATCCATCATCTGTGGAATTTCCATTAGCAGAACCAATAAAGCCGCCAATTTGAACCACAGACTTTTCCTCACTAAAGTTATTAATCGTTATATTTCCTGTAGTATAACAATTTTTAATCGGATAAGTTAAAGCCCAATGCGACCCAATAAATCCACCTATATGAGCCCCCCCAATAATCCCGCTTATTGTTAAATTCCCTGTAGAATAACATTGTTCAATATCTCCTCCACCCCAAGAATTTCCGATAAACCCTCCAATATAATTGGTAGAATCATCCCAATCTATATTTTCTATATCACTAAGTGTTATATCACCTGTTGCATAACATTTGGATATTTCAGTACCACACTGACCGACAAATCCGCCTATGCCCGAACATTTATGAGTTCCATAAATATTACCCATAGCATAACAGTTTTCTATGATGCTAACGGGAGTACCAGTATCACTTTGTCCCACAAAACCTCCAACACTATAAAGTCCTCCTCCTGTTATGGAACAAGAACTATAACTATTTGTTGTTGTTGTAAAAGCGTCTAACATTCCAATTAAGCCACCAATAAATGCATTAACCGGTACATTACTAATGATACTCCCCGAAGAACTGCAATTTTCAATATTAGCCGCAAAAACATGGCCGGCAAGTGCCCCTGTATGATTATGTTGGGTTGTAATACTACAATTAATAATGTGAATGTTTTTTAGCATCAGCTCTGGATTTTGCCATTCTCTTCCTAGAATACCAAACAGCCCAACAGACTCTTCCATCGTATTGCTAATTGTTAAATTATAAATAGCAAAGTTATTTCCATCATAAACCCCTTTAAATCCTTTGAATTCACTATAAGGAAGTTGACTGGAGGGTATTGGCCCCTTCCCAATCGGTTCCCAATTGCTATATCCGCTCAAATCTATATCCGCCATCTGGATATAGCTGCCGGACAGATTATTTCTTACATTATTCAAGTCTTCCGCTGTCCAGACTTCTATTATATCCTCGGACTGTGCGGATACTGCGGTTGACTTTGAGGATGTTCTGGATAAACGGGTTTGAGCCTGGGAGCGTCTGGCTGCCAGCATGGCTCTGCGCTGCATTATGGCCGTGTCCTTATTTCTTAATGCCGCATGGTTAGTCCCGGCTCTAGCAGTTGCTGCTCCGGTAAGGGGCATAATTTGTGTGGGGATGGTATTACTGCTGGTGGTGCCGTCCCCCAGCTGTCCACTGGCGTTGCCGCCCCAAGTCCATAAGGTCTGGTCCGCGGTTACGGCGGCGCTATGATAGCAGCCCGCAGCCACGTCGCTGATGCCTGCGATTGAGGTAATGGGCTGGGGAACAGAACAGTCGGTCGTAGTTCCGTCGCCTAATTGCCCATAGTTATTTCTACCCCAGGAGTAGATGCTGCCGTCTTGTTTTACGGCTAGGGTATGGTAGTAACCGGCGGCTACAGTTTTGACCAGGATAAGGTTGATGACTGGTACCGGGGTGGTTCTTGAAATGGCGGTTCCATCCCCTAATTGCCCATAGTCGTTGTTCCCCCAGCTCCACAAAGTGCCGTTTTCCTTTATGGCCAGGCTGTAGTTCCGCCCGGCTGCCAGAGCTTTGACACTGCTCAAGGGAGTAATCTGCACCGGGGCAGTTCTCTGGTTAGTGGTACCGTCCCCCAGCTGACCGTCAGCATTGCCGCCCCAGGTCCAAATGGTTCCATCCTGTTTTAGAACAGCGCTATGGCTATTGCCGGCAGCTATACCGACTACACCGGTAAGTCCGCTTACCTGCACCGGGGTATTTCTCTGATCGGTCGTTCCGTCTCCTAATTGGCCATTGTTGTTATTGCCCCAGGCCCAGACGGTTCCATCACTTTTTAAGGCCATACTGTGATATGCACCGGCTGCCAGGGCTTTAACTCCGGTTAATATCTGTATGGGAATGTTTTTAGCGCTGGTGGTCCCGTCGCCTAATTGACCATAGCTGTTGTCACCAAAGGCCCACAGGCTTCCATCCTCTTTTAGAGCCAGGGTGTGGTTATTTTCTATGGCTGCAGCGATAACGTCGGTTAAGGCTACAGCTTGCACGGGCTGGATGCTTTGACTGGTGCTTGCGTCTCCTAACTGGCCATAGGTATTATCACCAAAGGCCCATATGGTTCCGTCTTTTTCCAAGGCGATGGTGTGGGCATAACCTGCTCCAGCGGATTTTACGCCGGTAAAGCCGATAATCTTTTCAGGATATAGGCGGATGGTTGAAGTCGCATCCCCTAATTGTCCATAATTGTTCCGTCCCCACGCCCATACAGCGTCATTTTCTTTAACGGCCAGGGTGTGACTGTATCCTGCGGCTATGGCTTTAATGTTGGTGGCATTGCTTAACTGTACCGGGCTGTTTTGCTGGGTGCTGGTTCCATCTCCCAGTTGACTATAGTTGTTGCTGCCCCAGACCAAGATGGTTCCATCCTGATCAATAGCTGCACTGTGGCAGGTTCCGGCGGTAATTGCTTTTATTGCGCTGAGGCCGGCTATTGGCACCGGGCTGTTTTTCGAGGCGGTGGTTCCGTCTCCTAATTGACCGTAGGTGTTATCTCCCCAGGCCCACACGGTCCCGTCCCTTTTAATAGCTAGGGTGTGGGATTCTCCGGCGGCTATAGCCTGAACATCGGTAAGAATCTGGAGAGGAGTTGTTCGGGTAGTTGTAGTTCCATCACCTATTTGACCGCAATTATTGCAGCCCCATACCCATAAACTGCCATCTTCTTTTAATGCCAGGGTATGGTAGTAACCCGCCATAATGGCGGCGACATTGCCGAGGATCTGTACCGGGATGCTTGAGTCGAGAGTAGTTCCGTTACCCAGCTGGCCATAGTTGTTTCGACCCCAAGTCCATACGGTGCCGTCCCGTTTTAAGGCAGCGCTGTGACAGTATCCTGCAGCAACGGCTTTAATAGCGGCAAGGCTCGTTATGGACACGGGCGTATCTTGCTGGATAGTCGTCCCATTGCCCAATTGCCCGTAGGTATTGTCTCCCCAGGCCCAAGCCGTGCCATCTTTCTTTACGGCCAAGGAGTGGCAGTAGCCGGCGGCAATGGTTTTCGTATCGGTTAGACTGGTCAGCAGCCCGGGGGTGTTGTTGTCGATTGTAGTTCCATCTCCCAGTTGTCCACAGGCGTTATAGCCCCAGGACCAAAGGCTGCCGTTTTCTTGGACTAAAAGGGTGTGATAGGCCCCCGCGGCTATTATCCGGGATACGTCATAGGTTCTGCGGGTCATGTTGCCGCTGTTGTCAAAATTTAATTCAACTTTTTCACCCTGTCCGTAGCTGACAGCAGTCAGGCGCTTGGATTGATCATAGGTATAACCGTTGGTTCTGATTATACTTAGGGCAGAACGGGCCGAAGCGGTGGGATCATTATACATTGCGGTCTGGAGATCGCCATTGAAATTCATCTTACAGGTGGCAGCATCGTCAACCGGCAAGGGCTGACCGTTGTTGTAAGCGCTCTGATGTTCAGCCAAGGTTCTGGCCCGATTGGATATCCTGAAATCGTCTATAATAAAGCCGGCATTCTCATCGCCTACAGACATGGCGGTACTTACTGACCCGGCGCATTCAGTATACGGCCCCGCATTTCTCTGCAAGCCGTCCCGGTATACATTGATATTGCCGCCATCCCAGGTTACGCAATAGTTATAGGTGGTACCGGCTTGTAAGGGGGCAGTATCGGTATAGGTCTGATAATCCCCATTGTATTTGGTATACACACAAACATACCCGTCAGGGTCTATGCCAATACCAAATTCATTGGTTTGATCAACATTGCAGGTCCAAATACCGCGGTAGAGACCGCTAACCATAGCAAAAGCAGGGGTAATATTGAATTCTACAGAGAATTTTCCTTGGTCAAATACGCCTTCGGTGGAAATTGACAGGGTTTCAGCTTCCCTGGCGGTCCCGCCGATTTGCCAGGAAGTGGCGTAACCTTTTTTCTCAACCTGCAGACCGTCTATATAGGCGGTAATGGCTGCCGGGGCAGTTCCCTTTATTATGAGTTCGGTATTGGCCGCATCTGTAACGGTATGGGTTACGATAAGGCGCTGCCAACTATTGGTTAAGGTTGTAGCGGCGCTGTCTGTCCCTGCCATGGTATTAGCTGCTTCGGCTAGGGTGGCATAAATGCTGCCGCTGCCTTTAACGTAGAAACTGGCTGTATATTGGTCTCCAACCGACAGGGTCAAGCCTGTAACCGCTGCTTGGAAGTTCCCCGGGCCTGCGGTCGTGACCATTTTCATAGCTGCGCTGCCTGACCAAGCGTTAGAAGTATCCCGGGTTAGCGTTGTGGTTGATGAATAGTCAGTGCTTAATCCGGTCAGGTCTGTCTCCACACTGCTTTGATCGGCGGTCAGCAGGTTGACCGTACCTTCCTCCAGCATGATCCCTTTGCCAAATTTGGCTGCTTCGTAGCGAGGGACTCCAGATTCAACCTGGGCGCCATCTTTTTTGTAGGCGGTCGAGGATCGAGTAAAGTTTGCATTTGTCATTTGCATGTCTCCCTTTCTTTTTTGGCGCTTAGATTTAGGGATGGGTATATTGCTCCCCGTTTTATCCATAAATTTCTAATTTAGCACAAGGTATCTTATGTATTTTCCCGTCCAAGCGTGACTGCCTAATAACAGCAAAAAAACTGGTGCATTAAAATACACCAGTTTGCTTAGTTGATCTATGCTGTTTTCGCTTGACCAAATTGTCCAGGTTAACATACTACTTCCAAATTAAAATAGTGGGCCGGAATTTAGGCGGATTTCCGGTAAAAAGCAATTTGAATATACTAAGCTTAACTATTTTAATGAAAATACTAACCAATCCGTACACCACTACTGCAAGATACAGAAATACGAAAACGTACAACTATTCAGGAGGTAACTGCTGAAAGCATCGCTGCCAAAGTGGGAATCGCTAAACGCTACAATCTAACCGGGATAGCGCTGTGGAGATTAGGGGTAATAAATGATGGGATGTGGCAGACATTAAGAGCTAGTCTGACCGCCACTCGGCAACCGTAAACCGGGATAATCGTGGCAGAAGAAGGGTAAAAAGCAGCCAAGTTGGGGCTGCCGGGAGGAAGTGTGGGCAATGGATATACATGAACGGATGAGGGAGGCTGCCCGGAAGCAGGAAGAACAAGACCGGCTCCGGCGCCGCCTGGAATCTACCGATGCGTTGCTGGGGGCGGAGAGCCAACGCCGGGATGAATTGAAAAAGCATATGCAGGAAGAACATCGGGATCTGGAAAGATTGGATCGGATCGGGCTGGTCAATCTTTGGCACAGTATCCGGGGCAGTAAAGAAGAGGCCAAAGAGAGGGAAATGCAAGAATATATGGCCGCTAAGCTCAATTATGATAAAGCCGAGGCCTCCGTGCAGGCACTGGCAAGAGATTCCCATCGGCTCCGGCAGGAACTGGCGGACGGAGCGGACATTGCCGACGAATACCGGCAAGCCCTGCGGGCCAAAGAAGAATTTATTCTGCGATCGGGGGGATCTGCCGGTGCAAATATTTTTGCCTTGGATGAGGAACATGGACGATTAAAGACTAAAATACAGGAATTGCAGGAGGCCATTGATGCCGGGGATGCAGCGCATCAAGCATTGCTGCAGGTGGAAAAAAATTTGAACAGTGCCGGCAATTGGGGCATCCTGGATATCCTGGGGGGAGGTCTTCTCGTCACCGCCGTGAAACATTCTTCCGTCCATGAAGCTCGGAGAGAACTGCAAAATGCCCAGGATCTGCTGCGCTGCTTCCAGCGGGAACTTCTGGATGTTAAAACCGTGGATGCCATAGATATCGGCAGTTTGTCAACTGCGGCAGATTTTCTGCTGGATGGTTTCATTTTTGACTTGATTGTCCAATCTCAAATCAACAGTGCCAGAGAACGGATTCGGCAAACTGTTGACAAGGTGGATACGGAGCGGGGAGGTTTGCAGCATATGCTGGAGCAAACCCGGAAGCAATTGCAGGAACTGGGATTGGAAAGGAACCGGGTCATAGAGAAGGGATAGTGTCTAGGATTAAAACAAGCAGGAGAGAACATTATATTATTTTGTGGCAGAACCGTATTTCGAATATAAAGAGCCAAGCTCATGCGAAGCAAGCATAATGATAATCAGATAGGCTTCATACCTGTATCTGGTCTGAGCCTCTATAAATGCATATACAGAAATGAATCCGGCAAGAGCGATCAACATAAATATCCACCTGTTATCATTACCCCTGATCTGCAGCAGCACCGACCATGCGGCCAGCACCACCAACACAAGATATTGCATCTGCCCAAGTACGGCCAGTGAATTTACAAACGGCATCGCTGATTTTTCGGCCGTCAGTGCAAATGTGTACTGATGATCGCGTTCCCCCAGAAAAAACCTCATTTTATTGAATACATACGCCCCTGTCTTGCCTTTATCCGTAAGCCTGTCCTTCAAGAATTCAAGGCTTTTTTTATTGTAGCTCTCATAGTCGAAATTATTCTGCTTAAGGTCGAAATAAATACCCGTTCTGCGCGCATCCTCAGTCATGTTTCCGTAAAGCTGCCAAACTGATCGCATAGCCCGGAGACCAGCTTAAAATATGGCAGGTTGGATGAACTTATTGCCGCAGGGGCAATCCGGGCGTTTATCACCGCCGCATCCACACCCCATGTCACAGCAAAGAACACAGCCAAAAATACCGCCGTATATTTGATTGACGGCATAATTCTGCGCTCGTAAAATGCCCTGTAGAAAAAATAAACAGGAACAGCAATCAGCATAATTACGCCGACAGGCCTGAATATGTTCATGGCAGCTATGAACAAGGCTCCCAACCCTATGTAGGCAGATTTTCGCCTAATCACCATGTAAATTCCCGCAAGCATCAGAAAAGTGCTAAGATGTTGGTTATTAACCACTGATGATCCCATTATAATTGGTATAAATCCGGCATATAGCCCAGCAGCGATGCATGCCTCATGCTTGCCCGCAATACGGCTTGCTATTGCAAATACAAGCAGGGCAGAAAAAGCAATGTAAGCGGCATCAAGGATTTTCAAAACTGTCAGGCTGGCGCCAAAAAGCCGGAAGACAAAACCCAGATATATCGCATATCCGATCTGGTAATTGAAATAGTAGAAATAGCTGTCCTTACTGAATGCCTCGCTGAAATTACCGTTCGCTATCTGATAGCCGGCATCAATGAGAATACTATAATCCGAGACAGGCTGAGTATCTGCGAACAGATTCCACCAAGCACATGAGACCGCTGACAGCAGAATCACAAAAGCATAAAACATGTATTTGCTCTTTTTATAAAATCTTACCGATACAAAAGCAAGACCACCTGCCAGCATCAATGCAGC
The DNA here is from genome assembly GCA_034927445.1 of Syntrophomonadaceae bacterium. GTDB lineage: Bacteria > Bacillota > Syntrophomonadia > Syntrophomonadales > Syntrophomonadaceae > PHAA01. The sequence continues at coordinate 10,123 of JAYFPZ010000027.1, forward strand.
CAGCAGCAATCCTGCCTGCCATCCTGCTCCGGTTGTCCTGTCATGCACGACAAAATAACAGATAGCCACGGCTATCAGCAAAAGTATCGCAAGGCTGTAGGCCTTCGAAAGCTTTTCAAACCATCCTGAAATCATAACGCGCACCTATTTTCAGCTGCATATTCTTTATCTCTCAGGATAGCGGCTAGGCCGGATTATATCTTTTCAATCCAGTAAATGCTGACTCCGTCCGGGTAATAGTTACCGTAATAACCAGCATTAGCCTGCACATTATCCATGGGCTGATCATTTGTTCGTTTTTCAGGTTCATCAGATAGAGAGCCCTACTAATCAAGGCTTATACGGCCCAGTTTGCCCTTGCGATAATCTTGCAGGAGTGAGGTGCAGGTTTTGCCCAGATCCAGCGCACCGGCTTTGAGCAGATGGCCGCGCTGACGCGCTATTGCGTCCAGCAGCTCTTCAACTCTTTTGCCAGGATCGGCAATTTTTAATTTGTTTTGTAAAACCTCCGGCTTTTTTTCCTGCAAGGTTCTTAACAGAAAAAGGGCTACCTCATACTCTTCATAGGCGTTTTCTCCGACTATATTGAGCAGAGCCAGTTTGAGCCCTTGTTCCTCGGCCTCGACTTTGGGCCACATCAGTCCGGGGGTGTCCATCAGCTCAATGTCATCGCGCACCCGCACCCACTGTTTTCCTCTGGTAATGCCCGGCCGGGCGCCCGTCTGAGCCATTTTCTTCCCCGCCAGACAGTTCAGGAAAGTGGATTTGCCGATATTGGGGACCCCGACGATCATGACCCGGGCCGGTCTGATTCGACGTCCTTTTTGAACCATTTCGGCGGCCAGGGGCTGATAAATGTTATTAATCGCCTGAATTACTTCAGGCAAGCCTTTGCCGCTGGCGGAATCGAGGGCGACCGCCTGCAGCCCTTCGTCATGCAGCCTGCTCAGGTACAGCCGGGTGGCTTCAGGTGCAGCCAGGTCCATTTTGTTCAAAACTATAAGCAATCGCTTGCGCGAACTCATTTTTTCCAGATCAGCATTGCGGCAGCTGAACGGCGCCCGGGCATCCAGCAGCATGGCTACAATATCAACCAGTTTCATATTTTCTTGTATTTCCCGTTTGGCCTTCACCATATGCCCGGGATACCAATTTATCGGCACTAGTCTCACCTCGGAGGTTCAGGATTGTCAAGGGGACGGTTCTGTTGACAACCTGAGATAATTCGGGAAAGGTTGTCAGCGGAACCGTCCCCTTGACAGCAAAAAGAACGTTCCCCTGCTTCCCCAGATAACTTTAAAATGAGAAAAAAAGAGAATACCCCTCGGTATCCTCTTCCCAGTTCTATCTTGAAAATCTGCCCTTTTCTTTAACCCTGGCTTTTTTACCGGTTAAGCCTCTCAGATAGAAGAGTCTGGCTCGGCGGACCTTACCCTTTCTGGTAACTTCAATCTGGGCTATTTTAGGTGAATTCATCAGGAAGGTTCTTTCCACCGCCACTCCGTAAGTAATTCTTCTCACGGTAAAGTTCTTGGAAAGGCCAGCCCCTCTGATCTTCATTACTGTTCCTTCATATACCTGTATTCTTTCCCTGGTGCCTTCAACCACCTTGACGTGAACTTTGACTGTATCGCCAGGTCCAAATGTCGGTATGTCTTTTCTATAATATTCTTCTTCAATGGAACGAATTATGTCTTGCATATTTTCCAACCTCCTTCCAGCAGGCGCCATACGCTTTTGCCAAGCAACGCCACCTTTATTACAGAACATTCCTATTTTAACATAGCCCCGGATTAAGCTCAAGCAAAAGCTATTCCTTAAACCAGTATTCTCCTAATAGTCTGTCCATAATTATGGAAACCGCACTGCGGACCGACAGGTGATTATAATCACCGGCGCCATCTACCGGTTCGAGTATATAGTCGCAGCTCTCAGTCAATTCCCGGGTCATGCCCCAACCAGTGCCGAACAGCAATAAGAACACCCGGTCTTCATTAAAAATCTCCGTTTTCAAATCACTGTAGCTTATAGTATTGGGATAACGATGCGCATCAGTAGCCACCGTAATTACAGTTTGACCGGTGGACCGGGCAGTCATTGCCGCCGCTTTTTCCAGACTATCTACCATGTGGACTAAATTAAAGGCTTCCTTGCGGTCACTGTTATACTGACCGCCATAACCATCCTGCCAGTACTTCAAAATATCCGTAATCAACTTCTGCTGACTGGCGGAAGGATGGACCACATAAAACCCGTCCACATCATAAGTACGGGCTGCCCGTGCAATATCATGCAAATCCAGGTTGGTTATTGAAGTGGTCACAACATCCTTTCTCTTGTTATACATAGGATAATGAAGCAGGGCTATGTAAACTTTGGATTTTCGCACCTGGTCTTATTCTCCCCGCTGAATAGAATTTCTTCCAGCAATTTTTTCTCTTCCTGGTCATATTCCCTTTGCAGCAGCAAATCAGGCCGTTTTAGCAAAGTACGAAGCAGACTCAGTTTTTTTCTCCATAAACGTATGTGTTCGTGGTGCCCCGAGATAAGGACTTCAGGTACTTCCTGCCCTTTATAGCTCTTGGGCCGGGTGTAGTGCGGATACTCCAGCAGACCGGCTCCAAAAGATTCTTCCCGGGCTGAATTTTCATCACCCAGCGCTCCCGGAATTAATCGGGTCACAGCGTCTACTACGATCATGGCAGCTATCTCTCCGCCGCTCAAAATATAGTCGCCCACGGAAAGTTCTTCGTCTACCAGTTCCATCACTCTTTCATCGATGCCCTCATAATGCCCGCACAGCAGGATCAGATGTGATTGCCCCGCCAGACGGACGGCATTTTCCTGATCCAGTTTCTTGCCCTGGGGCGAAAGGTAAACAACGCGAGAGTCAGCTTTTTTTACGCTTTCGATGGCGCGGGCCAGGACATCAACCTTCATAACCATTCCGGCTCCGCCGCCATAAGGGTAGTCGTCCACCTGCTGGTGTCTGTCATAGGCATAATCCCTTATATTTACGGTGTTAATTTCCACCAGTTTCCGGCTGCGGGCCCGTCCGACAATGCTTTCCTCAAAAGGTGCGGTAAACATATGGGGAAATAGGGTAAGAATATCTATAATCATTCATCTTCACCTAATAAACCGGGCAGCAATTTGACCCTCATACACTGGCTGGACAAATCAACCTCCTGGATCACCTGTTTAATGGCAGGTATGAGAATTTCCCCATAGACATCCGACTTGACTACATATACATCGTTGGCTCCGGTTTCCAGGATATCGGTCAATTCTCCCAAGTATCCCTTCTCTAGGTCTTCAACCCTCAGGCCGATTAATTGGAACTGATAATAGGAGCCTTCCGGCAAAGGATACAAATCATCAGCTGTAATACTGATAAATTTATCCCGGTAGCTGGCTGCTTCTTCCATACTTTCAATCTCTTTGAATTTCATCAATAGCTGTCCCCGGTGAAATCCGCAGGTTTCCAGGGTTAATTCCCTGGCGGCTGGCCCTTGGCCGACATTCAGCTTTTGTTCTCGCTTAAACCGCTCCGGGAAATCAGTTAAAGACTCTACTCTAACTGTACCTTTGTAGCCATGGGTTCCAACTATTTTACCAACCTTAATTAATTCCTGGGATTCCACTATAGACCTCCACCTTGTCTCAACCTGCAGCAATAACTATCTCATTATTTCTACGGCTACTCTTTTTCCGGCTTTGGCTGCTGCAGCTTTGGTCAGAGTACGAATTGATTTGGCTATTTTACCCTGTTTGCCTATTACTTTGCCCATATCGTCAGGAGCAACCCGGAGCTCCAGCAGAACTGATCTGTCATTCTCGGTTTCGATAACCTTGACCTCATCCGGATTGTCTACTAAAGAACGGGCAATCGTTTCAACTAGTTCCTTCACTTTCTGTTACACCCCCCAGTTAGGCTCCACTACTTATGGCTTTCGGCAAACTTCTTGATGATACCTTGCTTCTGCAAGAGCGACTTGGCAGTATCAGAAGGCTTAGCTCCGGTTGCCAACCATTTAAGTGCCTTTTCTTCATCTATCTTTATGGTTGCAGGGTTGGTCGCCGGGTCATAATAGCCTATTTCTTCAATAAAACGGCCATCGCGGGGCGTCCTTGAATCTGCTACCACCATACGATAAAAAGGATTTTTCTTGGCTCCCATCCTCTTTAATCTGATCTTTGTTGCCACGTTGTTCACCTCCTTGAAAAATCTAAACTCAACTTTCGCAATTTACAGACAATGCGACGGAAGAAGAACGATAGACGCTGACTGCCACTAGCGTTAAGTTGAATTTTTTACTTATAATAACCCGTCCTTGATTAAATTCATGGTCTATAACCCAGGTACAGATGATTTAAGTCCTAAATATTGATCTAATTTATACCCATAACGGGAGTTCCATACTTAATAAACAGCGTAAGTCAAAAGTCCGGGTCTATTCTATTAAAAAGGCATCTTGAAATTGGGCAGCCCCATCCGCTTGCCTTTCTTCCCGCCCATATCAGCCAATTGTTTCATAAGCTTGCGGGAATCCTCGAATTGTTTGAGCAGACGGTTTACTTCCTGAACTTTGGTGCCGCTGCCGCGCGCCACTCTTTTCTTGCGGCTGCCGTTCATTATTTGCGGACTTTGCCGTTCCGCCGGGGTCATTGATTTAATAATAGCTTCCAGGCGGTTGAGTTCGTTTTCATCGACTTCGCCTTTTAGCTCTTTTATCTGTTTGCCCATTCCCGGGATCATGCCCAATAAGTCTTCCAGCGGTCCCATTTTTCTGACCTGCTGCATCTGCTGGAGAAAATCTTCGAGGGTAAACTCCTGCTGCCTGATCTTTCTCTCCATCTCCCGGGCCTGCTTCTGATCAAAATTATCCTGAGCTTTTTCTACCAGGGTCAGGATATCACCCATTCCCAGTATGCGGGATGCCATTCTTTCAGGATGGAAAGGTTCAAGGGTATCCAGCTTCTCACCCATTCCTATCATTTTGATCGGACAGCCGGTAACTGCCTTTACGGACAGAGCCGCTCCGCCCCGGGTGTCTCCGTCCAACTTGGTAAGAATGACGCCGGTCAAGCCCAGGTCGGAATTAAATGCTTCGGCCACATTGACAGCGTCCTGACCGGTCATGGCATCAACCACCAAAAGAATCTCCTGGGGCTCCAGCGTTTGCTTGATGTTTTTTAATTCATCCATTAATTCTTCATTAATATGGAGTCTTCCGGCGGTATCTATTATGATAATGTCGCGGTTATTGGCTCTCGCATAATCCAAAGAATCATGGGCTATGTCCACCGGATTGGCCTGTCCCCTGGAGAACACCGGTGCCCCGACCTGTTCTCCCAATACCTGCAGTTGTTTGACAGCTGCCGGCCGATAAACGTCACAAGCCACCAACAGTGGTCTGCGTCCCTGTTTGATCAGGTTCTTGGCCAGTTTGGCCACGGTGGTGGTTTTACCGGCTCCCTGCAAGCCTACGGTCATAAATATGGTCGGCGGCTTGGAAGACATAATCAGTTTATTTTCTGCTGTCCCCATCAATTTGGCCATTTCATCATAAACAATCTTAACCACCTGCTGACCGGGCGTAACGCTTTGCAGTACCTCCTGACCCACAGCTCGTTCACTGATATTGGCTACAAAATTTTTAACTACCTTATAATTAACATCTGCCTCCAGGAGAGCCAGACGTACTTCACGCATGGCCAGCTTGACATCATCTTCTGATATCTTGCCTTTGCCACGCAGTTTTCTGAATACCTCTTGCAGCCGGTCTGATAAGCCTTCAAACGCCACAATATCTCTCCTTTGTCTAAAGTAAACCGGTAAGTTCTTTCAAGATCCCTAAGGCCTGATCCGTCGAATGTTGGTCGACCGACGAATTCTCCAGCAGGATCGTCAATTTATCCAACTGCTGGCGGGCTTGCTGAAATTTCTCCACCAGTCCCAGTTTCTGTTCATATTCTTCTAAAAGGCTCTCGGATCTCCTGATTAAATCATACACCGCCTGACGGCTGGTGTTCATTGCACTGGCTATCTCGGACAGAGACCAATCATTTTCATAATGCAGGTAAAGAACATCCTGTTGTTTCTCGGTCAGCAACGGACCATAAAAATCCTTCAATAATATAATATGACTGATCTTTTCCAGCATGGTCCCCCACTCCCTTGTGTAAAGTCAATTTACTTTACACAAATAAAGTCTAAACTTTTGGGAGGTTGCTGTCAAGTTTATCTATGCCAGCTTTTAAAATAATATGGATTGTTTTGCCTATTCTTAAGCAATGTTCTAAAATAATAAATATCGTATCTATAAAGATTTACAAAAGGAGTGTAGACATGATCGAAAAAATTGCCTTAATAGCTGACAGCGCCTGCGACTTGCCGCAAAAATTGGTAAAGGAGTACGGAATCAAAATCCTCCCGCTGAAAGTGATCTACCCCGACGGGCAATATTCCGATCGTATCGATATCGAACCGGCCGATGTATATGCACGTATGCCGGAAGAAATACCCACCACCTCGCAGCCTAATCTGCAGGAAATCAAAGCTATGATTGAAAACGCCCGCCAGGAGGGATTTACCCATCTTTTGGCCCTGGCTCTGTCCAGTGGTTTGTCGGGAACTTACCAGGCTATGAAACTGGCAGCCAAGGATTTCGACGACATAGATATCAAAGTCTTTGACACTAAAACCTTATCGATGGCTACAGGTTGGATGGTTTTGGATACCGCCCGAAATATCCTGAGCGGATTAAGCTTTGAAAAAGTACTGGAAAAGCTAACGACCCTTCAGCCTAAGGTAAAAGCCTACTACGTGATTGAGACCTTGGAATATCTCCGCAAAGGCGGCCGGATTGGTCATGTTGCCGGTATGCTGGGGGAACTGCTTAATTTGAAACCTATTATTGGCGTCAATTCTGAAGGCGTATATTATACCCATGCCAAAGTCCGGGGACGCAGCAAGTCAATTGAAAAGCTGATTGATATTGTGGTTCAAAGTGTAGGGGACAGGCCTTTCAACCTGGCGGTAATGCATGGCGGAGCCCAGGAGACGGGCGAAAAATTATTGGCTGCTTTACGCAGCCGGCTACCCAACATAAGGGAATCTATTTTTTCCGACATCAGCCCGGCCCTGGGGGTTCATACCGGCCCCGGACTGCTGGCCGTATGTTTTTATGAAGTATAGAAAAAATCAAATTAAAAATGGCCGGTTCTGCCGGCTTTTTTTATGACTTTTTTGATATAAAAAGGTACTGAAACGCAGATAAATGGGGATTTTATGTTTTGTAATAATTTTCCAATCCGTTTATAATGAATATCATCATATTCGGTGAGGAGAACATAAAATGCCCAGATGTATAACGGTTCTGCTGATCACGGTTATAATTACGCTGTCGTCCCCCGCCATGGTCTTGTCACCTGGGTCAACCTCCCCTGAGCAAACCGAGGATTTTAACGATGTCTTCAATGATATTATCACCGACTATGAGCTTTATACATCTTTGTTGAATTATACTTATTACGATGAGCCCTACCAGGTGCTGACCCTGGTCAGCAGCCCGGAAGCAGCCTATAATTATCTGTCCGCAGGTTTTTCTCCGCCTCTGGCTCAGGCCATTGCCGATTATTATCTGCAATGGGTGCCGCAGTTGGGGAAAATGGCGGTCATCCCCACTGATTCCATCCCGGTCCTAACCGCCGCCGATCAGCCTTATGTCAAAATTAAGCGGATATCTCCCACCAAAGTTGTATTGGAACGCATCTATACCGACTGTTATGAAAGGGGAGACCGCTGGCTTTACCGCATCACCGCTTACCAGGAACAATCCCGCTGGATCATTGTGGATCTGTATTTCGAACCGGATAATAAATAGGAACGGTAGAGAATAGCCCAGATATCGCTGCAACCTAATTGGTGAACGGTAGTGAACATCAGGAGTACCCGAAGGGTGATTAATATGATTATCGCAGATCTTTTTTATTATTTTTGAAATGCAAATCTGCGTAAATCTGTGCCCGGAGGAGCGGCAGTCTGCGTCTATTAATATGAGGGCATAAAAAAAGGATTTCCGTATGGAAATCCTCGTTTTACAATGGTGGGCGATGACGGGCTCGAACCGCCGACATCCTGCTTGTAAGGAATAACGGAATCAAAACCTTCTCCAAATGCCCAATACTTCTGACTTTTAAACCGTTTGATCACTTTCTACCAAATCGGTATTTATTATATTATAAAGTGGTCAGATTGGAAAATCAAGCATCTCTTGTAAATACCTATATATAGTCATTCTTAGGGTACATGTTTCGATAACTATTTTTAGGAAACATATATGGAAAGAGGTCTGATTTGATGTAAAGTGGTCTTAAGGAATGCCTTTTATTACCTATATTCAGGCATTTTTATTTTTTAATATTATGTTTTTTGAGTTATCTTTAAAAGTATTATCCGCAATCACCCACTTCTCTTAATCTGCTATTTGACGTATTACTTTGATTATGTTCTAGTTTTTTAGAAATATTCTCTTGAAACCCCCTTATAAATTTTTATACCTTTTTTATTTATCGTAAATTATTTTATTAACATCCTTTAGATTTAATACTATTCCTTTGTTATTATTGCTATCAAGCCCAAATAACAATGAATTATTTATTGTTATCAATTTTAAATTTAGCTGTTCATTATTAATGGTAACTATGGCATCTGGATAATTTGTCGGATGTATTTCTTCCCATCCTGATTGTAAAAATACAAAAGAAAATATCAATATAAATAATACCAATACCATGCATATTAAATGTAATAAGGGATTAAAGCCATTAATTATCCAATCATAAATAACATTTTTGTGGATTTCCATTATTGTTTTGGGATTCGTATAAAGTTCTGATGAAATAACTTTTTTTCTAAGATGCATTATATATATTTGTTGGTATTTTATCGTGATCAATAAATCTAAAAATATTATTGACATGACAAAAGATAAATACAATGCTTGTATAAGATGATTATTATACTAAAAAACCAACAGCAAACTTATTATTAGGAAAGCTATAGAATTTATGACTCCTTTTTTACCATTGAAAAAGAGCTTGATTACTGGAAAACTAATATTTTGATCTTGATTGTTTAATAATTCTTGATTTTCAGATTGAACCATTTTACATAATTTTGTCTGATAAACAAACGCATAAAACAAAAACAGTAAAACAAAAATTGAGGTTGGTTTAATTCCAGAAACCAAGTAATCAATAGCAGAAAAAGGTATAAATCCGAATATATGATATATAGGCGCTTGTAAAGCAAAGAAGCCAAAAATATACAGGAGGGTTAATATAAGTCCTACAATGCTTGTTACTACTTTCGCTATCGAAAAAGAAACGTTATCCTCCATTCTCTTACCCCCTAGCTTTTGCCTTGACTATCTGTACGAACGTTTTTCCATAAAAAATCCTCCATCTGGTTTTATTTTACCATCTGAAGGATTTACACAAATTACTCAACATTCTCACTCTGTTGATCTATTTGAATTTCTCCTTCAATTCTTTCCAATCGCTTAATAATTTCACCAAAACCCAAAAATGCTAACCCGCTCATAACTGACATTAATATTATCATTACTACAATACCTATTTGAAATATAAGTGTTTGGAATGCGGTTGTAAATTTAACTTGAGCAAATGTATTACTTGGTAGTCCCTCATAAAGTTTTCGAGCTAAAGAATATTCATCATAATCAATATTAAACAAAACTAACAATCCTATAAATACCCCCGCAGCCATGACCGCTATTCCTATTGTTTTTAACTTTTTTTCCATAGTACCTTCCTCCTTAAATCTCAGTGAAATTATGTCTTTTTTCTTAGCCTTAACCATGATGGATACTTGATTTGTTATTTTTTAGTAATGCTTAATTTTATAATCTTTAGATCATCTGCAATATCGCATATTGTCAACAAAAAGGCCCATGCAACAAGTCCATATAGAAATATTACAATACCTAACACTATTCCTAATGTTTCGCCTTCCATTGTAATCCAAACAATAAGCGCACCAATAAGAGATAACACAAGAGTTGCCCATGCTACGGTGTTTAATATCCCTGAATGACTTGATTCTGGTTGATTGGATAGCGCTTGTTTTTCCTTTTTCTCTAGCTCTTTTACACAGGATTTATGTATGAAAAATTCTTGTCCGTCATCCTTCGTCACATTGAATTTTTCATCAGTAATTTCTTCACCACAAAACCAACATGTTTTTATTTCATCAGCCATATTACTCCCCCTATCTTAATTGATAGTAGTTAATATAATTGTCAATTACAACCATTTCGACAATATAAGACTATATTTTACTTTAAACGCGCAAAGTTATATATACTTGACTGATAAAACGGTTAAAAGATATTAATGCAAAAAAAATAGGACTAAGAAATAAATCTTAGTCCCCCTAATTAAGGTCCAATTCCCATAAGACGTTTATTAATTGCATCATAAAGATAGTCTGCTGCTTGTCTCATCTCTCGCTCACTTAAGCCATTTCTCGCATTTACGTTAAATGTTGCGTAATTGTTGATTACAGGGGAGGTTGCTGCACTGGATTTACTCCTATTTTCCGGATTATACGGGTTATGCTGTGCTGGAATTATCGCTTCTCCCTGGTGTATCAATGCAAGTCCTGTATATGGAACATATGTAGTACCAGTTGCATATGCAGGATAATCACTACCGCTGGACATTGTATTAATTGCACTTCTCCACGTTGACAATTTATTACTAATCCAATTTACTTTATCACTTACCCAACTGCTTATGTTATACCAAATAGACTTAATACCATCCCAAAAAGAATTAAATAAATAATAGCCACTGTTATAAAAACCCCCTGAATAGCCACCAATTTTAGATATAATATTTGATACCGAAGATGTAAACCAATTAACTATGGTTGACCATACTGATTTAAAAGAATCATATATACCATTCATAATGGAATTTCCAGATGCTTTAAAACCTGAAATACTGTTATCTAGATTGGTCTTAATCGCATTTAATTCATTACTAAATGCGTTTTTAACTAAATTCCAGATATTATTAGTAAGATTTAGAAACTCAGTTCCAAATGCTGACCAATCGCCTTTTAATAATGATGTTGTCATCTTTAAAGCACTAATAATCACATTTAACGCTATCTGAATAACCAATGCAATACCATCGAATACTATTTTGTTAGAATTATAGAAATCTTGTAAAAGACCAATTAAACCACCAATAAGACCACCAACAGCACTCAGTAAATCCCCAATGATACCAAATGCACCACTTGTAGTCTCCTGAATTTGGGGCATATTAGTCTGAATCCAATTAGCTAAATTGCTTAACACAGGCAATATCTGTTGCCCAATTGGGATTAAAAAACTTGTTTCTAATCCTCTTTTAATACCTTCTAAGGCTTGACCAACAGAATCATATCTAACATTTGCAATCTGACCTAACGCATCTTTACTTAATGATGCTTGATCACCAATATCAGATAATGCTTGAATACCTTTAATTCCAAGGTCTTCAAATTGAGTACCGAAAAGTGCTACTCCTGCGGTGTTTTGGGCAAGAGGATCATCCATTTCAAGCAATCTTTTAACCACATCTTGAAATGCCAGTTCTGCTCCCTCTCCCCCTTGAGCAAAAGTATTAAACATTTCATCAGCATTAAGCCCTAAGAGTTTAAATCCCTCTGCACTTGTCTTGCTCATATCCTTGCTGCGAATTGAGAACTCTTTAACTGCATCTCCGATTTTATCTATCTGAAAAGCCCCTGAACTGGCACCTTGGATAAGGGTATCTGTAAATTCTTCTGCGCTAATACCTAATTGAGCAAAATGTGTTCCATACTCATTTAATGTATCAAGCATATCCCCATTTTTATCTGCCCCATTTTGAGCACCTTGAGCCATTAAATTATATGCCTGCTCTGCTGTGATTCCGAAATTTGCCATGAGTCCATTAACGGTATTGATACTTTCAGTCACATCATAACCAAATGTATCTCTCATCATTAATGCGATCTGCGTTGTATTTTCTAATTCTTGACCAGTTAAATTTAACGTTTGCTTAACTGTAGCCATGCTTTGGGCAATATCGTCAAAAGACTCACCAAGATTTTTGGCATATATATTAGTTAACGATTCCTCAAAACCCTTAGTTTCTTCTGCTGTTGCACCTGTTTGAGCCTGTAGGTTATTAAGTGCTTGTTGTAATTCATCGGCACTTTTAACCCCTTTAACCCCCATACCAACAAGTGCAACTCCTACCGCAGCAATACCGCCAATTACAGCACCTTTTAAGAAGGTAGAAAAACTGCCCATTTTGCCTGTTAATTTACCAACAGTGTTTTCAGCACCCAACATTCCAGAGGTAAAGCCTTTGTCATTCAGCTCCAAATTATATGCATAAGTGGCAAGATCAATTGTTGTAGCCATGTTTCACCCCCTTATATAGAAAAAAGGTAATGAATCATAGACTCATTACCCTTTTTGATAAAATTCTGAATTTCTTAACTTTCCTAAATCAGGTTCTGTTTCGTATAACCTCTTAGATTTCTTCAATAATTCCCTGCCTTCAGGCGTTGATTGAATGTCAAATAACCTAAAATGCTTTAATAAAGATAAAAAAACTGCATAAGGCAGTTTCATAATTTTAAAATAATCCATCTTGGATTTGTCCATTAAATAAGCAATATTTTCCATGATTTCATAATCATCAGAAACCCTAGAATCTTGATTTATTCCGTGGATTCTAGGGTAATTAAGTTTGGGTCTTTTACAATCTCATCGATAAACCTCATTGTATGCTCAATGATAATCTTCATATACCGAATATCGTTAAACCTTTCTTTAATAAGATTCATTGTGATTTCTTTGGATTTATCCAATGAGAGAATATCAATCATCATTTGCCTTCCTAGATTAATTGACTCTTCTTCGCTTTTTACTTTCTCAACGTTTTGTCTGTAGGCAGTAAGTTTAAGCACGAAATCTAAATCTAAATTCCCTGGGATGACATATTCATCACCTTTAATATCCCTAAAAATCAAAGGTTCCCTATGTAATAAACTCAAATCAATTATTTTACTCATTCTTATCTCCTTTGTGTGGGTTAAGCTTCAGGGAAGGTTTCGATAATTTCAACTAAAGTTCCATCAGTAGTGGCTAATGCACTAAATTGATAGCCAATTGACAAAGGTTTCTCTTTATCAAAAGCAAAACTGAATCCATTAGTATTCTGAGCTTTCAGAATATTGACCGTAATCGTACCACTTCCATCTTTTTTGGTGTGTACGAAGCGTAGGTAATTTACAGGCAGCATACCTTTACCGCCAATCTTAACGGTTTTAGTTCCTGTAGTTGTATCGGTTGAAACTGTGGCAGGTGCTAAAGATGCTAGATTATCTACTTTCCAGGTGAGAATGCCACAATCAAATGTCACCTCTTCCTTAGTTACAAATCTCATTAATGTTCCTCGGTTAGTACTTTCAATCTCCTGAATTGAGGGTTTATATTCCAACGTTGCCCCTGATTCTATTGCACCAATATTTTTAAGTGCAGCTTCAATAGCCGTTTCCAATGCTGTTTCAGGATTTTCTACCACACCTAAATAAAGTTCTCCACTCCCAAGAATAATCGGATCTGATTCTTGATAGTGTAAAGTCATATTAATACCTTCTTTCATTTATTAAATTTGACATAAAAAATAGACAACCATTTCGTAATTGTCTGTATCAGGATTTTTCCAACTTCCACCACCATTTAGTAACTTGGTACTTCGAATAGTGGTTTCGCTATCTTTTATTACCTTTTCCCCTCGGGGATCATCAAGTAAATTTATTAATCTGCTCTGTATTGTAATTAATTTATTTAAATCCTGGCTAATGATGCGGAATTCCAATTGATAGTCCTTAATATACCCGCCTGAGATAGGTTTGAAGAAATAAACTATGTATGTGTTATTTGTTATCTCTTTGGGCTTTTCTACTAAATAAATAGCATTCTGACCATCAAGTAAGGCTTTAAACTGCAAATCTTGAAGCAGATAACTTCTTATCACTTTCATGGAGTCATTACCTCTTTAATTTTATTAATGATTATTTGATTGTTTTGATCAACTGCTGGTTCCAAATATGGTGAATGTCTTTCTGCCCAATACGCATATTCAATATTAGAACCAACGCTCCCAACAGTCTTTTTATCGTCACTTTCAACCCTGTGAGTTATTGATCTTTTTAAAGTACCAGTATCTACAGGAGCTAATAATTTTGCATCAGCCTCAACAATTAAACATACTTCTTCTACTGCTCTTTTTCGCCTTGCCATTACATCATTGATTATTGCTTTGAACGGACTATTCATCATCTAGCATCACATCCAGATAATCATCCCATTCAATTACTTTCACAATCTTAAATCTATTACCGTTTTTATCAGAAACATTCATTCCATTTTGGATATTTTCATCAATATCACAGAATACTCTTTTGGTTACTTGATCCTGGTAACCATACTCCCGATAAAGTAACTCACTTGAATATGGCTGAATGTCACAAGGGATAATCTTTAATACTGATTCTGTTCCCTCATGATAAATACCCCAATCATCTATATAACCCTCAGTAATTGTTAAAAGATTTATAATTTTGTCATAGAACATTACCCCATCACCTTAATCCTTGGTAGAGGCAACAAATCCTTAATTGATTGAGGAATTCCATCAACTAGGGTTTTACTTCTACTCCCCTGAGTGGATTGAATAACCCCTACTTGGCTATCATTTTTATAATAGAAAATAGCCAATTTCACGGTTGTATTATTAAGAGATTCTGGTATTTGATCTATGTTGCAGTAGGTTTTAATGGCGAGTTGTGCATTTTCCACATGAAAATTTAAAACACTGTCTTTACTGGTATCATCGATACTTATCCCCAATAACTCCTTTGTTAAATCAAGCATGACACCACCGCCTAATTCTGAATAAAACCTTGATAGTAAATATCAACATCAACCCCAACATCGTCCTGTTTGATAAATTCGATTTTATAAACTTCAACATTTTTCAAACATATTGGTCTTGTCCCAAAATGATGGAGTTTTAGAGAATCACCTTCATTTATTTTTATATTGAAGGTGTTTATGTCTATGTACACATCTTCGTTGGCAAAAAAATCAAATGACAAATTATACACTGTTTTATCAAAAGCTAGTATAAAGTTGTTTTCACTACTAGGTATTGTGATTAGCCTTGAAATTGCTTCATTAAATAGCATCAAGATCACCTTCTAATGCATTTATTAAATCTTCTTTTTTCATTTTATAAATTTGAATACCTTTCAATTTGGCTGTTTTTTTAAGGTCTATGAAGTTCATATTTTTATAATCTTCTTCCTCTTCCACTGCATTAAAATCAATAGGGGTCTGCACTAAGGCAAACCCCTTATTAATCAATTTGTCACACATTAAAGAAGAATCAACTATTTTAATTACATTTTCCTTCTGTAATTTGAACATAAGCTAATCCTCACTATTTCATTACGCAAGAGCTTCTTTGATATTGACATAGATACCATTAACTTTATTATCAGGAATAAATAAATCATGATATTTTCTATAGTCTATCTTCCAAGCGTTGGCAGACTGATTAGTCATAGGATCAAATATTCTAGGAATATCAGTCTTTGATATTGCAATAACACTATTCCTCGCACTAATAATCCAGTTAATAGTCTTAGCAGCAGCATCAGCAACAAAACCACCAGCTTCTTGTCCACTAGTTGTACCATCGTTAAACACATAAGCGGTTTTCATTCTGGCAGAAGGCACTCGAACAATGGGAATACCATCTATTGCTTTAACTTTCAGGGCAGTTTCACCCTGCTGAAAATCCACCACATCAAGTTTCTTAGTAATTTTATCTGCCAAATCTAATACAGGTGCAATCGCCATATTAAGGGAGATCACAAGCGGAGTTGCTTCCCCTACAAGATCATAAACTTTATATACATCTGCTAAGAGTTTGTCTAAAATATCAGCAGTAATTGCGGTGTAACTACCAGATGCTTTACTTCCTGCAATCGCCTTAGTTGCGATTTTGGAATAACGATATGCGTCAACTTCCGGGATCACCTTAGTTCTCTGGAATTCGCCTAAAACTGAACCGGCATTAAGTACAAAATTACTCTCATCAACATCCATAGCATCAAGATTAAAGGTTCTTCCTCTATCCTGGGACAAGGTATGCGTCTCATATGAGAGGGAAACAGAACCCTTTACAAAACCGTTTTCCCTGTCATAATCAGCCATCCCATCCATCACAACTTTAGGTATTTTAACCTCATTCCCACCATTGTATTTAACCAAGGCTGAATTAAGCTCCATCCAACCACTACTTGCACCTGCTATCATCTGAGCATCCAGCTCAGTTTGAAAAACCTTTGCATATTCAATCACATTTGCCATATATATTCACCATTTCCTTTCTAATCATTTAAATTGTTCCGTTAATACTTTTTCTGATTTGCGTTTTTAATAATTCTGCTTCGGTTTCTTTACCTCCAGCAGGGGGCTTATATCCACCTTTTAACCTCTGTTCTACAGTTTCGGTGATATGCTTGTTAAAGATTTCTTCAAGTTTAGATAAATTTGCATTTGTGGTTTCTTCATCGTCACCCAAAAAGAAAGAAACTAATTCTTTCGGAAGCTTCTTTTCATCAGCTTTGAGCAAACCTTTATTCATTAATATTTGTTTTTTCTCTTGAGCTTCCTTTGTATTAAGTCTTTCTGTTAATTCCCGAATTTGCTTTTGTTCTGGTGTCTCGGTTGGGTTACGTTTAGCAATTTCCTCATCAATAAGTTTGTTGAGATTGTTGGTTTTCCAAGTTTCTAATCCCTTGGTAAAATGCCCATCTATCTTTGGCTGAATTAACTTTTTACCTTCCTCGGTTTCTAAAAATGAAATAACTCTATCAGGTGTGATAAACCCCTTGATATAGCCGAGCACCTCTTCATTCTGAGCATTTTGCTCCATAAAACTTTTAACTTCACTTAAATCCATCTATATAACTCCTTCCAGCCTTGTAGTTCTCGCCTACAAGTCCAATAATTAAAAATAAAAAATAGGCCTATTTAGCCCATCTTTAAGAACTATTGAGTTATTTAATCCCTTTCTCTTTTGCCCATTCCTCATAAGTTTGGTATGGAATGATTTCTTTTGTGATATTGTCTCTTTTAGTCCTGGGTTTCCAGCCATTGATAACAGGTATCCAGCATGATCTACAATTCGGATGAGCTGGTATTTTTGGTTTAGATAAATCATCTATATCCCAATACTTACCATCTCTTGATTTACAAATATCTGAGGTTTTATTATCTAAAGTCGCATCATATAGAACTTTTTTAACAAGACCACAATCGTCATAGAGCTTCATATTTGCATCAGTTTGTACTCTTGCCGTTTCAGTTCTAACCAATCTTTGCGATATAAACGCACTCTGACCAAAAGTATTCTTAATATCTCTGGTCATTTTATCAATGCTTTTCCCCTGAATAACGCCTGACTTAATGGTTTTATTCAACTTACTTATTAGCAGTTTTTTATTAGTCCATATTCTATCTGAGAACCTTTCTTCAACAAACTTTTGATTAACCACTGAATTAACAAATTTATCAGATAGAATAGTTAGTGGTATTTCAGCACTAACCCCAGTTTGAACAATAAAAAAAGTCCTATGATATGTATCTTCATAGGATTTTTTTAGTATTTGTTCTGTTGTTGTGGATTCGATTATATTTAATTCTCTAGCCTTTTCTAAAATAAAAGATTCAAGTTTTCTAAGTTCTTTAGTGCGTTCCGCTTGGCTCATTGTTTTTAAATCGCCATACTTTGCATAGAGTTTAGCTATTTCAAGCCTTATATTATTTAAAGATTCCCTGAAAGCCTTAATAATAGGTTTCATGTCTTTATCAGCTTGTGTTTCAATTAGATTTTTAATAGTTAATATCTCTTTTTGTAAATTATCAGCCATTATCATCAACCCTATCCAGGTCAATGGTCATTTCTTCATTTAGTTCTTTCAACACCTGTTGTTCCTCAAGACTTACATTATCAATAAAGGAGAACTGTGCTCTGGCGGTTTTCTTGCTAATTAAGCTCTCAGGAACTTGGCTTAGGATTTGAGCCATCATTAAATCATCTTGAGGAAGCGAAGGCGTAAATTTAGGCTCAATCAACCTATAATCAAATTGCTGATTGTTCAGAATAAATAGATACTTAAACAAGAATCTAATTCTATCTTTTATCAGGTTGTGCATGGCATTCGTATTCGATTTACATTTGTTCTCCAAGGCCAATTGCCTTGTTCTCATTGCGAGAGATGAATTATTCGAAGGTACTTGCTCGTTATTGTTTATATGGCTGCTTAATTCGTACATGTTTTGCTTGATCTCTTTGAGCGTGTTCATAACAAAATTGTCATTGATTTGCTTTACCAACCATTCAATCGTTACCTTATCGCCTTTACCTTTAAGAATCCCCATCTTTTTCATGTTGGGTAAGTCTGACTCATCAAATTCAGCATTCAATATTTTCAGATATGCTTGCCTGTATTGAGTGATTTCGTGGCTGAGATCACTAAGATTAACTTCATACGCATTCTGGAGGGTATAAATATCTTCAAACAATGTATCCTTCTCATTATCGTCAACCAGACAAACACCAATCGGGATTTCACCGAATATATGCTGATCTTCACCAATGAAATTATGGTCTTGGTAATGATAGATCATGTCACGCATATATACATCCATATATACTGATGCGTTTATATCCAAGGGTTTCTTAAATATATGAAGGAATAATTTCAATTCCTCATCCTCAAAATAGGGGTATCCCTCTAATGGCGTGATGATTCTAGAGCCGAATTGAGCATCTTTATCGATAAAATATAATTCAAAGCTTCTACCATAGAGTAAAGCCCTACGGAATAGCTTCTTATCATGATCCTTTTTCCAGTGAGCTAGTTGATATTTAACTATCTCTTCAAGATTCTGGTTTAAATCTTGATTTATGTAGGTAATTGGGTTTGCCAGAATATAATCGGCTTCTTCTTTAATGAAGCGTTTTAGGTAGTTATTCTTGATCTTGCTGGTTGAGGTAGTATCAATATCACTCTTTTCAATTACCACATCACTTTCATTTTGGTAATATCTCTGCATTCGTTGGTAATACGGCAAAAATACAAGATAATCTTGTTCGCATCTATCTATTAAATCTTTTAACTCTGTATCAACAGGCATATATTCACCTCTTTTTAAATAAAAGTCTTTTGTCTAGAAATTCGAGTTTATATATGTTGGGGCTTGCGTTATCTATCAATCTATCGAACTCGCTTAACGCATCTGGCGCGTCATCATGTTTGGCAAACTCGTTGTATTCCAGAACTTGATTAATAAAGTCATCATCTTCTTCATTGAAAATAAAAAAGCCGGAATCTACTTTTCCAGCTATCGAGCAAATTTTATTGTGTTTATTTTTAAATTGCCGTTGGGATTCTATTTGAATATTTCGTTTGTGCAAGATTTCATTTTCCTGTAGTCGTTTACGAATCTCAGCTTCATCAAGCCCTTGATATGTATTTTTCTCAATCCAAATGTATGTGATTTCGGGATATTCATGTAATAGGTCAATCACTCTAGTTATATAATCATCGAAATTGTATTTATCAAGAATACCTTTTCGTATATACCTAAAACCATTTGGCAGTTTTGAACCTATACAAATAGCAGTATAATCATTCTTTAAACCTGTCTCTACCGCAGGATCAACGACCATGATTGTTCTCAAATACTCTACAGATTCCATTTCTTCTTTGCTTATGGTCTTAATCTGATGGAATATCCTACTTCCGATATTAGAAGGATCGTTCATTATTTCAGATTTAAAACCCTTGGGGTCTGAGTAGTACATTAACGCTAAATCAATAGGCGTATATTTATCAGGCCACAAGAATTCAAAGGACATATAATCTTCATGAGAATCATAAAAATCCTTCGCATCTATTTGGGCATATGGATTTTTAGGGTTAAAATATATCTTTTTAAATTCTGACCAGAGATTATGATTGTTAAAGTAATCATCAACATTATCAAAACCTTCTGGAACCTGCATACCTCTTTTAAGAATGTGAACATAGGATTTATCTTGAATTAGTGAAGAAATAAAGTCATTCTCAGCGAGGACAGTTCCTAATATAATGAATTTAGTACCAGGTTTTATCTTAATGCCGTCACGAAATACGGCAGAATCACCCGCATACAATACATCTTTTTGGAATATCTCTAATTTCTTTTGTTTAGCTTGTGTTGTAATCACATCATCAAAGCCCGAAATATCATCAGCAATTATGTATTGAGGTCTTTTACCTTGATGTTTTCGACCTCTAAGGGAAGAAGTAGAAGACAAACATTCAATTTTACAATTATTTGATAAATGAAGCTCATTTTTATTAATTGTGAACCGCTTAGAATCAACCAGATTACCAAAACTTTTCTTGATATATTCATTATTTTCAAATGCTGCTTTTACATCTGATAGAAACTTAATACCATCAGCTTCAGTTTTACCTTGAACAATCGTATAATATGATTTTTGGTAACAGGCCAACCAGATTACCAAGGCAAATGTGACTACGGTTGATTTTGCATGTCCTCTAGGTAGACAAAGGACTAGCTTATCAAATTCATCCCGTATAATCATGGTTTCAAGGGTTTCCCATAGCTCATAATGGAAAGGAGCTAGGTTCCTGGCTTCATTATCTTGCTTTACTCTGAAAATATCCTGTAGATAGTAAAGGCAAAAGAAGGCTAGTGATTTCTGGCCTAAAGACCAAGCTATACTATGTGTCCCCCATAGATTAGATTTATGTTTAATCATTAATTCTTTGGCTTTTTCTAGGCCATAGAATATGGTCAAGTACTTCAAAAGAAGCAAGCGATCTTCTTTATCATTGTTGTAAACCTCAGTATTACTTATATAAAATCACTTCCTTAAAATTAAAAAAACAGAGATTAACTCTGCTTGTGTGCATGTCCCTGATTTTTTTATAAAAAATTGTAGGGATAACCGCAGCCCCTCCCCCGCCTGGCAGGATAGAAGGCCACCCCCTTATAAAAATTTTGATGACTGACCATATATTATTTATCGAATTATATATGCATATAAGTTGACTTATACGCAATATATGGTTAATATTATTATATAATTACAATCGTTTTAGCCCATAACTCAGCCATTACCCCGCACTCTTAATTGCGTATAACTAATTAAGGAGGAAACCAACATGAATCAACTCTTAATTGATTTCTTGAACTCATCCAAGGTATTAAAAAAATCTCTTAACACACGGAAAGCATATGAAAGAGATTTGAACTCATTCCAGTTATATCTTCTTGCACATGACCAAGGCCTTGACCATCTCAATGATATGGCGGTACAAACCTACCTAAATCAAATGAATACCAGAGAGGATAAGCCGGTATCCCCTGCTACTAAGAACCGGGTATTAGCCAGTATCGCAACCTTCTGCCATTGGTCTAATCAGTCTGAAGCTGTTGAAGATATTGATATTCCTAAAGTACCTCACATATCCCAGCAACCCAGCAAAGGTTTAACCAAGAATGAAGTTACCAATCTGCGCTTAAAAGTTGCCAACGACCACAATCCAAACCGATTAAGAAACCTTGCTATTGTTGATCTTCTTATATATTCCGGCTTTAGGGTTAGCGAGCTTGTATCACTTAACCGGGATGATATTCAATACCATAAAGGCATTTATACAATCACCGTTACCAATACTAAAAACAATGAAGTTAAACACGCTTATCTTGATTCTAAGAAGTTTAAATATATTAAGAAGTATCTTAATAGTCGTACTGATTCTAATGAGGCCTTGTTTATTTCAAAACAGAATCAACGGATATCTATTCGTATGATTCAAACCATTATCAATAAATATGGCCTAAATGTTCACATGCTCAGACACACTTTTTGTTCTATCCTAGCTCGTGATAAAGTTGATATATTTACTATTGCTTCTCTAAGCGGTCATAAAGATATTAATGTGTTACGGCGTTACTGCAATCCTACTGACGAAGAAATGGCGGCAATGGTTTCTAATGCCTTTAATTTCTAGTTAATTAGCTTTAATTCCTTAATCTCATTGTCATTAATATCTTCTAACGGATCATTATACTCCTCTGGTTTGTTCTCGGTTACTTCAAGCCTGGATGTTGCTTTTCCTAAACTTCTATCTACCCAATCAACCATTAATTTGGCTCTGGTTCGCTTCTCACAGGATTCATCCATCATCATCCTATACCACTCATCAATAACATTATTTAACTTGGCATTAAACAATTTATTAGCATTGGTTTTAATCTCTTGTAATCGCCTGTCATACTCAGCAATCCATTCATCCTGCCCCATCCACTCATACATGCATTGCCTACTTACCCCTATCTGTTCTGCCATTTGTGTCTTATTTAAACTGCCCTCTATAATCAATTCAATTAGCTTAATCTTTCTTTGATCTAGCATTATCTCACCTCCATGACAAACTAACAAATAAAAGCCTCTCAAGCGAGAGGCAGTAAAAATAGAATATTGAGTTTTTTGGCATCCATACAATTAAACACAACAAGGTTCGATTTTTTCAAGGTCTTCTTTGATCTTTTGGGATTCTTCTTCCATATCATAATCATTTTGTAATCCAATCCAAAATTCAGGACTAGTATTAAAATATCTTGCAAGTTTAAGTGCCGTATTACATGTAATTGCTCTCTCACCTTTTATGATTTCAGCTATCCTAGTTTGTGCCATATTAGTATCTTTGGCTAATTTATATTGCGAAATTCCTAACGGTGATAAAAACTCATTTAATAAAACTTCACCAGGATGGATATTCCCTATTTTTAATTCACTAGGCTTATTTTTAATCATTTTAATAATCTCTCCATTTTCTAATTTAAAACTCTACAAGTTTAATTTATTATTCTCAATTAACCTTTATGGTAGTCAATTATTTCAACATCGTAACAGTCTCCATCACTCCAACCAAAAACAATTCGCCATTGGTCGTTAATTCGAATGCTCTTATCACCCTTTCTATAGTCTTGCATTGTTTCAAGATGATTAGATGGAGGTACTCTTAAATCATTAATTGTCCTTGAATTATTTAACATCCTTAATTTAATTCTAGCTGACCTCTGAATATCATGAGGCAGCTTCTTTGAAAATGCCCCTTTCCAAATCATTTCTGTTGCTTTACATTTGAACGTTTTAATCATACCTATATACTATCTCATCGCGTTAGTATTGTCAAGCGTTACTATTTTATAACCAAATTTATCCCATTCGTCGTACTGGGCAATAAAATACTAATTATCTTCAATCTCCTTCTCCCATTTCATCTCCAAAATCTATATTCATAGGGGAATATACAATCTGACTCATTTCTTCAATAAAGTGGCGTAAAATCTGCTTACTCCCCGTTTCAAGACCTTCCCTTAATCCAGACTTATACGTATCTTCTTCAAATCCATCTAAAAAGTCTTGTAATAATTCTAGTGCTTCTTCATCATCACATTCTCTAATTTCGGCAATTAAATTTTTTAAAGCACAAACAAAACAAATACCTTCACCATCACATATGCATCCATCTTCATTATTTTCTGAATTTGGATTGTGATAAAGTGAATTTTTATTCTGATTATTATTTATTTGTATATATTTTTCATTGTCATCTTCAATCATCGAAATATAAGTATTAATATCTACTTGTTTGCCATTTATAAAATATTGTTTGATACCTTCTATATTTCTAGATTCAAATTTCATTAAAGCCTCCTATATTATTATTTAATATTTCTTTAATCTCTTAATCTTAAATAAAATACGGGGTATCAGACAGACCTGCCAATACCCCTAACACAGTTCCTCAAAAGACCTGTAATTCTACATAGCCTCTCAAAGAACTTTTATTTTATCCCTCACTATATATATCAGATAACTGCAACCATAAATTTTTAGTTTATTGTTTATTTTTTGTTTTTGTCAACTTCTTGGGCAAATTTTTTTTGCAGCTTTTTAAATATACAGTTTAACCTCTTGTTTAAAGCTTGTCGGCTAATTCCCAAATTCTCAGCAATCTTCTCTTTATGGATGACTTGTGATCCAGAATTGACTCCACTTGATACAACATAAATATAATTCTTGCATAATCTCAATGTCTTTTTTTCTTCGTCACTTAAAAAATCAGCATTATTTAAATTCTCAATGATCCCTACCGCAAATTTTGTAAACTCCGAATTAACCGCATTTGGTGGACTGGTGACGCTCTCCCCTTCCGCATATACTTCATAATCACCTGGAAATTTATTTAATGATTCCAATTTCACAGGTACTTTTTGTTTTCCATCTGCACCCAATATCTTAATTAATGGTAAACGATACTTATCGTGGATTCTATTTAAATAATTGATTATATATCCGATTAAATGATGTTTATAAGCTTCTATTTTTTTATCTGATTTAGAGAAAAAATACTTAACCACATTCTGCCATATCTCGTAATTAATTTTCTCATCTGATTTATTAAAATTAAATTTACTCACAGCTTCTACAATAAGAAGACTTTGATCATTTTGAAAATCTTGTGTAAGCCCATTTTTTCTCAAATAATATTTATATTTAACTCTGTCACGTTTAATCTTGTTTTGGACATCAGGACAAGTGCAATAATACATTGGTGAATTTTTAATATAAGATTTCATATACTTTTCAGGCATTGGCCTAAATAACTGATTTATTAATTCATGTTTCAAAGTCTCTACTTCAATTTTATAATCCATATGTGTCCCCCTTAATAATCATTGTTCTTAGCAAATATTAAAGAATCATTAATTTTATTTATATCGTCCGTATCATATAGGCCACCATCAGGTACAAGATAAAAAAATCGATCCTTCTTTTTAATATTTGTTTTTGGTATTTTTTTTATAAAGCACGGATCTTTTTCTTTTAGGTATTTTTCTTTTACACCTGATATATTTAACTTGTATACGTATGTATTTTCATCAATAAAACTCTTTAAATACTTTTTGTAATTTTCATTTTTTTCCTTTTGTTTTGTACTCTCTTCAACTGCATTAAACTCTTTATCGCTTTTATATTGATTTCCATACCATTGAATAAATATATCATCTATTTCTTTTCGCGTCTTGCCTTTCAAGTTATACCCAAGTTCTTCGAAAAATCCCTTAATTACTTTATATTTTATATCTCTACATCTGTTATATATCCAAACAGAGGGTTTATCCAATATCTTAGATATTTCAGCTTTTGTTTTATATTTATTAAGCATTTTTAAAACGATTTTTTCATCTTCTGTATAATCATTAAATTTTATAAAGTATTTAATAAAATCATTTTGCAAACAATTATTTTCTTCTTCATTTTTATTAGATATATTATATTCTTCAATTAAATCAAAATTTACTTCATTAATTTGAACATAAATATTTTGTCTACCAACCCTTTTAATCTTTCCTTCAGGAGATGCCAAAATACTTGATTTATCTATTATTTTTTTAATATAAGGAAATAGCCCTGCATATTGATGCATCTCGTTACTTTTATCATCTGCATTTTTTAAAAAATTTTCTTTAATCAGTTTCCATATCTCTATCTCTTCTTGTTCATCTTGAGAAAATGTATAAAACATAATTGTTTTACATATAACTTCGAATAAATTATTATGAAAATCTTCTTTGAAATCATTATGCGCAAGAATCTTTTCATATTTATTTGTCGCTTGATTAATCCACTTTTGAAATAATTTTTTCTTACAAATTACACGATATGTCCCATCTGTTGTCATTTCATTTTTAAATAAATCCCCTAATAGCTCTCGTTTGATTTTCTGCACTTCTGGAATATCAATAAAATCTATCTTCTTCAGTAATATCTCTCCTTCCAAAACATAAAAAAAGAATGTCCTATAACGACATTCCCAACACG
This sequence comes from Syntrophomonadaceae bacterium, assembly GCA_034927445.1. Taxonomy (GTDB): domain Bacteria; phylum Bacillota; class Syntrophomonadia; order Syntrophomonadales; family Syntrophomonadaceae; genus PHAA01. The sequence continues at coordinate 36,253 of JAYFPZ010000027.1, forward strand.
GTTACATTGTGTGTGCTATTTGTTTAGTTATATTTTCCGCAATTCGATACGCATCATCTTCCAATCTGTACTTCCATAATATCCATTGATAATCAAAATTGTGATGTGTCCCCGCCAACAACTCCTTAATATGTGTTTTCCATCTTCGTTTTATATCAACGGCCCTACCAATATAGACTTTACCGCTATATATGTTCGAAATTCTGTATACTCCCTGAATTGCCATTTCACCACCTCTAATTTCAGAAAATAAAATAACCTCCTTTATTTGGAGGATTTAGTTGGTCTTACATATTAATATTTAATTTTCTTGTAAGTTGTGTTTTGCCGGACTTGTCCGGCTAGAATAAACATAGTTAAATTAAACTTAACTACCTTTTTCAAGCACTCCTGTCATTTTGACGAATAGCTGAAGCTATCCTAGCCGGGGACTAGCCCCCGGCATTTAAAAACTCACAAAAGAAAAATATATATGAATTACTTTTTTCTTAACCCTCTCTAATCCCCAATATATCGGCATTATAACGGTATCGTCACCCCACTCTTATATAATATATATTTATTAGAAGTGGGGTGACGGTTTGGGTCAAACGCTTACATATCGGTTTTCTTAAGGGCTAAAAAAAAATATAGTCTTGTTTTTCAATTCTCTTTATGTAAATGTGATCACCCATAGGGCAAAATATTCCGAAGCAACGCGAGGAAAATTTTATTGCCTAAGCAACAGGAGTGCTTAATTATCATTTAAAAATACATAAAATATATTGGTCAAAAAATTCGACGTAGGAGAATTTTAAAAGTTGGTTGGCTTGCCAAACAACTTGATACCCCCATTGGGGGTTAGATATTTACATTTATTAATAATTGAACTAGTGTTTAGTAATAGGGAAATAATACTAATATTAATAACACCTTTGTAGGGAGGGATTATCTGTTCGTGGTTATAAACTAGAATTTATTTATTGCCCTGAATGTCAAACCCTTATTATAGTTCTTCAAGAACTCGTATTACCTTTTAGCTCTCAGGCAAGTGCTGCACTCAGTAGAAAAGGTTTACAACAATTACTACATTCTTTAGATATAAAAGATACTGATTTATATAAGGAGATTGATAAATATATTGAAAAAAAGAATCCACCTTCGTATATTCTGGATGTTATCCATGCTGTCCGGCAAATAGGCAATATGTCTCTTCATCCTTGGGAGAATAAAACTTCAGGTGAAGTTATTGAGATTTCAGCATTTAACGCTGCCTTGATTATAATAGCCCTCCGGGCAGGTTCCGCACCCCAACAAGTTGGGCACGGGCTTCGGGGGCAAGCCCCTCGCATAATCAATTAAACAAAGAAATATATATCTTTTACAGAAGTGGACCGTTTTCAAAGGTTATAAAGATATATATATTTATTAGGAAGTTTGAAAACGGTCCACTTTTGTCTCATCTAGTTTTTAATATATTTATCAACCAATAAATCATGATCCTTGACATAACTAGCAGATACCTTGTGCGGTTGGAAAATACTTAATTCATCACAAATTTTTTTATCTTCTACGTTACGTGAAAATCTGGTTTTATTACTGGCCTTGTAATTTGTGACTAGGGTTTCATTCAGGTCTCTTTTGGTCTTTAGCCTATCATCATATTCAAGCAAATACCTGTTAACTCGCTCAAGTTCTTCAATGATAAAATCATTGTAATTGAATTTGTAGCCCCTATAATAATATTTAAATCCTTCAAAACCCTCAAAATCTTTAAATTTTTCAAGTTCTTTATACTCTTGGTCTTTCACCATTTTATTTACTCTATTTTTAAATTCACTCCATTTACTTGATATTACAACTTCTCTTCGATCACTACACTTTAATTCTTTCATTGTTATAACTTCTAAACTTGTAATCAATCTTTCTTCATAATCATCCGCTACATGCGTTTCTCTTTCATTACCATTTTGAATAACTATAATAATTACAGGTTTCCAAGTAATCAGGGACTTACAACTTAGCCTGTTTAAAGATGATTCTAATGTTTTTTTAAGTTTACTATATGAATTATTAAAAAAATCTTCAACATGTACTAAATTCATATTTAAAAGTTCTGCTGCTTTGCCTTTATTGTCAAGACCCTTTGTGTAATCCTGATTGATCATTTCAAGCTCTCTTAACAAAACAAATTTACTAAAAGACACTGTTTTCATATTTTTTTCTAGATTCTGAGCTAATACATCCAGTATTAATTTGTCAATATATTTGCCGTAAATCGTATTCGCAGCCCTGCTATTCTCACCTCTACCTCTTTTATCAATTTTAGGTTTGGGAATTTGATATTTTTCATCAATTATAATTTTCTGTCCTTCATTGTGAAATTTTACGTATCTCGCTAATTCATTAAGCACTTTCTTTTTGGTATTGCCTCTGATTGATGGAATATTTAAAAGTTGGCATAAATGATTGTAATTTTTGTATGGATAATTAACTTCTAATTTATCAATGTTCAAATCTATTAAAATTACCTCCTTCATTGAAAATTATTTTTGTGTTACTCATGTTTTGTACTCCTTTCTTTGCCAGATACCAGAAAATAATAGAATCCCTGATTTTTAGGGATTCAAGTTACCATTTATTCGTTGCTTATGATATGTCCCTGGTTTAGATTAGTATTAGGTTTTACCCCCTTCACTACTTACGGGGAATTAGTAGTCCAAAAGTTAGTACTTTTAGACCATTTTTAAAGGCCAAAATTAGTTATTCGCAATTGTATAGCTTAAATAAAAATTTTTTAACATCTGGTAATCCCTATTAATTGATATTCTGGCGTTACAACTGGTGGATTGATGTTCCTTAAAAACCCTTCCATAAGAGTATAATTATATGGGAAAGTGTAACTATTTTACGTTACAATATTTCTCAATATTTTTTATCTTAATTTTTTCCTTTATTCTATTCAATTGTTGTTTAAAATTTGTTTCTTCCATTTTCAATTGCTTGGCAATATAACGTTTATTAATTCGAGTTTTACCCCAATCTGTATATTTATATTGATTAATATTCCCTTGTTCTATGTCCCTATTTATAATACTTAATATTCTTTTTAACAAATTGTACTGATTCCTATTTAGGGACATTTGTAAATCTTCTTCTTTTGTCTCAAATCCTAAAGCTGTAGCCAAGGGTTTATCCCATGTTGGTACTACTACATAAACATCCTTTTTATTATTTCTTTGTAATCTAACTGATCCAGTTTCTTTTATTTGAAGGTAAATAAAAGTTGTTGATAATACTCTATTAGTAAATTTTACAATCTCTTTATCTGTTCGATTTTTCACTTCAACCTTTAACAAGGCATTTTTTAGGCTTTCTTTTAACTGTTGATTTATTAACTCTCGTTTTCCAATATATTCATCATCAAGGAGATATCGAGATTTATCACTAAATAAGACTTTATGGATTTCAGTTAGTTCCTTTATAGAAATACCTATTCGAGGCAGATAATTCATAATCTCAATCATATCATCACCAAAAATATCTTCATATTTTTCAATCCCGAATATTTCTTTAAGATACTCTAACGCATCGTTATATATTTGCCTTTCTCTGGTAAACGATTTCCTAGTAAAATGGGATTCATGAGTGATTTTCTCTCTTAGAACCTTTATTTTAATAGCAATGTAATATTCAGGTTCGGGATAGGTATGATGTGTATCTGATTTTTTATAGAATTCTTCTTCATCGTCATCAAAATACTGATTATCAATAAAATCATCATAATATTGCTGTAGGCCATTCAACTTTAAGAAATTAATATCTGATAATTCAAAAATCTTATTAATAATGGTTTCATCTTGATTTTGTTGAAAGTTTAAAATTGACTGTTTAAATGCGTTTATGTGTATCAACCTTCTTAACATATAAATCTTTATTAACCATGTGGAATATTATGGTATCATATACTATGGTGATGAAAATGAATAATAAAACCAAAGATGACAGCACCTATGAAGTATACCTTAATGAACGAAATAGAAATATCGAAAGCAAAGCTAAACATGCAGAAATGAATGATAAAGCTATCTTGACCCTTGCTGCTGGTGCTTTTGGACTTTCTTTGACTTTTGTAGATAAAATTGCAATATATAGTACTATTCATAATCTATATTGGTTAGGCTTTGCATGGATTATGTTTGCGTTAAGTATGCTATCAACACTAATATCTTTCCAATATGGAACAAAAGGATTCGAAAGACAAATCGAAATATTAGATGAAATTTATAAGGATGATTTAAAAGAGATTCCTCCAAACAAATATGTTAATAAAGTACAATGGTGTAATGGTATATCTATTTGGTCATTTATCTTAGGTGTGGTTTTTCTTATTATATTTAGTTTATTAAATATTAAAGGAGGCTTATCCAATGGCAGATAAAGAACAACCTATTATAAAACTAATTGAACAACCTGGTAAAAAAATCCCATTATCAGATACACCTGTAAGACCACCAGTAAAAAAGAAATAGGAGAGATATTAATCATGAGTAGTAATCAAAAGCCATCTACTCCCAAACCAAGTTCACCACCTAGTCAGAAAATATCTGATAGGGGTAACACTCCAAGCAAACCACCTGTGCCTAAAAAATAGATTAACTCTACCGAGCGCGTCAAATTGACCATTCGGTAATTTATCGTATGACAAAATTTTGTCAAATGAATAGCAGATACGATAAAGGGATCATGATTTATAAGTAGTTATAAACCCCAATATAACGCCATTCTTCAAAATGCCTCAAAACGCCTATATATCAAGGTTTCCAGCCCTTCAAGCAATACACCAATTTAAAAAAACGCCAAAATCCTCCGCAGGTGAAGAGTATATAACTTGGGTAAGGTAAATGTACCCCCTCAGAAGAAAACGCTCCTGAGAGGGCTGATCTGTGTCTCCTCAATCTTCTCTCTCCCTAATTCATTCAATAATTCTTCTTGTTCTTGTTCTGATAATTTAACCCATATCTTACTTGCAGAGGTCTTAGATATAATTCCTGTGTCTAGTAGCTCCTTAACTTCAGGAGTAAGCTTACGTTCTATTTCAAGTAATTCTTGTAAAGAACGCTTATTAGTTCCTAATTGTTTGGCAATTTCATCTATGGACATGCGATTATCGCACATGCTAAATTGATTATCTCCCTTTTTATACCCGCACAACTCCACATACTTCACAACTACTTTTCTCTGTTTCTCAGGATCATTTTTTAATCTGCCAAAATTACTTGCGATTAATTTTTTTAGTTTTTCGTTTTCATCGATCAATTCTTCTTTGATAATTACTGGTATCATTTTAATGCCTATTTCTTTGGCAATTTCTGCCTGAGTTTTCAAAGGTCGGAATCCGTCCTTTGATTTTCTATTCCCCCCTTTTTTATTTCCATGTAATTCTACATATATAGCTATCGCTTTCCTTTGTTTAGCAGGATCATTGCTATATACGGGCTATCGCCTGTAATTTTTCAAAATTTTCTGGCTCTTCATCTTTTATTCTTTTTAATTCATTGTATATTTCGTTTGCCCTATCAACTGTTGCAGGTCTGCTTAATAATCTAAATGCTATTGCAAATTCATCCCATATTTTATCAATTATTTTATCAACCTTTGCCATCTTATTTTTCGCCTCCTTTATAATTTCATCGTCTTTGATAATCCCTACTTAAAAAATTTCCCCATCATCTTACCACTAACACGACCTGCTACTCTCCTGACAACACGTTTCCCTACTGTTTGGTTCTTAACTGCGCTGATATCACCTAGAATTTTTGCGATTAAATATAAAATTCCTCTGGTTTTACTGATGTTCATGGTAACCTCCTTTATAGGCTAGGGGGCAGCTTGTACCCCCTGATATTAATCCCTACCACCATACATCCGCTGATCTCACGTGATACCAATTGCCATCTGTCATATCAACTCGTAAATAATCTTCATCACATCTAACTTGTTCAGGCTGATGACGCTCAGGGTATTCCCATCTGCTATACCAATTAAATAAAAAATCTTTAAATATGCCCTGATCGAAGTTAGATAAGCTGCCATATCCTTTTACCTCATACGGAAGAATTAATTTATCAATCATTAAATCAACATTTGTTACATCTCGACTTAAATAAATTTCTAAATATTTTATAAATTCTTCATACGTATCAAATTTCCAATAATACATTTCTAACATTGTCACAACTTTTCTCATACAATATTGGGGATTTAATTCAATAATTTTTAATATGATAGGATGATTCCAATTTAGCTTATTATAATGTTTTACCTTTAGTTTTTTGCTTATCTCTTGATATTTTTGAGAATTAATTATCACCTCACCATCTTTTACTTCCCAAAATGTCTTTTGTTGAACTAACATTAAATCATTCCCCTTTCAATTTTAATTTTAATTTTGTTGGGCATCTGTGGTCTTGTCTATATTATTAACAACCTTGTTATGATTGTCAACATCTTTCTGATTAATATTCAAGTTCACTTTTATTTAAGTTTATTTTAAATATAATTATTGTATTTTTATTATTTTAACATTACTTAAAAAATTTCAAAAAAAAGAGACTATCTAAATAGACAGTCTCTAATATTTTTTTATTTCGTGTTATCCTACTTTTATTAACCAACCTTGCTCTTTTTCATCGAACCTCGCTTCATATTTTGTTGGTTCATCAGTATTAATTGAAAACTTTTCAAAAAATCCTTTGCCATTTATTTTAGTCTTATCCATTTTAACTGCACCTGGCTCATCAGCTGCAACACCTTTCAATTTAATTATCTTATTTTTCTTATCGAAACTTAATTGAATATAATCTGACTCAATTTCTTCCCTTATAGCCCTACTTACCACGAGTGTGTATTTCGACAGTCTAATCCACAATGGATTTTCAACAATTTGGGCTTCCCACACTTCAAATGGCATTTTACTAACCACCTTTCTTTTTTATATTATTATGTAATTTTAAATATATTATACATTAATATTTTTTAATTAACAATTATATTATTATATTTATATTATATTTTTAATATAAATTGCTTAGTGTTAATTTTAAGTAAGATTTAACTATCAATATTTTCCTATATCTTCTGATTTAATATGCCTTCGCAAATCAGGAATACTATCCAAGCTATTACTATATCCTTGCTCACCTTTAAATTCATTAATGATTTTTTGCATTTCTTCTATTTAATAAAGTAATGCTTTCTATTTATTTTAATCAATCAAACCAGCTTCTTTTAATTCTAGTCTGAGATCATATTCAATTTCATCTACACAATTTGAATAAGGTAAATATACTATTCCATCTATATCGGACGGTTTCTCCACTGTAGATTTCATTATACAACTTACTTTAGACCTTCCCAGTAGCCCACAAAAATAACCTAATTCAAAAAGAACATTTTGCCTTGCCCTAGGTTTTAAATCAGGAAATCCATCTTTTACAAATAATGCTCCCACGTCATCGGGGGTTAATAATACCACAGCATAATCAACTTCAGAATATTTTTCTACTTTTTCAATGATTGTTTTGCCAAGATTTGCTTGTCTATGTAAAACCACTGGTTCCAATCCTACTCTATAAATAAGTGATTCTAACTCGGCTTTAGCATTGTTATCTTTCCCATGAACCAAGAACACTTTATGTTTTGTATCCTGTCTTTTGAAGCCAGTATTTTTTATTATGGTTGGATTGTCAATCAATTGTTTAATCATATTTAAATGTATTTTTAGGGCTTCATAACCTCTATCATTTATTGTTTTGCATGATTGGGAATAATGAGTTGGAACAAACTTGAATAAAGGTATACCAATAAAAGTATCATCACCCAACTTCTCTAGATTTTTAACAGTTTGATTAATATCATCAACCCAATTTTCAAATATCTCTACTCTTTTCCATTCTCCCTGAGGAAAGGTTTCTATCTGTTGAATTAAACTATTAAGTTTAAATCTTAGTGATTTAATTTGACTTGACATAAAAAATCCCCCAATACGAGTATTAAACTAATAATTCCACTCGTTTCCATATAAATCCTTCTATAAGGATATAATATAATAATCGTAAAAATATAGGAGGCTTTTAAAATATAATAAAAGAGATATATTGAAAGGGCCAAAATGCAGGTTAGTGAATTTTAAAGGTATTTTAGGTGCAGATTTTATTTTCTTTCCATGAACCAATGGTCATCATCCAAAAAAAGATAAGTCTGTCTGCCTAATACCATGCAAGTGTATCTAATTCCTATACCTCCAGCTTCCAAGCTAGCAGCACGGCGTATATCAATGATTTTATCGATGTTAAATTCGCGGCCATCTTCCCAAACAAAGGAAATTGGCCTAATTCCTCCGTCCGCATTGAAAATAGCCTTGACACTTACATTGACTTTATTAGGATTACAATAATATTGGTCATACATGTTAATTAACCTCAGTATAATTTAAGTTTTCTGTTGAATATTCAAAAGCGTTAATATTATCCATATTTCCTGATAACCAAGATTTATGGACATCTTGAGGTAAAATTATGGGCATACGCTCATGAATAAAAGAAATACTAGTTGAAGCTGGTCTGGTCAGGATAACAAAGCGTGGGGTTAAACTATCTCACTCTATCCGATATACACCAGCCATGTAGATAATATTGCCTATTCCAATTGTATATTTCTGCTTTTTCTTGCCTTTGGTTTCCCATTCGTAAAAATAACTTGCTGGTATTAAACATCTATTAGCTTTGCGAAACATAGTCTTCTCATACATGGTTTCAATCCGCGCATTAATAATTTGGCCTTTGTTATCATACCGATAAAAGCCCCATTTCATCAGAGATACAGATTGCGGGGTTATGATAGGTACAATATCTGTAGGGAATATCTCACCTGTTTTCATTTCATTTAAATCAGTGTTATCTTTATGGCGCTCTTGCACTTCCTTAATGATCTTTTGAATCTCTTCATCTTCAAGCGAAATGTAATACCTGCCACACATGCTAATACCCCTTTAAAAGTATCCCACTGGATGGATGATATGATCATCTTTAGGGTTAAGTTTGCCAAGTTCTCGGTCAGAAAGCATCACTGCACGCTGTAAACTGAGATTGCCAAACCGTCTACGAATATCATCTATCGTAGATTCTAAATGTTCAAGCTTCAGGCGTTGTTCCTCATTATCGAAAAATGATAACTGTATACTATTGTTGGCTGATATAAGGCCATATCCCCTTACCCCTATAGTCCGGATTGGCTTAACCCATGAATAATTAGCCTTAAATATTGCCATAGCAGCATCATGAATCTCGCTGCTTAAATCCGTTGCTCTCTGCTGTTTTTGCTGACGTGTTATAGAAAAAAGTTCATTGTCTCTAACGTATATTTCCACAGTAGTACATTTAAGTCCTTGCTCCCGTAAACGCATTGATACCGATTCACACAAGGCATAAAGCACAATACTCACATCCGTATCATTCTTTAAATCACGTGGGGTTGTGCTGCTGTTTCCAATTGATTTTATAATGGCTTCTGTACCCATACGGGTTACTGGTGATTCATCATATCCATTGGCAAAAACCCAAAGGAATTCGCCCCATTTACCTAAGAATGCTCTTAAGTATTGTGGCTTGGCATTGGCAATATCTCCAATGGTGCTAATACTACGATTATAAAGCTTTTTTTGTGTAGCTTTGCCCACATATAACAAGTCTCCCGCTGGTAAAGGCCAAACAACTTGCTGATAGTTATCATGGTTTATAATTGTAGTGGCATCGGGCTTTTTCATATCGGAGCCAAGCTTTGCAAAGATTTTGTTCCAACTGACACCGATAGATACCGTAACCCCTAGTTCAGCCTTAACACGTTCTCTTATCTCATTGGCTATGCGTTCACCAGTTCCATAAATACTGCTCCCTGTCACATCTAACCATGATTCATCAAGCCCAAAAGGTTCGATTTGATCAGTGTAATGAGAGTATATTTTTCTAACTAACCTTGAATATTTAAGATATAAAGGGAAATTCGGCGGGACAACAACCAAGTTAGGACACTTTTGCACTGCTTGCCAAATCGCTTCACCAGTTTTAATGCCAGTAGATTTAGCTAAATAGTTTTTGGCTAGTACAATACCATGCCTGGCTGACGGATCACCACATACCGCAACTGGACAATTACGAATTTTAGGCCTATAAAGGCACTCGACAGAAGCATAAAAATTATTGAGGTCAGAATGAAGGATGACTCTTTCCATCCATGAACAACACCTTGCAGAACATTTGTTCTATTATGATAGCATTGTGATTTAAGCCAAGCAACTGGAAAAATTAACATGTATTTACCTAGAAATTAAAAAAAGCCCCCTAGAGGGCAAGTAGGCTGCTCTTTATCAATTTTTATCTATATCTAACCTAGCGGATTAAACTTCTTAAATTTATCCTTTAAATCATTTTCAAAGATGTGAACATATCTCTGAGTTGTTTGAATAGATTTGTGACGCATCAGCTGCTGAATTTCAAATACATTATAATTCTGCGAAGTTACCGCTTTGCTACAAAAATAGTGTCTTGCAGTATGAGGCGATATACGAGGCATATTTTTAAATATCCGTTTAGTTTTTGGGTCTTCTATCATATGCTTTTTAACTCGCTTAAAAACTTGCGCAACACCATTTTCTCCAAGCCTTTCTCCCTTCCGATTAATAAACACATATTCGGGTAATTTCTTAAATTTCTGTTCCACTACGGTTTGATAGTCCAACAAAACGTTTTCTAATTCTTCATTAATGAAAACCTTAACCTCTTTTCGCTGTTTCCCAAATACCCGCATTTCACCTTCTTTAAAGTCAATCTTAACCCATTGAAGGTTTGATATCTCACCAAGCCGTAAACCACTAAGCAAGAGGGTTTTGAATATCGTATAGTCCCGATAGCCAAAGAATGTATTTAGTTGCAGTTTAAACGACGCAAAATAATTTAACATGGCATCCACCTGCTGGTCATTAAATACTTGTATTTCAGGCTTTCTGTTCTGGTATTTAATTTTTTTAGCAGGTGATTCTTTAATTACATTTTCTTCAACTAAGAAATTGAAGAAGGTTTTTAAAATTCTAAGTTTAAAATCTAGGCTTCCAGGCTTATTACCCCTTTCGTCCCTGCAATATAACAGAAAGCCTTTAATCACATTGCTAGTAATATCAGCAACATCAATTATCTGATCATCTGAACAATACTTTTGAAATTGCTTGAAGAGTTCTTCATAATTCTCCATAGTTTTTTCAGATACATCTTCAAAGGTCTTTTGCTGGTAAAAATTTCTAATTGCCATTTGTAATATCATCCCAATAATCTCCTTCCATGAATTTCCATTAGCCCTTAAAAAAGGCCTTTACTGAAAAATAGCATCGGGAAAAAACTTGTCAAGGAATTGTAATGCGGGTTTTCGGATTTTAAATATTTTTTCAGAAAAAACAAAAGTCACTTCCTCTCCGTGGATTTACCACATGGATAGAAAGTGACCTAAAATCTAGAAGTGTGTTTCGGCTTGACCGCCTGTTATTGTTACCAGTTATTGACAGTTTTAGCCTTCACAAATCCCGATATATTGGACTTGGTGGGCGATGACGGGCTCGAACCGCCGACATCCTGCTTGTAAGGCAGGCGCTCTCCCAGCTGAGCTAATCGCCCGAAATGGTGACCCCTGGGGGACTCGAACCCCCGTTACCGCCGTGAAAGGGCGGTGTCTTAGACCGCTTGACCAAGGGGCCATTACAGAAGTCGGAAGCCAGATGTATAATGCCGGGAAGCCGGGTTACCTTCTGGCTAACAACCTCATTTTAGAAAGTCGGAGAACTAAAATCGAATTTAAATCTGGTTTCTTGTCTCCGACCTCTGACTGCTAATATGGTGGGCCTACCAGGATTCGAACCTGGGACCAACCGGTTATGAGCCGGTAGCTCTACCAACTGAGCTATAGGCCCGGAGTACTGGAAAAACTCCGCAAGAGTTAGTATATATAAAATTCCCGCAAAAATCAATAGCATTCATATTTTATTTTTGGGGACTCTTACCAGAAAAAAAGCGGTAAATTCAGTACTTACCGCTAATGATATCTAATGGCTCCCCGAGTAGGATTCGAACCTACAACCCTCCGGTTAACAGCCGGATGCTCTACCGTTGAGCTATCGAGGAAGGACCCAACGAAGCTTATTATATAATCATTAGGAAGTCCTGTCAATACGACCCATCATAATTTTATAGTGCTTTTGGATCATAGACAGTTACTCAATGTAGTCCTTAAGTTTCTTGCTGCGGGAGGGATGACGGAGCTTCCGCAGAGCCTTGGCCTCAATCTGCCTTATTCTCTCCCGGGTGACTCCAAATTCCTGCCCCACTTCTTCCAAGGTACGGGGCCGGCCATCGTCCAAGCCAAATCGCAGGCGCAATACCTTCTCTTCTCTATCCGTCAGGGTGTTCAAAATTCCATCCATATGTTCACGCAACAGTACAAAGGAGGCTGATTCCTCCGGAGACTCAGCCTCTTCGTCGGTTATGAAGTCTCCCAGATGGCTGTCGTCTTCTTCACCAATCGGGGTTTCCAGAGAAACTGGCTCCTGTGCTACTTTCATAATTTCGATTACTCTCTCAACCGGGATATCCATCTCCTGGCCTACTTCCATAGGGGTAGGTTCCCTCCCCAGGGTCTGCAGCAGGCTCCGCTGAACCCGCGACAGTTTGTTTATGGTTTCCACCATATGCACCGGTATTCTGATCGTTCGCGCCTGATCGGCTATGGCTCTGGTTATCGCCTGTCTGATCCACCAAGTGGCATAGGTACTGAACTTAAAGCCCTTACGGTAATCAAATTTTTCTACCGCTTTCATCAAACCCAGATTGCCTTCCTGGATTAAATCCAGGAAAAGCATGCCCCGGCCTACATACCGTTTGGCAATGCTTACCACCAGCCTGAGGTTGGCCTCAACCAGTTTGCGTTTGGCCTCTTCATCGCCGTTTTCAATCAGCAAGGCCAGGTCGATCTCTTCGTTGGCAGTAAGCAACCTTACCCTGCCTATCTCCTTTAGATACATCCGGACCGGGTCATCTATTTCCACGCCATCGGGTATGATTACTTTTTCGTTTTCGATGCTTTCATGCTCGGTTTCATCAGCATCAGAGTCATTATCTGTTCCCACCACAATTCCCAGAGTTTGCAGATGCTCAAGAATATCATCCAGAAGGTCAGGCTCCAAATTAAAACTCTGCAGTTCTTCCATGATTTCATCATAAGTCAGATTCTTCTTTTTCTTTCCCTTTTCGGCTAAAGTACTAATGCTATCTGCCATTTTACGTTCCAGTTTCATAGTATCCCCCCTTCCCGGGCAGCCTCGGATAATTTATCAAGTTTCAAAATATAGTCTAGTACCGAATCGAAATCTCCGGAATCATCCAGGGTTTTTAATTGAGCAAAGGCTTTTTGCCATTGGTGTTCTGCCTTCTTCTGTTCCACCCTTATAATAAACTCTTCCACTTCCCTGGCTTCATCTGGATTATGTTTATCAATCAGCATCGCAATTCGTGCGTAATCCGATTCCAAACCTTCATTGGAGGCTATATGAATCATTTCCTTCATTCTTTTAGTATGATCCCCCTGCAGCTTGTCAAATTTTGCGACTAAGGTCCGATAATTAGGATTGGCAAAGAAATTAATACCTATTCTGCGCTTGATTTTGTTAAATACGGTTTCATTTTTCAGCATTGCTGCCAGAATTTTCTCTTGTATACCATAATTACCGTATCTATAATTATCCCATATTATTTCAATATTATTCCTGTCTTGTCTGCCAGACTTATAATTATAGCCTTTTTGAACTTCCTGTGAAACCAGGTTTTCTTCCACCCTGAGTTTTCGCGCCAGCATTTTGAGGTAGTGGTCTTTCTCAAGCGCGCTGGACAGGCTGCTGATATCCTGTTTAAGCAAATTGATGATGTTAATTTTCGCATCCAGATCAAGAACTACAGCAGCACTAAGATATCGGTTTAGTTTAAATTCTATATCACTATATCCATTATTCGTTATATACTGCCAAAATCCCTCTTTCCCATAATAATCTATATATTCATCGGGATCCTTGCCCGGAGGCAGACTGATTACCTCAACTTTTACATCTGCTTCCTTCAGAACCGTTATAGCTCTGAGAGTCTCCCGCTGACCGGCTTCATCACCGTCATAAAGAATAACTGCCTTTTCCGTATACCTGCGCAACAACCGGGCCTGGTCCTCGGTCAAGGCTGTGCCCAGAGAAGCTACCACATTTTTAATACCGGTTTGCTGCATTTTTATGCAGTCCATATAGCCTTCAACCAGAATGGCGCTGTTTTTCTCCCTGATGTTTTCGCGAGCCTGAGCCAGCCCGTAGAGATTTTTTCTTTTGGAGAATAAATCAGTCTCCGCCGTGTTCAAATATTTGGGGTGGCTGTCTCCCATGCTTCTGCCCCCGAATCCCACCACATCCATTTGGGTTTGAACTATGGGGAATATGATTCTGTGCCTGAACAAGTCATAAAACCGGTTTTGGTTTTCACTGCGCCGGATCAGACCCGCAGCTTTTAAGGTTTCCGCCGCAAAGCCCTTTTTCAGCAGATAATCCTGCAGCCGGCTCCATTCATCCGGGGCATAACCCAGCTGAAAAGTCTCCATGGTTTCCCGAAATATCCCTCTTTTTTCCAGGTAATCCCGGGCCTCCCGGCCCCGATCGCCGCTGAGCAGGGAGTGATAAAACTGGGCGGCCGCATTATTAACGGCAATGATCTGTTTGCGTTTGTCGATTACCTTGCGATCCAGGTTACGCTTGATTTCAACTCCGGCCTTGGCCGCCAATACCTCCAGGGCTTCTTTAAAGTCCAAACCATCCTTCTTCATTATAAAAGAGAAAATGTTGCCGCCGGCGTGACACCCGAAGCAATAATACATCTGCTTGTCCCGGCTGACACTGAAGGATGCTGTTTTCTCCTGATGGAAAGGGCACAACCCCCAATAATTATTACCTTTGCGGCTCAACTGAACCGTTTCGGATATTAGTTCGACAATGTCAATTCGGGATTCAATTTCACGAATGTTTTGATCATCGTCGTATTTTGCCATGGTTTCCACCTACTATTCTATATAGATAGGAAAATCCCTTTTTAATTTCAAAGAAAAAATCAGATTTCAGATTGCTATAATATTCACCATGTAACCGGGTCCTTGATTTCAAAACCCCTACCTGCTCCCGGCACCAGTGATCGGGGAATGTATATATCTTTAAAGAGGCTGATGCAGTAAGCATCACTCATACCGGATATATAATCCACGACCGCTCTCTCCATCCCTTCTTCATCAGCTATCTGCAAATAGAGCGGACTCATTTTCTCGGGGAACTTTTTATAGTAATCGTAAAGGTGTTCAATAATAAACATGGCCCGGCTTCTCTCGGCCTGGCATACCGACCCTCGATATATGGTTTCAAACATGAACTCCCGCAACCCCAATAAAGCTCGTTCAGTTTCCGGTCCCGGTTCCACTACCGGAGCCGCATCAGTGTTTAGCAAGTTCCGGGAATGATCAATGGTATCGATTACCAGGGTCGCAATCCTCTGGCTGTGGGTAGTCCCTAATACCTTCAGGAATTCACCGGGAATTTGATCAAGGGTCAGTAATCCCGCCCTGATGGCATCATCTATATCGTGCTGAACATATGCAATCTTGTCACTGATCCGGATAACCTGCCCCTCCAGGGTAGCGGCCCGGGGAGCGATTTTTCCATAACCGCTGTGATGTAAAACTCCATCCAAAACTTCCGCGCTCAGGTTTAATCCGCTGCGTTCCCCCCGGTGCTGTTCAATCCGGGTTAAAACCCTGACACTATTCTCATTATGGCGAAAGTTCCCCCCCGTCAATTCGTTCAGTATTTGTTCGCCGGCATGGGCAAACGGAGTATGCCCAACATCATGCCCCAGAGCTATGGCTTCTATCAGATCAAGATTGAGGTTTAGACCTGCACCGATGGTCTTGGCGATCTGATTGACTTCCAGGGTATGGGTCAGGCGGGTACGGTAATGGTCGCCGGGCGGAGCCACAAAAACCTGGGTTTTATGTTTTAATCTCCGAAAAGATTTGGAGTGTACTATCCTATCCCGGTCAATCATAAAACAGGTCCGGATCGGATCGGGCTCTTCCTTAATCTTCCTCCCCGCAGACCGGCCGGCCAGGGTAGCCTGGGGGGCAAGCCCGGATAATTCACGTTCTTCGATTTCTTCCCGCACCGTCACTTTTCTCACCTCATTTATAATCAATGAGCGCTTACGCGAATAGATAAAAAAAATCCTTAGCCTTCAAGGTTAAGAATTATTGAACATTAATTAGACATCTCGCAGTATCTTCTTAAGATTGGTCATTTGCTGACAATAATCCAACCAGGTTAGCCTTTATATTTTCCTCTTCTTAATACTACAATGTGGGTGGCAAATCCTTTAATTATGTTACAAAATATCTCTGGGATTATTTCATTAATTAAGTCTTTAGTCTGATCTTATAGAAATAGGGGGCTGACATCCGAAATTGTATCCGCCAGCACCCTATTATATGATACTAAAATCCCTTAACTTATTATGGCGCAAGGCTTTCACACCATTCGTCCTACTTCTCAATTCTCACTTTGTTGTTGATGACTGCTTGGCCTGCTCTGGTAAGCGCTAGCGTAAGCTTGACAGCATATATAGTGTTGTAAATGAAGGACGAGAGCACACAAGATGAATTTTCAAGCTGGATAGTATCTTAATAATCCGTTGTCTACCTCTTCACGGACATCCCCAGTGTGCATCAAGTGATCCAAATGAGCCAGGCATTCACCTACAGCAAACCATTTTTGACTGATTGGGAAGTCATTCCAGTCTTTGGCGCGAATACGCCATGTCATCCGTCCGCTGATCTCAAAGGGCAATAGGCCCGGCTCTTTCCGCACCGCTTCCAAGCACTCACTCAACCGAATTTCGTGATGCCGCAGCAATTCGTCAATCCGGGAGTGAAAATTTCCTGCGGTTCTATGGGAGGGAAGGGCTGTTTGTACGTCATAAAGGTATATTCTTCGCAGACTATCCAAATAATGTCCTAAGGAATTTTCACAATTTGTCCAATGAGTAATATTGGGAGTGATATCAAATAAAATATGGTCACCGGTAAACATTGTCTTTTGCTCTTCCAGCCACAAGCAAAGATGCCCGGGTGTGTGCCCGGGTGTATGAATAATTTCTAAACGATAATCACCCACTGTCAATACATCTCCGTGGGAAAGGTATTCATACCGGTTGAAATCGGGGTCAGGGGCGAATTTACGGCCAGGATGAGTTTGTGCGGCAGTAGCAATCATTTCTGCATTGACGCCGGCAGCGACAAGATACTTATCTGTCTGCTCTTCGAGTTCAAAACGGGGATAGCGCGTGAGCCAATTGCGGTCCAGTTCATTAATGAA
This sequence comes from Syntrophomonadaceae bacterium, assembly GCA_034927445.1. GTDB lineage: Bacteria > Bacillota > Syntrophomonadia > Syntrophomonadales > Syntrophomonadaceae > PHAA01. The sequence continues at coordinate 53,774 of JAYFPZ010000027.1, forward strand.
TACTCGGCTCTCATTACTGACCACATCCGAAATAAGTCCGGTATGATCGGAGTGAAGGTGGGTCAGAAGCACATCTGTCTCCTCCATGTTAATCCCGGATTCATCCAGGCCCGTAAGCAGAGCCTGCCGACATATCTCATGACGGAAGCCGGTATCAATCATAAGGTTGCGTTTTTTGCCTCGAATTAGATAGCAGTTGAGTTCTTTAAGCGGGTTTTCGGGCAGTGGAATGGGAATGCGATAAATATGTTGCATCACTTCTTGTATCATGCTGGCTACCTACTTTCTTCGGGGGCATATTGATTTTACATTTCTACCTAAGACCTCGATACAAAGGACTGTTTTCTCCGCCTTGTATTAACCTAATCTGATGATAATCACACCAAATCAATTAAGAATCCCTTGAAATTCCTAAAGCGTTCTGAATATAAAGTGCCATAATTTTATCATAAAGTGTTCCAAAATGAAACGAGATAAGTGCTCCAGTGAACATTTCTTGGGTACACCCCCTTCTTCACTCTGTCTGCTTACATAAATCCTAAAATCTTAGTGATATGTTCATTAATCGTTTGAACTTCCACATTATAAAGTTCTGCCATTTTCTGCGTCAGCCAGATATTCTCTCATTTTTTATTTCCTTCGAACAGGAATCCAAACTTCACTATAGGCGTAATCTTTTTTATGTTTATCCATTTTAGTAAAAGAAAAAGCGGGGGCATTGATTACTTCGTAATTGGAAGAAGAAAGCCATTCTGAATATATTTTTGCCATTGTTTCTTGTAACGCAGAAGGAAATGGTCCTTCATTCGGAAATATTGCCCAAGTGCAAGCTTCGACCGGCACTTTATTTAATAAATCACTTACTTGATTTTCAGTCGTTAAAATACCTATCAAGTGAGTTAAATCTCCTTCTTCTTTTAAGAAATTAGTGTCAGCTTCATAAGAAGCATTGACAATTTCATAAGGCTCTATATTTTGAAGAGAATGCATTTCTTCTTTTTGTTCGTCTGTTATGCTTTCGGCAAGCTTTACAATCTCGTTATTAATACCTTCAAATTGCATAGGAACACGTTTGCTTACGCCGACTAGATTAAACGCCGGTTTATCTTCAATTCTAAATTCCATAGGAATTCCTCCCTTGACGGTTATTACGAATGAAAGTTTGGGGAACGATTTGCTAATGCCTTTTTTTATTACATCCGAGGGTAAAAATCCGCTCCATTTTTTAAATGACCGCGTAAAGCCGTCAATTGACTGATAACCATATTTAAAAGCAACATCCGTTACTTTTTCTCCATGTAATAAATCCTTATTTGCTTCCGACAATTTTCTGTTTTTGATATATTCATTAAGAGTCAACCCTGAAAGATAAAAAAATATCTTTCTAAAATGATAGTCAGAGATCCCAGCATATTCAGAAATTATTTCAAGGGACAGATCATCGGTTAAATGATCTTCAATATAGTCAATCACATGATTCAATTGGTTTAACATTATCTCACCTCCTTTGCATCTACATAATAACAAAGCTATTTTAACGATGCTCGACTTTCTTAACCCAAAAAATATCGAATTATTATATAAAAAGAGATAGAATACGTTCCTTATTTATTTTGGCGGTAACGAAGGAACGGGATCATTGTCACGCTTGTATCAATAACCTGTCTCATTATCACTATTTAATACTTTGCACACCTGATTTCATAACGAACTGTCTAAGAAATGGATTATACATAGCTGGGGATTTTAAATTTTTAATGAGTAAATTTAACCTGATATCCTTTATCCTCTGATTATATCTATCTAAAAATCCATCTATTCCCTCTTCCAGACTCTGGGCTAAGTATAATGAACTTTTTAATGAATAGCTGATTCCTTCTGCCGAGCTAGGGCTAATCGCCCCTGCTGCTTCACCGACCAGGGCTATACTATCCCTTCCCACACAGAGCTGCGATACCTTCCTGGGCCTATAAATATACGCCCCTTCTGTTTTTAGTTTGTTATTAAAAATAAAACCTAGCTGTGTTAGTTTTGTTTTTAATAAATTATACTTAACCCTCGTCTTCTCTCCAGGTCTAAGGGCTGCCCCTACTAATACATAATTATCCTTTGGTATGACCCAGGAGTAGAAATCACTTATTTCTTCATCAAAAATTGCTGTGAAATAAGGCATATAATCTGTGCTTTCATACCATTCTTGAATTGCAATGTACCTGTCAGGAGTATTGGTATCTTTACCAATAGACTTCCTTATCCTGGAACAGGCACCGTCAGCACCTACGATAATTCTTGTCTTCGCCGATATCTCTTGCCCGTTATTTATATATCTGATTTCATATCCACCTGGTATTTCAGCCAAGTGTTTGAAATGTGAGTTAAATCTCTTATCAACTCCAGTTGGGAGCAAAGAAACCATCCATCTATCGAATTTGTTCCTATCCATGTTAAAATAAAATCTCTGGTACAGCCTTTCCAGATGATTAGTCAGATCAATGGTTCTTACAGCAAATAGCTGCGGATTAACCAGAATATCTTTAGGTATCCCTAAACCCAACCTTGCAATCATTTTCTGAGCATCGGGGGCCAGTAATCCGCCGCAGCATTTATTTATAAGGTTATTTGGTTTCTCATTTTCCAGGTCCCTTTTATCTATCAATAAAACTTTATATCTGTCACCGATTAATCGTGCAAGGTTAGATCCGGCAGGGCCTGCCCCTACTATTACAATATCGTACATCATGCAACCTCACAAAATAATTATATATTTATCATTTCAATGGCATCTTTTTACTTCAAGTAGGCAGTCTTTGGCTGCGCTGCTGCATCTCTAGCGGCTATCCAGGCAACCAAAATATACACAAAACAAGAACTGGAGTTCCAATAATAAAAACAGCTATCTTTAAAAAGAGTGTTGAACCATGTTTTATAAAAACAACAACTCACTTATTATTGTTAATATGATTTTAACACGTTTTTTATTGTTTAACAATAAATTTTTATTGTAACATGATATATTTTTGTTGTTATATAATTTTAAGGATTTGATTTTAAGGTTTTAAGAAAAATCTACTTGATACTAAAAATGCTAATAAAAATAGGGTACTGTCTCTTAAAAATACTAAAAGACAATACCCTTACTTTATTTATTTTACTAGTCTCTTAAAACCTTGGTATATAAGGCTTTAAGACCTATATTTGTACTATGTTAAACCTTATTTCGATTAGTCTTTGTTGCTGATCGCTGCTTGGGCCATTGCTAGCAAAATAGACCAATCTCTATTTTTCACATTATGGAATACTCAGCGTCTGCGCCAGGCGGCTTTCACGCCAAGCACTACCAAACCTATCATCAGCAGGATACCAATTAGCGCAGCGCCGGGCGCGTCATCGGTTTCCCCAATGTAAATGCCGGCAATGCCAATCAATATGCCGATGACAAATAGGCAGATAGCGATGCCCCACGCCTTGCGCCTGACTTTCTTTAAAAAATCCACCTCTTTATCCGTAGTTGGCGGCAGCGGTATGTTGACAGGGGATTTCATCTTTTCATAGTCCGAACGGCAGTCGTTACATTCCTTCAAATGCTGTTCGACTTCCGCTGTCGTTTCTTCGCTGAGCAGTCCGTCGACATAACCAGGCAATAAGTCTTTAACGATACAGCATTTCAACATGACAACACCTCCATTATTTTTTGCTTTGCCCTATAAAAAGTTGTCCGCGCCCAGTTTTCGCTTTTGCCGAGGACTTCCCCAATTTCCGAAAAGGAGAACTCTCCGGAAAGCCTCATATGGACAACTTCTCTCATCGGCTCGCTCAAGGCATGGATTGCCTTATACAAGGATAACTTATCACTGGTCAGCAGAACCAATTGTTCAGGCGTTGATGAGCCGGGTATATCTTCAGTCAGCTCCTGCGCGGCGTGTCGGTTTCGCCTCCGCAATTCTTGATACCAGGCGTGTTTAGCAATCTGACAAAGCCAAACCGATATTTTACAGCTACCATCATATTGACCGATAGAATAGACGGCGCGATAGAAAGTTTCCTGAGTCAGTTCTTCCGCCGTATCCGAGTCGTGAGACAGTGAGAGCAAGAACCGGTATACGCTTCGGGCGTGTTCTTTGTATATTTCTTCAATGCGGTCACCCACTACCCCCCCTCCTTTCAATCGATTCTACTTATATATCCCAAAAATAAGAGTTTCGTTACAGAGGAAAAGTTCTTTTAAATAAAAAAGCGGAGAGAACCATTTTTCCGTTCAAAACCCCGCCTTTTATAAAATCTAATTTGCCAAATGAGTATTATTCTCATTATCTGTAAATGCACCTAACCATATTACGTTTTATATGCATATACAATACAAAACCTTTAGCAAGAATAGAAACAGGGTATCGCAGCTTTATCGTGCAATACCCTGTTTTAATTGTTACATATACACTTTTACTTTGGTTATTTCTTCGCTTTCAACGCTGCCTGAGCTGCCGCCAAGCGGGCAATAGGAATCCGGTAGGGCGAGCAGCTTACATAATTAAGGCCGATCAGATGACAAAACTCAACCGAACTGGGCTCGCCACCATGCTCGCCGCATATCCCCATGAGTATTCCCGGCCTGGTATTCCGCGCTTTTTCCACCGCCATTTTCATCAGAGCACCTACTCCCTTGCGGTCGAGCACGGCAAAGGGATTGTCTTTCAGCACCTTTCTTTCCAGGTAAACCGGGATAAACTTGCCCTCAGCGTCATCCCGGCTGAAGCCCAGGGTAGTTTGGGTCAAATCGTTGGTGCCAAACGAGAAGAATTCAGCCTGTTCAGCAATTTCATCAGCCACAACGCAAGCCCGAGGCAGTTCCAGCATAGTTCCCAGCACAAAGTTCAGTTCCATCTGGTTCTCCTTTTTAACCTCTTCATATACCTTGAGTATATCTTCCCGGAGCAAAGTAAATTCTGCTTTATCCATTACCAAGGGTATTTCCACTTCAGTGAAGGTTTCAATACCTTCCTTTTTCAATTGACACTTAGCTTCAAAAATAGCCCGAGCCTGCATAATATATATCTCGGGATAGGTCAGACCCAGGCGGCAGCCGCGGTGCCCCAGCATGGGATTGGCCTCCTGCAGTTTATGGATCTTCTTCAGCAATTCCTCTTTGGCAAATATCTCATATTGGCTGGCATTGGCATGTTTCATCTCCGCGATTTCCAGCATCAGCGATTCATGATCGGGCAGGAATTCGTGCAGAGGCGGGTCCAACAGCCGGATGGTAACCGGGAAGGGGGCCATGGCTTTCAGGATGCCATAGAAGTCGTCCCGCTGGAAAGGCAGCAGCTTGGCCAGGGCGGTCTCACGGTCGGCCAAAGTCTCAGCCAGTATCATCTCCTGCACAATGGGCAATCTTTCCTGGGCCATAAACATATGCTCAGTACGGCACAGCCCGATGCCTTCAGCTCCAAACGCTCTGGCTTTGGCCGCATCTTCAGGCGTATCGGCATTGGCTCTTACTGCCAGCCGCTTGGTTTCGTTGGCCCATCCCAGAAGGGTTTCAAACTCATCGGACAGGGTCGGCTCAATCATAGGCACCTCTCCCAGCATAACTTTGCCGGTGGCGCCGTCTACCGTAATAATGTCCCCTTCTTTGACCACCAAATCATTAACGGTAAATTGTTTGGCTTCAACATCTATCTTAATACTCTCACAGCCGCACACACACGGTTTGCCCATGCCGCGGGCCACAACTGCCGCGTGGGAAGTCATGCCGCCGCGGGCGGTTAAAACCCCTTCCGCCCGTACGATGCCGTGGATGTCATCCGGAGCGGTTTCATTCCGGACCAGGACAACCTTTTCACCAGCTTCGCCGAGTTTTTCAGCCACATCGGCGTCAAGGACAACCTTGCCGCAGGCAGCGCCGGGTGAAGCAGGCAGACCCTGGGCAATCGGCTGTAATTGCACGGAATTGTCAATTTGACGGTGCAGGAGCTGGTCAATCTGTTCCGGGTCAACTCTAAGCAGAGCTTCTTCTCTACTGATCAACCCTTCATTTACCATGTCAACCGCAATTTTAACGGCTGCCCGGGCGGTCCTTTTGCCGTTCCGGGTCTGCAGCATATACAAAGTCCCCTTTTCCACGGTAAATTCTATATCCTGCATATCACGATAATGCTGCTCCAGATTGTGGCAGGTATTGATAAATTGTTCATATACCGACGGCAGGCCTTCTTTTAAACGGGAAATGGGCAAAGGGGTTCTGATCCCTGCCACCACATCCTCGCCCTGTGCATTTACCAGAAACTCACCATATAATTCCTTTGAACCCGTTGACGGGCTGCGGGTGAATGCCACTCCGGTACCGCAGTCTTCACCCAGGTTGCCAAAGGCCATACATTGAACATTTACTGCTGTACCGAGGTCGTCGGCAATTTTATTCAACCGGCGGTAGACAATGGCCCGCTGATTATTCCAGGAACCAAACACGGCTTTGATCGACATGGTAAGCTGCTCCAATACATCCTGAGGGAAGTTGAAGCCTTTTTCCGTATGTACCAGGGCTTTATATTCCTTAATGATTTCTTTTAAATCGTTAGCCGGGATCTCATAATCAAAAATAATTCCTAATCTGCGTTTATATTTTTCTACGATCTCTTCAAAGGCAGCATGTTCTATTTCCAGTACTACATCACTAAACATCTGGATAAAACGGCGATAGCAGTCAAAAGCAAACCGGTCGTCGCCTGATAAGCTGGCCAATCCCTGAACCGTTTCATCATTTAATCCCAGATTTAGAATAGTATCCATCATACCGGGCATGGATACGGCTGCGCCTGATCTTACCGAGACCAACAGGGGGTTTTCCCGGTCCCCGAATTTCTTCCCGGTTTTTGCCTCCAATTTATTCAGGGCAGCAACTGCCGACTCCCACATACCTTGCGGGAAGGTCTGGTTAAGTGCCAGATATTCATTACAAGCCTCGGCGGTTATGGTGAATCCAGGCGGCACCGGCAGCCCGATCCGGGTCATTTCAGCCAGGTTGGCCCCTTTCCCTCCTAAAATCGCGCGCATTTCTGATGTTCCTTCTTCAAACATATAGACGAACTTTTTGTTAGACATTACTTAACCTCCTATAGTAGATTTCTAATATTTTACTGGCTGTCTCTTCCACTGCGCGATTCGTGACGTCAATAACCGGACAGCCCAGTTTCTTCATTATTTTATTGGCAAAATCCAGCTCTTCCAATATGCGTTCAAAATTGGCGTAACTGGCCTGGCCGCTTAATCCCAGAGTTTTCAGACGTTCCGCCCGTATATTGTTTAATAATTCGGGGTTTATCACCAACCCGATAACTTTACCCCGTTTAACCTTAAACAGTTCATCCGGAGGAGTAACCTCCGGAACCAGAGGCACATTAGCCACTTTAATCCGTTTATGGGCCAGATACATGGACAACGGTGTTTTAGAGGTGCGGGAGACGCCCACTAAAACAATGTCGGCTTGGGTTATCCCGCGGGGGTCCTTGCCGTCATCATAACGCACCGCAAATTCAACCGCCTCTACCCGACGATAATACATCTCGTCCACTTTCCTCAACAAGCCCGGTTCACGTTTGGGGGCCAAATGGCTGGCTTCTTCAAAAGCCAATATTATCGGCCCGAGGATGTCAACACAGACCACTCCGGCCTCGGCCGCTTCGTGCCGGAGGAAATCCGCCAGCTCATCCAGAACCAGCGTATAGGCAATTAAAAAATTGTTTTCAACTGCTTGATGAACGATTTCTGAAAGGGTAGCCTTGTCAGATATATTAGGAATCTGTCTGATTTCCATACTTCCAGAGTTAAACTGGCTGGCGGCGGCTCTTACTACCATCTCAGCCGTCTCACCAATGGAATCCGATACAATAAAAACCCCCGGTAAATGATTTGCCAAATTTCCTAACCTCCTCGATTATTTAAAGGCCAGATCCAAAAACAAGCGAGTTATATTGGTTTTGGTGACCCTGCCCACAACCTCGTAGCTCTCTTCACCTGGCGCCCCGATAAATCTTTTTACCACCGGCAAGGAATCAACTTCATGTTCCACAATCTTTTTTACCGCCTCCACTACTGTATCCTCACAATCGGCAGTAATAACATTGGGCATACGGGTCATAATCACACTCACCGGGACCTGGTGAATGTCAACCTTACCCAGGGTGGTCTTTAAGAGATCTTTGCGCGAGACCAGTCCTGCCAGATAATTATCATCATCTACAACAAAAATACTACCAGTGTCCTCTAAAAACAAAGTTACTATGGCATCATAAATACTGCATTTTTCTTTGACCACGACCGCCATCGACATAATATCCTTGACCCGGTACAGGTTCAGAATCTTTCTGATTTGATTGTTGGCCCCATCGGCTTTGTATGTATAGCCTACCCGGGGTTTAGCTTCCAGGTAACCGGACATGGTTAGAACTGCCAAATCAGGCCGCAGGGCGGCCCTAGTCACCTCCAACAGTTCCGCAATGCTTTCGCCGGTAATAGGTCCATAATTTTTGACTATGTCCAGGATTTTTTCTTGGCGTTCATTTAACTCGATTTTTTTCACCACCAATTATGCTATACTTTTTGGGTAAAACCACACTAATTATATATACTATATAGACTAAAAAAATCCTGTTTGCAAGTAAATTTTTTATGGCAGAACTTTGCTGAAATCCGCCCAAGCATTGCATAACCCCGCAATACTCTTCAGCAGACCCAACCGGGCTGCCTTTAATTCCTCATCTTCTACCATTACCATTACCGCCTCAAAGAATTGGTCGATTTCTGCCCGTATCCCGGCCAGTTTTTTCATTCCTTCAGCATATTGCCGTTCGGTTACCGACTTCTCTATAACCGGTTTTAAGCGCTGACAGCTTTGATAAAGCGTTTTTTCACTGGGATCGATCAGAACCTCCGCTTTAACTGCATCACTGCCCCATTTTTTGGAAAGGTTATAGGAGCGGTTAAATACTACCAGGAAATCCTCCCAATAGCCGGAATCTTTAAAATCGCGAACCGCCTCGGCCCTTAGCATTACCTGGTTCAAATCGCCGCCTGACTGGTACAGCACCGCATCTATAACATCATACGACAGACCACGTTCCAACATGACTCCCCGCATTCTTTGCAGGATGAAATCGATAAGATCGGCACATGTTTCCTCAAGGTTTTTCTCGGGTTTTATAGCGGCCAGACTTTGATAAACCTGATCGATCAAAACCCGCAAATCGATCTTTAACCCCAGATCGATAATAATATTTACTATCCCCAGAGCCTGCCGCCGCAAAGCGTAGGGATCCTGAGACCCGGAGGGCTTGATGCCAATCGCAAAGAACGCGGTCAGGTTATATATCTTTTCAGCCAGGGCCAGAATTATTCCAGTTTCTGATGCCGGCAACCGGTCCCCGGCAAATCGAGGAAGGTAGTGTTCCAGTATGGCCTCAGCCACCTCAGTATCCTCTCCCCCGTTTAAGGCATAATAGCGTCCCATAATACCCTGCAGTTCCGGAAACTCATATACCATATTACTGAGCAAATCAGCCTTGCAGAGATAAGCTGCCCTATCAGTTTTTTGCGAATCGCTTAAATGATATTCTTTACTTATAAAATTGGCTAGCTTGCGCAGGCGCTCGACTTTGTCCAGAACACTGCCCAGCCTTTCATGGAACAGGACATTGCCAAGTCCCGGTACCAATCCCTCCAGCGCTTTGCCGGTATCTTCCTTCCAGAAGAACAAAGCGTCTTCCAGGCGGGCTTTCAGTACCCTCTCGTTGCCAGCCTTAACCATACCCAGGCTGTAATCGGTGCCGTTTCTGACCCCCACAAAACCAGGCATAAGCTGGTTGTCGACATCAAATACGGGGAAATAGCGCTGGTGGGCAATCATGCTGGTGGTCAGCACTTCCGGCGGGACCTGAAGATAGGACGGGGAAAACTCTCCATAGAAAGCGGTCGGGTACTCCAGTAAGAAGGATATTTCCTCAAGCAAATCTTCATTTTCCATGGCTTTGCCGCCGGCCGCTGCCGCAGCCTGCTGAACCTGCTGCCAGATCAGTTCTTTCCTTTCTTGCTGGTCTACGATCACGTAGTTTTCACGCAAGCGGGTAAAATAATCATCTATGCCTTGGGTGGCAATAGCCCCCTGGGAAAGAAAACGATGCCCCATGGTATAATTTTGGGTTGACACATTTTCAATTTGCAAAGGCAGCAGCTTATCCCCGTAATAGGCCAACAGCCAGCGTATCGGCCGGCCAAATTTTGATTGGTAGTAAGCCCAGCGCATAAATTTGGGAAAGGGCAGGTCAAAAATAACTTTCAACAAGATGCCCGGCAGCAAATCTTCGGTTAACCCCCCTTTCTCCGGTTTGACCGCAAATACGTACTCCACTCCGGCTACTTCCTGAATTTGCAGCTCGGCCACATCGATTCCCTGGCTGCGGGCAAAACCCTGGGCCGCTTTGCTGGGTTTTCCGGCTTGGTCAAAGGCGGCTTGTTTTTTAGGACCCCTGAATTCAAGAACCGCATCATGCTGGGTCTCGGCCACCCCCTTAACATGCAATACCAAACGGCGGGGAGTGCCTAAAGTGCGCACCGAGGTATAGTCAATGCGTTTTTCCGTCAGTATTTTTTCAGTCAGGGTTTTCATTTCAGCTAAAGCCGGACTCATAAAAGGAGCCGGCATTTCTTCCACCCCGATTTCCAGTAACAAATCCTTTGCCATTATGCGCCCACCTCCTCTTCTTTCAATATTTCCTGCCGCAGCTTTTCATCTTTCAATAAAGGATAACCGAGTTTCTGACGCTGTTCCAAATAGACCCGGGCTACGGTACGGGCCAGATTGCGTACCCTGGCAATATAACCGGTGCGCTCGGTTACGCTGATGGCCCCCCGGGCGTCCAGCAGGTTGAACAGATGGGAGCATTTTAAAACATAATCATAAGCGGGCTGCGGAAGCTCCAGTGCCGCCACCCGGCGGGCCTCCTCCTCGCACAGGTTGAACATGGTGGTTAAGGTGGGGACGTCGGCCGCGGTGAAGTTGTAATGGGAATAGTCCACCTCGGTCTGATGGTGGACATCCGCATAAGTAATACCGTCCACCCATTCAATATCGTAAACGCTCTCCTTGTTCTGTATATACATGGCAATACGTTCAATACCATAAGTTATTTCGGCACATACCGGGTAGCAATCGAAGCTTCCGCATTGCTGGAAATAAGTAAACTGGGTTATTTCCATGCCGTCCAGCCAAACCTCCCAGCCCAGCCCCCAGGCCCCCAGAGTAGGAGACTCCCAATTGTCTTCCACCAGCCTGATATCATGTTTCTCCGGTTCTATCCCCAAATTGCGGAGACTGTCAAAATAAAGCTCGATCACGTTGTCGGGAGACGGTTTTAATATGACCTGGAACTGGTAATAGTGCTGAAGACGGTTGGGATTCTCGCCATACCTTCCGTCGGTGGGCCGCCGGGATGGTTCCACATAGGCCACATTCCATGGTTCGGGGCCGAGACAGCGCAGAAATGTGGCGGGGTTCATCGTACCGGCTCCTTTTTCCATATCATAGGGCTGTTGAATAATGCATCCCTGCTGGCCCCAATATTCCTGTAGACTCATAATGATATCCTGAAAATTCATCTGCTTACCTCCAATGCAATTTTGTAATTCCTCTAAAATAAAAAACCCCCGTAACCAACAGGGACGGGATAAACCCGCGGTTCCACCCTGCTTGGCACGTGGCCCACCTCTTCAATGCGTACTACTCCGAAGCGCCTTCAGGCAATACCTTTACCGGTTTTCATCCTTCCCGGCTTTCTGTAAAAAAGGCGGGTTACCTTACTACTCTTCATCATCGTTTGCTATTAAATTCATAGATAGTTTAACAACCGCCCGAGGGCTTGTCAATCGGAAACCGGAATCGCTTGTTTCAGCCAGCGGATTGTGTTTTTCAGCTTAAATCTTCTTTCCAGATGGTACTCCAGATATTTCTCCAGAAAAATCTCCACCTGCTGCATTGCTAGGGGCGAGGCCTTAACCCTTTGCACCGCTTGCAGCGAGCCTTCACTGAACAGTCTGATCAGGGCCACACTCTCTCCCCGCAAGCTTAACAGCATTTGTCCGGGTTGCGAACAGGAACTGCAAACCAAACCTCCTTCAGCCAGACTGAATTCGAAGTTGGTGAGCCGTTGTTCCCCGCATCGAACGCATCGGTTGACCATCGGCTTATAGCCCAAACTTACCAGCAGCCTGCTCTCGAAATAGCGAACCAGGGTCAAGTTTAGCCCCTGTTCGTTAAGGAGTTCCAGTACCCGTACCAAGGTCTCATATAATTCGGTTAGGGGCACCCGCTCCATTAGACTCTTGTCCAACAGCTCCATAAGGTACATGGAATAGAGGGTCCTGTTTATATCTTCCCTCGAATTGCCGTAAAAATCCAGTATTCTTCCCTGGGTAATCAGATCCATATCCTTGCCGCGATGGTAAAACAGCATGGAATGGCAGAATGGCTGCACACAAGCTCTAAGACTGCTCCGGGTCTTTTTAATCCCCTTGGCTACTGCGGTTATTTTGCCCTCTTTCTCGGAAAATATCGTCAATAGCCCGTCGCTTTCCCTGAGATCCCGCTTTTTCAATATAAGGGAACGGCTCCGGTAATACATATCGCATCCTCCCCTATTGCCGTTCCCGGGCTGTATTCTCCTCTATCAGCAATCGGGCGTTGCTCGTACCCAGCCTGGATGCTCCGGCCTGGAGAAGTTGGAGGGCGAAATCAAGATTTTTAATCCCGCCCGAGGCTTTTATCTTTAGAGCCGCCGATCTATGGCGGTTGATGATGGCCATATCTTCCAGACTCACCCCCCGGCTGGAAAAACCGGTAGAAGTCTTAAGATAGTCAGCGCCGGTACCACCAACCCATTCAGTGATTGCAGCCAGCTCGGATACGTTCAATAAGGCGGTCTCGACTATAACCTTAAGGGTAAAGTCCCGCTGCTGCTTGAGAGCCAAAAGCGCTTCTATTTCCTGCCGGACTTTACTGTACTCTTTATCTTTAACCATTCCAATATTTATTACCATATCGAGTTCATCCGCGCCATCCTCCAGGGCTTTAGCGGCGGCGTAGATTTTGGTGTCCAACCGGTCCGCCCCCAGCGGGAATCCAATCACCGTACATAATTTTACGGTGCTGCCGGTTAGCAGTGGCCGGGCCCAATCCAAACGGCAGGGCTGAATGCAAACGGCAGCCATTTTATAATGGACTGCCTCCGCACATAGTTGCTCAATCTCGGTGGCCCGGGCCTCCGGTTTGAGGTTGGTGCTGTCCAAAAAAGCGGCTATATCCTGCAATACCCTCACTCCCCAACTTGCAACTCCTGACCGTCCATTATCCCCCTTCAGGGACTACCGACGTGAGCTGCGTTCACGATTAATGTTGCAATTATACCCGGTATCCCAATTGATTCAGGTTGTTTTCATTATCACGCCAGTTCTTTTTGACTTTCACCCACAAACTGAGATATACCGGAGCGCCCAGCATTTTCTCTATATCGGTCCGGGACTGTTCCCCTATTTTTTTCAGCATCTGCCCCTTACGGCCGATAATGATGGCTTTTTGGGAGTCACGCTCGGTGTGGATAACGGCCCGCACGTAGATTTTGCCTCCGGTTTGATTTTTAAACTCCTCCACCTCTACCGCTAGGGAATGGGGGACCTCATCACGCGTCAGCAACAAGGCCTTCTCTCGGATCAACTCTGCCACTATGAAGGAAACCGGCTGATCGGTCATATCGTCCTCTGGATAGTAGAAAGGTCCTTCCGGCAAATATTCTACGGTTTTTTGCAGCAGGGAATTGAGGTTCGTGCCGTTGGCAGCCGAAAGTGGCATCAATTCAGTAAAATTCATCTGGCTATAGAAGGGTTTTACATACTCTTTAACCTCTTCCTCTCCGACCAGATCAATTTTATTTACGAGTAAGAATACCGGAACCTCTAAATTTTTCAATTGATCGATTATGTACTGCTCACCCGCGCCAAAAGGACGGCTGGCATCCGTCATGTAGTAGATGATATCCACTTCATTCAGACTCTGCGTCGATATTTTAAGCATATATTCGCCTAAGAGATGCTTGGGCTTATGCATCCCCGGGGTATCAACAAATACAATCTGCTCGTCCCCAGTAGTAAGTATGCCTTGTATTCTGGTTCTGGTAGTCTGGGGCTTCTCAGAAACAATGGCAATTTTGGAGCCTATAATTTTATTAATCAATGTGGATTTTCCCACATTAGGTCTGCCAACAATACTAACAAATCCAGACTTCACTATTATTTATCCCTCCTGCACGGATCATCCGGTTCAAAAGTCGAAGCCTTTGCGGTTATGCTCCCTTCAGACAACAGCTCGGCCGATGTTGTTGGTTCATATAAAGAAAAAATTTGGGGAAGCATCTCACGCAAATAATATTCCCTGATTTCATCTTTTTCATTGGCGGCAAAGATCTTGGTATTCCTAGAAAATTCGGCCAGAACCTGCAAACAAGCCCCGCACGGGAAAAGGAACCCGGAACCGCTGCCCTTAATGGCAATAGCCTGAAAATCACGTTCTCCATCCAAAACAGCCTTAAAAACCGCCACCCGTTCCGCACATACGGTCAGTCCCAGGGAGGCGTTTTCAACGTTGGCACCGGTATATACTTTTCCTCCGGCTGTTAATAAAGCGGCTCCCACTCTGAAATTAGAGTAAGGAGCATAAGCCAGCTGCTGTGCCTGGCCAGCCAGGGCCATTAATTCATGCGGATCCATTTCGGCACTCCCATCATAAATTCTGCCATAGATTCAAAAGGTAGGGTCCAAACAATATAAATGCAATTACCACAGCATTGGCCGCAGTCAGAAGAACTGCCCCGGCGGCTGCGTCTTTGGCGGCTTTGGCCAGCGGATGTGGTTTCGGACTTATCTGATCAACTGCTCTTTCAATGGCAGTATTTATAGTTTCCGCAGTAAGCACCATAATTATCGTAATAATCAGCAGCCCCCAGGCCAATCCGGTTAAATCCGCGATAATTCCCAAAATAATCGCCGCTGCGGCTGCAAAGAGGTGTATTTTCATATTGGCCTCATGGCTTATGGTGTAACCGATCCCTTGGATCGCGTTACTAAAGCTTCGCCGCAACCTGCTCATTTTAATAGTCTACCTTTCCAAGTTCACACTCTGCAATATTTTTTCTTGTAAATTGTGCATGGCCTCTTCTTCAGCCTCGGTTTCATGATCGAATCCCAGCAAGTGAAGCATGCCGTGCGCCACCAAAAAACCCAGCTCCCGTTCCAGGCTGTGCCCATATTCCTCACTTTGCGACTTGGCCTTTTCCAGGGAAATTACTATGTCTCCCAAAACATTGAGGTCGTTGGAGAAATCATAATCAGGTTCATCTTCGGTATGCTCATTCATGGCGAAAGATAAAACATCAGTCACCCGGTTTTGGTTGCGATAAATTAAATTAAGCTCTTTAATATAACGGTTATCCACCAACAAGATGCTGAGTTCGGTATTATCGGGAAGCCTTCTTGATTTGGCAATGGCTTTGACTACTTTGTTAATGGTTTTCTGTAATTCGGTCGTATATTTAACTTGGTTCTGCTGGTTTATTATCGTCGTATCCGTACCGCTCTCTCCTTTTCGTAAACTCCTGAACTATATCCGGGTATTCGATACGCTTGTGGTAGACCCCTTCCAAGACCTTGCTGAAAGTATTCGCAATTACATCCAGGTCCTTAAAGGTAAGATTGCTTTCATCCAGTTGCCCGTCGTTTAATTTGTCTCTCAGAATTTTTCGTATCATGGCCCGAATGCTGTCCATGTTAGGATTCGTTAAGGAGCGAACCGCCGCCTCCACCGCATCTGCCAGCATTACCAGAGCTACTTCCTTGGTCTGGGGCTTGGGTCCTTCATATCTGAAGCTATCCTCATTGACCATATCTTCGCCCTCTTCTTCGATCGCCCGGTTATAAAAATATTTGGCCAGGCTGGTACCGTGGTGTTCAGCAATGAAATCGATGATTACCTGCGGTAAACGGGCTGCCCGGGCCAATTCCACTCCTTCCTTGACGTGAGAAGTAATAATTAAAGCACTTAAAGCAGGCGCTATCTTGTCATGGGGCTCATCAAAACCGCGTTGATTTTCCACAAAATATTCCGATCTTTTAATTTTCCCGATATCATGATAATAGGCCCCGACCCTTACCAGTAAAGGATTTGCCCCGATCGGTTCAGCCGCAGCTTCAGCCAGATTACCTACCATGAGGCTGTGATGGTAGGTCCCGGGGGCTTCAATCAGGAGTCGTTTGAGGAGATCATGGTTGGGGTTGGTTAATTCCAGCAGCTTGATCATGCTGGTAATAGAAAAACCGCTTTCCAGATAAGGCAAAGCTCCTATCATCAAAATCGCCGACAGGATGCCGCTTATAAGTCCCAGCAAAGACCCGATCAAAGCAGTCCCGATAGTAATATTGCCCTCTATAAAGGTCATGGCTAAAATGGTGGCCACATCGGCCAGGGCAATATAAAATCCGGCTTTGGCCAAATCAGAGGTTTGGCTCAGGCGGGTGACCCGGTAGACCCCTACCGTTCCGCTTACGAAAGCGGCGGTAACAAATGCCAACTGATGGGTTTCAGTCAATAATCCCACCAATAAGGCCATAATCATGGTCATAAAATAGGCCAGACGGTTGTCGATCAGAATGGCAATAAGCATCGAGCCCGCTGCAACCGGAGCCAGATATCCCGACATAGCATTTATTTCCGGACGGTCGGTGATTTGGATAACGGTTATAAACCGTGCAATTAAAAATACTAGAACCAGAATCAAGCCCAGCAACAACAGCAAGGCATCATTTTTATATATGTCTTTATGGTAACGCTGCAGATATTCTCTGACCAGCCACAGGGTAATCAGTATAAAAGCCCCTATACCCAGCATGTTAAAGGTATAGCTCTGGGTTCTCTGAATACCCAGCTGTTCAAGCACGGAGATCTGCTCGGCCGTAATGCGGTCCCCCTCCCGTACTATAATCTCACCGGTCTTTACCGTTTTGCGCACCGGTTCCACCGCATCTTTCGCGTCTTTGACAGCTTTGTCGGTGGCCTCCTGATTATAAATTAAGTTGGCCTGAATGGCGTCAACGGCCGCCAGTTTAATGATATCGATGGCGGTAGGATTAAACGCAATTTTATCAGCCTGCTGGGATGCTTCTTTATATACCCCGGCCAGAGCCTCTTCGGTAATCGGTTTGTCCATGACGGTTTCCAATATGGTCACGGTAGCCGCCTGCATTTTCTCAATATCCTGGGGTTTGGTGTTCACGAGATAATTGGCCAGGACGTTCGTGTCATAATCCGCATTAACCGTTTTTTTACGAACCATGGTATCCAATAGGTTTTTCAGGGGAGTCTTTTTGTCGGTATTATCCGACTGCAAGATGTCCTTGATATTGGCGAAGAAGTTATCGATCTCAGTCCGGGCGTTGGGCAGAGCAAATTGATCCTCCTGATATGACTTTTGCACTTTTTCAGCCGCCTGCTGTCTAAGTTCCTCGGTCTGCTTTTCATCGACGATCACCGCGTTAATATTGGAAACAATATCGCGCTTGGCCACTTCATCAGTACGCAGAGTTACCTGCTGCGGACTGAAATTGCCGAATATTATTCCAAACATTATGATAAAGAACAGGGAAAGTCCAAGAAATCTTTTGTTGCCCGAATCTTTCCAAAAGAAGCCTAATTTTTCCCCGAAAAAATATTTAAAGATACTTACCAGTTTCATTAATAAATCCCCTTAAATTGTTACCCTAATTTGATTGAGCCTGAAATACCTCATAGGCATCAATTATTTTCTGTACCAAAGGATGTCTGACTACATCTTCCTTCCCCAGGTACTCGAAAGAAATTCCCTTTATATTGCCAAGTATCTTTTGGATTTCAATCAGACCTGAATATTCGTCTTTAGGCAAATCAACCTGGGTAATATCACCGGTAACAACTGTTTGGGACCCAAAACCCAATCGGGTTAAAAACATCTTCATCTGTTGGGGCGTGGTATTTTGGGCCTCATCCAGAATTATAAAAGCACTGTTCAGGGTCCTGCCGCGCATATAAGCCAGCGGCGCTATTTCAATAATGTTTTTTTCCAGATAGCGCTGGGTTACATCGACACCTAATATGTCAAACAGGCCGTCGTATAATGGTCTTAGATAAGGGTTTACTTTTTCGATGAAATCACCCGGCAAGAATCCCAGCTTTTCTCCCGCTTCCACCGCCGGTCTAACCAGGATAATGCGTTCCACTTCTTTATTGCGCAAAGCTCTGACCGCCATGGCCACCGCCAGGTAGGTCTTGCCGGTACCGGCAGGTCCTATGGCAAAAACAACATCATCCTTCAAAATGGCTTGCACATATCTCTTCTGTCCCAGGGTTCGAGCTTTGATAGCCTTGCCCCGGACCGTATTTACGAGGGTTCCTGATACAATCTCCTTATAGCCGGGCCGGTCGCCTTTTTTCAAGAGTTTGTCCATATAGTTGATATCATTAATGTTGAGCTGACCTTCACTGTCCACAATATCCATCAAATCAGCTATTAATTGCAGGCTGTAGTCGACCTGGGCTTCTTCCCCGCGAATGAAAATTTCAGCCCCCCGGGCGGACATATCAACCCCGCTTACCTCCTGCAGATAGCGGAAATTTTCATCTCCAGCCCCAAAAAATATAGCTGCCTGTCCATTGTTTTTTATCGCATACGTGCTTTCTTTTATGGCCAAAAACCCAAGCCTCCCTGTTTTAGTTCCATTATTTACTGCTAGTAATTATATCATGAATTTCTCAAATTCATGATATAATCGGCCATCGCCGTAGGCGGGCCATAAAAACAATCTATAATAACCGTTTTGCGGTTATTATAGCATAATAAATTCCCTAATTGCTAATTTCACCACTGTTTATCGCCTGGGCGGTGCCAATTTCCTCAATGGTTTCAGCCGATATCTTTATCCTTATGATTGAATCACTGGGTGAAGACAGGATATCCATGTGCGAATCAATTATATCATGATTGCCCGGCATGGCTTGCTGCAGCTTTTCCTGCGCCTTTCCCCGGGCGATTTCAATCGCTTCACTTTCAGTGTACTCTATGCTGTTGACCGTCTGCTCCTGGCTGACAATCCTGATCAGTCCCCAATTGCCGAAAGGACTGCGCCATTGTTTCTCGGTCTGTTCGTACAGCGCAAACGGGACGTCGCCTTTGCCTTTCAGCAGAATATTTTCCCAGGGGCTTTCCAGGTAGATCCGGGTAAATTCCTTGCCGGTGAAGACTGTCTCTTCCAGCTTCAGGTTGCACTCGCCATAGCCTTCATACCAGGTGCGGGCTTTAACCTGACCGCGCGCCCTTACCTGACGAGTGCCGGCATCAGCAGGCGGAGCCGGCACTCCCTCAAGATAGGGCGAGGTGGGAGGAACAACCGTTCCCGAGATCAATATATCCCCACCGGCAACAACATCACCCGCCTTGACGGCCGCCTGACCGTCAAGCACCAGCATCTCTTCGATTACTCCGTCCCGACTGGCGACAATGTCGCACGGCCCGGTTATATCGGCACCGGGCAATACCTTCTCCACCACCTTGATGTCGACCTTTACTCCGCGGATATCACACTGGACATAGGCCAATTCACTTATCTCCCTCAGCATAGCCTCTTCCGCCGCGGTACGGCTGAAGGTCCACTTGCCGGCCCCTACCTTGATGCCATGGTGGGCCGCCGTCATCAGTATCCGGTTGCGGTCAACCTTATTGTTCCCGCTGACCTGGATAAACCAAACAAAAGAAGACATAAAATATAAGGTCAAGATACATAGAAGCGCTCCTCCCAGCAAGCCTATCCGTCTTTTCATAACCGTCTTATAAAAAGGCAAGCCCTGACTTTGCAGCAGTTCGATATCAAAACTTTGTTCATCCGCAATTGTCTTTAAAGCTTCATAACCGCTGTTCCTGACCTTCAGCAGAATACAGCCGTTCCGTCTTTTTATGTCCCATATATAGATGCCGCGAGCCAGCGCCATATTGATTACCTTTTCCAGATTCTCGCCATGCAGCCGCAGGGAGACAAAACCTCCAACCTGATCAGAGAATTTATTAGCCATGCCAACCTCCGCTTTAATCTATGTATTTAACGCTGAGAATATCGCCTGATACTTTCATTTCCTCCGGCATAAGAGCCTGTATTTCGAGATTATTTCCCAGAACCTCCAAAAAACCGCGGCTTAAATTAATTCGCATACGCTCGGTTGAATACTCTATGATCCCTTTGTGATTTACCAGGTAGAGCTCATTGCGGCCAGTGATGGTCAGCCGGGGCATATCCAGCACCAGATCTCCGGGAATCTCCAACAATTCAGCCATCGCCTTGGTAATGATCTCCCGACGTTTGTCCATTTGATTCCCTCCTATTAACAGCATTTAATCACAGGTAAAACCATACTTAAATTACTTAAGTTCTTCAGCCATAAACCCTAGTACCCTGTCAACCCCTAATTCTATATCTTCTTGTCGGTCAAATTTCCGCATGACTCGTTGTCGTCAATCGCAATACGTCCAGTATTACTCAATCCTCCGACGCCCACGAACGGGCTAGTGCAGCGGTGCCAGGAGGGCAAGGAGCTGCCGCCTTGCCCTGCAAAAATTTGTCTCGATAAATAATATACAGACTTAGGATTTACAGAGTACTAGTCATATTGCAAATATATGCTCTATTGATCCACTACATGCCGAAATTGCATGGCTATGAAAATATAAAAAAGGCGTGCATTTGCACGCCTCAGACCGTTAAAGGTACTCAGCTGTTCGCTTCACTCATTATTAATTTATACCTAAAGACAACCTTCAATCATAATTAAAAAGTTGCATAAGCTACGATGCTTATGAGGAATGTTACCAGAACTATGCCAATAACAACCAGACTAATCGTTCTCTGACGTTTGTTTTGCATACCTCGGTTCATAAAAGTCACCAGAAACACGTGACTTTTGCAGCTAAAACAGAATAATGAACACATTAAAATACCCTGTGGGCCTAGGCTCGAAGGGATAATTTTTTTGTCAAATTATTGTATATTTTGGTTGCGTTTTGTTGAGGTTTGTGGTATGATTTGTATATATT
>JAYFPZ010000002.1:0-125727 GCA_034927445.1 Syntrophomonadaceae bacterium
TGATATTAAAAAAATTATTGGTTCTACTAAAAAAAGTTAATTTCCACTACAACTTTTTGCAAATTACTAAGGCCCTGTAGCTACCACTTTCCCTAGCTTTCAGGGCCTTTTTGGGCTTACTTTGCTGCAAAAGAAAAGATAAAAGTCACCAGAAACACTCCTAACTATATAATTTCAATATAAAAAGTCTGGTGAGCCATGGCCACCAGACTTTAAATTATTTCGATGGTTAAAACTTTTTCTTTTTACGGGCAGCCTCTGATTTCTTTTTCTTTCTTATACTGGGTTTCTCATAGTGGTCGTGCTTTCTAATATCCTGCATAACCCCTGATTTCTGACAGGTACGCTTAAACCTCTTTAGAGCACTGTCCAGGGATTCATTTTTTCCGACTTTAACTTCACTCATTATATCCCTCCCCTCACCTGACCGGGCTATATAAACACCATTCTATTGTACAATTTCGAATAGCTGCAAGTCAAGATTATTCGGGAGGCCAACCCATTTGTTTTCCGCCCAGCAAATGATAGTGCAAATGGAAAATGGACTGCCCTCCCCATTCGCCACAGTTGTTTACCAAGCGATAACCCTGTTCGGATATTCCAGAATCTCGGGCCAGGCGTGAGGCTAGTAACTGTATACGTCCCAATATATCAACATTCTCATCACTTACCTCATTCAACGAAGCTAGGTGTATTTTAGGAATTATTAAAAGATGAACCGGTGCAGACGGATTAATATCTTTGATTGCCAAAATTTTATCGTCTTCATATACAATTTGAGCAGGAATTTCCTTGTTAACTATTTTGCAGAACAAACAATCGGGTACAGCCACAGTTTTCACCTCCTTATTTTATTTCGATATAATCCAGTTCGCAGAGATAATGTCTGGTTAAGTTATTGAAAAAGCGCAGATTGCGGATAATACTTCCTTAATTGTAGCAAATAATAAGACCAATACAAATAGGCATTTGGGAAATCATTCGCCTATAGTGTTATATATTCTCATATGATTCTATGCATGTAAAAAGTTAAGCCAAGGGCTTTTATTCTACCATATTTATTCGCCAGACAGCCTTATTAATCCTTTTCCCAATCAAGATTATTCAGTATTTCCTGCAGGTGTTTGAGTTCATTTTGGTTTAAAGTAACGCCTTTCCCTACTTTTTCATAATTCGGTCCCCAATCCCGAATATCGAACTTGGCCTCGTGCCCATTCCAGCTTACCAGGTTGAACTCTTTGCGCCAGCCTTTGCTTCCTTCTGACAATACTCCCAGATTCTTAATGACATTAAATTTAAAATCAGACATTTTTATCGCACCTCTCAACTTTTATATTCTATACCCATCATTACTGCGATTACCAATGTAAAGATGACCTTACCATTATTTGCTGCCATTTTTATTATTTTATTACATTAATAACCATTTGTCACCCAGTAACTCGAACCTGCGTTCGACTGAGATTGAGAAAAAAAAATGCCCGCAAGCAGGCATTTTCTCATAATTCTACAATTAGATCAGGGTAAATTATCTACTTCAACGGTTTTGCCTTCCCAGGTTTGCAAAATAATTTTCCCGGTTTGCATTGAGGACAAGTAGTTAGGCATTAAAGGTATTTTCCCCAATCCTCCAGGGGCATTTATGATATAGGTCGGTACTGCCAGGCCTGAGGTATAACCGCGCAGCGACCTTATGATGTCCATTCCTTCTGTAATGCTAGTCTGAAAATGCCGGGTTCCGCGAACGTCTTTGGCATGGAAAATATAATAAGGGCGCACTCTTATTTTTAGCAACTCCTGGCCCAGCTTCCTCATAATATAAGGATGATCATTTACGCCGCGAAGCAAAACCGCTTGATTACCCAAGACGGCCCCGGCCTCGATTAGTTGGTCACAGGCTGCTTTAGCCTCCGGGGTAACCTCCAGGGGATGATTAAACTGGGTATTGATATAGATCGGTGGATACTTGCGAATGATATCGCAGAGCGCACCGGTAATTCTCTGCGGCATGGTTACCGGAACTCTGGTTCCGATTCGTTTTATTTCCACGTGTGGTATTTGGTGTAAGGCGGACAACACAGAATCTAATACATGATTGCTTAATAAAAGTGCATCGCCGCCAGTAACCAGAACATCTCTGATTTCTTTATTTTCAGCGACAAAGTCCAGAGCCTGGCCAATATCTGCCAGACAAGCGTGTCGGTCGATTTCGCCGATATTGCGTCTCCTCTGACAATGGCGGCAATACATGGCGCACTGATTGGTTACGTTTATGATCAAACGGTCTGGATATCTCCTGGTCACGCACGGAGCAGGCGATGTCATGGCCTCGTTCATGGGGTCAAGACTCCCCCCCGGGAGCAGTTCCCTAATATCCGGTACTGCTTGTCGATAGATCGGGCTGTTTTTATAATCCACCCCCACCAGACTCAGGTAATAGGGGGATATGGCCCAACGGTACACATTGCCGATCCGGTTTATCTGTTTTCTTTCCAGATCATTCAACCCAATTATGCTGGCTAATACAGAACTTTCTTTAATACGGTTTTTTAATTGCCATTTCCAGTTGACCCAGTCTTCATCCGTACCGCCTATAACCTCCAAAATTCTTTGTTTACGTACCGCAACCTGCTCCCTAACCGCGTTTTCGTCGGGCATTTTTTCCATGGCTTCCAGATAAGGAAGAGCAAGTTCTTTTAAATCATTGCTTCTAAGTGCTGATTGATATGCGTCGCACAGACTCCCTGTTTCTCTCATGTTATCACTCCTTTCCGAATTTTCTGCAGGAATGGTCATAATTGAAAAGGGCCGAGGGTCCAAAATAAAATAACCAAAGGAAGACCTCTGGTTAAGCTTTTATATAAAACCTCGGGTTCCCTTATAAGCGCTTACGAGGTTAGCTGACGGGTTCGGGAAAAGGGTATTCCCTACCATTAGGATTCACCCCACTTTTTGGTTCCCCCGTTCTCTGCCTGAGAGATTCAGCGCACATTCCTAAATTTCTTGATGTGAGCCGGCTGAGAAACTCGCCGCACCTGCTATGGTCACATTTCACCTCCTTAAAATGGTTTCTTTTCGCCTTATTAAGGAACATAGTTGCCGCTTTCCCAACCATAACAACTCACCCCAAAAGTAAAATTATATTGAAAAGGCAGCTAAGGTATTTTTTGTCATTTATTATAATTACGTATTCGATTTTAATTTCTTTCTAATAAATATTGGCATATATAATTATAAACTATAAATTTGGCAAAAATTAGGGAAAAAGCTCATTAAGGTTGGCCTTGCTGAAAAAAGCTCATCCTTTTGGCCATCTTCCTGGCTTATAATATGAAAAATAATTGCCGCCAGTGACACCAGCTTTCTAGGAGCGCTTGTTTGAGCGCATTTTTTGAGGTTGACGGTGAAAAGAATATTCGGTTGCTACCATAGATATTGGACAATGAAGGGGGCACCATGGAAGTTTATTCCCCGCAGACTAGCTGCGCTTATTGTACCAACAAGCTGCCAGGTTAAAAAAGCTCTGCTGCCAATAGCCGGGTATAACCGGTAAGAGATGATTTTAATCAGTAATTAAAATTCAAGCCGGTATATGGGGTGCCTATCAATTGGCTTGATAAAGTTACAGCAGCGTATCCCAATTGCGGCGGAAATCGAGTATTCTGACTATCGAAACTGTTTTGTCTTGCTCCGAAGCAATATAAAAAACGATCTGATTGTCCAGCATCACGGTACGAACGCCATTGGTAACCAGTTTTTCATCACTAACCAAAGCATGGCGGAAAGGAGTTTTCTCCAAATCATCGATCGTATCAGCAATTTGATTGACTAATTTTTGAGCCAGCGATGTCTGCCCATGTTTTTTTAATATATCGCCGGTAATTTCAATCAAATCTTTGTGAGCAGGTTCGGTTAATACAATATCGTATTTCATTCTTTGGTAAGCTCTTTCTGGATATCATTGAAAGCACTGCCAAAAGGCTTTAATTTGCCGGCTTTAATGGCATCCATCCCTTCGTCCAGAAGCTTGTACAACTCGAATTTGCCCAAAAGATTTTCAAAAGTCTCAATGCTCATTATAGCCAGATCACCATGCCCGTTCTTGGTAATGTAAACTGGTTCCCCGTACTTATGGCAGAAATCAGAAATCTCATTATATTTATTTCTGAGGTCCGAACTAGGTCTGATTGATGGCATAATACACACCCCCACATCCATATAGGCATATTGTATCAATTTTTTGATATATAATCAAGATTTTTGATATATAACAACAAAATGCCGGGATAGGGCATTAAATGGGTAAAACCAGGCGGGGCAGCGGCTTAACCGCTTACTACTCCGATTGCCCATTCCTGTTCCGCCTTCATCAGGGTAACCTTAATAATCTGCCCCACCAGGTTGCGGGGCGACTCAAAATGCACATCTATATAGTTATCGCTCAGACCGCTGTATATGTCGCCGTCCCAAGGGCGTTCCACCAGTACGTTTAACTCTTGCCCCAACAGACTATGCATAAAATGATACTTCTTACGGCGCCCCAATTCCAGCAAGGCTTCACTGCGCTGCTGCTTGGCAGCAGCATCTATCTGCGGTATCATAGCTGCCGCACTGGTGCCTTCCCGCCGGGAATACTTGAAAACATGCAACTCATAGAGGGGCAGGTCATCAATAAGATCGTAGGTGTCTCGAAAATCAGCCTCAGTCTCGGTTGGATAACCCACCATTACATCAGCGGTAAAGGCTGAGCCCGGAATGAGTTGTGCCGTATTGAGAACCAGGCGGCGATAGTATTCCCGGTCGTATCTGCGCCGCATGGATTTCAGGATGCGGTCGCTGCCGCTCTGCAAAGGAATATGAAAGTGGCGGCAGATGCGGCGGTCAGAGGTAATCAAAGTTATCAGCTCCTCATTCAGCTCCAAAGGTTCGATTGAACTAAGGCGAATACGGAAACCGCCAGTATTGACAGCCAGAATCCTTTGCAGCAGCCTGGTTATATCCCATCCGGCCAGATCTATTCCGTACATGCCGGTATGGATCCCGGTCAAAACGATCTCCCGATACCCCAGCTGCAACAACTGACCTATCTCAGCCAGGACATCGTCGGGGGCTTTGCTGCGAACCGGTCCCCGGGCCAAAGGTACAATACAATAGGAGCAAAAGCTCTGGCACCCGTCCTGGATTTTGACAAAAGCCCGGGTCCGCTCATGATGCCCGGAATATAAGATAGGGGGCAAGGCCGTAGGACAGATAGGGTCAACCCAAATTTTCGGTTCAACTTCATGGCCGCGAACGTAATTATCCACGATTTCAGCCAAGCGCTCTTTATCCTGGTTGCCCACCACCAGACCAATGCCCTCAATGTGTGATAATTGTCCGGCATCCACCTGGGCGGCACAGCCGGTTGCCACCACAATCGCAGCAGGATTGGCCCGAACCGCTCTTCTAAGCATAGCCCGTGATTTACGGTCGCTTATATGGGTTACGGTGCAGGTATTGATGACATAAACATCAGCAGGGTCACCAAAATTTACAATCTGGTAACCCCGCCCGGTAAATTCCTCGATCATTTGTTCAGTTTCCACCTGGTTGACTTTACAGCCCAAGGTATGAAAAGCTACTTTTTTCTTCAAAGCTACCTTCCTTGTTGGTTTCGTTATGAGGGACAGGTTGTCTACAATTTACGGGCCGCAACCCCGATCCAGTCTATATCCTGCAGGACCTGTTCGATCTCAAAATTGTTTTCTTCCAGGGTTTGCTTTACTCCCGGCCAGCGGCTGTCAACTATCCCGGAGCCGAAGAAATATCCGCCGGGAGGCAGAGCCTGAGCGGCTCCGGGAATCAATTCGGTAATAACCTCGGCAATTATGTTGGCCAGGATCATGTCTGCTTTTAAACCCGGCATAACTTCTATAATATTGCCGGCCTCAATTACGGTTTTATCAGCCAGGCCGTTTAAAGCCAGGTTTTCTTTGGCAATCCGGACCGCCAGTTCATCTATATCCATGGCGTAAACCTTTTCCGCCCCTAGTTTTAGCGCACCTATTGTCAATATTCCCGAACCGCAGCCCGCATCAATAATATTTTCCCCGCCATGTACGTATTCATCGATAAACCTGAGGCAAAAGCGGGTCGAGGCATGAATGCCCGTACCAAAAGCCATCCCCGGATCGATATTTATAATGACTTCGTTGGCAGCGGGTTCATATTCTTCCCAGGACGGTTTGATTACCAGGTGCTCCCCTACTTTAAAGGTGTGATAGTATTTTTTCCAATTTTCTTCCCAGTCTTCATTGCGAATCTCATCTACAAATACCTTGCATCTGACCTGGAAATTACCCTCCACATCTTCTATAGACCGGGCCAGGCTCTTCATTACCTCTTTATCTTCCGGGAAATAGGCTTTTACTGCTACAAATTCATGATCCAAAAAGTCTGCTGACACTGATTCAGAATTCCAGTCATCCCGGTTGATGTATTTCCTGGCTGCCTGAGGATCTTCGATAACCACTCCGCCTGAACCCATGCTATGAAAAATCCCGGCAATGGCTTCAGCGCAGATTTCTTCAGTCAAAACACTTATTTCTTTCCAATTCATTGGTCAATCCCCTTTATCCGATCGCATCCTTCAGTTTATCAAAAATTCCCTTTTTGCCATCCTTGTCTTCACCCTCGCTGTAGAAAGCGGCCAGCAGTTCTTTTTGCCGCTTGCTGAGCCGGGTCGGTATTTTAACATTTACCAAAATCTTTAAATCACCGTAGCGGTGGCTTTGCAGGTGGGGTATTCCTTTATTTTTTACCGTCAGCACGTCTCCGGGCTGGGTGCCTTCGGGAATCGTCAGTTTATGGACGTCTCCACCCAGCAAGGACAGGTCAATCTCAGTGCCCAGCGACGCCTGCACTATATTTATATCCAAATCACATATTAGCGTATAGCCATCCCGTCTGAATCGGGCATGCGGCCTCACCACAATAACAATGTAAAGATCACCGGGGGGGCCGCCCAGAGTTCCTTCCTCGCCTTCCGCCTGAATTCTTAAACGGGATCCGGTATCGATACCCGCGGGTATCCTCACATTAATAATCCGCTTGCGCCTGATCTTTCCTTTGCCTCGGCAGGCTGTACAGGGTTTTTCGATTATCTTCCCTTCGCCATTACATTTGCTGCAGGTCCGGGCTGTTTCAAAACGGCCAAAAGGCGTACTCTGAACTGATCTAACCTGTCCGGTCCCCTGACAATGGGGGCAGGTCTTAGGTTGAGTGCCCGGTTCCGCCCCGCTGCCATTACATCTATCACAGTTCTCCATCCGCATTAATTCCATTTCTTTTTCTGCACCAAATACGGCATCTTCAAAGTTTATATCCAGCCGCACCTCCCGGTCGGCCCCCCGTTGAGGCCCTCTCCGGCGCTGACCGCCTCCGGCCGCTCCAAAGAAGAGGTCAAAAATATCCCCGAATCCGCCTGCTCCGCCAAAGCCGCCGCCAAAACCTCCGGCGCCCATGCGGTTAGGGTCAAAAGCATCATGCCCGTATTGGTCATATGCGGCTCTCTTTTGGCTGTCACTCAAGACTTCATAGGCTTCGGCCACCTCTTTAAACTTTTCCGCCGCATTGGCATCCTCTTTATTCACATCAGGATGATATTGCTTGGCTTTTTGTCGGTAGGCCTTTTTAATTTCCTCGGGTGAAGCCGACTGGGACACTCCCAGTACTTCGTAATAATCTCGTTTGGCGGCCATTATTCCCCACCTTCCTGATAAACCTCAAACCTATTTGTTTTCGTCATCCGCGATATTATAGTCAGCATCAATGACATCATCCGGAGCGCTCCCGTCCGATCCTTCCGGGTTGGGGGTGGCACTCTGGTACATCTTGCTGGTAACTGTGTGCATCGCCTTAGCCAGTTCTTCGGTTTTATTCTTGATTTCATCCACGTCATTGCCTGCCAGGGCCTTTTGCAGGTCTTCTTTGGCATTGTTGACGGCGTTCTTATCGGCTTCATCTATTTTATCGGCAAAGTCCTTGAGACTCTTGTCGGCCTGATAGATTGCACTGTCAGCTGCATTTCTGGCCTCTATTTCCTTAAAACGCTTCTCATCTTCCTCGGCAAACTTCTCAGATTCTTTAACCATGCGCTCGATTTCATTGTCGTTTAATCCGCTGGAAGAAGTTATGGTGATCTTCTGTTCCTTGTTGGTAGCCATATCTTTAGCAGTTACGTTAACAATGCCGTTTACATCAATATCAAACTTGACCTCAATCTGCGGAATGCCTCTGGGTGCAGCGGGAATCCCGGTCAACTGGAACCGGCCCAGGGTAACATTATGCTCAGCCAGTTTTCTCTCGCCCTGCAGGACATGGATATCGACCGAAGGTTGATTGTCGGCAGCAGTTGTGAATATCTGACTTTTGGATACCGGTATGGTCGTATTGCGTTCGATTATCCGGGTAAATACCGAACCCAGGGTCTCAATCCCCAGAGACAACGGGGTAACGTCCAAGAGAACCACGTCAGTTACTTCCCCGGTAAGAACCCCGGCCTGAATAGCTGCGCCCAAACCTACGACCTCATCCGGATTAATCCCCTTGAACGGTTCTTTGCCGGTAAAGGCTTTTACCGCCTCCTGCACCGCCGGTATTCTGGTGGATCCGCCGACCAGGATGACTTTGTCAAGCTCAGACGGTTTTAAATTGGCATCTTTCATAGCCTGTTTCATCGGCCCCACGGTTTTTTCCACCAGATCGGCGGTCATATCATTAAACCGGGCTCGGGTCAGGGTTCTTTCCATGTGCAGAGGACCGTCCTGGGTCGCCGTAATATATGGTATGTTGATATCTACGCTCATGAGACTGGAAAGTTCATGTTTGGCTTTCTCCGCAGCTTCTTTCAAACGGTGCATGGCCATTTTATCGTTTCTTAAATCAAAGCCGTTTTCATTTTTGAATTCCTGCACCAGCCAATTGATAATTCTCTCATCAAAATCATCGCCGCCCAAGCGGTTGTTGCCGCTGGTGGCCTTAACCTCAAAGGTGCCGTCGCCAATCTCCAGAATGGAGACGTCAAAAGTGCCTCCGCCCAGGTCAAATACCATAATCGTTTGGCTTTCTTCCTTATCCAGTCCATAGGCCAGAGCCGCTGCGGTAGGCTCGTTGATTATCCTTAGAACCTCCAGTCCGGCAATGGTTCCGGCATCTTTGGTAGCCTGTCGCTGAGAATCGGTAAAATAGGCCGGCACGGTGATTACCGCCTGGGTTATCTTTTCACCCAGATAACCCTCGGCATCAGTCTTCATTTTTTGCAGGATCATGGCTGATATTTCCTGAGGGGAATATTTCTTCCCATCAATACTTACTTTGTAATCGGTCCCCATATGTCTTTTAATTGAGGATACTGTTCTTTCCGGATTGGTAGTGGCCTGCCGCTTGGCTACCCTGCCCACCAGACGTTCACCGGTTTTGGAGAAGCCCACTACCGAAGGAGTAATTCTTTCCCCTTCAATATTGGTTATCACAACCGCTTCGCCGCTTTCCATTACAGCTATAACGGAATTGGTAGTTCCCAAGTCTATACCGACAACTTTTCCCATTAATTACACCTCCAAATAATTATGAGCTGACCTTAACCAGACTGGGCCTTATAACCCGGTCATGCATGATATAACCTGTCTGTAGCTGTTCGATAACCGTGTTTTCGGGGTGTTCGTCACTAGGCTCCACCGTCAGGGCCTGATGGTATTGCGGATCAAATGGTTTGCCTACACTCTCAATGGCTACAACCCCCTCGCCCTTCAACAATTCATCCAGGCTCCGCACCGTCATCTCCACACCCTTGCTGATTGCGTCAAGATCATGAGTAGTACGGGCTACCCCTATGGCCCTATGCAAATCATCAATTATCGGGAGCAACTTTTTTATCATAGATACGTTGGCATATTTTAAGTATTCCTCTCGTTCCCGGGCGGCTCGTTTTTTAATGTTTTCCACTTCCGCCAGAGCCCTTAGATATTGGTCATAGTTCTTACGCGTTTCCTCCTGCTGTTGGCGTAATTCTTCCGACAGTTTTTCCTCAACCGTCAGTTCGGCTTCAGCCTGAACGGCAGCTTCTTCCTGGGGCGGGCCTTTATCCAGCTGGGATTCCAAGTCTTTTTCCATTACTTTCTTCACCTCTTCTAATCCAGAGTATCATGGGTATATGATTCCCCATCTCTCATTTTGATAATGGTATTAATTCTTAGAATAGCGACAGCCACCTCACCGGCAGCCTTAATCGCGTGTATTTTAACCAGAGCCGGGTCGATGATGCCATGTTCAAAGGCATCAATCAAACCGCCCTGGTCACAATCAATCGTAATGCTATCCTGACCTTTTAGCTTTTGGGCGGCAACTACATCACCCATTTTCTCCAGCGGATTGAATCCGGCATTGGCGGCTATACAGGCAAAAGGCCGCAGCATGGCTTCTTTTACGCACATAACCCCGTACGAAGTCATGCCTTTCAAATCCCGGGCCAGCTCTTCCAGCTGTTTGGCTATCCCGATCTCTATCGCTCCCCCGCCGGGAACCACCCCTTTTCTCAGTGCGGCTTGTACGGCTGAAGCGGCATCCCGGGCAATGCGCTCTTTTTCATCAACCACCTCTGCGGTAGCCGCACCAACGATTATGGTGGCCGAGGTTGCTCGGTTTCCGCCTATCAAGCAGGAATAACCGAGCTTTTCGTTGACCTGAAACTGTTCGGCATGCCCCAGACAATCGGACAATTGTTCCAGGGGACGGTTTAAAGCGATTCTTTTGATTTTGCGGGCACCGCTGGTTTTGCAGACCCTTTCCAGTTCTCTTTGGGAAACCCTCTGAATAGCGATAATTCCAGCCTCGGTAAAAATCTGCTCCGCCAGTCCGTCAATACTGCGGTCAACTAAAACTACATTGACACCCAGGCCGCAAATCTTTTTCAGGTTGGTTTCATACTGCTGCTTATTTTGCAGATAATATTGAAATCCTGCCTCCGTACTGCGAGCCTCATTATCTATTTCTTCCGGAGCCAGCGAGTCATCAATCACTAAAATTCTAGCCGGGGCTATGCTGCGGGGCATCTCATGACTAACCGGGGCCCGGTTAATAAGCGTCCCATCAAACACTTGACTATCCGCCGCTTCTTTGGCTGAGACCGCATCGGCAAATTTATAGTCGGGCTCACGCATTTTTTCAGGCCCGATTATTCTGGCCCCCTCTATGACCAAACGGGCTATCTCTCCCTGTCCCCGCCCGGCAACTGCAGCCACATGGAACAACACCGGGTCGTCCACGGCAGCAACCGGGCGGCTTTGCTGTTCAAGGATGCTTAGGCTGTGTTCGATTCCAAGCTTGATACCTTGAATAACCTGGGTAACCGGCACCCCCTTCATGACCTGCCCGGCGCCTTCGGACACCAGCGCACCGGCCAGAATAGTGGCGGTGGTGGTACCATCACCCACTTCGGACTGCTGGGCCCGGGCGGTGTTGATAATCATGCGGGCGGCGGGATGATTGACCGCCATAAGCTGTAAGATAGTAACCCCATCGTTACTGACGACCACATCGCCGAGACTGTCGACCATCATAATATCAAGGCCTTTAGGGCCGAGAGTTCCCTCGATGGTCTGCGATACTACGCGGGCAGCATTGGCGTTGCTCAGCAGAGCCTGCATTTTATCGTCAATATCGTTGTTGGGGAGTGCTTTATCAGGCATGTTTTGCCTCCTAATAATATACGGCCGGCCCTGATTTCGGGTCTGGCAGTTTGCCTAGCTATTACGCTTCCGGAGGATTTCCTCTATGACCTGACGGACCGACTCAACCGTCCCGGCGGCTTTCCAATACTCCATGCGGACCGGCCCAATCAAGCCGATTTTACCCATTTCACTGCCAGTCTTGTAGCCTGCCATAACCAGGCTCATTTCTCTTATATCCTCCGAACGATTCTCCTGGCCGATCAAAATATCCACCGTATCGCTTATGTGATCAGGCAGAACCTCGCGCAGCTGCCCGTCTTCTTCCAGCAGGGTCAGAATCCGTCTAAGTTTATCCAGGTCCTTAAACTCAGGCTCTTTAATAATATTCAGAGCTCCGCTGATTACCACCCGTTCATCGCTGGAATTGCTAAGCAGGTTGTCAACTGCCTCCAGGGCTTTATCAATTATGTGCCGCCGGTTTTTAAGCTCATCCCTTAAGGTCATGAGATCGCTGCGTTTGATCTCCTTCAATCTTTTTCCCCGCAAAACCCGGTTGAATAAAGCGCTGATAAACTGCAAGTCGTCAGGCATTATGGATTTGGGGATATTTATTTTACGATGCATAATAAGGCCCACGTCGGTTATCAGCAAAACCAGAGCCTGCCCCTCTTGAATGGGGATCAACTGCAAATTTTGGAACTGGCTTAGTTTAACCGACGGTACAATTATAAAGGAAGCATAATTCGTAACCTGGGAAAGAAAATGCCCCACCCCCTGAACTACATCGTTCCATTCCTGCACCCGGTCCTCCAGGACCTGGTGCAGCAGTTCTATTTGCTCATCAGTGGGATTTTCATTCTCCATCATACAGTCGACATAATAGCGAAATCCCTTTTCTGAAGGAATACGGCCCGCAGAAGTATGAGGCTGTTCCAGATATCCCATTTCCTCTAAATCCGCCATTTCATTTCTGACCGTGGCGGCACTGATATTCAAGGCATGCTTGCGCACCACCGACCGGGACCCAACCGGTTCAGCGGTAGCAACATAATCCTTGATGATCGATTCTAATATACGCCGTTGCCTTTCATCTAAAGACATCTTTCTCACCCGCCCTGTTAGCACTCTCCTTGCTTGAGTGCTAATCGGTTTATTAAAAAATAGCATCTGATGAAACCTTTGTCAAGCTATAGTATCAGCTGAAAAACTCGCACAAAACCTGATTAGAAAGGAAATAGGCCTTTTTCGTCAAATATATACGGTCATTTTCAAGTTCTAATAATCCCCGGGTTTGACAGCCGCTTATTATATCCTGGTATTTTTGGAGCAGGTCTATTCCCCAACGACACTGAAAATCTGTGCAATTAATTCCTCGGGTCAGACGCAATCCCATAATTACTGCATCGACCAGTCTGGCTTGGGCATCCATGGTTTCCAGAATGGCAACGGGCGGCACGCGGTTGTCCCGCAAGGCCTCCATATAAAAATCTACCGGGGGTTGGTTGATATAGCGCTGTTGGTCGTTGAAACTGACCGCGCCGCAGCCAAAACCCAGATAAGGGCGGCTCTGCCAGTAGAGCAGGTTGTGGCGGCATTCGCGCCCAGGCCTGGCAAAGTTCGATATTTCATAATGCAGGTAGCCCTGCTCCTGCAAATAATCGAGCATATTATAGTATAAACCAGCTTCCCGGTCGTCATCCAAAGGGCTTATGATTCCCGTTTCAATCTTCCGGGCCAGAGGAGTGGCCGGTTCCAGCTCCAGCAGATAAGCCGAAATATGTTGGGGCTCAAACTCCACCGCCCGGCTCAGATTCCCGCGCCAGTCTGACCAGGTTTGACCGGGCAGGCCATAGATGAGGTCAAGGCTGAAGTTGGTAAAACCGGCTTGGCGCACACAGCGCAAGGCAGTTGCGGATTCACTTGCGTCGTGAATCCGGCCCAGAAGTTTAAGCTCGCGGTCGGAGAAGCTCTGTACTCCGACGGACATGCGGGTTACTCCGGCGGACTTAAATCCTTTAAGTTTATTGAGGTTTACAGTGGCAGGATTCATTTCCATGGAAATTTCAATCTTTCCCTGAGTCGGGTAAGCTGCAAAAACCGCCGACAAGATCCGTTCAACTTGTTCCGGCTGCAGTAAGCTGGGAGTTCCGCCTCCCAGATAAATAGAGGCGACCGGGTGTTCCAGCTCCAGCTTGCGCAGCTTCAATTCATTGATCAGGCTGCGGGTGTAATCTTCAAGCAGGCTGACCCGGGTTAGCGGCAATGAATAGAAATCACAATAATCACACTTCTTCAGGCAGAAGGGTATATGGATGTAGATACCCATGGGTTCGGCATCATTTATCACTCTCAATCTCCATTACCGACATAAACGCATCCCGCGGGACCTCGATCCTGCCTATCTGTTTCATGCGCTTCTTTCCTTCTTTTTGCTTTTCCAGCAGCTTTTTCTTTCTGGTAATATCGCCGCCATAGCATTTAGCCAAAACATCTTTACGCATGGCCTTGACACTCTCCCGGGCAATAACCCGGTTGCCGATCGAAGCCTGAATGGCAACTTCGTACATTTGGCGCGGAATTATCTTGCGCAGTCTTTCCACTAAAGCCCGGGCCCGGTAATAAGCTTTATCTTTATGGTAGATAGAGCTTAAAGCATCAACCGTCTCACCATTCAGCATGATATCCAGTCTCACCAAATCGGCTTCCTGGTAGCCCGCCAGATCATAGTCCAGCGAGGCGTATCCCCTGGTCCTGGATTTGAGACCGTCAAAGAAATCAACCAGTATTTCGGCCAGAGGCAAGCTGTAACTGAGCATTACCCGATGGGGGGTCAGGTACTCCATGTTAATAAAGCTGCCCCTTTTTTCCTGGCAGAGCTCCATAATGGTGCCGACATATTCATTGGGAACCATGATCGAAGCCTTGACATAGGGCTCCATAACCTTGTCAATTCGCTGCGGTTCCGGCCAATGGCTGGGGTTGCGCACATAAATTTCAGTTTGGTCGGTCAGCAGAATCCTATAAATAACGCTGGGAGCAGTAGCCATAAGATTAAGATCATACTCCCGCTCCAGGCGTTCCCTCACGATTTCCAGGTGCAGCAGGCCCAGAAAACCGCAGCGGAAACCTAATCCCAACGCATCCGAAGACTCCGGTTCGTAAACCAGGGAAGAATCGTTGAGTTTCAGTTTTTCCAGGGCATCCCGCAACCTTTCAAAATCATTGTTTTCCAGCGGATATAACCCGCAGTATACGACCGGCTTAACCTCCTGGTACCCCTCCAGGGGCTTGGCGGCCGGGCGTTCAGCCCCGGTAATGGTATCACCCACCTTGGTGTCAGACACATTTTTAATAGCCGCCGCCAGGTATCCTACCTCGCCGGCACTGAGGCTGTCGACCGTAGTCATGAAGGGCGACAAAACTCCTATTTCGGTAACTTCAAAGTCCTTGCCGGACGACATCATCCGGATAATATCGCCCTTGCGCAGCTCCCCTGAATCTACCCGGATATAGGAAATCGCCCCTTTATAAGAATCAAAATAAGAATCAAATATCAATGCCCTCAGTTCAGCCCGGGTATCACCCTGGGGAGGCGGTATTTTAGCAACGATGGCTTCCAAAACATCTTCAATCCCTATACCCAGCTTGGCTGAAATCGGAATTATTTCTTCCCGGTCCAGCCCCAGCACATTTTCCATTTCCTGTTTGACCACCTCGGGTTCGGCACCGGGCAAATCAATTTTATTAACCACGCCAATAATCTCAAGGTTCAAATCCATAGCCATGTAGACATTGGCCAGGGTCTGAGCTTCAATGCCTTGAGACGCGTCCACCACCAGCAAAGCCCCTTCACAGGCAGCCAGACTCCGGGAAACCTCGTAAGAAAAGTCTACATGCCCCGGGGTATCGATCAGATTTATAATATAATCCTTGCCGTCGCGGGCTTTGTAATTAAGGCGGACCGGCTGCAATTTGATGGTAATGCCCTTCTCCCGTTCCAGATCCATTTTATCCAGAAATTGCTCGCGCATTTCCCGCTCCGTCAGAGCTCCGGTGATTTGCAGCAGTCTATCCGCCAGGGTTGATTTGCCGTGGTCTATGTGTGCAATTATACAAAAATTCCTGATTCGTTCCTGCAAGTTGAACCCTCCAAAATTGTCGGCCAAATTTACCAGCCAATGGTCGACCTTCATTATACCTTATTGACACGGTTGTCTTCAATCTGGACGTAACCCCGGCGGTAAAATCATTTTTGAAAACCATGCATTTTGTTATTATGTTAAGGAAGAAATCGGGCGAGAAAGAAGGGGCAGAGATGGGAACCATATTCTCATTCCGGCATTGCCCCTGGGTTATTGCTTAGGCATAATCTCATAGGGGTGTTGGCGGGAGGAATATTGCTCTATTATGGGGGCTTAAAAAGAGTTTGACAAACGTTATAATGTCAACTGAATATATAAGCTCTCATGAATTCTACCATTCGCAATACATAACTGCCGGCGCTCCGGCCACAAGAACGGACCCGGTCCCATAACTGCATGATTTCCCCGGTTATGGCCTCTTTATCATAGTTATGGCTTTGACCCAGGGTATAAATACGGATGGCATCCCCCTGGGTCTGCAGCCCTACGACCGGTTTACGGTCTTGCAGGGTCAGACTGTTCATTCCCTGATTGCTGATATTCAAGCCGCAGATAACCAGTATTAATATTCCAAGTACCATTGTCCTGCGGTACAGTGTGGTCATCGTAACTATTTGTCCTCCTTCAAAACCTCTATAAGCACGTCGGTAAAAAATTGAGCGGCATTGGTTACATCATCCAAAGTATTTTGATCGCTTCCAAATTCCAGCAGTAAAGCCTGGGGATGAAATTCTTGATTGTAGGTTCCCGCTTTGGTTATAACGCCCTTGATTAGTCCCGGGTACATCTTTTCTCCCATTTCATAGATCTGCTCCGCAAACTCCCGGTTTTGCTGCCAGTTGGGGTGCGGTTTGCGTTCATTGGTGCCTACCACGATAAGAATCCTGGCACTCTTTTTTCCTTTTATGGTGACGGTGGAAGCTTTCCCTTCGCCGGGAATACTGTCCCGGTGGATATCAAACAATCCCAGGATGTTCTTATTGGCTTTGACTATTTTGCTTACGGTCACCCGGGAGTTGGTATAACTCTTGTTATAATCGGGATAATCGTGGATCGTATCTACAAATTGAGTGGGCAGCCCGCTCTGGTTCAACTTCTGTTCTATGGTTGCCGCCACCTGGTTGATAAGCCCCCTCTGGCCTTCCAGCTTGGCTTTGCCGCTGTTGGGAATATAGCTCTCGGCACTATGGGTGCAGTACAGGAAAACCTGGCTTTGCTTGAACCGGGCCAGAGTCTCGGCATCCAGGCTTTCCACCCGGTTTTCCTCATCCTCGCTTACCTCGATCGGGGCAGAGTCTTCCTCCGGGTCCGTCATGGTCACTTCACTACCCCGGTCGGCCAAGGCCAGGGCCTGGATATGTGAGCTGATCAGGTTTTCCGGTGTCGTGTTGGCATTGTATTCTCCCTGCAGAATTTTTTCGGGAGTGTTGTCTACACCTGCTAAAAGCACATTATTTTCCTGAAAAAATATTTCCGCCTGGCGTTCGGAAATCTGAATCCCGGAAAACGGAAGCAGCACCCGCTGCAGGTTAAGAAACTCTACAGCGGTGGTGTAACCACGATTTATATCGAGGGTTAAGCTTAAAACGCAAATCAGCACAAATA
Organism: Syntrophomonadaceae bacterium; assembly: GCA_034927445.1. Lineage (GTDB taxonomy): Bacteria > Bacillota > Syntrophomonadia > Syntrophomonadales > Syntrophomonadaceae > PHAA01. The sequence goes on from JAYFPZ010000002.1 coordinate 17,456, forward strand.
TCTGAACTAACAAAATACCTTTCAGAAAGGTCATAAGTTTTTGTCTTCTCATGATTGATATCACCTCGTCCCCATGCTGATTAATACTATTGCATTTAAGGGATAATTAGAACCAAAAAATAGGGACAGGCTCATTGATTTATCAAACACGCCTCCCATGCTTAGAGGCGTTTGATAAGACGCTCGGGTTGCGATGCACCCATTGATCTTTTATAAATAGTTTGCCTCGGGATAAAAAAAGCTATCCTTTGCATTGCAATTTATATTCCATAATGATATAGTATCTCTGTTAGCTTTAAATTTCCAAGGAGGTGAAAGTGTGGCAAAGAGTAAGACTCCTGCCAAAAGAGCCAGGAATGCTGAAAAAAGTAGAGTAAGAAACAAGGCTTATAAAAGTAGTCTGAAAACCAGTATTAAGGGCTACGAAGCCTCTTTGACAGAAGATAATCTGGATACAGCCAGGGAAAGACTGATTAAAGTTACCGCCCTGATCGATAAAAGCGTGTCCAAGGGGATTTTGCATAAAAATAATGCAGCCCGTAAAAAATCCAGACTGACCAAGAAGTTCAACAGTCTGGCCCAATAAGACCAAAAACCCTGTTAAGCAAAGACAGGGTTTTATTTTTTCCTTGTAACACCCATTCAGGATTTAACCGCACAAATCCACCAGCAGCGTCTCCATCAAGATCTGCGGGTCTTTGCTTTCACTCTTCAGACTGGTATCGACCGCCAGCAACCTGGTAAATATGGTCCTGATTTCATGACGGGAGAAATTGCCGGCCTGATTCAGCATCTTTTTTATGACAAAATCCTTCTGTCCCGTTATTTCAGCTATCTTAGCGGAATTGTATCCCGCCTCCTTATAAAGCTTGATTTTGCTGAGAGCCAGGAATTGGCGGGTAATCATATGCAATAACAAAAGATGATGCTCGCCCTGCTCCTGCAGTTGATAGAAAGCCGCCATGGAAGCCTTCAGGTTCCGATTTAGCAGGGCATCAGTCAGTTTAAACACCTTGATTTCCTGCCGGCTGTCCAGCTGCTCTTCCATCTCAGCCACACCTATCCCATTGGGACTACTGATCAAAGCAAGCTTGTCAATCAGGTTCTGCAGATAATACATATCCTGACCGCTGTTTACCATTCGGTTTAGCGCCGCCGGGGCTACGCGTATATTCCGGCGCAGCAGTTCACTTTTGCACCATGCCTCCAAGTCCTTGGGATTAAGGGCCTTTACATTAATAACCCGGGCATTTTTAGCCAGAAGTTTAGCTACCGGGTTGGAAGCATTGTGTTCCGCCGCTGTAATTATCAGCACCTGACCGTGGTTGTCATTTTGCATATAGTCCTGCAGGACCTGCCGGTTTTCCTCAATCTTGCGAAGCTGACGGGCGGTTTTGCCCAACCACCTCGGTCGCTTGATTATCACCACCCGGGCCAGAGCAAACAAGGGGCTGAAGTCCAAAGTCTGACCCAGTTCCAGCGCATTGATGTCGTCGGCATCCACATATACGATTTCGGGGTCTTCACCGTTGGCTTGCCTGATCTCCGCAATAATCTCCGTTATCTTTTGGTCAATCAGATAAACTTCCCCGCCCCATAAATAATAAATATTGTTATCGGTCATCTCTTCATTTCACCCTGATTCCAGATTTTAATATGGTATGACCCTGCCAATCCCGTCCCAAACTAATTATGGTAAACTTCTTATACAACAAAATAAATTATTATTCTATTATACCCTATTGCCCAATAAGCTCTAATAAATATCAATATGGATAAACCAATTTAAAAGCCCACGCAACCTACCCTGGTCACTTTGGCTGCCAACCTGGCTGTTTAGGAGGAATAGTCCCTTGAATAATTATGACGTGATTATTATTGGTGCAGGTCCGGCCGGAATTTTTGCCGCACGCGAAATTAGTATGCACAGCTATCTTAAAATATTGCTGCTGGAAAAAGGTCAGGAAGTGGAAAAACGCTTCTGCCCCAGTATGAACGGCAGCAACAAATGCCACGACTGCAGGCTCTGCTCCATTATGAGCGGCTGGGGAGGAGCCGGTGCCTATTCTGACGGCAAACTTACCCTGACCACCCATTTCGGCGGTTGGTTGAGCGACTTTATCGGACCGGCTAAATTGGAGGCGCTAATTAATTATGTAGACAGTGTTTATGTGGCCAACGGCGCTCCGGCCAGGTTTTTCGGCGGGGATGAAATAGATTTTAACAAGCTCAGCCAACAGCTGGCCCAGGTCGATTTAAAGCTCCTGCCCGCCCGCATCCGGCATATGGGAAGCGATAATACCAAGATGGTATTGCGCAATTTAAAAACCGCCTTGGATGAAAAAATAACCATCCGAACCGGTGAGACGGTCCAGGACATTTTAACTGAAAAATCCCAGGTAAAAGGCGTAAAGACTTCCCGGGGCCGGTACTACGCTCCCCGGATTATCTGCGCACCGGGCCGGGATGGCGCCCAGTGGTTTGCGGATCAAGCCCGCCGTTTGAATATACCGCTCAGCCATAATCAAATTGATCTGGGGGTCAGGGTGGAACTGCCGGCAGCAGTGATGCAGGAGCTAACCGATAAAGTCTATGAACCCAAGATTACCTACATTTCGCGGGAATTCAGGGACCTGGTCAGAACCTTCTGCGTCAATCCCAATGGACATGTAGTAATAGAAAATACAAATGGCCTGATAACCGTAAACGGTCATTCCTTTGCCAACAGCCATAGTGCCAATACCAATTTCGCCATATTGTTAAGCCAGAACTTCACCGAACCCTTTAATCAGCCCATCCTTTATGGCCGTTACATAGCCAGCCTGGCCAATATGTTAAGCGGGGGCATTATCGTCCAGCGCTATGGAGACCTCAAACGAGGCCGCCGTTCTACCAACAGCCGCCTGGAACAAGGAGAGGTTGAACCCACCTTGAAGGTGGCCGTCCCCGGCGACCTTTCTCTGGTATTGCCGCATCGGTTCATGGTAGGGGTCCAGGAATTCCTGGAAGCTCTCGATCTGGCAATTCCCGGGGTGGGTTCGGATGACACGCTCCTCTATGGCATCGAAGTCAAATTTTATTCAGCCCGTCCCCGGTTAAACTCTAACCTGCAAACCCCCGTAAACGGCTTGTGGGCCATCGGAGACGGCGCCGGGGTAAGCCGGGGCCTTATTCAAGCCAGTGTATCCGGAGTCATTGCCGCCCGGGACATATTAGCCAGTAAATAATTGGGGAAACGCGGCGGTTGATAAATTTACCATCGCAGCCAGGCCGCCAATCTTCGTAGTACATAGCCATTTTTGAACGTTATAAAGAATCCATATTTCCTGTTGCCCTGCAGATCTCTCCATAGGGATATCAGAAAATACAACGCCAGAATTGCCGAAAGCGCTTCGGCAAGGGAGAAGGCCAGCCAGATCCCATTTAACTGCCAGATTCGGGGCAGAATTATCAGGGCGGGCAGAAATATGCCGAGCTGCCGTATAAGGGACAGCCACATAGCCGTCATTCCCCTCCCCAACGCCTGCAGCACGCTGCCGAGAATAAGGATCGGCCCCATAACCGGCAGGCAAAGGGTAGCCCAACGCATGCAGTCCACTCCCAGGGCAATTAGTTTCTCATCGCCGGAGAAACGCTGCATGAGCCAAACCGGATGGAACTGCATAGCCCACCAGCCTATCACTACAAACAATATGGAAAAAACCATGGCCTTTATGATGGTCTCTTTGACCCGCACATAATTGTTAGCGCCATAGGCAAACCCTACCATCGGCATAGCGCCCTGGGCCAATCCAAAAACCGGCATATAGAAAAGCGAGCGAATTCTCACAAAAATACCCATTACGGCCACGGCCGCATAACCGAATTGCAGCAGGATTTTATTGAAGAAAACCATAATAACTACGCTTAGCAATTCCATCAGCAACGTGGGTATACCCACCCTGTAGATGTCGATCATGATGGAGAGGGAGGGCCGGAAATTAAGAATAGACCAGGACAGAAAGACCCGTTGCTTGACCATGACCGTCAGGGCAATTACCGTGCAAACCAACTGAGCCCCAACCGTGGCCCAGGCTGCGCCGCGAAGACCCATGGCCGGCACCGGTCCCATCCCAAAAATGAGTATGGGATCAAGAATTACGTTCAGAATAATTCCAACTAGGGCAGTCAGCATCGGCATCAAGGTATTGCCCTCACCCTGCAAAATGTTTCCCGCCAGCATCGGCCCAAAGGTAAACAGGCAGCCCAGCAGAACTATGAAGAGGTATTCACGGCTCAAATCCCAAATCTCAGGGGGACAGCCAAAAAGGTGCAGGAGGGCGTCAAGATTGACCAGCCCCAGCCAGGAAAAGAACAGACCATAAATTATGCAGATAAGCAAGCCATGCCAGGCAATATTGTCAGCTCCGGAAAAATCCCGTTTCCCCAGGGTGCGGGAAAGAAGTGAGGTTATGCCCACTCCGGTAGCCGACCCCACCGATACCAGCAATATCTCAATCGGTACGCATAGGGTCAAGGCAGCCAGGGCAGCAGTTCCCAACCGGGACACGAACACGGTGTCAATTAAACTGAACAGAGAGTACATGATCATACCGGCGATAGCCGGGAAAGACAGCCTCACCATGAGCCGGCCTACATGTTCATTCGCCAGAAGATTGTTTTTATTAATCATAGCGCCCCCCCACCTATAGTTATGTCGGCGGGAGGGCAAATAGTATATCATCAATATTTACCTGTGGAGGGCCAGATCCCTGCCCCGCCTTTAAATAGACGCGGACGGCGTGCACTTACAAGAGTAGGAAGCAAGGGAACCTGTCCCCCTGTCCCAATTCTTACAAGTCATAATAGAGTCCGAATTCCATAGGATGGGGAATATCGCTGACTTTACGGGCTTCTTTGCGTTTAGTGTCCATCCAGATCTCGATCAGGCGCTGGGGGAAAACATCCCCGGCCAACAGGAACTGGTAATCCGCTTCGAGAGCGTCCAAGGCCTCATCCAGAGATTGGGGCAGCGCTTTTATATTGGCCTGTTCTTCAGGGGAAAGATTATAAAGATTTACATCATAAGGTCCGAAACCTTCGGCAGTCGGATCAATTTTATTCTGCATACCGTCCAATCCGGCCATCATAATTGCTGAATAAGCCAGATAGGGGTTGGCAGTGGCATCTCCGGAGCGGAACTCAAAACGCTTCTGCATGGGAGATTTGGCGTAAGCCGGAACTCTGATTACCGCACTGCGATTGGCGGTAGCAAAACAAATGCTTACCGGGGCTTCATATCCCGGAATAAGGCGTTTATAGGAGTTCGTACTGGGACTGGTAAAGGCCAGCAGGGCGGAAGAATGTTTTAACAGCCCGCCAATAAAGTACAGAGCTGCTTGGCTTAACCCCGAGTATCCATTGGCATCGTAAAAAATGGGCACGCCTTCTTTGAAAAGATGCATATGTACATGCAAGCCGCTTCCCGCTTCGCCGTAAAGAGGCTTAGGCATAAAGGTAACCGTTTTGTTTTCCCGGTAGGCCAAGTTTTTAATAATGTATTTGGCCAGCATGGTTTTATCTGCCATATCCCTCATGGTGCCAAATTCAACCTCTATTTCCAGCTGACCAGGTCCGCCGACTTCCGTGTGATGATATTTTACGGGGATGCGGTTTTCTTCCATCATCAGACACATACGGGCCCTGAGATCATAGAGAACATCCTGGGGAGGAGCTATGTGATAACCGGATTTCAGAGGGACCTTGTACCCCAGATTCTGATACTTGTCCTCTCCGCTATTCCAGATAGCCTGTTCGGCGTCAATGCTAAACCCGGTTTTTTGGGGCGAACACTCATAATTAACATGATCAAATACATAAAATTCATACTCCGGACCAATTCGCATCTCATCCGCCAGGCCGGTTGCTGTCATGTATTTTTCAGCCTTGGCGGCAATGGCGCGGGGATCCTGTTCGAAGCGATAATTCTCCGGTTGAGCGATGACAAAAACATCGCCAATCATACTAAGGGTTGGAACCTCCGTAAAAGGATCATGAATAGCGGTGGAGATATCAGGAATAAAAACCATATCGCTTTTTTCCACCGGGGCAAAGCCATAATTGGATCCGTCAAATCCAATCCCTGAACGCAGGGTTTCTTCGGTAAACCTGCTGGCAGGAATACTCAAATGCCGCCATCTTCCCACCAGGTCAATCATTTTAAAATCAATCATTTGAATATTGTTCTGGCCGCAATATTCAGCTGCCTCCTGATAACTGGTAAACAAATATAATTCCTCCTTAACTACTGCTTAATATAACAATAAAAAATATATCACACCTCGTTTTTACTGTATACAGTATTCTGTATACAGTATTGATTCGCCTGGTACAGGATTATTTTCAGAAATAACCGGTAAATAGTGAAGGTTAGGCTAGTTAAATTACAGCTTTTTCAAACGGAATTCCGGGAACGGGAACGGCCGAGAAGTTAGCCAGCCCAACAAAAACGGCCTGTCTCCCATTGAAATTAGGAACCAAGCCGAAAATATCGTGTGAAGCTTTAAAATTTTCGCGGTTTATTAGACCGGGTACAGATCATTTGCGCGCAGTTACTTGATTGCGCCGTTTATAAATATGGGATACGGTGCAGCTACTTTTGTTTTAAGGGATGAGCGGAATCAGTAACAGCGTTAATTTTGATCGCAAAAGAGGTCTTTCGGGCTATATCTTCATCAGTTACAATGTGGACATCAAGCAGTCCCTCTGATGAATAGCCAGTTTTAAGATAATTGATTTCGGCCAGGCATAGACTCCATCCCTTTAACCAGTGCAATAATTCTTGATACTGCTGATTATCTCCCTGAAAATGAATAAGTATATCGATGTCACTCCCCGGGCCGGCGGTACCGTTATTGGTGCTGCCAAAAACGTAAAAGCCTTTTACGCCGAAACGGTCCATATCAAGCCTCTCCGCTATGCGCTCGGCCATGTGGTAGCGCCAGCGCCAAAATTTGTCGTCAATATAGAACTCATCCGGCTGAAAAACTTTTTGGTTTTTATTAATTTCAATATAGCCCTGGGTTATTTCGCTGGAGGGTGCGGTAAGATAAGCCAGGGCCCTTTCCAGATCCGCGTTCATGGAAATTTTCAGGACATTGCCATTGCACGCCAGCGGTATGTCGATTACCCTGATAACATCTTCCAGATAGGCGAATTCGGGCAGCAACTTTTCCAAGATGCTCTCAGTTCTTTTAAAAAATAATTCATTGAATACAACCTCTTTATCGTCCGGATAAAGGGGCAGATAACGTATATTGGATTCGACCAGGTCCTGGAAAAAGTGGGTGCCAAATGATAGTTCCGGGACATAATTGGATTTCTTGCGGGCAATCTCAATAAGAGCCGCAGTATTGTTTATATCCGCATAACTTACCTGAACCCCCAGTTTGATATCTCCCCGGCTGCCCCAGCGTCCAGGCCCCATCAGCACAAACTTTTGTTTAGGCAGCAGCATATTAAGCATTCCTACCGCTTTCCCCACTCGGGTAAGGTCCTCCAGTCTATGCAGGCTATTATAGCCGTCCGGGTCCACATAGACGATATGGGAGATGTCGTGGATAATGCCGTTGGATATATAGCGATTGGCTGAGAATAATATGTCCTGGGCGGAGAGATCTTGGGGAATGGGGGCTGGAATGGTATCAGAACTAAAACTCTGCGGCCGGCATTGTAATAGATAGAAATTATCACCATCGGAAGCAAATTCGATATCTACCGGGGTACCTAGTTTTTCTTTAAGCATACTCTGAATAAGATCTATTTTTTTAATAAATGAGGTATCCTTAATGAGCCCATCAAACGTAACCACCATATCGTCCCGCTCAAAATCAATATCGAAAGCCAGCGGTTTTTTTACATACTCGGGAGTATATATGGAAAGGATGTGCTGTATATTAGGGATAAAGTGCCCATATTCTTTCAACAGGGATGACAGTTCTATCGTTTCAAAATTATTTCTTTCAAGATTAATTACATCCAGTTTCTTAGGCGAATAACGTTTCATTTCCTCCGGAATGATATTGACCCTCAGCCCCGGCTGTCCCGGCGAAACCAGTACCGGAAAATCATCGCCCACTCTATCCACCGCCCGGGTGCCCAATCCCATGACCAGGCGCACCAATCCGTCTTCCCGCTTGATCCTGGGTGACCAGCGAAATTCATTGTTGCTGAAGGCTACTCCGGCAAAAAGCGGCAGGAAATACGGCCCTATCCGTCTCCCTACCACCTCCTGGATCATTACCCCCATTTCTTCCTGAAAGTCCAGCAAGCCTCGCTCGGAACGGTACTGAATGGAGTCGGGGCTATACTGGGAGGCGTATACTTCACCGATGGCGTCCATAAGGGCTTCCAGCCGCTGCTGCTTGCTGCCTTGATTAGCCAGAAACAGGCTTTTATATTTACCGGAAAAAGCGGCCCCGATCTGATCTTCCAACAGGCTCGAACTCCTTACGATCAGGGGACAGTCGCCAAAATCATCCAGCGCCATTGCCAGGCTTTTAACAATTCCTTCGGGGAATTCACAATTCTTCATAAGCTGAATTATGTTGGGGTAGTCAATGCGTATTTCAAATAGTTCCTTGTATTTTTGCAGATTTAATTCCTCAAGGTTGTTATAATGCAGGAATTCCTTGATTTCATCAGTGGTAATATACCAGGTCTTAGGTACTTTAACCGATTGCAGAAGGGGCATATCTTCACCGGCCTGGGCCAGTATCTGCTGGGCCACAAACAACCCCGCCCCTTTCCCCCCGATTTTTCCGTGACTCCCTTCAGGAAAGATCAGGCGGCTGACCACATCATAGAAATCCTTGATTTCAATATGCTGCCGGGCTATATTGATAAATTCCAATTTGTCTGACAGGAAACGGCGGATTAAAGCCACCACCAGCCAGTGCCCCATGGGGGAATAGCTCAAGCTGTTATCCCCCATGTTATAACTGTAGCGGGTTATTACCTTGACTATTTCCTTTACCGAGGCATCCAACCGATCCACCGCCTTGATAAGGGGGTAGGCCTTTTCTTCCTGGATCCAATTGTTCAGCCTTATCCATATTTCAGTGTCACTTAGATGACTGGCGGCAATGCGAAAAGTTTTTTCCCGGATATGGTTCAAGTTGCCAAGGGGTATTTTCTCGCTTGGATAATTCAGCTCGCCCAACTCGAAGAAATCTCGGGAATCAGTGCCCAAAGCCCATAGCACTTCTTCCGCTTCCTTGATGCCGCTCAAACAAAGATAATTTATCATTTTTCGGCAGATATGCAGGAGCATACTCTGGTCGGTCCGGCTCATCAGGTCGACAATGACCATCCATTCACTCAGCGGCGCTCCGCTTCCATTGGTCTGGACTTTGGATAGATTCCATTCCCGCAGCACGGGTTCAAAATCACGGCGCAGGATGGTCTGGGCAATGCGGTCGGCAATGGTTCTGATAAGCTTCAGCTCTTTTTCCAGGAAGTAGCCTTCCTCGCTCTTGATAACCTCGGTTATATAGACAACCTCAACTTTTCCTACCGCCTTCCCATCCCGTTTTATATCGGTGCTGATTGCATAAGGCGAACTGCGGAAACCGGAGGTTTCATAACTGTGGTTACCATATACAATTCTGGCTTTACATACCTCGGGAAACTGCCAGCCCGAAGGTATTATCCGCGTCAACTCCCTGAAAATTTCAGGCAATGATAATCTTTGATTGTTTAATATTTCATCCACCTGGTAGAGACAATTTAACTCTTTGGCTCTCTCTTTCAGGTTATCCAGCCTGTATTCATCAGGCGCTTGCCTATCGTTCATTAAATCCACCCTACCATTTCATGATTTACTACTTATTATACCCAACCCCGCATCTTAACAGCTTGAGCTACGCGGTTGATGGATATTACATAAGCGGCATCACGCATATACAGATTATTCTTCTTGGCAATAGCCCGGACTGCCTTAAAGGCTGAAGTCATCTGCGTATCAAGCTTTTGCAGCACTTCATCTTTTCCCCAATAATAGTTGGCATTGGATTGAACCTGCTCGAAATAGCTGCAAGTCACCCCGCCGGCATTGGCCAGAAAATCAGGGATTACAAACATGCCGCTCTTGCGGATGATCTCGTCCGCCTCCGTATTGATAGGGCCATTGGCGCCTTCAGCAATCAACAGAACCTGTTTGCTGATTTTACCCACATTATTCAAGGTAATCTGGTTTTCCAGCGCAGCCGGTATAAGGACATCTACATCCTGTTCAATCCAGGCATCCTCGGCCAGGATTTCACAACCCAGATCGAGTACCTGATTTTTGTCTATGCTCCCATAAGTATCAGTTATAGCAATTAAGGCAGATATATCCAAGCCACTCTTATTATAGAAGGTATAGGCTTGCTTGTCAGTGTTGTCCCAACAGGAAACCGCCACTACCGTACCGCCCATTTCCTCATACAATTTGGCGGCGTATTGGGCAACATTGCCAAATCCCTGTATACTGGCCGTTGTTTCTTGAATTCTGGTTCCCAGTCCATTTAGGGCTTCACGGATAGTATAAACCAAGCCATATCCAGTAGCTTCGGTTCTGCCTAAAGAACCGCCCATTCCCACCGGTTTCCCGGTAATAAAGCCCGGAAATCGGCCGCCATGAATCAGTTCAAATTCATCCAGCATCCATAGCATATGTTTGCCATTGGTCATTACATCCGGTGCCGGTACATCTATAAAGGGCCCCACATCTTTGGCCAGCTGCCTTACCCACCCACGGCACAGGCGCTCCTGTTCATTTTCGGTCAGATTACGGGGGTCGCAAATTATTCCGCCCTTTCCCCCACCCAGAGGTATATCAACTACCGCACATTTCCAGGTCATCCACATGGACAAGGCCCGAATCGTATCAACGGTTTCCTGGGGATGAAAGCGAATACCTCCCTTAGCCGGGCCCCGGGCATTGTTGTGCTGAATGCGGTAGCCATTAAACACCCGGGTGCTTCCATCATCCATCTGTACCGGTATGGTAAAATGATATTCCTTCATTGGCTGACGGAGCAATACCCGGGTTGCCTCATCCAGCCCGATAAGTTGTGCTACCCGATCAAATTGAGATTGGGCGTTTTCATAGGGGTTGTAGGAACTGCTTGCCATTAACTCTGCCTCCTTGTCTTTGCTTTAGATTTATCTAATCAATTATAACCCAGGAGGCGTGCACTTTGTATACATTCATATTGTATACAGTATACAATACATGGTATATCCAATTACCCTAATTTGCCTTGTTCAAACTTCACTTTTAGCTTCTTCCTTATCATAATTGGGGGCCCCAGGCTAAATTCTTTCCAAAGAGTCGTTCGGTCTTAAGCTTCCGTGTCTATCAAACTTGGGGAAGGTCATTTTTGATATGCTCTACTTTAGCGGTCACGACAAATATTTCAACCCGGTCGCACGCTATCCATTCCTTTGATATGGTACAACGGTCTCCTCCCCTCCACCATTACGAAGTTGCCGCGGGGAATCTTGCAGCAGCATAGTATCCCCCTGTCTTAATTTTCTTCCTTTATATAATTTTTTTTGAAAAGGCTGAATCTTTCGAATACATCTTTATGCCTGCCAAAAAACTCATTTAAAACCTTGATACTTTCAACTGTGTTGGCATTAATATTGTGTTCAAGCAATTCGGTTTGAATCAGGGCATCGGTCTCACAGCCTAAAAATCTCAGAAAATTCTCTATTGTTATATGACGTTCCAATAGGTATTTTCCAATCTCTGTACCATTTTCGGTCAGGGTTATAATCCCGTACTTTTCATAGTTTAACATACCTAATTCCCCAAGCTTTTGCACCATCTTGGAAGCAGATGAAGCCTTGACATTCAATAAATCAGCAAGCTTATTGATTCTTATATAGCCCTCCTGCAGGCTGTTTCTGTAAATCATCTCCAGATAATCTTCCATAGCGGAAGTCAGCAGTCTTTTATTTTGTGCCAGAAGCTGGTATCCCCGGACAGTCCGAAACTCTTTATTATTCACTTTTATCACACCCTTAAATGAGTTAACAAATTTAATTATTTAATTCATATTCGTAACACCTATTGTTTATATTTCATATGTTAGTGAAGGGAAACAGTTTTGCTCCCCACTAACAATTATAGGAGGCATGAGTCTGTGAATAAAAATTTTATACCCCTCAATATTCTGCCATTGGGAAAGAAAGGGAAAGTAAAAGAACTTACTTCTAACGGACCTATACGAAGAAGAATACTAGATTTGGGTCTTATTTCAGAGACCGAGGTGGAGGCCCTGCAGAAAAGCCCATCAGGCGACCCTACGGCATATCACATAAGAGGTGCGGTTATTGCACTTCGTTCTGAAGATGCGTCTAAGATCCTAATTGAAGCACTTTAGCGGTCTTTAGAATATATAAGCATGTTCGGAGCTTAACTCGATTCAAAAAAATTTTAATAGAGAGGATTTTATAAAATGGGCCCCCTAAATCAATCAATAGAGGTCAGCGTTTTGGAAAGCGAGCTTAGAATTGCACGGAATACCCGTGATGATAAAATTATCACACTTGCCGGAAATCCCAATGTGGGAAAAAGTACCGTGTTTAATAGTTTGACCGGACTAAACCAGCATACCGGCAACTGGCCGGGGAAAACCGTTACCACTGCTCAGGGGAAATATATACATCGAGATAAAAACTTTATTATGGTAGATATACCAGGTACCTATTCGCTTATGGCAAACTCATTAGAAGAAGAGGTAGCAAGAGATTTTATTTGCTTCGGAAATCCTGATGCCACGGTCATTGTAACCGATGCAACCTGTCTGGAAAGAAACCTGAATTTAGTTCTTCAAACTCTGGAGATCACATCTAACGTTGTTGTTTGTGTAAATCTTTTGGACGAAGCCATGACGAAAAAGATCAACATTAATTTAAAGGGATTGTCAGAGCAGCTAGGTGTACCTGTTATTGGTACCAGTGCCAGAAGCGGAAAAGGTCTGGATGCGTTGATGGATGCAGTATTTGACATTACAAGTAAAACAAATACTACTTCTCCTATAAAAATCAACTATGATGATTCAATAGAGCGAGCTATTGATATACTGGAGCCATCCATTAAAGATCTTCTGGCTGATAAACTCAACAGCCGGTGGGTGGCTTTAAAACTCCTGGACGGTGATAAGACCCTGCAGAAAGCGCTGCAAAAGTATCTAACCTTTGACTTGATGGCTAACCTAAGCGTTGTGAAGAAGCTAAAAGAAGCGCGGGATTTATTACGGGCAGCAGGGATCGAAAATGATCTTTTCAGGGATAAGATTGTCTCACAAATTGTATGCACTGCTGAAAACATCTGTAGAACGGTTGTTACTTTTGAAAATGAGAAATATAATCATACAGACCGTAGAATTGACCGCATCCTCACATCCAGAGTCTTTGGACTCCCTATTATGATTGGTCTTCTGGGTGTAGTTTTCTGGTTGACCATAACAGGCGCAAACTATCCTTCACAATTGCTTGCTACCTTCTTCTTTTGGTTTGAAGATCGATTAACTGATTTTTTTACATGGGCTGGCACACCCTCATGGGTTCATGGATTATTGGTTATGGGTATATACCGGACACTGGCATGGGTTGTATCAGTTATGCTGCCTCCAATGGCCATATTTTTTCCTCTATTTACATTGCTGGAAGACCTGGGTTATTTGCCCAGAGCAGCATTTAACCTTGATAATTATTTCAAGAAAGCATGTGCCCATGGAAAACAGGCATTAACCATGTGTATGGGATTTGGTTGTAATGCAGTCGGTATCATTGGATGCAGAATCATTGACTCCCCCAGAGAAAGACTGATCGCTACGATCACAAATAATTTTGTCCCCTGCAACGGTCGTTTTCCAACTCTGATCGTCATCATTACCATGTTCTTCGCAGGAATTGTGGCTGGACCTTTTCAAACCATAATTTCTACCCTGCTGCTTACTGGAATTATAGTTTTAGGTGTTATTATGACATTGCTTATATCAAGAATTCTTTCCAAAACAATATTACAAGGAATTCCTTCATCTTTTACCCTGGAGCTTCCTCCATATAGGAGGCCTCAGATAGGCAAAGTTATTATTAGATCAGTATTCGACAGAACATTATTTGTTCTGGGTCGCGCTGTTATGGTAGCTGCACCAGCTGGTCTGCTGATATGGGTTTTAGCCAATATATATGTCGGCAATCTTAGCCTTCTATCGCATTGCGCAGGTTTTCTCGACCCCTTCGCCAGATTGCTTGGCTTGGACGGTTACATTTTCATGGCTTTCGTCCTCGGTTTTCCCGCCAATGAAATTGTAGTTCCCATCATTATTATGTGTTATATGGCTACCGGAAACATCCTGGATCTTGACAGTATTGATCAACTGAGGCAATTACTGACTTCTCAAGGCTGGACTTGGCTGACAGCAGTGTGTGTCATGCTGTTTTCTCTGATGCATTGGCCGTGCGGCACTACATGTTGGACCATAAAAAAAGAAACTCAAAGTTGGAAATGGACTTTGGTTTCATTCCTCGTCCCAGCTATAACTGGAATTGTGATTTGCTTTATCGTTGCAAATACAATTCGCCTACTGGGGTTAGTCTAATTAATCGTCAGGGCTGCGGCAGGTATTAACTAACCTGTCCCCTATTGGCCGCACAATTCATATTCATGCTATGACTCACTTGCAGAATCAAGAAAATTCAGGATTATATGGCATACTGTGCGGCTATATTCAGAAGAGAATGGGGGGGGGTGCCTTGATCTTCCTCAATTACTGCTGTTTTTTTGTCCTAGTAATCAGAATCTCCCTTCCATCGGTGCGCATCATAACCGCACCGTCCTGATCGGTTCGCAAAATCTGTATGTCGGCCTGGGTAAGCGCATCTAAGACTTCTTGATTGGGGTGTCCGAAGGTATTGTTCTCCCCTACTGAAATCAAGGCCCAGCGGGGGTGTAATTTTGGATAGAAACCGGGCAGGAGCGAGCCTCGGCTGCCGTGATGGGGAACATGCCAAACATCTAGCGGCAATTCTATTTTTTCCAGAACTGTCGCCATTATTGCTTTGGGTATATCCCCCGTCAGAAGTGCTGAAAAATCCCGGTAAGTCACCTGCAAGACGACGGATTGCGCGTTCATGTCCTCACCCCGGTACGGCCTATTTTCCGGGTGCAGAACTTTCATTTCTATTCCTTCTTCCAAAGCGAGCTGATCCCCCGTGCTTATAGTATATACGGGTATCCCGCGCCGGTCTGCTATTGCTCTAAGTTCCCGGTATTCCTCGCGGTCGGCAATACTGTCCGGCAAGGCCAGGCAGTCTACCTCCAGCTCGGCCGCCACGTTCTCCAAGCCCTTCATATGATCTATATCAGGGTGGGTGCTTATGATCATGTCCAGCCGGCGAATACCGCGGTAATGCAAATAGGGCAGAAGTTTTTTGGCGCCGACGTCATAAAATTTACTCCCCCCGCCATCCACCAGGATGAATTTTCCCTGAGGGGTTTTCAAAAGAGTGGCATCTCCCTGACCGACATCAATACATATCATCTCCAGGTGGCCGCGGTCATAGCATCTGGCCGGGAGCAGCAGACTGGTTATAAAGACCGTCAGCATAAGTGTGGCTGCCGCTCCATAGATTTGCCAGGACGGTTTTGACAGGGCCAGGATGCCGGTAAAAACAGCCGCAAAATATAATACCACCATACCCACCGCCGGAGTGGCTACCCAGATATAAGCTCCGGGTATTTGCTTGGTCCACTGGACAATCAACAATATCAATTCTATGCCCAGACCGGCCGGGTATAAAATCAAGGTCGCCAAAGCCGGAATCAGCGCCGCCAGCAGGAAGGCCATAAATCCAAGGATGACCGCCCCGCCGGCCAGCCAGGTGATAAGGATGTTGGTCAAGATTGAAACCGGGGTAAACAGGTTAAAATAATAGGCTACCAGCGGTAAAACTGCCAGTTCGGCGCAGACAGGAATAAGGATCATATCCCCTACCCAGTTTTTATAGGGCAGCCTGTTTCTGACCAAGGGGAAGAGATAGATTAAACCCCAACTGGCCAGGATGGTGAGCTGAAAACTCAAGCTGAAAAGATTATCCGGACTGATCAGGAGGATAACCAGTCCGGAAATGGACAGGGCGTTAAGCAGGCTGTTTTCGCGGCCGCTGTAGTAAGCCAGCAATCCCAGGATTCCCATGATAACAGCACGAATGACCGGAGCGGGCCAGGCCACCAGGGTTCCATAGATCAGCAAAATTAAGACCCCGCCCCAGAATTTACCGCGGGCACCCAATTTCATCAAGGATGTGAGCCAGGCTACCAGGATCAGCAGGAAGCCCACATGCAGCCCGCCTACTGAAAACAGGTGAACAATCCCGGTCTTTTGAAAATCACTGTATTGTTCTTCTTCCATACCTGCCCGTCCTCCCAGCAGCATACCCAATAAAACTGCCGCTTCATCCTGGGTAAGAGCTTGCCGGGTCACTTGTTCCGCCTGGCTGCGGAATAATCCAATCCACTTAAGCGGTCCCGCTACCGGTTTGAGCAAAGCACTCTGATTAACTTTTTTAACCGTGAGATTATAGTAAACTCCCTGATGGGCCAGATAGGCAGGATAATCAAATTCGCCCGGGTTGCCCGGTGAATTCGGTGTCTTTAAATCGCCCCGCAATTTGACCAGGTCTCCCCGGTTAAACTGGCATTGGCCGAGACAAACCACCCTGATTCGTTTCTGATAGGGGGAAGCTAGATCGGTCTTGAGGATAAAAGTGGTTTTATCCCCGTCATAATAGGGAATATCCTGTATAACTCCGCTAATCTCGGCATTGTTCAAAGCCGGCAGCTGTATAGGGGGTGGAAAAGCCATGAGGTGGCAATACCCTATCCCCGCCCCCATTACAATTATGACCCCTAAGCTCTTTGGACAAAATTCAGGGAAGATGGCAGCCGCTATCAGCAAAAGGATCAGGGCAGCAATTAGAAGTAACCATGCCTCGACCCCAGCTAACCAGATACCAGCAGCGAAACTGACAAAAACCAGCGGCCAAGTCTTGTGCATGGCGTTTACCGCACTACGACCAAGTCTTTGATTTCGGCAAACTTTTGCTCCCCTATGCCGCTGACCTCGTTTAAATCTTCGATCTTGGCAAAGGGGCCGTGCAGTTTGCGATAATCAACTATGCGTTGCGCCAGGGTGGGCCCTATACCAGGCAATTTTTCATCCAGTTCCTGAACTGAAGCTGTGTTTATATTCACCTTGCCACCGCCACCCATACCGGTAGACGCGGTAATAGATATTGAGCCGCCGCCGAGTGCCTCCGTTGCAGGTTCCTCCCCCTGGGCCGGCACCAGGATAGCCTGACCATCCTCCAATTTTTGGGCAAGATTTATAGTATTGAGGTTGGCGGTGGGCAATGACTGGGCCAGGTCGATCGCTTCGTAAACCCGGGCGTCGGGTGGCAGCCGGTATACCCCGGGCTTTTGCACGGCTCCGGTCACATATACCTGGATAATGTCATCCGTGGTTGGCGCCTCCGCCTCTGACTCGACGGCAGCCTCTTTAATAATCTTTTCCGGTTCCTGCTGCTGTTGATTTCTCAAGTCAGCATATTTCATACCTCCGGCGAATACCAGTATGAGCGCCAACAAGGCCGCTGCCCAAATATAACGCCGATCCAAATCTATCACCATATTTCACCACCTTCTGCTAATATTTCTCTATTTACCTTTTAATCCCTTTTTAAATATAAATATATTCAGAAATAAAAAACGGCTTGAGACTTTCACCTCAAACCGCCTTAAATGTTATATTTTCTTATTCAAAAGTCCTCCTGCCGTATAGCGATATAAAAGACCCCTGCCATTCTTCTACCCTGCTCTCTGACCGGTTAAGCCTAAAAGCCCATCCCGCTGATTCATCCCAGGCATTTTCCCCATAATTCATCAGCAGCCTGCCCCCACTCCATAGCATATGTCTCCAGCCTTTTAGCCATGTCGTTTACATCCAGGTTGTTTTGTTGAGTGCAATGAGCACAGCTCTCATTTACACACTCGGCTAATTTTTGCGGGTTGTCTATGAAGGGACAGGGGCGCAGCATATTCTCATTAAAGGGATATTTCTGTTGGTAGGCCCTGAACAGTGGGGTTTTCAAGGCATCGCATACGCTCATATTGTGAATATTGCCATTGGCATAATGGATAAAAGCGCAAGGCTCCACCTCGCCCGCCGCATTGATATGAAAGTAACGCCGTCCTCCGGCAATGCAGCCGTCTGTAGCCTGCCCGTCATTCCAGAAGTCAGCAATAAAGATAGGCTTAGTTTGCCTCATTTCATGGATTCTCTCATAAGCATAAGCACGCTGGGCCGGGGTAGCCATGAATTCCAGATCAGGCTCGGCCCCAATCGGTATATAGGTAAAATACCAGCCAAAACGGAAGCCTTTATCGATCAGCATTTCAATATAGGTATCGGAGCAAACCTCTTCTACGTTTTTACGGTGGTAGGTGGTGGAAAATCCATAAAACAGACCATACCGCTTAAGTATATCCGCCGCCTGCATGATCTTCTGAAAAACACCCTGCCCCCGGCGGGCATCGGTAGCTTCCTCAAAGCCGTCCACGCTGATGGCAAAGGTGATATTGCCGGCCTCCACACATTGCGCCGCAAATTTATCATCAATCAAGGTTCCGTTGGTAAAGACATGAAATACCGAGTCTTTATGTTTCTGGGCCAGTTTGACAATATCCTGCTTACGTACCAGAGGTTCGCCGCCGGACAATACATAGAAATGAATGTGTAATTCTTCGCCTTCTGTGATTATCCGATCCAGCAATTCATTATCCAGGTCATTTTTGCGGGTATATTCTCCGGCCCAGCAACCTTTGCAGCGAAGATTGCAACGGTCAGTGGGGTCAATCAGAATAGCCCAGGGAATGCCATGCCCCAGTTTGGTTTCCAGTACGCGTTGCTGCGGCAAACCCAGCAGGGCGGAGTGCACCAGGAAATTAACTGCCAGCCGGTTACGCACCTTGGGATTAACCCCGGTCATTATGCTCAGATAAAGCTCGTGCCAATTGGAGTCAGGGTCTGCCAGAATCTTTTGGGCGTTGGCAAGCTGACGTTTATGTTCCTCGGTTTTAGCCAATTTATTGAGCATATTAATAGTCTTTTCGATATTGCGCTCCGGGTTTTTGCTCATATAATCGCTAAGCTGTTCCACAAATTTGTCCCCTACTGCTTTTTTTGCTCCATTAAACATCTTAATTCTCCTCTTTCCTTTCTTGAATATTGTGATAGCCTAGAGCCAGAAGCTGTCTATAATTACCTTGATCTTGTCTTGCAGCCTTGTTATTCTTCAAGCAGCCTTTTAAGTTTTTGAAATATCAATAACATATTGGTTAATTCTTCATGCGAAAACTGTGAATAATATTTGTCAAAAAAATGCTGGAAAAATGAATCAAGCTCTTTTTTATAATTCAACCCTTTTTCCCCTAAGCCAATAGAATATGCGCGTTTATCATCAGGGTCCTGTATTTTGGTAATAAAATGTTCGCTTTCAAGTTTTAACAGCTGCTGACTTATTGCACTTTTAGATATTTCCATTTTTTTGGCTAATTCGCTGGGTGAAGAAAGAGGATAGCCGATTATCAAATTTAATAATACATATTGTTGTGTATTTAATTTGAAATTGACTATTTTTCTTTCCTGCCTTTCTATTTGTATCCAAATATCTTCTATTATTTTATTTATCTGCTCAGCTAAGCTCTTATCATCAATCATCTTATCCTCCATTATCGCTCGCTTGACACCGCCCAATTTTAAGTTTGCATTAGTTTAGTTAACTTAACTAAACTTTAGTGTTGCAATTACTTTCTGTCAAGAATTCAAATTTGCAAAATTGGGCGGTACCAAGAAATTTTCTTAGTATTGCTTTTCCAACCATCAGATATGTCAATTTTTTTAATAAACGGGCAGAAAACAAGGAACGGCCTGAGACTCTTCGTCTCAGACCGACTTTTAAGGAAAAGGTTTAGCTGCGCGCGTCGTAACTAGCACACAAGGTTTCATCCTCCGGCACGCCGTTGTTAGTATGCTGGCACGGAGTTACCTGAATAGCGCTGAGTTTACAGAACTTGGCCTGATCCCAATGCTGGCAGCTGCTGACATCACAGTGAATAGTCTGTTGTCCTTGTTTCACACTATCCCTCCTGTTCATTTAGTCAATATTAATTTGCGAGTTTTTCGATATATTATTCCCGTAAACCATTGGTAAATCGATATTGCGGACAGGTCCTTTTATTATCATAATTTGTTGACTTTGCCAGGTAATTATCTTATAATTGCTATTGTCAATTGAACAAAAAAGGCAATGAACCGGAGTAGTAGGCAATCCCGTTACAGAGAGCTGCCAGATGGTGCAAGGCGGCAAATAATTGTTGAACTCGCCGGGGAGTTTCACAGGTCAGTAAATAGCCTGTGACGGGTATCCGTTAAAGTTTCGAGTGGACAGATCGTGGGGCTATGGCGAAGTTGGGATCGCGCTTGAATGGCATTCAAGAGGCCGTGGGTTCGAATCCCACTAGCTCCACCATTTTTCATTTGTC
This sequence comes from Syntrophomonadaceae bacterium, assembly GCA_034927445.1. Taxonomy (GTDB): domain Bacteria; phylum Bacillota; class Syntrophomonadia; order Syntrophomonadales; family Syntrophomonadaceae; genus PHAA01. The sequence continues at coordinate 38,094 of JAYFPZ010000002.1, forward strand.
AATTAGGGTGGTACCACGGGAATTACTCTCGTCCCTGTCGGGGATGAGAGTTTTATGTTTTTCTGCAACAAATGCATAAGGAGGCTTTTATGGAGCGCAGCTATGATTTCAAGGTAATTGAACCCAAATGGCAGAAGGTCTGGGAGGAAAACGCTTTCTTCAAGGTGGCGGAAAATCCGGCCCAACCCAAATACTACAACCTGGAGATGTTTCCCTACCCCTCCGGCAATCTGCACATGGGCCATGTAAGAAACTACGCCATCGGCGATGTGATTGCCCGTTTTAAAACCATGAACGGCTTCAATGTCCTGCATCCTATGGGCTGGGATTCTTTCGGCCTGCCGGCTGAGAATGCGGCTATCAAACACGGGCACCACCCCGCCCAATGGACCTATGCCAATATTGAAAATATGAAGGTGCAGCTTAAGACCCTGGGTATAAGCTATGACTGGGACCGTGAAGTAGCCACCTGCAAGCCCGATTATTATAAATTCACCCAGTGGATGTTTTTAAAACTTTATGAAAATGGCCTGGCCTATAAAAAGAGCGCGGCGGTAAACTGGTGCCCCTCCTGCCAGACCGTGCTGGCCAATGAACAGGTGGTGGAAGGCGCCTGCGAACGCTGTGAGACTGTAGTTGAAAAGCGTCAGTTGGCCCAGTGGTTTTTCAAAATAACCGACTACGCCCAGCGGCTGTTGGATGACCTGGCGCTATTGCCCGGTTGGCCGGAAAAAGTAAAAACCATGCAGCGCAACTGGATCGGGCGCAGCGAAGGCTGTCAGTTTGATCTGGCCATAGAGGGCAGCGACGAAATACTCACAGTCTTTACCACCCGCGCCGACACCGTCTTTGGCGTTACCTATATGGTGTTGGCCCCCGAACATCCCCTGGTTGAAAAAATATCTTCGGGAACTTCGCAGGAAAAAGCGGTGCAGGAATTTAAACATAGAATGCAATTTCTGAGCGATGTGGCCCGCACCTCCACCGATACTGAAAAGGAAGGGGTTTTCACCGGCGCTTATGCTATTAATCCGATGACCGGCGAGAAGATTCCCATCTGGATAGCCAACTATGTATTGATGGATTATGGGACCGGTGCCATAATGGCAGTTCCGGCCCATGACGAACGTGACTTTGAGTTTGCCCGCAAATATAATTTGCCGGTTAAAGTGGTTATAAAAGCGGAAGAATCACCCGCTGACGGCGATACGATGCAGGAGGCTTATACCGGCGATGGGGTGATGGTCAACTCTCCCGGTTATGAGGGCCTGAGTATCAGCGAGGGACAAAAGCAAATTATAGCTTATATGAAGTCCCGGGGGATCGGCCATGGCACGATCAATTTTCGCCTGCGCGACTGGCTTATTTCCCGCCAGCGTTACTGGGGGGCGCCCATCCCCATGGTATACTGTGACGACTGCGGCCTGGTGCCGGTGCCCTACGAGCAACTGCCGGTGCTGCTGCCCGAAGATGTGGAGTTTAAGCCATCCGGGGAATCCCCCCTTAATTATGTAGAGTCTTTCTATAAAACTACCTGTCCCTGCTGCGGCCAGCCGGCCCGCCGGGAGACCGACACCATGGATACCTTTGTCTGTTCGTCCTGGTATTTTGACCGCTACTGCGATCCGCACAACGGCATAACCCCGTTCAATAAAGAAGCGGTTGATTACTGGATGCCGGTAGATCAATATATCGGCGGGGTTGAGCATGCCATCCTGCATCTTATGTATGCTCGGTTTTTCACCAAGTTCCTGCATGATATCAACATGCTGTCCTGTGACGAGCCCTTCACCAACCTCTTGACCCAGGGAATGGTGCTCAAGGACGGCTCCAAAATGTCCAAGTCCAAGGGCAACGTGGTGAGCCCGGAGGAGATTATCAATACCTATGGAGCGGATACCGCCCGGCTTTTCATCCTCTTCGCCTCTCCCCCGGAAAGAGACCTGGAGTGGAGCGACCAGGGAGTTGAAGGCTCCTTCCGCTTCCTAAACCGGGTATGGCGCCTGGTGACCGGCTGTGCCGAAGACATTCAGGATGTTCGCCTGCCCAAAAATTTTGGAGAGTTGGAGCCGGCCGCCCGCAAGCTTCGCTTCAAAACCCATGCCACCATCAAAAAAGTAAGCGAAGACATTCAGGAGCGCTTCAATTTCAATACGGCCATCAGTGCCATTATGGAATTGACCAACATGCTGTATGCTTATCAGGATCAGGACGAGCAGGATCTCCCGGTTCTGAAAGAAGCCATAGACACCCTCATGGTGCTTCTAAGCCCCTTCTCCCCCCATATTTGCGAGGAGCTGTGGCATATATGCGGCCATGCCGACAGTATTTGTCATCAGGCCTGGCCGCGTTATGATGAAGCCGCCCTGGTGCAGGATGAGGTTGAAATCGCCGTTCAAATCAGCGGCAAGGTTAGAGACCGCTTGACGGTGCCTGCCGGCATCGCCAAAGCGGAACTGGAAAAAATGGCCCTGGAGCAGACCCGGATCCAGGATTTGATCAACGGCAGGACTGTGGTCAAAGTCGTTGTAGTTCCGGGCAAACTGGTAAATATCGTGGTAAAATAGACCGGCAGCCGGTCTCCCGCCCTTTAACCACAGGGTTATAAATATCGGGTCCATGTATTTAAGCCTCCCTTTATTAATAAGGGGAGGTATGTCTTTTTCTGGAGGGAAATCCTGAAAAGCTCGGAATGCGGATGAATATAATATACAGAAGAAATAGGGAGCCCCTGCTGCCTTATTGCAGATAGAAGCCTGGTCTTTAGTACCGCGGCCGGGCTTTTATTTTACCGAAATATGCAGGCGGTTTTGTTTTGGAATAAAACTCCATATGGTTTGGGATACTAGGTTAAAAATAAAAGCAATAGCATGAAAGGGGATTTACTTTGCGTGCCAATGGGGTTGACGACAACAGCATGAAGAAGACGGAGCAGCTTAAGGCCTATAGAATGAATGATACCGGCCAGCAGCTCACCACTGACAATGGCTTAAAGCTTACCAACACCGACGATTCTCTGAAAGCGGGAGAGCGTGGGCCCACCCTGCTGGAGGATTTCCATTTCCGGGAGAAAATAACCCACTTCGACCATGAGCGTATACCGGAGCGCATTGTTCATGCACGCGGATTCGGCGCCCATGGATATTTTGAGCTCTACGAATCAATGGCGGCGTATACCAAAGCTGCATTTTTGCAGAATCCCAAGGCAAAGACGCCGGTATTCGTACGCTTCTCGACCGTCGCCGGTTCGCGGGGATCGGCGGATACAGCCCGCGATGTCCGCGGTTTTGCCACCAAGTTTTATACCGAAGCCGGGAATTTTGACATAGTGGGGAATAATATCCCTATTTTCTTCATTCAGGATGCCATTAAATTTCCCGATCTCATCCATGCGGTAAAGCCTGAGCCGCATAACGAGGTGCCGCAGGCCTCTACGGCCCACGATACCTTCTGGGATTTTGTCATCAGCGCGCCGGAAACGGCTCACATGGTCATGTGGATCATGTCGGACCGGGCGATTCCCAGGAGCTTTCGGATGATGGAAGGCTTTGGGGTCAACACCTTTCGCTTTATCAATGCGCAAGGCCAGGCGCGATTTGTGAAATTTCACTGGAAGCCGGTCCTGGGGGCCCATTCCCTGGTACGTGACGAGGCGCAGAAGCTGGCGGGCAAGGACCCCGATTTTCACCGCCGTGATCTATGGGATGCGATCGAACAGGGCAACTACCCGGAATATGAGTTCGGCGTACAGATGATTGAGGAAAAGCAGGAATTCGATTTTGATTTCGATATTCTTGACCCGACCAAACTATGGCCCGAGGAATTGATCCCGGTTAAAATCATCGGCAAAATGACGCTCAACCGTAATGTGGACAATTTCTTCGCCGAAACCGAGCAAATTGCCTTTTGTCCCGCCAATGTCGTACCCGGCATTGATTTCAGCAATGACCCGCTTTTGCAGGGACGGCTGTTCTCCTATGAAGATACGCAGCTAAGCCGCCTGGGCGGTCCCAACTTCCGGGAGATCCCCATAAACAGGCCGGTGGTGCCGGTGCATAACAACCAGCGCGACGGGTTGCACCGTATGAGCATCCATCCGGGACCGGTCAGCTACTTTCCCAATACGATGGCGGCCAATTCTCCTTTTCCAGCAACCGAGGCGGAAGGCGGATTCGTCCATTACACCCAGAGAGTCGAGGGGCATAAGGTGCGTGCGCGCAGCCAGAGCTTCCGCGATCACTACAGTCAGGCCCGATTGTTCTGGAACAGCATGTCGGCGGCAGAGAAAAAGCATATCGTAGATGCTTTTCACTTTGAAGTAGGCAATGTCAAAGATAAAAACATTAAGCAGCGGGTGGCTGATATGTTCGCCCAGGTCGCCCCCGAGCTGGGCGAACAAATTGCGGCGGGCATCGGAGCCAATCCTCCCGCACCGCCGGCGCCGAACAACATGACGGCTTCCTCACCCGCGCTCAGCCAGGCCAACACCACCAAAACCGCCAGAACCAGAAAGGTTGCGATTCTGGTGGAAAGCGGGTTTTGCCCGGTGGCGGTTCAGGCCATGACCGATGCGCTTAAATTAGCCGGCGTAGTGGCTGAGACGGTGAGCAGCCGGTTAGGTGCTATTACCGGTAGGAACGGTACCGTACTCGAACCCAACAAGTCCTTCACTACGGCCACCGCCCTACTTTACGACGCAGTATTCGTCCCCGGCGGCCCTGACCATATCAACGCGCTCACGCCCAACCCTGATGCGCGCTGCTTTATCAACGAAGCCCTGCATCACATGAAAGCCATAGCCGTTTCCGATGAAGGCCTGGAACTGCTCAAAGCGACTGATGCGGCCGCTCTGATAGCCGGCATGCCTGACAACGCGAAAAAGCCCTGGGTCTCCCAGGGTATCGTGACCGTAAAGGGGACGACCGATTTCCAGCCCTTCTGCACGGAATTCATAAGCCAGCTTGCCCTGCACCGCCATTGGGACAGATAGCATCAGGGGTTATGGCTCGTGCAAGAACATGAAAACCAAGCTTAATTAACCTAGGAAATTGCGGCACCTTCCCTTTTATTAGGGAAGGTGCTAATTTTTCAGGCAATTGCTCTATAGTTCTGCCGGGTTTTAACTTTTTTAGTCCCACATTAATCGTTTTAAGCCAACTGTTTTTCCCTGCTTGCTGGCCGATGTTGGAATCTTATGCATAGATTATCAGGTTATCTGCCAATAATATCTTTGAATAATAGGTCTGATTTAATGAGAAGGTGCTAAATAGAGATGCATGTATTAATCGCAATTTTAACCGTGATTGCTGCCTGGCTCTGGGGGGACTGGAGAAATTGGCTAAGGTACTACCCAACCATGCAATTCATGGCTTTAGGTAATCTAACCTATAATTTTATTTGCAGCAATAATTTTCTGTGGAGATTTATTCCAGATTCTTTTAGTAATTATACGATTATGGAGTTAACTTATACTTTTATTGTTTTTCCAGCCAGCGCACTGCTTTTTTTATCAAATTACCCGGACGGTACTTTTCATAAAAAGGCAATTTACTATATAAAATGGATATTGGCCTATATTACAGTTGAATATTTTTTCTTGATAAAGAACGGGATTATATACCAACATGGATGGAATATCTGGTGGTCTATCGCTTTTCTCATTATTATGTTTATTTTAATCCGGCTTCATCACACCAAACCCTTATTAGGCTACCTATGTGCGGCAATCTTGGGTTTCTTTATTACTTTTTACTTTGATTTGCCGGCCAGATCCCTATTAAATTAAGAAAATGATATTTTCTGGGGCGGTGAGTATATGAAAAGAATAGGTATAATACTTATTTTGCTTATCATTTTTACCGGAGCAGGATGCCACCATAATAATAAAATCTTTTACACCGGATCGAACAGTATTAAAAAACCTATGCAAGCTCTTGCCGAAGCCTATATGCAAAATAACCCCGAAGTCAAAATTAAAGTACAGGGCAGTGGCTCAGATTCTTTTCATATATCCAATCAAGGTATTTATGGTCAGTCCCGGAAACTTAAACCCGAAGAGGAAAAGTGGATAGCAAAACACGGCCCAGTTCAACGGGAAATCTTTGGTTACGGTGCCATTGCTATAATTGTCAATCATGAGAACCCGATTCAGAGCCTGGATATGGAACAACTCAGGAAAATATATATCGGTCAGATAAAAAACTGGAAAGAGTTAGGCGGAGGAGACAACCCAATCGCTGTGGTGTCCAGAGGAGGGCGCTCCGGTTCCGAAAAGTATTTCGAAGACGAGGTTCTGAAAGGGGATAAGTACGTAGGCCGCAGGTATAGCATTGGTTTAAACGAGGATATTGTGAAAATTGTATCCAAGCATAAATTTGCTATCGGTTATGTCGAAGTGGCATATGTCAACGATAGTGTAAAACTATTAGCTCTGGCGGATAAACCGGGAAACCCAGCTATACTGCCGGAACTTAAAAACCTGCAGGATAAGACCTATCCCCTGACCCGCCCCCTTTATCTTATGATCAAAGATGAGGCCAATCCAGAGGTAAAGGATTTCATGAATTTTATTTTAAGTGACGAAGGACAAAAGGTACTGGAAAATATACAATACGCACCGGTAAACGAATTAGAATGAACAAATGAGGTTGGCTATATAATGAAATATTTCAGCAATATGAATCCCGATGAAATCCAGCTGGTTCTTTGGGCGGTTTTAATTCTACCCTGGGTTCTATTTTTTATATTCGTTGACTGGAACAAGATTAAGACCCTGCATAGTGTGGGATTGCTTACCGCTTTATTAGCCATGATCGGCGATTCCATCGGCAGCAGTCTGCATCTATGGATTTATCCAGCCGAACTATTGCCTGTATTCTATAATTTTTTTCCGGTAAACCTATCTCTTTTACCGGTTGAGAACATGTTAATCGTCCAGTTCATGCCCCCTAAAACCATCAAAAAAATAGCTTTAATTTTATGTGTAGGGTTGTTTAATATGGTAATAGAATACCTATTTGAAGGAAATACCGCCGCCATTTTTTACCCCCATTGGAAACCCATCTACTCCTTGCCTTTTTATTTAGGCTTATTTTCTCTGGGTTATTTTTATCATAAGTGGTTAACCAGCGACAAAATAAAGTTGGATATAAATTAAATCCAATGCCCTATAAGGGGCCAGCGCTCCTACTGTATGGCCTGGGTATCGCCAAACCATTTTTCCTGCATTTGATCCATCGTTCCGTCGGCTTTAAGTTTTTTCAGGCCATCATTAATAATATCACGCAGGCTGCTGTTCCCCTTCTTTACTAATATGCCGTATTGCTCATTGGTTTTTGGTTGGAAAGTATCTGCCAAAGTCTTGAGAGTAGTTCCCTTAGTATTAATGTAATATTGCGTTAAAGCCCAGTCGCTAATTACGGCATCAGCACCGCCCTGTTCCAGTTCCGTAAGAGCCTCCCCGAGTGAATCAAAAACTTTGACCACAGTTTTAGGCTCTTTATTTTTTATTTCATTGCATAATTCCAAACCCAGGGTTCCGATTTCCGCTCCTAATTTCTTACCTTGCAAATCTTCCAATCCCATGATAGTCTGGTTATCCCGACGGACGCTGATCGCCACCCCGTCCGTAAAATAAGGTTCACTGAAGTCAACAACTTGCTGCCGTGGAAGGGTAATTGACATAGCTGAAATAGCACAATCAGTCTGATTATTTTGAAGAGTTGGAATCAATTGATCAAACCCAATCGGAATAATACTGATATCATAACCTTCAATTTCACCAATAGCACAGATAAGATCCATATCATACCCTACATACTGACCATTTTGTACAAACTCGAACGGCGGGTAGGTAGTTTCTGAGGCAACTCTCAAAGTCTTGGGAGCACCATTATTATCCGCTTGTTCTGAACCTTCAATTGGCCGCCATTTAATTTCAGATCCCAGGACTTGCCTTACAAATCCAAGCGGTACCATAACCCTCTCCCCGGATATTACCACCGGAGCACCCAGATCCATAGCAGAATTGTTGACCGTGGCGGTTGATGAGCCCACCTTCAGAACTATTGACTGATCATGGGTTTCAATGTTAACTTGCGGGGCATTCCATTTAACCTGTGCCCCCAGAGCCTCGGAGATAAATCTAACCGGTACAAGTGCACGTCCATCTGACAAATAGGGCTTCTGATCCGGAAACCTTATCGCTTGACCGTTTAGAGAAACAGTTATGTTCGTTCCGTCCAAATCAACCTCAATCATTTGTTGCTCCGCGCTACAGACAAGAACTGGTGTTAATAGAATAACCAATGTGAACACTAAAACCGCTGCATGCTTCAACACCTTCGTCATTTTTATACCCCTCCCATCCAGATATTGCTAAAATTTTTATATTAGCAGCCCCTCTTCGCCACTTATTTCTAGTATAATAAGGAAAAATTAGATCTATTGGCCTTATCAATTATAGCATTTTTATCCAACTTTAGTAAAATGTTCAGATTATCATAGTATTCTGGTAAGATAGCTTTGCTTAAGAGAGGTAATAAATCATGTTGGGAAATGATGACTTTTTACCAAAATGGGAGCTTTTTCATTTGGGCGAAGCGAAAGGATGGCTATAACTATGGATGTGCGTGATAAAGAAGATAAACGAAAAATAGAAGAATATAGGAAACATTCCATGATTAATTTTGCAGATTCAATCAACCGTTCAATGATAGGGGAACCAGGGGGGGTAACAAGAGGAGGCTGTCTTACCAGGATTACGACTACAGTTATACTTATCGGAATATTGTTTTTTCTTTATTTATCTCATAAAGGATAAGGGTGTAATTCACATACTCTTGAGGTAAATTTAACCATAAAAGAAAGGATGGTGTACATGATAGAACCTTGGTGGGACAAGATTATGCCTCTGATTATCATTATTAAACTAATATATTATAGTATCCCTATTCTGCTTTTGATTTTTGCGATTTTTATATATAAAGATGTGAAAAGAATTTTGCAATATCTACATAAAAACGAAAAAGATACAGTTTAATAGGTTTTTATGAAGAGACGCTGTATTATCTGACTGAAAATAGGCATCCTCTTTGACATTCAGATTTTCGAGACGTTCCTGAAGTTTTGCCGATTTCTTCTTTAAGAATAATTCTGTGCATTTCCATCCTCTCAATCAGTGTGGAATCGTGCTTAATGCTGTTAGTGTGGCTAAAAGGTTTTTACCGAAAGAAGTATTTAATCAATAGGAGGCGGCCATAATGGTGTCCAATCAAAGATGGCCGCCAGCCGGTTGGGCACTATAGTCTTGGGCAGCCAACACCTGTTGTGGATGTTCATCCCACAGGCATTTGGCCCGCAGGCCCCATTCCTGAGCGTATTCCTCCAGGCTGGCCGCCACTTTGCTGACATCAACCGGCTCCGGATGGGTGCTGCAAGCTCCGCTCTCCTTAATGCAGTCGGCCAATATCTGCGGGTTGTCAATCAAGGGACAAGGGCGCAGATGCACCGGGTTGAAAGGCTGACGTTTTTGATAGGCCCGGAACAGAGGATTGCCCAGAGCTTCCTTAACGTTGCTGTCCTTAATATTGCAGTTGGAATAATGAATAAAGGCGCAGGGCTCTACCTGCCCAGCCGCATTGATGTGGAAATAACGTCTGCCTCCGGCTATACAGCCCTCGGTAATTTCTCCGTCATTCCAGAAATCAGCCACCATAATGGGCTTGGTTTTACGAATCTCACGTATCCGCCGGTAGGCATACTCCCGTTGTTCCGGGGTAGCCATGAATTTCAGATCCACATCCGCCCCTACCGGTACATAAGTGAAGTACCAGCCGAAGCGGAAACCTTTTTCCACCAGCATATCCATGAAAGTATCTGAGGTAACCTCTTCCACATTCAGTCGGTGATAGGTGGCTGAGAACCCATAGATCAAGCCATGTTCGTGCAGGATATCGGCTGCCTCCATGACCTTTTGAAAGGTCCCTTGACCGCGCCGAAAATCGGTGGCCTCCTCAAACCCGTCAATACTGATGGCGAAGGTGACATTGCCGGCTTCCACGCAATCCCGGGCGAAGGCTTCGTCAATCAGGGTGCCATTGGTAAAGAGGTGGAATATACTGTCCTGATGGGATTGGGCCAGCTTGACGATATCGTCTTTTCTCACCATGGGTTCGCCGCCGGAGAGCACATAAAAATAGATGTTGAGCGCTTCTCCTTCGGTGATGATGCGGTCCAGGGTCGCGAAATCGAGATCATTTTTTTTGGAGTATTCCCCGGCCCAGCATCCTTTGCAGCGAAGGTTGCAGCGGTCGGTGGGATCGATCAGAATAGCCCAGGGAATACTATAGCCCAACTGGGCTGCCAGTTCATACTGTTTGGGAATACCAAGTAAGACCGCATTGATTACAAAGTTAACCATCATACGCTCCCGAACCCGGGGATGAGCTTCCGTGATAGCAGAGACATATAATTGATGCCAGTTGCTAGTGGGGTCCAGTAAAGCGCAACGGATGGACTTGATTTGCTGCTTATGGTACTCCTGAACGGCCATCTTCTCGGCCAGATCAATGATCTTTTCCACATTTTTCTCCGGATTTTTGCCCAGATACCGAACGGTTTGGGTGACGATCGTTTCACCAACAAACTTCTTAGCTGCTTCAAACATATAACCGCCTCCTTATTGAAGTTATCTCGGTTCTTATGGGTAAATTGCAATATACATCCGGTCTATCCAACCCGGGCGAGGTCATCCTCTTGGTAGATATAATTTCTGGACCAAGGTAAATCATGATCAATATCCTTGGAAAACAGAAATTGATGAATATCTATATTGCCGCAGTTAAAGGATGCCGCGCAAGCATTGAGATATAGACGCCACATCCTGATAAATGTTTCGTCCTTGGTTGGTTGAATGACGGGCAGAGCCTGTTCAAAATTTTGGGCCCATATTCCTAAAGTTCTGCCGTAATGACGGCGCAGACTTTCCGCGTCTAACAAATGAAATTCCTCTTTTGCCATATGACCAATCAATTCTTGAATATTGGGGATATAGCCACCGGGGAAAATATATTTTTCGATCCAGGAATTGGTCCCTCCGCTATCACTGATACCGGTAATACAATGCAGCAAAGATAATCCCCCTGGATTCAATAATTTATTAACATAGGAGAAGTACTCATGCAGATGGTCTTTCCCCACATGCTCTATCATTCCGACACTTACGATCCTATCGAATCGTCTGTCTTTTAATTTCCTGTAATCAATAAGCTTGACCTCCAGCAGATCCTCCAGCCCTTCATTGTCTATCTTCTTCTGTACTGTGCGCAATTGTTCCGAGCTTAAGGTTATTCCCAGGGCCTTGACCCTGTATCGCCGGGCAGCGGAAATGATCAGCTCTCCCCAGCCGCAACCAATATCCAGCAGGGTCTGGCCTGCTTTTAAATGAAGTTTTTTCAGGATATGATTAACTTTGTTTTTTTGCGCTTGCGTTAATGTATCATTATCAGATGTAAAGTACCCGCATGAATAAGTCATGGTCTCATCCAGCCATAGTTGATAAAAATCATTGCCAATATCATAATGATATTTGACGTTTTTTCTGCTTTTTTTGATGCTGTTGGAGATTCTTTTGCCGACCTTGGCGTAAATCCCATTTTTACGCAAGAAACTATTCAGATTATGATAGAGGGATTCCATAACCATTTGAATATCGCCCTCTATTTCCAGTTGTTTATGCATGTACGCTTCCCCCAGAGCCAATGAAGGATCTGCGATGATATTTGCTTTAGGGATAGGTTCATGCAAAATTAAAGTGAACTTACTTTTGCCTTTTCCATAAATTACTTCTTCTCCATCCCAGAATTTTACCGTACAGGTATTGCTAAACAGGTCTTTAAGCATGGTTTTGTAGAACAACTTGTCAATTCCCCTATGATCCGCTTCTTTGCTATTCCTTAATGCTGAACCCATGGTCTAGTCCTCCCCTTCTATCACATGCTGATCATGCTTTGTCAATAGCATTCCCTTTTTTTAATTATTACAAATAAACAACACGTTGTTGTTTATGATATAATTATATTCACGGTACCAACCTGTGTACATAAACAAAATAAGTCGTTTTGTTGGATTGTCGAAGGCTGAGAAAGAAGGTAGGAAAATATGACAGGGGTATTTGATAGCGAATGCGACCACAAAAAAGTTGAACATACCAAGCGTAAAATCAGAACGGCATTGTTGCATTTATGCACCCAAAAAAGGCTTGAGACCATCACCATCAAAGAACTGACCAGTCTGGCTGGAATTAACCGGAGCACATTCTATTCGCATTACACTGATATTTATGATCTTCGCGATCAGGTGCTGAATGACTTTACCTTGCTAACCTATCAACAAGCCGTGCCAGCAATTACGCGTATAGTTAACGGAAGCTATTCTAATGAAGATATCAAATACCTGATGGATTTCTATAATGAAAATATGGCCGTATTTCGTGCTTTTCTGGGCAAAAATTTCGACCCGCAATTGATGGAAAGAATGCATAACGTGGTAAAGTCATTGGTGTACACGAAAGTTGGGGAAAGCAACCAACCAAGATCTGTGCAGGTAGAATATGTGCTTGAATATATTGCCGCGGGTCATACAGCAATAATTACGAAATGGGCCCTTAGCGAAGCACCAATCTCCACCGAGGAGCTGATTACCCTGATCAAAGGCATTACCATGGAAGGTCCGATCGCATTTTTATTAAAAGGTTGACGCGGGACTACTATCATAAATCCCATTCATTTACGTAAAAATTAGTTTGAAATTACGAATAATATTACTGCCACCTTTCATTTTCATAGAAATAACAACACCTCCTGTCTTCATTAGACCGGAGGTGTATTTTATTGATAAGTTATTAAATCTGGTGCCTGGTGCCTATTGGACGACTGCCACTTTGCGGGCGTCGGCCCAGAGGTTCTCCAGTTTATAGTAATCTCTCTCTTCCTCCCGGAAGATATGAAGAATGGTAGAACCGTAATCAAGAACCACCCACCGACCCTGTTCATAACCCTCCCGGCGCAGGATAGTGATTCCCATTTCTTTCAATTTGTTCTCAACGTTATCGGCAATGCTGTGAATTTGAATAATGTTCCGCCCGCTGCATATTACAAAGTAGTCGGCTATGATCGTTTTCTCATTTACGTCCAGTATGACCAGATCAACGGCCTTCTCTTCCAGCGCGGCGTCAGCAATGATTTGCACCAGTTCGTCTTCTTTAATCAAAAACAGCCCTCCCAATATTTATTAGGCGATTATGAAACTTTTGCTATTTATTATAGCATGCCCTATGGAGCTAGGTTTCCAATCGTTTATCCTTAATTTTCTGCAGAAACGTATTTCTTACCGCTACCGTGCGTGGATGCAGCATAACCCGGCGATCCAGACAATAACGGATACTTGAGTCAAGCCCCAGCAGCATGGCTTCATCCAGATTGCAGCGGGCTATCCGGCGCAGGCGCTCCAGATCCGGATACATATCCCGGTTGGGTTCTATCATATCTGCCAGAAATATGATCTTCGCCAGCGGACTCATATTTATTGCACCCAGGGTATGGGATTTTACTGCGTCCAATATTTCCTGATCTTCAATTGCCAGCTCTTTGTTTAATAAACAAGCGCCTACCGGAGCATGCAGCAGTTCCGGCATCTTTTTCTCGGTTGCATCGGCTATTTGCTCATTGGGTCCGGCAATTGCCAGCAGTTCGGAATCGGTCAAATTTTTGGCGTAGTCGTGCAAGATCCCGGTTAGATACGCTTTGTCCCCATCTACCCCGTAAAGCTGCGCTAACTCCCTTGCAGTTTGGGCTACAGCCAGGCAATGCCGGTAGCGGCGACCAGACAGGCGGGCTTTGATAATATTTATAGCGTCAGCGTCATTAAGCACTAATCGATACCTTCCTCCCGGTATAGATTGTTCTCCCTAATATATTTTTCCACGGCTGCCGGTACCAAATAGCGGATGGTCTTGCCCTCAACCACCCGGCGGCGAATATCACTGGACGATATAAATAAGCCGGGTATGGGCAAAACTATAGTCCTCTCCCATAAGGAGGCGGGTACGTTCCTGAATCTTTCGTCATTGCGGTTCAATTGATAACCCGGCCGGGTAACCAGTATAAATTGACAAAGCTGCAACAGCCGCTTGAGATCTTTCCAGGTATTTATCAGCATCAGCGTATCCGTTCCCAAAATGAAATATATTTCGGCTTCCGGATAGATCCGCCGGATGGCGGCGACGGTTTCAACCGTATAGGAAAGCCCCTTCCTCTCTAATTCCAAGGCCGATATCTCAAAGTAATCATTGCCGCTGATAGCCAATTCCACCATGGCATAACGCTGACGACTGCCGAGCACCCCGTGCAGGTCCTTGTGCGGCGGCCGGGCGGCGGGCATAAATATCACCCGGTCAAGCTGAAATGCATCCCGGACGCACTCGGCCGCAACAATGTGCCCGTAGTGAATCGGATCGAAGGTTCCCCCCAAAATGGCCAGTGATTTTATCGTATGCAACGTCTTCACCTATTTCCAATTATGGTTAAGGGTTTTGGAAAAATCTAAGTTTAATCATAACTTTTGCCGTTAAAATTTGCAAATTGCCGATAATGATTGAATCAAGGCGGGAAATGATTTAATCTTAAATCTAGACTGGTCTTCGGCTGGCAGCAGGCGGGACGGTCTCATTGATTCGGAAAGGAACACACATGGAAAAAGAGATTACGCTGGTATTTCACAATCAGGGCCTGCGCAGTTACATAGAAGTCGATCTTTGCGCAGAGTGCCCGCGTCAGGATGACAAAGGATGCTGCGGTTATTACTCTCCGGTTTTTTATCCTACCGATCTGGGCTATTTGTATATAAACCAGCCTGATCTGCTGGGTCACATTTTCAGTCTGGAGCATTTGACCATATTGGACGCTTCCGTCACCGTTAATAATATAATCGACGGCGACAGCTACCGCTGTAAATTTCACCGCAAAGAAGGCGGCTGTTTTTTGTCCCAAAATACCCGGGAATCCATCTGCCGCCATTTTGTCTGTCCCGGTGTCGGCTGGTGGCAGGAAGAAGGCATGCAGAACTGGTGGAAGTTCTTCGATCAACTGAGCAATTATGAAATCCAGCTCAACAACCGGTGGAGTGAGTTGCTTCAGGAAGAGGGTTTCAGCCTGCGCCATCCCCGGCAACGGGAAGCTATTTTCAAGAAATTCGCAGATTGGTATCAGGGCGAATTATCCCGGGTACCGGATTTTATTCGCCAAATGCCGGCGGAGGAGCGCCATACTCTGCATCGCGCTTTAAGCTTCGGAACGGAATGGCAATTATAGCCCGCGAATAGCAATAAATAATATTTAACGTAAAAGAAGGGAACCCAAGTGAGTGTAATAAAATCTAATCTGCTGCTGTTGTTGGCTGCAGCCATCTGGGGATTTGCTTTTGTGGCCCAGCGTGTGGGCATGGAGCACGTAGGTCCGTTTATTTTTAATGGGGTGCGATTTTTCCTGGGGAGTATTTCATTGCTCCCGCTGGTCTGGTATTTTCGTAATGATCCCCATACCACCCAGGCGGGCTTAAAAAACGAACTCCTGGCCGGACTGCTGGCTGGCAGCGTACTTTTTATGGGCGCTTCGCTGCAGCAGATTGGGCTCATATACACAACTGCCGGCAAATCCGCTTTCATAACCTGTCTGTATATCGTGCTGGTGCCTATATTAGGCCGATTTCTGGGTGATACGATCAATCGGGCAACCTGGCTGGGCTGCATTCTGGCGGTGGTTGGTCTTTATTTCCTATCCATCAAGGGATCATTTTCCATTCAGATCGGGGATCTGATGCTGCTGATCGGGGCTCTCTTCTGGGCTTTTCATATCCTTATTATCGGACACTTTTCCCGCCGGGTGGACGTATTGAAGCTGTCATGTTATCAATTTCTGACTTGCGCCCTACTCAGCCTTATAACCGCCGCTTTTACCGAGACGATAATTCTCAGCAATCTCATGGCTGTGGCCATACCCATCCTGTATGGCGGTTTTTGCTCGGTAGGGATTGCCTATACCCTTCAAGTGGTGGGACAAAAACATGCACCGCCCGCTCATGCCGCCATCATACTCAGCATGGAAACGGTTTTCGCAGTAATTGGAGGCTACCTGCTCCTGGGTGAGCGCATCAGCGGACAGGAATTTATCGGATGTATACTGATGCTGACCGGCATGCTGGTTTCCCAACTGGGCAGCCTGAAAAAATCACCTGATATGCCGGTCAAAGAAATGATGTAAAGCAAGCGACTACTTGCCGAACAAGGACCGGTAATAAGGCCGCGTCTTACTCTTGATATGCCGATTTTAAGAGTCTTATTTCCTCGGCATAACCCGGCAGTTCGTTGGGGGTCTCCAGGTAAAACGGCAGCTTCCGCAAATGTGGATGGTTAATGATCCTGGCGATTGCCTCCAGGCCGAGGCTACCTTCCCCGATTTTGGCATGACGGTCCTTGCGGCTGGCATAGGGGTTCATATTGTCGTTCAAATGAATGGCCTTCAGCTTTTCCAGCCCGATAATATTATGGAATTGCTCCAACACCCCATCCAGATTATTCACGATATCATATCCAGCTGAATAAATATGGCAGGTATCCAGGCACACGCCCACCTTTTCAGCCAACTCGATCCGGTCCAGGATTTGTTTGATTTCTTCAAAGCTGCTGCCTACCTCGCTGCCCTTGCCCGACATAGTCTCCAGCAGGACTAGAGTCGTTTGTTCCGGGCGCAGCGCTTCGTTCAGCAGCTGTACAATCTGGTCTATGCCAGTCTCGACTCCCTGACCCACATGGCTGCCGGGATGAAAAGTATACAGATTATTAGGCAAATACTCCAGGTTAGCGAGGTCTTCGACTATTACCATATGAGCAAATTCCCGGATATGCGGGTCGGCGGCACAAGCATTAAGCGTATAGGGGGCATGTCCCAGCAGCGGTGCGAAATGGTGCTCTTGGGTTAAAGTCACCAGGGCGGCGGCATCCCTTTCGTCCATCTTTTTCACCTTGCTGCCCCGCGGATTGCGGGTGAAAAACTGAAAAGTATTGGCGCCGATACTCAGAGCCTCTTCTCCCATATGTTTGAAACCTTTAGAAGTTGATAAATGACAGCCTATATTAAGCATTGGTTTTCCTCCTTAACACTGAAGTCATGCCCTTACCTTGACAGCCTTCCAGCCTTAATAAGGTTCGCTTCATCTCCAGGCCCCCGCCGTAGCCGACTAAATCCCCCTGGGAGCCAATTATCCGGTGGCAGGGAATAAAAATAGGGATAGGATTCCTATGGTTGGCCTGCCCCACCGCCCGGGTGGCCAGGGGACTCCCGACGGCAGCCGCAATGTCTTTATAACTGGCGGTTTGGCCATAAGGAACCTGGAGCAGCTTTTGCCACACCCGCTGCATGAAGCTCGTCCCCTCCGGCTTCAACGGCAGGGTAAATTCCTGCAGATTGCCGCTGAGGTATAGTTCAAGCTGCGCAAAGGCCTGTTGTATCACAGGGGGTTCAGGCAGCTCAGAGTCTTGCGGTATATTATCGGTCGGCAGATACAGGCGGGTAATATAACCGTCTTCTTCAGCTATACCTACCTTCCCTATGGAGGTTTCCCTAATAAAGACCATATTATTTCTCCTTTCAAAGTTAAGCCCAACATAAACCACTATAGTGCAAGGCTTGGTTTCGCTATACCTAAACTATATCAAAATCCGGTCCTAAAATCCCCTGTTGACCAGATGTTAATAGAAAATATGTTATAATTGCCATTAAAGTTTTTAAAAAATTATGACGGGATTTGATAAAGGATGGATAACGGCCGGGAAAAAGCATTGCGCGTGCTGCAGGAATTAAATATAGAATATGAGCTGGTTGAACATCCGGCGGCTTTTACCGTTGCCGACATGGATAAGCTGGGCATGGATCGGTTTGGAACCGGCTGTAAAAACCTGTTCTTACGGGACGACAAAGGCAGGCGGCATTTCCTGGTGGTTATGGCCAAGGATAAGACAGCTGACCTGCCCAGCCTGCAAAAGCAGCTGGGATGCTCCAGATTGGGCTTTGCCTCGGAAGAAAGGCTCTATAAGTATCTGCAGCTGCATAAGGGCGAAGTAACGCCTCTGGGCATAATAAATGATGCCCAGGCAACTGTAGAAGTGGTGATAGATAAAGATTTAACCGGCCCCAACAGGCTGGGGGTCCATCCCAACGACAACACGGCGTCGGTCTGGCTGGCTTTTGAGGCGCTTAAGCAGGTAATCGAGCGAAACGGCAATATTATCCACTATGTGACGGTTTAGTTTCTCTATCGGGAAAACAACCTGGGCCAATAGCGGGAAGCTAAAATCTAAAGATCGGGGTGAGGCAGCTTATGGGCAATAGCATCAAAGACATATTTGATAACCATGCCGGGGATTATGACCGGCAAAGGAAACAACTCATTCCCTGTTTTGAGGATTTTTATAACGTATCCTTGAACCTGGCGCCACTGATTCGGAAGGATGCCAAAATTCTCGATATTGGCGCCGGCACCGGATTGTTTACCTGGTATTTTCTCCAGGTCATCCCCGTAGCACGGTTTACCTTAATAGATGTATCCGAAAAAATGCTGAAGATTGCCCGCTACCGGCTGCGGGACTATGAGCATACCCGTTATATTGCGGATGATTATATAAATGCCGATTTTGACGGGCAATATGACTGCATAATATCCAGTCTGTCCGTTCATCACCTGCCCGACCCGGAAAAAGAAGCATTATTCAGGAAGTCCTATAGACACTTGCTGCCGGGAGGATTTTTCATCAACGCCGATCAGGTCCGGGGCCGTACCCCGTATTGGGACCGGATTAACAAAACAGTATGGAAGGAACGGGTGGAGGAAAGCGGTTTGTCACCCGCGGAGATCGCAGCGGCCCGCGAACGGGTCAAGCTGGATAAGGAAGCCCCCCTTGACCGCCAGCTTGAATGGTTGACCCAAGCTGGTTTTATCGAAGTTGAGTGTATTTACAAGTACTTTCATTTTGCGGTTATGGTTGGGCGGAAACCGGTTGAATAAAAATAGGAGCCGGGCAGTTCAACTGCCCGGCTCAGACTAATTACGACCCTATTCAACCACTTTAAATCCGGCCTCATCAACGGCTTTGACCATTGCCGCATGTTCCGGGGTACCGGAAACTACTGCTTCCTTTTTAGCCAAATCCACCTGGACTCCGGTTACCCCGGCCACCTCTTTAAGTGCCTGTTCCACCGCCATTTTGCAATGATTGCAGCTCATTCCTTCAATCTTAAGTACAGTTTCACGCATCATTTTCACCTCCCTCGCGAAATTTCAAATACATCTTCATATAAAAATCCAATCATAAATAACCCTATCTTAATCCATCAGCTTCTTGCCATAATTTTTAAGAAGCAAGGAATTGGTTACCACTGAAACTGAGGAGAAAGCCATGGCCAATCCGGCCCATTCCGGCGGCAGGAGTTTTCCGGTTATGGGATAGAGGACGCCTGCCGCCACCGGAATCCCTATCATATTGTAAATCAAAGCCCAAAAGAGGTTTTGTTTGATCTTATTCAAGGTTTTTCGGCCCAGCCGTATGGCTCGTTCCACATCCAGCAGGTCATTGCGCACCAGGATGACATCCCCGGTCTCCTTGGCTACATCAGTTCCGGAACCGATGGCAATCCCGATATCGGCCTGGGCCAGAGCCGGGGCATCATTAATCCCGTCACCCACCATGGCCACCTTAAACCCTTGTTCCTGGTATTTCCTGACTATATTGATTTTATCCTGGGGCAGTACCTCCGCTTCTATGTCATCTATACCTACCTCCCGGCCAACCACCTGGGCAACCTTCTTATTATCGCCGGTAATCATGAAGGTCTTCAGGCCCAGCTTTTGCAGCCTTCTAACCGCCTCCCGGGTAGTATCTTTTATGACATCAGCCAGGGCAATAAGCCCAATAGCGCAGCCGTCAAGAGCAATCAGCATCGTTGTTTTTCCCTCACCGGCCAGACGTTCCAAATCTGCTTCAATTTCTTTTACATCTACGCCGTGCTTCTGCATGTGCCTTAAATTGCCGATAAGCAAATTCTTTCCCTGATATATGCAGGCTATTCCATGTCCGCTCTCTTCTTGATAGTCGGAGACGCTGTGAATTTCAACACCCTCCCGTCGGGCATGGGTTATAATTGCCTGGGCCAGCGGATGGATGGAGGGGTTTTCTCCGGCCGCCGCAATTTGTAATATATCTTTGTTTCCGTATGATCCGGTTGCAATGATATCAGTAACTTCGGGGGAACCCTTGGTCAGGGTTCCGGTTTTATCAAAGCCGATAGCCTGCAGGCTGGAGATAGCTTCCAGTACCGCTGCCGACTTAAACAGCAGACCCCGATTGAGCCCAACGCCGCTGCCCACCATGATTGCTGTCGGAGTTGCCAGGCCCAAGGCACAGGGACAGGCAATGACCAATACTGCAATAGACGCCGTAAGGGCAAAAACAAATGTACTACCCAGTCCGTAATACCAGACTAACAGGGTAATCAGAGCCAGAGTCACCACAGCGGGAACAAAATAGCTGGCAATTGAATCAGCCAGTCGCTGGATGGGCGGTTTAACTCCCTGCGCTTCTTCCACCATTTTAATTATCCCAGCCAGTACTGTGTCTTTTCCAGTTTTGGTGGTCTTAACTTTTATACTGCCGGAGCGATTGATGGTCGCCCCTATCACCTGACTTCCTGCTCCCTTATCCACCGGGATGGATTCTCCGGTCAGCATCGCTTCATCGATACTGGCCTGGCCCTCTAATATCTCCCCATCCACCGATATTCTTTCACCCGGTTTGACGACAAACACATCCCCGATTTTAAGCTCGTTGGCACCTATCTCTTTTTCTTCACCGTCAACCAGCAGTCGGGCTTTGTCAGCCTGCAATTCCAGTAAGCGCTTCAAAGCCTGACCGGCCCGCCCTTTGGCTCTGGCCTCCAGATACTTGCCAAACCGCACAAAGGTAATTAACAAGGCGGAGGTATCAAAGAAATTAGGACCGGCGAAAAAAAGCTCCGGGAAAAACATATTTAAGGTTGTCATTAAACTGTAACCATACGCGGCTGTTATTCCCAGCGCTACCAGGACATCCATATTGGCCGAGCGGTTTTTCAAAGCGTGGTAGGCACCACGATAAAAGGTCCAACCTGCTGTAAACTGCACGACGGTGGCCAGGGCCAGAATGGTAAACATTAACGGCATGGTCATGGGTATGTACATAAGCGGCATAACCGGCAATGATAAAATTGCGCTGAATATAAGCCAGTTGCGTTGTATCAGGGCATCCGCGTCCTCCTGGTTCTCATCCTCACTCTCCAGGGGGATATACCCGGCATCTTTTATCCGGGCAAAGATATCATTTTTATTTAATTTTTGAGGATCATAGGCAACCGTCACCGTCTCATTGGCAAAGTTAACCGCAGCCGCGTTCACACCCGGTGTTCCCTTAAGCTTCTTCTCAATGGTCAGCGCACAATTGCTGCAGGTCATCCCACTGACCTTAAATTGCAAACGGCCATCCCCGCCATTTTCAGTTTGCGCCCGGTAACCCAGATCTTTAATCTTGGCCAAAATCTCTGCGTCGCTGACCTTGTTGGGCTCTACTTCCAACGTCAGCTTCTCCGAAGCAAAATTCACCGCCGCCGATTTTACCCCTTCCATCTTGCCGACGCCCTTTTCAATGGTCAGCGCACAGTTGGCACAGGTCATTCCGCTGACCTTATATTGCCTGCGGTCTGTACTACCATTGGGTTCCCCTTCCTGCGTATCCGGCTTACAAATGATGTCATTTATCCCGCATGTTGTTGAGTCAGTCTCATCCCTCTCGGGCTTAATTTCACTATCCTGCGGGGAACTTGCAGTATCTTCAGCCGGGAGCGGCACCGTTGAATATCCGGCTTCTTCAATAGCCCGAATCGCTTCCCCGGTCCCCGTCTGATCGTTGTTAACCGTCAGCACCGCCTGTCTGTCAGCCAGAGAAACCTGAACCTTGGCGACACCGGGCACTTTCTCCAGTGCCTTGGTTACCCGGTTCACACAATGCTCACAGCTCATACCGTAAACCGGGATGGCAAATTCTCTTGGTAATTCAGCTACGTTCTTATCTTTAGTTTCTATCTTATCAACCACAGTTATCACCACTCTTAATAAAATGTTATTTAATGCATTCCAACTATTTCACCAGTTTAAAAATAGTTTTTACAACTTCATCGATGACCTTATCATCCCCAGCCTGCAGCTGCTCAACCACGCAGGATCTCATATGCTTCTCCAGCAGCAGCTTGGCAGCGCCGTGCAGAGCCGATTGAACTGAAGCCATTTGGTTTAAAATATCATCACAATATACATGTCGTTCGATCATACCTTTAATCCCGCGAACCTGGCCTTCAATCCGATTCATCCGGGCAACCAGCTCACGAATTGTCTTTTCGTCATGATGGCTGATCCGTTCTCCATCCGCCGGCTTCTGATCAGCACACCCGCAACAAGGGTTTTCGTATTCATTCATATATTCGCGAACTCCTTATATTTTCATTATCGGTTTATATCAATATAGTATACCCCCCTATTCTATATGTAAATATAATTCTCGAAATTAATTTTAATCAATATATATTAGAATCAGTTCACCAAACTCATAGTTGCCGATAAAAGTGGTCAGTTCAGCGGTACGGTAGATATTATGGATATGATTACCGTTATTTATGATGAAGACTGTAATATTGCCTGCAATTTATGACCTTGAAAGAGGGCATGCAGATGAATGCCCTCCTTTTTCACGCCAGCAATGAGGTCATTGGATTTACATGTTACGCTGGTTGGGATATCATAGTTTGGAATAAAATATTACCTGGGTTATCAGGAAAAACTGATCTTATACAGTAAATTTATTTAAAGAGCTGGTGACGTATGGAACACAATAATTGGGTTGAATGCATAATTAAAGATTATGTTAAACATTATCCGCAGCTGCATGATGTTTCGACCGCATGGAATGAACCGCTGATAGCGGCCGCTGCAGCCGACGATCCCCTGTTTATGGATTTGAAAACACAGGTTGATCCGAATCATCTTCTCCCGACGGACATGCTGCCTGGTGCCCGGAGTGTCATCTGCTATTTTCTACCTTTTGCAAGTAGTATCGGGCGCAGCAATAAACCGGGAGGGCCCTGTTCAGATGAATGGGCCTGGGCTTACCTGGAGACCAACCGCCTGATTAACGATCTGAACGCCCACATTCAAGCTGAACTGTCCCGGAAAGGCTTCCGTTCAGCAATTACGCCTGCTACCCACAATTTTGATGAAGAGACCCTGATCAGCAACTGGTCGCATCGCCATATTGCGGTTGTCGCCGGGCTGGGAACCATGGGACTCAACCGCATGCTGATCACCGACCAGGGCTGCTGCGGACGGCTGGGCAGCCTGGTAACCGATTTGCCGGTCATCCCTACTCCCCGCTCCGAAGTCGGTGGCTGCCTTTACTTTTATAATAAAAGCTGTTCGCAGTGCATTAAGAACTGCCCGCTGGGCGCCCTGCATAATGATGAATTCGACCGCTACAAATGTTATGACCTGCTGCTGCAAAATGCGGAAATTCATAAGGACAAGGGTTTTGCCGACGCTTGTGGCAAATGCGTGACGCGAATTCCCTGTTCTTTCATAAACCCGGTCAAAAAGCTGCTGGCTAAGCAGTTAATGATATAATAGTATGGTAACCAGTTTCAATATTGCAGCCAGGTATCCTGATTACCAATTAAGCTTTTACAAAAAGTGTACTCAGGCGTTTGCTTCTGACAGCATAGCTGCCATTAAGGAGTTGAGACAGTGGCTTTTAACGATAATAAACAAGAAATAAAAATAATTGCCAGAAAATATGCTGATATGGTAAAAGAAGAAATCACTTCAGTAGAAGCGATTTATTTATTCGGTTCCCATATAAATGGCAACCCTATGCAGGATAGCGATATAGATATCGCTGTCATCTCAGAGGATTTTGGTAAAGATATTGTTGAAGAGACCTTAAAACTTATGAGGATTCGCAGAAAAGTCGACACCAGGATTGAACCACATCCTTTAAGAACAGATAATCCATTTGTTAAGGATGTAATTGCCAGCGGCTTAAAAGTAGGATAAATACTTAGAATGGTAACCTTTGATCACTGCCATAGCTAGGCTCGCCCAGGAAACTGGGCATTAATTTTATATATTTGAGCAGGCGGGTGTATATAATATGCCGATACCCACCCTAAGCCAATTTTGAGGTATGATAATGAAATTCATCTGTCCCCTGATAGTCGTCAATGATATAGAAATATCCAAAGCCTTTTACGAAACTGTACTGGAGCAAGAGGTTGAATATGATTTCGGTGAAAACGTGGCATTTTCAGGCGGCTTTTCCATCCATTTGAAATCGCATTTTGCCGGATTGCTTGATCTCAGCCCGAGTGACATCACCCCTCAAGCAAATGACAGTGAACTTTATTTTGAAGAGGACGATTTGGATGCGTTCCTGGACCGGCTCAGGCGCACCGACAGCCTGGAATATATTCATGGAATCAAGGAACAGCCCTGGGGCCAGAAGGTTATCAGATTTTACGACCCCGACATGCACATTGTCGAGGTCGGTGAATCCATGGAGAGTGTAGCCCGAAGATTTCTGCAAAACGGACTTACCGCTGAAGAAACTGCCCTACGCATCTCCATGCCGGTTAGCTTTGTGAAGCAATGCCTGTAGCCATGCAATAGCAACTTCATTTTACTCTCATTTACAGGCAGTAAAGAAAATGCGGTGAAACAGCTGCCCACAGTTCCCGTTTGCTCATATTTTCAACATCATGGCAGGCCATAAATTCCTCCCGTTCCTCCGCCGGAATCCCCATGAGGATGACCGCTTGGAGTAACTAAGATTCGAATCCGGATTCGAATCTGGCAAGCCCTCGCCGGGAGAGGTGAGTTGGGGGCAGGTCTTCAAACCACTGCGATAAAGCCCCTGAAGTTTGCCTACGGCTATTTGGCCAATTCATAAATTGCATGAGCGTAGATTTTGGTAATAGCCAACAAATTATCCAGAGTCATATACTCATTAACCTGATGATCAAGGTCAGGTTCACCGGGGAATATAGGGCCAAACGCTACGATATTGGGCATTTCTTTCGCATAGGTACCCCCGCCGATAGCCAGCAGGGTGGCTTCTTTACCGGTTTGCTCAGTATATACCTTCTGCAGTGACTTTATTAATGGATGTGAGACAGGAAAAAACAAAGGCCCCTGGTGTTGGAAGTTTTCAATTCTGATCCCGGTTGACCTGATTCTGTCATTGAAGGGATTCATCATATCTTCCAGTTTAAAGGTCACCGGATATCTAAGGTTGAGGGCCATGGCTATTCTATTTTCATCCATGTTTACCACGCCAACGTTAAAGGATAGCTTCCCGGATTCCTTGTCCTCCAGACCGATCCCAAGCCCTTCTCCATAGACATCAAACCCTGCATTTTTATTAATGAAATGTATAAAATCAGCGATGTCGCAGTCAGGCAGCGGTAAAGTACCCAGTAAATCAAAAAGCTGCACAATCGCATTTTTCCCAAGCTGCGGCAGACTGCCATGAGCACTTAAGCCAACTGATTTTAGGACGATGAGGTCACTTGCTTCAACTGCGTTAATATCGAAACCGGTTCTGCTTGCATAGGCCTCTGCCCGACTGATGAGGGCGGCCTTGTCAGCCGCCACAATTCCTGCTTCTGCATAATCAGGAACCATGTTGGGCCTTTCGCCCCCCTTTATATATTTGATCTGCAAAGGACCGGCGGATTTCTTATTGAGATCCTTGACGAGATCAAAAATTGTAATCCCTTTTTCGGCATAGATGATTGGATAATTTGCATCGGGTGTAAAACCGGCAGCCGGTGGTTTTTCTTTTTTCAAATAATAGGCTATTTCAGCTGAGCCGGTTTCTTCATTGGTTCCGAAAATTATTCTGACTTTCTTGGACAGGGGCAGGTTCAGATCTTTTATGGTTTTAAGCCCGAATAAGCAAGCCATGATCGGTGACTTATCATCCACCGAACCTCTTGCATATAATTTGCCTTCATGAATTTCTGCACCATAGGGGGGATAAAGCCATCCATTTCCTTCCGGAACTACATCCAAATGTCCCAGGACCCCAATGTAGTCTTCTCCTTCACCATATTCGGCGTATCCTATATATCCGTCCAAATTAGCGGTTTTGAATCCCAAGTTTTTGGAAATATCCAAGGCACAATCCAAAGCCCTGGCTACCCCTTCCCCAAAAGGCATGCCTGGTTTAGGCTCATCTTCCACACTCCTGATTTTCAGGATCTCCTGCACAGCCTGCACCAGTTGCTCTTGCATAGCCTCTATTTTCAAATTTACTTCCATTGTGTTACTCTCTTTCGTTAATCGCTTCTATTAATATTTTATATTATTCGGATAAACCTCAGTGCCAATGCACCTGCTTTACAACAAATTATTAATTATATCTTTTCAGTACTCTCATAGCCCGGAGTGTGAGCCATTTGCTCTGCTCGTCTTTTTGCCCAATTGGAATAAGCAGCCGGTCGCTGCCATAGGTGTTCTCCAGTTTCCATCTGCCTGTTTCGTCCTGCTTGGCAATGACGATGTTTATGGCTTCGTCCATGCGGCTGTCTTTGACGACAAGCTCAGTCAGAATATCCAATATCTCCAGCACATCAGTCTGGTACATCAAAGGAAAGCCCAATTTAAGCCAGCCGGGTTTGGACTTGCGGTTTAAACAGATATGTCTGCAAGATATTATTGCATTAATGAATGTGTAATTGTAAAATAGATGCAAACATGTGTTCTGCCTATGGGGTATCCAGTACTTACTTATACAGAGACTAATAATTGGTAGTTGGTCGTAATGGATATACTGTAAGACTGGAAGCAATTTTTTTTAAGGAGGACTAAGTGAACCGCAATTTACACTTAACTTTTCTGTTTCTCGTCCTGTTTGTGCTGGTCTGGTCCGGAATTAATCCGCATGATCAGTTTACATGGCTTCTGGAAGTATTGCCAGCTATTATTGGGATATTTGTTTTACTGCTTACATATAGAAGATTCCAATTCAGTAATTTGGTGTATCTTCTGATTGCCGTACATATGATGATTCTTATGGTGGGCGGACATTATACTTATGCTCAGGTTCCTCTTTTTAACTGGATCAGAGATACCTTTGACTTGAGTCGTAATCATTATGATCGTCTAGGTCATCTGGCACAGGGATTTATACCAGCTATAGTCTCAAGGGAAATATTGTTGAGATTATCCCCTTTAAGAAAAGGAAAGCTGATTAACTTCCTCATTATTTGCATTTGTCTTGCAATAAGTGCATCTTATGAAATAATAGAGTTCTTGGTATCAGTAGCAACCGGAACGGCTGCAGAGGCATTTCTGGGAACTCAGGGAGATATATGGGATACTCAAAGGGATATGCTGATGGCATTGATTGGGTCAATTTTAGCATTATTATCATTACCAATTCTGCACGATAAGTCCATAGCAAATCAAAATTCCGGCAGATAGGGTGAAATTGAATAATTGGTTTAAGGTGTTTTATGAAGTCACATTATTCTTTTATACTGCATGCGAAACCAGCCCTGAATTTCGCATTACAATGAGAAATCTTACTATTGTCTCAGTGGGAAAATAGGGTCAAAGGGAATGGGATTTTGCTATTTGGTTGCTGCCAATTATCCATATAACCTTTATTTAATTTGATTTCCGTGTAATTATTATAGAACAATCATTATTCAATCGGAGGTCAAAATGATTTCAAGAACATGGCACGGAATCGTACCAATTCAACTGAAAGATGAGTTTGCAATCTATCTGGATAAAACGGGCGTAAAAGATACAACATCAATAAAAGGGAACCTGGGGGCATTTGTTAAGATCATTGAGCAGAAAGAATATGCCCATTTCTTTTTATGTACCATATGGGACTCGATGGATAGTATAATTTCATATGCCGGAAAGAACCCGACGATTGCGGTTACCTACCCCGAAGATGACAAATATGGATTAATCTCAGATCCTATTGTTATACATCAAGCAGTAGCAACATCTGAAAACCCTTTTGATGATCAATGAATTAACTTTACCAAAAATCAGCCTTGCCGTTGCCTAGTGACCGGCAATAGGCTTTATGAAGCGACATGGGAGGAATATCATGAAGTACTTGGTAATCGGCGCCGGCGGTACCGGTGGAAGTATCGGGGCATTTATGACGGAGGCAGGCAAAGACGTAACCGTAATCGCCCGGGGAAAACATCTGGAGGCAATTCAAAATCATGGTTTAAAGATGGAGACAACCTGCAAAGGCAATTATACCGTTTTTCCCATTAAGGCTTGGGATATGGACCATTACCACGAACAGCCGGATGTAATATTTAACTGCGTGAAAGGCTATTCCCTGCCGGAGACTATTCCTTTTATCAAAAGGATCGCTCATAAGGACACGATCGTTATTCCAATACTGAATATCTACGGCACCGGGGGCCGGCTGCAGGAACTACTGCCGGAGTTATTGGTGACAGACGGATGCATATATATCGTTGCGGAGATAAAAGAGCCCGGTACCATCCTGCAAAAGAGCGATATTTTCCGGATAGTATACGGGGTAAGAAAGCCAGAAGAATACCGGCCTGTTCTTGAACAGGTGGCCGCAGATCTGAAGGACTCTGGCATCACCGGTATTGTGTCGGATAATATCAGGCGAGATGCGCTGCAGAAGTTCTCCTATATATCCCCCATGGCTGCCTGCGGCGTATATTATGATATTAGTGCCGGAGCCGCCCAACAGGCAGGACAAGTCAGGGACACGTTTGTTGCGCTTATCCGCGAGATTAAGGCACTGGCGCAGGCTATGGACATACACTTTACGGTAGATGTGGTGGAAACCAATCTGAAGATTCTGGACAGTCTTACGCCGGCGGCGTCTACTTCCATGCAGAGGGATTTAAAACAGAATAAGGAATCCGAGATAGACGGTCTTATATTTGAGGTAGTGCGTTTGGGCAGAGAGTATGGTGTCCCTGTCCCCACTTATGAAATGATTGCAGAGCATTTTAGGTGAATATCTTCCCCTATCTATTTGTCTTCGCCAATGTGAGGTATATAGGAAATATCAATTAGTTTGATAGCAGCAGAGTGTTAAATAGGAAATTCGAGTTGATCTTTGAAACTTATTGCGGCCATGCTTCATGCACCGGCAATTGCTTAAAATGGAGGTAAATATTTTTGGAAGATGAGAAGTCTAAGACAAAAATTTTTAGACCTGTCTTTGATAGCGAACTGGATATCATTGAGCTTCTAAAAGGAAATGTAGCAGACGAAGCTATATTTTTTTCAGGAAAGATCAGTAATGGTTCTTTGGAAGACCTTACCGCTGAGAGAATGATTTTTAAACAAGTGATATTCAGTAATGTTATTTTTAAGCAAGTGTCATTTAAGCATATAGAGCTAATAGAGGTGAGATTCCAGAATTGCGACTTATCCAATGTAGATTTTTTTAAAGCTTCATTACATGGAGTTGAATTTATCAATTGTAAAATTATCGGCATCAATTTAGGTGAGGCCACCTTGCGAGATGTTATTTTTGAAAATTGCAATGGCCAATATGCTTTCTTTAGCTATTCTAATTGCAAGCAGGTGGCATTCCTTGAATGTCAATTGAGCTCCGCGGATTTTCGAAATTCAATATTAGCCAAAGTTGAATTTTTAGAATCCAATCTACGGCAGGCGCAAATGAACTTCGCCAATCTTAAAGGAATTGATTTTACCAGTTGTGATATTGAAGGCTTGGGGGTAAACGTGCCCGATGTAAACGGGGCAATCGTCAACAACCTGCAGGCAGCTCAACTTGCGGCCCTGCTGGGTCTTATTGTTAAATAGGAGCAATTCTATTGTTCTCCGGGTTGCTTTTTCTGCAAAGACAAAGCAACCTTGAAAGTATGTTATAATCCTCATAAGACTGCCTTTGAAGAAGGTATACCATTCGCGGTCAATACCGACTTTGCCGCGGGATATCCTGCGGTATCAATTAACTAATTGATCCTGAATCTGGAGGATGTTTATGAATTTTATTGGCAACGTTATCTGGCTAATCCTGGGGGGAATAATCGGCGCCATTCTTTGGGCCGTAGGCGGTCTCCTGTTGTGCATAACCATAATCGGCATTCCTTTCGGTCTGCAGTGTTTTAAGATTGCCGGTTTTGTATTGTGGCCCTTTGGCCGGGAAATTGAGCCGGGCCATTTTGGGGTTGGCGGACTCATTTTAAATATCATCTGGATTATTGTGTGGGGATGGGAATTGGCCGTTACCCACCTCTTCATCGGGGCAGTTTTTTGCATTACCATTATCGGTATTCCTTTTGGCCTCCAGCATTTCAAATTTGCCCTGCTGGGGTTGATACCGTTTGGAGCTAAAATCATCTAGCGATTTATTAATGGCATTCATCATTAATGTATTCAAGGAGCGATAGCATGATTATTCGCCGCGAAATCCCGGAGGAATTTCCCCAAATATATGACCTGGTTAAGGCAGCCTTTCAGACCGCCCAAGTTTCCAACGGTAAAGAACAAGACTTCGTCAACCAGCTCCGCTGCGGCGGCAGCTATATACCGGAACTGGCCTTGGTGGCCGAAGAAAATGGCCGGCTGATCGGGCATGTAATGCTGACCAAGACCTATATAGTCAATGACCGCAATAAATTTGAAGCCCTCCTTATGGCCCCCCTTTCCGTAGCGCTGGGATACCGCAGCCAGGGAATAGGCTCCGGTTTAATCAGAGAGGGCTTCCGGGTAGCCGGAGAATTGGGCTATACTGCCGTTCTTCTGGTGGGCAATCCCGAATATTATCACCGCTTCGGCTTTAAAACCGCCTCCGGCTTCGGCCTCAAACATACCCAGAATATTCCTGATCAGTACGTAATGGCCTGCGAATTGGTGCCGGGCGCGTTTAAAAGCGTCAGGGGAATCATGGGGTGTTGTTAGTCGCTTGCGGTACTTGTTCCCAGGTTCTTGTTTTAGGCATAAGGGAGCCGAACCTATTTACCTTTGTTTTTCTTCTTGGGCTTGTTGGCTTTGGGCATACTGTCGCGCTGGTCCTGGAATCGCCCGGTGCCTCCGTCAAATATATCCTCTCTTCTGTTGTCTCCCGTTTTTTTATTCGCCATCCATTTTAACCCCATTTCTTTTGATTAATATAATTTATTTATTCCTCATTATTGAAATATTATTACGGGTCAGTGCTAAAATATCGAATAGTTTGATAAGATAAAACCAAGCTCGAAAAGGACAAAAGTCATCTCAAATTTGCCCTGCTGGGTCTGATGCCTTTCGGGGCAAAAATAATATAGAATCATATGTTCGAACTAAGAGGGTGAAACCATGGAAAATATCGGCGAATATAAAACAGAAACATTTCCCCCAAGCCGAATAGCAACTATTGATATCGGCCAGATCGGTTTGCAGAAGCACCACATCAAGGCTTTGATTGAGCTGGATGTTACTGAGCCGCGCAAATTGATTCGAAAAAAAAAGCAACAAGCGGAGAAAATATCATTCAACTCATGGCTGATCAAATGCATCAGCCTGGCTGTGGAAAACTGCCCGCAGGTGCATGCAGTCAGAAAAGGCAGGCAAAATTTAATCCTCTTTGAAGATATTGATATATCGGTGGTCATTGAAAGAGAAGTTGACGGTCAAAAGGTTCCCTTGCCCTATGTTATTCGCAAGACCAATACCAAAAGTATCGCAGAAATTTACGAGGAAGTACGAAGCGGTCAGAAACAGCCGATTGGGGGCGAGGACGACTATGTACTGGGTGAAAGCAAAAATAGATTGTTGATGAACTTGTATTACGGTCTGCCCGGTTTTTTAAGAAGATTGGTTTGGAAGTACATTATCAGTAATCCATTTATGACAAAGGAGAATATGGGTACCGTCATGGTAACCTCCGTTGGCATGATCGGTAAAATCGACGGGTGGGTGATACCGGTAAGCGTTCATCCCCTTTGCTTCGCAGTTGGTTCAATCGTGAAGAAACCAGGGGTTGTAAAAGACAGGATAGAAATAAGAGAATATCTCTATGTAACAGTACTGGTTGACCATGATGTGATTGACGGTGCTCCGGCAGTAAGAGCTCTCTCCAAGTTAACCCGGCTGGTGGAGAGCGGCTGCGGGTTGTCTTAGAAATCAGTTATTACCCGGATATGATCAGCATTTATGGGCTTAAAAAGTAACATGATACAAAAATGCAGTACAACCTTATATCGTTTAAATTTAACTTGAACAGGTGATTCTTTACATGAACATAAAAACCCGACTTGCCTATGATGAAATCCCCGTTATTAGAACACTGTTTGCAGAATATACAGATACCCTGGGCGTAAATTTGGATTTTCAGAACTATGAGCAGGAACTGGAGCATCTGCCCGGCAAATACGCATTACCCAGCGGCAGGCTCTATTTAGCCTATGCTGAAAGTGACCTGGCAGGATGTGTGGCCTTGCGACGGATCGATGATGAAACATGCGAGGCAAAACGGTTATATGTAAGGCCTGAATTCAGAGGGCTGAAGATAGGACAGATGCTGATGGAACAAATCATCAGAGATGCGGCCGAGCTACATTATAGTTACATGCTGCTTGATACCCTTGCAACCATGGATAGTGCCAAAGGTCTGTATTATAAACTGGGATTTTATGAGATAAGTCCATATTATGAAAATCCCCTGGAAAATGTGACCTATATGAGATTGGACCTGTAAATATATCGGCAACGGACATTTTTGCACCGGCTGCGGGCAAGCAATCCCGCCGGGATCATATAAATATACCAAAGGAGCTGAAAGACGGACATGGATATTGAAGTAAGAAGAATTGGGAGTGAGGGTGAATTAAGCAATAGTGTAAACGTACTTCGGAACTCATTTGCCACCGTAGCCGCCAAGTACAACCTTACCCGGGAAAACACCCCCTCCAATGCTGCTTTTATTGAATATGACGACTTGTTGAAGCCTTATGCCAAAGGCATCGGTTTATTTGGGGTATATAAGGATAAAATACAAATAGGGTTCTTTTCCATCGAAAAGAATGAAGGTGGTTTGTATTATTTGGGCAAACTAGCGGTTGTACCTGACCTGCGCCATAACGGTTATGGTCAGCAAATCCTGGAGTTTGTTTTTAATGAAGTGAAACAGGCCGGCGGAGGAATAATTTCAATCGGAATTATCAATGCAAATCTGGTATTAAAGAATTGGTATATAAAATTCGGGTTCACCCCAACCGCAATCAAGAATTACCCTCATCTGCCTTTTGCAGTATGCATGATGGAAAAGGTGATTAAAATAAATGATTTTTAGCAATTCTGAGGTATGTGAATGAAAAAAGTATACAATTCCCTATTTGCTTTGCATGTATTTGTAGGATTGGGCGCCTTGTTTGGAGGAGCAATCGGTATAATTAATCCCCAGTCGCCGCTGGGAATGCCGGTTGAAGTTTTGAGATACTCCCCTTTCAGTAATTATCTGATGCCTGCAATCATTCTGTTTGTCGTCATCGGCCTGGGCAATATCCTAAGCGCCTATATGTTTCGTTTCAAGTCGCGATTTCAAGGGTATATCAGCGGTATTTTCGGCTGTGCCCTGGTTATTTTTATTGTAGTGCAATGTATCATGATGCGGGCGGTGGCTTTCCTGCATGTTTTGTACTTTATGATTGGTTTAATTCAAACTGCCTTATCAATACTCATTTTAATTGGCCAACAGCATAGGGACTAAATTATCAGCCGACTAGCTATCATTTATAGGTTCTTGGCTTATACTGGATTAGGAACAAGTCCATAATACGTTCTTAATAGTACAAAACCTATTCACTAAAGAAAATCATTTAACCATTTCAAAAAACGAATACCCCAGCTTGATCCCGTAAAATATGATTATGGAACCGCAGATGATATTGATCCACCGCATAGCGGTGGAATTTATTTTGGCCCGGAAGCGGGAGGTTATGAGTGTCAGGGTTAGGAACCACAGGCTGGAGGCCAGGCAGACCCCGATTATAAAGCTGCCTGACATGGCGGGAGGCAGGGAGGCTTTAAATCCCCCCAACAGCAGGGAGCCGTCAATTATAGCCTGGGGGTTGAACCAGGTGATGGCAAAGCAAATCCCTGCAACTTTCAACAGAGAATTGCTTTCCGCTGCTACATCATTGGAAATCCGGGGATGTGAGCGAATCAGCATTACTCCTATATAAATGACCAGCAGGCTGCCGGCCAGGAGGATGATTCCCTTCAGTACCGGAAAGGTATCGATCAGGACTCCTACTCCGAAAAAGCAGGCCAAGGCCAGCGATATGTCAAAGAATATGATTATAAGGGCAATCTGAAGGGCCTTTTTTATGGCCTCCCGGGTGGCTGTATTGATCAGATACAGGTTCTGAATGCCAATGGGAGCTACATAAGCCAGGCCCAACAACAATCCCTCAAGCAGGTATTTAAACATCGTTTCACCTTTGAATCAGTCAAGGTATCTGATCGTTGATATCTACCTGATCTGACCGTCACCATAGACTACGAACTTGGTGGTGGTAAGCTCTTTTAAGCCCATGGGGCCACGGGCGTGCAGTTTCTGGGTGCTGATGCCCATTTCGGCGCCGAAGCCGAATACCCCGCCGTCGGTAAAGCGGGTGGAGGCGTTGGCATAAACGGCGGCGGCGTCAACCTCAGCCAAGAAACGGCGTACGCTGCTGT
This sequence comes from Syntrophomonadaceae bacterium, assembly GCA_034927445.1. Lineage (GTDB taxonomy): Bacteria > Bacillota > Syntrophomonadia > Syntrophomonadales > Syntrophomonadaceae > PHAA01. Next base: position 72,990 of record JAYFPZ010000002.1, read on the forward strand.
AATTTTCGCTGATGATGGCTTCGCTGTGACCGGTGCCGTATTCATTGATGTGATTGATGGCTTCATCCAGGCTATCCACAACTTTAACCGCCATGATCAAATCCAGGTATTCCTCAGCCCAATCTGATTCAGAGGCAGCCTTGATATTGGGAAATATTTTGCGGGCTGCTTCGCATCCCCTCAGTTCCACCCCGGATTCCTGCAAATCTTTAAGGATACCGGGCAGGAATTCGGCAGCCACATCTTTATGCACCAGCAGGGTTTCGGCGGCATTGCAGACCGAAGGCCTCTGCACCTTGGCGTTATGCACTATGGGCAGGGCTTTATCATAGTCCGCGTCTTTATCGATATACACATGGCAATTGCCCATACCGGTCATGATAATCGGCACCGTTGCATTTTCCAAAACAGCCTGTTTAAGTCCTTTGCCACCCCGGGGGATCAAGACATCCAGGTAGTCGTGCATCTTCATCATAAATACGGCGGCGGCCTTGTCTTCGCTGTCAACCAGTTGAATCGCCCCTTCGGGTATGCCGGCGGTTACGGCGGCTGCAGCAATCAACCGGGCGATTACGCGGTTGGAGTTCAGGGCTTCTTCCCCGCCGCGCAATAGGATAGCATTGCCTGATTTGAGGCAAAGGGCGGCGGCATCGGCCGTAACGTTGGGACGGGATTCATAGATTATTCCGATAACCCCGATGGGGGTTCTGATCCGGCTTACATCCAGTCCGTTAGGACGCCGGGAGGCATCGATCAATTCTCCGACCGGGTCGGGCAGGGCCGCGATATCTCTTAATCCCTGGGCCATATCCTTTATCCGGCTTTCGTTCAGGGTAAGCCGTTCCAGCAAGGCAGAAGTCAAACCTTGACGGGTGCCTTGTTCCAGGTCCATTTGGTTGGCAGCTAAGATTTCGTCCCGACCGGCAATCAGGCTATCGGCCATGGCGTGCAGGGCTTCATTTTTCAGGTTGGAAGATGCGGTAGCCAGAAAACGAGCTGCTTTCCGGGCTTTTATTCCCTGGTTGATAAGTATCTCTTGAATACTATCCATTATATTTACCTCCCATAAAATAATACTGCAATCAGCTCATCAATAGACTCTGACAACGCTGGCTTATAGAGTAACCGCCAGTTTGAATAGTCCGCGGAATCCGCGTCTATCACTCTATTCTAACATTTAACCCAAAGGTTGTTGCGGTGAATTACTTCATCGTAATCCTTATGCCCCAATATTTTTTCGATTTCGGATGACTTCCGGCCGGCGATACGCTTGGTTTCATCGGCACTGTAATTGGCCATCCCCCGGGCCAGTTCCCGGCCCGCAGCGTCCAGAACCGCCACGACCTCCCCGCGCTCAAAGCTGCCTTCAACGTCGACAATTCCTGAGGCCAGCAGACTCTTGCCTCTTTTTAAAAGCGCGGAGGCTGCTCCGGCGTCTATAATCAGTTTGCCATGCAATGCTGTACCGAAGGCAATCCATTTTTTGCGGGCCTGCATTTTCTCTTCCCGTGGGTGGAAAAGAGTACCTATTTTTTCCCCGGCCATTATACGCCGGATTACATTCGGTTCACTGCTGTTGGCAATAATCATGGGGATCCCTGCTGCCATACAGACCCGGGCCCCCCGCAATTTGGTCAGCATGCCGCCGCTGGAAAAAGTTATGCCCCGGCTGGTGGAGTTTTCCTCCATATCACCGGTAATTTCATATACCTCGGTCTGCAGCCGGGCGTCTTCATAAACCCGTGGGTCCTGATCATAGAATCCGTCAACGTCGGAAAGAATAATTAAGAGATCGGCATCTACGATCCCGGCCACCACCGTGGAGAGCATATCATTGTCACCGAATTTGATCTCCTCCACTACCACCGTATCGTTTTCATTGATAATAGGAATGACTTCCATATTCAGAATGGCCAACAGGGTGTTGGTGGCGTTCAGGTAACGTATCCGGTCATCCAGGTCTTCGCGGGTGAGCAGTACCTGAGCCACGGTTTTCCCGTATTCAGCAAAAAACTTCTCATACATATGCAGGAGAGCCCCCTGGCCAATAGCCGCCAGAGCCTGCTTCTCCGGCAAAGTACGCGGCACTTTTTTCAACCCCATAAGATTGGCTCCGGTACCGATGGCCCCGGAGCTTACCAGCAGGACCTCGATATCCTGGTTATGTAAATCTGCCAGTTCCCGGACGATATGCTCCATCCGGCCCAGATTCAGCTGCCCGCTGGGATGAGTCAAGGTGCTGGTTCCCACCTTCACCACTATTCTGCGGCAATCCTTAAAACTCTCCCTCATTGTCTCTCCACTCCAATTTCAACAACTTTATGCCCAAATAATTTACTTTAGACAATAGACGCTGGTTCGCTGCGCTCACACGCAGACCCTACGGGCGCAGAGTGACACAGATTTCTTTTTTAAAAAAACGTCCGCGTTAGTCATATAAGTCCGTGCCGTCCGCGTCTCAATCAAGTGATATCATAATCTATTCTGCCTTTTACCTTTAATTATTTTCTCTGCGTCAGTCATACAGATCCGTGCGCAAGCGCAGCAAGCCTGCGTCTATTACCTCATTCGCTGTAGTCAAACTCCATGTCTTTGATCCTGACGGTGTCCCCGACCTTGATGCCTTTTTCCTTCAAAGCGTCATCCAGTCCCATCCTGGCGGCGGTGCGCTGAAATCTTTGCACGGACTCGTCCTGGCTGAAGTTGGTCATAGTTACCAGGTTCTCGATTCTTTTGCCGGTTACCTGGTAGACCCCGTCAACTTTTTCGATGACGAAAGGTATATCCTGTTCAAAACGTCTTACCACCCTGGCTTCGCCCACATGCTCGTCCACGGGGATACTCTGCAGCAAATTATAGGTTTTTTCAATCAGTTCATTTATACCCTGACCGGTAACGGCGGAAATACCATAGACCTTGTCGCCGTAAAGCTCCTGCACAAGTTTGAAACTTTCCTGCGCCTCGGGCAGGTCAAGTTTATTAGCCACAATCAAATACGGCCGGTCCAGCAGCTGAGGATTATAATGCCCCAATTCATTGCGCAGGGTCGCAAAATCCTCCAGCACATTACGTCCGTCAACCTGACCGGCATCCAGTATGAACAAGAGCATCCGGTTCCGCTCGATATGGCGCAGGAAGTCGTGCCCCAAGCCGGTGCCTGCATGGGCGCCCTCAATCAGGCCAGGTATATCAGCAATAACAAATGAGTTTTTATCTCGGGTTACAACCACTCCCAGATTAGGAGTTAGGGTCGTAAAAGGATAATCGGCTATTTTGGGACGTGCGGCTGAAACCCTGGATATAAACGTGGATTTGCCGGCGTTAGGGAAACCGACCAGCCCTACATCGGCCAATAGCTTCAGTTCCAGGCGCAGCCATTTTTCTTCCCCGGGCTCCCCGTTTTCAGCCATGGACGGGGCCTTCTGAGCCGGGGTGGCAAAGCGGGAGTTGCCCCGTCCGCCGCGGCCTCCCCGAGCGGCTATAGCCTCCTGCCCGTGTACGGTTAAATCGGCTATGACTTCACCGCTGTCATCATCAATAATAATCGTTCCCACCGGGACCCTGACTATCAGGTTTTCACCCCAGGCCCCATGCTGGTTTTTGCCCATTCCATGAACGCCGCGCTCAGCCTTGAAGTGCTTCTTGTACTGGAAGTCCATCAAGGTGCTCATTCCCTCATCGGCGGCAAAAATTACATTGCCCCCCCGGCCGCCGTCTCCGCCGTAAGGCCCGCCCATAGGCACGTATTTTTCCCGGCGGAAGGCCACGCAGCCGTTGCCGCCGTCTCCGCCTTTCACATATATCTTGGCATGATCTATAAACATTGGTTCACTCCTTGTTTAGCCTTACCCCTTGGGGGCTCACTTCCCACTCCTCGCAGGAGAAAAACATATCCAATCCCTGTGCATCCTCATATATGGAGAGATAAACGATCACATCCTGCTGGGACTGGATCAATTCGCGGCATAATTGGGCCAGACTGCAGCACGGTTCACCCTTTGCTTTTAATATTTCCCAGGAGTCTATATCTATATCCTCATAATGCAAGGCAACCCCTAAATTGTAAGCTGTCAGTACCTGTTCGTAAAAATAAAGGGCGGCGTCCCCTGATTGCGATTGAAAAATAACTCTTTCCGCCACTATATCGTCCATCAGGGTCGTCAGATATGCTTTGGCCTTCTGCGGCTGCTGCATGTCCAGATACCCGCTGATAACCTGCAGGTGATTCGAGAAATCATGTCTGATTCTTCTTATTAAACTCACCATTTGTTCAGCTTCCAAACCCACCGCCTCCATGATAATCCTAATAATAGCAAAAACCCCTGAAAGATTCCAGGGGTTGGTAAATCGATGCAGTTGTCAAGCTTCCTACTGGGTGGCGATTTCCTCAACGGGATATACGCTTACCTGTTTTTTGTCCTTGCCTTTTCTTTCAAACTTGACCTTGCCGTCAATGGTGCAGAATAAGGTGTCATCCCCGCCGATCATAACGTTTTTGCCCGGATGAATCTTGGTGCCTCTCTGCCTTACCAGTATGTTACCGGCCAGAACGAACTGGCCATCGGCTCTCTTAACTCCAAGTCGCTTGGATTCGCTGTCCCTGCCATTTCTACTGCTGCCAACACCCTTTTTATGTGCCATGTATAATAACCTCCAGTCGGTACTCAAACATATTGAGTATTATTCGTATACGCCGCAGGTATCTTCCCGCTTAACCTTCTATTTTTTCGACTTTTATTTTGGTAAAAGCCTGTCGGTGACCTTGATGACGGCGATAGTTCTTTCTTTTTTTGAACTTGAAAACACTAATCTTCTTTTCTCGTCCCTGCTCGATCACCTCAACGATGACCTGGGCGCCTGCGACGACCGGAGTGCCAATCTTGGGTCCGTCGTCGCCCTGAATCATGAGAACCTGATCCAAGGTCAATTTTTCGCCGGCTGTTCCTTCCAACTTTTCAACTTTAAGGACTTCTCCTTCGGCAACCTTGTATTGCTTGCCGCCTGTCTGAATTACTGCGTACATTAAAACACCTCCACATTTTTTAGACTCGCCGGTCTACAGGTAGGTCGCTAACTGTTACTGCCGTTTGTGACCTGGACCGTGCGGTTGCAAAAACGTGCAACCATCTAACAAAGTAACATATAAAACTGCTCGCGTCAAGCCGCGTCAATCGGTTCGAATCTGGCCGGAGGTAATATTGTAATCTTCCAGATTCAATCCCTCTTTGCCCACCAGCCTGATCTCTTTACCGGTTACATGTTCAATATATCCTAAATTCTTGGCGTCATTCATTATGAATTCCAAAAGATGCGGATGTAGTTCACATATTATTTCATTACTTTCCAAATAACCTAGATTCGCAAGTTTTCTTTTAACCTGGCAGGCCAGTGACAGGATATTTATAGTATACCCCCGGCCATGACAGCTCGGACACTCATCATTAAAAACCTGGCCAATTCCATAACGCGATTTTTTCCGAGTCATTTCCAGGAAACCCAATCCCGTCATTCCCACTATTCTCGAATGGGCTTTGTCTTTTTCCAATTCCTTACGCAGGACTGCCACCACATCATCACGATTTTCTTCATTCTTCATATCAATAAAATCAATTAAAATAATGCCGCCGATGCTGCGAAGCCTGAGCTGTCGGGGAATCTCCACCGCCGCTTCCAGATTCAGCTTATATACGGTATCCTCAAAATCATATTTACCAGTATATTTGCCGCTGTTGACATCAATTACGGTCATGGCCTCGGTGGTATCAAAAATTACATACCCCCCGCTTTTCAGCCATACCTTGCGTCTCAAAGCCTTGCGGATGTCCTTTTCCAAGCCGTATCTCTCAAAAAGATCCCCCTGAACATATTGAATAATATTAAAGGTTTTGCCGCAGCCCTGGGATTCAATAAACCGGTCGATCCGGCCTTTTAACTTCATATTATTGATGACGATACGTCTTAAATCACAGTCAAGATAGTCGCGCAAAGCCCTCTCCAGCACATTTATGTCTTCATAAATCATAAAAGGCGCCTTATGGTTATCGTACTGAGATTTGATATGCTGCCATACCTCCAAAAGCCGGCGCATTTCACCCATAATCTCATTGTCTTCAGCATCCAGGCAGGCAGTGCGCAGTATAATGCCAACCCGGTCCGGTTTGTTGCGTTCGATAAGACTGCGCAGATGCTGGCGCCGGTTGTCATCCTGAATTTTGCGGGAAATGGAGACGTCATTCTGAAACGGCAGTAAAACCAGAAAATGGCCGGGGATGGTAATATCGCCGGTTACTCTGGCTCCTTTTTCGGCAAAAGCCTCTTTTTTTACTTGTACCATTACTTCCTGCCCGCTCTTGATTACATCGGATATATTGGCCCCTTTGTTAACCCGGGCGATATCGCCCGCATACAAAAAGGCATTCTTGGCGAGGCCGATATCGATAAAAGCACAGGAAAGACCCGGTATTACATCCTTGACCCGGCCTTTATAGATATTGCCAACGTTCTCCTCCTGGTCGGCCCAGAAGACCTCCACCAACCGGTCTTCTTCCACAATAGCTACCCGTGCCTCCCAGGGATAAACCTCGGCGATTATATCTCTAACCAATCGTTGCACCTTCTCAAAAATTCTTCGGAATTGGGATCTGGCTAAATTACGTCTAAAGGAAGAGCGAACTTATCCCCTTTTATAATATAATTCCCCCGTCTCCAAAAATCCAGCATTATTTCCGATTTGATCCCATTCCGGGCGAATACCTCCAACAATTCGTCAAACCTGATATTCAAGGGTTCATTAACGCTGACCATCGCATGGATAAGGCAAACCGGATCATTTTCCTCCAAGGCAATCCGGTAAATGCCTGGCCGGAGATCTTTGGTCACCGCCTTGTTTTTGCCCCGGCTCTGCACCGGTATTGCGGTTTGAGCCAGAATCTCATCCACTATGTTTTTAAGATCAAGGCGGCCGGGCTTGACCTTGAAGGCATAATCCGCAGCATTTACCATCTTCATCAGGGATGGGGCCGAAGCTGGTATTTCCCGGCAGCGCTTTATCTCCATCCCGGGTGGCAGGACCCGGTTCATTGCGGTCATGAACGCAGACCCCTGCATCGGCTGCAGTTCCAGATCAAAATATTCTTGCTCGCCCCAGAGCCCCACCGGTAAAACCGTACCCATGGACAAACGGATATGAGGATTGAAGCCCTCGCTGAGCAAGTAAGGTATTTGGGCCCGGCGCAGAGCGCGTTCCATCAGATGCATCATATCCAGATTAGCCAGGAACCTTAATTCCGCACCTACTCTATATTCAGCCCGCAAGCGCATATTAGCCTTCCTCCTTTATATCGAGATCAACCCCCAGGGTGGGACAGACCCCGCAGTTCAGGCAGCCTGCCTGGCGGCAATCAGGAGTGCAGACGGCTACATCGGCCAGCTCATTTTCTCCGGCCAGATAATCTTTGCCTATACCGGTATCGATAAAATCCCAGGGAAAAAGTTCGCTGTAGGGGCGTATCCTCTCCACATAGAAGGCGGGATCAATCGCACAGCCCGCAAAAGCTTCCATCCATTTCTCGAATCTGAAATATTCCGACCAGCCGTCAAATTTACAGCCGCGGCGCCAGGCCTGCTCGATGACCGCACCTAACCGGCGGTCCCCCCGGGCTATTACCCCTTCCAGCATACTGGTCTCACTGTCATGGAAACTCAGTTTAACATTTTTTATCTTCCGTTTTAACATATACCTGCGTTTCTCTTCCAGTTGGGCAATACTGTTCTGGGGCCGCCACTGGAAGGGGGTATGCGCTTTGGGCACAAAGCAGGCCAGACTGGCCCTGACTTCCACCGCCCGGCGCGACCGACGGCTGCCAATCGCCTTTACGCGAGCCAGCAGTTCCAGGGTTCCCTCCAGATCCGCTTCCGTCTCCCCCGGCAGTCCCAGCATGAAGTAGAGTTTAACCGAATTCCAGCCCGATACGAAGGCTGCTTCCACCGCACTGAACAGTTCTTCCTCGGTGATATTTTTATTGATTATATCCCGCAGGCGCTGGGTACCGGCCTCCGGCGCCAGAGTCAGCGTAGTCTTGCGTACCTTTTGCACTTCGTTGGCCAGATCGATGGAAAAGGCATCAACCCGCAGGGAAGGGAGGGACACCCCTACCCCTTTGTCACCATAGGTTTGCACCAGGTCCTTTACCAGGCGTTTTATCCCGGAATAATCAAGGGTGCTCAAAGAAGCCAGGGATATCTCGTCATAGCCACTATGGCGCAGCTGACACTCAGCCTGTTCCTTAAGCACTTTCAGGCTTTTTTCCCGCACCGGGCGGTATACGGTTCCGGCATGGCAGAACCGGCAGGCCCGCTGACAGCCCCGCATGACCTCCAGTACGACGCGGTCATGCACTATTTGCATATAAGGGACGATCGGCTTAGCCGGAAAATACGAATTATCAAGATCACGAACCACCCGTTTGCGCACCCGGGACGGCACTCCGGGCTGTTCAGCCTTCATCATCCGCAGGGTCTTGTCCTCATTATATTCAACCGTATAAAATGCGGGAACATAAACCCCTTCGATATTCGCCGCTTGCAACAGCCGGTTTTGGCGGCCTTGCCCGCGGTTCTTATCCAGACAATCCAGAAATTCGATAAGCACTTCTTCACCGTCGCCAATCAGGAAAGCATCAAAAAACCCGGCAAAAGGTTCAGGATTGAATGCTACCGGACCGCCTGCAATAATCAATGGATCGTTCTCCCGTCGGTCCCGGGCCCATATGGGGATACCGCTTAAGTCCAGCATATTCAAGATGTTGGTAATCGATAATTCGTATTGCAGGGAAAAACCCACCACGTCGAAACGGTTCAGGGGGGTAAAGGTCTCCAGAGAATACAAGGGTATTTTCTCCTCCCGCATCAGGTCTTCCATATCCGGCCAAGGAGCAAATGACCGTTCCATTACATGATCGCTGGTCTCATTAACCAGGCCGTATAAAATTTTGCCCCCGATATGCGACATGCCGATTTCGTATACATCCGGGAAAGCAAAAACCATTTTTATCCGGCTTTGGTCCCAGTCCTTTCTTATTATATTGAGTTCTCCGCCGGTATAACGCGCCGGTTTGGATACCCGCGGCAAAATATCTCTGAATATCCGGTCTTTCATAATTGCCTCCATTCCAAGAACTATCCCCAAATCATTGTTACTATATTATCACAAAACCGTATTAACACACTAAAATACCTGTAATAGACGCGGACAGCGCGGACTAATATGACTTTGGCAGACCATTATTAAGACTCAGACTTTTCAGCTCACTATCAGTTTTGCCTACTATCTTCTCATAATATTTTAAAATTATCTGCGATAATCATTTAAATCAGCGATATCATGATCTATTCTGCCTTTTATCCTTAATTATTTTCTGTGTCAGTCATACAAAGTCCGCGTGGTCCGCGCCCATTATCTAATCAGCAATCGCGCAGGCAGGAGCCCGGACCTTTTTCAAAAAAGCACTCAATGATCTCCGATTCGCTACGCATACCGATTAAATGGTCGTTTTCGTCAACCGCCATCACTACCAGATAATAGTTGGGACGGGTTGATTCCAGTATTTTTTTTAAGGGCGTATCGGTGCGGCTGATAATTTGTTGGGCCGGCAAAACCCCGTGCTTGGCCAGATCTCCCTTTTTATTGACCAGGTAACGCATGAAGGCATAAATCAAGAACTGCCCTTCCCGCCGGGCCGCCCAGAAAAGCAGGACGCCGACGACGATATAATTGGCGCCGCTTTGCTGGGAATAGACCTGCCAGAGGCCCCAGCCAATGAAGGCTATCGCTATCAGTTTGCCCAGAGCCGCCGCCTTTTGGGTGGCTTTCTTGTAACCCCAGACCTGCGATAATACGGCTCTTAAGATTCGTCCTCCATCCATCGGCAAAGCCGGGCAAAGATTGAAAAGCCCGAGCAGCAAATTTATGTTTATAAAAAGGGGCAGATATACCGAGGCTATGCGGTCCTGCAGAAAATAAAAAATGCCCGCCAAAGACAAGCTTATGATAGGGCCACTCAGGGCAATATAGATTTCATGATCCGGTTCCAGTCCGGTAAAATCCTCAATTTTGGCCTGGCCTCCAAAAGGCAGCAGTTCGATTTCCGTTACTTTAACCCCTAAAAGGCGTGCCATTATTACATGAGAAATTTCGTGAATCAGAACCGCGGCGAGGATGAACAGCACCTCGGCGGCTAAACCCAGGGCTCCGTATATAACGCAAAGCAGCAAAAACAAAAAATTTATCCGAACGCGGATGCCGCCAATCTTACCTACCTGCATGGTTATTGAAAGATGCTTTGGGGATTGACCGGTCCGTCTTTGCCTCTCACTTCAAAATAAAAGCTGTCTCCGGTTTTGCCTAGCACCGTGTCTGCTTGGACTGCACTCCCCTCTTTGACCGTTATTTCCTGCAAATCTCCGTAAAGGGAATATAAATTGTTGTCATGTTGGATCAAGACCGTTTTTTGATCGTCCACAACCGTTATTTGCGCCACCTGACCGCTTAACATGGGCCTGATTTCGCTATGTTTTACAACCTTCAGCTGCATTCCCGGGTTGAATTGGTTCTTCTTGGCCTGTTGGTCCCAATGCCAGCCAAAATGACTCTGAATGCCCAGAATTTCACAAGGCTTGCGCAGCAGCCGGTCTCCTGAAGCCGGGACCAAATTATTCACGTCGTTCCAGCCCGGTATTTGCACATACCGGCCCAAAACGGCCCTTGCATCATATTGGTTATCCATGATAAAACTCAGAATCGGCTGTATAAACTGACGGCTGTTCTGATTTGCTTGCATCATAAAACCCACCAGGGCCACCAGCACAATTACCCCCAGCATTTTTAATTTAAATGTGCGCACCATAATATCACCACCCGGTTTTTACTAAATATATAAAACTGGGGCGGGTTTTATGCCATTATCCGAGGGGGAAACAGGTGGCAGGCATACAGCGGCAGACTCTAAAAGACTATCTTTTTTCCTCTAATATTTACACTTAATATTAATCCTACTCCCAGCATATTGGTTAACATGGAACTTCCCCCATAGCTCACAAAAGGCAGGGGGATGCCGGTAATCGGCATAAGCCCTATGCACATGCCGATGTTCTCAAAAATGTGAAACAGCCACATGGCCGTAATCCCGCTGACGATCAAAGTGCCATATAATTCACGGGAAGTGCTGCCGATGAATAAAGTTCTGGCCAGGAGGCAGCCATAAAGAATAATGAGCAAAGCAGCCCCTATGAATCCGAGTTCTTCGCCAATCACGGCAAAAATAAAGTCGGTATGACGCTCCGGCAGGAAATTGAATTGGACCTGGGTCCCGTTAAACAGGCCCAAACCGGTTAAGCCTCCTCCCCCTATAGCGATCAGGGACTGGATAATGTTCCAGCCGGCATCGCGCCCGCCCTTTCCGTCCTGGTACGGGTCTATAAAAACAGCCAGGCGTTTGATCTGATAGTCATCCAGGGGCAGCCACAGATTGAATTTAAAATGGAGGATTACCGCCAGGACAATAAACAGCAACAGACCCAGAATTAATTTGGTCAGCAAACGGGGATTGGCCCCGGCAATATACATCATAACCACCGTAATTACAATATAAACCAGGGCAGTACCCAGATCGGGCTGCAGCATGATCAGGATGAACGGCAAACCCATGTAAGCAAAACAGGGCAGCATCTGGGCAAAAGTATTCAGTTCCCCTTTGCGACGGCTTAAGAATTCCGCAAAGGTCAGAATCAGCATTATCTTGGTAAATTCGGCCGGTTGTACCGGCGGCAACCCGGGGAGTCCAATCCAACCCGTGGTACCGCGCTGTTCGGTCCCAAATAGCAAGACCGCCAATAATATAAAGAGGGAAAGGCCGTAAAGATAACGGCTATATTTCTCCAGCTGGGTGTAATCAAATCTAATGATGAATACTGCCATAATAATTCCAATAATTAAAAAGGCAATTTGTTTCTTCATATATAGATAAGGATCACTGCTGATGCCGTTGCTGGCACTGTACAAAACCACCAAGCCAAAACCAATCAAGACGATCAACACCGTCAGAAAGTATTTATCTATGAGTCTCAAGCGTTTGATATTCACAAAATGTTACCCCCCGGGTTCAATTATATAGGTAATAATTTTATTGTGTCCAGTGCTCTGTCAACCCTAATTCTGTAATTTTATTCGTCGAGTAGAATTCAGGTATGATCAGGCGGCAGTTTCTTGGCTCCCGGCACCGCTGCACCGGCGGTCCGGGATCGTCGGAGGAATGAGCGATACCGGCTGCAGCCCGACATGCACACATAAAAAGGTAATGCCCCGCAGTTTTCCGGCATTACCTTTAGCTTGTTTCTTCGGTTTGTATTTTTCCGGGCTGCCATCCCCTCCTCTCTAGGTGTTGACTGCTCTCTTCAAACTCTTGATCGGAATGTTGGCGATCAGCGCCACTGAATCATCATCGTTTTCCAGGTTGACCAGGAGGCTTTCCACATCTATATCCATATATTGCTGAATGACTTGAATAAGGTCCTCCTTTAAGGCGGCTATCAACTCGGGAGATACTACACTGCGATCATGGATTAGAACCAGACGCAGGCGTTCCCGGGCAATATTCTTGCTTGCGGGGGACTCTTTGGTAAACAATCTCGTTAAAAAATCCAACAAAATCATCCCTCCTCTGCTACTTAGCCAATTTTAGAATTTTTCTGAATCGGTTCATCAGATTGGATGATTCATCGATTGAATACATAGGAACCTCTTCCCCCAGTATCCTTCTGGCTATGCGGCGGTAAGCTTCACCGGCCCGGGAACTGTTGCCCAATACAGCCGGTTCTCCGCGGTTGGTGGAAATGACGATGCTTTCATCCTCCGGGACCACCCCCAGCAAATCTATGGATAGGATTTCGATGATATCATTGATATCCATCATGTCGCCCTTTTTTACCATCTTAGGTCTTATTCTATTTATGATTAAGCGGCTTTCGCCTAAGCCTGCCGCTTCCAGCAGACCGATAATCCGGTCTGCGTCCCGCACCGACGATACCTCCGGCGTAGCCACGACTACGGCCATATCGGCTCCGGCAATGGCATTTTTAAACCCCTGTTCAATCCCGGCCGGGCAGTCAACCAGGATAAAATCAAAATCACTCCGCAGTTCGTTGGTAAGATTTTTCATTTGATGGGGGGTTACTGCCGTTTTTTCTTTGGTTTGAGCCGCCGGCAGAAGGCAGAGGCCCTCAAAACGCTTGTCTTTGATTAAGGCCTGTCTGAGCTTGCAATTGCCATTGACCACATCGACAATGTCGAACACGATCCGGTTTTCCAACCCCATAACTACATCCAGGTTTCTCAAGCCAATATCTGTATCGATAAGCACTACTTTCTTATCCATCATGGCCAGTGCTGTTCCAAGATTAGCGCTGGTGGTTGTTTTCCCTACTCCGCCTTTTCCGGATGTAACAACCAAAACTCTACTTTTCATCATTACGCCTCCCATTATATTTTTAATCTTTCAATAACTACTTTTCCTGCCCGGATTCTTGCAATCTCAGGATTGTTAACCTCCAATCTCTCACCGTCGGGGGCACGAGTGATATGACTCGCGATCCTGAGCTGAGTAGGGTTTAATTTAAATGCAGCGATTACTGCTTCTTCATCCCCCAAGGCCCCTGCATGGGCCATCCCCCTGAGTGATCCCATCACTAATATATTGCCTCCCGCGATGATCTCGGCACCCGGATTTATATCACCCAAGATGACGATATTACCCTGCGTGAATATCTTCTGACCCGACCTTAAATGACGGCAGAGCATGACGGTTTCAGCGCCTTCCACAAATTGGGTGTTGGGGTTTATGACGGTTTCGCGGCGATTGTCATGGCGGTTCCGGTTTTCGCTATTTTTCAGGGCTTTCAGATAAAACCCGTTTTCTGCCACCATACTTTCCAATTCCCGCAACTGCCGCTCGGTTAATCTTTTGATGCCGACATCAATGTAAATTTGGTTTTCTTTCCCATATTTATGCACAATCGCGAGGCTTTTCTGAAGCTGGTTCTTCATTTCCTCCAGAGTATCAAAAGTACTGAGATCTATAACTACTTCGTCATTCAAGCCATTAGCCAACAATTCAATTGTCATTACATGGTCCTCCATCCAACCATATTAGCCATCAAAGTTTACAGCATACTAAACAATTCTATTATTTACATATTTTTCCTGCAATGAAAAATAAAATAAAAGGGGTAATCTGCACTGATTTCCCCTTTTAAAGTCGTATACCCCTTATAAATTTAATAAATTTTCCGACAAATTCGCCAAGCTATTAAGGCATAGTTTCGACAGACCCCGGTTCTTTCAGGCATGGGCAGCAGAAGAACCGCCCCATGCCTGTAAATCCTTATTAATCGGCGGTCGGGAGTATCGGCAAAGCGCTTTGATCCACGCTCGAACTGGTTTGCGCCTTAATCGCGGCGTAATGGTCGATCAAACCGAAATACTGTTCAAATACGTCCTTGCACACCCAGCCTACTGAATCACTGCCATGCTGTCCGTATTCTATAACTCCGGCAAAGGCCACCTGAGGATTATCGGCCGGGGCAAAGGCGATGAAAGTTCCATGAAATTCACTCTGGGCATTATCTCCCACCCGGTTGGTTTCAGCTGTTCCGGTTTTAGCGGCGACGTTAATACTCTCCGGAAAATTGGTAAACAGGAAAGAAGCGGTTCCGCCTGGTTTGGTTACTCCAATCATAGCCCTTCTGGTTTCGGCCAGGGTTTGAGCCGACTCGGATACATGACGGACTATTTCCGGCTTGATCTCCTGGGTTACAACCTTGTCCGGCGACAATATCTCTTTCAAAATATGGGGACGCAGCAAATCCCCTCCATTAGCCAGGGCGGCCACATAGTCTGCCAGCTCTATAATGGTATACTGGTTGGCTCCCTGGCCGATAGACATATTAAAGGTGTCATAAGCCTGCCAGTTGGTATCCCAATTATAATCAATATTATACTGGGCCTCCAATTGGGCTTTTTCATTCTTCTTCTTTTTTTCCAAATCCTGAACTGCGTCCGCGCTGGTTGCGGCTGCTATCAGCTGGCTGTATTTGTTCTCCAGTTGTTGGCGGAGATTATCATATTTCCGGTTGATCAGTATTTCATTTATCTCTTTTTTCCAGGCCGGAGTGGGCACCAACCCCTGGGTTTCATAAGGCAGGTCAATGCTGGTTTTATCCCCCAGGCCAAAATCCTGAGCCACCTTGATTATATTGTCTTTGGTGGCGCGTCTTCCCATCTCCTGAAAATAAACATTGCATGAAGCCGCCATCCCGCTGTAATAATTAACATTACCGTGTACGCCGGTACAGGGAATAAAGGGGGCGATCCAATAGCGGCCCGGGCAGTTCACATAATCTGTCAACGGCTTCATAACCCCGGCTTCGAGGGCGGCCATACCGGTAATGGGTTTAAAGGTTGAACCCGGCGGATAAGTTGCCTGGATAGCACGGTTTAACGCTGCCCCCGGTTCCAACGGGTTATAGGTGGATCCCTGCGGGAAATAATAACTGGCCAATTGACTGCTTATATTGCCTTTCCAATCATCCGGGCGCATGGCCGGACTGCTGTCCATAGCCAATATCTCGCCGGTTTTCACATCTATTAATACCGCCGCGCCAACTTTGGCTTTGGGATAGGACTTCTGCAAACGGGCCAGGTTGCTGGCCATTGAATATTCCATTACTGTCTGGAGTTTGTCGTCAATCGTTAATTTCAGGTTGTTGCCGGGCACCGGATTAAGGGTAGCCTGTTCTCCTACCGGCCGCCCCTGGGCATCCACTTCCAGGCGGCGCGCTCCGTCTACTCCCCTGAGTTCAGCTTCGTACTGTTTTTCTATACCAGATTTGCCAATCAAACTATTGACGCTGTAGTTGGCACTGTCAGCCGCCAGTTCATCCTGATTGATTGAATGTATGTATCCCAGCACATGCCCGGCCAGAGTCCCCTGGGGATAATCCCGCAGAGGCTCAATGGTGATAGCTGCTCCAGGCAGATTCTGCCGGTTTTCCTCCAGTTTGACCACCAGTTCCCAGGGAATATCACGGATTAATACCACCGGTTCAAACAAGCGGGATTTTCCCAGATCAATCTTTTCGTTTATAAAAGCGGCGTTTGCCTCAGGATAGTACGGTTGAAGCACAGACACCAGTCTTTGTACCAATTGATCCCGTTCGCTTTCGCCGGGATTGGTCAGACTTAAAATATACACCAATTTATTGGCGGCTAAGATATCGCCATTTCTATCGTAAATTTCACCCCGCGGGGCTTTTATGGAAACCAGCCTGATCCTGTTTTCCTTGGCCTGGGTTTTATACATATCACTGTAGAAAAGCTGCACTACGGCTAATTTTAGGCACAGTACCGTCATTAAGCCAATAACAATCCCTGCATATATTTTTAGCTTAAAGTTCATATCATAAGGCCTCATTTATGTATGCTTACCTGCCTTCCTGAGGATACCCCGGGTAGAAGATCGATAGTACCAAATGTATAGGGGAATTCCTATCAAGGTGTTATATACGCCCTGGTAGATCAGATTCATAAAAATAGATTTATCTATATTAAAAACTTCGAAACTGACAAGGGACAAAATAAAAAGCAGGAAAGCGTTGAGCGCGGTGCCGCCGATGACCCCCAACACTCCGACCAGGATATTTTCTTTGAAAACATTACCCTGTAATCTTCCTATTATAAAACCGGTAAGGCCCTTGATGATGGCGTTCATGCCAATAAAACGTCCAAAATAAAGGTCTTCCAGGAGTCCGCAGGCTGCTCCATAAATAATGCCTTTATTGGCACCGTTAAAAATGGCATAAAATATTACCAGGACCAGTACTGCATCGGGCACTGCTCCCTGGAAGCTAAACATTCTAAAAAATGTGGTTTGTAAAAACAATGCCAGAAAGGGCATAAGAGCGAGAATTAAATAGCGCACGTCAGGCTACTCCCCTTTGCCTCCTTGTTCGACGGTTCCTTTAAATTGCTTGATAACCAGCACTTCCTCCAACTGGTCAAATTTTACTGCAGGTTCGACGGAAGCGGACAGCACCAGCCCAGTGGCTTCTTTTTGAATGTCACTGATTCTGCCGATGGGAATACCGGGCGGGAAGATTTCAGACAGCCCGGAGCTTATAACTCTTTCATTATCGTGGACGGGCGCGTAATAAGGAATATTAATGATCCTGAGTTTGCCGTTATCCCCCAACCCTTCAACAATACCTCTGGTTTCACGGGTTTCTTCCAGAATTGCGCCTACCGCCATCTCCCGGTCCGTAATCAGCGATATTTGAGCAGAGTTGTTGCTGACACTTACTACCTTGCCCACCAATCCGTCCGGATTGATAACCGGCATATTTACAGCGATCCCACTGGAAGCCCCCTTGTCTATTGTCATAGTCTTATACCAGTTATTGGGGCTGCGGGCAATAACCCGGGCAGCTTCCAGCACGTATTGGGCATCCTCAATCTGTTTATAATTCAGCAGACTTCTTAAACGCTCAACTTCAGCCTTGTTCTCTCTAAGCTGCGAATTTTCCAAACTTAAAAGATTATTTTTAATCGTCAGGGTATTGAGCTGTTCTTCCACATCCGGTCCGCCGGCCATCCGGATTAAAGACTGCCCGATGCCCTGCTTCACTTTATCCATTCCGCTCTGCAAAGGGGCATAGCTCTCCCGGATAAGTTTTTCCAGCATGGTTATTTCACGGGTATTGCCGGCACTTGACTTTATAACCGCCAACAATACCACAACTGTAAATAAAATAGTCCAAAAGCTTCTATTCTTGAATATTTTAAACAAAGGTCCCCACCCAGCTATTCATTTCTTTTGGGATTAAGGATTATGCGTTTGAGATCCTCAATATTCTCCAATACTTTACCGGTTCCCCGCGCAACTGCCAGCAACGGTTCCTCGCAAACATAAACCGGCATATGCGTCTCATAACCTATCATCTTGTCCAAACCCCGCAGTAATGACCCCCCGCCGGCCAGGACTATACCCCGGTCCATAATGTCGGATGCCAGTTCCGGCGGCGTTTTTTCCAGACAAACTTTGATTCCCTCAACAATTTGTTCAACCGTTTCTTTTAAAGCTTGTTGAACTTCCAAACAGGATATCTGGATTATTTTAGGCAATCCGCTGACCAGGTCACGCCCTTTGACTTCGTAAAACTCTTCAGGGTCCTCCCAGATGGCTGAACCTATATTTATTTTGATATTTTCAGCCGTCCGTTCGCCAATAAGCAGATTGTAGGTTTTCTTAAGATGTTGGATTATAGCTTCATCCATTTTGTCACCGGCAACCCGTACTGATCTGGCCGTTACAATTCCTCCCAGGGAGATTACCGCCACCTCGGTAGTCCCTCCGCCGATATCAACGATCATATTGCCGGTAGGCTCATGCACCGGCAGCCCTGCTCCTATAGCTGCTGCCATGGGTTCCTCCAGTAAATAGGCCTCCTTGGCCCCACCGGCCAGGGCCGCCTCTTTGACCGCACGCTCTTCCACCGTAGTACAGCCCGTGGGTATGCTGATTACCACGCGCGGCTTCAAGAATGTAGTTTTGTTATCCAGCGCCTTCCCGATAAAATATTTAATCATGGATTGGGTTACATCAAAATCAGCTATGACACCGTCCTTCATCGGACGAATGGCCACAATATTGCCTGGGGTCCGGCCTATCATCTGCTTGGCCTCGTTGCCGACTGCCAGCACCTTGCCGCTGCTGACCTGGATGGCAACCACCGAAGGCTCGGTCAATATAACCCCGCTTCCTTTAATATGGACCAACGTATTGGCAGTACCAAGATCTATGCCCAAATCTTTACTAAAAAACACCTTATCAAATCCTCCTTAACCTTATATCAAGCCTTTTTCTTTAAAGCTGCAATAGTTATTTTCACCAATAATCACATGGTCAATTATTTCTATACCCATAATACGACCCGCATCAATCAGCCGGTGGGTTATTTCAATATCCTCCCTGCTGGGAGACGGGTCCCCGCTGGGATGATTGTGCGCCAAAATTATGGATGCCGCACTGCGCTTAACTGCGGTTTTGAAAACCTCCCGGGGATGAACGATAGAACTATGCAACCCCCCGATGGAAACGTCTTCTTTGGCTTTAACCCCGCCTTTGCGGTCTAGATATAATACCAAAAAGTGTTCCCGGTCATAATCCCGCATTTCATTCAGGAGAACCGGAGTAACATATTTTCTCACATCCTCAGGACTCTTGATGATGAACCTGGCCTCAACATTAACGGCAATACGTCTGCCAATTTCGACTGCAGCTTTGATGCTGGCAGCTTTAGCCGGACCTATTCCCTTGGCCTGGATCAATTCCTCCAGGCTGGCCTCCTGCAAATGCCGCAAACCCTTATAGGTATCGAGCAGTTGGTTGGCAAGTTCCAGGGCGCTGGTATCTCTGGTGCCTTGTCCCAAAATAATGGCCAGTAATTCATGTTCATTAAGGCTGGCTTCCCCCTGCTCCAGCAGCTTCTCGCGAGGCCGCATATTTTCGGGCATGTCTTTTATCAGGGTTGTGTACTGCATGATTAATTTACCTCCAACAGATCCAAACCTTTGGATCTTAACATCAAATTCAGACGGTTCAAAGGTAAACCAACCACATTAAAATAACAGCCCGCGATACGCTCTATCAGGAGTGCTCCTCGTCCCTGAATCGCATAAGCCCCGGCCTTATCTTCCCATTCCCCGTAATCCAGATAATTATTGACCTCGCCCGGGGAAAGGGGACGAAAAAACACGTCGGTAATCTCAAAAGCTGATTCAGGAATTTTATCAACGGTATCTATCAGGCAAATTCCAGTAATAACTTGATGGCACTGGCCACTCAAACAGGATAACATGAAATAGGCTTCCTCTCTATTGGTAGGTTTGCCCATAACTTTTCCGGCCAAGGTTACCACGGTGTCAGCGGCTATTACGATTCCCTCATCCAAACCGCGGGCAACTTGCCTGGCCTTTGCAATAGCGATATTGCGGGCCAGTTCAGGCGGTGATGCTGAAACAGACAGGTCTTCAATTATATTGGAGGGCAAGCACTCAAACGCAAGCCCTAGTTGCTGCAGTAATAGCTTTCTCCGAGGCGACTCTGATGCCAGTATTATCTTTTTCATTATCTCAAATCCTCATAGGGGGCCTTGTTTATATGCGGTTAAAGCCCCCTAAAGTCGTTGATAAAATATCCAAGCTACCACAAAGCCGAGTATGCTAAAGAAATTTATATGGAGCATAAAACCAAAACTTAAAGTAAAAACATGCAGGTCCATGGTAAAGGTAGGAAGCCCCACACTTTGAACATTTCCCAGCAGACTCAAACCGGGCCACAGCTTAACAATAGCGTCCCCGATCCAGCCGCCGATAATCCCTCCCAGGGCCACCAGCAGCAGCAGCAACTGCCAGCCGGGATAAGTACGAGATCTGCCTGCCACCAAATTATCCTCCAGATTACATTTTTTCAAGTTTAGCACTAGTATATGCTAAAAACAAGATTGTCTATAGGCCGGCTGATGAAAGAGCGGCGTCATTTATTATAAGAAAGATTAAAGCTTAAAACTTTCAGATTAGCTGATAGATCAACATTTCTCAGAATAATGTCATTGGGAACCCTGAGTACTCTGGGTGCAAAATTAAGAATAGCGCTTACCCCAGCCTGTACCAGACGATCGGTAACCTCCTGGGCATTTACTGCCGGAACCGTTACAATCCCTATATTGATGCCGTGTTCATTTACCCGGCGTTCAAGCAGTTCAACCGGCTCTATTTTGATATCGTCCAGGCTCTGGCCTATTTTGGCCTCGTCGGAATCCAGTACTGCGTTTATGGTAAATCCCCATTCCCGGAATCCTTGGTAAAGCGCCAGGGCCGAACCTAGCTTGCCCGCCCCCACAATTACGATATTCCATTTTTGATCCAACCCTAAAATTTTAGTCAGATAACCTAAGAGCTCCTCCACCCGGTATCCCACCCCACGGGTGCCAAACTCGCCAAAATAGGCCAAGTCCTTACGGACCTGAGCGGAGCTGACTCCGACACTATTGGCAATTTCTTCGGACGAAACCGTTTCAATACCAGCATCCTTCAAATAATGAAGCTGC
Organism: Syntrophomonadaceae bacterium; assembly: GCA_034927445.1. GTDB lineage: Bacteria > Bacillota > Syntrophomonadia > Syntrophomonadales > Syntrophomonadaceae > PHAA01. The sequence goes on from JAYFPZ010000002.1 coordinate 94,206, forward strand.
CTAAAGTATATGGACAAACGTACAACGGTCGCCTCAGGAATTTTGAAAACTTTCAAACCTACAACTCCTTTGGTAAAAAATTCACTATGTTTATTATCTATTGTTAAACTTCATTTTGTAAACACTTTATTGATATGAAAAAACTCTCCTCAGTTTTCGGGAGAGTCCTTGGGCTTATCTATTAGTATGAACCTTTATATAAACATTATAATCAGGCGATAAAAAATCAGGGAAACCACCGCGGCGGAAGGTATGGTTACAAACCAGGCGATGATTATCTGCCGCGCAATGTTCCAGCGCACTCCTCTCAGCCGTTTGGCGGCCCCCACCCCCATAATCGAGGAAGAAACTACATGGGTGGTACTGACCGGAATTCCCAGTAAACTCGCCCCGTAAATAACGGCCGATGAAGTGAAATCAGCCGCAAAACCATTAATCGGTTCAATCCGGAATATTTTACCGCCCATGGTCCTGATAATCCTCCAACCTCCAAAAGCAGTTCCGGCTGACATAGAAAGAGCACAGGCAACTTTGGTCCAGAGAGGAACATAAAATGAATCTATGGCTCCGGCGCTAACCAGGGCCAAGGCTATTATACCCATTGATTTCTGGGCATCATTGGACCCATGCGCGAAAGATGCGGTGCAGGCTGATAATATTTGCAGCCGCCTGAATTTGAGGTTGGTCTTGACCGGTGAAGCCCCTTTAAAGACCCAAAACAGGAGGGTCATAACCATGCTGCCTATTACCAGGCCTATAACCGGAGAGGTTATGAGCCCGGTTACAATCTTGAACACCCCCTGCCATAATACATCCCCGGAGCCGCTGCGGGCAATTACGGCGCCGATCAGACCTCCGATCAAAGCATGGGATGAACTGCTGGGTATGCCAAAATACCAGGTGAACAGGTTCCAGAATATAGCTCCGGAAAGAGCGGCTATGATTACCAGGGGGACTACATCCTGGGGAGATACGATATTTTTGCCAATTGTGGCGGCAACTGCGGTGCCGCTTAAGGCGCCCAGGAAATTAAAGCTGGCGGCTATTAAAATTGCAAACCGCGGGGAAACCGCTTTGGTGGAAACTGAAGTAGCGATAGCATTGGCTGTATCATGAAAACCGTTTATATAATCAAATAATAAGGCAAATACTACGATTGCAATAACCCACGCCATACTAAACATATTTTACTGCTATTCCTTTTAAAATATTGCCCACATCTTCACAGTTATCCAGGGTAGTTTCGAGATGTTCATAAATTTCTTTCCATTTGATCATATAGACTGCATCATCGGTCTGTTCAAACAAACGGGCTATTCCCGCTCGATACAAATTATCACCCTCATGTTCATGCGCTCTTATCTTCTCACTGGAGGCAATAATACTCTCATGATTGGCCTTGACATCCCGCAGCTGCGATACGGCTCTGCCAATCTCGCAGGATGCTTCTTCCAGCACATTGACCAACCCGGGGATATATTTTTCTCGAGGTTGTTCACATTTGTAAATTACCATCTTCTCCATGGTACCCTGAATATGATCCAGCACCTGATTCAAGGAATGCGACAGCCCTAAAATATCTTCCCGGTCAAACGGAGTAACAAAGGAATGATTGATCTGTTCCATTACCTCGGTAAAAATATTATCACCGCGGTGTTCAACCTTGTTTATGCGTTCCAAATTAGCATTTTTATCACTGCGATCCGCAAAATATCCTTTTAAGATCTGGGTTGCCTCGCATATCGCTGCGGCCGCCTCTTCAAAATAATCGAAAAACCGATCATCCTGAGGCTTAAATTTAAAACCCAAATTGACTCCTCCCTAGTAATATTGTACAAACCCTATACTGTTAATTATATCAATAGTTTTTGTTAATTGCTGTTAAGATACTGTTAATTAATTGTCAACCAGAAAACGCCTGGCCTCATCCAGGACATAAAACGATCCTGTAACCACCAGATAATCAGTCCCGGACAGCATGGCCAACCCTTTACGAACCGCATCAGTTATATTTTCTACAGCCTCCACTCTAATATCCGGGAAAATTTTTTGCCATCGATTATGCACCTGGAGCCAGGCTCCTCCCCTTGAACCTTGCGGCCTGGTTATTATGGCGGCCCGTGTGCTTCGTCCCCAAGGCTCAATGGTGGCGTCCCTGGCTTTGTCATCCAAAAGGCCAAAAACTAAAATCTTTTGGCGGTGAGGAAAAATATTATCCAGTGAATCCGCCAAAGCCCGAGCCCCCTGAGGATTATGGGCGGCGTCCAATATTACCGGGGGGTCAGACTGAACTACCTCCACCCGGCCCGGTATGAATAGGCTGCGCAACGACTGCCGAATACTGGATTCGTCAGCCCGATAACCCCGGGTCCGCATAATCTCAATCGTGTTCAAAGCCAGGGCCAGGTTTTTAAGCTGGTAGTCTCCCCGCAGCGAGTATTGCACGTTGGACATGCGCCAACTCTTGCCCGCAATATCCAGTTCCTGTCCTTCCAGAGTCGGGGCGCTGCTGCGGGTTATGCTGATTTCCGACCCCCGGTAAAGCGGCGCCCCCAGGGAGGCAGCCTGTCTGGTTATAACCGCCAGAGGCTCATCTGCCATCATCCCTACTATAACCGGGACGCTTGGTTTAATAATTCCAGCTTTGTTGGCGGCTATCTCGGCCAGAGTATTACCCAAAAAAGCGGTATGGTCATAGTCCACCCCAGTTATTACCGAAACCAGCGGAGTTATGACATTGGTTGAATCATAAGTGCCGCCCATGCCTACTTCCAAAACTGCAATATCAACCTTCTCATTGCAGAAATATTCAAAAGCAATCGCAGTAAGAACCTCAAATTCGGTGGGACGCTCTCCTCCCTGGCGGAGCAGGGACGCAATTCCTTTCTCTACTCCATCCAGCAGCGGCCAAAAGCTTTTTTCAGATATCTCCTGCCCGTTGACCGTAAACCTCTCCAGATATGAATGAAGATGGGGCGAACTGAATCGCCCCACCCGGTAGCCCGCTTTTATTAATATATCTGCAATTATCAGCGAGGTAGAACCTTTGCCATTGGTTCCCGCCACATGGATATAGTTGAGACCAAGCTGGGGATTGCCCGTCTCCTGCAGCAGACCGTTTATCCGCTCCAGACCCGGTTTGCTCCCCAATTGGCTGATTTGCTGCAAGCGTTCTTCTATGCGCCCTTTAGTATTTGTAACCGTTGCAATATACCTTCTTTCCTGAGTATGGCTTCTTCCTTGCGGGCCTTTTCCTTATCGATTACCTCGGTTGGGGCTTTGGCCAGGAATTTTTCGTTGCTGAGCTTGCCTTCGGTTTTACTGATCTCATTTTCTATATTCTTGAGATCCTTTTCCAAACGTCCGACTTCTTTGTCAACATCGATAATCCCTTCCAGGGGAACGTAGATTTCCGCAAACGAAAGCATGGCCGACACCGCTTGGCGTGGTTTCTCAGCCAGCTGCAGCACCATCTGCAAATCTTTCACTTTGGCCAAATCCTGCAAATAAGTGCCGTAGCTGGTGAAAAGCTGCATAATGCTGTCATCGCCCGCGGCCATGATGACTTTGACGGCAGCGGCATTGCCCAAATTAAACTCGGCCCGGATATTGCGTACAGCCCGTATAGCGGCCATAACGGTCTGCATCTGTTCCACCGCCGGCAGGTCAATCAGGTCCGGGTCGGTCAGCGGCCAGGGCTCCAGCATGATGGTCTCCCGGCGGCCCGGCAGATACTGATATATTTCCTCGGTAATAAACGGCATAAACGGATGCAGCAATTTTAGAATGCCGATCAAGACATTCCACAGCACCGTCTGCACCACCGCTCTTTCACGGTTATTGGCCGGCCGGAAAAGTCTGGGTTTGGCCAGTTCAATATACCAATCACAAAACTCATCCCAGATAAAATCATACATTCCCCGGGCAGCCTCACCCAGTTCATAACGTTCCAGCAGTTCCGTGATTTCAGCAATTTTCTGGTTCAGGCGGGAGTAGATCCAGCGGTCGGCCAGAGACAACTCGGCCTTATTAAAGTCAACCGGTTCAAAATCCTCCAGGTTCATGAGGACAAAACGCGCCGCATTCCAGATTTTATTGGCGAAATTGCGGGTATTCTCAACCTTTTCCCACTGGAAGCGAACGTCATTGCCGGGGGTAACCCCGGTAATCATGGAGAAGCGCAAGGTATCGGCGCCATATTTATCAATCACTTCGAGAGGGTCTATGCCGTTGCCCAGCGACTTGCTCATCTTGCGCCCCTGCCCGTCCAGAATCAAACCATGAATATTAACCTCGTGGAAAGGCACTTTCCCGGTCTGTTCAATTCCCGAAAAAATCATACGCGCTACCCAGAAGAAGATAATGTCCCGTCCCGTAACCAGAACGCTGGTAGGATAAAAGTGCTGCAGATCCGGAGTATTATCAGGCCATCCCAGGGTTGAAAAAGGCCACAGGGCACTGGAAAACCAGGTATCCAAAACATCTTCGTCCTGCTTAAGCTCACTGGAATTGCAATCCGGGCACTGAGCGGGATCTTCCCGGCTGCATATAACCTTTCCGCACTCCTGGCAATACCAGACCGGAATACGGTGTCCCCACCACAGCTGCCGGGATATGCACCAATCCCTTATGTTCTCCATCCAGTTGATATATATCTTGGTGAAACGCTCCGGAATAAATCTTATTTCCCCGTCCAGAACCTTTTGGATCGCTGGTTCTGCCAGCGGTTTCATCTTCACAAACCACTGCAGGGAAACCATCGGTTCAATAATCGTGTCACAACGCTGACAATGACCTACCGCATGCTGATGGTCCTCAATTTTAAGCAAATAGCCGCCCGCCTTCAAATCCTGCACCACCCGCCGGCGGCATTCCTGACGGTCCAGCCCGGCGTAAACCCCTGCATTTTCATTCATGCAGGCGTCGGCCGTCATAACTGCGATCCTTTCCAGATCATGCCGCAGCCCCATCTCAAAATCGTTGGGGTCATGGGCTGGAGTGACCTTGACGGCCCCCGTCCCGAATTCACGGTCGACATATTGATCTGCAAATATGGGGATCTTACGTCCCACCAGGGGCAGAATCACATTTTGGCCCACCAGGCGCTGGTAACGCTCATCCCCGGGATGAACCGCCACCCCGGTATCACCCAGCATGGTCTCGGGTCTGGTGGTTGCCACCACCAGAAACTCATCCGAACCCTCGATGGGATATTTGATATGCCAGAGGTGGCCGTCACTATCGGCATGTTCCACCTCTATATCGGAAATGGCGGTATGACACTTGGGACACCAATTGATAATATAGTCTCCCCGGTATATTAAACCTTTCTCATACAAGTTTACGAATACTTCACGGACCGCCCGGGAGCATCCCTCATCCATGGTAAACCGCTCCCTGGTCCAATCGCAGGACGATCCCATCAGACTAAGCTGCTGAGTAATCCGATCCCCATACAGCCGTTTCCATTCCCAAACCCGCTCCAAAAACTTCTCGCGTCCCAAGTCATATTTGGTCAAGCCTTCACTGGCCAGGTTTTCTTCAACCCGGGCCTGGGTTGCTATACCGGCATGGTCCGTACCCGGCAGCCACAGCGCATTATAGCCCTGCATCCGGCGCCACCGCGTCAGAATGTCCTGCAGCGTATTGTCCAGCGCGTGTCCGAGGTGCAATTGCCCGGTAACATTGGGAGGAGGCATTACTATAGTAAAATACGGTTTGCTGTAATCCTCCCCCGGAGCAAAGTAGTTGCGGCTCTTCCAATAATCGTACCATTTGCCCTCAACCTTGGCGGGGTCATAGACACTGGCCAGATTTCCTCCGATCGACATTAAAATAGACCTCCTTATTTATACCTGTGTAGGTTGTCAAGGGGGAAACAAGAGAACCGTCCCCCTGTTTCCCACACTTGTTTTCCCACCTTGATTCCCCATCTTTTCCATAGTATAGCCCAAGTTTATATAGATTCTACTTAAAAAGGAGAGCCCTTGGCAAGTCATTGTTGAGGTTTCTTGTTTAAAGACGGCCCCTGTGCTAAGCTTAGGGGCAGAGCGAGCCCCGATTTTATCAAACTCCTCGTAAAGGGGCTCATTGAATTTTAAGGAGGTAATCATGAGCAATTCCAAAATAGGCCGGAATTCTCCCTGCCCCTGTGGCAGCGGCAAAAAATATAAAAACTGCTGTATGGCGCTGGAAGAGGCAGCGGGCCGGAATACCAGACCGTTTGATCAGTACAGTCAGTTGATTGCCACCATCAAAGTAAAACTGGACCAGCATTATAAGGCCCAGATCCGAAAAGTGCGTAAACCGCTGCAGGAGCAGTTTATGCGTTTGTGTACCGCTCCGCTGCCTCAGGAGCAGGAATCGGTCTTTTCAGATTGGCTCTGGTTTGACGCCATTGATTCCGAAGGCGTCACCATGGGCGAGGAATATTTACGTGAAAATGCAGATTATATGGATGCCTCCATGCGCCAGTGTCTGCAAGGTTTAAATGCCTCTTACCTATCCCTTTTTGAAGCTATCGCCATGGAAGCCGACAACCTCCGGGTCCGGGATTTGATTACCGGCCGGGAAGAGTCGGTCATGCTGCGGGGGCCCCTGGACCAGGAAATAATCGAAAAGAGACCTCTGCTGTGCGGGCGTTTGGTCCGTATGCCCCAGGGAGCGATTTTCTCGGGGATAGTCCTGATACTGATAAATGATGCCGGCCAGGCGGAATTTATCACTAACCATATCCAATATCTGCAGCATTTGAAGCCCGATCAGGATACTGAGACTCTGCTTAGAAATCATGGAGAAATTCTCTTTGGCATTTTTGAACATACTAGCCATGGGGCTGCGCTGAACTTGAATGATGTCCGCGTCTTGCGTTTAGGGGATGCGGGGGCAGCACCAATCTCAATTTTGGGACAGTCCCCGGATTTCCGCCCGACCCATGCCGCCGGAGGGATCCGCTGGTACGATTTGGGGGATAAGCAAGGCAATGCCCGCATAGGGGCCGGCGCCGGATTTATAGTGGCCTATGCCGGTCTGTTGCATGACCTCCTGCGTTTGGAGGATTGTTTAAACACCCTGTTCCCGGGAGGTGACTGGGAAGTAGTCAGCAGCCTTTTCCGGTTCCAGTCTCCCGCCCCGGAATTCGAGGACATTTGGTATAAAGTCATTAAAGATCAGGAAACCGAGCGTTGGCTGCATACCGTCCACCATGAGCTGGATGACAGGACTCCCGCGGAAATTCTGACAGAAGGCCGGGGTAGAGAAAGGCTGGGGGCTATGTTGGATTCTTTTAAAGAACAGGCATCGGGTAATCAATATAGTGAAGATTTGATAAATTACATGCGGGAAAGAATTAGCCAATAAAAATTAAACTCTCTGTAAGGAATTTAGTCCTTCAGAGAGTTCCTCGTCTTAAGGGGACGGTCAGCCCTGTTGCCCTCATGTTATGAAATTATTTCGGATATAGCCTCCGCCAAATCTTCCCCACCCTCACCGGTTTCAGCGGAGAAAACCAGCGGATTTTCATCAAGTTCCAAGGTTTTACGGATAATGTTCAGATTCTTCTGTCTGGCACCGCGGGATACCTTATCGGCTTTGGTAGCCACCACCAGTAAGGGAATAGCGGAATTTTGCAGCCAGTTTTTCATTAAAATATCATTTTGATTGGGAGCATGCCTGATGTCCAGCAGCTGGATAACCCCGCGCAATTGGGTTCTACTGCGCAAATAATTTTCTATCATACGGCCCCATTTTTCTTTTTCGGTTTTGGCGACCCGCGCAAAACCATAACCGGGCAGATCTACCAAGTACCATTGTGCATTAATGAAATAATAATTAATGGTCCGGGTCTTGCCCGGAGTTGAACTTGACTTGGCCAGATTCCTGCGGTTGACCAGTCTATTGATCATCGAAGATTTTCCAACATTGGACCTTCCTACCAACGCTATTTCCGGCAAGCTGCCCGGCGGCAACTGGCTTAGATTTACATAGCTGCCGCTATACTCAGCCCGTTTTATAAGCATGGTCATATTTTTTCCGCCTGTTCTGCCTCCGTTTTCTCCAGGGCTGCAGCCAATACTTCATCCATATGACCGACCAGAATAAAATGCATTTTCCTTTTCACATTGGCCGGGACTTCTTCCAGATCCTTTTTGTTTTCCAGGGGAAGGATTATGGTTTCAATCCCAGCCCGGTGAGCGGCCAGGGCTTTCTCTTTCAAACCGCCGATAGGCAACACGTTGCCCCGCAGAGTAATTTCACCCGTCATGGCTATATCGTTCCGCACTGCCCGCCCCGACATGGCTGAAGCCAGTGAAGTAGCCATCGTTATGCCCGCTGAAGGTCCATCCTTGGGTATCGCGCCTTCGGGGACATGGATATGGATGTCGTAACCCTCGATAGTCTCATGGCTTATTCCCAGCTCTTCCGCTTTGGAACGCACATAGGTGAGACCTGCCTGGGCTGATTCTTTCATCACATCCCCGAGTTTGCCGGTCAGGGTCAATCTGCCTTTGCCCTTAATCAAGGCTACCTCAATCGATAATATGTCTCCTCCGGTATCGGTCCAGGCCAGACCGGTGGTCACCCCTACCTGGCTTTTCTTTTCAGCCGTGCCAAACCGGAATTTGGATGCTCCCAGATACTTGGCCACACTACTGACTGTAATGCTGGCCGAGGTATTTTTATCTTTAACCACCTGGCGAGCCACCTTCCGGCACACTGAGGCAATCTGTCTTTCCAGGTTTCTAACCCCGGCTTCACGGGTATATTCGCGTATGATCTTGCGCAGGGCAGCCTCGGAAAAAGCTATATTGCTTGCCTTGAGCCCGTGCTCCTTGATTTGTTTGGGCACCAGATAGCCCAGGGCAATGTTCAATTTGTCTTCTTCGGTATATCCCGAAATGTCGATTACTTCCATCCGGTCCAGCAAAGGCCGGGGTATATTATAATAAGAGTTGGCCGTGGTGATGAACATTACCTTGGAAAGATCGAAAGGTATCTCCAAATAATGGTCACTAAAAGTATTGTTCTGCTCGGGGTCCAGAACCTCCAATAGAGCAGAAGCCGGGTCGCCCCTGAAGTCGGTTGTCATCTTGTCGATCTCATCCAGCAGGAAAACCGGGTTTCTGGAACCGGCTTGCTTGATACTGTTTAAAACCCGCCCGGGCATGGACCCCACATAAGTCCGGCGATGGCCGCGGATCTCAGCTTCATCCCGAACTCCTCCCAAGGACATACGCACAAATTTCCTCCCCAGGGAACGGGCTATAGATTTTCCCAAAGAGGTCTTGCCCACCCCGGGGGGCCCTACCAGGCATAGAATCGGGCCTTTCATCTTTTTGGCCAGCTTTCTGATCGCCAGGTATTCCAGTATTCTTTCCTTGGGTTTTTCCAAGCCATAATGGTCTTCATCCAAAATCTTTTCGGCCATATCCAGATCCAGCCGGTCACGGGTCTCAACCGCCCAGGGCAGTGACAGCGCCCAGTCCAAATAGTTGCGGACGACGACTGCTTCGGCCGCCGAAGAAGGCATTTTTTCCAACCGCTCCACTTCTTTGTTAATCTTCTCCCGGGCTTCCTGGGGCAGGCCGGCTTTGCGAATGCGCTCCCTTAATTCTTCCACTTCTGAAGCGCGTTCGTCTTTATCGCCCAATTCCTTTTGAATCGCTTTCATCTGTTCGCGCAAGTAGTATTCCTTTTGGGTCTTCTCCATTTGTTTGCGCACCCGGATGTTTATTTTCCGTTCCAGCTCCAGAACTTCCATCTCTTTGGCCAGGATATCGCAAATAAAGTCCAGCCGTTGGGTAATATCCATTAACTCCAATACTTTTTGCTTATCCGGTATGCGCAGGTTCAAATGGGACGCGATCACATCGGCCAACCGGCCTGGTTCTTCAATCGCGACAACTGACACCACGGTTTCCGGCGGTATCTTTTTGCTCATCCGTACATATTGTTCAAACTGATAGACCACAGTGCGCATCAAAGCTTCAAGCTCGGCGTTTTTAGCCACTGATTCAGATTTATATTCTTCAATGCCAACCTTCATGTAATCCGGTTGCGGAATAAATAATTTGATTCTGGCCCGGTACAAGCCTTCCACCAGCACCCGCATGGTTCCCCCCGGCATTTTCAGGACCTGCCGGACTTCGGCTACGGTTCCGACCTCGTAAATATCGTCCTGCTCAGGTTCATCCGTCTGAGCCTCTTTCTGGGTAGCCAGAAATATTTCCTTAGAACCCAGCATAGCCTCTTCAATGGCATTAATGGACTTTTTCCGCCCTACATCAAGATGGATAACCGTATAGGGAAAAACTAATAAGCCCCGGAGGGGCAGTATAGGTATTTCACGATAGTTTAACTCTCCCTGTGGCAAGAAAGCACACCTCCAAGCAAATTCGTTCGATATTAGAAACAATAGACGGTTCTAATTAAAGCAGAGAACCATCCTATTATAACCAGATTTATTCCTTTATTAAAGCAAATTGTAGCACTTCGCTCAAGCTGCGTATAGGGGCAACCTCAATATCGGTCAGACTGCTGTAAGTGTTCAGCCAATTATCCCGGGGAATTAATACTCGTTTGACCCCGGCATTTCTGGCCGCCTCGATTTTACTGCTGACTCCCCCCACCGGTTTAACCATGCCATGCACCGAAATCTCACCGGTCATGGCTATATAATTGTTTACTTTTTGGTTTTTCAGAGCTGAATACACCGCGGTGGCTATGGCAACCCCGGCTGAAGGCCCATCAATCGGAGTCCCTCCCGGGAAATTGATATGAATATCATAGTCATGGATGTTAATGTCAAACATGGTTTTCAGAACGGTCATTACATTTTCCACCGCTGCCACAGTTGTTCCTTTACGGCGCAGCTTTCTGCCCCCGCTGTTTACCTCTTCTTCCTCCACCGCTCCGGTAACCGTCCATTCTCCCCGGCCTGATGCCGGAGATATCGAGGCCTCAACTTCGATCAAAGTGCCTATGTTGGCTCCATATACCGCCAAACCGTTTACCACCCCTACCAAGGGAGAATCTTTGATCTTGTTTTCCATACGCGCTGACAACCTGCCGTTGTTAATGACCGTCTGGACAATTTTTTGGCTGATGAAAGCTGCCCTCTCCTCTTGGGCAATCCCCGCAGCCAGTTGCACTATGTTAACGGCCTCGCGCCCATTGCTGGCATGGCGACATATTTCCTCCAGGGCATCGTGGTCCAGATCCAACATGATTTTGCGGGCGGCATTTTGGGTTATGTCTTTTATAGATTTATAATCCAGGGGCCGGAAAAATATCTCCATACATCTTGATCGTAAGGCCGGCGGAATTTCATCCGGCATTTTCGTGGTCGCTCCCACCAAACGAAAATCGGCTGGTAAACCATTCTGGAAAATATCATGGATATGTCCCGGGATATTCTTGTCATTATCGGCATAATAGGCGCTTTCCAACAAGACCTTGCGATCTTCCAGCACCTTAAGCAGTTTATTCATTTGCAGGGGATGAAGTTCTCCTATTTCGTCAATAAAAAGAATACCACCGTGAGCCCGGGTACAGGCGCCGGGTTTGGGCTGTGGGATCCCGGCGGCTCCCATGGCGCCGGCTCCCTGGTATATGGGGTCATGGACCGATCCGATCAAAGGATCGGCAATATTGCGTTCATCAAACCGGCATATGGTGGCGTCAATTTCCACAAAGTGGGCGTCTTCCTTAAAAGGTGAATACTTGTTGGCACACGCCTCAGCCAGAACCAGACGAGCCGCTGCGGTTTTGCCCACCCCCGGCGGCCCGTAAATTATTACATGTTGGGGATTGGGGCCGCATAAAGCTGATCTCAATATGGCTATGCCTTCTTCCTGACCGACAATATCGTTAAAGGTGCCAGGACGGCTTAGACTGGACAGAGGCTCAGTCAGCTTTACACTACGCATTTTTTGCAGGCGGTTGTATTCCTTTTCCGCGCTCTTTACCAGTACTGCTTTTTTGCCTTGCTGGTTCTTAAGCAAATTCCAGAAATACAAACCGATTATTATTCCGAAAACCATCTGTATGAGATAGAATACTCCCCCATATTTCATAAATAAATCATTCATCCGGCTCAATTCCTTTCCCTGCTAATCACTGTTATTATTCCCCGCATCAATATATTTGAATTAGGGATAAAACCAGTAAAAAAAGGTAGCTTGCGCTACCTTTTCCCAGTTGAATGATCTTGGCCGAACCGCTTAATTTACTCTGCGTTTGGCATCCACCGTAACTAAAAGCGGTTTTTCTTTTTTAAGGATCACTTCTTTGGTAATTAATACCTTGGTGATATCTATACGAGACGGTACTTCGTACATTACCTCCAGCATGACATCCTCAATTATGGCCCGTAAACCTCTGGCCCCGGTATTGCGGTGCAAAGCTTCTTCAGCAATGGCCTGCAGGGCATCGGGCATAAATTCGAGATCCACCCCGTCAAGTTCAAATAATTTTTTATATTGACGCACCAAGGCGTTCTTGGGTTCAGTTAAAATTTTGACCAGGGACTCTTTATCCAGGGATTCGAGGCTGACAATGATCGGAACCCGGCCTACAAATTCAGGTATTAAGCCATACCTAAGCAGATCCTGAGGCAGAATCATGTTTAAAATCTCACCTATTTTCTTTTCCTCTCTGCCCTTGATATCGGCTCCAAATCCCATAACCTTTTCGCCAATCCGGTTTTGAATGATTTTATCTATACCCTCAAAAGCACCACCGCATATAAACAATATATTGCTGGTGTCTATCTGGATAAACTCCTGGTGGGGATGTTTCCTTCCCCCTTGAGGAGGTACGCTGGCTACGGTTCCCTCCAGTATTTTCAACAGCGCCTGCTGTACCCCTTCTCCCGAAACATCACGGGTTATACTGGGGTTGTCAGTTTTCCGCGCAATTTTATCAATTTCATCAATATAGACAATACCCTTTTCAGCCTTTTCAATGTCATAATCGGCCGCCTGGATGAGCTTGAGCAGAATATTCTCTACGTCTTCACCCACATATCCGGCCTCCGTTAATGAAGTAGCATCAGCAATGGCAAAGGGAACATTCAAAATTCGAGCCAGGGTCTGTGCCAGCAGGGTCTTGCCGCTGCCTGTAGGCCCAAGCATCATGATATTACTCTTTTGCAGCTCAACATCATCCAGCTTCATGCCCAAATTTATACGCTTGTAATGGTTGTATACTGCAACTGCCAGAGACTTTTTGGCCATATCCTGCCCGATTACGTAGTCGTCGAGAGTCTCCCTGATCTCTTGCGGTTTCGGTATATCCCCCAGCTTGAAACCGATGTCCTCCGCCAGTTCTTCTTCGATGATTTCATTGCATAATTCAATGCATTCATCGCAGATGTAAACACCCGGCCCGGCTACCAATTTCTTTACCTGATCCTGAGTTTTACCACAAAAGGAACACTTGAGCTGGCCTTTTTCTTCCCCATACTTATGCATTCTTTCACCTCTCTTTTTCCGGAAGGCTGTTACTTCAAATCAACTTCTTTTGCTGAATACTTCATCTATAATACCATATTGTTTGGCTTCCTGGGCAGACATAAAATAATCCCGCTCTGTATCTTTTTGGATCTTTTCTATAGCCTGACCGGTTCTTTCAGCTAATATTCGATTAAGGCTTTCCTTCATTTGCAATATACGCCGGGCATGAATCTCAATATCAGTGGCTTGCCCCTGGGTCCCTCCTGCCGGTTGATGAATCATAATCTCGGCATTGGGGAGGGCAAAACGTTTGCCTTTTTCGCCTGCAGCCAGAAGAAATGCTCCCATACTGGCGGCTAAGCCGACACATATGGTTGACACATTTGGTTTTATCAATTGCATGGTGTCATAGATAGCCATTCCCGCGGTAATTGAACCACCGGGGCTATTTATGTACAAGTTGATATCCTTGTCGGGATTATCAGCTTCCAGGAATAATAGCTGGGCTATGACCAGATTGGCAACATTATCATCAACCGTACTCCCCAGAAAAATTATGCGATCTTTCAAGAGCCGCGAATAGATATCATAAGAGCGCTCGCCCCGATTCGTCTGTTCAACTACCATTGGTACAAGGTATGACAACTGGATCCCTCCTCATCTCATAGTATTCATGGCTTATTCTATATAGTATTCAATTTATTCCCCAAGTTCTCCCTCGGGGTTGGCTGCTTCGCTTTCAGTCTCAGTCTCGGTTACCACAGCGTTATCCACCAGATATTCAACGGCCTTATCGATCTTCAGATTGTATTTTACTTTATCCATTACACCTTCTAAATTCTGTTTGGCCTGGTCAACTTCCACACCCATCTGTTGGGCTATCTCTTCAATCTGTTTATCTATTTCTGCATCAGTCAATTCAAAACCTTTTTCTTCAATAATTTTTTCTAACATAAAGCTGGTTTTGGCATTACGTTCGGCTTCGGGCAGCATATCTTCCCGGAACTGATGCAGATTGGAATTGGTAAACTGGAAGTACTGCTCGAGACTGATTCCCTGGGCTTGAATACGCTGCTCAAACTGGCTCAGCATGTTCTGAAATTGCGCGTCAACCGCAGCTGGGGCAAGCTCAATTTCACTAAGCTCCAGGGCCCGGCTTAACACTTCCTTTTGCTTGAACTCTTTCTGCCGGTACTCATTGGCCTTAATTAAATTCTCCCTGATATCGTTGCGTAATGCTTCCAGGGTATCAAAATCGCTGACTTCCTGAGCCAAATCGTCATCAAGCTCCCTCAGTTCCTTGCACTCAACTTTATTGATCGTGGTATGGAAAACAGCATCCTTGCCGGCCAGGTCTTCGGCATGATAGGTTGCGGGGAAAGTTACTTTAACATCTGCCGTATCCCCTGCTTTCAGTCCTACCAACTGTTCTTCAAAGCCGGGAATAAATGTATTCGATCCTAATTCAAGCTGATAATCCTCTCCGGTGCCACCTTCAAAAGGTACATCATCAATACTGCCTACAAAATTTATGTTTACGGTATCCCCTAATTCAGACGGGCTATCGGTTTTTTCCACCAGTTTGGCATAATGTGCACGCATGTCCTCAAGTCTGCGGTCTACATCTGCTTCGGTAATTTCCATAGCTGGGATGCTAATTTCAAGGCCTTCTAATTTTCCTAACTTAACCTCAGGTTTTACCGCTACTTTTACTTTAACGATTAAATTCTGGCCGGGATTGATTTCGCCGATATCAAACTCAGGCTGGGCAATAGCTTTTATATCCAGATTATCTATAGCTTTCTCATAGGCATCAGGTACAATAAACTCCATAGCATCTTCATATAGCACCTCTTTGCCAAAATGAGCTTCCAAGAGATCGCGCGGTACCCTTCCTTTACGAAATCCGGGGATGTTAACCTGTTTGACCACTTTGCGGTAGGCCTTTTCCAGCCCCTCCTCCAAGGTTGCGGCATCAATCTCAATCTCAACATAAGCTTCACTTTTTTCTATTTTCTCTAACCTGGCATCCATTTATGCTCCTCCTAACTTAAATATAGCTTGACTGTTTGCCCCATCTACTATCTGGCCCCATGTTTACGGCTATGCTTATAAACATAAAAACACAACACCCCGGCCTAAGCCGAGGCATGGATAGCTATGGAGCGGAAGACGAGATTCGAACTCGCGGCCCTCGCCTTGGCAAGGCGATGCTCTACCACTGAGCCACTTCCGCACTTCATCTAGTCCTACGATAAAATCATAATTAAAACTACCCTAACAAGTCAAGCGATTAGGCAAGTTAATTTTCATTTTTTACTATTTTTTAAAGCAAATTAACCCAATCCTTGCGTTTTATTGTCACTCGGAGTCGCCAGACGGCTTAATGGCAACCTTTCCGGGTGACTATTCTTCAGATTTTACCTATGGTCCACGTATCCCATATACCTTTCGGAATTGAGTAATCCACCATGGCATCACGGTAAAAGCCGCGGCAGGTAGATATATTATTTCTAATGATGGTGGGTTTTATTTATCCCAGCCAACTAATAACGGTGCAACGTTACTGCCCCGCGTCCTTTTAAAGGTATATCCTGTCTATAGGATAACCGGAACCTTGGCATAAAAAGATAAGGCGTTGTTCCGTCCGCACCAACGGCTGCGAGGACGGCGGAGAGTTCAATTAAATTGACAGGTTTCCTTTGCGAGTGTTATCATTTAGTAGTTCGGTTTGGGGCCATTTCGGTAAAATTATGGGGATGTATTCCTATTTCTAACAATATCCCAATAGGGATGTTGTTAATTAGCTAACGCTAATGTTATTGCAAACTAAATAATTAAACATCGGGGTGTAGCGCAGCTTGGTAGCGCGTCTGGTTTGGGACCAGAAAGTCGCAGGTTCGAATCCTGTCACCCCGACCAGCTTTTCTACCATCTATTGATAAAAAAGATTTTATCGGTGGGTGGTTTTTGTTTTACTTTTAAACCCCAATATTAAGCCGCTTTCTTGTCCATTAGATCTTTCTGCATTAACCTAAATATATGCCTGCTTTCTTGCCGCGTTATTCCTACATAGAATACGCAGAGGTCATCTCATATAGATTTTTTCATAAACTCAGAATATCTGCGGTAGCCGGCCACAACTCAATCTTGCTGTATTTCTGCTGGGGTACTGCTTACAAACGGAAATTCTACATCAGCAAGAATTACATAATCCCATGCAAGCTACAAAACGATTGCACTTCGCAATACAATATAACATAATAGTATCAAGATAGGAGGTGTTCATTATGGCAAGAACATCAAATATATTTGCCCGGGTTGAGCCAGAAGTCAAAGAACAGGCAGAGCTTGTTTTAGAGCAACTTGGTATTCCGATGTCAAATGCAATAGGACTTTTTCTTAGGCAGGTCGTGCTTCAGCGAGGTATTCCCTTTGAATTGAAGCTCCCGCAAATTAAACCTCTGTCAGTGGGTACGCTTACCGAGGAGCAATTCAATGCTGAGATCGAGAAAGGTCTGGCTGATCTGACCGCTGGAAAAGTAACTTCTGCGGAAAACGTCGCCGACAGAATGCGCCAGAACTATAAAATATGAGCGAATGGATGGTTGTTTATACCGAACAAGCTGAGCACGACTTGCGCAACATATTTGAGTACATCGCATTTTCCCTGCTTGAGCCGGAAATTGCAAAAAATCAATTACGGCGGATTATGGATGCGATCGCGAAGTTAAATGAAATGCCGCTGCGGTATCATATTTATGAAAAAGAGCCGTGGCATAGCAAAGGCTTGCGGGTTTTACCAATAGACAATTATTTGATATTTTATCTGCCTAGGGAAGCAAAAACGATGGTCGCGATTATTCGCATTATGTACGGTGGACGTGATATTGGAGAACATCTTCGACAAACGGAAGCGAGAATTTGAGATGGATATTTTTGATTTTCGCTCCATATTCTTACCTGGTATGATTTTATGCATGTATTTATAAGGGATAAGAATGGTAAAATCCCTTTATCTAATGCTTTAGATATCGTATGGCCTTTATAGGGCATGTGCACGCCCACCGGTTATCACCATTATTCCCCGGGCTATGGTAAAATTATAGTTAAGATTCTTTGGAGGTGGAAACACTGGAAGACAATAGATCACTTACCCCTACTGAAGTTGCAGAAATACTCAAAATCACCAAACATACAGTTTATGAGATGGTTAAACGAGGAGACATTCCCGCTTACCGTATTGGCAGAAAAATGCGCATCGATCCCAAGGATGTAGAACTATACCGCCGCCAAGGCAAGAGTTTTGAATTTGCGCGTCCTGCTATAGACCAACCGGAGTTCCCGCCAACACCGTCATTAAATCAATTTAATATCGCTTTGAGCCAGGACAAACTGGTGATCAGTGGTCAGGATATTATATTAGATATCTTGGCCCGGCATCTGGAACAACACTTGAGCCCCATTAAGATATTTCGCTATTACGTGGGCAGCTTCGAAGGGTTGTCATCTTTATACCATGGTAAAACTGACATGGCCGCCGTTCATTTGTTGGATGGAGATAGCGGTAAATACAACCTCCCCTATGTACGGCATCTGCTGCCTGGTATTCCGGTAATCATTATTCACCTGGCTCAACGTATGCAGGGATTTTACGTCCCGAAGGGAAATCCCAAAGATATAAAGGATTGGCTGGATTTGAAGCGCCCTGATATCATCATGCTGAACCGCGAAGCCGGTTCCGGCACTCGGGTCTTGTTGGATGAAAAATTGAGGCTGCTCAAAATAGACAGCAAAGCTATTAGGGGTTATGAGCGGGAGGAATACTCTCATTTAGTGGTAGCCGGTGCGGTAGCAAGAGGGGAGGTCGATGTAGCATTGGGCAACGAGAAGGCCTCACTCCAGGTCCGCGGGGTTGATTTCATCCCCCTGCAAAAGGAAAGCTACGATCTGGTCATTACCAAGAATAGAATGGAGGAAGCTAAACTACAAACCATAATCCAGATACTCCAATCGCCATCATTCAGATCCGAATTATTGGGATTGGGGGATTATGACCTTAGTAATACCGGCCAAGTAGTTGCCGATATTTAAAGCTTCCTGCGAGGGCATATAAACAAGCCCGGGGCCTCTAAATTAGAGAGGCCCGAGCCTTGGAGTCTTAAGTCTAGGTATCTTGAAAAATTTAAACAGAATTTCTAAAAAGTTCTATACTCACATGCTCTTATTTATGCTGCCGGTTTGGAGATAATAATCCAGAGCCCATTGGTTATTTTAATTTCACCGGTTATATTTAGCTTGTGTAATATTGCAGCATAATCACTGGCGGTTGGATGTTCCAGACGCTTTTTGGCTTTCGCTTCCCAATTCTCGTCTATTTCCCGCATTTTCCGTTCTATACCCCGCTTCAAGTCCTCTGAACCAAATCCCCCGCCGATATAGGTCATTCCACCGGGCTTCAGTGCCCTATATATCTCCCTGAAGGCCTGGGGAAGATCATTCCAAAAGAAAACCGAGCCCCGGCTAACCATCAGATCTATAGAATCGTCGGCAAAAGGGAGCTGGTGAACATCAGCGCATATCGAATAGACTCGGTTCTCGAGCTTGCGCGCTTTTATATTCTGTTGCGCGTAAGCAATCATTTCGGTGGAATTATCTAGTAACCAGACCTCTAAATCGGTAATTCTAGCCATTTCCAGTCCCAGATAACCAGGCCCTGTGCCCAGGTCGACACATTTGCCTTGGCTTCTCCCCGTTTTTCTAAGGATTTCCTCCGCAATTACCGGGTATACCGGAGCAAATACCTCGCGGGCTATAGGTTCGTATTCTACCGGATTGGTTTTGTTCATTATTCATTCCCCTTACTGAATTAATAATCATTTCCTGCACAAACAATCCCCCTGAGTGATGCGCTGGGCATCACCCAGGGTATGTCCGCTAGGAATGAATAGAAGTCTTCAATAAGGCCCGGGCATCAGCATCAGTTATATCAATATGATAGAAAAGCTTATAGAAGCCCTTGGTCTCCTCTACCATATCAACTTTGTACTGATCGGGATACAGGGTGGCGGCAAGCCATTTTAAACCCAGGAAACGGCTGATGGAAGGCGGACGGTCAAACCAGTTGAAGGGATAGTTGGGAATTTCGTAAACCTTTTTATTCTTGACGGCGTTGATGTTCTTCCAATCCGGGCTGCTGAGGATGAGGTCATAAGCGCCCCCGCGGTCAGTCCCCCAGGCCAGAATAACGTCTGGGTTCCATGATAACACTTGTTCCAAGGAGCAGTTGCTCATCCCGCTTTGCCCGGCCTTTTCCACTTTGGCCACATTGGTTATATTGAGGATGTCCAGTAGCTTGGCATGGGCGGAGCCGGATGGCTCGGTGGCCAAACCCTTAGGCCCTTCCGCATAGTAAACCCGGACTCTTTTATCGGCTGGAATGTCTTTGGTTGCTTTGGTGGTCTCATCCAAAGTTTTATTACAGTAGGCAATTATTTCTTTAGTCCGGTCTTGTGCGCCCAGCAGTTCTCCAATGAAGGTCAGAGCCTGCTCTGTGTTCTCGAGACTACCATTAACAAAGACTACCGGAATGTTTGTCTGCTCCTGCAGTTTGTCTGAGGTGCTAATAGTATCGGCAGTGGCCGGGTCGGAGCCAACATTCAATATTAGGTTCGGTCCGGCTTTTACCAGTTCTTCGGTGTTGATTTTGGCATTCATCTGCATGCCGCCAAGATAAGGCAGATCTCTGTACTGCGGCAGGATATATTTCTTTTCATTATCGGACAATTGCATGGTCCAACCAGCCATCTTGTCAGGGGCCAGCACATAGACCATAATCTGTCCAATGGGGCTGGTATAGTAGACTTTGTTTATAGTTGCGGGTATAGTTACTTGTCGGCCGGCCTGGTCGGTAACGGTTTGCTGAGCTGGGGCCGTTGTGGATGCATCCCTTTGGGAGGCACATCCGGTTAATACAGTCGACATCATCACTAATATTAAGGTAACAACCATAATACTGCGATAATTCAGTTTTTTCATATTCTACTCCTCCCCTTAATTAAATCATGCTAATTTCAAGCTCCCCGGCGTTGTTCCACCCCAGGCGGAACTGGTACACATACCCGGATATTCGTGCCATCAGACAGTCGTATGCGCCCGATTTTGACTCTGGTATTATAAATATCCTGGATCGATTCCTCGCTGACAATTTCTTCAGGCAATCCCTTCTTTAGCATATTCCCGTCTTTCATCATCACCACCTTATCAGCACAGAATAATGCATGATCCGGGTTATGAGTGACCATTAATATGCTCATCCCTTTACGGGATAATTGACTCATTTTTTCCAGTACATTGTTTTGATTGCCAAAATCCAGACTTGAGGTCGGTTCATCCATTACCAGCATCCTCGGCTGCTGGGCTAGAGCGCGCGCTATCAGCACCAACTGTCTTTCACCTCCGCTGATGCGTGTGTATTTCTGGTCTTTCAGATAGGTGATGTTAAGTTCGTCCAAGGCCGCGGCTGCAATTTCTTTATCTTTTTTTCCGGGCATTGCCAGAGCAGATAGATGAGGAGTCCTGCCCATCAATACTACGTCCAGAACTGAAAAGGGGAAAGGAGGGGTATGAACCTGAGGTATGTAGCCTATCAACTGGCCCAGTTCAGATTCACGCATACAGCTTATGTTCCGTCCCCCCAACATAATAGCCCCCGAAAAAGGCTGCAGGATTCCCAGCACGGTTTTAAGCAGGGTCGTTTTACCGCATCCGTTTGGGCCTAATATGCAGACAAACTTGCCTGATTTCACGGTAAAGGAAATATCACGCACGATTATTCTTTTTCCATAACCGCAGCTGACATTCGTAAGTTCCAGCATTACCTTTCCCCCTTAACATTTTGTTTGAAGATAATAACAAAAAACGGTATTCCGAAAATTGCGGTAAGTATGCCGAGCGGTATCTCCACACTGCCCAGGCAGCGGGCCAGATCATCCATCAGTAAAAGATAGGTCCCCCCCAGTACCGCAGTTACCGGCATTAAGATGCGGTAATCCGGTCCGGCTAGCGCTCGTCCCAAATGTGGTATTACCAGCCCGATCCACCCAATCATGCCGCAAATAGAAACCGCTGAAGCACTAAGCAAGGTGGAAGCTACTATAACAATAAATCTGAGCCGCTTGGTATTTACCCCCAGACTGCGGGCTTCTTCTTCGCCGAAAGCCAGAACGTTAATCCTCCACCTGAATATAAACAGCAAAATAAAACCGATAATCATCGGCAGCAAGATACTCAATGTGTCCCTTTGGTTTATCGAGGAAAGGCTTCCCATCAGCCAAAAGGTGATTTCCGGCAGCTTGTCATTGGCATCCGCCAGGTATTTGATTGCACTGCTGGCTGCAGAAAACAATGAACTGATAAGGATTCCACCCAAAACCAGGCCCAGTATCGGATCATAATCAAGCTTGGCATTTATCAGACAGGCCAGCCCTACTGCGGCCAGGCCAAAGGCAAAGGCGGTTATCTGAATAACAGCTACAGAGGTTGAAAAATAAATGGCCAGACAGGCACCAAAACCTGCCCCTGCTGACGCCCCGAGTATATCCGGAGAAACCAGGGGGTTCCTGAACATTCCCTGGTAAGCCGCTCCGGCACAGGATAATGCTGCTCCTACCAACATGGCGGCGATTATCCGGGGCAGCCTGATGTTGAAAACAACCGTATCAAGGTTATCTTGCTGAACCATCTCGTTTCCCCAGATATGAGACAATATTGTCTCCCCCAGCTGAGGTAGGGTGATAGCATAACGCCCGATGGTAAAAGATAGTATAAATGCAGCAATCGGCAATACAATTAAGATTACCAGTTTTATTCGTGCAACATTCTTCTTTTGAACTTCCTCCATACCAGCTCTTTCAATTTTCTCTGTATCCGCCGCATTCAGCGCTGTATACATACCATCTGTCCGCCATTTTTAAAAATATTCATTTTGCCTCCCTGTCTCACTGTTTTCCAGCACAGGGTTTCGTCAAGCAGAATCGTACTGGCAATGGTATCAACCCCAAACTTAAAAAGCACTGGAGAAATCGGGACGCTGGGGCCAATTAAAACAATCCGGGCTTGTTTTGAAATCTCCAACAGCCGGGGCATAGTTTTATTGATAAATGCCGTACCGGTAATAAAAACCACATCCTGTTGAGGAAGAATATATTCGCAAGCCGGGTCAGGGTAATCATTTTCCTGAGGTATTCTCTCCAGAATAGACAGCTGACAGATGCCGCTCAGGGAATCGATATGGGGAAAATGCCCGATTACCGCTACCTTTTTACCCTCAATATAAGGTAAGAATTGGGCAAATCCATTGGCCTGTTCAGGATTATCGGTTTTGATGAAAGGGCGGCCGGTTAAATTCTCCATATTTTTCATCAGGTTAAAAGCAGCATTCATGGCTGCCTGCCCCATGGAAGCTTCGATCATGTTCCAGGATTTAATCCATGAAGCCAGCTCTCTCAAGGGCATACCCACCAGGTCGGCAAATTCCTGTCCGCCTTGGCCTCCCTTAACAGTCATCGCTGCACCCAATCCCAGTTCAGAGCGCACCAAGGTCCAATGCAGTCCTACCATGCAATCCAAAACGGTTAATTTTTCAGGCACTGATTCAATCAGTTGATCATAAATTTCCCACATACTTCTCACCGTTCTTCTCTATTGTTTCTGGTAGTAAGCCCCAAAGGCACAGGCATGACACAAGGTTTTTCCATCCACTGATGCTTCCCGGCCATCCATCACCATTTCCCCGCAACCCTCGCACTTGACCCTCCGAGAAGGTTTACCGGGGAGGTCCTCAGGCTTCAGGTCCACCCGCACCGGCTCCAGGTTAAACAGTTCCTCATCCGGTATCTGGCTCCAGAACGCAACCAAATCCCCTTCTTCGGGCATCTGCTTTCCGGTAGCAGTTACGATTCTGACCCCTTCATGGGTGTTCATATCCACAAAAGTAGCGGCCATTTTGCCGTAATCAAACCATTTCAGCCGCCTTTTTCCCAAGCTGCACCCGGTTACCGACTGGACCGCATCGGCAACACAGCGGTCAGCTTCCACAAATGCGATAAAATCTCTGTTCTCTTTAGGATCTTTGATCCCCAGATAATTCATGCCCAACCGGGCGATTCGCACCCCGAAAATAATCCCGGTGCAAAGGTGGCCATGAAATTCTTCCGCTTTTTTTAAATCGGCTGCAATTTGGTTGTCCATCATCTGTCGCTCCTTTTCAAATATATTTCTCTTACAACCCTGTGGTTGCTTAAACTCAATCTTGTTGCCATAGTAGTTCGCCTTAGGCAGTTAAACTCAGAGATATTACTTTTCTTTATATTTCTTACATTAACATAAAAAAACATATATTTGTTGTTTTATTTAAGCTATGTTTATTTATGTTCGTTTATAAATAAAATACAGTAATTATAATACCCGGATCGCAGCAAAGAACCCTTGCTCTATTCTTTGCATGGTTAATGTTCAGTTGTTTTATGTTCTTTTTCATAATGGGAATTCCATCTTAAGATGAAACTAATTTAGAGTATCGGTTGCACTCATTGATGTATTGTGTATAAATCAGAAAATATTAAGAACTGGACGTTATAAAAACTCCAGTTCTTTTAAACCTATAAAGTTTCCCTTTAGGACAAGGGTACAGATCCCCTGTCACCCTGTCTGATGGGGCACTCAGGCATAAGGGAGTTGAACTCCGTCGACTCCCTTATGCCTAACCAAGTGGGACGGTTTGCTATCCAGCTCCATTCGTATCAGAACTGGAAATAGATAAAACTGCTCTGTTCAGTCTGCATACAGACGACCAGAGTGATTATAAGCACGGTATAAGCCAGGGCCCTTATCGGAGCCGGGAAATATTTCTGCCAGATTTCGGCCAGGCGTTGATAGTTATGCCGGGCCCACCTCTCCACCAGGTGCAGTATAAACAATATCATGGCCACCACCAGATATTTGACCAGATTGGGGTCCGGATGCAGGGGATTGAAGGTCATCATCTTAAAAATTATATGGGCGGCATCGGTTATATTATTTATCCGGAAGAACACCCAGCCTGCAGCGACGAACTGGAAAAATACCAGAACGCTTAAAACATGGCAGAACCGGGTGCCGCTGATCCTCGCCCACCAAGGCGGTTTCTTCCATTTGCCGTAAATGTTGTGAATGATGAGCAACAGGCCATGGTACATCCCCCAGATGACAAAGGCCCAGGCCGCCCCATGCCATAATCCGGAAATGGCCATGGCTATAAATAAATTCACATATTTACGCTTGTTTCCATGCCAGGATCCACCCAGGGGAATATAAATATAATCTCTGATCCATTCGGAAAGGCTTATATGCCATCTTTTCCAGAACTCGGTAGCGTTGGCGCTCAGGTAAGGGGTTTGGAAGTTCAGCACCAGCTTTATCCCCAACAGGTAGCCAATGCCGATTGCCATCTCACTGTAGGCGGAAAAATCGTAATAAATCTGGAAGGTATATAAATAAGCCGCGGCCAGGGCTCCGGTGCTGTTTATATTACTGCCCGCCGCAAGCAGATTGTTGGCCCACCCCGCTATGTAATCAGCAAGAATAATCTTTTTCACCAGCCCCATGCCTAAATAAGCCAGACCCAGAGGCACGGTATTTCGTACGGCTATATCCTGCAGCCGGCCTATCTGTCCGATGAGATCTTTGCCTCGCATTATCGGCCCGGCTACACGGTGAGGGAAAAAGGAGATGAAAACCCAGAAAACCATCCACGAGCGAGCCGGTGATATTTTGCCGTGATAAACATCAACCAGGTAGGCGATCAATTCAAAAGTGTAGAAGGAAATGCCGATGGGAAGCACCAGGTGTTGGAAAAGAGGCAGTTGATTCATAAGCGGCACCGCCAATATTTTTTCCATATTGGCCATAATAAAAAATGTATATTTAAAAAATATCAGATTGGCGGTATTAAGGCATATACCCAGAATTAAAATGATTTTCCGGTTGTCTCCCTGCAGCCGCTGCGATAATAACCAGGTAATCGTAGCTATGGCCATAAATAATGCCAAATAGCCGATTCCGCCCACCGCATAAAAAATCATGTCGGCTGCGGCCAGAATATAAAGGCGGCAGCCGGGCAGGAAATAATACAACACAAAAACAGCTAGCATAAAGAGCATGAATTCCGGGGTGTGAAACAGCATCAGGACTTATCTCCCTTTATTAAAGTTATCCCAGAGTATTGCAGCCAGTTCCCGGTTGCCCTCGGCGATCAGGTGTATTTGATCGGAGTAAAGCCGGGAATCAATCTGACCATATAGATTTATATACTGAACCGGCTGGGACTCAAAATATTGGTCAATTTTCTCAAGATTGCCGGCATAGCCGGGGGCAGTGACTTTATCATGCATTAATTCCTGATTGGCTCCGGCCATAAACATCAGGGTGTGTTTACCCTCTTGATGGGTAATTATCTTTTTCAAAAAATATATCTGGGGGTTGTCAGGGCTGAAGTCGAAAGGCTGAGCCGAGAAATCCCGTTCATATTCTGCCCGCTTAAGCAAGTCGCTCAATCCCGGTTTTTCATACCAAGCCCGGGTATCTCCGATTGAATCATCCAGGGGGCCGGCTCCGATTAAATAACTGACCGCCTGCAGCGCATACGTCTTAATAAAACCCCGATAGCGCAGGAGCGCGATCCGGTCCCACAACAACTGGTTCACATCAGCTTCAAGCCTTGATTCCCGGTGAGTTTGGTTGGCGTCCAAGTTTGCCCGTACATGTTCATAACTGGAGCGGTCCAGGATCTGAAGATCGTCCTGGAGCCAAAAGACAATGGAAGGATCGGGATTACGCTGGACAAAACCCTGGTAGGCAACATCCAGGATCAGGTTTTGCGAAGATATGTTATACTCATCCAGTTTGAGCAGCATGGTATAAATGTCCCCCATTTGCATGGCGGGCAGGGACAAATTGAATATGCGCTGAGGATGGGACGGTGAAGCAGCCTGGGCCAATCCCTGCATGTAGTGTCCTATTGATTGCCGGGAGTTGCCCGGACCGCTGAAGGCGACCGAATCACCCAGAATAATAATATAGTCTTCAAGGTTTTCCTGCTTAATCTGCCGGCTGATCTGCGCCAATATGTCATCGATGATACTAATGTTTTCCTTGACCAGATTATAATTCATGCGATCCTGAATATTTAAGTGGGATTGCACCCAATAAGGGAGTGCCAGTTGTATTGCCAATAAAAACACCAGCACATACCTGAACGTTTTCATTACATCACCTGTTAATTATTTACTTGGTCTTTAGTATTCTACACATTACGGCAATCCTTGACAATGCCGTCATTTTCCAGCCTTCGGCAGCAGCGGCAATACCCGGGGCATCCCGGGCATAAAGAAAGGGGCTGCAGCAAAATTTTTGCAGCCCCGGTATGCTTATTTTTTAGGCCCAATTGGTATTGGTTTTGGGACCTCCAACCTTTTGACCCTTTTTCCATTCGCCGTCATAACCTAATGCGCCGTTTTTAAAATACGATTTGCCTTGGCCATGTCTGTAGCCTTCTTTATAATAGCCTTCATATTGGAGAGTACCGTCGGGATAAAATTCCTTGCCTATACCATCCATTAAACCATTTTTCCATTCCCCTTCATACATGGACCCGTCACGGGAGTAAGCTTTGCCCCAGCCATGGGGTTTTCCATTTTCCGATTGACCTTTGTAATCAACTTTAATGGTACGGCTAACAATCAAATCCTGAATTTCGATTTCTGCCATAATCACTCCCACCCTTCAGCTATTCTTTTTATTTTAGTTTAACTTATCAGAAGGTTATTTTCAATTATGTTAATTTGTAGAAAAAAAGTAACCTGATGGAAGGTACTAATCCCTAATCCATGCTCTAATACCATTGTCTTTTAATAATTGCAGAGCCTTCCGGACCAGGGCCTGCGGAACTCCCAGGCGAAGAGTGCCCTCATTTTCGTCCCGGACTCCCATAATCTGAATATCATTAATGTTTATACCGGCTTCGCCCAAAAGAGCGCCTAAGTTCCCGATTATTCCTGGTTTATCCGGAATGATGGCCACTATATCCGCCGAGGTGCGCAGACTATGGCGGCAGACAGGTACATTTTTTCTCATCTGTTGAGCATTTTGGAGCAATCGACCCAACTTGCCTTTATCATCCTCCTCAATCACCCGCAGGTAATGGTTCAGTTGGTTGATCAAGTCCTTGATTTCTCCGACTACCGCTTTCTTGTTATATAACAGAATGTCCTCCCATAATTCCGGACTGGAGCCGGCAATACGCGTAGTATCACGTAATCCTCCGGCAGCCAGACGCAAGGCCTCAGGCCTCCGCTCCAGATTATTCATCAAGCAGGCGGCGGCAATATGAGGCAAATGACTGACCTTACCCACCATGGCGTCGTGTTCAGCCGGGGACAATACCGTTATCTGGGCGCCCGTTGCCGCCAGCAGCGCCTCAAGCAATTTGACCTTCGCAGTTGGCGTGGAAGCCGCCGGGGTTAAGACATATACGGCGTTTTGCAGCAGATATTTATCGGCCCCGGTTATACCGCTGCGGTCCGAACCGGCCAGAGGGTGCCCGCCAATGCAGATGATTTCCGGAGGCAGGATCTCCTCATATTTTTGCATTACCCAGGTCTTAACGCTGCCCACGTCAGTCACTATGGTATCCGGAGAAAGTTTATCCCGTATCTGCACCAGCACTTGCGGGATTACACTCAGCGGGGTGGCGATAACTACCACCTCACAGTCAATGAGATCCTCTATGATCAGGGGGCGGCTTATTGCCGCCATTTCCATGGCCTTGGCAATAGTCTCCTGTTCAGCATCCATCCCCAGTACTTCCAAATCCGGGCGGGCTGCCTTTAAGGCCATTCCCAGGGAAGCTCCAATTACCCCCAATCCTATAATCGCTATCCTTTGCATACGGCCAACCCCTCAGTTTTTGCGCTATGAACCGCTCTGGTTACCTGCTTGGCCTGTTCCATAAGCATGCCAAAATCATCCGGCGTCAAAGACTGGGGCCCATCTGACCAGGCCTCGGCCGGATTGGTATGCACCTCAATAATCAGCCCGTCACAACCGCAGGCAACCGCCGCCAGAGACATGGGAGCAATTAATTCCCTTTTGCCGGTGCCATGGCTGGGATCCACGATAACGGGCAGATGGGACAATTTTTTTACCAGGGGTACCGCACTTAAATCCAGGGTATTGCGGGTGTAGGTTTCAAACGTGCGAATGCCTCTTTCACACAGAATTACCTGGTTGTTGCCGCTGTCCAAAATATACTCGGCGGCCATCAGCCATTCTTCGATAGTCGCGGAAAGTCCGCGCTTTAATAAAACCGGTTTATTGGTTTTACCTACTTCTTTCAGCAGGTAAAAATTCTGCATGTTGCGGGCCCCAATTTGAATAATATCTACATATTCAGCCACCATGGCAACCGACTTTTGATCCATTACTTCGGTTACAATCGGAAGCCCTGTTATTTCACGGGCTTCAGCCATTATTTTCAGGCCTTCCTCACCCAGGCCCTGAAAAGAATAGGGTGAAGTGCGGGGTTTAAAAGCCCCTCCCCGCAAGAGTTCAGCTCCTCTCTCCCTTACCGCCGCGGCGGTTTCTATATATTGCTCCCGCCCCTCAACCGCACAGGGACCGGCAATAACCGGTACACTGCCATCACCAAATTTAGCTTGGCCCACCTGGATAACCGTATTGTCAGCTTTAAACTCGCGCGAAGCCATTTTGAACGGCTTCATGATGGCAACTACAGTGTCCACACCGGGCATGGCCTCCAGCGAACAGGCTTCCAACCGCTGCCGGTCTCCTACCGCTCCTAAAATGGTTCGGTTTACTCCCTCGGACAGGTGAACATTGAAACCTGCCCCGAGGAGACGCTGCTTGACTGCGTTAATTTGTTCGGGAGCCGCCCCTTTTTTCATGACCACTACCATCCTGCTCATCCTCCTCATTTTTTGGCCGGCAAGGCAAAAAAACAAAAACACCATGGCAAAGCCCATGGTGTCAGAGCAAGCTTATAAGCCTCTCCATCCTTCCGCCCTACCCTGCTGATTTTAATTAAAGATTGTCCTGGAAAACTACCATACTACGTTTAAAATAATAGCATAATACCCGCCATTCTTCAATGGCCATGAATATGTATAAATACCCATCGCCGCGGCCAAAATATAAGATACTCCAAAACCTTGACAAGCAGGCGCAGGCCCTTATAATAAAGGATTATACCGGGTCAATGGTGAGTCATCCGCGACTCGAACGCGGGACGCCCTGATTAAAAGTCAGGTGCTCTACCAATTGATTCCGCCTGTTAATTTTAGGGAAATAAATTGAAAATGGCGGATGCGGCAATTTTTCCTTGAAATGCTTATGCAAAAGAAGTATAATGTTTTTTGCCGGCGGGTGTAGCTCAATGGTAGAGCCCCAGCCTTCCAAGCTGGTTGCGCGGGTTCGATTCCCGCTACCCGCTCCATTTTTTTGTCCCTGTGGCTCAGCTGGATAGAGCAACGGACTTCTAATCCGTAGGTCGGGGGTTCGAATCCCTCCGGGGACGCCATTTTTAAATTTGTAAGCCTGCGCGTGGTGGGTGTAGCTCAGCTGGCTAGAGCACCAGATTGTGGCTCTGGGGGCCGTGGGTTCGAGTCCCATCATCCACCCCATATTAACCTTGACAGCCAACCGGGTATCCTAGTATACTCAGTAGCGTTGGGGTGTAGCCAAGCGGTAAGGCAACGGACTTTGACTCCGTCATTCGTTGGTTCGAATCCAGCCACCCCAGCCAGTTTTATAATCTTTAAGGGCCATTAGCTCAGTTGGTAGAGCACCTGACTTTTAATCAGGGCGTCCCGCGTTCGAGTCGCGGATGGCTCACCATAGCAATCGAAGTACCCTCCGAAGTTCGGAGGGTTTTTTGTGACTTTCTTTGGGCTTACCATTTCAAACATCGTAACCTCCGGACTTCCGGGGTTCTTTATTGTCATATGTAACTCTTTTTGCTTATTCTTACTCGGTAAATTCCAGTGTATCTAATCTTTTTATGGCTCTTTGTAGCGCGCCAACTTTTTTGAGAAACGCGGACAAAATAAATGAGAAAAATCGCGCCCATTCTTAGAAGCATTTCCGAGGTTCGCCCTCTTAACATAGGCTGCTCCAAACCAAGGTTAAACCAATGCAAGAGGGCGATTTTTTAGGATCATCCAGGAGGGAGCAGCTTTTACCGCTTACGCGGTTTGCTGCGTCCACCCATAGACGCCCGGCTCCCATACATTGCCGTCAACGTCAGAGACCCACTTCCCGCCTCCGTGAGATACCTTTGCGCCCTTGCTGTAGGCGTCATGTGCCCCTATCGGCTGTATCCACGTAGGGAACTCCTCGCCAGGGTCGCCGATGTGCGTCCACATGGACGGAGTCTCCGAGGGCTTGCGGTTCTGCCCGGCGTCGTTGACGTCGTGGATGGAGCGGTAGAGTGCCCCCTCGTCCCGTACGATATCGCCCGCTTTACCCCTCCAATTTTCATCCCACTGGACGAACAAATCGGGGTATTCGCTGATCGTCACGTCGTCGAGCTGCGCTTCCTGGGCCATCTTCACGAAGACGATCTCCGCGACTGCCTGGGCGTTGGTCGCCCGTCTTGCCGTGCTCCCGAGTTCCTCGAGAGACTTCTTCGGGGTGAGGTATTTGACATTACTCATTCGTAGGCACCTCCAAACCCGGATATGGAGACCTCGCCCTCATGGATTAGATCTGTCAGCCTTAAAGGCAATGTCATTAAGATAAGCTCATGAGAAACCCCAGCGGTAGAAAAGTGATACCGCTGGGGTTGTCGTATACACGGAATAACATGGAAAGCACAGGTGTTTTTGAATTTTGAGCAACCCAAAAGCAGATGCCCGAAAAGCATCTGTAAAAGTCCTATCACACATGTTAAATCTCAAATAATTCTATACTGGAACCCTACTGCTGAAATCGGATTTTGATATCTAGGAAATTGT
>JAYFPZ010000014.1:0-151445 GCA_034927445.1 Syntrophomonadaceae bacterium
ACGGCTTAAAAGAGCAAAACTAATCTTAAAGGCCGCCGCCTTCGGGCGGTGGCTCTTACAAAAGAACACGGTGGTTCTTGCAGAAGAACGAGGCGGTTCTATTTCAGTACATCAATGGTTCTATCGGAAAATATTACTCAGCAAACAGAGCGAATGTACATAGAAAGTTCCGAATCCAAAATCATTTTACTAGCCCCTAAAGCCGATGTAAGAAAATCGGATAATAAAGAATGAGTCGTATGTTTTTGTCGCAGGAGGCAGCGGTTGCCCTGAAGATATTAGTAGCGGTAGTTACCGCTGCCAACCGAAGATTATCGGCTTTTGCAGTCAGAAGTTCATTAGGGGAAGGGTTAAAAATTTGAATATAAAGCTAGAATAATTACCACCACCATTGCGTACATTATGTACAAAATGTACAATGGGGGTGGTAGGTGATGTTTATGAAGGTATTAAATGCCAGTGAAGTAAGAAGTGATTTCAGTTCTTTTATAGACAACGTTGTGCGTGATAGGCCGATGGTCTTTAAACGCAATAGGGATCATGTCTTATCCATTTCTACTGAACAGGCTGCAAGTTTGCTTGAATCATACAGGTTTAAAGCCGTTCTTATTCCTGAAGAAGATGGATCAATAACAATTACTCTGGAAGATTTTGATTTGGTCGTCAATGCTCCCGATCATAACCAGGCTCTATTGAAAATGGCTGAAGAGCTGGTTGATTATTCGCAGGACTATTTCGATCAATTTGCCCTGTACTTTAAAACGACCAATCGGAAAAAGCATTTCCCCTATGTTATGAGAGTGGCATTGGCAGAAGGGATTCAGGAAGTAGCAGGATTCATAGATGCCTAAATGGAGCGACTTGAAGCGCTTTTGTGAAAGGGACGGATGGGAACTGTATAAACAAACAGATCATTGGTACTACCAGAAATTAATGCCCGACGGAACCTTGAAACGTACCAAAGTGTCAATGGGTACCGGTGAGATTAGAAATAATCTGTGGCAAGAAATCAGGAATAAGCAATTGCAGGTGACCCAGGAATATTTCAACGAACTATCCTAACAACGGGGCGTAAGAGGCTCTTGGAGCCTCTTAAAGCTGGTGGTATCTCTATGATATCGCAATAATTAATAATTCGGTTTGCCAATGATTTGTAATCCAATTTGACAGATTCCCGGTACGTTTAACCCACCCCCGTTCTGTTCTGACCCTGCGTTATTGATCCCGGTACAATCAAACAGATCACAATAATAACATTATCTTAATCATTATAGGGATTGTTTTGAATTTCTCTAATATCTTTAAGCGGAGATAAACCAAAGAGCCTCTTATATTCCCGATTAAATTGTGAGGGGCTTATATAGCCTACTTCCAGCGCAGCGCTGGTCACATCCATTGAGCCAGTCAGCATAAGGCGTCTGGCTTCCTGCAGACGCAGCTGTTTTTGATACTGCAGAGGTCCCATTGTTGTAATCGCTTTAAACTTGTGTTGCAGGCTTGATTCGCTCATATTACTCAACTTAGCAAGCTCTGAAGTGGTAAATGGGCGGAAGAAATTGTCTTTGATCCAGCCGATTGCTTTTCCTATACCATCAGACTGCTGGTCATAGAGGGCTTGCTGAAGAAAAAGGTGTCCATATTTGCCTGAGACTAAACGATAGATCATCTCCCGCATCATGAGAACGGAAAGAAAATGAGCAGGCTGGGGGGTATGGGCCAGGCTGAGCACGCGCTCGAATAGTTCAAGCAGCCCTATGTCAGATTTCCCGATGAAAGCAGCGGTACTCGTGGTTTTGCTCCTGGAGGGAAGCTCAATTTTGGCCTCGGCTACGACAGCAGCAACTTCCTCTGCGGTAAAGTCCACCCGCAATCCGATATAGGGAAATTCCCTGGTCGCTCCCACGACTTTTCCAGATGCAGGCATATCAATGATGGAAGCCAGATAGTTCCCTTCATAATAATGGGCAATATGCTCGGCCAGGTGAAATTCCTTTTCTCCTTGCAGAATAAGACAAAAGGCTGGTGAGAGTACACTTGGAATCAATGGAGATTCATAGGTGTGACGGCATATTGATAAATAAGGGATGGCTGTCTGCGTAGTACCCTCTGCGGTAGTAATTTTGTTTGCCATTGCTATTAGGCGGGCCAATAGTTCCCGAATGTCTGAAGGACTTTGATCTGATATTGGCATATTTGCTGCATTTAACATTTGTTCCTCGTCACCTTTCTGGGGACACACATAACCGAATCTCGGGATTAAGTATAGCTCAAACCAAGGTGCGGTACAATAAGGAAAATATTCGGTTTTGCGGTTTTAGGCAATTTTTGTGCAGGAATGTACTACCCGGTACCTGTATTTTGAGGAATAATAAATATGAAGGTGGATTCATTTCCACATAACTAGAAAGGAAAAGAACAAGATGAAATACATCAAACTCGGCACAACTGGTCTGGATGTCTCGCCAATTGCAATTGGTGCGATGACTTATGGTGAACCTGATCGCGGCCACCCGGTATGGTCAAAGGGAGAGGAAGAGGCCCGCCCACTTATTAAACATGCGCTGGAGGCTGGGATCAACTTCTTCGATACTGCCAACATGTATTCAAATGGATCCAGCGAAGAGATTCTCGGGCGTGCGCTTAAAGATTTCGCAAATCGAGATGACATCGTTATCGCTACCAAGCTGCGTCATCCAATGCGTCTAGGTCCGAATGGCCGCGGCTTGTCCAGAAAGGCAATTATGACTGAAATTGACCATTCGCTGGAGCGGCTTGGCACTGATTATATCGATCTCTATCAGATCCACCGCAACGATCACTCGACGCCGCTTGAAGAGACCCTCGAGGCATTGAATGATCTTGTAACAATGGGTAAGGTCCGCTATATTGGCGCGTCATCAATGCATGCCTGGGAGTTTGCCAAGGCGCTTCACCTACAGAAACAGCATGGATGGGCTCGATTTGTTTCAATGCAGGATCACTACAACTTGCTCGCTCGGGAGGAAGAACGTGAGATGATTCCACTCTGCCTGGATGAAGGCGTTGGGACGATTATATGGAGTCCGCTTGCTCGCGGCCGTCTGGCTCGTCCGTTCGAGCAGGCCCGGACTAGCGTCCGATCTGAGACTGATGGTGCGTACGCCGACATGCTGTACTCTCCCGCAGTGGAGGAATCAAATCATGCGATCATCGATACAGTTGGCAGGATTGCAGATGCAAGAGGCGTCTCACGGGCACAGATTGCGCTCGCTTGGCTTCACAGCAAGTCGGTTGTGACTGCACCGATCGTCGGAGCCAATTCCATTGAGCAAATCAATGATGCTGTTGCATCTCTGGAGATTGCGCTCACCGAAGAGGAAATTCGGGCACTACAAGCACCATATACACCACGCTATGACTGGCAGGGCGTTTCCGATGAAGCCGAAATGGATGCTATTCGAAAACGTATTCCTGGAATGGAGTTGAAATAAAAAACATATCAACACCACAGCCAAAAGACACCCTTGGCTGTTTATCTTTGAAATTTCGGTTCTATACCCGGTTGATGTGATTGATGCGGGATTAAGAACTCTAATCGTATCAACAGACCTGGAGAACCCCAGAGGCCATTGCATTATCACAGGTTATCCATATTGATATCCATATTCGTTCTAATCGCGGGCGGATATTCCTGCAGGGTGTTAACCATGTTGGTCGCGATTTCCAAGGCCTTTTTCCGGTTGACTTCCTTCCGCGCCATGTCTATCCTGCTCTGGGCAGCGAGAGTTTGCAGCAACTCATTATAGGCCTTCAGCAGGTTGTTACGGTGCAGGGCAAATTGCTCGTCGTATTTCATGCTTTCGGAGTTGGTGGCGGCGGTTGGCTGCACGGTCTTGGGCGGTATTTTCCTTATCTTTTCAACTACTCTTACGACCGGGACTAGTTCCTCGATCTGTTTTATTTCCTGAACAGCCGCCTGCAGTTCCCGTGCACTCATATTTTCAACCTCATGGCAAGCCATAAATTCTTCCCGCTCCTCCGCCGGAATCCCCAGGAGGATGACCGCCTGGGAGTAACTAAGATTCGAATACGTATTCGAATCTGACAAGCCCTCGCCGGGCGAGTCCAGTTTGGGCCCGAAATGCTGGTAGATACGCATCAGGTGCTCGGCTGTCCGCTGGGAATAGCTAACTTCTTCCTGCAGCCATTTTCCCCATTCCCCATACGGAAGCACTGCCTTGGCCTCCGTCAGGCAGCACCCGATCTGAATGCAGTTTTGAAGCATGATTTTGTCGGTCCGGCTTTTGATTAGGTTAATCTCGGACGCGATTTGCGCTGGCGTCCGGACAGATAATTCAACATCCATTTTGGTTACACTCCCTGTACCGGTAATATTTTGCAGAACATGCTTTAAAATATTCCGTTTTCCGGGCAAGTGTGAAAAAATAAAACTTGACATAGATATATGTACAAAGCCGTTTTTCGGGAATTAACCCAATGAGTTTTGGGGACAGTTCCCACGTTTCCTGAAGAACAGTCCCCGAGTTTCTTATACGAGGGTTAGATCGGTGCTATCGCTTACTACTATACAGGCGTCGATCTTGCCGGTCAGGTCTCCGCCGGTGCTGGTAAAGATGTTGCCGGCTATAATGCTGTCCATGGCAGCGGCGACTTCGGCGCCTGTCAGTGTATTTTTGGCATTATAGACCCGGATGGTCTGCGTTCTGCCCAGCTCAGTGCTAAAGCGCATTTCCAGTATTCTTGATGCGGCCATTCATTTGACCTCCTTTCATTTAATACATAAGTTCCGGGGATGAGTTTAGGAGACAATCCTCAAAACTCATTTGTCCGATTGGGGCGTCCCCGGGGAAGCTATTCTGACTCTAGTTCTGCAGTGTTTTTGCGTTGGATGGCGTTGGCGGTTTTGCTCTGCAGTCCGATCAAGACTTGAGCAACTGCGTACACATCGGCATCAGCAGCGGTGATTTTTACATTCTTATAAGTGCGATTCTGGCTGAGTGACTGCCCGGATGCGCCGACTCCATTGTCCATAACCAGGACCAGGTCTGATGTTAGAGGAGTTGATACGATTGCCAAAGATCTCATCTCCTTTCTCCAGGATTAAGAAGCCGGGTCTGACTTCCAAATGTAGTATAAGCGCTGCCAGCCGGTCTGTTAAATAGCGGGAAATGCAAAGCAGCGCTGATAAATCAGCGGCAAAAGCAAAGAACCACAACCTGAGGCGGGAACTCTGACTATGGCTACAAATGATCTGAGGAGAAAATGAAACTTACTTCAAAAAGCGGTTAACAGTTTAAACTGACTTGAGCGATGGGAGACAGTCACCACGACTCGCTGGTATGGTTTAAAAAGCGAACAAATGTTTGTGCTTGTGATGCAAATTTAGTATAATATACCAATAAGATCAATGAATATCAGATCGGCTCAGGCAAATGTGAACACCAGCAAGAGTTTGTGAGGGTGTAAGGGGCAACGATCTGGTAGCAAACAAACTATTAGTCCTGACAAGTTAGGAAGGGTGGGTGTGATGACGAAAGAAAATGCAATTAGACTATTCAACGATCATAGAATTCGTGTTCTGTGGGATGATGAGAAGGAAAAATGGTTCTTTTCAATCGTTGACGTCATTGAGGTTCTAACTGGCAGCGATAGGCCAAGAAAGTATTGGTCAGATCTGAAAAGGAAGCTAAAAATGGAAGGAAGTCAGTTGTCCGAAAAAATCGGACAACTGAAAATGTTATCTGCTGATGGCAAATATTATAATACAGACGTTGCCGATACAGAGCAGATCCTAAGGCTCATTCAATCCATTCCCTCACCCAATGCGGAGCCATTTAAGACATGGCTTGCCCAGGTTGGAAATGAGCGAATTAACGAGACTGCTGATCCTGAGCTAGCGATTGATAGAGCGTTGGAAACTTACCTTAAAAGGGCTATTCCAATACATGGATAAATCAACGATTAAAAACCATTGAGGTTAGAAAAGAATTAACTGACGAGTGGGATAATAGAGGGGTAAAAAGAGGAGCAGAATACGCCATACTTACGGATGAAATTACGAAGGCGTGGTCTGGACATACAACCAGAGAATATAAACGATTGAAAACATTAAAAAGGGAAAATCTCCGTGACAATATGACGAATATGGAACTGGTGCTGAATATGCTTGCGGAAGCGACTACTACTGAGATATCGAAAGAAAACAACCCAATGAACTTTGAAGATAATAAAGAAATAGCCAGACAAGGTGGTACAATAGCCGGAAATGCCCGTAGGGAAATTGAAGAAAAAACCGGCAAAAGTATAGTAACCTCCAGAAATGCTGGAAGCATAAAACAGTTGGAAGAGTAAGGTCAGTGAATGACAGCAGGCTGCTTACGACCTGCGTATCAACAGACCTGGGGATGATCAAATATGATTATCGGCTTATGCAATGCGAGTGACAACCAACTATTAGATGCAAGAAAAGCCCTATCCGCATTAAGAAGGCGACACTTTGGATAAATACGTCATACGACTGCTTTCACGTGCTAAGCATTCCAGTTCCCGATTCTCTATTTACATGAATTATTAAGGGTTCCAGACTTAGAGCTGAAATCCCTTGGCAATTGATAGGGCAGGTGGGTACCGCTGGTCATACCCGGGACAGTTCATCCCTGAATGCCCGTCTATTAGGGTATTGGTTATAAAGCTTTTGCTTGACTGCCAATGCCTGCTCTTTCCCGCCTGCTTTTCTTAGATTACGGATAATTGCGCATACACCTTGATAGTCTTTCCGCTTGTTGGCCCTGGCCGCGGTTGCATTAATATATTGCAGAAATAAGTCAAAAACGTCTTCCTTGAATTCAGGAACCAGATGCTTATAATAACTCTCGACCAATGCAGGGCTGGTTTTAACATACGCCAGCAGCTTTTGCTTCTCGCCTTCCTCAATTAAAATCCGGGAATAGGCAGGCTGATAGGTTCTTTTGTGCTGTTCCAGCATGGAAATGATCCCGGGATATACCGAACCCCATTCACTTGCAGCATAAGTGCTCTTTAGGTCCATGTAATATTCAAAAATTCCATCCAGAATAAAATGATGGGCCAGTTCACGCTGTTCTTCTAACATACCGGCCAGTTTATAGGCATTATACCGGTATTGCATCCAATCATGCAACAGCCCGCGCAGGTTCTGATCCTGTGCCTCGCCGTCCTTGGCCAGACTGATTACCAGGTTATAATCCTTTTGGTTCATTGCCCGGTCCAATGCCATTTTTCTGAAATCGGAATAATGCAGATTCTGCTGAATAAATTCCCGGGCTTGTTCAGGGCCGTCGTTTTGTTCAATCAGGTTGTATCTGATCAGGTTAACTTTTTCAGCCAGGTAGTTGGCGTGCCAGGAATCATCATTTCCATTGCTGATCAATGCTGTCATTTGTTTTTCCAGTTTGTTTCTCAAAACTGGCGCATCCGCAAGTATGGAACAACTGTCCAGAAGCTGCAGCCGCCAATCATCCCAGTCCCGGTAGCGCCGGTTTGATGCCTCTTCCATAAGCTTGTTAAAAAGACTTTCTCTATGGAGCGGACTCAGTTCCTCATCAACAATTTCGTCAATGAGTGCCAGGCTTTCTTCTATTGATTCTCCGATACAACCGTCAGAGTCATCCGCACTGCCAAGTAAATCAATCATTTCATGGATGACACACAGGGTAAGGTCCAAGGCATGCCCGGGTTTGTGGTGGTTAAGGGCTGAAGCGGCTTTTTCCAGTACAAGATCAGCCCCCCTGCTCACTTCATAGGCTTGCTCATAGCTGACAAAACCATCCCGGTCAGAGTTTTTTCTTATAAAGGTGCGTATCAGCGCGATAGATTTCCGAATCTCGTCCTCTTCATTTCCAGCCGTAAGATTTAGCTCAATCCGCTGCTTGATTTCTTCGTATTCAGATGCAATATCGAGTATGAAATCAATCAGCTCAGTCTTGGTTCTGGCCGTCAGTGTCTTCTTTAGGTCAGGAGGCTGGCTCGTCTTTGGCCCTTGGGCTTTTAGCTCTGATTCGGTGTCTTTGCTGTTGGGGCTGATACCTTTGGAATCACCGGTCTTCTGGTTTTTCTTATTCCGTAAAGCAAGAAATACCGCAACCTGATGCTTGCAGTATATTCCCTGGTCATAGGGGCAGTCACATTCGGTATCAATTATATTTCCCGCATTGTCAATTTTAACTTCAACTAGGTAGAGATCGGTCCCTTCGACTTTTGCCTCATATGTACCGGCCGCGGTTTCTTTTATCGATATAACACAGTTGTCCCTGTAATAGTCGTATCCCCGGGCCAGTATCTTTTTATCAATGTAGTTTTCAAATCCATCAAGGTTCATTTTTACCACCCTCGTAATTTCTTGCGTTCTTTCAAGTCGCCATGGGTCACGCGCATACTGTTTCTCTCATAGAAAATTATAAATTATATCCCGTAGGTTATGAAAGAGGCATTGACGGAGTTTTGTCGATTTCTGCATGTATGCAGAAGGCTGGACCGGGCGGGGACGGGAAGAGGGGAGGCAAAAATGCAAACTATAGGGAGTTCTCCTGCTAAAGGACATTGAGGTGTTGGATAATATCGCAGCAATAGTGTTGATTCCTTCGGATTCGCTAAGGTCAAAAACAAATATATTCTTGACAATAAATGTTATAATCTGTATATAGATTGATTATTTGCCTTCTAAATAGCTGATACTATACATATTGTATAGGAGTAAGTTTAGAAGGTGATATAATTTGGATAAGAATAATGAGAATGATGAAAAGATCCTTGATAATGGTTCTCAGGAGGAGGGGGATAAGATGCCGTCACTTGCAAAAAAAGAACAGCATAAGGGATTATCTTTGTCATCAAAAAAATTAAATGAAATATCAGTTCGCCCCAAGGTTAAAAATGGGAAAATATTGTTTGATAAAAACAATAAAGATCATCGTTATATTGTGGAAGATTTATGAGTGAAACTGATTTGCAATATTTGATTAGGCAAATTGAAATTAGACATAAATAAGACCTCTCAAAAGGAGGTCTTTTCTTATAATAATGTACGTTCATTATAAAGAACCGCCACAGCATGACATGTTTATATCAGCTCAACCGTTATGATTACACTTCTAATAAAAATAGGAAGGTAAGCAAATGATCCCACCCGAAAAGCTATATACATACGGCAGATTCATTACCGAGACTGAGCTGCAGAAAATCATTAGGGAAGGGGATTATCGGCTTTTTCATCGTGGGATTGAAGATATGATAGAGAGCGGGTGGTTGAGTCCGGTTAAGGCATCGGGGAGCAATGGCCGAATACCGCCTCTTTTTAATAAGTATCGCATTATCAAGCCCCGTGAAGATTACGCTGGGTATATGGAGAGTATCCGGCGGCTCAACCCGCGTTTGAATATTTCTGATTATCTCAAGCGACCGGAATTATATAAGAAGCATCTTGAAATTGTGGAGGGGCTGAGCCGGTACTTATGGTATGAGGCGGGATTATTGGAACAACCTATGTCACGCAAAGAACGTTCCTTTTCCATCTGGGGCCGGGAGAAGCTGCTGGATAAACAGTTGGCCCTCGTTCGGGAAGTACTTCGTTTCAATGGTCTTGAGGAAGGCTGCTTGAATTATTATGATACGCCCGAGCCGTTTTTCGAGTATGTTCATAGCCCAACGCCTGCCATGTCCGTACTTATTATTGAAAACAAAGACACTTGGTTCAGCTTCCGCAAGTTGATGCAGGCTACCAGGAAGAATGTGATTGCGGGGATTGCGGTGGACCTGCTCCTTTATGGTGAAGGCAATAAAATCACGAAAAAGGGCGCTTTGGAGGATTACGCTGCCGGCATGCTAGGGAGACAAGAGGAACATACCATAAAATTTATGTATTTTGGTGACCTGGATCTGGAGGGCATCCGCTTGTTCTTCCGCACCCGGGATGCCAATCCCGGCCTGTCTATCCAGCCCTTTGCACCTTTGTATCAACTGATGCTGGAGCTGGCGCAGGGACGGACAATGCCGGAGTCGCCAGATAAGCGAGGCATACCGGCGGAGGTTGAAGGTTTTGCTTATTTGGGCGGTCTTCAGTTGCAGGTGATTAGCTCTTTATTGGCTGAAGGTTGCTATATACCCCAGGAAATTGTTAATTTTCAGGTCCTGGCTGATATTTTAAGTTAAAATTGCAAATGATGTTTAAATACAATGGCTTTACATATAATAGTTATTGATGTACAGTGAATATACAACGTGATAAAAGGAGTGTTTTTTAAATGGCACAAACTAGCATAAATATCCGCATAGATGAGGAATTAAAGAAACAGGCAGAGTACCTATTCTCAGAGTTTGGTATGAACATGACAACGGCGTTTACAATTTTTATAAAAGCGGTTGTAAGAGAGCAAAAAATACCGTTTGAGATTTCTATACCCAAAGATGACTTTTTCAACGAATATAACCAAAACCGTATTAGAAATGCTATAGCCGACATTAAGGCCGGCAAAGGTGTGGCTCACGACTTGTTAGAGGTAGATGATGATTAAAATATGGCACGATGATGCCTGGCAGGATTATCTTTATTGGCAAACCCAGGATAAGAAAACACTTAAAAGAATCAACCAACTGCTGAAAGATATTGACCAGAACGGTAATGCCGGCATTGGCAAGCCTGAGCCCTTGAAGTACGATACTCAAGGCTGTTGGAGCAGAAGGATAGATGCAACCAATCGGCTGGTTTACTACATTGAAGATGATCGTATCGTCATTCTGCAGTGCCGAACTCATTACGGCGATAAATAAAAGCAAAGAATGGCTCAGCTTAAAAATTAGGATGTGCTTTCATGAGGGATTTCGATTTTCTTGAAGGCTTTGAGAAAAGAATGCAGATTCTGGCTGCCATCGATTCGATTGTCAACCGGTTTAATCGCAACATGGACATCGAGAAGCGGTTTGAACCTGCTCAATTGGATAATATCATCCTTTCGGTATTGGTGTTTATTATGGAAAGGACCCTCAGTGAGGATGAAGAATGCACCATCGATAGCATAAGCGCATTCCTGCAAAGCATCCTGCCTGAATACGAAATTGATTTTCCCACCGGGAATACCCGCGAACTGGCTGAATATATCATCAAAGATATCCTCCAAAATGGAGGGGAAGCCCGCTATTATCCGGTTATGAAATACGGAGAAGGCTGGACCCGCACCCGGATTCGACTGATAGATGACAAGCTTAAAGATGACGAGCATGGGTATGTGGTCAGCTACCAGCTTACCAATCAGGGTTATGACCTGCTTTTTCGCACCAAGGAAGTTGAGCAGGAAATTAGTTTTACGATTGAAGAACTGAAGCTGCGGGAACTGATTAAGCGTAAGAACTATAAGAAGGCGATCACCCAGAGCGCCAACCTGCGGCAGATGATA
This sequence comes from Syntrophomonadaceae bacterium, assembly GCA_034927445.1. Lineage (GTDB taxonomy): Bacteria > Bacillota > Syntrophomonadia > Syntrophomonadales > Syntrophomonadaceae > PHAA01. The sequence goes on from JAYFPZ010000014.1 coordinate 11,427, forward strand.
AGACAGAAAAGAAATGACATCAGCCAGTTTATCCAGAAAATACGCGAGAACATTTATGATGTAGATATCCGGGAATTTGAAAAGCTGGTGGGCAGTACCTACGCCCTGCTGGAAGAAGAGTACGGGACCATGAACGAAATCCGGGATATGATCGTGCTTTCGGAACAGCGCCTGCAGGAAGAGGAAAGCACCCGGGGCAGCCTGGATGAAGACATGAAAAAGGCGCGCCGGGAGATCAGCATCATACGCCGCAATATTATCAGCACGATTGATGAACAGAAGAGAGTTATCCTGGAACGGCACAGTCTGTCCAAAATATACAAGGAGATGATTGCCGACTCATTTTCCTTGTCGCTGGCCCGGGTCTATGATTTTGAACAGGAAATCCTGATGCCCCTGGAAAGATGTGATGAAAAAATCATTACCTCATTGTGGCAGCTGCTAAATCCGCTGTTCAAGCCCAATCCCTACAAAAACCTCAATCTTCTTTCCCTCTACGAACGCCAGGCCCGCATCAGGCAAGAGGATGAAGGAACCGAGGGGGTGCCGATAGAGGAGTTGGGCGAGGATAGGGAAGTATTAAGGATAAAGCGTATAAATGAAATCCATGTGGACTTAATGCGGTCAATCCTGGAACTGGCCGCTTTGAAAGGATCGTCGTTTCGATTTAGTGAATTGCATGCCTATTTACAGAGTCAACCCGTCATTTATGATCAAATCATGCAGGGTGAACAGCTTTTCAAATCCATGCTGAAATTATATGATCTAAACAAGATCGACATCGCCGCCTGGCAAACCCGTCATGATGAAGTGGTGGCCAATGCCACCGGCGAGCTGGATGTCAGTTTTTGCTTGTACCGCATTGAGTATGATCAGCCCGATATGTACGGAGTTAAGGGAATTGAGATTCAGAAGCCGGATGAGAACCTGTTTGAGGATGATATTCAATACCGGCAGGGGGATGCGATCTACAGCAGACATATCGTGTTCAGCGACTTTATGATCGAGGTGTATATGCAATGAAGGCCTTAAATACCGCCTTAAAAATATTCAGAAAACTCCTGGAGCGCGGACAAATCGACCGGGAGAGCGATGGCGATCTTTTCCTGGAGTTTCGTAATGGGGAGGTCCGGTCGGCTCTGGCTCAGCTGGAAGAAGAGCTGGATTTTCGCATCGTTGAGGCCTCCAGTATTCTCTATCTGGTTCCGGAAAGCAGCAATGGCCTGTTAGGCTTTGTCAGCAAGGATCTCCGGGAATGGGTGGCATCAGATGCCAGACTGCTGGACAGTTACTTGCTCTGTTATATTTCCATGTTTATTTTTTATCTGTTTTACGGCGGACATAACCGCAATCCCAAACAGCGGGAATATTTAAGGATCAGTAAATTATCGGAAGAACTTGACCTGCGATTCGCCCGGGCACTGGCCGATAATGAAGGAACCGCCGGGCTGGAAGAGCGCTATGGCTTGAATTATATACGGGTGGCGGAGCTGTGGGAGAGCAAGCAGGATTTCGAGGAAAAAGCGCGCAAGACCAAAACCGGAACCATCCTGAATACGTGCCGGTTGCTGGAACGCCAGAATCTGCTGCGTCTGGTAGATAACGAACGGGAAATCCGCTGCACCCGCAAACTGGATGACCTGATGCTGAATTACTATTTAAGTGACAGCCGGGTGGAGGAGATCCATGCCTTGTTCGAAGGGGGAAGCGAACCGGATGCCTAGAATTAATAGAATCAGGATCGTGAATTTCTCCTATAATCATGAATCACGCCACATTGTGGATGAATGTTTTAACTTCCATGGCGGTGAAGACGCCCTTTTGAATCTGTCCAACGGCGGCGGTAAAAGTGTGTTGGTCCAATTGTTTCTGCAGGTGATTGTGCCGGGGGCTAAGATTCAAGGGAGAAAAATATCAGACTTCTTCCGCAAGCAGCGACTTCCCGCTTACATAATGATTGAATGGAAATTGGATGGTTCCGGAGGAGGATACCTGCTGACCGGCATTGGGATAACCGCAGCGGAAGATGCCGAACAGGAAGGAGCCAGGCCCCGCATCCGGTATTTTAACTTCACAGCCAAATACACCGGAGCGAATGCCTTCGATATTGCCAACATTCCTCTGCTAGAGAGAAAAGGCGGGCTATTGGATATTAAGCCCTTTCGTGAAGCCCGCAAATTCTTAGCTGATAAAGAGAAGAAAGATCCCTATGTCATTGGCTATTACGCGGAGGACGAAGGTGACAGCTATGCCAAACGTCTGGCCGAATTCGGGATTGTTCAGGATGAGTGGCGCAATGTCATGACCAGGATCAACGACAATGAAAATGGCTTGGAGGATCTATTTCAGAGGATTAAGACGTCAAGCCAACTGCTGGATGACTGGATTATTAAGACGGTGGAAAAGGTCATGTTCAAAGGCCGGTCTGAGCAGCGGCAATTGGAGGACATGCTGCAGAGCCTGGTTCAGGATGTGGTGGAGAACGAGCGCTATATTATAGAGAAACAGTTATTCACCGGATTCTTGCAGAGCCTCCATGAAGTCCTGGGTGACCTGGGCGGTTTGTTAAAGGACCTGGATGAGCAAAAACAGCTGGAGGCCAATCTGTCCGCTCTGCATGCCTATTTGGGGGAAGAGATACATACCCGGCAGGAGAAACAGCAGGCGAATGCAACCGCCATGGAGGCTGCCAGAGCTGAAGAGCAAAGGGTTACCCTGGAAGAGCGTTCCTATCAGTATCAACTAAGGCTGGATGAGTACGAGGAGGCGGCCCGCAGGCTGACTGCTGCCGAAACAGGTGTCAGCGAGACGGAACTGGCATTATCCGAGACCCAAAGACAGAACCGGATCATGTAGGCCGCCGGCCTGGCGGCAGAGATTGCCCAAATCACTTCTGAACTGGCAGGGATCGCGGAGAAATTGGCCATGGCCCAGGAGGACTATGATAAAGATGATCAGGCCAGCCGCCTGGCTTATACTTTGAAACTAAAATACGAAGAGATGCTGGAATCATTGGCAGCCGAGCTGGACCAGCTGCAGGCCGAAAAAATAGACCAGCAAGAGCGACTGGACCGTAGTAAGCAAGAGCAATCCGCCCTTGATGTGCGCAAGGGCAGCCTGGATGCGGATAAAGGAAGACTCGAAGAACGTTGGCGAGCCTTCAGGGACCAGGAAAAACAGCTGCAGAAGCGACTGGGCCGGCAATGGATAAGAAACCTGCTGGGTGAGCTGGAGGCTGCGGAAATGGATCAGATCCAGAAGGGACTGCTCCAAACCAGGGACCAACTATTGAGCGACCAGGAAAAGCTGTTTGCGGAAAAGGCCGCTACTTCCCAGCGCCAGCAGGAAATGGATCAGCACTGGAAGGGAATTCAGGCAGATCAGGGCGAAACCTCGCGGACGTTAAAGGATCATGAACGTGCCCTGTCCGAGTACCTGACCAGAGAACAGGAAGTCCATGAGATTCTGGGCCGCTACGGGTTTGATTCCTCTCTGGTTTTTGATCATGAACGTCTGGATCATCTGTTTGCCCAGCAGATTAAGGATCTGGAATACAAGGGGGAGGCAGCTGCCCGCATTGGAAATGAGGCAGCGGAGACCCTGGCATCGATCAAAAACGGAAATTTACATAGTTCGCTGGAATTAGCTGCTGCTCTGGCTGAGCTGGATATTCAATACGATACCGGTGAAAGCTATTTGCGCAATCAAGCCCCCGATCTGCGCCAAAGTATGCTGGAGCGAAACCCTCTCCTCCCCTATACGCTAATCATGTCCCGTACGGATATAAACCGGGCAGCCGCTGCCGGCTTCAATCTTAACCTGCGGCGCATTATACCGCTGATGGCTTACGAGGATTTGAATTTATTGGTGGTAAGTCAAGGACGAATCGCCCGGCCGCAGGAGGAAATCGCTTTCGCCTGCCTGTATGAAGGTCGAATATTCGATCATGACAACCTGCATAAACTGCTTCTGGAGATGGAAGCCAGGCGGGAAGAAGCCGCTCTGAGTCATAGTCATTATACCGAGGTGCACCGGGCCGCTTTGCTGGACCTTTCGGCTTGCCAGCGCTTTGATTATACCTCCGGGTTTCGTTATGAACTGGAGAAGAGGATCGGCGAGTGTGAAAAGCGTCAGCTTGATTTGGCCCGGCAGCTCACTGCTATGGAAGAAGCACAAAAACAGGCTAACCGGCAGCAGGATAAATTGGATGGACAACTCCGCACGCTGGCGGAACAAAAGCCCGGGGCCGATGCAAACCTGGAAGCATTTCTGGATTTCCTGGCCAGAGAGCCGGAGTCCCAGCTCGATCGGGGAAAACTGCATCAAATTATGCAGGACTTGTCGAGCGTAAAGGATAAAAAGGAGCTGCTGGTTAAGAGCCTCGAAAAACTCCAGATTGATATGGTCGTGACCAATAATAGGATTATCGCGCGAGAGAACCGGCAGCAGGAGGCTGAGAAGCAATATACCATCTACCGGGATGTACCAGTCTCAGCTACTGTGACCGGAAATATTGAGGAACTCGAGACCCGGCTCCAAGCGATCAAAGAGGAATACAGTCATGAGATCGGACAACTCGAACAACAGCAACAGGGGCTTGCCGGGCAATTGAAAAAATACCAGAAACAATTGGATAAGCTGGGCCTGGCAGAAGAGGACTACGCCGCTACTGAATTTGATGAAGCCGCAGCCGAAGTTCTCCAGGGGGAAATAATCCGGCTGGAATCTGTGCTTAAGCTAAAACGAAGCGATCACCTTGATGCCTACGGAGTCAAGTCGGCTGCTGATAAGGCACTTGCCATTGCCCTGGATGAGATTAAAAAACTAGGGGCTGAAGCCCCGCTGCCTCCCTCGGAAATTAAGGGGGATTTTGCGGGGAGACGCCAGAGACTTCAGCAGTATCTCCAGGAACTCGAAGCCTTGAATAGAGAAATTTCCAAAATACTGGTCCGTTACCTGCGGACCAGGGAAAATATTGAGCATGTAATAGATCTGACCCAGGTTGAGGCTGCGAAGAACTTTGTTCCCGAAATAGATGTTGTCGACCAGGCTTCCCGCTCAGAAAAGATTTTTAATAGTTTACAGAGCGGAAACCGCGAAAACGCCAATAAAATACGCAATCTTTATAACAACTGTAAAGCCGCTTACCGGGACAAAAATCTGAACCTGGACAGTATATTCAAAGGACTTGACCCCCTCTGGGATAAGGCCCGGATGGTGTATGATGATTTCTACTATTTATTTGAACGCATGAGCCTGCACGGAGAAAAACTGAGCGAGCTGATTGCCATTTATGAGAACCAACTGGCCAATCTGGAACGCAATAAAAGAGACATGGTCCAGCAGAGTTTTCTGCAGGGACGGAGAATGCATGAGGAAATCGACTTGATTTCAAATAATTCCAGGGTGCTCTTGCAGGATAGAGCCAGGCCGGTGCAAATGCTGCGGATAGATCTGCAGCTTGACAGTCAGGAGTCAGCCCAGCAGAGGGTGCACGACTATATCGAAGAGTGCATCGTGACAGTCAGGGAGAAAACCAGACAGGACAATCGGGAAGATGATTTGCGTAAGACCATAGCGCGTTTGATGTCCAGCCGGGAACTGCTGAATGTGTATCTCGGCAAGGCCAATATACCGGTTAATGTATTCAAGATTGACATGAACAAACAGAACAGCCGGCTTAAACTATGGGAGGACGCGGTGCGGGAAAACTCGGGCGCTGAGAAATTCGTGGTCTTCTTTTCAGTACTTTCCGCCTTGATGACCTATACCCGGACGCGGAATATTGAAGCCCTGGGAGCTGATCCCGACACCGATACCCGGGTACTGATTATGGACAATCCCTTTGGTCCAATTTCATCGGAACATCTGCTCGAACCCATGTTTGAAATTGCCAAAAAACACCGCACCCAGCTGATATGTTTGTCTGACCTCAAACAAAACTCGATTATGAAGCGCTTCAACCTGATCTATATGCTTAAGGTTCGGACTGGAGCCATAGATGGCAAAGAATATCTGAAATTCGAGGAGCATGTTCGGGACGAAAATGCCCTGCAAATAGATGAAAAACTTGAAAAGGCCGTATATCGGGCCTCGGAGTTTAAGCAGATGCCACTGTTTGGCGAAGAAGAATAGAAACCTTGAAGAGTTCCAATCCTACCTTGTTTTCCGAAGTTAATAATAAAATAAAACGCAGACTCCCTTTGTGCCTTCCTATAATGCAGGAGGGCCTTTTTGTTTATGTGAAACATTTGATTTAGAGAGTTCAGGTTGATCAAATGCTATTGGTTGAAAAATTTGTAAAAGATTCGCATAATATAGAGGAAACATTATCCAAAAAGGCGAATAATAGCAATTTATAATGAATTAATAAGGGAGAATGATCTATTCAAGTTTATCCTGTCCAGCATCTTGATTGGATAATTGCAAACCGTCTTTATTATATGGTTTAAAGAGGAACAGGGGCAGCGTTTTTCCAGCCATCGATGGACTACTGGACTAATGATTCTATTAAGTCAAAGTAATAATATATCTATTTTTAATAAAAGCCGGAGGTAATCCCATGGCAGAAAAGAAATACAAACTACTGAATACTCTAAATGCAAACCCAGAAACTAATTCGTATGTTCTTCATTACTTAGATAAACAAGACAATAAGGAATTTGTTATTAAACGTATTGAAGGGCTTGATAATCCACTTCTTGCAGCTATTTTTGATAAAGAAATACAAGCACTAAAACAGTTAAGACAATCGGAAAACATTGTAAAGCTTCTTGATTATCAAAAAGGAAAGAACAAAAAAGGTATTTATGAAGGACGAATATTTATTGAATATATAGACGGTAAAACGCTAGACAAATGCTGTACAGAGATTATTTCCTTTACAGATATATTTAATACTATCAAACAACTAATAAGTGCTATTGAGTTCGCCCATGAAAAGGGTATCATACATAGAGACATAAACCCTAAAAATATTATGCTTACTTTTGATCTATTTGTTAAGGTAATAGATTTTGGAATATGCAAGATAAAAGGCATGATTAGTAAAGGAACAACTTTCCAATTCGCGACCAATAAATATGCTGCTCCCGAAGTACGTTATCATAGCGAGAATGCAACAGAACAAAGTGATATTTATTCGTTAGGTGCTGTTTTCTTCTATTTATTTACTAAAAAGGAGCCACCTGCCCCAGCTGATTTCAAAGATACCATACAGACAACCAGTGGAATAGATCCTAAAATGAAAGAAATTCTTTTAAGAATGACATGTATAAACCCTGAAGAACGTTATGAAAACTTGATTGATTTAGAATCTGCCTTAGCCCCGTTGTACCAGAAATACTTGAAAAACGATGAGAAATATCACGTATCAGTCCCAATATCAAAATTTGATTATTTAAAAAGAAACAACCTTGTTTCTAAAACCAAAAACTTAAATGAGATAATGCAAGTTGACCTAATAACAAATTTTAGTGATGCTTACATGAACAAAGAAACTGAAGCCAACGATACAATTTATCTTTTCGATGGTCTATACTACAGCATGAAGTGTATTTATAATCCCGATACTAGTATATTTCAAGTTATTGAATTCAGGCGTTTGCCTTTAAACGTAAGAGAGAAGAATAAAAAAACATTCATGTATGTTTCAGGCCATTTCAATTTTATTTCAGCGAGTATTAGAACTGCATCAGAGAATAATTGCCATCAATTAATTAATAGGTTTAATGATCATTTTGATGCTATTCGATCAAAAAAAAATGTCCAAACTGAGTTTTTGCATCATTATGGGTTTTGGTATGAATTTCTTAAAATCATGGAAGACCATGCAAGGGACAGTGCACCGAGGTTTCAATATCACAAATATACAATAGACGATGGGTTATATCATTTTCATCTAAAAAATGTGGCATATCTTTGCGACGATGATTTAACCGAAAATATTGAACTTGCATATGAACAATCCAAGCCCAATGATTCAGAAGAAAAAGATTTAAAAATCGTTGGTAAATTCCTGCATTATGCAGAGGACGGCAAAGTAATTGTAGTAAAACCAAGCATTAAAATAAATAAGCCACCCAAGTATGGAATCCTATGCGTTAATTATAAACGAGAAATTGCCCAATATCAGCGTCAGAAAAGGGCTCTAGACGATTTTGTAAGAGAAGAATATTCTAGTACAGGTAACCTAAAGAGTATTTTTGTGGGTATCGACAAACCGAACATTTTCAGACGACCTGGTACCATAAGATTTTGCAATAGTAATCTTGATCATACACAACAGATGGCAGTACAACGAATAATAGAAGCACGAGACATTGCATTAATTCAAGGCCCCCCCGGAACGGGGAAGACTAATGTAATAGTTGAGGTTATTCGCCAAGTTATTAGATCTAATAACACCAATCCGCAAATGCCTGAAAAAATATTATTGGTTTCTCAATCACATGCTGCAGTTGATAAAATACTCGAAGATTTAGATCCTTTTTTAGCCAATGTTAATACAGTACGTATAGGTTCGAATGATGACCTTTCAGATTTAGTAAAGGCTAAATATGGGATAGAGAATAAAAAAATAGAATGGTTACAAGAAGTCTTATATAAGAGTAAAGATAATCTTAAGAAATCAATAAAAAAATTACATATTGAATATGAGGACTTTGTTAAATATGCGAATGCTATGGAAAATCTTGACGTAGAAGGAACCTCGGATGAAGAAAGCAACCAGTACAGTATTATTATCAAGGTTTTTAACGACAAATATGAAGCGATAGCCGATAGTAATAGCATTAAAAGGTTACTTGCTCAAAATTGTTGGATTAAACAATTAGCAGAAACCGGTAACCTTGAGGAGTATTTTATTAAAAGTGCAAATATTGTTGCTGGTACTTGCTCCGGGTTCTCATCAAATCCATATATAAACGGAACAGTTTTTGATTACGTAATTGTTGACGAAGCTGCAAAAGCTACCCTACCGGAAATTCTGATACCACTTGTTCGGGCTACAAAAGTTGTATTAGTCGGTGACCATAAGCAATTGCCGCCAGTCTTTGACGAAGATATAATTCGTAATTCACCCAAAGAGATAAACAAAGCTTCTTTGACAAAAGGAGGATTTGAAAAGATTTTTAATATGTTACCAGACGAAAGTAAACTTACACTCTCAACGCAATATAGAATGCATCCAATTATTGGTGATATGATAAGCTCAGTATTTTATCCTGAAAATGATATTCAGAATGGAGTCAGTTTTGAGGAGAGAGAAAATAGTCTGCCATCTTACTATAATACAGCCATGTTATGGATTAGCACATCAGGTCAACCATTCGAAAAACGTAAGGAACGAAAAGATCGAAATGAAAAAGGAAAGGACACTTATAATAACCATTTGGAAGCAAAACTGGTAGCAAAGGAAATAGCGAAGTTAAACGGGGAAATTGGAAATAAGGATTATACTGTGGCTGTTATAACTCCATACCAGGCCCAAGTGAAATTGATTAAGCGAGAACTCCAAAAATTTGAGATAAATAATATTTCAGTTGACGTCAATACAGTTGATGCTTTTCAGGGCAGTCAAAAGGATATAATTCTCTATTCTACTGTGAGAAGCAATGAAAAACCTAAAATAGGTTTTCTCAGAGAGCAAGAAAGAGTTAATGTATCTTTTTCAAGATCAAGCCGACTACTTATAATTATTGGAGATTCTGTCTTCTTAAATAATAAACGCATTCAAAGAAATAAATTCCCGGAAATAATTAATTACATGAAAAGCCATCCTGACTATTGTCGTTTTTGTTAAATTAAAGGAGTATATATGCGTAAATCTATTGAGTTAATTAAAACAATGATTCCCCCAGAGTATCCAGGAAACTCTTTTGTTAAGAGAGTGAAAGTATTCGTGCCCTATAAAGAGCTTGGGATAAACATACTCGAACGAAGCGAAACTCGCTTATCTTTGGTATATGAAACAGTTCTCAAGCTCTTAGATCTAGGACAAAAAGACGCTGTTGAAATGTCTGAAAATCTTGGGATTGATTTCAATATTTTTAGAGAAATACTTGCAGAGCTTTCTTTTAGTAACTTATTGTCTTCTTCAGATATGAAGCTGGTCTTAACAAATAAGGGAAAAGAAGCTCTCCATCAATTGAAGAACATATCGATAAAAAGAGCTCAGATGAACAGAATATTTGTAAACACCATTACAGGGTCAATAGAATTAGAAGAGCAATATGTTAGCAAGATCAATTATGGTAGTATGTGCTTAAATTTTGATACTAATTATGATATTGATTTCCTTAGAAAGCAGTTTAACACGCTTGAATCGATTTATTTCAGAAGTAGGAAGAATGAATATGACGAACTGAGCTTGGAGTCCAAGAAAAGTACGCTATATAGGTTAATTGATCTTGAATATCAAGAATCAAGATATAAAGTATTAAACTGTTTTGTATACTTGAATGATGACGATAAATCGTTATCTGTAATATTTGATAAAGATACTGATGGAGTACTGGCAAATGTGTTACTTCAACAAATCAATGGCGGCATAGTGGACGTACAATACTTATTTGAGCGGAACCGCGAATTTATTGATTACTATAAGGGTAAAGATAAAGTTATTTTGGATTCAACAATGTTGGACAACCTGAAAGACTTCTTACAGGCCGTTGAATTAAAATCAAAAGGGGCTTTAACAGACCTCGAAATAGAATCATATTACAACAAAGACCGTTATTTACTGGACGGAGAAATAAATGAGATTTTTGCGGATATTAAGTATTATAATCCTAAGGAGATTATAATTTCATCTCCTCGAATGCTCACATTTCTACAAAATTACGATATAAAAGATTTACTTTTTAGTAGCCAAAAGAATACAAAAATTAAGCTCATTTATAATTCCAACGAGTATAGACTTGGCAATCAGATTGAGTGGATTAAATCCAATATTAAAAATCATGAGAATATCGTTTTTATTGATAGCCAGGATAAACTGACTAAAACTACCATAGTATTTTCGCCTAGCTTTGTTATTAACTCTGAATTTGAATTATATTGTGACAATAAACTCAGGTTTATATCTAAGGAGATCTCTTGCGTATCATTTGATTATAAAAAAGTTCAACAACATGTTGCATCATTAAAATGATATTTCTGCAATTGTTAATAGTAGCAGGAAAATATTATAATATTGCAGCTAAACCTGGAAGAGAGGCGGATTATTAATGCCAAATCGAACGGGCATACTTTGATAAAACGTTTGGCTGGTTCTGGGAAAACAACTATAGTTATTAACCGCCTACCGGTTTTATTATATGAGTACTGCTTTGATGTGGACGAGCAAACTTTATTGCTTACCTACAATAAAACCCTGGTCAATTATTTCAAGTTTGAACAAAACGAAATAATTAAAGGAAATATGCCTAAATATGGAGAATTCCAACACTGTAAAAAACATACTGTATTGTTAATGCTTAACGTGTTTTTTGAGTGGGGGACAGCACTTGTTTTCTATTGCATTTATCGATACTGAAATAGAGCCCAAGAGTGGAAGGATTCTCGATATCGGCGGCGTTAAAGAAGATGACAGTTCCTTTCACTCTAATTCTGTTGCTGACTTCACTCAGTTTATGCGGGGGTCACAGTATATTTGCGGGCATAACATCTTCAATCATGACTTGAAATACGTTCAGGGTGCGGTTAAAGCTGCAGATATAAATGAGTCCAATATAATCGATACATTGTTTCTTTCACCACTTCTGTTTCCGACCAAACCATATCATGCTCTCCTCAAGGATGATAAGCTGCAAACTGAAGATATTAACAATCCATTAAATGATTCAATTAAGGCCAAAGACCTATTCTTTGACGAAGTTACCGCCTTTCACCAGACAGACCATGCATTAAAACAAATCTATTATTGCCTGTTACGCGACAAGAAGGAGTTTCGCGCCTTCTTTGATTGCGTTGGCTATAAAGAAGATAGTTCAGATATAGAGAATTTGATTCGAGATAAGTTTCATGCCCAGATCTGTGAAAAAGCTGATCTTCAGCAGTTTATAGTAGAAAACCCGATTGAATTGGCCTACTGCTTAGCTCTGATCAATGCAAATAATCGATATTCAATTACTCCGCCGTGGGTATTGAAGAATTTTCCGGATGTCGAACGGATCATGTATTTATTAAGAAGCAAACCGTGTATGGAAGGTTGTGCCTACTGCAATAGTGCGCTGGATATTCATCAGGGGTTGAAACGATATTTTGGCTTTGATGCCTATAGAACCTACGCGGGAGAACCTTTACAAGAGAAAGCCGTGAAGGCTGCCGTTGCAAATAAATCACTTCTGGCGGTATTTCCTACCGGTGGGGGCAAGTCACTTACCTTTCAGATACCGGCCTTGATGAGTGGGGTAAATGCGAAAGGTTTGACGGTTATTATTTCACCTTTGCAGTCTTTGATGAAGGACCAGGTTGATAACCTGGAAAAGACCGGGATCACAGATGCGGTTACGATTAATGGTTTGCTTGATCCGATTGAGCGGGCTAAATCCTTTGAGAGGGTTGCGGATGGTTCGGCTGCTATACTCTATATCTCACCGGAATCGTTGCGCTCCAGGACCATTGAACATTTGCTCTTGGGGAGAAATGTGGTTCGGTTCGTCATAGACGAAGCCCACTGTTTTTCCTCATGGGGTCAGGATTTTCGCGTTGACTATTTATATATAGGTGATTTCATCAGATCTCTGCAGGAGAAGAAACATTTTGCCGATGGAATCCCGGTTTCCTGCTTCACTGCCACCGCCAAACCTAAAGTTATCGAGGATATCTGCAAGTATTTCGCGGATAAGCTGAATCTTGAGCTTGAGATTTATTCCGCCAATTCTGCCCGGGAGAATCTGCGCTATCGGGTGTTCGAAAGAGAGAGCGAAGTAGAAAAATACAATACGACCCGGGATTTGCTGCAGGAAAAAAACTGCCCCACCATAATCTACGTGTCCAGCACCAAAAAAGCCTATGATTTGGCGGAAAGACTCGCCAACGATGGCTTTCAAGCCAAACCCTATCATGGCAAGATGGATAAGCAGGAAAAGTCAGCCAACCAGGATGCATTTATAAGCGGTGAGGTGCAGATCATGGTTGCTACCTCTGCCTTTGGCATGGGGGTGGACAAAAAAGATGTAGGGATGGTCATTCACTACGAGATATCCAATTCTCTGGAGAACTATATCCAGGAAGCCGGCAGGGCAGGACGGGACGAAAATATATCGGCCGACTGCTTTGTGTTGTTTAATGATGATGATCTGAGCAAGCACTTCATTCTTCTTAACCAAACCAAGCTGAGCATTCAAGAAATCCAGCAAGTATGGAAAGCCATTAAAGACATCACCGGATTTCGGGCCAAAGTGTCCCAATCAGCCCTGGAGATTGCCAGCAAAGCGGGCTGGGATGATAACATCATGGAAGTGGAAACCAGGGTAAAAACGGCAATTACAGCGTTGGAAGAGGCTGGTTATCTGAAAAGAGGCCAGAATATGCCGCGGGTATTTGCGGATAGTATTCTCTCTAAAAATGCCCAAGAAGCAATCGAAAAAATAAATGCCTCTGATAGATTTGACGACAAGCAAAAGATACAGGCTACTCGCATCATTAAGAGTCTCATTTCAAGCCGAAGCAGACAACTGGGAGACGATGCAGCCGAAGCAAGAGTTGATTATATCTCGGACCATTTGGGAATTGACACCGAAGATGTCATACAAATTGTCAATCTTCTGCGGGAAGCAAAGATTTTGGCCAGCACCAAAGACCTGTCAGTTTATATTAAGAAGAAAGAAAACAAAAACCGCTCCCTGAATATATTGAAATCGTTCTGGCAAATCGAAAGTTATTTACTGACGGTGTTAACCAATGAGGAAGAAATCTATCATCTGAAGGAGCTTAATGAAAAGGGGCAGGAATACGGCTGTAAGGACATAGACCCCACCAAGCTCAAAACGATCCTTAATATCTGGGCGATTAAACATTGGATAAAAAAACAAACGGTTGATTATTCGAACAATCATGTTGCGGTTCTGTGTCTGTATGACAATGAAACCCTTCAGCAAAAGGCTGCCAATCGTTATGAACTGGCGCGGTTTATTGCCCAGTATCTGTATGATAAAAGCATTAAGAGTCCTGCCGCTGATGAAACCGGGCATGAGGATGTTTTGGTTGAGTTCTCGGAATTGGAACTGAAAGAGGAATTCGAACACGCATCAACCCTTTATGGAAAAAAGGTAACCCTCGAAGAAATAGAGGATGCCCTTTTTTACTTGTCCAGAATTGATGCCTTGAAAATCGAGGGCGGCTTCATGGTGGTCTATAATGCCTTGACGATAGAGCGGCTGGAGCTGGACAATCGAAAACGGTACAAACTCGAGGATTATCAGAAGCTCAACCAGTTTTATGAAAATAAAGTGCAGCAAATCCATATCGTCGGGGAATATGCCCGGAAAATGATTGAGAATTACCGGGCGGCACTGGAATTTGTAGATGATTATTTCCGGCTTAACTATAGTTCTTTTTTAAATAAATACTTTAAAGGCAGCCGCTCAACTGAAATAAAACGGAGCATAACGCCGGCTAAGTTTGAACAGCTTTTTGGCGCATTGTCCCCAACCCAATTGAAGATTATCAATGATGACCAATCCAAATACATTGTGGTAGCTGCTGGACCCGGCAGCGGCAAGACCAGGATTCTGGTGCATAAGCTGGCATCCCTTCTCTTAATGGAAGATGTCAAGCATGAACAATTGCTGATGGTCACTTTTTCGAGGTCGGCGGCGACTGAATTCAAAAAGCGTTTAATCCAGCTAATCGGCCCTGCTGCGCATTATGTTGAAATAAAAACCTTTCATTCCTATTGCTTCGATTTATTGGGTCGCGTCGGTACGATCGAAAAATCAGAGGAAATCATTCAAGAGACGATCAGGCGAATCAGGAATGGTGAAGTTGAAGCCAGCCGAATTACAAAAACGGTTTTGGTCATTGACGAGGCGCAGGACATGGATGCCAATGAGTTTGCCCTCATTCAGGTGTTAATGGATCAAAATGAGGATATGCGGGTAATCGCGGTTGGCGATGACGACCAGAATATCTATGCATTCCGAGGTGCAAGTTCCAAATATTTGGAGCATATGATCCGGGAAAATCAGGCGGCAATGTACGAACTGATAGAAAATTACAGGAGTAAAAGCAATCTGGTTGATTTTACGAACCAATTCGTTAGCAGAATTCCCAATAGGTTGAAGAGCACTCCGATCATTGCTAACCAGAGCGACAAAGGATCAATCAAGCTGGTTCGTTACAGAAGTTCTAACCTCATTACCCCCTTGGTTGACGACATCCTGGCGGCTGAGCTGGCTGGATCTAATTGTGTTTTGACCAAGACCAATGACGAAGCGTTGCAGATAACCGGGTTGCTCCTGAAAAATGGCATGCAGGCTAAACTGATTCAGTCAAATGACGGATTCAATCTGTATAACCTCCTGGAAATCAGGTTTTTCCTAAGCAGGCTGTTTTTGGATGAGGGCATCTATACGATCAGTGATGATGTCTGGGATCAGGCTAAACAAGAGCTCAGAGAGAGATTCCCCAACAGTTTGAATCTGGAAACGGTCAATAACATCATCAAGGATTTCGAGACGACCAATCCCAAGATTAAATATAAATCGGATCTGGAGATTTTTATTCGTGAATCAAAACTGGAAGACTTCGCTGGCGAAAACATAGAAACAATATTTGTTTCCACTATTCACAAGGCCAAAGGAAGGGAGTTTGATAACGTGTTTTTGGTCTTGGATAAGTTTAACCCGGTGATGGACGAAGCCAAACGGCAGCTGTATGTTGCCATGACCAGAGCCAAACGTAATCTTACTATTCACTATAATGGAAATTATCTCGATTACATAAGGACAGAGGGACTGGCGGTCTATAGTAATCCTAATATGTTCCCCCCGCCGGCTCACCTGGCTATGCAATTAACATATAGGGATGTATGGCTGGACTTCTTCCTATCACGCCAAAAATTAATTTCCCACTTTACAAGTGGCGAAAGACTCACTTTTGATGGGGATTGCTGCCGCCATTCCCAAGGAGAAACGGTATTAAAGTTTTCCAAACAGCTGATGAAACAAATAGAGAATCTGAAGAAAAAGAATTATGCACCCAAAACCGCAAAGATCAGATTTATTGTGTTTTGGCAGAAAGAAGACGCCGAACAGGAGATTAGAATTATTTTGCCGGAACTTGAATTTGAAAAAGCTGAGGATCTCAGGAATAGCCAATATGGTGAAGGCTTATTCAGAGCATAGCGGGTTTGTGGGAGAAGTAATGTTAAATGCTTTCATGCCAATTGAAAACTATGAAAATAACAAATTAATTGATTCTCAACACCCATCCATTCACATTAAAGGCTATTTGAACGAAGTAAAAGAATTAAACCATTTTGAAGAAGGTTGGGGCAGTTAGTAGTTTTTTGTATTGCGTATAAATAACATTCAGCGCAGTGCCAAATCCAGCCATTTCTAGGATTAGAATTAGTCCTAGAATCTACTCGCAAAATTTTAGAGTTGCTAGAACTATCTTGGTTAGAATTCTTTAAAGCTGGACTACACTCACCGCCGGGACGAAATCTTTGGATTATACTTTTGGACGGGTAACAGTACCCCAAGGGTGTCTTTTAGTTCTGGGTGATAATTGAAATAATAGCTATGATAGCCATGAATGGAATGAATGGCTGACCCAAGACCGGCTGATGGGTAAAGCCATAGCTATATATTGGCCGTTTGACCAGCTTAGGCTTTTACCCCGAGAAGTTTCCTTCGAAAAAGAATTACGCTGGCTTATGTTTATGATAGTGCAATAATTAATAATTCCGTTTGCCAATGCTCAGTAATCCAATCTGATAGCCCCTCTGTATGTTTAACCCATCCACGTTCAGTAGGGGCTAGCACCAAAGGCATATGTCCCGGGCAGGTTAGAATGATCATATCGATTTCATGCCGGGACAGATAATTTTGAATTTCCACCGAAGACCGCAGCACAGTAGAACGTTTCTTGTTACCCGAACACTCATCTACTGCTTTTCGATAAACAACTCCCATCAAAAAATCAAATCGATAATCTATGTGTTTTAAGATCATGGGTAATTCATCTATAGACTTGATATTCATTTACTTCTCCTATTTCCAAGCAGTGGGGATGACTGCTCCGATAACAAAAAAATCAAAGCCCGCTAAACAACATTCTATCTATAAACGGATAATAAATCAATCTGTAATAAGAACAATTATTGGGAATAATATGGGGTATAATCTGCATTGAGATAATAGGTGAGGTTTATAAATGAATATTGGAGAATTAATTAAATCACATAGAAATAAACAAAATCTGAGCATGAATGCTCTTGCGAGGAAAGCGGATATTGCACAATCGGGTTTGAGTGATATTGAGGCTGGTAAACGTCAGCCTACGTTTGATCTGCTTGAAAAGATAGTCAATGCTTTGAATTTAACCTGGTCAGAATTTTTTAAAGAGGTTGAACCGGAAATTTCCCATGAATTGCGTTCACTTCTGAAAAACGCCAAGCAGCTTACCCCTGCCGAGATAGATGCTTTAAACCAATTTATTTGCATAATTACTGAAAAAAAACCATAATAAAGGCTTGATCAGTTGACTTCATGTTCATGATACTGTAATAATCAATAATTCCGTTTTCCAATGCTCAGTATCCAATCTGACAAATCCTCTGTATGTTTAACCCATCCAAGCTCAGTAGGGCCTAGCACAAAGGCGTATATCCCAGGCAGGTTAGAATGATCATATCGATTTCATGCCGGGACAGGTAATTTCGGGTTTCCACCGAAGACCGTAGTACCGTTGAGCATCTCCGGTTACCCGAACACTCATCCACCGCTTTTCGATAAACAATTCCCCTCAAAAAATCAAATCGATCCAATTCAGGTTTTAGTAAAGTTGCGGATTTATTCGGTACGAGCATCGATTATTTGGTAGATAGAACTGATGAAAAGAAGCCCTATCCCGGTAAAAGATGAATGACGCTTCCCAATTCACAAAGTTATTTGACACATGCGCATTATATGCGCATAATATAATAAAGAGGTGAGGAAATGAAACGTCGTGATCTGGTTAAAAAGCTGGAAGCCAATGGCTGGTATAAAGCCAGAAGTGGAGGTGATCACGACATCTATACGAATGGCATAAAATCAGAACCGATTCCAAGGCACAAAGAAATCAACGAAATCACGGCAGATAAGATACTTAAAAGAACGGGGCTAAAATAAAGCATTGCTCCAACAGGGATAAATATACATAAAACGTACAGGAGGAATATCCCTATGAAATTAGCATATCCGATTATTTTAACAGAAGTCTCAGAAAAACATTTTTCTGGTTATGCTGTCAATGTCCCCGATTTAGATATTGATACGCAAGGAGAAAACATTGCCGACGCTATATCAATGGCCCGTGACGCTATTGGTATGTGGGCTTGCTTTGAAATTGACGAAGGTCGAAAAGTTCCACAACCTAGCAGCATCCATAAAATAGCAGTTCCTTCTGGGAGCACCTTGGCTTTTGTTGATATCGATATTGATGCTTATCGTCGGGCACATGATAACCGTTCAATTAGAAAAAATCTTACTCTACCCAGATGGCTAAACGATCTCGGCGAGCGTGCCGGTTTCAATTTTTCGCAGATTTTACAGGAAGCTATTAAAGCAAAATTGAATATTCAAGATAGATAACTTACCCCCTGAGGGTCCATGAGTTATCCGCTTTAATATCCATATTCGTTCTAATCGCGGGCGGATACTCCTGCAGCGTGTTAACCATGTTGGTTGCGATCTCCAGGGCCTTTTTCCGGTTGACTTCCTTCCGCGCCGTGTCTATCCTGCTCTGGGCAGCGAGTGTTTTCAGCAGTTCATTATAGGCGCTGAGCATGTTGCTGCAGTGCAGGGCAAATTGCTCGTCATACTTTACGCTTTCGGAGTAGGTTGCGGCGGTTGGCTGCACGGTCTTGGGCGGTATTTTTCTCATCTTTTGGACTACCCTTACGATCGGGACTAGTTCCTCGCTCTGCTTTTTTTCCTGAACAGCCGCCTGCAGTTCACGTTTGCTCATATTTTCAACATCATGGCAGGCCATAAATTCCTCCCGCTCTTCCGCCGGAATCCCCAGGAGGATGACCGCCTGGGAGAAACTAAGATTCGAATCCGGATTCGAATCTGGCAAGCCCTCGCCGGGGGAATCGAGTTTGGGCCCGAATTGCCGATAGATCCGCATCAGGTACTCGGCTGTCCGCTGGGAATAACTGACTTCTTCTTTCAGCCATTTTCCCCATTCCCCATACGGAAGCACTGCCTTGGCCTCCGTCAGACAGCGCCCGATCTGAACGCAGTTTTGAAGCATGATTTTGTCGGTCCGGTTTTTAAGTAAGTTAATCTCGGACGCGATTTGCGCTGGCGTCCGGGCAGATAATACAACCCCCATTTTGGCTACACTCCTTTTACCGGTAATATTTTGCAGAACATGCTATAAAATATTCCGGTTCCCAGGTGAGTGTGAGGGCTTCATTACACAAGGTAAAACCCTGGCTTAATCACTCCAAATTCCCTCAATAATATAAATAATCGAGAATATGCCTATACAGCCGTTTGTATAATCTGCTTGAAAATGGAAAAATAAGGAGATGAAAAAGGCCCAAACGGGAAGAATCAACAGGAAACCATGAAGGATGTTCTTGAAGTATTTCTCTATTTTATCAATTTACCCGGCATCGCTTCGAATGATAAAACCGTATTCACATTCATTTTCGCCCCATTGGCAAATCAATCTAAATCCTCTGATGCTTGCTCCCGGTTCATAATCCGAACTATCAGAACTCAATAATGCGGCTGGATTTGAAACCAGGATGAAAGAACCTTTACCGTTTTCAAATTCGATCGGAAGTGCCTGTATTTTTTTTCCGTATATTTCATATTCCCATCTGCATTCAAAATGTAGTCTTCCAGTCTAACCGAGTCGGGAGTCGTTCCTTTAAACTCTATCTGTAATTGTGTGTTCAGTTAACATATGGAAGGTCTGTTTTTGCTTTGCTTTTCATAATCGTCTGAAAAGTATCTTACCGGTCATAAAGATTATCGTTCCAACGGTTTAAGCCAACAGTATAATCTATTTCAGTCCCAGCGGCGGTAATGGTTATTTTCGGTGGCTCCAGCATACCGCTGACCAGTAAATCAGAGAGTGAGGAAGGTGTTGCCAACTGATTCGTGACCTCTGTATAAAGAACGGTGAATTTTTTAAATGTTGAAGAACTTTCCCACACATCTTCCGCCATCTTCTCGTTGGCCCAATCTCTGGTCCGCTCGATTAACAAATCCTGACTGCCGTCGTTTAAGACAAATTTAACGGATTCGGCATTGCCGATCAGCGCAAGCATCAAGACAGCATTTTTATCAAAAATAGTCTGGTTATCTGCCTGAGCAAAAGCCTCTCTGGCCGCAGGTGTAGTTTTATAGGTTACCTCCAACGAATAGGGAGCTTTATCCGTAAAAAGCTGTATTTGGGTACGGGTTAATGTTTCTGGTACCGGCAGCCTGGAGACTATATTGGCTACCTTGCTGTTGTCCCCCAGGTATGGCGTCCGATATTGATAGATTTCTTGGGCCAGGGCATTTTCACCGGTTAAGGCCGCCGGCGGATTAGACATGAGTCCAACCCCGGCACATACGACGGCGACGGTTGCAGCCATTACAATCCAGAAGACGGGCTGCCGATAATTTAATACGTTCTTGATTCTTGAGGTTATATTGCTCTCGCCGAAAGCAAGGGGGCCGGCATTTATCATGTGCTCATTGGCCGCCAGAGATAACAGCGACATGCTGTAATCCTTTTTGATTCCCTTCCCCAGTTCCTTTAACACACGTTCGTCGCAGGACATTTCCATATCCCTGGTCATCAGTACAAAACTGATCCATACCAGCGGATTGAACCAATGGACGCACAGGGTCAGAAAAGCGATGGGCTTTATAAGGTAATCCCGCCGCCGGATATGGGTCTCTTCATGTTTTAGGATATGGATTCTATGCGTTTCATCCAATCCGGTGGGCAGATAAATTTTAGGCTTCATAATTCCCAGCACAAAGGGAGATGAAATCATTTCGCTTTCCCAAATATTATCCTTAACCAACATGGCGGTGCGCACCCGGTACTTAAGCCTGAAATAGGCAATAACACTGTAAAGCAGCCCTAAGATGACGCCTGCAGCCCAAATTACGGCAAGAATAAATAGAATAATCTGCAAAGGATTTACACTGGCAGCCGGTGATGCTGCCGGCAGGGAAGCATTGACCGCAGAGTCGAATCCTTGGATTCCGGTATTGATTTGCGGCTGTGCCATCATTTCAAGGTTAGATGGAATATATTCTATTTTACCGGAGCTTCCTCCAGCCACCTGCAAAAAGCTGAAAGCCGAAGAGAAGGTAAATGGGCAAATAAGCCGGAACAGTACAACGCTCCACAGGCTGTAAGAAAAAATCCTGGGAGCCTTTTTCAAGAACAGCCGCACGATCAAAACAAATAGTATAACATAGCTTGCCGTAATGCTCATGTTGACGACGTCAAGGAATGCATGTTGCAGAAAATTCCCCATACTTACCTCTCCTTATAGCTGTCTATCAACCTTTTCAGTTCGTCCGCTTCCTGCTTACTCAATGTTTTATCATTCATAAAGGCGGTGATAAAGCGGGGCAGCGAACCGCCAAATGTCCTGTCTATAAACTGCTCGCTTTCAAATTTCTGTACCTGTTCCTGTTTTATCAGAGAGGTTACCACTGCTTTTTCATTCTGAAAGATACCGCGTTCACACAGCTTTTTTAGGACGGTGTAGGTTGTGGACTTTTTCCATCCCAACTCCTGCTCGCAGAGTTTGACGAGTTCTCCGGAACCAAGCGGTTCATGGTCCCAGACAATCCCCGCAAACCGGTATTCACTTTCACCAAGCTTAAATTGCTCCATTATATAGTTTCTCCTTGCTGGTCTATAATAATAGACTTAATATAATTCGAGTCTATCATTATAGACCGGAATTGTCAAAACAAAAGCACCTGGGTCTAGCAGGTTGCCCCCTTGTAACCGAAGTGTTTAACTTGAAAAGCTTGGAATATTGGTGATAGAATGGTAAAGGAGCAAAACGCAAAAGAAAAATGAAAGTTGCGGGGTTATGGGAAGGAAATGGCATTTATGAACAGCAGAAAATTCACAGCAAGTATCTTGGCAGTTATCATATTATCGGGAACATTTTTAACAGGGTTTACCTATCAGCAAGGCATAGGAAACGTCTATTATGAGACCAAATCGGAAATTTATGATAACACTACTTATCACGAACAACTGGCGGGGCATAATGACAACGGAATTGAGAGGGCATATTTTGTCGACGCGGATACGCAGGACACGGATTTAAAGCCCTATGTATTTGAAGGTGAAGTTACCGGAACCTATACGATGGATACCATGATCAGTACTTTGGAGAATCAAGGCTACAAGGTCGTAGCGGGAATCAACGGCGATCTTTATGACACGGCCTCCGGAACTCCAAAGGGGTTGACCATTCATGACGGTAAGATCAAAACCTCCGGATATGCTCCGGAATATGTGATATCCTTTGACGAAGACGGTGACGCTTCTCTGGAAAAGGTAAGTCTGGGATATACACTGAAGGGAACGATCAACGCTCCCACCGTCGTTACGACGCCGGTTACAGATCCGACTCAGCCGGCAGATCCAACTCAGCCGGCAGATCCGACTCAGCCGGAAGATTCAACCCAGCCGGAAGATCCGACTCAGCCGGAAGATCTGACCCAGCCGGAAGATCCTGCCGTTGTGCAGCAGACGGTTTACGTACCGACGGACTATAATGCGGATATCGGCTATTTTAATGTTCCACACGGTGCGGCGAAGGCTTTGCACCTGTATAACCGCCAATATGCATCCTCGACCAAAACCTCGGAAAACTCTGTTGAGGTAGTATTAGATGCGGGTTCGCCGGAAAATGCGGAACTGACGGTGGGAGGTACGATCACGGCAACTGTTGTCGAAGTCAAAAACGGCAATTGCAATACGCCCATCGGTGACCGTCAACTGGTCCTTTCAGCGGCGGGGGATTCGGCCTATGCGGTCCAGCTGGCTCAGCTGATTCCCGGCAGTAAGGTAGAGATTGCCGTATACGATTGGAACGGTGGCAACTTGTCAAACAGCAAGGAAGCGATCGGCGTATACTACGTGCTTTACGATAACTATCAATTTATTTCCAGCGGAACGAACTTGAATCCGAGAACCGTCATCGGTATCAAACCGGACGGAACCCTGATGCTGTATGTGCTTGACGGCAGACAGCCGGGCTTTTCGGCAGGTCTCGGACTGACGGACGCAGCAAAACACCTGGTTGATCTGGGCTGCAGCACCGTTGTGAATATGGATGGAGGCGGATCTTCGGTCATGGCTGTGAGAGAAGGGGGAATCGATTCCAAGGCAGTTGGGAAGAATTCTCCTTCCGACCAAACCCAAAGAAAAACTACCAATGGTCTGCTTCTGGTATACGATAAGCGCGAGGCTTCCGATGCGGCGCATTTACACACTTATCCAAGTCAGCCTCTTGCCATGCCGGGGGCGGACATTCAGCTGACAACCTACGCGTCCAACGATAAATATGAGCCGGTTCCGTTGAGAAAAAGTGTAGAGTACAGCCTTGATTCCGATTTGGGCAACTCCGTGGACGGGAACGGCCTCTTTACCGCCGGGAGCATCATCGGAACTGCCGTGATTGAAGTGGAAAGCGGAGATCTCAGTACAACGGCGGAGGTCGATATTCAAAATGATATAACCTTTGCGGCCAATGTGCAGAGTCTGGTCATTGATCCGGGAAAAACCTCCGATGTCAATGTAACGGCGAAATTCGGGTATGCTCCGATTGCAAGCAAGGACAGCCTGTTTACATGGACCTGCGATCCTGCCATCGGTACGATTGATGCAGACGGACTCTTTCAAGCGACGAATGAATCCAGATTATCCGGCAATATCTATGTGGAATATAACGGCGTACGACAGACCATACCCGTTCAAATTGGTGCCGTAAGCATTGATTTCGCGGATACAAAAAACCATTGGGCAAGAGACTATATCGGGAAGCTAGCGGCAAGAGGAATTGTAAACGGAGTGGGCCATAATTACTATTTGCCGGATGATTCTCTCACCAGAGCTCAATTCCTGACGATGCTTGCAAATACGATCCATGGCTTAGACGTAACCCAGGCGACGCCTGCAGGCTTTGCTGACGTACCCGCTGCGGAATGGTATTACAACTATGTCAACTGGGGTTTTGAAAAAGGAATTGTAAGGGGAATGGACGATGTCACCTTTGCTCCGAATGCAAAGATAACCAGAGAGCAAATGGCGATCATGCTGGATAATTTCACGAACAGTATCGACTTGGTTCTTCCAGAAACCAATGCGGGAGTGTCCTTTACGGACGGTGCGCTGATCAGTCCTTGGGCTGCCGACTCTGTAAACAAGATCGTATCCTCGGGCGTCATGCGCGGATATCCGGAAGGCGATTATAAACCGCAGGGGAATGCAACCCGGGCGGAAGCCGCAAGCGTTGTCTACCAATTAATTAACCGCTAAATGATATAGGTGAATTTCGTCTCGACCTGATCAAAGAATTTATAATAGGTCTTGCTTTTCTCACTGACAAAATCGTTGCTCACCCGGTTGCGGGGCCTGGAAAGCTTCACCTCTTGGATTTCTTTGATTTGCCCGGGCCGGCTTGATAGGAGCACGACCCGGTCGCCGAGATACACGGCTTCTTCAATGTCATGCGTGACCATTATGACCGTAATCTTTTCTTTATCCCAGATATTCAGAATCTCCTCTTGCATGCTGATTCTAGTCATCGCGTCCAGGGCTCCGAATGGTTCATCCAAAAGCAGTACCTTGGGCTTATTGGCCAACGCTCTGGCAATTGCCGCCCTTTGCGCCATACCTCCGGATAGTTGTTTAGGCAAGGTATCTGCAAATCCTTCCAGTCCAACCAACTCGATCAAATCCCGGATCAGATCATTTTTGTTTTTTTGCGTGTCCGGCACGCCGTAGCCAATATTTTCCGCAACCGTAAGCCAGGGGAAAAGCCGGTGATCCTGAAAAACCAACCCTTTTTCCAGAGAAGGTTTTTCAACGATCTGGCCGTCCAGCCATACCCCCCCGGTATAATCCGTATCCAATCCGGATATAATGCGCAGCAAGGTACTCTTCCCGCAGCCGCTTCGGCCTAATATCGATATGAACTCCCCGGGTTTGATCTTCAGGTTTATGCCTTTTAATGCTGGGACTTCCTGATGATTGTTGTCCGAAAAGGTTTTGTCCAGATCTTTGATTATAATTTCTCCCGGCATTTCTTTCACCTTCTCCATGATGCTTACCAATAGAGGACTTTTTGCTCGATCTTGCCCAGAATATCATCCATGAGCTTGCCGATAACACCGACCAGCAGCATAGCCAGGATCACCTTGTCCGGCTGCGCCAATTGCCTGCCATCCATTAACATATAGCCGATTCCCTTGGTGGCGGCAATCATCTCCGCCGCGACCACACAAATCCACGCATTTCCAAGCCCCACCCGGAGGCCGGTCATGATCTGGGGCAGTGCGCCGGGGATCACGACTTTTTTAATAAATTTGCCGCGCGGCACCTCAAAATTCCTCGATACCTCCACATATCTGTCGTCAATCTGGCGGATGCCCCCCACCGTATTCAGCAGAATCGGGAAAAACGCGCCCATGAAAATAACGAATACTTTCGACGGCTCACCGATGCCCAGCCAAAGAATCGCGATGGGAATCCAGGCAATAGGCGGAATCGGCTTGAGCAACTGCAAGATCAACCGCGTTATGATCTCAAAATTTCGGGAAAGCGAAATCAATACCCCGATGACGACGGCCGCCAGCGCCGCCAGCGCGAATCCCGAAAACACCCGGACAATACTCGCCCAGATATTTTCAAACAGGACGTAGCTCGCGGCTGTCTGCACCAATGTGTTCAAGATCTTGTGCGGCGCCGGCAGCATATACGGCGCTATATATCCCTGCTGAGACGCATATTCCCATACCGCAATGATCAAAATGACCAAGCCGGAATATTTAGCTATAAAAGACAGCTTCTGCGTTTTCTCCATTTCGCCTCTCCTAAAATCCCGAGCCTATTTACCGACGCCGGAATTTTCTAAAAATGCCTTGTCGATAAAAGTATCCACGTTGACCGTCTCCGTAGAAAAGCCCTGGGCACGGTTGAATTCCTCCACCTGCTTCAATTCTGTAATGTCGGAATCCTTAATGAGCGGCGAATAGTTGTATTTTGCAAACAGAGCGGCCAGATCTTCCACCGGCAGCGCCAGCTCTTTTTGCAGCAATTCCGCCGCCTTTTGCGGGTCCTGGGCTATAAATTTATTGGCCTTGTCAACCGCCCGGATATATGCCTCCAAAATTTCCGGATTGGCTTGGGCGAAGCTCTGGGTGGCGAAATAGAATACGTTGTTGCTCTTGATCCCGGTCCCGTCAATAAGTTTGCTTACACTGCCGTTTTTAACACTGCTGGTTAATGAAGGCTCCCAGATTATACCCGCGTCTACTTGATGTGAAGTGACCGCATTGGCGATATCGGCATTGGGCAGATTCACCTGTTGAATATCATTGAGGGTTAACCCCCCCCTGGCCAGAATCAATGACAAGAAATGATGCCCGTAAGATCCTTTTACAAACGCAACCTTTTTATCTTTCAGATCCTCTGGCTTTTTGATGGCGGATCCCGGTGGAACGGTTAAAGCCACCGTCTTTTCACCGGATGATGTTTTGGCAAACGTAACTGTTTTTTGGCCTGACGCTTTGGCGATCAGCAAAGGAACATCGCCAATAAGCCCGATGTCTTCTTCTCCGGCCGCGAAAGCTTCATTCATCGGCGGGCCTGACGGAAATGAAGTCCATATCACTTGAACCTGTTTGTCTTTCAACTCTTCTTCCAAATAACCGTTTACCTTGGCCAGAAGGACAGGAGCCGAATAAACGCCCGGTTGGGTAGCCACCCTGACTTTGGTCGCCCCAGTCTGCTGAACGGTTTCGGTTTTGGAACCGCATCCGGCCAGTCCGGAGATCAATAAGGAAATCATTGAAACAATCACTATAAAGCTTTTTTTCATAGCACCGACACTCCTTTTTTCTTTGAGAGTTTTGCATAATTAACTTTTTCCTATGCCTAAGCAGTAACTTTGCGAATGTCATCCCGAGGCAAGGCCAAGCAACCTTAATAGTGTGACCGTAGGGAACATAAGTAGTGCCCATGGGTGCATCCTAAATAGTGACCGCAGGGAACATGTGTAGTCCCCGTAGGGGAGATCTTAAGATTCTTCGCTAAGGCTCAGAATGACAAATGGGGCAGTGGTCAAACCTCTTTGCTTTGCATACATAAAATGCGATTTTTTTATTAAGGTCCTTCTTGCTTGATCCCTGTGTAGCTAAGCCTGCCTGGCGATGCGGTCCAAATGTTTATAAAAGAAATGGGTTTCTTCTTGTTCGGCCAGTTTTTTCCGCGGATTTAAATCTTCTACCGATTCCGGGACAATTTTAATCACTGCCGCAATGTCAAAACCTTTTTCCGCTTCGATCTTTTTATAGGCCTCCTCAAATTTTCTGCCGGCCACCAAGATCGCTTTTATACTGCCGGTCACCTCATAAGCGGCCCCGTTTTCCCCGATGATTAAAATCGCCGCTTTTTTATTAAACCAAAGGCTGGCCGTAATATTACGATAACTTTGGGACGATTCGAATAATTCCGCATATTCTATGTTACCTGCTTCATCCGTATGGATGGTTCCCTTCGGCACCGCATGCACAATCCCGTCAACACTCACCGTCGCCAGAATTTTGATACTTTGGGGATCATTGACCAGGGGTTCGATCTCTTTAAATGACGCCATTTATCCTACCTCCCGAAGATATTCTCAGCAAATCCGAATTGGGATGATTCCCGCAACGCCGATAGTCGTCAAAGTCCATGGTCAAACCGTGCTTTTCGGTGAGTGCGTTTAATCCCAGGGTTAGGTCGGCATAATACTCAAGCGAGGCATTTTTTTGGTCCTTAAAATAGGATAAGGGTCTCGGCACCCATACGATGTAAACAACTGCCACCCCTGCGCTGATTAAAGTTTCCGCCTCAGCCAACGTATGGTTCAGGGCTTCTGCTTCGGTTTTGAATCCATTGGGACGTGCGAGTTCCACCCCGCCGACGATGCCGGAATTGACACGGCCTCTGCCGAAAATATCCACCGCGTCGATCAGGCGCTTTTTCCACTCCCGGTAACCGACCCATTCTGCTTTTCCGGGGCAGATCCAGTTGAACAGTTCTTCGTTTAAGACTTCGATATCCGCCGTGTAGCTTGAAATACCGGTTTCATTATACAAGCGGCTCAACTGATCGTAATTCAAGGCCGTTGTGATTACCTGGCTGGGGAACCTGCCTTCAAAGTTCCTGCCGATGGCCTGCAATATGTCAATATAATAGTCCAATTCCCGGTCGAAAGGCGTCGCCCCGTTCACATCAGACCCCATGGTCATACAAAGCGTGGTAAAACGCCCTTTTTGTTTAATCGCCTCGCGGACGGTTTCATAGGCGTCTTCCGGCGTCAGCTTTTTCTTGATTACGCCTTCTTCTTTTAAATGGGGGACCAAATCGCAATATTTGCATCCGTTTCCATTTTTCCAGAAGGAACAATAGGATGTCGGCGTAATGTTGAGCCTCTGCGGCCGTGCAAAAATCACGGAATCCATCTGGGTGCCTGCGCTGGTGAATTTGCCGTAATAATCAGGTTTTTCCCAAAAATCGACCTCTTCGATTTCTTCATCGTTGTCCGTTATGACAAAACGGCCGTCGCGATAATCGATGATATATGGATTTTGTTCCAGGGGGGTCGCATCGATAATAATGGTGGTCCCATCTCTCAAAATTAATGCTTCCGGAACCGATTTGCATTCCGGATCTCGTGCGCCCAGGGTAGAGAAAAAAACATTCGCCCCGGTCACTTGATATTGATTGGGGTCAACCTGATTCAAGCTTTCCTGCGTAAAAAAGACCCCGCGCCGCTGCACATCTGTTTTCAAAATATTCAGCCGCGGCAGTTGCGGATATTTGGCGACCACCTCTTTAAATGACAACTCCCTGATACCGCTCTGTGTATTTGCCATAAGCATACCTCCCGCTGTAAGGCTTAATGATCTCATTGCCATCTCACCTGATTTTCTAACTGACCTATAAAAAAAGAGAGACCAAGTTAGCGCGTTTGCACAACCCAACTTGATCTCCAGTCTATCTGGTCAATCCAATCGTTTATTTTACTTAGTTAACCGATATAAATACTAGGCATTTATAAGTATAATTATAGCATAATTGTTTGTCAACCCTGTTTGAATAATTGATGTGATCGTTCTGTGATAATGTCACCCCTGTTAAAATGAAAGGATAATATTATCAATGACACGGGAAGAACGAAACAAACTTTATATTGCCCGTAATTTGCTGGATGGGAAAATGACTATCAGAGAAGCGGCAGAGCTTTTAAGCCTAAGCGAACGCCAGGTTAAACGCCTTAAAAAGGGGGATGGGAAATAATAGCGTATGAAAGATCTGTTTTTCCTGAAAAAAAGGTAACTCCGAGACGCTATTTCCTTCGGGTATTGTCTGCTATGATAAAAAATACATCAACGGGGACGCGGCAACGCGCTCCTTGCGCTGCTACAGCAGCAACCGGTCGGGCTGGCCGGTTATTAACTTATGGGATAAGGAGCGTGAGATACAATGAACAACGCCCAATTGCAGCAAAAATGCAAGCCTTTATTCGGGCTGGCGATGCTAGGAGTTGTATGCGCGGTGTTTTCGGGATTGCTGTCGGCAGCAATTGCGGGAATCGTGCATACACGGGGAAATCCGGGAGATATTGCCTTGGAAGTAATTTACTGCCTTGAGGATATCCTGTGGGCGGTAGCCGGTGAACAATTGTACGGCGGATATTTGTCGGCGGTGATAATCATAGCCGCGTTGTTGCTTTTGCCCCTGTGCTGCTTATACTTCCGGTTTTCCAACCAACTGACCGGGAGTCCCAAAGCGGCGTTTTGCGGTAGAATCGCGGCTGTCAGCGGCCTGGCCTTGATCGTCAGCCTGATTGTTGCCGGTGTCTTTCACGAGGATAATGAAAGCTGGCTGATCATCACCACCGTGCCAGCCCTCCTGGCCGCGATTACCTGCGCGGCTTCGACGGCGATGTACATTTTAATCCTGCTCGAGCGGGCGGCGGCGTTGGAGTCGTCGCCGATATGGCCTTTTTTGCTGGCGGCTGTCGTGTCGGCTCTGTGCGCCTTGTCTTTCCTGTCAATGGCCATACTCTATATCGACGATTCCTACATCAATATTTTCTTTGCCTTGCCCAACTTGTTTTACCTTTATATTGCCGTTTTAGTTTCGGCGCTAAGCTATACCCGGTCGTTTGGTCTGCCGGTGGTCAAATAACGGGATTATCCCAACAGCCGGTCGTAGGCCGGCGTTAATCCGGCGCCCGGTGAGCCAACCTCCGGTAACGCCGGCGGCGGACTCGCTACAGGCTGGGCAGGGGGATGAAACGGGGAGCATGACGGGGGGGAACTGTTGCGCTGTCCGGCGCACGTACCGGCATCAAGATATGCTATAATGGAAAACGTACGCCTCCTATCAACCTCAACTTTACGATCGCACTCGGAGGTGCCGGATGAAACCTTTGTGGCATAAACTAACAACTACATTTTTCAATTCTGAACTGGATTTTCGCGTGCGGCTGTTTAATCTGCTGGCTATGGCGGGGACCGTCATCAGCTTTCTGATGGCGCTGTTTTCCTTTTTTATTGCCGGCCCGCTGATGGCGGGTCTCAATTTGTTTATTGCCGTACTTTCCTTCGGACTGCTTTATTATTCCTACGCCAGCGGTAAGTATCAGCGATGCTATCTGATCACGATTATCTCTATTTTCTTTGCCGGATTTGCTTTTTTATTCTTCTCCGGCGGGGGTTATCGAAGCGGCCTGCCTTCGTTCTTTATTTTCGGTATCGTATTTACCGTATTTATGCTGGAAGGCCGGCGGATGATCGTTATTACCGTTCTGGAGCTGCTGTTTTACATCGCGCTTTGTGGATATGGATATTATGTACCCGAACAGGTTAGCTGGTTTGAGAGTGAGAAGCAGTTCCTCACGGATGTTATGGTAGGATTTGTCTCGGTCAGTATTGCGCTGGGCATCACCATGCATCTCAGTTTCAGCATGTACAACAAGCAGCAGCGCTTGCTGGAGAAGACCCGGGAGGAGGCCATCCGGGCGAACCAGGCCAAAAGCATCTTTCTTGCCAACATGAGCCATGAAATCCGCACTCCCATTAATATCATACTGGGTATGAACGAGATGGTTCTGCGGGAGAATCCTTCCGCCACCATTACCGGATATATTACTCGCTCCCAAGATTCGGGCAAGATGCTCCTCTCTCTCATCAATGATATTCTGGATGTTTCCAAAATCGAGTCCGGCAAAATGGAGCTTTTGGAGGAAGCCTATTTTACCGGCGACTTGGTCCAGCGGTTGATACAGATGGGAATGGACCAAGCGAAAAAAAAGGACTCGCCTTTTCCTCGGAGGTTTCCGGATTGCCAGCCATGCTCTGGGGAGATACCCTGCATATCCGGCAGATTGCCACCAATTTTTTAAGCAATGCCGTCAAATACACCGAATCGGGATCGGTTAAGCTTGCCCTCACCGGAACGGAACTGCCCGACGGGGACGGCATCCTGCTTTCCATCGTGGTGACGGATACGGGTATCGGTATCCGGCCGGAAAACCTTGATTCTCTCTTTGACGCCTTTACTCGGGGCGACACGGTTCGAGACCGTAAAATCGAGGGTACCGGCCTTGGGCTTTCCATTGCCGAAAAGTTGGTGACTTTGATGGGCGGCCAGTTGCATGTACAAAGCGAATATGGCAGCGGTACCGCCATAGTTGCCGAAATTCCCCAGGGTTATGTGGCGGAGATTCCCGCTTCCCTGCACAAATCCTCATCCCCCCTGGCTGAGAGAAGCTTTTTTGCCCCCCAGGGGCGCGTCATGATTGTAGATGACAATGAAGGCAATTTGCACGTGGTGAAATCTCTGCTAGCCAGGACCATGCTGCAAATCGATACAGCTCTGAGCGGCCGGCAATGTCTGGAACTGGTAAGCCGAAACCATTACCATGCCATTTTACTGGATTACATGATGCCGGAGATGGACGGAATCGAGACCCTGCGCCGGCTGCGTCAGTCATTGGAGTGCGCTCCGCCCGTTATCGCAATGACCGCCGATGTTACTACCGGAACGCGACAGAGGCTTTTAGAGGCCGGATTTTCCGACTATCTCTCCAAACCCATTCTTTGGACCAAGCTGGAGCAGACGTTGCTGTCCTTTTTACCGGAGCAGTTGGTGACGCACACCACCGTCAACGTTGAGTGCGCTGCGTGCAAAACGGAGGCGGTACTCAGCCAACAAGGCCTATCAAAACGCTTATCTCCAGAACACGCAGAATTTTTTACAGTTGGCGGAAGCGATCAGGAGTTGCTCCGCTTCACTCACAACGGTGGCCAATACCTATGGCAAGGCTGATATGGAGGCTGCCGAAGCGATCAAATCCAAAATGGGGGGTAGAAAATAATGGCAAACGAGATTCAGGCCGATCCGGCGAGGCTGCGCCAAATCGCCGATGATATCGGCAAGGTTCATACCTCCCTGTGCAACACCCTTCACGCTTCAAACAGCCAGGTAGCATCCCTGAAAGGCGTATGGACGGGGGAGGCGGCGGTTGCCTTTAACGCCAGCTTTCAGAAAATATTGGACCAATGTTCTGAAAGCCTGGGTACGGTAGAACGCTTGGTGAACACATTGTACGATTCCGCCGATACCT
The DNA here is from genome assembly GCA_034927445.1 of Syntrophomonadaceae bacterium. Classification (GTDB taxonomy): domain Bacteria; phylum Bacillota; class Syntrophomonadia; order Syntrophomonadales; family Syntrophomonadaceae; genus PHAA01. The sequence goes on from JAYFPZ010000014.1 coordinate 44,536, forward strand.
ATGAGCGCAATGAAAAGACGGTGCAGGATGAAGCCGCTAAAATGCCGAAGCTGCCGAACAACACCATGAGGTAATTGACGGGGAAAGGAGCGGGCCTATGATGCAATATAAGGTGTCGTACAAGGTTCTGAGTCAACAGGGTGAAGACCTGAAAGCTGTCGCCAAGCTGGTGGACGGTTATACCGAGCGGGTAAATCAAATCTACGGCAAGCTGGGACAGGATGAAATGCTGGCTGCCGTGCAGGGCAACCTGCAAAAACTCAGCATCCAGCTGGGGGAATCCAGGGCAATTATTAACATGGCGGGGGAGGTTCTGGCCAAGAGTGTGGAAAGCTACACAGCGGTTGAGACCAGCCAGGTGCAGCAGGTGGACAGCCTGAAGGCTCATAACCGGGATTTTTATCAAAACCCGGTGGCTGTGGCCTCCGCCGGGGGTGCGGCGGCCGGAGCGGCGGCCGGCATGACGATCAACACCACCATCGCCTCCAGCAGCAGTAACTACACCGTCGCAACGGAGTCGTCCGCTGCACCGTCTGCCGCAGGAATCGCCGCCGGAGCCGGTGCGCTGGGGGCAGTGGCCGGCGCGGGCGCTGTCCTGGGTGCGGTTCATCTGAAAAAGCAGAAGGAAACGGAAAAAACAGAAAAAAGTTCTGGGGTAAAAAAGCAGGAGGAACCAGAAGCAAAAGGCCCTGCTGCCTCGGATAAGAAACCGGAGACTCTAACTGCCGGAGAGACGGAACAAGGGCATAGGCCGGATAGAGAAGGGGAGGCCTGAGGGGAAAATCGGTTCAGGTGGTCAGACCCGCGCGTTATTGAAATCATTAGGGACGGCGAAAGCGCAAAACCAATTATATAATAAGTTAAAGTTTCCGTATGGGGATTAACCGGCTCTAATAACAGCAGCAAAAGCCGAGTCCATTAACAGCATCCTGCCCCCCGTGTCACTAAAGTCAACCCCTACCTTAACCTGCGCAGGAGTTTTAGCTTCTCCTGAAAAAAGTAACTCCGAACGCTATTCCCTAATAGCATTATCTGCTATGCTAAATTATATGGTATCAGATAGGTAACCAACGCTCAGAAAAAGGGAGCCCCTCTGCCAACCAAATCCCCTGTCATTGAAAGCGCTATTAATAATGAATGGTTGGGGGAAGTAGAGTGATCAGAGTGGATCAAATATGAGGACATTATATTGGAGAAGGGATGATAGCTGTGAAAAGATACCTTAAAAAACAATTTGTAGTTGCCCTGATTATGGCGTTGTGCCTGCTGACAGGCACCGCTTCGGCAGCCGGGTATCCCGACCTGGAGGAAAGCGACTGGGCCTATAACTATGCAGCGTATGCCGTGGAAAAAGGCATCATGGAGTTGGATGGCAACGGCTGCTTCAACCCAGGCCGGGAGGCCTCCCGGGGAGAGTTTGTTCTGTATCTCTGGCGCAGTTTGGGCTGCCCGGAGGCTCCCGATGGAGTCATCTATTCCGCCCCCGTCTTCTCCGACGTGAACCCCGGCGACCCCTGGTTTGACGCGGCAGAGTGGGCGGTACAGGCTGGTATCACCTCGGGCACCTCATCCACCACTTTCTCTCCGGGGCTTGCCTTGAACCGGGAGCAGGCTTTTACCTTCCTGTATAACGCCCTTCCTCAGTTTGGGGCCGATCAGGGCAATTGGGACATGGCGCTGACTTCATTTAAGGACTACGGCGATGTAAGTTCCTGGGCCAGAGTACCCCTTAACGCTCTTTATAACGTGGGGATCGTTTCCGGTACGAACGACGGTTATCTCATGCCTTTAAGGGAGATGAACAACGCTGCCGTCTCTGCCGTTCTCTATAATACTTTGCAGTCGGTGTACCGTTTGGAGGAGTCGGGTCCCCAGGCTCCCGAGCAATACGCCACCCTCTACTTCATTGTCAATGGTGCGGAAAAAACCTATGAGATGAGATATTATGGCAAGCTTACGCCGGAGAAGTTGATGGACGGACTGACTGCCCTGACCGGGCTGAGGTTCTCCTACACCTCCTTTGATGTGGTCGGAGATGAGTTGCGGGTCCACTGGGCGGAGGACGCCTCCTTTATGCCGGCAGGCAATGCTACCGATACTTTCCTGGAAGAGAAGATGGGCTACCGCTTCTTTGCTGTGGATTCTCTGACCCGGTGCATGCTTGATTCCACCTGGGCCACCCTGTCCCGGAATATGGAAACCCCCCGCATTTATTTTACCGGCGCTGATAACTCCGGCCTGGACCTGCGTGAAATAATGAACTGGGCAATCAGTGGAGACGAGTGGTACTCCGGAAACTTTGACGATTATTATGTGGCGGCCGGCTGATCCCAAGAAAAGAAGTGGTATTATTAGCGACACAATGCTTTATTTTATAAAGCAGAGACTGTTCAAGAAGGAGGAACCCAGGATGTTGCAAGCCGGCAGCCAAGCGCCTGATTTTACCCTGCCTGACCAAGACGGGAACGAAGTCGTCCTATCCGGTTTTAGGGGCAAAAAAGTAGTGCTCTATTTTTATTCGAAGGACAACACCCCCGGCTGCACCCGGCAGGCCTGTGCGTTTGCTGGAGCTTATGAGGATTTTAAGAACCAAAACGTGGTGGTGATCGGTGTCAGTAAGGACAGCACCGCTTCTCACCGGAAGTTTGCAGACAAACATAACCTGCCGTTTATTCTACTCTCAGATCCGGAACTTCAGGCCATTAAGGCCTACGATGTCTGGCAGGAGAAAAAGCTCTATGGCAAAGTGAGCATGGGCGTGGTGCGCTCCACTTACATCATTGATGAAGATGGCGTGATTGAAAAGGTCATGTCCAAGGTCAAACCCGACACCAATGCCGCTGAGATTCTGGAATATCTTAAAATCAAATAATTAATGTAATGGCTCGGGGTCGCTGATCCCGGGTTATTAATATGCCGTGTCAAGTCTGTGGGACGGAAATGAATACCTGGACTCCATGCAGGTAGTAGGGTGAATCAAACGAATTTTATCGCCCGCTCGTGGCAAATGCTCACACAAGTGCCGCATCCCACACAATTTTCTTCACTGAGTACATATGATCTCAATTTGCCTTTGGCCTTGATCTTCAGTTTGCCGAACAGGCTAAGACCGGTATATTCTGCCTGGCTTACTTCTCTTACAATAAAGACATTGCCTGGACAGTTTGCGGCACATCGTCCACAGCCATCGCACTTGTTTATATTTACATTCAGCATATATGACCTCCATCAATATAATAGGGTCATTATAATCAAGGAAGTTAAACAAAATTTAAACTGTTAAAAACTTTTATTAAAGAATGTGGGAATAATAACGGAAACAGGAGTCGGCATGTTGCGATATCTGTAAAGATACACGAAATGGGCAGATTAAGCCGGACGGATACAATCCGCGTAATGTATAAATGAGCTGCATTGAAGATAAGGGATGTTTGGGATAATATAATGTTATATACACTGCAACGCTGACATCACTGCAAAGGAGAAATGGAACATGATGAATCTCAAGGAGGCATTGGAACTGGCTATAGAAGCGGAAGCTGCCGCCATGAACCGCTACAATAATTTGGCCCGGGAGGTAGAGGACCCCGAGACCAGGCTGATGTTGGAACAAATAGCCAAGGAGGAAGCCGGGCATCTCAAAAAGCTCAAAGACCGTCTGAAAGCCTTAGCTCTAGTGGGTTGATATCGCGGCCTCCTGCTGAAGAGCCCAATAGGTGCCTGCCATGATTAGGGCTATGATTAAAATCAAGCATATCCCGGCCAAGAGCAGTCTATTGCGTACCTTTTTCTCACCCTGCACATATTCGGCCAGGTAATGGGTCAGGAGTACAGTATTGCCGGAAAAAAGCAGCAAGAAAATTAATTGGATCCAACTGGGAATTATTTCGGCCGCGGTATGGGTCAGGTGCGACCAAAGGTTGAGACTGTAGTAGGCCAGGATTATGAATTCGATTAAGCCGGCCGCAAATTGAAATACGAGGCTCTTCCTCTGCATGGCGGTGTTAACATTCAGCAATTCTTTTATCTGCATCTGCGTGTCCATATTGATGCGGCTGTTGATAACCTGGATCTTGCTCTGGACCACTTCGATGGCAGCCTGGAACTTTCCCTCGGCAAGATACAAATTCTCTGAGGTCTGCCGCAGATCTTCAGTCCGGGTATGATAGGCAGCCATCATCTGGACGACGGCATCTGCGTTCATACCAAGAGCGGGCTCACTCAAGAACTGCTTTTCCACCGCGGCCAGATTGGATTCCAACCGCTTAATCCCATCGCTGATCAACTTCTTGTTGGCAACCAGTTTGGCATAAGCAGTGGCCAGCACCTCTATATCTCTCTCCAAATCGTCACTAATAGCCCGATTCGGCTGGTGCATCACCAGTTTGGTATGAAGGATGCGAATCAGATCTTTTTCCAGCTCGTCCTTTTCCCGGGAGATGGCGTAATTACGGTCGAGCCAAACCGAATCCAACTCATGTAAAAAGATAACCTGGCCATGGATTAGCGGCAGCCGGTGCCCCAAAAGAACGGGTGCGGCCTCGGAACTTGCCTGAGGCGAGTAAACATAGAAGGCTTCATTATCATTGGCCGCCGTGGGTAGGCGGAACAGCGGATTTTCACTGACGTCGGCACAGGCCGCCGCCTGGCATTTGACCAGGTTGGCCGCCGCCTGAAGCTCCTCCGGCCATCTCCCGTCAGTATCCACTAAGATACTGAGTCTGCCCATGACGGACTCAGCATCGACGGCGGCTTCCTTTTCCCAGGATTGGAGTAATTCCAGGGCCCGGGCCCAGCCCCCTTCGCCATTGGTAGTCTTGATTCCCAGTATGTTCATTTTGCCTGAAATATCGGCAAGATTGAAGTAGAATCCTCTGGAATCCAGGAGGGTTGACGGCTGAATGCTCTCAGCCGGATCAAGCCCGCTCCGTTTAAGGATATTCACAAGGTTTTCAAGCAGACCGGAATCATCTTTAAGAAAATAATAATATTGTATGATAAAATTTGACATGCTCTATCAACTCCAATTCCTGTGTCTGATTCAGTTATAATAATAATAACATTTATTGGGTATTTCCAAACGAAATAATCAAAAGGCAGGCAACGGCCGCGCAATCGTTTGCTCGTGGCGGTCTCATTATGTGTTCAGCAACAATCCATAAGCCTCGCTAACCCTTGCTTGTGCCACTTCCCCCGATCACTTCCAGCCGGGTCATTATTTACGGGATATTTATACATTTTGCAACCAATAATATTAACATCTGATCGTGTTAAGGATTTGGTATATACAATGGATAGTAAAATAACCGGTGACTTAAATAACGACGAACAGTATCTGATCAATACCATCGGTCAAGGGATGGATACTTGTTATCGCCATCTGGTTATACCCGCATTGGACAATTGCGGCGCTATGATCGTGTACATAAAGGGATTGGTAAATACTACCGAATTGGAAGACGCGATCATAGCGCCACTGGTTGCAAAGATGCGGTCGGCCCGTGGCCGAAATCAATATAATAAAACGGACAAAGTTGAGATGCTGATTGATGCTGGCATGTCAGTATCCGGGGTACAATCAACCCAAAAGTGGAACGAAATTTGTGATGCCATAGTTTCGGGAGATTCAGTTCTTTTTATAGAACAATGCAATGCTGCCTTAATTCTGGCGAACAGGGGCTGGAAAGCAAGGAGCATAGCCGAGCCCACCTCGGAGGTGGAAACCAAAGGACCCAAGGACAGCTTTGTGGAAGACATAATGCCCAATATGGCATTGATCCGCCGGCGCATCAGGGATTACAGCCTGCGGTTTGAAGGCTTTAAAATCGGCGATAGGACTAAGACCGACATTGCCTTGGTATACATTGAAAGTTTGGTTAATGATTCGCTCTTAACCGAAGTCAGGGAGCGTTTAAATAAGATAAAGACGGATTCGATTTTAGCCAGCAATTATATAGAAGAATTTATTGAAGACGGATCTTTTTCGATGTTTCCTAAAATCGAACATACCGAACGGCCGGACAAAGCAGCGGCAGCGATCTTGGAAGGCAGAATAGCCATATTAGTGGATAACACGCCTTTTACCTTAATCGTGCCCGCGGTGTTCTGGAACTTTTTAGAAGTACCCGGTGATCATTACGAGAGATTCTACGTCGGCACTTTTTGGAGATGGATCAGACTGCTGGCGATATTTCTGACTTTATCCAGCACCTCAACTTATGTGCTATTGACTTCCTTCCATCAAGAAATGCTGCCTACTTCCCTTGCCATCAAGCTGACGGCAGACAGGTCCGGAGTGCCGTTTCCAGCTGTAATTGAGGCTTTGTTTATGGAAATAATATTTGAAGTGATGACCGAAGCCGGTCTGCGAATACCCCGGGCGCTGGGACAAACCGTAAGTATAATCGGAACCCTGGTTATTGGTCAGGGGGCGGTATTAGCAGGGCTGGTGGGACCGGCTCTGGTTATTGCCGTTGCCATAGGTGCAATCTCTTCTTTTGCCATACCCTCTACCAGTATGAGTACTTCTCTGCGGCTGCTTCGCTTTCCTTTGCTGATTTTGTCTGCTACCTTGGGGATATTCGGCTTCCTGGGAGGTATTATAGCCATCACTTTACATATTATGTCATTGCGGTCATTTGGAACGCCTTTTTATGCACCCATAAGTCCCATTGGCAAAGATAGTCTGAAAGATACTCTATACCGGGCTCCACGTTGGAAAATGACCAATCGGCCGGACTTGGCCCGCCCCAAGGATAAAGCCCGGCAAGCAGCCGACTTGCGGCCTCAGCCTGACTCGCAATGAAAAGACAGGCATCGCTTGGGCAAAAGGCCGGTTTATGTATCATGCTGATTGCTATGATATCTTTGAGCGGGTGCTGGGATATGAGAGAGATAAATGAACTCGGACTCGTTATGGCGGTAGGGATCGACAAATCCGTGAATAATCCTAATGAGTACCTGCTTACGGTTCAAATTGCCAATACCCAGATGGGAAGTTCAACCGGAGATTCCAACAAAACCCAACAGGATGTATGGGTAGCAAGTGCGGAAGGCAAAACTATCTTTGAGGCCATCAGGGAAATAGCTCGGTTTTCTTCCCAACGAATCATGTGGGCGCATAACAATGTGATTATTGTAGGTGAATCCCTGGCCCAGGATGATATAAGCCCGGTTATTGATTTCTTTAGTCATAATCATGAGCTGAGAATGAAAACGTGGATAGCGGTTGCCCAAGGGAATGCCAGTGATTTTCTCGCCGCCAATGCGGGGATGGGCAGTATTCCCGGTCAATCCATGGGCGACGTTTTTAGATATCAACAAATTACCGGGTTGGGACTGCCCAGTAATTTATTGGAGGTATACCGGGATTTTACCAGTGAAAATAAAGATTTCTTAATTACATCCTTATCCTTTAATCAAGCCATAACAGAGGCTGGTCTAAGCCAACGGACGGAAAACACCGAAGCCCAAATAGAAATAGCAGGTATGGCTGTTTTTAAACAGAATCGCATGCTGGGCTATCTCACCGTAGATGAAACCAGAGGATTGTCTTGGGTTTTAAGCCATAATACCAATCGGGTTATCTCCGTGGATCATCCCGAAAACAGCACCAAATCAGTCGCCGTGGAAATAAAAAATGTGAAGGTAAAGGTTGATTCCCAGCTTGATCAGGATACTCCCGGGTTTACGATTAAAATATCCGGAACGGGGGAAATTGCGGAAGAAGATACTTTCTCCGGCTTGTCCATCAGTCAATTTAAAGACCAAGTGGAAGCCAAGTTGGAGCAACAGATTGTCAAGGAAGTGCAATTGGGATTAAACAAGGTTCAAAAAGAGTATAAAAGTGATGTTCTGGGCTTTGGCGCTATCGTCCACGCGCAGCATAAGCAGGCCTGGAACGGAGAACTTAAAAATAGATGGACCGATATATACCCGGATGTTGAAGTAAAAGTGGAGGCCCACATCACGATTGAATCAAGTACTTTAAATGAGATTCCCCTGAGAGATAATAAGGAGAATAGTAATACATATGACTAAAATTAAAATAAGCAGAATGCAATTCTTTTTGCTGATACCCAATCTGCTTTACGCCAAAGCGATTGGAATTACCGCCGGGGTCACGGCCCGGGAAGTTGGAGGAGATGCCTGGACGGCCATGTCCATAGGTTTTTTTGCCGGCATTTTGGTAATTCTGGGGATTATCTGCCTCAACTCTAAATTTCCGGAACAAACGATAATCCAGATCTCGCAAGAGGTTTTGGGTAAATGGCCAAGTAAATTGGTGGGCGCAATCCTGCTACTATTTTTTGCGGCCGCATTTGCCACCTCTGCCAATGTAATGACCATGCACCTGAAGGAGTATTTTTTGATTGATACGCCATTTTGGATTATTTGTTTAGCCTATGTTCTGCTCTGTATGTATGGAGCGTTTTTGGGAATTGAAAATATCATTCGTTTTTCCCTGTGGGGATTTCTGGGCTGTTTAGTTATTAATATAACTATGATATTCGGGACCTGGGGCGAATTTGAGATTAGGAACCTGCTGCCCCTGTTCGATCAAGGGCTCCAGGCCAATATCCGCCACAGTATTTACATATTTGGCGATATGGCTATGGCTATCTTCGCGGTGGGCATGATTTATCCGATGCTTAATAATAAGGAAAAAGTAATGCCCCTTACTTTTTGGGCTATGATAGTGTCTGCCTTGATGATATTAATCTGGCCGATTTTTGAACTGGGGGTAATTGGTTCCGGGGCCATGAAACAATATGTGGTAGTCTGCATGCAGCAGGTGAGGTGTGCCCAGTTAACCAGGTATTTACCCAGATATGAGCTGATTATGGTAGGCTTATTTACATTTTCGACCTTCGTACAATCTGCAACCCTGTATTATTGTTCCCTGTATAGCGTTAAACAGATCAGCGGTCTGAAGAAAGACCGGCATATTATTCTGACCCTGGCACTGATCCTGTTTATGGCTACTTACTTCATGGCTAAAGATCATAATAGCTACGTTCACTTTCTTCGCTTTCCCTGGGCCCAAATTTGCATAAGTCTGAGCCTGGGACTGCCATTGCTTATATTTATCGCTGCCTTGATCAGAGGAAAGCTAAAATCCGGAATTGACTAAACCAATAGGGCGGCGGTGCTGTCGAACATCTCTTGTTACCCGCACGCCATCTACTGCTTTTCGATAAATAGCCCGTCAAAAAATCAAACCGATCATCTTCAAGATAGACGGCATTCTTCTTCAAAGCCTTCATTAAATCCATGATTTTCCCTCCTTTCGAGCTTGTTTTATCTCGCCAGACTATCCGGGATTTTAGCCCATTCCAAGCCCTGCCGCTTTCCGCATCGTATAAAAAATTTGTAAAAAGAGCGGCTAATGCGACTTATAAGCAGGCTGGCAAGCCTGTTTGCGTCACCTTGCGCGCATTTTTGACAAAATATGATCTTTCATTTTTGGAACAAACGTCAATAGTACAACTTTAATCGGCGTTGTACCATGACAAAAAGCAGTCACAGAGTATAAAAGTATAATTCCAGGGTTGTACTTTTATAAAATCCGTTCATCTGAATTAAGGAGGGATTTTTTGCAAGATTGATGATATGTATATGGTTTACAGCAGAAGGAGTTGAAATTAATGGGTAAAGTTCTCGACGGAGTAAAAGTTATTGATTTGACTCAAGCCTACAATGGACCATTTTGCACGATGCAGCTGGCTGATCATGGGGCGGAAGTAATCAAAGTCGAAAAGCCGGGAAGTGGCGACCAGACCAGAGGCTGGGCCCCTTTCCGGGAAGGATGCGGTGATAGTGCTTATTATGCCTTCGTAAATCGCAATAAAAAGGGAATAACTCTGGATATTACAAAGCCGGAAGGCAAGAAAATCCTTAAAAATCTGGTTAGAATTGCGGATGTGGTAGTGGAAAATTTCCGCTGCGGCACCATGGAAAAGTTAGGTCTGGGTTATGAGGAGCTAAAAAAGGTAAATCCGAGGATTATATATGCATCGAGTACGGGATTTGGACATTACGGCCCTTTAAAAGACAGACCGGCTTACGATGTGATTGCCCAGGCGATGGGCGGCATGATGAGTATTACCGGCGATAAAGGCGGGCACCCGGTCAAAGCGGGACCCGGTCTGGGAGATAATTTTGCCGGTACTTACCTGGCCGGAGCAATTGCGATGGCGCTGTACCACAGAGAAAAAACCGGGCGCGGGAACTGCATAGACGTTTCGATGACTGATGTTATGTTCGCGGCGCTTGAAAACGCCCTGCCGGTTTATGACATTGAAGGCACGGTTTTGGGGCGGTCGGGGAACATTGATCCTGCCACCAGCCCTTATGACATGTATGAATGCAAGGATGGGTTCATAGTTCTGGCGGCCGGAAGCGAAAAACTTTGGAAGCTGTTATGTGAGGCGATGGAGAACCCCGGACTTTCTGATGATGAGAGGTTTGCCGACAATGGACTCAGAGTCGTTAACCGTGACCAGTTAACTGACGTCATCAATAGCTGGACCCGGGGCCTAAGTGTCAGCGAGGCGGAAGCAAGATTAATAGAAAAGGGAGTCCCCTGCGGCCCTATCTTGGATGTTGAGCAGATTGTCAATCATCCTCATTTCAAAGCCCGCGAAATGGTAGTGGAAGTCGAACATCCGACTATAGGAAAAATGAGGATACAGGGAGTAACCGTCAAGTTTTACGAAACCCCCGGTTCGATAGAAAGCCCGGCCCCTCTGCTTGGTCAGCATACCGAAGAGGTGTTAAAAACAGAATTAGGGCTAAGTGACGAAGATATCAGGGAATATAGGGAATTTAATATTATTTAGGCTGCCAAACCCAATTTGGTTTTGCTTTATCTGTTTAATTTTTAGTATCAAGAATGATCTGATCCCAGTTGAAGGAGAGATAAAAATGACAAGTCCGATTCAACAAAAAATAAGGGACAAAACCATATCGGCAAAACAATTTGCGGAGATGGTAAAACCGGGCGATTGGCTGCTGGCCGGGACAGCCGCCGGAGATGCCACGGCCTGCATGGAAGCTGTGGCGCAAAGGCTGGGACCGGGGCCTGCCGATCTTAAAGATATAGAATTATGGTGCTATGCCAGCTATTTTTCTCAGCCCTGGTGGCAGGAGATGGACCCGCAGCAGAAATACCATTGTATCCATGAATTCTTTTATTTCCCCTGGAATCGCAAAGCTCGTGATAAAAACGGGGTCACAAGCTGGGCTCATTGGGGATGGGCGATGGGGATGTGGTTCCACCACTACCGTTTCTACAATGAAGTCAAGTCCAAACGGGGGATAGACTGGTGGGTCAATGCGGTAAGCCCTTCAGATCACCGAGGCTTTTTTAACCTGTCTTACGGTACGAATAACGGGATAGTTTTTAAGGAGACAGCCAAAAAAACGGTCCTGGAGGTGCGGCAGGATTACCCGTGGGCCGAGGGTGGAGCCAACAATGTCATCAATATTGACGAGGTGGATTATATCGTAGAGGTAGATTGCGATAAATACCGCTGGCCGCAAATGGACGAATCCAAAATCGTACCTACTCCCGAAGAGGTGGCAATCGCTAATCATGTCCTGACCCTAATTGATGACCGGGACTGTATCCAACTGGGGATTGGCTCTCTCCCCTCTGCGGTGGTTATAGGACTTAAAGATGCCGGCCTGAAAAACCTGGGAGTCCACACCGAGATGCTGAACTCGGGACTGATGACGCTTATTGAGTCCGGTCAGGTGACCAATCTTTTCAAAAACATTGATCGCGGCAGGAGTGTTTGGACGTTTGCCTTCCCGTTTGACGATAAAAAATATTATGATTTTGTCCATCACAATATGGAATTGGCCGTTTACGATGAGGATTATACCAATAATATTGTGCAGTTAAGCCGCATTGACAATATGGTGGCCATTAATAATTTTGTGGCGATTGACCTCTACGGGCAGATTTGTTGCGGGCACTTCGACGGCCGGCCTATTTCCGGCAGCGGCGGCATTTTTAACTTTATTTCCTTCTGTGCCGTATCCAAGGGGGGACGGGGAATTGCCGCCGCCACGTCCCGCAGCAAGCATCAGACCTCGCGCATTATACCGCAACTGCCCCCCGGCAGCGTAGTTGATGTACCGGCCCAACTGGTTTCATGGGTCTGCACCGAATATGGAATGGTAAATCTAAGGGGATTAAACGGCTACGAACGTACGGAGGCCATAATATCAATTGCCCATCCTGATGACCGCGAATGGTTGAGGGAGGAAGCCTACAAGCTAAGTCTTTTACCCAAACATTTCCCGGTTTCCATGAAGGTTACAGAAACCGGGAGCAGACGCTATCCCGATCACATGAAGGAAAGAAAAGAGTATAAGATCCCCTATACCAGCAGAATGTGGGGCCATGATTACCTGGGCCCGGATGGCATCATCTCGGGGAAATAATGCAACCGGTGAGAATCAAATAATGCCGCCCGGAAGAACCGAATTGAACTTGACAGGCTTAATGCAGCTTGGGCGGAGGGAATCAAGAGTTTTTAAAAAGCAATAATTGTGAAAAATATAGGGAGGTTTGAATTATGGCCATAGGCTTTGAATTGACTGGTGAACAAAAATTAATCGCTAACACTGTTTATAAGTGGGCGGTAAATTGGCTGGAGCCCAAGATGGAGAAAGCCGATGAAGAAGATCATTATCCGGAGGGATTTTTCCAGGAGACTGCCAAACTGGGACTGAACGGTTTGGTTATCGAAGAAAAATACGGCGGAGCGGGACAAGGCTACACCGAAGCACTTATCTGCACCTCTGAGCTGGGCCGGGTATCAAATGCTCTGGCCATGTCCTGGGGAGCCCATCTCATTCTCTGCGCCGACAACATCAGGCGAAACGCCAGCGAAGAGCTGAAAATGAAGTACCTGCCGCCCTTATGTGATGGACGTGCCATCGGATGTTTGGGAATTACCGAATCCAATGCCGGTTCCGATGCCATGTCCTTGCGGACTTCCGCCAAGAGGGACGGGGACAGCTGGATAATCAACGGCAACAAGATATTTATCACCAACGCCCCTATCGGTCAAACCCTGCTTTTCTACGCCAAGACCGCTCCGGAAAAGGGGGCCAAGGGTATGAGCGCTTTCATTATGGAAATAGACCCCGCTCCCCAAGGCTATACCTGTAACAAACTCCGTAAATTCGGGATGAGAACTTCTCCCACGGGGGAACTGGGGTTTGATGGGGTAAGAATCCCAGCCGGGAACCTGGTGGGCGAAGAAAACAAGGCGGTCAATATCCTGACCAGCGGTTTGGCTACGGAACGTATTACCCTGTCGGGCTGTGCCCTGGGGTCGGCCAAAGCCGCCATCGACCTCAGCGCGAAATATGCCAAGGAACGGGCACAGTTTGGCAAGCCGATTGCCGAGCAGCAAGCCATCCAGCATAAACTGGCGGACATGTACGTAAGATACGAGACCGGCCGTCTATTAGCTTTTTCAGCCGCTGCTTTCGTGGACGCGGCAGAAGACAAACATGGCGGCAAAGGAACTGATTTGGATATGGTAGCGGCATCTTCGCTGCTCTACTGCGGGGAAATCTCGGTACAGAACTGTCTGGAAGGGGTACAGATCCACGGCGGATATGGATACTGCCTGGAGTTCCCGATCCAAAGACATTTAAGAGACACCAAGCTGTGGGATATCGGCGCCGGAACCTCAGAAGTCAGACGCAATATCATCGCCCGCGAATTGCTTAGAAAATACTGATTTTAAGCCGGCAGCAATCTTTAGTTACCAGTATATGAGTTCCATGGTCTATCCGGGGGCGGGGTACGCGGTCTTTATCGAACCTGCAAAATCATTTGCCGGTTCGATACAAGATCCCGGTAACAACAAGCGTTGGTTGAAAACGCAATGGTTGCCGTCAATCTTGGAATCTAAAAACTTATGCTGACAGGAGGCGGAAAGATGCCAACCTATACCTTCGAATGTAATAAGTGCGGACAATTTGATATCAAACTTAGGGTTGACCAAAGAAATCTGGGAAAGTGTCCCGTATGCAACAGTAAACTTAAACGCATCTTCAATCCTAATCCTAATTTCTATGCTTTCGGCAGCAATTGGTTCACGGAACGACGTTCTCAAGCAAAGGCAATGGATATCGATGATCTTGAGGATCCGAATTTCAAGCGGAGCAAGATAAATATGGATGACTTTATGGAGTCCTACAAAGAGAAACGCTGGGGAACCAAAAACCCTGATCCGGAAACAATTATCGGTGATTTAAGCGACAGTAATTTATAAATAGCTTGCGGTCCTTGAGGCATTTCGACTGAATATGACAAAATGAACAAAAAAAGAGAAATGCTTTTAGTGATTTATGTCAATATTAATAAATTTATTGATTCATTAAACTTGAATACAAGCAAAAGCAACGGTGGAAAACATAAAGCAAAGGGGGGGACATGATAAAAAACAGACAAGTTGCAGCGACTATAACGAACCAGGGTTATGTAAAACGGGGGCTGCTTGTGCGGACAGCAGTCAGCATCTATCCGAGACGGCCATAAATAAAGGAGGGAAAGCGTTTGAATGAAAACGAGGGTCTAAGGAAGGAGCTTAGCGAACGACAACTTACCATGATTACCTTGGGTGGAGTAATCGGGGCGGGTTTACTGGTGGGAAGCGGCTCTGCCATTCATGCCAATGGACCGGCGGTAATTGTTTCCTATATATTGGCGGCGGGATTGATCGTTCTGGTGATGAGACAGCTGGCGGAAATGGCGGTGGCCCACCCGTCCAGCGGTTCTTTTGCGGTCTATGCCGGTGATGCGCTGGGGGAATGGGCGTCATATGCTATCGGCTGGATATACTGGTATTTCTGGGTTATCGTCATTGCTTTTGAAGCAACCGCAGGCGCTGCCACGCTGCACCAATTGTTACCGGGCATCCCGGTTTGGATTGCCGCGATTGTTTTATTACTCATGTTTTACGGGGTGAATATGGTATCCGTGAAAAATTTCGGAGAATTCGAGTACTGGTTCGCCCTGATCAAAGTGGTGACCATCATTATCTTCCTGATCTGCGGGGCTGTAGCCATTATCGGATTATTTCCCGGATTCGATTCTCCCGGTATTGCCAATTTAACCGGGAGAGGCGGTTTCTTCCCCATGGGGCTGTCAGCTGTCGCGACAGGCTTCATGATTGTTATCTTCCCCTTCATCGGGATTGAAATGGTTGCTATTGCGGCGGCCGAAACCCCCAATCCCAAAGAAGCGGTTCATAAGGCGCTGAATACGGTAATTTGGAGACTGGCGCTGTTTTATGTAGGGTCCATCACCGTGATTGCCTGTCTTATCCCCTGGGATTCGACCGACATTCTCAAGAGCCCCTTTGTAGTCGTGTTTGAAAATCTCGGGATACCTTATGCCGGGACACTTATGACCCTGGTGGTGTTGACCGCGGTGCTTTCCTGCTTGAATTCCGGGTTATACACGAGTTCAAGGATGATTTACGGAATTGCCGAGACCGGCGCGGCTCCCAAAATCTTTACCAGGACCAATAAAGCCGGGGTGCCCATAGTTTCATTGACGCTCAGCGTGGGCGTTGCGGTTGTGTTCACCCTGTTCAACTATATTTCGCCCGAGGTAGTGTTCAACTTCCTGCTGAACGCTTCCGGCTCGGTCGGTCTGCTGGTCTACGCGGTTATCGGCGTTTCGCAAATAATATTGCGGCGCCGGGCGCAACAGGAAGGCAAAGAGCTGGCGGTGAAGATGTGGGGCTTCCCCTATCTGACTTATTTGGCCATTGCCGGAATCGTGTATGTTATCGTGGTTATGATCCTTAATCCGGCCATGCGGGTCCAGGTGACGACGTCGGGTATAGTCCTGGCACTGATATTGCTGACCTATCCCATTTTCAAAAAGCGCAAAGCAAAAGACGCACCCAGTGAAGACGCTCTCGAAGAAGTTAGTTGATCTTACACGGTGATTTGAGGTTAAAAATAGCTTTACTGTATCTGATTTTAGGAGTTTGTTTTTAAAAAGGGTAAAAGCAACCAAGGCGCTGCAGAAAGATATAAATCGACAAAGACGGAAGAGTTCGTTAACTGTATTGGATTGGGCTACTCTTTGATGATCAATGCCGGTTATGGACTGCTTCAAGTAATGTAAGGAAGGATGATGCATGGAGGGTATGAATCAGTTTGCCGAATTGGGGTTAGAGTCGTACTTATATTATTTATGGAGGCGAAACAAATGAAGAAGGAATTCGAAACTGTAATTTACGAAAAAAATGATGGTATAGCAATTATTAAATTCAATCGTCCAGAATCTCTGAATGCTATAAGTCCTGAGCTTTTAAGAGACACCAGAGCCGCCCTGGCAGATGCGAAGGCGGATGACTCTATCAGAGCCATTATATTTACCGGTGAAGGTGACCGGTCGTTTATAGCCGGCGGCGACATTAAACTTATGGAAAAGATGTCAACCATGGAATTCAAAGACTTTTGCATGGAGATCCAAAAAGTCACCACTGATGTCAGAGAGGTCAGAAAACCTGTAATAGGGGCAATCAACGGCTGGGCCATGGGCGGAGGAGCCGAAGTAGCCAGTATTTGCGACTGGCGCATATGCTCCGACAATGCGAAATTTGCTTTTCCTGAGCCCAGGGTAGGTCTTACCAATACCAGCGGCGTATGTCAGAACCTTGCCCGTATTGTCGGCTTAGGGAAGGCAATGGAGATGCTGTGCTCCGGAGTTACCATTGACGCCCAGGAAGCCTATCGGATCGGTATGGTCAGCAAAGTGGTCCCCCTGAAAGACCTTATGGCAGAAGCGATCAAATCGGCCAATGAGGTGAAGAAATGCTCACCGGTGGCGGTTCGCATAGCCAAAGAGACCACGAATGCGTGTATAGACATTGATATGAACTCAGCCTTGTTCTACGAAGTTGAAGCGATCACGGTTGCCAAAGCCAGTGAGGACAGCAAAGAAGGGCTAAACGCTTTTGTACAAAAGAGAAAACCGGTGTGGACGGGTAGATAGATTTTAGATGTTGCCGTCAATATTAAATAATTGAATAAAATTATTTGCTTAAGAAAGAGTATTTGAAGCAGGAAAGACTTTTGCCGTGGCAACGAACCAAAAAAAAGGCCAATGAGAGGGTCAGAACCTCTCAGGCCAAATAAGAGATAATAAATAAAAAGATATAGACACGGAGGGTGAATAAGTAAGGCTGTGTTCACCCTCCAATCTACGAACTTGCGAAGATCATATCTCCCCATCCCATAATGTCTTGGACTATTCTTCCCAGCAAAGAAACATAATGATTCTTCTACAAGACCCGATTACAAGTTCTTCAATATTACAGATATATTCCGATACTTGATCTAGTCCTCCATATTATTAAAAATTATACTTTTTGTCAACTGCCACTCTGCGTTATAATATAATTAAATAATCGACACAAAAGATTATAACGCGACAAAAGGATGGTTTATTCAGCATTTGTTAAATGCAAAAGCTAACTTTAAGGAATTAAGAGCTTGTTGAATCTTTGGCTATAAGGTTTGGTGGTTGCATTGAAAGTGAATAAGAATAGCAAAAATTAATGCCCTTCAGAAAGAGCTTATCCTATAACTTTGCCCCGTCATACTGATAGTAAGTATTTTGCTGGCTTACCAAGATCGGGAAGCTCGGCATGAAATGAAACTTCTATCCGCAACGATCCATAAATATGTTAATCTGCGAGTTATCGGCTGAATATTGGCAGCGTAGGTGTTGGCCCAAACAGCCTGAGGAGTTTACAAATACCTTTAAAAGAACTGTTATAAACAGGGAGTTGAAGGGTTTGTTTAAATGGATCAAAGCCAGTGCTTTGATCCCATAAAAAGACAGAATTGAAATAAACCGGTACTGTGACTGTTAACTCTGGAGGAGATTTTGAAGGGGTGTGCGACGAATGAAAGAGTCTAGCGCGTTTACAGTTAGGGAAGCATTAAATCTGCCCTCTCTGGCTTCAGCAAAAGTAATTGCCGGCGCCCAGGGATTGGACAGGGTCATCGACTGGTTTCATATATTGGATATACCACAAATTGGACCATGGGTAAATAAAGGCGACATTATATTGTGCAGCACCTATGCTTTGCAGGCGGTGCCCGAAATAACAGATGGATTGATCGAAAACCTCAATGCCAAAGGCGTTACCGGAATGACACTGGCATTGGGGGCCTATCTTAAAGAAGTTCCCCGGCATATGATAGATACTGCCAATCTGTTGGGTTTCCCGTTAATAACTTTTAATGCGGAGAACAAGTTTCGAGATGTCACCCTGCAATTAAGCGAAAAGATATTGGAAAATTCCAGAAAAAATTTCGATGATTATGAATTCTGGTTGCATAAAGTTATGGACGCAGTTAATGGTGACGAACCGCTTCCGAATTTGATGAAGATTACCAAAAAAATTGTCAACGCCAACATATTATTCCTGGATTGCTATGGCAGGTTATTGATATCGGGGCAGGTTCAGGGTAAATACAGCGATTTTTTGAGGTATTTCAGAGAAAATGATTTAAAACGAAAGGCAGAAAAAAGCGGGACCCCCTTGCTTGGTTACCATAAAGGGCCATACTTCTTTTACCGGGTACAGCGGGGTAACCAAGTTGCATTTTTAGTGGTTTTAAAAAACATCGAAAATGTACAGCCCACCGAAAAAGCCCTACTGGAAAGCATTATTGCTATCATATCCGCATTATTGAACCATCAGGATATTTTGAAAAATGCCGCGCTTAAAGCGCAAGTTCCTCTGTTCGAGAGCATTTTGTACGGACAATATGCTTCCGATGACATGTTGCGTATAGAGGCCAGGGAACTGGGCTGGGATTTAAACTCAAACCATGTGGTGGCGGTGTTTCACATTAATAATTTTGATAATTATATCCTAAAAAACAAGTTTAACGAAAAACAGCTTTCCTTATTTATGGAATTGCTTATAAAGGAGATTAATAAAAAGATCAGTTATGTTCAGGGTAAATATCCGGTAATAAAACAGGATTTATCATTTACAACTATTTTCAATCTACCGACCCCTTCTTCTGAGGAGCGGATTTTTCAAGGATGTCAGGATATTATTGAGTACTTTCAAGAAAAATATGGCATAGAGTTATTTGTTGGATTAAGCACCAGTGTTGAAGATTTGGCTGATTTTAGCAGCCGGATAGAAGAAGCTAAAGAAACCATTGAAATTATTAAGGTTATGAAAGATATGCGAATCGCCAGGTATGACCAGTTGGGCCTGGACCTGGTTGTAAATAAGATATTAATGGAAACGGATATTAAACAGACATTTTTAAATAAAATGCTGGATCTGGCTGAATATGATTCGCAGCATAATTCTGATCTCATTCATACCCTGAGGATATTTGTCCATAATCGGGGCAGTCTTTCCAAAACGGCGAGGAGTTTGTATATTCATCGCAATACGGTTGTATATCGTCTGAAAAAAGTGGAAGAAATAATGGGGATATATTTATCATCGCCAGACACCTTCATTAATTTGACGATTATATTGAAATTGTATGATTTATTTGTAAATACCGAAGCTTTATGTTAAGCGGTCATGACCAGACAAAAAAGTCGTAATCAACGTATGAACAACTTTACAAATATATTTGCCCCCTTTTGGGTCAAACGTCAATAGTATAACCCCGTACAGGGGTTATATTATTATTGTATAAGCTCTTTTAAGGGAGGTATCGTATGTTTAAAATAGACCGGTGTTATTTTTGCGGAGTATGTTTAAGCCGTTGCCATTACTTGGATTTTGATCTGGAAAAAGGCGAAGAGGAGTTTACCAAATTAATAAACCGAGAAAAGGTTGACTGGCTCCATGAATGTATAACCTGCATGGCCTGCAATGAATATTGTCCTACGGGCGCCCGCCCTTTCGATCTTATTCTTGCAAGGCTGGAAGAGGATGGAGGCTTTACGGATCCGGCATTAGTCGATGAAATGAAAGACAGGTTCGAAGCCAAGCAAGAACCGAGGCCGGTTGCGGTAAAGGGAAGGGCTGTTTCTTTGTGTGTCATGAACGGTACTGCCCCATGGGCTTTCCAGGGGCAGCTTTTTGAAGAGACGACTATTATTAAGGGACTGCCTTATTTTTGTAATGTAATGTTTGTTCATATGGGAAATGAGTCGATCATGCGCAGCCGCCTGCAGAATATGGTAGACAATTTGGCCCGGACGGGG
Source organism: Syntrophomonadaceae bacterium (assembly GCA_034927445.1). GTDB lineage: Bacteria > Bacillota > Syntrophomonadia > Syntrophomonadales > Syntrophomonadaceae > PHAA01. The sequence continues at coordinate 64,784 of JAYFPZ010000014.1, forward strand.
GCCGAGGAAATTATTTTTGTGCATGAAGATTGTTATGCACTTCTTACTGATATGGCATCCGAGTATGGAATCAAGACTCCTTTCCGACCGGTTCACCTCTTTGAGTACCTGCGAGATTACCTCCGGGAACATTCCACCAGTATTAACAAGTTAAATATGAAAGTGGCCTACCAGCGTCCATGTGCTTCCCGCTACACCCCGCCGGAAGTTGGAGACATACTGAATGATGTGTTTGATATGATCGGGGTTATACGGGTGAACCGCAAATATGATTACAGCAATGCTCTTTGTTGTGGGGCTGAAGAAGGAGGGCCGAATAAAAAGCTGTTTCCGAGGGGAAGGAAGTTCGAACCATTTCGGGAGAAGAATATAAAAGATGCCCGGGACCGTGGCGCGGAAGCAATGGCCTACCTGTGTCCCATGTGTTTTAAAAGCCTTAATACTGATGTCCGTGCCTCCGGCATGAAGAACTATTTGATCAGCGACCTCTGCCGCTTGGCGCTGGGGGAAGAATTGCCGCCGGATAAACCTGCCTGAATTGTTATTTGTAGAAATAAAGCTTTTTGAAATGAAAAACATATTAATTACTCGAAATATGTATTGCGAAAATGAAGACGTTTCAGGTAAAATAAAACAAAAAATTATAAATCTCCGATAATAGCAAACTTGGTGAAAACCAGGGACGCAAAGCCACGGGTCTAAAGTACTCTGCCATGACCGCCGGGCTGCCGAAGAGGAACAGAGAATTAAAAACTGTATGCTTCGGTATGCAGTTTTTTTGATGGAGATGGAAAGTAAGAAAGGAAAGCAACCAGCAAATATTGAAGTGAGTGATCTTGCATTTGAAAGGGATAGTGACATGGGAATAGTAGATAAACTTTGGAAGTTATTTTTGATCGAAGAGGAATGCGATAACATTCCGGTACTACCCAGAAATGAAGCCCGCTCAGGATTAAACATGGCCGGTTTTAATGATGACAAGAGCCAAAAAGTCATCGTATGCAAAACCGAAAAGTTTGAAGAGGCCAGAGCCTTGGTTGACCAGCTTAAGAGCAACAAGCAAGTCGTTCTCAATTTTGAAAATAATACCTTGCCGGGAATACCCCAAAAGATATTAGATTATGTTAGTGGAGCTGTTTATGCGCTAGATGGACAATGTCAGCAGCTGGGTCAGGATATATTTGTATTTACGCTTGCTTCGGTTGAAATAATTAAAGATAATAGAAGTCCCTTTGGTAAAAATGAAATTGGTCCCTGGGGAACTCATAGGGGTTAGTAGTAATGATATGCACCCGGGACGGGCTGCTGAAGCAGTAGCTGGAATAGCGGTGCAGGCGGGGCGTGATTCAGTTCATATACTGATTTGTTCATAGCTTATTCAAATAATTATTGGAGGAGGAATTTGGGTTGAACAAGAATGATTTTATAAGGGAAGTAGCCGCAAAAGCTGATCTGACTCTAAAAGACACCGGGCGGGCAGTGGAGGCTGTGTTTGCTACAATTCAGGAGACCTTGGCCAAGGGGGAAAAGCAACAATTTGTAGGATTCGGTACGTTTGAGGTAAGGCATCGCGCCGCGAGAAAAGTAAAAAGCCCGGCGACAGGCGAAGAAATTCTACTGCCTGCCACTAAAATACCTGCTTTTAAAGCGGGAAAGAAATTTAAGGAAGCTATAGCATCTCCTTCGGACCGGTTATAATTATGGATATATCAAAGTTCTGGCGGCAAACCCATAAAAAACCGGCAAAAGAATAAAGTCGTTTAAAAGCTCATATCGTGCGGTATGAGCTTTTTTGTGGAATAACGGCACTTCAGCGGTCATTTAAAATAGTATTTCCCTGAAATCCTTGACAGGGTAATATATTATTAATATAATGACTTTAAAGTCAATGATTTTGGAGTCATTATAAATGAAAAGTACGCAACGACAATTGCAGAAGGAACAGACCCGCCGCAAGATCTTGGAGGCAGCGTTTTTGGAATTTGGCCTGCGCGGGATCATGGCAACGCGCATGGATGATATTGCCGAAGCGGCCGGGGTTTCGCACGGTACGGTATTTGCTCATTTTGCCAATCATGAAGCCATGATAACCGCCGTGATTGAAGAATTCGGCGGAAAGATGACCCTGCGCACCCATGAACTGGCCTGTGACTGCCGGGAGGTCAGAGAATTGCTGGCCGCTCATTTGACCAGTATCATGGAATTTGAAGCCTTCTATACCAGGTTGGTGGTTGAGGCCCGGCTTCTGCCCAGAGTGGCCCGGGATACCTTTATTATGATTCAGTCAGCGGTATCCTTTCACATCACCCAGGCTGCCCAGGGGGAGATGGATGCCGGCACTATCCGGGCCATGCCGCTCTCTCTCTTTTTTAATACCTGGATGGCACTCATTCATTATTATCTGAGCAACGGCGATTTGTTCGCCCCGGAAGGCGGGGTGATGAAACGTTATGGCGGGACGCTCCTGGAACATTTCATGAGTTTGGTAAGGGGGAACGGCGATGGCCAGGAAACCGCCCAAAGTACTTAGGCATAAGGACCAGGATAAAACCGCGGTTTATGAACTCACCGAAGAGGGTATTAAGCAACTGGCAAATTTAGGTGTGAATATGAAAGGAAGTAAGATTATGAAAATTTGTATTGCCTGTGGAATGCCGATGAATAAAGCGGCTGATTTTGCGATGGGGGATGAGAGTAAGGATTATTGCCTGTATTGCTGCAATCCCGACGGCTCTATGCATTCTTACGAGCAAAAGCTCGAGGGAATGGCGGCGTTCATTGTTAAAACCCAGGGACTGGACGAAAAAACCGCCCGGTCGGCGGCGCAAAACATGATGGCCAACTTGCCGGCCTGGAAAGGCCGGAAATAAGGCGGCGGAATAGCGGATGTGCCGGCGCGCAGAGCGGAGGCTTTTTCTTCGGCTGCGGCAGCCGGCGGTCTGGATGAGCGCAAGCAACGCAGCGCCCTGGAAGCTGGTCCCAGGGGAACATCAGAAAAAAGCCCGGCCTAAACTGACAATCGCTGCCAGCGAGACCGGCATTAGGGCTAACCTTGATTTTTCCACAAAATTTATTTTTAACGTTCCAATGGCCAGGCACCAGAGGAAAGCAAGCTCCAGTACCAGCAAAGAGATAATACTGAAGTAAGCGCTGCTTGCGCTTTTTATAGATAAGGCGCATATAACGCCCAGACATGCTGATAGCAATAAAATCACGATTTTGCCTGCGATCGTAGCGTATTTATTGATAGGAATCAATAAGCAAATTAGTGCAATCAAGAGGATCTTTATAAGGTCAAATACTATTTCCCCGAACGCGGCCTTATTTGTACTGACCATGTAGAAAACTGTAATCCCCAGGTTGGGGCTTACCCCGAGCCAAATACCGCCAAGACTGATGCCAATTATGAATCCGATAAAAAATATCAGCAGCCAGGGCCACATTTTTATAAGAGAGGTAAGCAATCCAGAATTAAAATGATTCATCGTTATTCTCCTCTGCCAGCGCTTTATTAATATTACTTTCAACATTAGATCCAGTTACTCCTTTATTTGGGAAAAGAATAGAAACTTAAATGTTCCTTGCGCCAAACTCCGGGAGTAAATAGGAAGACGCTCTACCAGGGGATTTATTGGCTGTTCAGGCGGCTGGGGTGGTCATTGAATGCTTAATCGGGTAGTATATTAATTAGTATGGTTATGGAAGATTGGAGTAATTTATGAGGAAAAAAATCGGAACTATTATTGTAAGATTCGTTGTTTTGACGCTGGGTGCCCTTATGGCGGCAGTGGGTTTGGAGCTGTTCCTGATCCCCAATAAACTCATCGACGGAGGCATTGTGGGGATATCCATTTTAGCAAGCTATTTAAGCAATTACCCCCTGGGCCTTTTTATCGTAGGTCTGAACATTCCCTTCATAATCCTGGGGCATTTCCGCATCGGCAAAACCTTCACCTTTTCCACGATCTATGCCGTCTCGGCCCTGGCTTTTTTTACGACCAAATTTATTCCGGTTCCCGCCTTTACCGAAGACCTGCTGCTGGTAACCATCTTTGGGGGAATTATGCTGGGGGCGGGGGTCGGGCTTATTCTCCGCTCCGAAGGGTCTTTGGACGGGACTGAGGTCATAGCCCTCCTTCTCTCTCCCCGGATCAGCATATCGGTCGGTGAGATCGTGATGATTATTAATTTCTTTATCCTCGGCAGTTCCGGATTTGTTTTTGGCTGGGAAAATGCCATGTACTCCCTCATTACCTATTTTGTTGCCTTTAAGACGATCGATCTGGTCATGGGCGGCATCGATGAGTCCAAGTCGATAATGATCATGTCGGAGAAAAGCAGCGAGATATCCGAAGCCATAGTCCACCAGTTAGGCAAGGGAGTAACGCATTTCTATGCCAAAGGCGGTTTTTCAGAGACAGATAAAGAGGTGCTGTACTGCGTGGTCAGCCGGCTGGAATTATCGAAATTAAAAAGCATCGTTCACGAATATGATCCCGAGGCTTTTATGACGATTGAAGTGGTGCAGGATGTTCACGGGGGCAGGTTCAACAAAAGAGCGATTCTGGCGGAACAGAGCCAGAACCACTGAGCTTAGCCGAGTGGGGCAGCCAGGGAGCTTTTAATCGGGTAGTATATTTATTCTAACATCAGGCGGAAACGAAATGGGGGGTTATAATGCCCGATAAAGGAGTAATGGCAGCGTGATAATGGGCGCGTCAAGTCGCGATTTGGTTTTGCGGGTAAATAATCTGTCTGCCGGCTATACCAATAATAAAGACGTTATTGAAGATATAAGCTTTACCGTAAGCAGAGGCGAAATGGTAGGATTGCTGGGCAGGAATGGTACCGGCAAGTCGACGTTGATAAAAACTATCCACGGTTTGCTGCACAAAACGCAAGGGCAGATAGACCTGCCCGGTTGTGACTATGCGTATATACCGGAATTACCGGCCTTGTATGAGGAATTGACACTCTGGGAGCATCTGGAGATAGTTGCCATGGCGCGTGGATTGGAACAGCAGGAATTTGCCCTTAAGGCTGAGTACTTGTTAAAACAATTTGCTATGGAAAAGGTAAAAGACAATTTTCCCGGTGGGTTTTCAAAAGGCACACGGCAAAAAGTAATGGTGATGTGTGCGATGCTGGCCTCACCGGTTCTTTATTTAATAGATGAACCATTTAATGGTCTGGATGCTCTGGCCATACAAGAGCTGTTGAAATGGCTTAAACAGGAGAAACGGCGAGGAGCAGGAATTCTTCTCAGTACTCATGTTTTGGAAACGGCGCAGCGTATCTGTGACCGGTTCATAATTCTTGATAACGGGAGGATTATAGCCTCGGGGACCCTGGAGCAATTACAGGCAAAAGCCGGCTGCCCCAATCGAGATCTCTATGAAATTTTTCTAAGGCTGTGCGAGGTTAATGATTAATATGAAGGACGATCTGGTTGTATTTCTCTGGCATCGGCGCCTATCTGCCCGCCTGAAATTAATTCTTGAGGGATTCAAACTGATCGTTGACTTCTGGACGGCCTTATATATTGTGATCCCTGCCTTGATATTGCTTGTTTATACCTGGCTGCAATTGTTGGTCGGCCTGCCCTCCTGGTTTGTTCCGGCCGGGGAGGTGCTGCTGGTTCCGGTACTGGCCTGGTTTATGGCCAGCGGCAGTCCCAGGAGCTATCTCAATGAGACTGATCTGACCTTTCTCCAGCCTGGTTCCGGGGAGTTCAACCGTTTGTTCCGGGTTGGTTTCCTGAGCAGCCTGGCCTTGAACAACCTCTGGATCTTGTTGCTGATGGTTGTGCTCTTCCCGTTTTATCTGCACCTGGAAGCAGTATCGCTGCCTGTCTGGTTAGGGGTGGGCTTATGGATACTCATCTTAAGGACGACCTTTATGCAAATCCTGTTTTTGATCCGCGCCTGGGTGAGCAGGTTGGGATTTAGAGTGTTGTACTTTATGGGCTTCATTATTGCCTGGAATGTGGTGACGCTGCCGTTTATCCGTACAGGCGGCACCTTGTATATGACCTTGATGCTGGGAACAGCTTTGTTTATGCTGGTGATGGCTATGCTGGCGAGGTTATTTTTGCCTATAAATAATTGGACCAGGCTGGTGCAGGACGAAACCAGTTATGATATTCAGCTGATGGGGCATTTGCTTGGATATGCCGCCAAGCCCGCGCGTAAGAGAAATGGCACCTCCATATGGTCGCAGCATCGATTTGCCATACCTTTCAGTAAGAGATATACTTTGACGTATCTTTATGTGAAGTATTTCCTGCGGTTAAAACTTATATGGCTAATATTTATGGAAATAGGTGCGGTTTGTTTGGCGGTAAGTTTATCTGCTGTTCCCTATTGGGTAATATTATGCTTTTTAGCAGCCGGTGACCTTATGCTGGGCCTGTTGGTCAGAAGTTTAGTGGCCGAGAATAGCGGGAAACTGGATTTATATATCCGGGCCTTTGATAATAGAGACGTTATCAACGGGTTGAGAAGTCTGTATATCATTATGATGGTGCCCCTGGCTTTTCTTCCGGTATTTTCCGGTCTAGCCGGGACCATGAGTCTGGTGCAGGTACTGGGAGGAATTATTGTTTTGTTAATTTGGGTATTTGCCGCTTTACGGCAACTGCTTAATTCCAGCAATATACAAAGGATAAATTGGTAATAATTATGCGATTTGCAGACCGCTGTTGCAAGATACGCCGAGATCAAAACGTACTTCTATAGGAGGTGTTTGTACATAATGAAGCGAATCTTATCAGCTCTTTTACTGACCTTAATTCTGATAGCCGGTCAACCTTTCATTGCTCCCGCTCAGGGGCAGGAAAACGTTTCAGTGTTGGTTGACGGCTTGCCTTTAAACCTTGAAGTTTTACCGGTTATTCAGAACGGCCGTACTCTGGTGCCGTTCCGGGCCATAGCGGAGGCTATGAACATACAGGTAAGCTGGAATAGTCAAACCCGTACCGTAAATGCAACAGACGGCAATACCTCGGTTCGTTTGCAGATTGATAATCCTGTTGCCTACTGGAATGACATTCCAATAACCCTGGAGGCTGCACCGCAAGCAGTGAGCGGGCGTACTCTGATTCCGCTGCGATTCTTCAGCGAAGCCTTCAATTGCCAGGTGTTTTGGGATAGCGCCCAATATCAGGTAACCGTCGTTTCTCCTCCCAAAGCCATGACAGTCATAGGTTTCTATGCCTTGGGTGACAGCCAAACCAGCAGTTGGACCGACCTCTTTGGGCAGAGCTATCCCAGCACAGCTGCGGGTAATACTGATGTAATATCTGAACTGGCCTTGGGCTGGTACAGTATTGATAAACGGGGTAATCTGCTTGAGCAAAGCCGCACCGGGTGGCAGCGCCCTGACGGCTGGGAGGCCGTATTAACTAGTGCTGAACGGTATAATCTGTCGAGCGAAATGGTAGTCCATGTTACCGACGGTGATGGTACCCTTACCTCGCTGCTGAATAACCCAACCGCCATGACCCGGGCGGTACAAGCCATAAGCGAAGAAGCCGGGCAGTACGGTGGTGTCAACCTGGACTTTGAAGGTCTGGGCTTTCAAGCCAGCGGCGAAGAGCTCCGGCAGGTACAGCAGCAATTCACCGGCTTTGCCGCCTTGCTTAACCAGGAGCTGAAGCGTAACAGTTCCGGACTTACTCTCACCCTGCATGCCCCCAACAGCGCTTATCCGGGTTACGATTACCAGGCCCTGGGGCAAATCGCTGACCGTATTGTTATCATGGCCTATGATTACGGCCCCAAGCCTGAGCCTGTGAACCAGGTGGAACAGGCGGTACAAATGGCTTGCAGCTCAGTTCCTGCCGATAAATTGCTGCTGGGTATTTCCGCCCCCAGTGAAACTGCCGCTAGTATTGCCACCAAAGTGGGTATTGCCAAACGCTATAATCTGGGCGGGGTAGCGCTGTGGAGATTAGGGGTAATCAATGATGGTATGTGGCAGACATTAAGAGCCAGCCTGACCGCCAACCGGCAGCCGTAATTGTATATTACTGAGATTCGAGCTGGCTGGGGGTGGTCATGGAACGCCTAATCGGGTAGTATATGTATAAGTACTGCTATGGCTAATCCCATGCCGGTATCAAAAAAGCCTGGGAAATCTGGGGTAACAGCATCCATGCAATATACCTTCGGATTTCCGCAAAACCAACTCCGATAGCCTGAAAACAATTTTCGGGCAGCGGGTAGAAAGAAGATAGCATGGTTAAACCGTCTTTTGATAAGTTCACGGATATGCTGGATCAAGCGGTAAACTGCATCCCGCCCCGGTTCTGCAGGGAATTGACCGGGGGCTTTAATGTTCAGAAGAGGAAAAAACGTGAGGGTGAGTATTACATTCTGGGCGAATATGTTGAGGGCGGCCACCTGGGTTGTTTCATCGTGTTCTATTACGGTTCCTTCGTGGAATTGCTAAAGGATGAGCCGGAGGAAGTCTGGGAAGCAGAGATTATGGATACAGTGCTGCATGAAATGCAGCATCACCTTGAAGCTTTAGCCGGGAGAGAAGATTTGGCCCGCAAGGAGATAGCGGAACTGGCCCAAGCTCTGCGCGAAGGTTGATAAGATAAGTATATATAGAGGTTTATAACACATGCGGATAACCATAAATAACAAACCCATACAGACATGCTTCCTTTTATGTTCCTTGTTGCTTTTGGAGTGCTTCAATTACGGAATTATCTTCCTGGCTCCGCTGGGAGCTTCCGGGATAAATGAACCTGCCTCCTGGTCCGGCGAGGTCAATTCGGCCATGGGCGACCGGGTCAACGCCGACCTGGATGTAATGGCCGCGGTCAGTGACAGTACGCGCTTAACCCTTGCTCCGACGGGAAAAACACGGGGATTGGGGTTTACCTATAATTATTTCTTTTCTGCGGTGATGTCTGCCCTTCTGCTGGCTGGTTTACTCAGCTACTTAAGGCTGTCCCGACAAATATATTTTCAATTCGATTCCCTGCAGATAACGGCCTTCCTCCACCAAAAAGACGGCAAAAAATAACTCCTTCAAGCTTCATTTAAAATATTACGCAGATAGGCCGGCAAGACCGTCCCTGCGGCTAAGTGCGCCTAAAACCGTGCTTGGCCGTGGATTAATTTATCGTTTGAACGGCCGTCCCGGAGATGAGCGCGAAGACGGTTAATAGGAGGAGTTTATTTGAATTCTAAATATAGGTTTTTTCTAGTTGCCTTATTGACGGCAGCGTTGCTGTATATTGCTGTGTATGGCCTGAAAATCGGGAATACCGAGATCAAAGGGGCGGACCAGATGCGTTTCGGCATCGATATTCGCGGCGGAGTTGACGCCACTTTTGAGCCCAAGGATCTGGGACGGGCGCCGGACGCGAATGAACTGGAGGCCGCCCGTTCTATTATCGAAACCCGTATGGACGCCGCTAATATCACCGATCGCGATGTTACCATCGACAAAACCAACGGCAAAATACTGGTACGGTTCCCCTGGAAGTCCAATGAAACCGATTTTGACCCGCAAAAGGCAGTGTCCGAGCTGGGCGAGACTGCTCACCTTACCTTTAGAGACCCGGATGGCAAGGTTGTCCTGGAGGGCAGCGACGTGAAAAAGAGCTATCCGCAAATAAGCCAGATGGATCAAAAGCCCGCGGTCATGCTCCAGCTGACCGCCGATGGGGCTAAGAAGTTTGCCGAAGCAACCGGCCGGCTGATTAATCAGAACATCTCTATCTACATGGATGATACCTTAATTTCGTCGCCGGTGGTAGAGAGCCAGATTGTCGGGGGTGAGGCCAGTATTACCAGAATTTCGACCATGGAGGAAGCCACGCTGCTGGCCAATCAGATTAATTCCGGCTCGCTGCCGTTTTCTCTGGTGGCCAAAAACTGTAATATAATAAGTCCCACCCTGGGCAGCAACGCCCTGTCGGTTATGGTGCTGGCCGGCAAGGTGGCCTTTGCCTTGGTATGCCTGTTCATGCTGGTCTATTATCGCGTGCCGGGTCTGGTGGCGTGCATAGCCTTGCTTTTACAGGTCAGCGGCCAGCTGCTGGCCTTGTCCGTCCCCCAGTTTACCCTTACCCTGCCCGGTATTGCCGGTCTGATTCTGTCCATCGGGATGGGGGTTGATGCCAACGTTATAATCGCGGAGAGAATCAAGGAGGAGATCAATGCGGGCAAAAGCCTGCGGGCAGCGATCGATACCGGCTTTGACAAGGCTTTTTCCTCGGTCTTTGACGGTAATATTACGGTCCTCATCGCGGCCTTTGTTTTGATCCAGTTTGGTTCGGGGGCTTTGTTGTCCTTCGGCTACACGCTGGTGACCGGCGTCATCATGAACTTTATCGCCGGAGTTACGGCGTCCCGGATCATGATACGGTCGATCAGCGCTTTTGAGTCATTGCGCCGGCCGCAATTATTTGGAGCAAGGAGGACGGTCAAATCATGATAAAGTTTTATAAGCACAGATATGTTTACTTTGCGGTTTCAATTGTCTTGATTTTAGCCGGGGTTGTAGCGGCCTTGATAAATGGAATTCAGTTGGATATCCAGTTTAAAGGCGGTGCCATCTTCAAATATACCTATATCGGGGCCATTGATGAAACGAAGGCGGAAAACGCGGTTGAATTAGCGGTGGGAAGAACAACCAACGGGCAGCTGCAGACCAATATCGGTTCCCAGGAGCAGATGCTCATTTTAAGCCTGGCCGATAATGAGTCGCTCACCACCCAGGAGCAGGAGGCGGTGACGACCGCGCTCAACCAGGAATTTCCGGATGCCCATCTGACCCTGGCCGAATCGCTGACGGTTGAACCATTCCTGGGAGCGCGCTTCTTTAAAAACGGCATGATTGCCATTGGCCTTTCCTTCTTGTTGGTGCTGGTTTATGTAGGCTATCGCTTTAAGAATATAGGAGGATTTTCGGCGGGCGCCATGGCTATTGTAGCGCTGATCCACGATGCGCTTATCGTCACCGCCACCTTTATTATCTTTAAGATACCGCTGAACGACGCCTTTATTGCCGCCGTACTGACAATTATCGGTTTTTCCATCAATGATACCATTGTCATATATGACCGCATACGGGAAAACAAGCGGATGTACGGAAGCAAGATGCCCCTCGAGGAACTGGTTGACAAGAGCATCAATCAGTCCTTGATGCGCTCGGTCAACACCAACATGGCCGTCCTGGTAAGCATCACTGTGGTATATGTCTTTGCGATGATCTACGGGATTGAATCCATAAGAGCTTTTGCTCTGCCGATGATGTTCGGGACGGTTTCGGGCTGCTACTCCACCATCTGCATTGCCGGACCCCTATGGACCATGTGGCAGAACCGTAAAAAGTCCGGAAGACCGGTCAGAGCGTAATATAAATAACCCTATCCCATTTAACACGGATGGGATAGGGATTATCATTGGTTTTGACCTTATAAGACCGTTGTTAATTAAAGGGTGATTTAAATGCAGTGGGATTGAGAATTCCACTGCTATTTTTTACTGCCGCAGGTTGCTCAAGAATACTTCAATGAACTATCATAAAGGTGTTGGCAAACGAAGATTTCAGTATTTTAATTGCTTTCAACCGTTGCCGAAAACTATTAAATGGGTAAAAAATAATCATATACAGTAAAGGGGCGCCCTGTAGAACTGGCTAAGGGCAAGGAGGGTGTGGTAATGAGTTTGGAAAAAGAGAAAATTATTAAAGCCGGTGAAATTTTGAACAAGATGGCCAATGGGATTAACCCGGTAAACGGAACATCGATTGAGGCCGACTGTTTTTTGCAGGATCCCAGAATAATCCGCTGCCTGTTTTTTGTCCAGCAAGTATTGGAGGAAGCTGCTGCCAGACCGGTAAATACGGGCGGCAAACAGCCTGACCAATTTATAATTACTTCCGCCGAGAAAAGCCAGGTAAAATTTCCGGAGGGGAATATCGGGATTAATCAATTCGCCAGATGTATAAACAGCGTAATCGATTTGAATCGCAGCAGAAAGTTGACCGGGGTCCAAGTGAATAATCAACTGAAGAAAATGGGAATATTGGCGGAGGAATTGCTTAATGACGGCAAGAAACGCACGGCGGCCAATGAGAATTCGTCTAAATATGGAATTGTAACCGAAAAACGGAGTTATAACGGGGTTGAATATGATATGGTCTGTTTCAACGACTTGGGAAAAAAATTTCTATTGGATGAACTGGAAAAAATACTGGAATATGAATAAGGGCCTTTTAATCACGCGGAGGCTTGTTGCCGACGGTATTGGGAAAGCTTGCCGCCGCTGCTGCGATAACCGGGAATGTTGAATTCACTTTCGAGCGAGAATGCGATGATTGGCAAGCAAAGCCACCAAGCTGTTGGTGGTATTGAGGGATTTGGCGGCAAATGCATCAAAGGGGCTGAAAATAGCCCTGGCACCGTACCAGATATTAAAAGCCTGGGTGAAAAATACGCTTTGGCTAATGACCTTGCGGGTATATAGTATGTCTTTTAGAATGTCCGGCAAATCCCGGAGCTGTCCCTCACATACCATGATATCAGCTGGTTTGTCCGCTGGGTCGCCAGTTATTAGCACCGTGTAAGCGGCAGGAGAATGCTTAGGGCTCGAAGCGCCGCCGACCAGAATGCTGGGACCTTGCTGCCGGGCATAGTCTGCGCTGGTAATAAAAGTGACGGAAGGATAATCTGCTGCTGGTTGGTCTGCCCGGTCAGCCAGAATGGCCACGTCAAGCCCCAGGTTTTTCAGATCTTCAACCACGGCTGCGGCTGTATTCCCGCTCCCTGGTCCGGTTTCATACCTGCGGAAAAGCTCCTGGGGCATTACCACCTGACGGCACTCCGAGATTTCCAGCAAACGGTTGGGGTCGGGAACCATGATATTTTTGCGGCTGAAACGGTAGACACAGTTGTTTAAACCGGAACTGACCGCTGCGTTTCCGGCTGAGGGACTCATCAGCAGCAATACGGCCAGGGCATTTAAACTGCTCCCCGTCATCAAATAGCTCAGCAAGGCTCCGGATAGGGCAACCCGGGTAATTCCACCTTGATAAGGGGTTTCCGGTTGATGGACATCGTCCAGGTCAATAACCGGCTTTTTGCCGGGCTTGCCGTTTTCCACCAGCTCCAATTTGATTCGACCTTCTTTTATGATGCTTCCGGCTTTTACATAATGCCCATATTGGCATACGCGTGTTTCACGGGCTAGGGTGATAGCAGCCTCTCCGTCCGTAACGCAGCCGCGGGCCGGAACCAGCTGCCCCGCCGCCAGGGTCAGGACTGAACCCTTCTGCAGTTGAGCTGCGGGCAGCATCTTGCATAGATCCTGTTCCTCCACCATATAAAACCTGCATTCGTCTTCCTGCTGCCATTGCCGGTAGTTGTTAATATCAGCGCTGAATTTCAACCAATCATTCAGGGTTTTTAAGGCCAATACGAAGACCCCTTTGGCACTTTCCCGCACCAGAGTAAAAAATACGGAAGCCTGTTTCAACTGATCTTCAGAATCGCCGGGCAATGGCCGGGTATATTTTTTATAGTAGGTTTTTAAAAGCGGATATCCGCCCAGGATGGTTACCAAGGATGAGGCCTGCAGCCAGGGTATGCTCCGGCTAAGGGCAAATTTGCCGAATTTAGACTGTTTCCATTTATACAACAGATAAAGCAAGGCGAAAAAAACTACCTTGCGGGCTGCTCCCGCCTGCGCATCCAAGCGGGAATCGTCGTTGACGGCAGAGAGCAGGGCGCGTTTTTCGGGGTTCGGACAGGTCTTAAGATAAGACATGGAAAAATCAATCTGATGCTGAAGCTGGTCAGGTTTGATTCTGGCCGGGTCATAGACTATCAGTACGCTTGAACGCCGATGATTAGCCTTGCATTCAGTAATTCCATCCAGGGATTTAAGATAGCCGCGCAGGATAAGGGCATCTTCCTTTTGCCATAATTCCGGGACATACAGGCGAATACGGCCCGGAAGCCGGTGCAGTATATGCAAGTCTAACCCCCCTTCCTTTCATCGATGCCTAAAGCCCAATTTCCGGCAGAATTTTCCGAATCACAATTCCAAGGGGCATCCGGCCGGGGTTTGTTTTTATGAAGGGGGATTACGGAATCTTCTGGGCCCAGCGGCAAATAATCTTTTCCGGGGCCGGAAGTTCTTAAGCTGTCCACGCGGCTTATTAATCCGGAGGACAACAATACCGTTATCAGATCGCGGCAGCCCAGGGGATAGGTGCTGAAGATCCCCCGCAGCCAGGGAATATACATAATGCCCAGCATAAGGCCGGATGACAGCATGACCGAGGGAAGCAGATATGAGTTCCGGGGGATTGATTCCCGGTTTACCTCTTCATTAATATACCTGCTGTCAAACACATTAAACATCTGGCATGATACCAGATTCGTCAGGGCCATGGTTCGGGCCCGGCTTAAATTGCCGGGGCCGGTAAGCAAGCCATAGGCGAAAATACCCAAGGTGGTTGTACCGATGGTGCTTCCACGGGTTATGATGCGCCGGCGCAGGTGATTATCCAGTATCATTTGGCGGGGGTCTTCCGGCGGTTTTTGCATACATCCCGGATCGGGCGGGTCCATGCCCAGGGCCAGGGCCGGAATTCCTTCCGTTACCAGGTTGACCCACAGAATATGTCCGGGTTCCAGGGCGATGGGCAGGCCCAGCAGGGAACAGCCAGATACGGCAATGATTTCGCCCAGATTTCCCGCCAGTACATAGCGTATGAATTTTCTTATGTTGCCCCGGATGGCCCGGCCTTCCTCTATGGCGGTAATGATCGTGGCAAACGAATCATCCATGAGGGTAATGCCGGAGGCTTCACGGGTCACGTCAGTTCCCATGCGCCCCATGGAGATACCGACGTGGGCCTCTTTTACCGCCGGCGCATCATTGATCCCGTCTCCGGTCATGACGACCACAAAGCCCTGTTTTTTGTAGGCTCGGACAATCCGAAGCTTCTGGGCGGGGGAAGCCCGGTAAATCAAGCCGATGCTGGCTATGGACGCAGCCAGTACCTCATCGCTCATGGCGTCGATTTCATTGCCGCTTACCTGCCAACCCTGGTCCAGTATATCTATTTCGCGGGCAATGGCGGCGGCGGTCTGTTGTTGATCGCCGGTGATCATAGTAATCTTAACCCCCGCCTGCTTGCATTTTCTCGCGGCTTTCTTCACTTCGGGACGAGGCGGGTCCATCATACCGGCCAGACCGGTAAAAACCAGATCGGAAAACAGGGCTGCGGACAAGGTATCATCGCCCGGCAGGATTTTGTAGGCACAGGCAATGACGCGCAAGGCCCGGGCAGCCATGTCTTCCCCCATGGCCAAAATTTGATTTCGTCTTCTAAGAGTCAATTCTTTTTCTTCCTGATTACGGTACTCTAACGAGCAGTGTTCCAGCACCTGTTCGGGAGAGCCTTTTACAAACATGACGCGTTCTCCGTCTTCGGTCCGGAGCACTACTGCCATTAATCGGGTGTCCGACTCAAAGGGCACTTCGATTTCCCGCTGGGCGATGGCTTCCAGCCTGGCCTGATCAATACCGGCCTTTCGGGCCAGTACCAGCAAAGCGGCTTCGGTCGGGTCGCCCAGTACCTGCCATTGCCGGTCCTGCTCTTCGTACCAGAGGCAGGCATTGTTGCAAAGGGCTCCAATCAACAGCAGCTTGAACAGGGTATCTTCATGCTCAACCTCCAGGGGTATGGCTTCTTCAACCAAGTGTCCGGCGGGGTTATAGCCGGTTCCAGTAACATTGATGCAGCGATTTTCACAATAAAGCTCCGTAACTGTCATCTCGTTGCTGGTCAGAGTACCGGTCTTGTCCGAGCAAATAAGGGTGGCATAGGCCAGGGTTTCCACCACCGGCAGCCGCCGCACCACGGCATTTTTCCGGGCCATGCGCTGAACCCCGAAGGCCATGGATATGGTTATAATGGCCGGTAATCCTTCGGGAATAGCACCTACCGCCAGGCTGACACCGGTTCTCAGCATATTAAATACGGCCTGGCCGCCCAGGATGCCAACCAAAGTAATTCCGGCGGAGACACCCAGACAAACGTAGGACAGGTCGCAGCCAAGTTTATCCAATTGCTTCTGCAGCGGGGTTTTATCCGATTCCATTGCCTCCAATGAAGCGGCTATCTTTCCCATCTCGGTATGGCTGCCGGTTTTAACCACAACCGCCCTGGCTCTGCCCCGGGTTACATAGGTACCCATGAATACCATATTATCTTGTTCAGCCAGGTTTAGAGCTTGATTTTGCCGGGGCAGGAATTGCTTGCTGACTGCATTTGATTCTCCCGTCAACATCTCTTCCTTGACTTCCAGATTGCTGCCGGCAACCAACCGGCAATCGGCCGGTACCAGGCTGCCCGGTTCCAGCAGGACGATATCACCGGGAACCAGTTCGCTGGATGCAACCCGGTTCTGCCGGCCTTCCCGGATAACAATGGCTTCCGGGGATGCCAGTTGTTTTAAGCCGGCCAAAGACTCTTCGGCGCGATTTTCCTGAACCATACCCACCATTGCTTCCATCAGCACGATTACCAGTATACTGACGGCATCCGCCAACTGGCCCATTAACAGCGAAATCCCGCCGGCCCCCAGGAGCAGGCGGGTCATCATATTAAATTGCCCCAGGAACAGGGACAGCTTGGAGGGACGCGGGCTTTCCGCAAAATGGTTGGCGCCGAAAGTATGCAAGCGGGTTTGACAATCAGCCCTATTTAATCCGGTTTGGGAGTTGGACGACAAACATTGGATTACGTCTTCGGCGGCCATTTCATACCATAGATCCTGAGAGCCTTTCACTCTGCCGGGGATCTGTAACTGAGCGGCTGCTTCATTAAGCGTAGTTTTCAGGGCAGGGCAGACATTACGGTTTGATCCCTGGCCCGGCAGGGCCAGAATATGTTCGATATGTTTGAGCAGGGAGGAGGAATTAAGTATTTGGACATCATAATAAACAAGTATGCTCCCGATAGCAGGGTTGACCGAACATTTAAACACGCCCGTAATACTATATATTTTTGCCTGCATCACCCGGTACAGCTGAAAATTATTTTTACTAAACGGCAGGTGTAGGCGTATCCTGCCCGGGATGGAATGTCTGCAACGGATTATGGGAGGCAATTCGGTTCCACCTTTCTGAAATCAAAGCTAATTTTCAGTATAACCGGATGCAGAAAATTTTATGCGGTCAGCAGGGCAGGTTGTCAGCCGCAATTTTAGGGCCGAAATCGCAGAAGTGATATCCCCCGCAGCAGGTTTTGGCCCGAACGCACACTCTGGGATTTGATGTATCCCCAAAATTCTCCGATGAATTCCTCCCAAATGCCGGTAACTTCCGACCAGGCTCCGGGATTTTCCAACTTAATCTTGACACTGGCATCAACCGCTTGTTTGATAAGCAGAATGGCCTGCTGCAGATGGGTTCGAAGTATATTCATATCGTCAGACAATTATCTCACCTGCCTCTATAGATCAGGGCTTAAATCACTGGCGCCGCTGTGGGCTATTTGTTGATCCAGCAGATCCTTGCTCCGTTCAAATTGGGCTTCGGCAATAACGTCCTGCAGGTCCTCGGTAAGGCCGGAAAAGAAGCTCTGTATGTTTTCAGCGGCTTCCATGCTCTCCCGTACCAGCCCTTTAAACAACGGCTGCAAGCTCTTGCGGGCGGTGGGCCAAAGTATAAGGGCCAGGCCAGCGGCCATCACTCCATACTTGAAGCTTCTGCCTTCAGGGGATGCCAGCCAGTCACCCAATTTTCCCCTTAAAGTACCCCGCCCCTGCAATCCCTGCACTGCCTGCAAAATCTGAGACCGGGTATAGCCCTGGGCTTCCGCCTCTCGCATCAAGTCCTGCAAAATCATCCGTCCGTATCCCTGGGGATGCGTCTGCCAGTGACGCTGATAAATTCCCTGGGCTTGGAGATCAAGTTCCAACTCGCGTCTTAGTTCATCCAAAAGCTGACGTTCGGTCAATGGAGGTCTTTTTTGACGACGGTCGCCAATCAGGGGCAGTCCTTGCATGCGTTCATCCAATTCCCCCAGGATGTCGTTTTTAAAATCCTGCCATGCTTCCCGGCCTTCATTCAGACGACTGGAGATTGGTCCCTCCGCTCTTTGCTGTCTCATCCTCTCACGGTATTCCAATTCATCCAACAGTTCTTCTCTCAAATTGCCGAGCATCTTGCCCTTGGCTGGCTGCCCGCGGTAGTCGGACATCATGATTTCACTCCGCAATTGTTCTTTGAGATCCTCATATTCTGATAGATCCTTGCTTGTTTGTGTGTTTCTCATCCTTTCACCTCATCTTTTTAATATGGAAGCAAAAATATATAATCCCATTATTGCCCACATATTTCCATGCTATGCAGCACTTTCTAGAAAAAATAAAAAGTTCATAAATAAATTAAAATGTTTGGGTACAAGATAAATAGAAATGAAAATGTGAGGTGTATGAATTGAATCCAGCATTATTTAGAATTGCAGCAGGTGCAGCCCTGGGTTATTTCATTTTAAAAAAGGCGGGTAAACCTTTGCACCGGCTGGCGGTAAATACTACCAAAGGAGTATTGGATATAGGCGGTTGCGTAGCTGCCACCGGAAATGCGGTATACCATGGCTGGCAGGATATCGTAGAGGAAGCTAAAACGGAAATTGAAGAAAAAAGGGTGAGCCGAACGGGAGAAAACGCAGCCGGTTCAGTCATGGACAAAGTATCGGATAATGTTGCCGGCTATATGCATAAGGCGGCGGAAACTATTGAAAATATGGCAGATCGCATGGAATACCGCGACAACCGGGAGGAGAATCCGGTCCCATCCGAGTAAAAATACAATTTTTATTTAGCCGGCCTGGTGGAGTATTTCCCCGGCATATAGATCAGTGTGCGGCAATGGCTGCAGGCTTTGGCGCAAGTATTGTTCACGCTGATCGAATTGCCGATAGGTATCTGGAATAATATGATCGAGAAGATGTCTGGTCAATCTCTGCTCGATCAAATATAAAATACCGTTAATTTGTTGAAATAATAAAGCCTGCAGTTTAGACTGCTGCAGATTATAATGATTGCCTGAATCCGATACCGTATTGGCTAACAGCCATCCTTTAAAATCACCGAATGCCATGGAACAGCAGCTTTGTTTCACTTCTTCCGCCAATTCTAAACTGAGTGCAGCCCGGCTTAATTCCAGCAGATATTTCTCAGAGCGTTTATAATTCCAAGCCGTATCAAACGGTGCCATGCCGGCGGGAAAACTTATAGTGTGCTCCTCAAAATGGGTCTGCAATGCTTTCGTAATCTGATACCAGATTTGTTCAAGATCGGCAGAAGTTATGAATAGGCTTAAGGCTTCCTTGACGCGCTTTTTATTCATGGAGCTGGTCTCGATAAGCTGCTGCATATGCTGAAATTTTGACAATGCCCATTCATGGCATATTTGGGTTACCATCTTAATTGTTTCAGAGACCAACTGATCCGCACACCGGGTATTGGATTCGATACTGTTCCTGATTTCCTCAAAGGCCGAATACCTAGCATTTTGATCAAAAGTTTGCACGTATTATTACCTCCGCTATATATCTTTGCAACTATATACAGTATAGGTTGATTTTCTAAAGGGAATGGACGGTTAATGTAAAAGTTATGCATTCAAATGTAAAAAATTTATTAATAAAAAAAGCAGCTTGTCGCTGCCTCCGACCGTCCAAAAGCCCAATAGCATTTAGCCCGGTCTGCCTATATCCAATATAAAATTATAAGTTTTGCGGTTAGATTCGCAATATTCGGGAAGAATTTATCAGTACGCCCAGAGTTCCCAGATTGGCAATGATAGTGGAAGCCAGCGGATTTAACACCCCCCCGATGGCCAGGACAAGACTTGAATAGTTGGTGCCGGAGGCGATAATAAGATTTTGCTGCGCGATTATCTCACAAAGACGGGCCACATATATGGATTCAGTCAGTCCTTTAAATTCCCCGTCCGCCAGTACGATATCAACTGCCTCCAGAACCGCTTTTTCTTTGGAGCGGGACATACATATGCCGATATCGGCTCTGCGCATGGCGGCGACATCATTAATACCGTCTCCCACCATGGATACAATCCGCCCCTGATCCTGGAGCTCCGCCACAATACCGGCTTTTTCCTCCGGCAGTTTTTGACTCCATATTTGCGTAATCCCCAGGGCCCGTCCCAGATTTTGAGCGGCTTCATCCGTATCGCCCGTAATAATACCTATATGGTCAACCCCCTGCAAGTGGAGGTCTTCTATCAGCTGCCGGCTGTAGGGCCGAATATCATCTATCAAACCGATAACACCGGCAACCTGATTATCCACGGCGACAAAAACCGTACTCTGCCCCAGATGATTTAAACGCCTGCTTTTATATTCGGCTGGCTGCAGAGGAATGCCTTCCTTTTCCATAAAACGCTGGTTGCCAACCCTGACCTGTTTGCCTTCCACAACCCCTTTCACTCCTTGGCCGACAAATATCTGCTGCTGCCGGGTCGGAGGCAGGGATATACCCTGGGCCAGGGCCTGGGCTAAGATTGACTGTCCTGCCGGCCGGTCCACCTGCTGTTCACAGGCTGCCGACAAGCGGATGATGTCCCCGGATGTGTATTCGGGCTGAACCGGCAGCACATCCTTCACCTGGGAGAGAGTTCCGGTCAGGGTTCCGGTTTTATCAAAAAGTACAGTGTCACTTTCCTTAAGAAGCTGAAGACTGTTTAAATCTTTGATCAGGACCCCCGCTTGGGAGAGTCGGGCCAAACCAAACCGGTAGACGGCGGCCGCCGACAAACTGGCGGCTGACGGATTGCATGCCAGCAGGACAGCCAGACTTCGTTCAAAACTTCGGTTCCACAGGAAGACTCCCAAAGCGGCTGCGAGCGCTACCTTGGTAATCTGCCGGGTAAAGTTTTCAACTCCATAGATTTCCGCGGGAAGTACCGGCGCTAGGGGAAGAGCCGACTCGCTTGGTTCCTCCTCCCAGTCTTCGGGTTCTATCAGTAACTTCCCGGCTAAAACCCATGATCCGCTCAAAGCCTTTTCGCCTTCATACTTTAGAACCGGTAAGGGACTTCCGGTTGCGCTGGATTCATCCAGAATAGCGGTCCCTTGCACGATTGTGCCGCCCTGGTTAATTTGCTGGCCTTTCTCAAAATAGCTTTGGGTCTGGTTTGCCCAATTCAAGTTGGCCGGCCCCGTCAAGTTCAACCGGTTTAAGATTTTTTCCAGTTCCTTCTCCGATAAACGCAGGGTTCGAGCCTGAACAAAGGCGGTGGCATAACTGCAAAACAGTACTAAAAGGCCCAATAAATCTCTACGCAGAATCAGAAAGAAACATCCGGTCAGACCCAGCCAAAAGTCATGCCCGGGTCGTTTTAAGAAAGGGATTTTTTGCCAGCCGCTGCGAAAAAAAGGATATGAACTTACGAGAATGGCGGCCGCACTTAGATTAAACAACCAGGGCGGGCTGGACTTTGCCCCCCTTCCCAGCAGCCGGTTAACCATAAGGCCTAAAACCGCCAGGGCCAGGCCGGCTAAGCGCAAGCCCTGCCAGCCTAGGGGCAAATCTTCCGGCTCGTCAGCTTTTTCCATGCGCACCGGAGGTTGGGATTTTTTTTGATTGCTTTGAAATGTATGAATATTATACAGTATCTGATCCCGGGCCGCTTTTTTCTCGTTATAAACGATTAAGGCCCTGCCGGTAGCGGGGTTGCATTTAGCTGCCATAAGATCGGGAATACCGGCCAGATGCTTCTCCAGGGCCTGACTGAGCGTTGGGTTGCGGCAAATCTCGGGTACAAAGATCCTTATTCGCCCCGGTATATGGTGATAATGCTTATTCCTGCCCGAAAAGAACAAACCAATCCTCCTTATGCTGTTTTAGTATTATTTTCTACCGGCGCTTAACTTAATATGCAGAAGCCGCCTCTTTTAAATTGCCCTTAAATTATGTCAATGATTATTTTAAAAATAACATGCGGAGTTGAACCTGCAACCCGGTTCCTGCACGACCTGCCGGAGGTTAACCTTGGGGCCAGGCTACAATTAATTTTTGCTGCAGTTTATTGCTGGATGAGCGGAAATCCGCCCGTTAAAACCAACCGGGGTTCGACTCCCTTATGCCTAAGCTATTTTTTCCGGATCATGACGATCAGGCAGCAGGATTATTAACTAGCCCGTCGAAATATCTTTCTAACTATACAAAAATTACCATTATAGACTAAGCACCATTTTTTATAATTCTATCCATATAATTCATAAAACATTATTTCCTGCCGATAAATATATTATAGCTAAAATCAATGTGGGATTAGTTGCGGCAAGCGGTAATTAACTGGGGGAAAGACGGTTGCATTCAAATGTCGGGAGATATTTTGAGCATAAAATCTGCCTGCTTAAAAGTAAATGGCATAAAATACCTGAGGAATTTCGGGATGAATTTAACCGTGATTTATTAAAAACGGATCTATATCGTGGCAAGCTGGTGGCAATTGCTTTGCTGATTGCTTCAATTCCCTTGTTATATATCGATTATCTCAATTATATGGGAGGCTTGTGGGACATTATTCCCGGTTACCGTTTGCTATTCTATTGTCATTTCCTATTGGCTTTGATTATGTTTATACCTTTAATTATTATCCCCACCTTCAGGTTCCGCTCGGAATACTGGACATTTCAATGGCAGCGCATCGGGATTATTTATTTCTTCTTTTTATGTCTGGCAGTGGCCGTGTCTATTTCCCTGGCAGATCAAAAAATACATGGTGCCATAACTGCATATCTAATCGGGGTCCTGGGATTTGCAGCTATCGTATATATAAAACCGGTAACCAGCCTGTTGCTTTATCTGACCTCTCTGGGTTTGTTTTTTGCGGGGCTGTCGAAGGTTCAAACCAATCCCCAGGTTTTACAAGGACATTACATCAACAGCGCTTTTATGGTGGCGATTGGGTGGATCGTTTCCGCTGCTGTATACAGCACTAAAGTAAACGATTTCTTGAATAAAAAAGGCCTGGAGTTCTATGCTAATTTTGATTATCTCACCGGCTGCCTCAACCGGCGGGCATTTATCAAGCGGCTGGATGAGGAGATGGCAAGGGCCAAGCGCGAGCAAACCCCTATAGCAATTGTGCTGGTCGATATCGACCTTTTTAAGCAGGTCAACGATAAATTCGGCCACCAGGCTGGAGATTTGGTTTTGAAACAGCTTATTGAATGCTTTAATTACTCATCCCGAAAATATGATTTTATCGGACGCTTTGGCGGAGAGGAGTTTATAATCTGTTTACCCAATACCGCTCTCCAGGCTGCATCGGAGGTAGCCGAACGGTTCCGCCGTGTAATTGAAAACACCCGGGTGATTTTCAACACCAATCAAATTAATATTACGGTAAGCTTGGGGGTAGCCGCCCTGGAACCCGCCCATAATGAGAATGTGGATAAATTTATCTCCCGGGCGGACACCGCCATGTATCAGGCGAAATTAAAACGCAACAATGTTTGTTTATCCAATCATTAACCGGCAATTTCTATCACGGAAGGGAAGCGGGTCCCGGCGGTTATCGTACCGAAGTGAAGGGGATTAGCACATATGGATAAGATTGCATAGATTTTAATATAATCTTCGAAATGGAGTTTTGTTAATGATTTATGCCAGTCGTTTTTTGCGTTTGGAAGCTCCCCCCATGCAGGGGCCGGATGTATAGCCTTAAGGCGGGTTGAAGCCGGAATTGCTTCTATGAGAGTCCGTTTCCGATAATAACTTTTTAATTTTAAGGTTGTATGGAAATATATATTATTTCGTTTGATTGCCCCGGTAAACCTATATTGCCAAGGCCGGCGCGGCCTGAATATAAATTCAAATCGCAGCGGCCCAAACTTAAAAAGCCTTACAGCGAAGACCTTAGACAGAAGACAGACGGATAAAGTTCAATAAATTACAGCAGTGGAATTACAGCCACTGCTGTTTTTTGCGAATAATTCAGCCATAATTCAGGTATCTGCTGCCTAAAATATTACATATAAATGTCGAAATAAATAAAAAACAGTCGATTGTATCTGTTTACATTTATCTGCAATAATAAAAAAGCATTATTCTCTTGGAAGAGATCAGATTAAAAATCAGGTGAGTTGCGTGAAAGATATTATTAATTCCAATGATTTGGCCCAGCCCTTATTGCAGAAAAGCGAAGCCAAACACAAAGCTATGATCGCTAATATATCGGATGTTATTGCTATCGTGGATCAGAATGGCATTATCAAATATAAAAGTCCTAATGTTATGAAACTTTTCGGATGGCCGGTCGAGGAATTGATCGGTTCCTACTATCTTGACATAGTACACCCCGATGACCGGGGCTATGTTAAGCGGGAATTTACAGCCCTCTTCAGTCAAGAGCATTCCCAAAAAGAGTTGGAATTCAGATACAAATGCAAAGACGGAAGCTTTAAGGTAATCGAGCTTAAAGCCAATGCCCTTATTACCGATTCCAATATAAATGGGGTATTGGTCAATTATCACGATATTACCGATAGTATAAATGCCAAAAATGAAATGATCAAAGCTAAAGAGGAAGCAGAAGCGGCTAATATAATTAAAAGCCAATTTATCGCCAATATGAGTCATGAAATCAGGACCCCGATGAATGGAATAATCGGTTTTCTGGATCTGCTCTCTCAAACCTCTCTGGACAAGCAGCAAACTGAATATATTAAAGAAATGGAATTGGCTTCCGTCTCGCTTATGAGTCTGATCAATGATTTGCTGGATTATTCCAAGATTGAGGCCAACCGTCTTGAACTTGAGCATATCGAATTCAACCTGAGAAAAGTAATTGAAGAGGTTGCTTCTCTATTTACCCCGAGGGCTTATGAAAAAGGCATAGAAATCCATGCCATAATCGACAATTCCATACCCGCGGCTTTAATAGGAGATCCGGGCAGATTAAAACAGGTAGTGGAAAACCTGGTTAATAACGCCGTAAAGTTTACCAGTAAAGGTAAAATCATTATTTCTGTAAGAGCGGCTGCCCCAGCCGGTAATACGGTTGAGATACTATTTGAGGTAAACGACACGGGTATCGGCATTTCTGATCATGATAAACCCAGACTCTTTACACCGTTTACCCAGATGGACGCATCCACCACAAGAAAATACGGCGGTACCGGCCTGGGACTTACCATCTCGCAAAGAATTGTAAATCTAATGTCCGGCGAAATAACGGTTGAAAGTACCAGAGGGGCAGGTTCGACTTTCAAATTCAGAATAAAATTTGAAAAGGGCCAGGACAGCGGCGAAGGATCGCTGCCCGCTGATATCGGGGGACTCGGTATACTGGTTGTTGACGATAGCAGTACCAACCGGGAAATAGTGCGTTATTACCTCGAAGGTGCGGGCTTCCGAATTTATGAAGCCGAAAATGGTGAAAAAGCCTTGGAAATGTTAAGGGATGATGCTTCAAACGGCAAAATTATTAAGATGGCCTTGCTGGATTATATTATGCCCGGGCTGAACGGATTGGAATTGGCGGCAAGAATCAGAAATGATGCAAGTATTAAAGATACCACCCTTGGTCTGCTCATATCTCTGGCCGCTTCTTTTGACCGGGAAGCCGCAGAGAAGGCGGGCATTTCAACCTTTATTTCCAAACCGGTTTATAAATACGAGTTATTAGAAAGTATCCTGACGGGCATGGGATTATTAGACCCTATCAAATTTAAAAATCAGAAACGACATGATGACAAGGCACCCTGCCATAATAAACAGAAAAAATCTATTAGGATTCTTATTGCCGAGGATAATATAACCAACCAGAAAATGGCAGCCGGTATTCTCAGAAATGCCGAGTATTCATGCGATGTTGCCAGCAATGGGTATGAGGCGGTAAAAGCGCTTGAAAGTAATGTCTATGACCTGGTGCTGATGGATTGCCAGATGCCTGAAATGGATGGATATGAAGCAACCAAGCATATAAGGCACAGTGAATCCGGCCAGAAACATACCATAATAATTGCCATGACAGCCAATGCGATGAAGAGCGAACGTGATAACTGCATCAAAGCAGGGATGGACGATTACATCAGCAAGCCTTTTAGAACTGGCACTTTGTTGCAAATAATAGAAAAATGGGTCAACCAGGGCATTCAAGAGGTTGAGGGAAGTCTAACGGGAGACGAGCCTGCCGACGATAACCGGGTTGATATTCCTCAGATTCTGGATGAATTAGTGTACAACCAGATGCTGGACCGAGATGTGGTTTATGAAATCTATAATGAGTTTGTCGACAATCTCCCTGAGACTTTGAAGAAAATGTTGTATGCGGTAGATGCAGGCGATTTTCCGGCTATCACCGTGCAAGCTCATACTTTTAAAGGCGCAGCTGCCAGCTTGCGTTTAACCCGGCTGGCCCAATATACGGCCGAACTCGAAAAACATGGCAGGACCGGAGATATAATATTATGCAGAAAGAGCCTGGCGGCTATAACTGAATATTGCCAAATCAATTTAAAAAAGATTAATTAGCACTTGGGAGTGTTCGCGGGCATTCCTAATTTACACTAACGGACGATGATAAGAGATGCTTAACTATGTATTAATGGACGATGATATTAAACACAATCTGAATATGAAAAAAAGGCTTGATTTTATATTTGCGAAACATGGTATTGAAGCGGCTACCAGGCTGATTGCCACCAAGCCTGCCGATGTTCTCCAATACAGTATGGAAAATTTAAACGAAGATAACGTCTATTTTCTGGATGTGGATTTTGGCTGTGATATAACCGGCATAGAACTGGCCACAAAGATCAGGAAATATGATGCTAGGTCATATATCGTTTTTGTGTCTGCTTATCCGGAATTTGTTATGCTCAGCTTGAAAACCAAAATATTTGACTTTTTAATTAAACCGATTTCAATAGGGATATTGGAAAAATGTATACTTTCCCTCCATAAAGATTTTCAATCGGTTCGAAGCGACGAAAAACAGACCTTGGTTTTGAAATCCGGATTAAAGGTATATCAGCTGAATATGGAAGACATAATTTTCCTCGAAAAATTTGGGCACTTGTTGGTCGTACATACGTTAAACGGGCAAATATCCGGCACAGATTCCCTGGAGAACATTAAAAACAAATTGGATAACAATAAGTTTTTCAGATGTCACAAATCATTTATTGTCAATATTAGTCATATCCAGGAAATTGATTTTAAAAACAATCTTATATCTTTCAGGAACCGGGAGAGCTGCAGTTTCTCCAAGAGGTACAAAAAGGAATTAAAAATAAAATGTATGGCCTTGTAAGATTGGATTTAGCTGAAGCCTGTTTCCATATAAGAACCTGCCGGACGCAGGGGGTATAATTATGATTATTTTGTCACTGGCGATATTGTATGTTGGTACTCTTTTAATTAAAGAAAAAAGACGCTGCAGCGAACTCGAATCACATTTAACCATGGCCGAAAAAGTATTGGAAGATTTTAGAACTATCAGACACCAGTATAATAATATATTTCAAAGCGCGGTATTTTATATTGAAAATGAACAATGGGTTTCAGATAAGAATTTCATAACTGAAATCATGGCAAAAACTTCTGAATTAAACCGGAACAACACCGTGCAGCTGGTTAAAATCAAAAACCGCCAAGTACGGGATTCTGTTTTCCAAATGGGGGAGCTGTGCAGCAAAAATGGGATAGATTTTAATCTTGCGGTTTTGGGGGAAATAAATCGTATTAATATGCGTAAATCAGCCCTGGGCAGCGTTCTCGAAACTATATTCAATCATGTTTTTAATGAAGTCATAGGGTTTGATAAAAAAGAAATAGATATTGAGATCAATTCAGACCGCCAGGGGATTGCAATTATATTTGCCAGTTACATTGATAGTGATGCAGGACTGAAGCGGACGGAGCTTGCAGGCCGAAGTGCAACCCGAAAAACCGGGACGGCGGCCATAAGAAGGATTATGGCCAGAAATAAAAATGTTATATACAACTCATATATAGATAGTAATTACCACCGGCAGGAAATCATGATTATGTAAAAACTAAATAGGTCGGAACGCATACTATGCACCCGGGCAGATGTTTTATTTAAACCATCTGCCTAAAATTTTGACCTTTTCTTACCGTTCAGGCTTGATAAATGACCGTTCAGGTTAAAACCATTGAAATCCAGGTCTGGAATAATAAAATAACAAAAATGGATTGCATCGTAATTGCGTTGTTGTAAAGTTGCCTGTTAGTTATGGGAGGTGGTATTTAAATGGAGGCTGCCCAAGGAAAATATCTGACATTTCTGCTTAATCAAGAGGAATATGGTATTCCTATTCGTGATGTAAAGGAGATTATAGGGATCTTGGATATTACCGGTATTCCTAAAACACCAAAATTCCTGAAAGGGGTTATGAACCTCAGGGGTAAAATCATTCCGGTGATAGATCTGCGCCTTAAATTTGGGATGGATGAAAGGGAATATACCCGGAAGACATGCATTATTGTGGTGGAAGTATTGACCCAGAAGGTCAAAAGACTGATGGGGGTTATTGTAGATACAGTATCAGAGGTTATCGGAATACATGGAGAAGACATTGAGCCAACCTCGGCTGAGGACAATTATTTCGATGAGGAATTTTTTATGGGATTGGCCAAAGTAAAAGGAAAAGTAATTATTCTGCTGGATGCGGCTAAGATATTGAACCGGCAGGAACTGTCCTTATTAAAGAATTAAAGAGGAGGAAAAACTAATGTTTAATAACCTGAAACTGGACAACAAGCTGTATGTAAGTTTTGCAGTTATACTGTTATTTACAATTTTCACTGGGGCTTTTGCTGTTGTAAATCTGCTTAATCTGAGCGGTTCCATGACCGTCCCTGCCGTCATACTGCTTATTCTTTTGGCGGCAGATATCATTCTGGGCATTATAATAGCTATTACAGTTAAAAATAGTATAAGCGCATCTTTGTTGGAGTTTACCGAGAAGATCCGTCAAGGCGGCGAACAGATAGTTTCAGCGTCTACCCAGCTTTCTTCGGCCAGCAGGCAGCTGGCTGAGGCCAACACCGAGCAGGCATCTTCCCTGCAAGAGATCTCTTCTACCATAGAAGAAACCTCTTCAATGATTCAACAGAACAGCGAAAATACCAAACAGGCCGACATACTGGCAGGACAGACTAAAAATACGGCCGATATCTGCAACGCTGATATGGAAGAAATGATAGCTTCCATGGATGAAATTAAGAAATCAAGCGACCAGATAGCCAGAATCATTAAAACCATTGATGAAATTGCTTTCCAGACCAATATACTTGCATTGAATGCGGCGGTCGAAGCAGCCCGGGCAGGTGAAGCCGGTATGGGATTTGCTGTCGTGGCAGAAGAAGTGCGCAATCTTGCCCAAAGAAGTGCTCAGGCAGCCAAGGACACCGAGACTATGATTGAAAACAATATATCCCTGTCCGGCAAAGGGGTTGAAGTTGCCGCCAAGGTAGCCGATGCGATTGCAGCTATTACCACCCAGACTAAGAAAGTAAACGAGTTGATGGACGAAATAACAGCGGCCAGCCAGGAACAAGCACAGGGTATGATTCAAATCAACAAGGCGATCACGCAGCTTGACAAAGTAACGGAAGAGAATGCGGCCATTGCTGAAGAAAGTGCGGCTTCCTCCGAAGAGCTTAATGCCCAGTCCAAGGCTACTGAGGATATGGTTGATGAACTGTATTTTTTCATAAACGGCGGCAAGATGAGTTTTGCCCGGTCGGGTGGGTATGCCGCCCCGGCGAAAACCGGCGGGAGCCGTCCCCTGTACAAAGCTGACCAGATTAATAGAGCCGGGGGCTTGAAGCCCAGAAATATCAGAATGGAACGTCCTGATGAAATAATACCGCTCGAAGAGGCTGACGTTGATTTCTAAAGGAGAACATCAGTCATGGAAGCTTTATCGGATGCACAGTATCATAGATATAGCCAATTTATTCATAAAAATGTGGGAATAAATCTGGGAGAAACAAGAAAGGAAATACTTGAAGTCAAGCTCCGTAAATTGATGGCCAGAGCGGGGATAAAATCGTATGAGAATTATTTTGACACTCTGATCAACTCCAAGAACGACCAAGCAATCCTCAAAGAATTTATCAATGAGATAACAGTGAATAAAACTCAATTCTTCCGGGAAAACACCCACTTTAATTTCATAGAGGGCAATCCCCGGTTGATTATGGAGCGAAACCCCCGAATTTCACAGAACCAGGAAATAAGAGCATGGTGCGCCGGGTGCTCAACCGGTGAGGAAGCCTATACCCTAGCCATGGTATTGCAGGAAAATTTTCCGCTGCAGGATATCAAAATCCTGGCTACGGATATAAATACTGAAGTCTTACAAAAGGCTGTCAAGGGTAAGTACAGTGATTCAATCAAAGAAGATATCACTTGGAATTACCTGTCCAAGTATTTCAAGCAAACGGACTCCGGTTTATACGTATGCAATTCGATTAAAAGGAAAGTTGTGTTCAGGCAGTTTAATCTAATCCATGAATTTCCATTCAAAAAAGGTTTCGACATGATTTTTTGCAGAAATGTAATGATATATTTTGATACTCCAGTGCAGAAAAAACTGCTGCATAAGTTCTATAATGTGCTGGTCGCGGGAGGGTTGCTTTTTATTGGCCATGCCGAGGGGCTTGCCAATATGGGTCTTGACTATACGTACATACTGCCGGCCGTATACATGAAATAGAACCCGATATTAGCGGAAACCCTACCACAGCCGAGAAGATTTAGAACCCAATTAGGTGTTTTTTAGGAGAAGTACTATGAAAATTTTAATTGTTGAAGATGACTTTGTCAGCAGACGGCTATTACAAAACATGCTGGAGAAGTATGGGAAGGTGGACAGTGCAGTTAACGGGGTAGAAGCCCTGGAAGCATTTAAACTGGCGATAGACGGGCAGGCTGCTTATGACTTGATATGTATTGATATTTTAATGCCTGAGATGAACGGGCAAGAACTACTAAAGGCCATAAAACATCACGAGGAAGCATTGGGAATATACGGGGGTGATGGGGTGAAGGTTATCATGACGACCTCCATAGGCGACCTGGGGAACATTAAGAGCGCTTTTACGGAGCAGTGTGATGCCTATATGGTGAAACCGATTGATAGGGAACGATTGGCGGAAAAGCTAAAAGAGCTGAAGTTGGTCGTTTAGCCGATCCTAATATGTGGTTAATTAATAAAATCAAGGGTGGTGGCTGTAATTCTAACAGGCAAAAAAAAGATCCGGGTTTTGATAGTTGATGACTCTGCCCTTATACGCAAGATTTTATCAAATGAACTTTCCCGAGACAGCCGCATAGAAGTCGTAGGTACCGCGGTTGATCCTATTTTTGCGCGTGATAAAATTATTAAGCTTAAGCCGGACGTGCTGTTGCTGGATATTGAAATGCCCAGAATGGATGGAATTACCTTCCTTGAGAAGCTAATGAAATATTATCCCATGCCGGTGATAATTGTAAGTTCTCTGGGAGGAAAGGGCAGTGAAGCAGCCCTTAAAGCCGTCGAACTTGGTGCGCTGGAAGTAGTGGAAAAGCCGGGATCTTCGTATTCAATAGGGGAGATGATCGAGAAGTTGGCAGATAAGATAGAGGCTGTTTCGAAGGCAAGGGTTTTTCCCGCGTCAGACCGGGACAGGGAGCGGACTCCTGCAGTTGCAGGAAAAGCAACGCTTAATCCTACCCGTAAAATCATTGCCCTTGGAGCATCTACGGGAGGAACAGAAGCCCTCAAGGAAGTGCTGGTCAGGCTGCCTGTGGTAATGCCGCCGATTCTGATTGTGCAGCATATGCCCCAGAATTTTACCCGATCTTTTGCGCAAAGATTAGACAGCTTGTGCAAACTCCAAGTAAAAGAAGCGGAGGATGGAGAGCCGGCCACGCCCGGCAAAGTGCTGATAGCTCCGGGTAACAGACACATGATACTTAAAAAGAGCGGGGCATTTTATTATGTCAAGGTTGAGGATGGCCCTTTGGTTTTTCATCAACGGCCTTCGGTTGAAGTTCTTTTTCAATCGGTTGCCAGATACGCTGGACGCAATGCCATAGGGGTAATTTTAACGGGTATGGGCAGGGATGGAGCCGAGGGACTTCTGCAAATGAAAAATGCAGGTGCTTTTACCATAGCCCAGGATGAAAAGAGCTGTGTGGTATATGGCATGCCCAAAGAGGCAATCCAGCTTGGAGCAGCTATAAAAATCGCATCTTTGGAACAAATACCGCAGATTATAGTGAAACAGCTGGAATTAAATTAATTTTAAGCAGGTCAAGGAAAGTTACTGAAATATTGTGAAATAGGAGGTATAGAAACCTTGCTGCCAGTTAATATTAACGCAGATCCCGGGATCGGTATTACGCATAGAAAACATGGAATTTCAGAAACAGATCAATATTTTGAAAAAGATATTTTATATTTGCATACTCATGATATGCTCACGGGGTTATTAAACCGGAATTATTTTCAGAATGAACTGAGGAGGCTGGATGCTTGCGGCAAATTTCCGATCTCAGTAATTGTTGGAGATATTAATGGTTTGAGACTCATTAACCAGGTATTCGGCTTTGATGTGGGTGACAGGCTGCTTAGGAAAACCGCGTACTCCCTGGTACTTGCAGCCGAGGCAGATAGTATAGCAGCCAGATGGGGCGAAGATGAATTTGCCGTAATTCTGTCAGAAACGGATGAAACAATGGCAACGGAAATATGCAGAAAGATGGTTCAAACTTGCTCGGAAATTGAAGAAAGCGGTATAACACCGAGTATAGCCTTAGGCAATGCAACCCAAAAATATGCTTCGGAAAACTTAAGTCAAATTGTTTTAGAGGCTGAAGGCAGGATGAACCGGCATAAACTGCTAGAGCCGCAGAGTACCCAAAGTTCGGTCATTACCTCGTTAAGTAAGGCTCTGTTTGAAAAAAGTCTTGAAACAGAAGAACATGCCTTAAGAATGCTTGAAATGTCTAAAAAATTTGGCAAAGCTATCGGTTTGTCAATGGATGAACTGGACGAGCTATGTCTCTTGTCGGTATTGCATGACATAGGTAAAATAGCCATTCCCGATCATATTTTATTGAAGCCGGAAAAACTGACGGGTGATGAATGGAAAGAAATGAAAAAACATTCTGAAATCGGCTGCCATATCGCAGCCTCGTCCAACGAATTATCAAGTATCGCCCCCTATATTCTTTCCCATCACGAACGCTGGGATGGAAGCGGCTACCCGCAAGGCCTAAGAGGGACCGAAATTCCGATGTTATCACGAATCATTGCGGTAGTGGACACATACGACGTAATAACGCACGGAAGACCTTACCAAGACGTAATAAGCCATAATGAAGCTTTAATGGAAATTAAGCGATGTTCAGGGACTCAATTTGCACCGGATATCGCAGAGGCATTTTGCAGTATATGCTAAGACCGATTGCTCCCGGTACATGTTCTCCAGTACGGTTATACTGGGGACTGTTCGTTATTTTGAAGGAAATAATTATAGCCAAACGGCAGCAAGTGAGTAACCCCATTCAGGTTGTCTGCGGTACTCCCCCAATATATATAGTATAATCATGCTAAAGGGAGAATCCGAAGGGAGCCTGCAAGTAATGACTCAGGATGAGGCGCTGACCATAATGCACTGCGATCTGGACGCATTCTATGCGGCGGTGGAACAACGGGACAATCCGGAATTAACGGGTAAACCGGTTATCGTCGGCGGGCAGCCGGATACCCGCGGAGTAGTTTCCACCTGTTCCTATGAAGCGCGCAAGTTTGGAGTCAGGTCGGCCATGCCATTGGCCCAGGCCCGGCGTTTATGCCCGGACGCAATATTTCTGCCAGTAGCCATGTCCCGCTACCAGGAGGCTTCCCGCCAGGTTTTTGCCATCCTGCACACCTATTCGCCTATTATCGAACCTCTATCCATCGATGAAGCATTTCTCGACTTGACCGGCTGCACTACTGTATTCGGTACGGTGGAAAGCATCGGCCGGGAGATTAAAAAAAGGGTCAGGTCAGAGGTGGGGCTCACCATTTCGGTGGGTATATCCTATAACAAGTTCCTGGCCAAGCTGGCCACCGAATTGGGCAAACCCGACGGTTTAAAAATCATTACCCGGGCGGAGACCGCAGCGGTGCTAAACCCGTTGCCGGTCTCGTATCTCTGGGGGGTAGGGCAGAAGGCCCGTCAGCAATTGCAGAGAATGGGCATCAACACGATCGGCGAGCTGGCCGGCCTGTCACCCGCGAGGCTGGAACGGCAGATGGGAGCTCATGCCCGGGTGTATTGGGAGCTGGCCCAGGGGATTGACCCCAGGGTGGTGGAAGTTGACCACAACCGCAAATCGGTGGGGAGAGAGATTACTTTCCCCTATGATATTGCCAACCGGGAGGAACTGGAGAACGTGCTGCTGGATCTGTCCGTACAAGTCAGCCGGCGGCTGCGCCGGCAGCGGTTGCTGGCCCGGACGATTACTCTCAAACTGCGCTATGGCAATTTCAGGACGCTAACCCGGCGTACTACTCTGTCCCGGGCGAGCAGCCATGATGATACCATTTACGGGGCAGCCCGGGAATTGTTTGCGCGGGTGTTTGCCGAAGGCGACCGTATCAGGCTTTTGGGGATATACGGGAGCGGGCTGGAACCTGCCACCGGCGTGGCCCAGGGGGAGCTTTTCGCCTCCGCCGAACAAAAACGCAATGAAACCCTTGACCAGACCTTGGACCAGATTCGTGACCGTTTTGGGGAAAAAATTATAACCAGGGCCAGTCTGCTGCCCAATTCCCCATTTGCAGAAAGGGACTGAACATGGGCCGGAACTGGGATCTTTATACGGAAAATAAGGCATGAATTGTTTCTGATCTATATAAGGCAGGGTACTATTGGATTAAAATATAAAGAAACTTTAATTAATTAGAAATGAGGGGATGGAAATGGAAAATACGCTTGCCGTCAAGGATCGTGATACGGTGCTGCATATCTCTTATGAAGACATGATTAAATATCATGGACGCTTCCATATAGGCGGGGTAGCCATGGCCTTCAAGGCTCTGGAGCTGGGTCTGGGCCGGCTGGTTCCGAATGAGATTCCATCCCGGCATAAAATCAGTTTTACATCCGGTCTGGGTGAGAGCGCTACCGGAGTACTGGACGCTGTAGAGATGAGCACTAGGGCCAGAACCAGAGGACAACTGGCGGTCGACCCCAACCTGGGCCAGGATCTTGGGGCTCCTGAAACCCCCAACGGAGGCAGATTCTGTTTTGAAATTGCCTATGATGGGGTCAAACTGGGGTTGGTTTTGAAAGAAGGGCTGGTGCCGCAAGAGTTTATGGATCTATCCAGGCGGGCAATCGCACGGACACTTGACCGGGAAGGAGCCAGAAGACTGCAGGAAGTAAAAGAGGAAATGGCAGCCGCTCTGATATCCAAGCCGGCGGAGGAGCTTTTTAAAGTAATCAGTGAATAACAGGGGTAATAAGATGTATGATTTTGACGAAATAATTGACCGGCATGGTTCCCATTGTGCTAAATGGGACGATGTTGGGAAGGAACTGCTGCCCATGTGGGTGGCGGACATGGACTTCAAGTCGGCGCCGGAAATTATTGCAGCGCTGGAGGAGCGGGTCAGGCATGGGGTCTTTGGTTACAGCGGGGGTTGTGCGGTTTGGGATGACTCTCTGATCGGTTGGATGAACAGGCGTTGGGGCTGGGAGGTGAAGCGGGAATGGATATTCCCCAGTCCCGGGGTAGTACCTGCGCTGGATATGTTGGTGCGGGCCCTGGCCCGGCCGGGTGAGGGGGTAATTATCCAGACCCCGGTTTATCCTCCGTTCTTTCGGGTTGTGACCCGCAACGGGCGCCGGCTGCGGGAGAATCCTCTGCAATATGACGGGCGCAGATACATAATGGATCTGGAGAATCTGGAGCGGCAAATCGATGCCAACACTAAATTGTTGATTCTGTGCAGCCCTCACAACCCAGTGGGACGGGTGTGGAGCCGGGAGGAACTGACCGCCCTGGGGGAGATCTGTCTCCGGCATGGGATAACTGTAATAGCGGACGAGATCCATTCCGACCTTGTATTTTCGGGTTATCGGCATACTGTGTTTGCTTCCCTTGGTCCTGAATTTGAGCAGATCTGCGCGGTCTGCAATGCTCCCAGCAAGACTTTTAATCTGGCGGGGATTCAAGCGTCCAATGTCATCATCCCCAACCGGCGGATACGCTCCGCCTACCGCGATGTTCTCGATACCGGTGAACTGGGCTTGCCCAATGTATTTGCAGTTGCGGCTTTGGAGGCGGCCTACAGCCGGGGGGAGCCCTGGCTGGAGGAAATGTTGGCATATGTAGAGGGGAATTACCGGTTTGCCCGGGGCTTTATTGAGCAGAGAATACCTGAGATCAAGGTGGTCCAGGCAGAAGGCACTTATCTGCTGTGGCTGGACTGCCGGGGACTGGGCCTGAGCACTCTGGAACTGGACCGATTCATCAGGGAAAAGGCCCGCTTGGTGTTGTCTCCGGGAACAATCTTCGGCAGCAGCGGCAGTGGTTTTCAGAGGATGAACATTGGCTGCCCCAGAGCGCTGGTGGAAGAAGGCTTGCAGCGGCTGGAAGCGGCCGCCCATGACCGGGATATTTAACCTTACGTTACGCCTCCCTGCGGGGACTACTGCGATGAAGTTCGATATTAGGAGACTTACCTTGATCGTTCGAGGCTGGCGGTACGATGGTGAGTCGAAAATATTTCGGCGGGTTACCATAATTAGGTATGATTACAGATTGGCCCGAATGATATAATTATCAACAGAGCACGATCGCTACTATACAATCCAGCAGGAGGTTATGGAAATGGACGAACATTTGACCTGGGTGTACGAACAAAAATGCCGGAAGGTTGTAAAAGCTTTGGAGAAAACCGGATTTGAAGCCGTCTATTGCGCTAATCGGCAGGAGGCTTACGCGAATATTATGAATGAGGCCCGGAATGCGCACGCTATCGGATTCGGGGGTTCCGAAACCGTGAAAGGGCTGCAGCTGATTCCTGCCTTAAAGCAAATGGGCAAGGAAGTGTTAGATCACCAGGCCCCTAACCTTAGCCCGGAGGAAAAACTTGCAACCAGGCGCCGCCAGTTGACCTGCGATCTGTTTTTGACCAGCAGTAATGCCGTTACGCTGAACGGCCAGCTGGTAAACGTCGACGGCGTCGGCAACCGGGTGGCGGCTATGGCCTTTGGACCCAAAAAAGTGATTGTCGTGGCCGGGCGCAATAAAATAGCCGAGGATATCGATGCTGCTTTGCAAAGGATAAAATATGTGGCTGCTCCAGCCAATTCCCGCCGGCTGAACCGGCAGGTACCCTGTGCCGTGACCGGTTCCTGCAGCGAATGCAATTCTCCCGAGCGCCTGTGCCGGATTACGGTTATACTGGACCATAAGCCGCTTGATACCGATATCAGAGTTTTGATCGTCAATGATGATATAGGATACTAGAATACCCGATTAACCCTGAAATACCAGGGAAAGTTCAGCGAAGTACGCGGCCGGCAGGAGCTGTAGCGCAGTCCTGCCGGCCGCCTTTGTGCATAGATAAAGCAAAACCATTGGCCAGCCGGAGGAGCGCAGGGGCAGCGGCTCTTCCCGTATTGCGTATGTTAGTTGGGTAACGTACAATTAAGGTGCGAATAATATAATTTTCCTGGAATGGCAGTGAGAGGAAGGGTTCATAATGCCAAGATTCGAAATCATACAAGGGGATATAACCAAGCTGGAAGTCGATGCCATAGTCAATGCAGCCAATAATTCACTCCGGGGGGGAGGGGGCGTTGACGGGGCCATTCACCGGGCAGCGGGTCCTCAATTACTGGCTGAGTGCAAACAGGTCGGGGGATGCCTCACCGGTCATGCCAAAAAGACCAGAGGCTATAACCTGCCGATCAAATGGGTTATCCATACGGTCGGCC
The DNA here is from genome assembly GCA_034927445.1 of Syntrophomonadaceae bacterium. GTDB lineage: Bacteria > Bacillota > Syntrophomonadia > Syntrophomonadales > Syntrophomonadaceae > PHAA01. The sequence goes on from JAYFPZ010000014.1 coordinate 102,828, forward strand.
CGGTATGGCGGGGCGGCAGTAACAATGAAGACGACCTTTTGGCCAGTTGCTACCGCAACTCGTTGGCCCTGGCAGCCGAGCTGGGGGTTGAGACTATCGCCTTTCCCTCCATAAGCACCGGAGTCTATGGCTTCCCCGTAGACCGGGCGGCGCGAATAGCGGTCAGAGAAATCGTTGACTTTCTTAAATCCAATCTCAGCATCAAACAGGTATTGATGGTGGCTTTCGATGCCCAGACCTATCAGGCTTATAAAAAGGCGCTGAGTGAACAAAAGCTATAACCAGGGGCAGGTCCCTTGTCCCCTGGTCCCACGGATCAACGAGTTATTTGTCGACAGGAGGATCGGTAATGAACCTTCGTGAAGCGGTACTAACCGCCCTTAAAGAGAAAAAAGGGGAATGGATCTCCGGGGAGGGCCTGAGTGAAAGCCTTGGGGTTTCGCGGACTGCCGTCTGGAAGCAGGTCAGGCATTTGCTGGCCGAAGGCTATGCCATTGAATCATCTCCCAAAAAGGGTTATCGTATTTGTGCTCCCGCGGATATTCTGTCACCCGCCGAGGTGTGTCCGGGTCTGGCAACCCAGGTATTGGGCCGGCGGGACTATATCTATTTCCGCGAGATCGACTCCACCAACAACCGCGCCCGCCTGCTGGCCTCCCAGGGATATCCGGAGGGAACGGTGGTGGTGGCGGAAATGCAGACCGCCGGGAGGGGGCGCCGGGGCAGGGACTGGTATTCGCCGGTGCAGCAGGGGATATATGTGTCGGTTATTTTAAGGCCGGAACTGCCCCTCAAAGAAATATCACGGGTTTCACTGGTAACTGCGGCGGCGGTGGCGCAAACCCTCGAATCAGAATTAGGTTTGAATCCCCGCATCAAGTGGCCCAATGACGTGCTGGTAGATAATAAGAAAATAGCCGGAATGCTATCGGAAGCGGTTACTGACATGGATGGGGTCGAGTATATTGTGGTTGGGATTGGATTGAACATTAACAATGATATTCAGGAGTTTCCTCCTGACCTGAGAACAGCGCCCACCTCGGCCCGGGCTCTAAACCACCGGTCCAATTCCAGGGTTAAGATCCTCCAAGGGCTTTTGCGGTACCTGGAATATTACTACCAGCAACTGCTGGCGGGTAATTTTGCCGTAACCCTGGAAAAAGCCAAAAGTTTATCAACGGTTATTGGCCGGGAAGTCCGGTTGGATAACGGCAAGGACTTTATTGCCGGACAGGCAGTCGATATCGACGACAACGGGTTTCTCCTGGTGCGCGACCGGCAAGGAATCATCCATACCATAATGTCGGGAGAGATAGACGAATGAAATAAGGTTGAAAATAAATGTCAACCTTATTTGATAAAATAGGTTGACAAACAATCGGCGGGCATAACATAATATTAAGAGGCTGCTCCATAGCTGGGTTGGGCTGGGGGCAGCCTTTTTTATCAAACTCCTCCCCTCCTTATAGGTGGGGAAAACGATTTTTTCCTCAGTGGTGGGGTAGGTCCCCGACTGAGGAGGCGTTTGCTAAAAAGCTCGGGTTGCAATGCACCAAAAACGCAAAGGCAGACCTTATAGCGCCGCGTTTAGGTGCGCAAGCACTTATTGAATATTAAGGGAGGCTTTATGAAATGTTGAAAACCGAGAACAGCCCGCTGCGGCGTATGGTTTACGCTTCCATGTTCGGAGCCCTGACCGCGATCGCGTCTTTTTTGGTAATACCACTGCAGCCGGTTCCCATTACCCTGCAGAGTCTTTTTACCGGACTGGCGGGAGTGCTGCTAGGCGGGGCCACCGGGGCCTGGAGCCAGATCATTTACGTGCTGCTGGGAGTCATCGGCCTGCCGGTCTTTGCCGGCGGCAAAGCCGGGCTGGGAATCTTGCTGGGACCTACGGGCGGCTACCTCATCGGCTTTATTGCCGGTGCTTATGTTATAGGCAAAATTGTGGAAGCCAGACCTAAACCGGGACTGGTATGGATAGTCATAGCTTTGGCGGCGGGTAATCTGGTTGTCTACACCCTGGGTACGATCCAGCTCGCCCTGGTGACTCATTATAGTTTGCTCAAGTCATTGCTGGTCGGCGTAGTACCTTTTTTACCCGGCGACCTGCTTAAACTTCTGGCGGCGGCAGGGCTGGGACTTAAGCTGCGGCAGAATATTTTCCGGTAAGGCGGCTGATTATTATGATCCAGATCCAAAACCTGACTTTTACCTATGGTGATCAACAGCCGCCGGTTATCCGCCGCCTTAATCTGCTCATCGGGGAGGGTGAGTACCTAGCCTTGATCGGACCCAACGGTTGCGGCAAGACCACGCTGATTCGTCATTGCAATGCCCTGCTGCTGCCTTCCGGCGGGGAAGTGGTAGTCGATGGTTTAAACACCCGTAATTCCAAGGCCTGGCCCGAGATCCGCAGCCGGGTAGGCATGATTTTTCAGAATCCGGACAACCAGATCGTCGGCATGACCGTGGAAGAGGATGTGGCTTTCGGTCCGGGCAATCTCGGACTGCCTTCCCCGGAAGTGCGGCGGCGGGTTGATCATGCCCTGGCGATGGTGGGTCTGACCGGGTTGGCCGGGCGTCTGCCCCATACCCTTTCGGGAGGTCAGAAACAACTGCTGGCCATAGCCGGACTCTTGGCGATGGAGCCGAAATATATCGTGCTGGACGAGCCGATTGCTTCGCTGGATCCCGCAGGCAAGGAAAGTATGCTCGAATTGCTGCAAAACCTGCACTCCCGGGGAATAGGCATTATCCACGTGACCCACAGCATGGAGGAGGCGGCTCGGGCCGGGCGGGTGCTGGTGATGGATAAGGGGGAATTGGTTGCGGATGGACCCCCGGCTGATGTATTAAGCCGGGTGGAATGGCTGGCTTCACTGGGTCTGGCTCCTGCCCGGATAACCGCTTTAATGTGGCGGCTGCAGCAGTTGGGTGAGAATGTAAACAGCCGCATTTTTACGGTTGATCAAGCTGTTGCTGAACTATCCGCCTGGATGACCGAGATCCGAGCGGACGCCGGTATGGGGGAAGCCGGAAAGGGGCAGGGCCATGTATAGCCTGGGGCAGTACATTCCCCGGGAATCACCGGTTCATAACCGCGACCCCCGGGTAAAAATCATTGGCGTGTTGGGTCTGAGCATAATTATTTTCAAGGTAAGCGGAGCCGGTTTAATTGGCGCTGCCGCCATAGTTGCCCTGGCGGCTTTCCTGGCAGGTATTCCAACCGCCCGGCTGTTAAAAACTCTGCGCCCGGTACTGCCTCTGTTTTCAATCCTTTTTCTACTGTATATTTTTTTTACCCCCGGTAAACCGCTGCCGGTGTTTCCAATCGGACCGGTGCAAATAAGTTATGAAGGCTTAAACCTGGGTATAATTCAGGCGGGAAGGTTCATTTTGCTGGTCCTGGCCGCGTCCCTGCTGACGATGACTACCTCCCCGGCTCATATGGTTATCGGGTTGGAAAGGCTTTTACAACCTTTAAAGATTACGGGCATATCACCCCAGGATGTGGCCCTGATGGTGTCTATGGCCTTGCGGTTTATACCGCTGCTGGACGGGGAATTGGAGCATATTAAGACTGCTCAGCTGGCGCGCGGAGCCAATTTAAACCCCCGCCGGCTCAGCGCCAAGATCAGAGCCATCGGTTGTCTGGCAGCACCTTTGTCAATGAATGTTTTCCGCCGTTGCGACGGGTTGATTGAAGCCATGGAAGCCCGGGGATACCGGCAGGGACCCCGGACCCACCTGTATGAACTGGTAATGACCCGGACCGATTATGCCGTAATAGGCGCTTTTATCATAATACTAGTTACTGCTTTCATACTTTAATTGGGTTTTGAATGCCAGCTTATTCCTTCGTTCATCCGATTTCAATTGCAGTTCTGTTTAAACCGTGATTAAATTAAAGGGTATACAAATAAAAGGTATACAAACTAAATTCCCGATGAAAATCTTCTGCATATTGCGGGTTTCTGAATGGTGGATTGGAGGATCAGATCGTGGATAATGATATTAAATGGCTCAAAACTCACTGTGCGCGCATGGATCATGGCGGCTGCGGATTGCTGGTAGGGGTTAAGGACAACCGGATTGTGCAGGTTAAGGGTGATCCGGAAGGATATTTGAATAAAGGCTATACTTGCATCAAAGGCCGGTTGTCGGCGGAGCGTCTTTACCACCCGGACCGGCTCCAATATCCTCTTAAGCGTACGGGCGAAAGGGGTGCGGGCGGCTGGAAACGCATATCCTGGAATGAAGCTTTGGACGAAACGGCAGAGAATTTTTTGGCAATAAAAGCGAAGTACGGCGCCCAAGCTGTCGGCTTCGGGGTGGGAATGCCCAAAGGCCTGGAACATATGATTATGATCCGCCTGGCCAATGTTTTCGGTTCTCCTAACGTTGTTGCCTCCCAGGATGTTTGTCACGCTCCCCGCGAAGTAACCGGGGTTCATACCTGTGGCTTTTACCCGGTGGCCGACCTCCACAACCCTACCCAGCTCATTTTATCCTGGGCCAGCAACGTTATTGCGACCAATGAGGAAGGGCAAATAGGGAGTATGGCCTTACAGCAGCTTAAGCAGGGGGCGCAGTTGATTGTTGTGGATCCCCGGCGGACAGAGCTGGCTGAACGGGCTGATTTGTGGCTGCAGTTGAGACCGGGTACTGCTCCGGCACTGGCCCTGGGATTCTTGCACGTTATCATTCATGAGTCTTTATATGATCAATCTTTTGTAGAAAAATACACCTATGGTTTCGAAGAGTTGGCCCGGCACACCCTGAATTATTCCCCGGAAAAAGTGGAGGAAATCACCTGGGTCCAGGCCGGTTTGATCCGGCAGGCCGCCCGGATGTATGCCGCGGCCCAGCCGGCAGCTCTGCAGTGGGGGAACGCCATTGAACATGACATTAATGTTTTCGCCGCCGCCCGTTCACTGGTGTGTCTGATGGCTATAACCGGGAACCTGGAGATTGGGGGAGGCAATATAAATGCTCATGATCCTAAAATAATGGGTTTGGCTCAATTTGTACGCGCGGATCTTATTCCGGACAAATTTAAAACCATGCTGGGTGCCCACCACGGTACGATACCCAAAATGATGACGGTTCCGCCTTCATATTTTCGGCAGGCGGTTATGGAAGAAAAGCCCTATCCGGTCAAGGGATATTATGGTATGTGCACCAATCCCATGGTAGCCTGGTCGGACAGCAAGTATACTTATGAGACTTTTATGAAGCTGGATTTTGTGGCGATGGCAGAATTGTTTATGACGCCGACTGCGTCTATGGCGGACATAGTATTCCCGGTGGCCCATCAGTTTGAAATGAATGATATAGGACACTATGGCATAGGCCATGGCATGATTTTCGCCCGGCCCAAGCTGGTTGATCCGCCGGGAGAATGCTGGCCTGACATCAAAATTATGAATGAATTGGGCCAACGGATTTCACCGCCGGAGTACTGGCACGAGGACCATGAAGAATTTTTAAGCGATTTATTGAAACCTTCGGGATTAAGCTACAGCGAATTTGTGTCCCGGGGATATTTAAAAGGACCTGACCGTTTCAAGTCCTATGAGGAAAAAGGTTTCCGCACCCCTACCGGCAAGGTTGAGCTGGTTTTAAGCACGGCGGAGAAATTCAAATTGAAACCGCTGCCTGAGTTCACCGTACTGCCGGAAGAAGATGATCCAGATTTCCCATTAATTCTGATCAGTGCCAAGAGCCGGTATTTTCTCGTCTCCTCCTATCGATGGGTTGACAAGCTGAGGCAAAAAAGTCCTGAGCCGATCGTGGAAATTCATCCCGAAACGGCTGCAAGCCATGGAATCAGCGATGGAGACCGGGTGGTTATTGCCACCAAATATGGTGAAATAGAACAGACGGCCAAGGTTACCGATATCGTTCATCCTCGAGTGATCAGCGCTTCCCTGGGATGGTGGTTTCCTGAAGGAGACGCCGCTGAGCAATTTGAATGGCGTACGGCCAATTTTAATATGTTGACATCGGCAGGCAAGTTGGGGAAGGAGTTCGGAACTCCCAATATTAAGAATCTCCCCTGCAGGATAAGAAAAAGTTAGTTTATCCCGGGTGATTGGATCAAGCATATATGGTTCTGCCAGCCGGAATTATTTATTGCTGGCTGCCAAGCGGTAGAACAGTAAGCCCGGGGTGCTTTCAAAAAGGAACCATTAACAAAATAGGTTGCGCCGGAATTGCATACCTCACAGGCTATGTATAAATAAAATGGTAAATTGTGCATACTAGCAATAGTTCACAATGGAAACATTTCTAAGTAGGAGGTAGTTTTGCATGCAATTATCGGCCAGAAACCAGATGAGAGGTAAAATTATGGACATCAAAGAAGGACCTGTATCAACTGAGGTAGTGGTAGATGTCAACGGCACCAAAATTGTGTCGAGTATTACAACCGGTTCGGCCCAAGCCTTGAATTTAAAAGTAGGTGATGAAGCCTTTGCCGTAATTAAAGCAAGTTCGGTTATGATTGCCAAGTAATTCAGATTAATACGGGCACGTTTCTCCGGGTAGACTTTGTTAAGGAAAAGTCTCCCGGTTATTTTTTATCAAGATAAAATGAGCAGCAGCGGCCAAGGGAGCGGGACGCGAAAATATGAGCGCAAGCGAAATATCCCGGGCAGTCCTGCCGGGCGGAGAGTTGTGGGCCTGTCGGAGAGATATCTGGATACAGCCGGATTGCTTTATGCGGCCAAAAAACATAAACTTATAAAAGTGATTAGCAGTTGGAAAGGTGTGGACCGGATGACCTCCCTGGAGAAAATGCTGGTTTTGGAAGATATGGAAGGCGAGCGGCTGGACGTATTTGTTACCGAGAATATGGAAGCCCTCTCCCGTGCAACGGTTCAGAATCTAATCAAGTCAGGCCAGGTACGGGTGAACGGCCAGACCGCCAAAGCCAGCTACCACCTCCGTGAAGGTGAACAAGTGGAGCTTGAACTGCCGGAGCCGCAGGCGGTGGCTATTGCCCCCCAGGATATCCCGCTGACGATTATTTATCAGGATGAGGATCTGGCAGTGGTAGACAAACCCCAGGGTCTGGTGGTTCACCCCGCCCATGGCAATTGGGACCACACCATGGTTAATGCCCTGCTCTATCATATTAAGGATCTATCCGGCATAAACGGGGAACTGCGCCCGGGCATCGTCCACCGTTTGGACAAGGACACCTCCGGGGTTATGGTGGTGGCTAAAAATGACAAGGCCCATCGCAGCCTGGCCGAGCAAATCAAGGTGCACAGCATCAAACGGGAATACATCGCTCTGGTCCACGGTGTCATCAAAGAGAATCTGGGTACCATCGATGCACCCATTGGCCGCAGCAAGCTGGACCGTAAGAAGATGGCGGTGGTCAAGGAGGGCCGGACGGCTGTCAGCAATTACGAGGTCATGCAGCGGTTTCACAATTATACTCTGGTCAAAGTCAGCCTGCTTACCGGACGCACCCATCAAATAAGGGTGCATTTTTCCTACATTAAGCACGCCGTGGTAGGTGATCCGCTTTACGGGTCGGCCAAAAAGCATTTTAACCTTGAGGCCCAGGCCCTGCATGCTCATCTGCTGGGATTTAATCATCCCCGTACCGGTGAGTATATGGAATTTACCAGCCCCTTGCCCGGATATTTTCAGGAGATCCTGACCGAGTTGGCTAAATTCGGTTGACATTGCCGGGCAGGTTGATTAAACTCTTGATAAGAACCTTTAAGTTGGCTCTGTGAGGCTAGCAAGGATTGGCGGATAGGCATGCCTACCTTCGGCTTTACGATGGTGGGTTTTTTGTTTATCTAGAGCCTATTGCCGATGTTGATTCTGGCCTGCTTTAGGAGGTCTGTCAAGATGGAACTGCAACAAAAGAAGATCATAATGGATGACATCGCCATAAAAAGAGCCATCACCCGTATCGCCCATGAGATTATTGAGAGAAACAAAGGCGTAGACAAGGTGGCCCTGATAGGTATCAGGCGCCGGGGAGGACCGCTGGCAGCCCGGCTGGCGCAGCGGATTGAGGAGATAGAAGGGATAAAGGTCCCGGTGGGAATCCTGGATATTACGCTTTATCGCGACGACCTCACCACCCTGGCCTCGCAGCCGCAGGTTCACCGTACGGAAGTATTCTTTGATATAAATGATTTGAACGTAGTCCTGGTTGATGATGTCATGTACACCGGAAGGACAGTTCGAGCCGCCATGGATGCCCTGATTGATCTGGGACGTCCCCGCAGTATTCAGCTGGCGGTGCTGGTGGACCGAGGTCACCGCGAGCTTCCGGTCCGAGCTGATTTTATCGGTAAAAACGTACCGACTTCCCGTACCGAAGTAATTTCAGTCCTGGTCCAGGAAATAGACGGACGGGAAGAGGTAATAATACAGGAAATTGTAGATCAATGACATTCGACCCTTTAAACTGGTCCCGTGAGGCTGGCAAGGGAAGTTCCTTAAAGGTTTAAAACCTTTCTTGTCAGTCGGACAAGAAAGGTTTTTTTTATTAAACGTCTCGAATGAGGCGACGTTTAATAAAAAAAACGCTCGCGGCGCGATGCACACAAAACGCGAGAGGAAGGCGCTATAGCGCTCGCGTTTTGGCGCGCAATTCGCGCAAAGCGCTCATTGAATTATTAAGCGCCATTTACTCCTCTCTAAGTGGGGGAAAAAAGGTTTTTTCTCAGTGGTGGGTTTATTCGCGCAGTTCATTGGAATTTTGCAGGCAAGGAGGCTAAGAGTTGAAGCTGGAGCATAAGGATTTATTAGGGATCAAAGATTTGAGGCGGGAGGAATTGGAACTTATTTTGGATACCGCCGTACCTATGAAAGACATAATAAGAAGAGATGTAAAAAAAGTACCGGCCTTGCGCGGCAAGGCCATGGTCACCGTCTTTTATGAAAACAGCACCCGCACCCGCACTTCATTTGAAATTGCCGGCAAGTATCTGAGTGCCGATACTGTGAATTTGGCGGTTGCCACCAGCAGTGTTCAGAAGGGCGAGAGTTTAAGGGACACGATCAAGACCATAGAAGTCATGGGCTTTGATCTGATGGTTATCCGTCACTCCATGAGCGGAACCCCGCATTATGTAGGGCGCAATACCAGCATGAGGGTGATAAACGCCGGCGACGGAACCAACGAACATCCAACCCAGGCTTTGCTTGATATGTACAGTATCCGGGAGCAGAAAGGTACTCTGGAAAACTTGAAGGTAGCCATCGTGGGAGACATCCTGCACAGTCGGGTGGCCCGGTCCAACATTTACGGCCTGAGCAAATTTGGCTGTGAAATCAGGGTGGTGGGACCGTCGACCTTGATGCCGCCGGAAGTGGAAAAACTGGGAGTAAAGAGCTATTTCAGCCTGGATCAGGCGCTGGAAGGCGTGGATGTGGTCAATGTCCTGCGGATTCAAAGGGAAAGACAACAAAGCGGGCTGTTTCCTTCTTTGGACGAATATGCCAATCTCTACATGCTCAGTCCGGATAAGCTGCTTCGGGCCAAGGACGATGTCCTGGTGCTGCACCCCGGGCCCATGAACCGGGGGGTGGAAATATCATCAGCCCTGGCTGACGGCACCCAGTCAGTCATTAACGAGCAGGTTACCAACGGGGTGGCAGTGCGAATGGCACTGCTTTTCCTGATGATGGGAGGTTCGCGTGATGAAATTATTAATTAAGGGCGGCAGAGTCATAGACCCAGCCAATGACATCGACGAGGTCAGGGACATTCTGGTTGAAGATGGATTGATTGCCGCGGTTCAGGCCGATATCAGGGATGATGCGGCAGTTTTAATAGATGCGTCCGGCAAGATTGTCTGCCCGGGTTTCATAGACCTGCATGTCCACTTGCGGGAGCCCGGCTTCGAATACAAGGAGGATATTGCCTCCGGGACCAGAGCGGCGGCGGCAGGCGGGTTTACCACGGTCTGCTGTATGCCCAACACCGAACCGGTTATAGATAATGCAGCCATAGCCAGCTTTGTAAGGGAAAGAGCGGCTAAATCAGGAATGGTCAATGTCCTGCCGGTTGGATGCATAACCAAAAGGCAGGAGGGTAAAGAACTCAGCGAGATGGCCGATCTGGTCGCGGCTGGTTGTGTGGCGGTATCCGATGATGGCAAACCCGTAAGCGATGCCGGCCTGATGCGCAATGCCATGGATTATGCCAAAATGTTTGATCTGCCGGTTTTATCGCATTGTGAGGAGCGCAGCCTGACCAGAGAGGGACAGATGCATGAAGGATATTATTCCACCCTCTATGGCCTGAAAGGAATTTCGACCGCCGCTGAAGAGATTATGGTCAGCCGGGACCTAATCCTGGCCGGCCTGACCGAAGCGCATGTGCATATCTGCCATGCCTCCACCCGTGGTTCCATGGAATTGATCCGCGATGCCAAGGCCCGGGGAATTTGGGTTACCTGTGAAGTTACTCCCCACCACTTGCTTTTGGCCGACGAAATCGTAGGCAGCTATGATGCCGATACCAAGGTCAACCCGCCTCTGCGTTCCGATGAACACCTGGCCGCGCTGCGTGAGGGTTTGCTGGATGGCACCGTGGATTGTATCGCCACTGATCATGCTCCCCACCACCTGGAAAGCAAGGACTGCGAATATAATCTGGCCTCATTTGGTATCTCCGGGCTGGAAACCGCAGTAGCGGCGATCATGGATGGCTTGGTAAACCGGGGTCTGTTGGATATGCAGCGGATGGTGGAGCTTTTTACCCTGGGGCCGTCCGAAGTGCTGGGAATTGACAAGGGTACTCTGGATGTTGGGGCCGATGCTGATATTACCATAATTGATCCCGAAGCAATCAAAGTAGTGGAGCCCGCAAGATTTTATTCTAAGGGAAAGAATACTCCATTTAAGGGGCAAACCTTGAAAGGATGGCCCTGTATGACCATAGTGGGCGGCAACGTGGTTGCCCGGGATGGCAAAATAGTTGAGGAGTGATTCTGATTGAAGGGATACCTGGTGCTGGAAAACGGCAGGATCTTTACCGGTAAATTGTTGAATAACTGTTCCCTGGCCGGAGGAGAAGTGGTGTTTACCACGGCTTCGATTAGTTATCAGGATATTATTACGGACCCGTCCTATTACGGACAAATTGTGGTCATGACCTACCCCCTGGTGGGTAATGTAGGTTTTAATGAAAAGAGCTTTGCATCCTCGGGGGCAATGGTGCAGGGGCTGATCCTGCGGGAGCTGACCGATTTCCCCAGCCATTGGGAAATGGAAACAGATATCATCAGCTTCCTTAACAAATATGAGGTGGCGGTATTAACCGAGGTTGATACCCGGGCGGTAACCAGGGTTATACGCAACCATGCCAATATGGGGGGAGTAATAACGGACAACCTGGAGGATCGGACCTGGCTGCTGGAGCGGGCCCGGCACGCCTCCCAAGGGCTGCGGGGCGACCTGGTGCAGTATGTAACCCGCAAAAATCTGGTCAAATTCGGGCATGGCTCCAAACGAGTCGTGATCCTGGATCTAGGTATGAAGCGAGGGGTGTTTGAATCCTTTATAAGCCGGGATTGCGAGGTGTTGGCGGCACCGGCGGATACATCGGCAGCAGACATGCTGACGCTCAAACCGGATGGAATATTTTTATCCGACGGTCCGGGAGATCCTCAAGCCGTACCTTACGCTATCGCTACCACCCGCCGGCTCATGGGGCAGGTTCCCTTGTTCGGAGTCGGACTGGGACATCAGATTTTAGCCCTGGCTATGGGAGCCGAGGTGCACAAAATGGAACACGGGCACCGGGGCAGCAATCACCCGGTCAGAAACCTGGCCAATAACCGGGTCTATATTACTACGCAAAACCATGGTTTTGCCATTGATGATTTATCCTTAGCCAGTACTGATATCGAAGTAACCATGCGCAGTCTGAACGACCACAGCATTGAGGGGATTAAGCACCGGCACCTGCCTGTGTTCTCTCTGCAGTTTGATCCTGAAGGCTATCCCGGTTATAGTGATACCGGAGTTTTCTTCGCACAATTCATTGACAGCTTATAGTTCTATCACGTAATGGAGGAGATCGAATGCCAATCAAGGAAGGATTGAAAAAGGTTCTGGTAATTGGTTCGGGGCCGATCATTATCGGACAGGCAGCCGAATTTGACTATGCCGGAACCCAGGCCTGCCGGGCGATTAAAGAAGAGGGGCTGGAAGTAGTCCTGCTCAACAGCAACCCGGCCACCATAATGACGGATACTCATATTGCCGATCATGTATACATTGAGCCCATAACCATCGATACCGTCAGCAAGATAATGGAGAAGGAAAAACCGGATGGTATAATTGCCTCCCTGGGCGGACAGGTAGGTTTGAATATGGCTTTGGCTCTGGACCGGGAAGGAATTTTGGAAAAATACGGGGTTCCTTTGCTGGGCACACCGCTGGAGGCCATTGCCCGGGCTGAGGACCGGGAGCTTTTCAAACAGACCATGCAGGAAATCGGCGAGCCTATTCCCGAAAGTGTCATTGTCAACACGGAGGAGGCCGCGGTTGATTTTGCCAACACCATCGGATATCCGCTTATTGTACGTCCGGCTTACACCCTGGGGGGGACCGGCGGCGGCAATACCCACAATGAGGCGGAACTGCGCACAATCGTCAATAAAGGCCTGAAAAACAGCCCCATCCATCAGGCTCTGATCGAAAGAAGCGTAGCCGGCTACAAAGAGATAGAGTTCGAGGTAATGCGTGACGCCAATGACAATTGCATCATCATCTGCTCCATGGAGAATTTCGACCCGGTGGGAATCCACACCGGTGACAGCATCGTAGTGGCGCCGGCTCAAACCTTAACCGACGAGGAATTTCAGATGTTGAGGGCCGCCTCCATCAAAATAATTCGCGCCTTGAAGATTGCGGGCGGCTGCAACATTCAATTCGCCCTTGATCCCTTCAGCAAGAAGTATTATGTAATTGAAGTAAATCCAAGGGTCAGCCGTTCCAGCGCCCTGGCCTCCAAAGCGACCGGTTATCCTATCGCCAAGGTTACCACCAAGATAGCCATCGGTTTTACCCTGGACGAGATCCCCAATGCGGTTACCGGCAAAACCACGGCCTGCTTCGAACCGGCGATTGACTATGTGGTATTGAAAATGCCGCGCTGGCCCTTTGACAAGTTTGTTTTCGGCGACCGCAAACTGGGCACGCAGATGAAAGCTACCGGTGAGGTAATGGCCATTGACCGCAGCTTTGAAGCCGCCTTCCTGAAATCCATCCGCTGTTTGGAACTGGGCATCAACGGCTTGAGACTGCCGGAATTGCAGACCCTGAAAGATGAAGAACTGCGGGACCGGTTGATCCACGCTGATGATGAAAGAATTTTTATTATCGCCGAGGCTTTCAGCCGGGGTATGAGTATAAACGATATTTGGGAAATCACCCAGATCGATAAATTCTTCCTTAAGAAAGTAAAGAACATCATTGATTTTTCCCAGCGGCTGAGTAGTGAGGAGTTGGACCGGGAGCTGCTGCTGGAAGCCAAAAAAATGGGATTTGCCGATATTGAAATAGCCAAACTGCAGCAGGACATGGAAGAAGTGCATATTTACCGCCTGCGCCAGGATAAAGGGGTGAGGCCTACTTATAAACTGGTAGATACCTGCGCGGCCGAGTTTGATGCCGTGACTCCCTATTATTACTCCTGTTATGAAGAAGAGAACGAGGCTACCCACAACCCCAATTTAAAAAAGGTGCTGGTTATAGGCTCAGGCCCCATCCGGATCGGGCAAGGGGTAGAGTTCGATTACTGCTCGGTGCATTGCGTATGGGCTCTGCAGGAGGCTGGAATCAAGGCGATAATCGTCAACAACAACCCGGAGACGGTAAGCACCGACTTTGATACCTCCGACCGCCTCTATTTCGAACCGCTGGTTTTCGAGGATGTAATGAACATTATCGAGGAAGAAAAACCAGACGGGGTAATCGTGCAGTTCGGCGGCCAGACTGCCATCAACCTGGCGGGGCCGCTGAATAATGTGGGGGTTAGGATCATGGGAACCTCCAATGCCGGCATTGACCGGGCGGAAGACCGTGACCGCTTTGATTCCCTGCTGGAGGAATTGGGAATACCCCGTCCGCCCGGCAAGAGTGTATTTTCAGTGGTGGATGCGGTTAAAGCCGCGGATAAAATAGGCTATCCGGTTCTGGTGCGTCCTTCCTACGTGCTGGGGGGGAGGGCTATGGAAATTGTTTATAATCAGGCGGAACTGGAACAATATATGGTCACCGCCGTAAAAATCAATCGTGAACATCCCGTACTGGTCGATAAATATCTGCTGGGCAAGGAGATCGAAGTCGATGCGGTGGGCGATGGTCAGCAGATTCTGATCCCTGGTATTATGCAGCATATCGAGCGGGCCGGGGTGCATTCCGGCGATAGTATGGCGGTCTTCCCCGCGCACAATATCGGCCCGGATATTGAGGCCAAGGTAATCGATTATACCACCCGCCTGGGTCTGGCCCTAAAGGTAAAGGGCCTGATCAATATACAGTTTGTGGAATTCCAAAATGAGCTTTATGTAATTGAGGTAAATCCACGGTCCAGCCGTACGGTGCCATTCATCAGCAAGATTACCGGTATCCCTCTGGTCAAACTGGCCACCGAAGCGGCTCTGGGCAGAACCCTGGGAAGCATGGGCTATAAAGGCGGGCTGCAGCCCCGGCTTGATTTTTACGCGGTGAAAGTACCTGTTTTCTCCTTCAACAAACTGGAAAAGGTGGATATAACCCTGGGGCCGGAGATGAAATCTACCGGTGAGGTAATGGGCATCGACAAATCCTTAAAAACCGCGCTATATAAAGGCCTGATTGCCGCCGGGATGGAGATCCCGCAAAAAGGTACGATTGTAGCCACCATAGCCGACAAGGATAAGGAAGAAGCCCTCCCCATCCTCAAGGGTTTTGCCGATATGGGCTTCAAGCTGATCGCCACCGAGGGGACGGCCCGGGCTTTAAGCGGGATGGATATCGAGGTGGAAACGGTCAAAAAGATCAAGGACGGCTCCCCCAATATTATAGACCTGCTTCGCTCCGGCAAGGTGGATTTCATTGTCAACACCCTGACCCATGGCCGGCTGCAGTTCAGTGACGGGTTTCAGATCCGGCGGGTGGCGGTGGAATTGAATGTGCCTTGTCTGACTTCCCTCGATACTTTAAAGGTTATGCAGGAAGTAATTGGTGAAGGCAAGAATATCAAGGATATGCAGTGCAATACCCTGCAGGAATATGTCAACGGTTCATTTAAATAAAGCCTGATTGCGGAGGAAATATGAATGTCTAAACTGGAAAAAGCGATGGTGCTCAACAACCGGCGGGTGGGCCCGGAGTTGTTTGTCATGGAGGTAAGCGCGGCGGCGATGGCAGGCCTCTGCCGGCCCGGACAGTTCTTGCACGTAAAGCCGGGGGGGACTGATGATCCCCTGCTGCGCCGCCCCTTGAGCATTTATGACGCAGTGGCGGGAAGCGGCCGGATTTCCCTGCTGTACCAGGTCGTAGGCAAGGGTACCGGACTTTTGACGGATGTGAAGGTAAACGATACTATAGACCTTATGGGCCCTCTGGGAAGGGGGTTTACCCTTCCCGACCGGCCGGAGAACATAGTCCTGGTCGGCGGAGGGGTGGGAATTGCGCCTTTGCTTTACCTGGGCCGGGTTTTACGGGAGAGGCAGTGTCAGGTCAAGGTTTTGGGCGGAGCCGGTACCGCCGCCCAGTTAGTGGCGGAGGAGCGGTTTCAAGCCCTGAGGATTGAATTTATAACAGCCACCCTGGATGGCAGCGCCGGCATAAAAGGATTGGTGGTCGATTTACTGGATAGCCCGGATTTAACGGCTGGAATCGACCGGGTATATACCTGCGGCCCGGAACCAATGATGGCCGCAGTGGCCGGGTGGGCCCGGGCCCGTAATATTTGGGGGGAAGTATCCCTCGAGGAGCATATGGCCTGCGGGGTGGGCGCCTGCCTGGGCTGCGCCCGCAAACTCAAGCACCAGGACGAGGGCTATGTAAAGGTGTGTAAAGACGGCCCGGTTTTCAACTTTGACGAAATTGAATTCTATAAAAATCTGGGCTGATGGAGGGCGCGGCTATGGCAAAGAATATTAAGGAACCTGATCTGTCAGTGAACCTGGGAGGAATAAAGCTGAAGAACCCCGTAACCGTAGCCTCCGGTACTTTTGGTTATGGACGGGAGTATGAAGACTATATCGACATAGGGGGCATTGGAGCGGTAATCGTCAAAGGGACTACCCTGGAGCCGCGCCCCGGCAATCCGCCTCCCCGCATTATTGAAACCTCAGCCGGGATGCTTAACGCCATCGGGCTTGAGAACCCGGGGGTGGAGGTTTTCCTGAATGAATACCTGCCTTATCTGATTGAGCGGAAGGTTACGGTTATTGCCAATATCGCCGGCAATACCCTGGAGGACTATGCGGCCTTGGCCGCTCGCCTGGAGGGGAGCTCGGGGATTGCTGGCATTGAGCTTAATATATCCTGTCCCAACGTTAAACAGGGCGGGCTGCAATTCGGAACCGATCCGGAGATGGTTAAGAGTGTGGTCCAGGCGGTTAAAGCCCAGACCTCAATCCCGGTCATGCCCAAACTCAGTCCCAATGTCACCAATATTGTGGAGATTGCACAGGCCGCCCGGGAAGGGGGAGCGGATGCCCTGTCAATGATCAATACCCTGATGGGTATGGCGATCGACATCCGCACCAGGAAACCTGTCCTGGCCAACATTTTTGGCGGATTATCCGGACCCGCCATTAAACCGGTGGCCTTACGGATGATTTATCAGGTTTACCGGGAGGTTAAAATGCCGATTCTGGGCGGCGGCGGAATCATGAACACCACTGACGCCCTGGAGTTTATTATGGCCGGAGCCGCGGCGGTGTCTATCGGCACCGGTAATTTTGTCAACCCGCGGCTGGCAGCGGAAATAGCGACGGGCTTAAGCAATTATATGCAGGAGAACCATCTGGCCGGTTGGCATGAGTTGGTGGGTATAGCTGTGCAATAATTCCTGCAGCAGTAATAAAGGAGGCTAACGAATGGAGGCAAAAGAGAGAATCGTACTGGCCCTGGATGTGGATACCCCCAAGGAAGCCCTGGAACTGGTTGATAAACTGGCTGGTTATGTAGGAGTCTTCAAAATCGGCATGCAGCTTTACAACAGCGCAGGCCCCGATATAGTGCAGCAGGTGCATGATTTAGGGGGACGCGTATTTGTTGATTTAAAACTGCATGACATTCCCAATACGGTAGGAGCAGCCGGCAAGGTTCTGACCCGCCTCAACAGCTTCATGTTCAATGTGCACGCAGCCGGAGGCAGGGCCATGATGCGCCAGGTGGCGGAGGACTCGAACAACGAGGCCCGGCGGCTGGGGCTAAATAACCCGCTGATTTTGGCGGTTACGGTTTTAACCAGTATCTCCGCCAAAGAACTGGCTGAAGAAATGTGTGTGACCGGGATGAGCGTGGAAGAGCTGGTGGTAAAGTGGGCTCGACTGGCTCAGGAATCCGGATTGGGCGGGGTTGTATGTTCTCCTCAGGAAATAGCCCCCATTCGTAAGGCCTGCGGACCTGATTTTAAAATAGTCACCCCGGGAATCAGGCCCTTGTGGTCGGCCGCCAACGACCAAAAGAGGATTACCACCCCTCGCCAGGCCTTGGATCTGGGCGCTGATTACATGGTTATAGGACGCCCCATCGTCAAAGCTGATGATCCCCGTGTGGCCGCCCAAAAAATTATTGATGAATTGGAGGCATAGACTATGTTGGATAAAGCCGAAGCAACCAGTATTTTCATCCAATCGGGAGCATTAATGGAAGGGCACTTCAAGCTCACCAGCGGGCGGCACAGCAACCGCTACATGCAGTGTGCCCAGGTGCTGCAATACCCGGCTTTTACGGAGCAATTGGCCAGACATATAGCGGATAAGTTTGCGGATGTAAAAATTGATTATGTAATCGGACCGGCTATGGGCGGAATTATCGTGGCCTATGAAGTTGCCCGGCAGTTGGGTGTACCGGGTATCTTTTGCGAGCGGGAAAATGGTAAAATGGCATTAAGAAGAGGCTTCAAACTGGAACCGGGGCAAAAGGTACTGGTGGTTGAGGATGTGGTAACCACCGGCGGTTCCGTGGTTGAGGTCATGGATATAGTCCGTCAGTCCGGGGCTGAAGTAGTCGGGGTAGGCGTACTGGTAGACCGCAGCGGCGGCAAGGTCGACTTTGGTGTTAAGACCGAACCGGTGCTCGCCATGGATATAGAATCCTGGGAGGCCTCCGCCTGCCCCCTTTGCCAGGCGGGGCAGGGAGAAGCGATAAAACCTGGCAGCCGCAGCTAAAACCGGGAGGAGCAAATAATGAAAACCTTTATTAACGGGAAGGAAATCAAGTTTGTCGAGGGAGGATATAAATATATTTTTATGAAACCCTTCGGACAATTCCAGGAAAAAACCATCGAAAAAGAAAACGGCGACAAGATGCTCCTGGAATTTTATGACAACGGGGTGCAAATCAGGACCCTGATGACCAGGCAGGAAGTGACAACCATTGTCAACCGTGAAATAGCGATCGATACCGTTAATAACAAGATATACATTCTGGAGGAGGGAAACCAGGCCCAATTTAATCCGGATGGCTCTGTCGAAGTAATTTAACCAGTTCAATAAGTCTGAGTAATGACAGGCGGTGAATTGAATGGCGGACAGAATATTAACATCCTATGCAGAACATTTGGAAATACAGGAGAAGCTCAGGGAGAGTGAAGAAAAGTACCGGCTCTTATTTGAGTCGGCCTACGACGGCATTATGCTGATTTATGACCGCCGGGTGGCGGATTGCAATCGCCGTGCCGCCGAAATATTCGGGTGTTCCTACAAGGAGTTTCTTGGTTCTTCCGTGGAGCGTTATATCCCTCCCCTGCAGCAAGACGGCCGGGCCACCATCGATATCCTGACGGAAATGGGTGAAAAAGCCTGGCAGGGAGCGCCGCAGTTGTTTGAACTGGCGCTCTGCCGGTGCGATGGCTCTGAACTTGAGGTGGAGATGAGCTTCAATACCATTAAATTGCAGGGCCAGAATATGATTCAAGTTATGGTGCGCGATATCACCGACCGCAAACAGATGGAAGAATGGCTGCGCTACCTGAATATGCATGACAAACCCACCGGCTTGTACAACCGCAATTATTTTGAGGAAGAGATGCTGCGTATGCAGAGCGGCCGTTTCGACCCGGTGGGAATCGTGGTTTGTGATGTGGACGGGCTGAAACTGGTCAACGATAATCTGGGACATGGGGCGGGAGACGAACTCCTGGCCAACGTGGCGCGAATCCTGGAAAAATGCTTCCGTGGCAGTGATGTGATCGCCAGGATCGGGGGGGATGAGTTCGCGGTTCTGCTGCCCAATTGTCCTCCTGATGTGGTTGAAGCTGCCTGCCGGCGCATCAAGGAAATGGCCGGCCAATATCGGGCTGCTCAACCGCCGGTACCGGTCAGTTTGTCTATCGGCTATGCGGTCAAAAAAGACGCGTTCCAAACCATGATTGAGGTCTTTAAGGCAGCCGATAACCGTATGTATCTTGAAAAACCCCAAAGCCGGGAACAATTCAAAAAATATTTTGATGAATTCTTAAAAACCAGATCCGGCAAAAATAATTCATTTAATTCGGATTTAACTGAGCCGCTAAAAGCCTCTCCACCATCTCGGAACCCGGATCAACCATGATAGTCCAATAATTGTCGTAGATAACCATACCCGGCCTGGCTCCGCCAGGCTTTTTTACGTTGTAACGGAAGGTATAATCAACCGGAACCTTGGGAGAGGCACTGGCTTTACTGAAATAGGCGGCCAGAGCGGCGGCTTCCTCCAGGGTGCGGTCCGGTACCAGGTCAATGCGGTTAACCGGAGCGGGTAAACTGATGATAACATGGGTTCCGGGTATTTGCCGGGCATGCAGCCACAGGTCATTACGGTCTGACTCCCGTAGGGTCAGGCGGTCGTTCTGCAGGTTGTTCCGGCCGACCCTTATCAGCATACCGTCGGACGACAAAAATTTACGGGGCTGGCTGCGTTCCGTCCGGTGTTTGGAACGCCCGCTGCGTAGCTTGACATAATGCTCTTTCTCCAGTTCTTCCATTATTTCCTCGATCATAGCGGGGCTTTCCGCCTGTTTTACCGCCACCAGCACCGATTCCAGGTAGTCTATGCCCACTTGGTTTTCGGCCATGAGCCGCTGCAGATGCTGCTGTGCGCTGCGGCTTTTGTTGTAAATTTTAAAATAGCGCTGGGCGTTTTGGATCGGGGTGTAACGAACATCAAGGGGCATAGTGACCTGTTCGCCGGTGTAGAAATCAGGCAAAACCGCTTTCGTATCACCCTTTTTAAATTGACTGGCGTAGGAGGTCAGGAGTTCCCCCCAGATCTTATATTTCTCCTTGGCTTGAGCCTGGCTGAGGTCTCCTTCCTGCAAAAACTTTTTCCGGTAGGCTTTTTGCAGGTGTTCATTGATATGACGGGTCAAATTGGTTTGCATTGATTCCAGGCGCAATTGCCCCAGTTTTTGCGCATAGAAGGCATTGCAGGCCTCATTCATGGAGTCGTATGTTTTTACGGTGGTTGCGCTGGGAGTCGGTTCGAAAGGAGCAAAATCCAGCGGCAGGTTTTTAGAATATTCAACGGTGGGGGTGAATTTACCCTCGTCAATAAGGCGAAGAAGAGCACGAGTGGACTCGTAGAGGCGGCTCAGTTCATACTCGCCGCATTCTTCAACCGTCAGCCGGGAATCCAGCCCTGCGGCGGCGCCGATCTCCCTGGCACTGTAGGGACTGAGGCCGGTGTAAACATTAAACAATGCCGTGGTGGCGGCGGTATTTTCCTCCTGCCTCCATATGGCGGCCGCAAACGATTCATAGGCAGCATCCCCGGGGTCCAGTTTCCCTTGCGCAGGTGGGCTCATATAAACTTTGCCGGGAAGTACTTCGCGGCATGAGCTTATATCGCTGCCTACTTTTTTAATGGAATCAATAATAAGGCCGCTGGCCGGGTTCACCAAAACAATATTGGAATGCCGGCCCATAAACTCGCAGATCAGCAGTTTATCCTGCCATTCCCGGAAATCGTTCATAGCCTCGATCCTAATATGAACAATGCGCTCCATACCTATCTGCTTGACTTCCTTGATTTTGCCGCCTTCCAGGTACTTGCGCAAAAGCATGCAAAAGGCTGAAGGCTGGCTGGGATTGGGCTTTTTTTCGCTGGTGATATGAAGCCGTGACCAGCGCGGATTGGCAGACAAGACCAACCGTACCGTGCCTGATTGGGCCAAGCGGATAGACAGAACCAGTTCATCCTTTTCCGGTTGGTGAATCTTATCGATACGGGCATCGGCCAGTTCTGAATTCAATTCAGCCGCCAGGGCTTTGATAACCAGTCCATCAAAGGGCATGTTGTTTCTCCTCTTTAAGCTAATTAATAGTCTGACCACCATTATACTATATATCGTCGCCAGGAGACACCAAGGAGGAGGTTCTTGATCTAAGGAAGCAAGAGAAGCGAACAGAACGTCCGAGACCACTGAAAAGTCTCTTAAATCGTCATGCTGAGTGTTAGCGAAGCATCTTGCAATCATATAAATGCCAACTATACGTATTGCTGATAAGATCCTTCGTCACCTTCGACTCCTCAGGATGACAAAACATGTACTTTTTCAGTGGTCTTGAACATCCCCTTGCTTCCCTTTTATGTACCACCATATCCACTGCTCCTTGACTAAGGTAGGGAAATGTATAAGAATATTCTTTAAGTAACATAGGGAGGTAAATCATGGCAAAGATCAGAGTAATGGTATCCGGAGCGCTTGGGAAGATGGGGGTGGCCACCACCAAAGCCGTCAATGATGATGAAGAATTGGAACTGGTCGGGCTAGTGGATATAAAGGCCCGGGGCGAGCAGGATAATACCGTGGGCGGGCCGATGGGGCTGCACATAGACAATGACCTGGACCGTTTGCTGGAGAAGGTAAGGCCCGATGTAATGATCGATTTTACCAATCCGCAGGCTGTTTATAACAATGCCAAAACTGCGGTTAAAAATGGCATAAGCTGCGTTATCGGCACTACCGGACTAAATGAGGTGGAACTCAAACAGCTGGAAAGAATGGCCTTGGAAAATGAGGTAGGGGTCGCAGTCATTCCCAACTTTGCGATCGGAGCGGTTTTGATGATGAAGCTGGCTCAGGAGGCGGCGCGTTATTTTCCGGATGTGGAAATTATAGAAATGCATCATGATCAAAAAGTAGACGCTCCCTCGGGAACGGCCCTAAAAACGGCGGAAATGATAACTGCCCAACGGGCCCGGAATCCTTTCCGCAACAGCCGTGAGTATGAAAAATTAGCCGGAGCACGAGGCGGAGAATTGAACGGGATCAGAATCCACAGCGTGAGACTACCGGGATTTGTAGCCCACCAGGAGGTAATTTTCGGCGGGGTGGGGCAGAGCTTAAGAATACGTCATGATTCTTTCGACCGGATTGGTTTTATGCCCGGAGTAGTGATGACGGTCAAAAAAATGATGGGAATAAAAGGACTGGTTTACGGCCTGGAAAATCTACTATAGTATGGTGAAGATTTTTTCCGGATGCAGGCGTATCCGCCAGGGCAGCGGGTGGTTCTGCAGGTCGGCCCATTCCTCCTTGGAGACTTCCCATTGCAGGTGATAGTCGTTCTGATTCGAGGAGGCTTTTCCCAAGGCAAGATATATGTTCATGCGAAAGGGAGTCTCGCTGGTGAAAACGGGCCAACAGGGAAAGACATTCTCCTGCTCGGTATCAGCAGCCAGCTTTATATAATTGGCCCGCATGCCAACATAGTGAACCGATGGGTTCAGCTCTTCCTCGACCTGCAGACGGATTCCCCAAGCCGTGGCTTCCAGTTCATGCGGAGAAACATAGCTGGCCGGAGAGATATTTTTGCAGCCGGTTAAACGGGCTGCCGCCAGGGTGGCCGGTTTTCTGAACAATTCTTCCTTGGGACCCTGCACCTCTACCTGGCCATTGGACATAACCACGAGTTTTTGGCACATGCGGTAGGCTTCAGTTATATTATGGGTGACAAACACGGTAACTCCCTGGTAGTTACGCAGTAAATCCAGCAGCTGGGTCATGATCTGCAAACGCAGATGTTCGTCCAAAGCGGAAAAAGGTTCATCCAGCAATAGGGCTTCAGGCTCCACTGCCAGCGCCCGGGCCAATGCCGCTCTTTGCTGCTGGCCCCCGGAAAGCTGGGAAGGATATCGGTTTTCCAAGCCTTCCAGCTTGTTCAGGGCTATCATCTGCTCAATTTTTGCTTTTTTATGCAATTTATCCATGTTTTGCAGGCCCAGAGCAATATTTTCAGCTACGGTCATATTCGGAAACAGGGCGTAGTTTTGAAACAAAAATCCTACCCGGCGCTGGCGGCTGGGCAAGTCTATACCCTGGCGGGAATCAAACAATACCCGCCCGTTTAATACAATCCTGCCTTCATCCGGCTTTACCAGCCCGGCAATACATCTTAAAGTCATGCTTTTGCCGGCGCCAGAAGCACCCAGCAACCCCACCACATCAGTACTGGTGTCAAAGCGTGCTTCCAGCGTAAATCCCGGCAGTTTCTTTTTTACGGCTACATTCAATTCCATTTAGCTGCTCCAGATTGAGGTTGATTTTTTACCGCTGTAGGCGGTCCAGTAATTCATCAAGGTTATTACCACCAAAGATATAATAAATATTAAAATTACCCAGACTAAGGCTCTATCCAGGTGTCCTCCCTCAGCCTCGAAGAAAATGGCAATCGGTATGGTTTGGGTTCGGCCCGGGATGTTGCCGGCGACCATCAAAGTGGCCCCGAATTCGCCCAGGGCCCGGGCAAAACTCAGAACGGTTCCGGCCGCTATTCCAGGCCATGCCAGCGGAACGGTCAGCTTCCAGAAAATCTTCCACTCCGGCACCCCCAAGGTGCGAGCGGCATGAATGATGTTCAGATCAATTTGTTCAAAGGCCCCCCGGGCCGTTTTATACATCAGCGGGAATGCTACCACGGTGGCGGCAATCACCGTGGCCGACCAGGAAAATATGATCTGGTAGCCCAGAGAGAACAGTAATTGGCCGATAGGGCTGTTTCGGCCCACTAAAACCAGGAGAAAAAACCCGACCACGGTAGGGGGCAGGACCATGGGCAAGGTGAATATACTGTCGATCAAGCCTTTAAATTTGCCGTTATACCCGGATAACAGCCAAGCGGCGGCAATACCGAGTAAAAATACCAGTACTGTCGCCGTAAAGGCTGTTTTTATTGATATCCATAAGGGTGAATAGTCTATTACCATACGAAAAATTTTAGCATTTATTTAGGCATAAATACAAATCCGTATTTTTCGAATACCGGTTTGGCTTTATCACTGTAGAGGAAATTTATAAAATCCTTGGCGGCATCGACATTTTTACTGTCTTTTAATACGGCTCCGGGATAGACTACCGGTGTATAAGTGCTGGGGTCGGCAGTGGCGGCTACTTTGACTTTTTCTGAGATTTTGGCGTCGGTGCCGTAAACGATGCCGGCGTCGGCATTGCCGGTTTCCACCCAGGTCAAAACTTCTTTGACGTCTTTGGCATACACAACCTTGGATTTAATAGCATCAAGGAGATTGAGCTTGGTCAGTGCTTCTTCACCGTATTGTCCGGCGGGAACACTCTTGGGTTCACCCAGGGCAATTTTCTTGACGCTGGCGTTGGTCAGATCTTTAAAACCGGTAACGGTATTCGAGTCTTTGGGGACTACCAGAACCAGACTGTTGCCGAGGAAATTCTTCCGGGTATCTTCCAGAATCAAGCCTTTGTCTTTTAGGGCATCCATCTGTTTGGTGGCGGCTGAAAGGAAAACATCTGCAGCGGCGCCGTTTTCAATCTGCTGCTGCAGTGAGCCTGAAGAACCAAAGTTATATGTAATGGTTACATCCGGTTTTTCCTGGGCATATAAAGTTTTTATTTCCCCCATGGCATCGGTCAAACTGGCAGCGGCAGAAACGGTAAGTTCGACCTTCTGGGCTGCCGGCTGGTTGGATGGCTGATCAGCCTTCTGGCTGCAGCCAATCAGTCCGGTGGCCAGGACAATGGTAAGGATAATTGCAATTAGATTTTTGGATTTTTTCATTATTAGCCCCTCCCCATAATAAAATAATCAGTTTTGTTTGGTTCCGTTGCCTAGATTATTTCATAAAAAATCCCCCCAAACTAACAACCAAGATCAATTGGCCGAATGGAAAATTTATAAAAATCAATGATAATCAACGAAAGATGACGAAAAAATGATGTAATATATCGTTTTATGATACGTTAAATTATAGAAGTTCGTTGATATATAATCAACCATTAATTATTGTTGCGTATTGCCGGAGCTGAAATTATACAGCCCCAACCGATGAGTCCGGAAAAGTCCAAATCATACTTATGGCTTAATTTAAGTATGCAGGACGAAAAATATTGTTATAATGTTTATTATGTAACGCTTAGGACGGCTGCATAATATGAAGCATCAACCCGGGGCAGGGCTTAGCCTTATAATGGATCGGGTTTTGTTGGAAAGGAGTGTAAATGTGGCGGACAATCAAGTCTTAACCCCGCAGGAAGTGGCAGATATTTTGAAAATCGCTAAAAATACGGTTTACGAGCTGATTAAAAGGGGAGAGTTAAACGGCTACAGGGTAGGCAACAAGGTAAGAGTGGATGCCCAGGATGTAGAGGAATATAAAAACAGGACCAAGACCTTTAAAAACATCAGCCTGGCCGGGGAGACAATCAGTGACAGTTCGGGGACAAGGGTCAATTCATTGCTTGTCCAGGAACCTCAGCGGCAGAATGAGTTTGTTATCTGCGGCCAAGATGTAATGCTGGACATCCTGTCACGCTATCTGCAGGCACATCCTCAGGGAGTTCCCGCTTTACGCGCTTATGTAGGCAGCTACAATGGCCTATACTCCTTATACAACGGGAATGTTCAACTTGCCACCGCCCATTTATGGGATGGAGACAGCGGTCAATATAATGTCCCTTATGTTAGAAGAATGCTGCCTGGCATTGCCGCTGTTATTGTGCACATGGCCTGCCGGGTGCAGGGTTTTTATGTGGCCCGCAATAATCCCAAGGGCATAAAGGATTGGGAGGATTTCCGGCGCCATGATATTACCATGATCAATCGTGAAAAAGGCAGCGGCACCAGGATTTTATTGGATGAACATTTGCGCAAATTGGGGATACCCTGCACCGATATACCAGGCTATGACAAGGAGAGCACATCCCACCTGGCGGTTGCCAGTGCGGTGGCCCGCGGAAATGCCGACATAGGTGTGGGCAATGAAAAAACCAGCCTGCAGGTGAAAGGAATTGATTTCCTGCCTATGCAGGTCGAAAGATATGAACTGGTAATAAAAAAAGAAGACATAAATAAAGGCCCTTTCCAAGCAGTCCTCGAGATTTTGCGTTCCGGCGAGTTTCGGGCTGAATTGGAAGGCATCGGCGGGTATGACCTCAAAGAAATCGGTACGATAGTGGCGGAGACCTGATCGCACCGGCTTAGCCAAGCCATATAATTTTCGCCTTAGGCATAAGGGAATCGAACTCAATAGTCCGTGAAGCAACATGATTGGGGCCTGGGGCACCTTCATTAACGGAGGCAGGAATGAGAAGCAAATCTTATTCCTGCTTTTTTTGTGGCTTTCAAGCAGCCGAATGGGACAGACACAGGTCTGCTCAGAGTACATATAATGCTATTAACTATAGGCACAAAGAAATAAGCCGGAGGAGGTCTAGGTGTGTGTTCAATTCTTTCTGGAATAAAAATTGCGGTACTGGGGGGTGATGACCGTGAACTGATCCTGGTGGCGGAATTGGTAAAAACAGGGGCAACGGTGGTGGTGGCAGGATTTCCCCGGGAGAAAGTATGTCATGGAGCTTTTATCGTAAACAGTGTGGAAGAAGCCTGCCGTGATATTGAAGTGCTTATTTTGCCATTGCCCGGTACCAATGACAAAGGCGTAATCAGGGCAGTATATGCTGAACAGGAATTGCAGCTTACTGAAAAAGCGATAGCCGGAATTGCTAAAAATGGACTTATCATCATAGGTTCGGCGCGAAATTTCCTGAAAGATTGGGCAGCTGAATACAAGTTGAATCTGCTTGAAATTGTGGATATGGACGACGTAGCCAT
Source organism: Syntrophomonadaceae bacterium (assembly GCA_034927445.1). Lineage (GTDB taxonomy): Bacteria > Bacillota > Syntrophomonadia > Syntrophomonadales > Syntrophomonadaceae > PHAA01. The sequence continues at coordinate 130,112 of JAYFPZ010000014.1, forward strand.
TCTTAATTCGATTCCCACCGCCGAGGGTGCGATCCAGATAGCTATGGAAGAAACGGACATCACCATTCATGGCAGCAAGACTTGCGTTATAGGCTTTGGACGGGTGGGCGTAACCGTGGCCCGGACTTTAAAAGCGTTGGGGTCTGAGGTTACGATAATAGCCAAGAATCCCGGACAACTGGCCCGGGCTTATGAAATGGGCTGCAGCCGGGCTGGATTTGAGGATCTGCACGAAATTATGAATCATACGGATATCGTATTCAATACGATTCCTGTTATGGTGCTTAACAGCAATATATTAAAATACGCCAATCCGGATGTGCTGATTATTGATTTGGCTACCCAGCCAGGGGGGACAGATTTTGAAGCAGCCAATACTTTCGGTTTGAAGGCCATATTGGCTCCAGGACTGCCCGGCAAGGTTGCGCCGGTCTCTGCCGGCAGAATCCTGGCGGAGGTCATTCCCCGGCTGATTATGACCGAACATAGCAAAGCTCAAAAAGAACTGCTTTATGGTTAGAGAGGAGGTGTAAATAGTGCAGGAGGAAAGATTAACCGGGGTGAGAATCGGTATAGTGCTGACTGGATCACACTGTACCATGGAGGCGGCCTTGCCCCAAATAAGCAGGCTGAAAGCCGAAGGGGCACATATTTACCCTATTCTCTCTTATACAGTTGATGAGACCGACAATAGATTTTACAAAGTTGCTGATTTAAAGAAATTCTTGCAAGAGATAACTGACCAGCCCATTATCAATACAATCATTGGGGCCGAACCCATAGGCCCCCAGAAAAAACTTGATGTTGTGGTGGTTGTGCCTGCCACCGGCAATACCATTGCCAAACTGGCAAATGGCATCGTAGATACTCCTGCCTTAATGGCCATCAAAGCCCATCTAAGGAATCAACGGCCGGTGGTAATAGCAATATCGACCAATGATGCGCTGGGTATAAATGCCCGCAACCTGGGGGTACTGCTTAATATGAAAAACATCTATTTTGTGCCTTTCGGGCAGGATGATCCCCATCAAAAAGCCAATTCTCTGCTAGCCAACCTGGAACTGGTGGTTGATACGACCATATGCGCTTTGCAGGGCAAACAATTACAGCCGCTTTTATTGGGAGCGTTGTAGTAGCCTGATCAATTATGTTAGAATATTAGGATAAAATTTATAAGCTATTGGCAGGCAGGAGGATTCGTTGTGGCAGAAGGAATTAGATTGGCAGTAGTAGGAGCTACAGGTGCAGTAGGGCAGGAAATGCTAAAAATTTTAGAGGAAAGAAACTTTAACCTAAAAGAAATTTTATGTTTGGCTGACCCTCGTGAAGCAGGGACCAAATTAAAGTTTAAAGGTGAGACCCTTGTGGTCAAACCAGCTGACGTTGAAGCTTTCAAGCAATCAGATATGGCTTTGTTTGCCGTAAGCAGTGAAGTCAGTTCGCAGTTGGCGCCTATGGCTGTGGAAAACAACTGTGTGGTTATAGATAATAGTTATGCTTTTCGTTTGGTTGATGGTGTGCCCCTGGTGGTGCCGGAGGTTAATCCCCTGGACATAAAGACGCATAAAGGGATTATTGCCAACCCTAATTGTTCTACGATCATAATGGTGGTGGCGATTAACCCCATTCACCTGGCCGCAGGGATTAAAAGGGTGGTTGTATCAACCTACCAGGCCGTTTCAGGAGCGGGAAAAGCAGGCCTGGATGAACTGGAGGCCAGTACCCGCGCCTATCTTGAACAGCGCGAAATTACACCGGAGGTTTTTCAATATCAGATCGCTTTTAACCTGATACCGCATATAGACATATTCGTTGATGATAATTATAGCCGGGAAGAAATGAAGATGGTCTGGGAAACCAGAAAAATTATGCATGCCCCCGACCTTATGATTTCACCGACCACCGTAAGAGTTCCGGTATTCAGAAGTCACTCGGAATCGATTAATTTGGAAACTGAGAAAAAACTTACGGTGGACGAAGTAAAACAAATTCTGGCGGCTGCTCCCGGAGTCATTGTTCAGGATGACCCTCAGGCCAAAATTTACCCCATGCCTCTTTATACCTCCAACCGGGATGAAGTATTTGTGGGCCGGATAAGAAAAGATATTTCCATGGAGAAGGGCTTGAATCTATGGGTGGCAGCGGACCAGATCAGAAAGGGCGCAGCCACCAACGCTATCCAGATAGCGGAGATTGTTGCTGATGAAAACCTGTATTAGGAAGTGTATTAATTGAGGGTACTGGTTCAGAAGTTTGGCGGAACCTCACTGGCCACTAACGAATTACGAGCACGGGTGTGCAGCATTGTGGCCGCCGCCAAACAAGCAGGTTATGCTCCGGTGATTGTTGTGTCGGCTATGGGCCGGGAAAGTGCCGCCTATGCTACCGATACTTTGCTCAACCTGATCAAGGAAATCAATCCTAACCCACTACCTCGTGAATTAGACCTGTTATTATCCTGCGGCGAGACTATTTGCGGAGTTCTGCTGGCCAACCAACTGACGGCCCAGGGAACCAATGCCCGCTTTTTCACCGGGGAACAGGCTGGAATTGTAACTGATGGCAACTATGGCAATGCCCATATCCATTATGTCAATCCGCAAAAGATTATGGAGTGCCTGGAACACGATATGGTGGCGGTAGTTGCAGGGTTTCAGGGCATAGGTCAAAATGGTGATTTAACCACTCTGGGCCGGGGGGGCAGCGATACCACCGCCAGCGCCCTGGGGGTGGCTCTGAATGCGGAGTTTATTGACATATATACCGATGTTGAAGGGGTTATGACGGCTGACCCAAGGATCGTTGAAAACGCCCGGTTACTGGACTCAATTAATTATAATGAGATATGCCAACTGGCGCGCGACGGGGCTAAAGTAGTACATCCCCGGGCGATTGAGATCGCCATGCAGAAAGGAATTCCCCTGCGAATAAGATCTACTTTCTCAAATTCGCTGGGGACGATGGTTTCCAACCAGACCTACCAACTGGATGAACCGGTAAAAATAATAAGCGACCGGCTGATTACGGGAATAACTTATACTTCCAATATTGCCCAGATAAAAATAAATACCATCGGCAGGGAAAATGACCGGATTGCTTTGAGTGTTTTTAAAGCCATGGCTGATGGCGGGATAAGCGTCGATTTTATCACGGTTCAGCCCCAGGCCATTATGTTTACGGTCAGTTACGACAAGGCCATGAAGACTAATGAAATTTTACAGGGTATTGACCTGATTCCGGAAATAGCGTTTAATTGTGCCAAGGTTGCAATCGTAGGCGCTGCCATGACAGGTATACCCGGAGTAATGCACAAGGTGGTGGAGGCTATGGCGGAGAACGATATACCGATTCTGCAGTCCGGCGACTCCTATACCAACATCTGGTGCCTGGTGAATAAGGAAGATATGATTAAGGCGGTACAGGCCTTACACGATAAATTCGAGCTGGGAAACGATTAGAAAAGAAGGTGGGAAAATAATGAACCTTAAAATGTACACAGCTATGATAACGCCTTATTATCCGGATTTGCAGGTTAACTACAAGCGCGCGGGGGAAATCGCTGAGTATCTGGCCGCCAACGGCAGTGACGGGATCGTAGTATGCGGAACTACCGGCGAGTCACCGGTACTGAGCCCAGAGGAAAAGACCCGTTTGTTTGCCGAGATCAAAGCCAAAGTCGGAGACAGGGTTGAAGTATGGGCCGGCACCGGTTCCTACGATACCGACGCTTCCGTGCGTTTGAGCCTGGCCGCTGCCAAGACCGGGGTGGATGGGCTGCTGCTGGTTGTCCCGTACTACAACAAACCATCCCAGGAAGGGATTTATCGTCATTTTAAGGCTGTTGCGGAAAGGGTTTCAATTCCGGTTATGCTCTACAATATCCCCGGCCGGACCGGGATCAACATGCTGCCGGAAACGGTAGCGCGGCTGGCGGAAATAGAGAATATTACAGCCATAAAGGAATCAAGCGGTAGTATGGACCAAATGTCCCAGCTAAAAATGCTGTTGGCTGATAAAATGGCCATTTACTCCGGCGATGATTCCCTCACCCTGCCCATGGTGGCATTGGGGGCTGCCGGGGTGGTCAGTATCGCCTCCCATTTGGTCGGTAATGAGATTAAAGAGATGCTGAATGCTTTTGCTGCCGGAGATGTAAAACGGGCTCAGGAACTGCATAATTATCTTTTTCCCATGTTCAAAGGCTTGTTTATAACGACCAACCCGGTGCCGGTAAAAGAGGCTCTAAACCTGTTAGGCAAGGACGTGGGAGGACTCAGACTACCCTTGTGCCAGGCCAGCGAGGCGGAAATTGCTCAGCTGCAAAGGCTGCTGGCGAGTTATAAGCTGTCATAATAAACCTTATTATTGGTTAAATTAAAGATGATTCCGCTGCAAAAAGTATATTATATATTTTATGGCGTAGAGGAGACTTTAGTCTCCGTTGCTAAAGTCTCCTCTACGGGGTATAAGAACGAGGCTTTTTGCAATGGAATCAAAGATACTTAATAAAATGAACCTGGGCCGGTTCATTTTTGTTTTGCCGCCAGCCATAATTTACATCATAACCACTATTAATTTACATTTATTAGAAATAATATGTGTTGAATGTAGCCTATTTTTCGGCTATAATAAGCAAAGCGGTATTGTTCGGATTCAAATCGGGTTTAAAAATTGAATAAAAAGGAGGTGTGTGAGTGTCAGACGATCCAAGATTAGTGATGATTCCCCTGGGCGGTTTGGGGGAAGTTGGAAAGAACATGATGGCAATCAGATACCAGGATACGATCGTGGTAATCGACGCCGGACTGATGTTCCCGGAAGATGAACTACTGGGTATTGACGTGGTTATCCCGGACATTTCATTTTTGTTGGAAAACCGGGACAAAGTCAAGGCAATATTACTTACCCATGGGCATGAAGATCATGTGGGGGCCCTGCCGTATGTTTTAAAAGAAATTAATCCGCCGATTTACGGCAGCAAGCTGACTTTAGGGATTGTGGAGACCAAGCTCAAGGAACACAATCTCGAAAATGTACAGCTGAATATTGTGCGTCCCCGTGATTCGATAAGAGTCGGGCCTTTGGAAATTGAATTTTTCAGAGTAAGCCATAGCATTCCGGACTCAATGGGAATAGCCATCCATACTCCTCTGGGAGTAATATTCCATACGGGAGATTTTAAGATTGACCAAACCCCGGTCGACGGTCAAGTTATTGATTTCCGGAAAATGGCCGAGTTAGGTGAAAAGGGCGTACTGGTTATGTTAAGTGACAGTACGAATGCTGACAAGACTGGTTTTACCCAGTCTGAAAAGATCGTGGGAATTACTTTTGACGACCTTTTTGGCAGATGCGAAGGCCGAATAATAGTGACTACCTTTGCTTCCAACGTTCATCGCATTCAACAGGTGATTTCCACTGCCGAAAAGTACGAACGCAAGGTCGCCATCGTAGGCAGAAGCATGGTTAACAATGTTAAGATATCCCAACAGTTGGGCTATATTGACATACCGGAAGATATTTTAATCGATATGGAAGATATTAATAAATATCCGCCGGAAAAAATAGTGGTAGCCACTACCGGTTCCCAGGGTGAGCCGATGTCCGCTCTGACCCGGATGGCTACGGCCGACCATCGTTGGGTGGGGATTAAGCCTGGAGACACGGTTATTATTTCGGCGACCCCGATTCCCGGAAATGAAAAGCTGGTAACCAAAACCATTGACCTGCTTTTCAAACAGGGGGCAGAGGTGATTTACGAAAGGGAAATGAAAGTACACGTTTCCGGACACGCTTCCCAGGAAGAATTGAAAATGATCCTTAACATCATCAAGCCCAGATATTTTATACCTGTACACGGCGAATATCACCACCTGATGAAACACGCTAAAATAGCTGAGAGTTTAGGTATACCGCGTTCCCGTATTTTTGTGGCAGAAAATGGCCAGATTATTGAAATCAGCAAAAAGAAAGCATATGTGGCGGGTAAAGTGACTGCCGGCAAGGTACTGGTTGATGGATTGGGTGTGGGTGATGTAGGCAATATTGTATTGCGGGATCGCCGACAGCTGTCCCAGGACGGCATTATGATCGTGGTGGTTTCAATTAACAAAGAAAACGGGGAAGTCGTCTCCGGACCTGATATTGTTACCCGCGGCTTTGTATACGTAAGGGAATCTGAACAATTAATAGACAACGCTAAAGCCAAAGTCAAAGAAGCCATGGAACAATGTCAGCGCAAGAATGTAACGGAATGGGCGGTAATAAAGTCTCAGATCCGTGACAAGCTAGGCAAGCACCTGTATGAAAAAACAGGCCGCAGACCTATGATTATGCCGATAATTATGGAGATTTAAGGTTAACCGGATATTACTAGGCACCCTGTTGAGAGCTTTTCAACAGGGTGTTTTTATGTTCAGACCGGCAAAAAATCCGAATAGCGTCATTAATTCGTGAGCAAAGCGAACATAGGTTGTGTCCTTTGGGTGCTTTGTTGTTCAAGAACCCCGTTCAATCAACGTAGCATATGTACGTTTCAATCACGGGATTCTTGAACGTCGCGCTCTTCGCATTTTTTGCTCGGCCTGCCCTTCATTTTGTTTGATGTATTATTTGGCTGAGTCAAGGCAACTCTAAGAAAAATGATTCTGCTGATGAAAGGAGTATGTCTGCCTTGACAGAAAATCCGAATCCGAATGAAAACCAAGAAAACCAGGAAAATTCCAAACTAGAGAATATTAAAGAACTCGGGCAAGTTGAAATACCGAATTTTAAGAGTGATATACACTGCTTGACGATTGCCGGACAGGTCGAGGGGCATCTGGTTCTGCCTCCCCAAAATAAAACCACCCGCTATGAGCATGTAATTCCCCAACTGGTTGCCGTCGAAGAAAATCCGCAGATCAAGGGTTTGCTGGTGGTGTTAAACACAGTTGGGGGGGATGTTGAGGCCGGGTTGGCTCTGGCCGAAATGATTGCCGGGCTGTCCAAACCGACAGTATCGATTGTTTTAGGGGGAGGGCATTCCATCGGTTCCAGTATTGCGGTAAGCACCGATTATTCGTTTATTGCTCCGTCGGCAACCATGACCATCCATCCGATTCGGCTGACGGGTTTGGTAATCGGGGTACCGCAAACTTATGAATATCTGGATAAAATGCAGGACAGAGTGGTAAATTTTGTAGTTCAGCACTCCCAAATAACTGAACAGAAATTCCGCGACTTAATGTTTAGAACCGGAGACCTGGCCCGCGATATCGGAACCGTGCTGGTAGGCCGGGATGCGGTTGAATGCGGCCTGATTAACCAGGTAGGCGGGATGCACGATGCTTTGAAAAAACTGCACGAATTAAAGGACGCGTCAGGAGGTGTGCTGCAGTGATAATGTATACGGCTGATCCTCAGGAATTGATCACAGGGATGCAGTTCCGTGAAACAGTTCAGATTAAGCTGCCTTCAGGCGGCTATGTTAATGCCGAGTCCCTGCCTAACAACCAGATGCGGATAATTGAAATCGTAAGTACCGATCCCATGGATTACATGTATGAACAATACCAGCCAGGTAATATCATAAGCCGCTAGGATAAACCGGAGGGACAAAAAGGGACGGTTCCTGCCTGCTTTTTGAGAAAAGCAGGCAGGAACCGTCCCCTTTTGCCTTCAAAACGCGAAGGGAAGGCGCTATAGCGCCCGCATTTTTGGCGCGCAATTCGCGCGAACGCTCATTGCATACTAATTTTTCTCATTAAGCTGTGCTATAATTACTAAAGCATTGGGTTGGGAGGATATGGAGTTGACGATATGGCACGCAATTGTCCTGGGTATGGTTCAGGGTTTTACCGAATTTATACCTGTGAGCAGTTCAGGACACCTCATAATATTTCAATACATTTTAGGAATTCAGGAAAATCCGCTGGCTTTTGACTTACTGGTTGATGTCGGGACTTTAGCGGCGCTATTTATTGCTTTGCGGCATGACATAGTATCCATCATCAAGAAACCATTCAGCAAAATCACTTGTTTAATTATCGTAGGATGTATTCCCGCCGGTTTAATCGGGTATTATCTGCAGCCTCTATTGGACCAGGCATGGGATTCCCTGCTGATGGTTGGGATTGGTCTGATTGTTACCGGGGTGATTTTAAAATTTTCAGATATAGTTGCCCACAATGGTCTTAATATGAAAGACGAGTTTGACACAACCTATGGGAATGCCTTGTTTATAGGCCTGATGCAGTGCATTGCCATAATCCCCGGCATATCACGTTCAGGATTTGCGATTGTCGCCGGATTGGTAGCCGGACTTGATCGTAACTTTGCCGCACGATACTCCTTTCTGCTTTCTATTCCAGTTATACTGGGAGCCGCTCTGGTTCAAATCAAAGATGCTTCCTCCCTGGCCCTAACCGGAAGTGTTCTGCCCTATGCAGCCGGTCTGCTGACTGCGGCTGTCACCGGATTTGTGGCGATTAAAATAATCATTAAAGTTGTTAGTGAGGGGCGCATATCGATCTTCTCTTATTATTGCTGGCTGGTTGGTACTCTTGCTATAGCGGCTCAATTGTACTTCAAGTTTTAAGAGCTAATCCCAAATGGAAAAAAATAGAAAATATAACCGGCAATTGCAGGAAATGCGTTAAGTGAAGAGAAATCTATATCTATTATACTAAAAGGTGATATAAATATATGGCTAATAAGAAGAATACCCGCCTGCAGCGAAAACCGGCCAATTCCGCCGGAGCTCAGCCGGATGCCGCTCTGCGGACGGTGATCAGAGCCGAAGTGATGTCGGCAGTCTTGCTGATGCTGGCAGTATTTATGACTGTCAGCCTGAGAAACTCGGCCAATTTAGCTAATAATGACCAATTCATCGGCATCCTGGGCACATACCTGAGTGGATTTATCCAGGGATTGTTCGGAGCCGGGGCCATGCTGGGGCCGTTATTTTTGTTGTTTTGGGCCATCCATATCGGTCTTTATCATAAACTATGGTCAATACGGATGGCGGGTTTCACCTTGCTAAGTTTAACCGTCCTGATCTATATGAGTACATATAACATACCCCTGGGGCTAAACGCCTGGGAGGCTGCCGTGGGGGGCATGGGCGGAGGGTATGTAGGCGGTGGCTTGGCCTATGCGCTGGTGAGACTGTTTGGCCGATTGGGCACTTCTATTCTGATAACCCTCTTTGTATTACTATCAATCGTTATGATCCTTGAAAAATCACCGTCGGAGATTGCCGTTCTGGCTTGGCGCAACAGCCAGATCTTCAGAGAAAAGCTCAAATCAGCCATGTTTTATGAGGAAGAGCCTGCTGCCGCACCGGTAGAAGCGGAACCGGTACCGGTCATAATTAATCCGGACAACAGTCAGAGCGGTTATGATGCGGCAGATGCACCGGTGGTAAAATCACCAGCCCCGGAACCGTCTTTTAAGGAATACAAATCGGAAAAAAACAAACCCAAGCCGTTGGAGATCGTATATCGGGCCAAGGGCGAGATGAGCAGTTATATCAAGCCGTCGCTGGAGCTGCTTACGCTGGTGGAAAGTGACCGGACCATAGATAAAAAAAATATAAAGGAAAGCATTGCCGTGCTGGAAGATACTTTTACCAGCTTTGGGGTAAACGTCAAGGTTAATCAGGTGAGCTGCGGACCGGCGGTAACCCGCTATGAATTAACGCCTGCACCGGGTGTAAAGGTAAGCAAAATTCTTAGTCTGACTGACGACCTGCAATTGAATCTGGCTGCCCCCGGAATTCGCATTGAGGCTCCCATCCCCGGCAAATCGGCAATTGGGATTGAGGTGCCGAGCACCAAGGTTGGAAGCGTAGGACTGCGAAGTCTGCTTAGTTCCAGCGCTTTTAAAAAACTTAACAGCCCTTTGGCTTTTGCTCTGGGTGAAGATATCGGCGGAAACCCGGTAGTAGCCAAACTGAGTGATATGCCGCATCTGCTGATTGCCGGGTCTACCGGCTCGGGAAAGAGTGTCTGCTTGAACAGTATAATTATGGGGCTGCTGTACAACGCCACCCCGGAAGAATTAAAACTGGTATTTATTGATCCCAAAATGGTGGAACTAACCATTTACAACGGTATACCCCACCTGATGACTCCGGTAGTGACCGACCCCAAAAAGGCCTCGGTGGTATTGCGCTGGATGACAACGGAAATGGAAAAGCGTTATAAAATGTTCGCCGACAAGGGAGTGCGTGATATTTACCGCTACAATCAGGCGGCGCCGCCTTTGCCCTTTGTCGTAATAATTATCGACGAACTGGCTGACTTAATGATGGTAGCTCCGGTGGAAGTTGAGGATTCAATCTGCAGACTGGCGCAGATGGCCCGGGCGGCCGGAATGCACCTGATTGTAGCTACCCAGCGGCCTTCCGTAGATGTAGTCACCGGGATCATTAAAGCCAATATACCTTCACGTATATCCTTTGCGGTTTCATCCCAGACTGACTCCCGGACCATTCTGGACATTGGCGGTGCCGAGAAGCTGCTGGGCAAAGGGGATATGCTGTTTTCACCGGTGGGAGCGGTAAAACCCTATAGAGTCCAGGGCGCTTTTGTTTCAGATCGCGATATTGAGAATACTGTGAATTTTATCAAACAGCAGAGTATAGCGGCCGAAGCTGCCGATCAGCTTAAGGAAATCGAGTTGTCTCTGGAAAACAGCGACTTCGACGATGGAGATGAATTGTTCTGGGATGCGGTGCGGGTAATCGTTGAAAACCAAAAAGCCTCGGTATCCTTTTTGCAGCGCAAGCTGCGGGTGGGGTATGCCAGAGCCGCCCGCTTGATGGATCTTATGGAGGAACGGGGGATTGTCTCCGAGTCGGATACCAATAAAAAACGGGAAATATTGATTGATCTGGAACAGTTAGAAAAACTATACGCCAATAATAAACTATGCTAGTATGGTTTTAACAACCATTTTCCTTTTTTGAAAGAGATAAACCGATTTTTTACTCAATGGTGGGTTCATCCCGGACTGAGTAGGGGTTTGTTAAAACGCTCGGGGCGCGATGCACCCAAAACGCGAAAGGAAGGCGCTGTAGCGCCCGCGTTTGGGCGTGCAATTCGCGCAGGCGCTTATTGAATGTTATTCAGTTAGGGTTGGAGGGCTGGTATGAAACTTACCTCACGCGAAAGGGAGATAGTCGAAGCCTTACAGAAGGAACCGCTCATATCCCAGGATGAACTGGCACTTCATTTCGGGATAAGCCGGTCTTCGGTGGCGGTGCATATATCCAATCTTATGAAAAAGGGAGTAATCCTGGGCAAAGGCTATGTTTTCAACAAAAGGGTTTCAATTGTGGTCATAGGTCAGGCTTACATGGAGATTCGTATACAAGAAGCTGATCATACTATGATTGACATGCAATATGCCGGTTTTAGCCTGGAAGTCTGCAATACTCTGGCCGATTACGGGGCTATTACCCAAATTATAACGGTAGTGGGAAATGATGATCTGGGCAACAGCATTTTGAAACAATTACAAGCTAATGATGTTGACATCACTCATATTTACCGCCATTCTGAAAAGAGAACCTGTAAGCGTATAGTTTCTGGCCGGAGAATACTTTTTGAAGAGGGGTTTGTCCATAAGGACTTCCAGCAAGCCATTGCGGCGCGGGAGTGGGTGGCTTCCAATTGTGATTGGCTGATTGTAGAGCCGGAATTTACGGAGATGTTGGGAAATAAAATATTGAACCGGACTGACCGGACTCCGGTTCTATGCGGATGCTGGTATACAGACGGGAAAGCCGTACCAGATTTCTTAAAAAATTATAACTTGTTGGTCTTGGGTACAGCGAATTTTCAAGATTATGATTTTTACATCAATAAAGGGCTGGAACTGGTTGAAACCGGTACAAAGAATTGTATAATAACTGATGGAAGCCATAATATGATATGGCTGAATGATGAAGGCTCCCGGGATTTTCCGCTGCCCCCCAACCAGAACTTCAACAGTTGTACTGATCTGCATCTTTTCTTAGCCGGATTGGTGCATGGCTTATCAGCGGGATATCCAATGCGGCAGGCCTTGAGAATAGCCAGCGGAGCAGCCCACTTGAATAGGGAAGGCGCTTAACCCAAATATTAATATTGGGGTGATTATCATAGGTACCTTTGGAGATATATTCAGAACAGAACGCCAGAACCAGGGTATTGATCTGGAGACCGTAGCCGACCAAACCAAGATCCGTAAACACTACCTGAACGCCTTGGAGCAGGAAGACTTTGGAATTCTTCCCCCCCGGGTTTATGCGATAGGTTTCGTAGCAACTTATGCCCGTTTTTTGAAATTGGATGCGGATGTTATGGTCAGTCAGTTTAAGAATCTGGCTTACCATGACCAAGCTCCGCCCCCCCTGGTTGTCACAAAGAAGCAGCCGGTACGCGAATTCAAGCTGCCAGTTAAGAACATTATTGCAGCCGCCTTATTTTTGGTTATTGTCTTTTGGACCGGCAACTGGATAACCGGTTATATTGCCGAGCGGGGAGTTACCCAGCCCCCTGCGGTGCAGGAACCGGCGGATGTCAATCCCCCGGAGCCCAATGTCCCTCCGGAAAACAGTCCGGCAGTGCAGCCGCCTGTATCTGACAAGCTGGTTCTGGCCATTTCCGCGCGGCAAAACTGCTGGCTCTTGATTACTGTCGATGGTTCAGTCCAATTTACGGGCATCATACCGAGCGGGGAAAGCAAGACTTTTGAAGCCGTTTCGGCCATAGACATTAAGGCCGGCAACGCCGGGGGAATTGATTTGAACCTGAATGACCAGCCGCTGGCGCCGCTGGGTAATGTCGGACAGGTAGTGGAAAAGCATTTCGATAAAAACACTATTGCCAAAGAATAGGAGCTTCTCCAAGTGAATGTTGGTTTTATAAGTCTGGGCTGTTCAAAAAACCGGGTAGATACTGAAATCATGATTGCGATCATGAAAAATTCGGGTTACAAGATTGTTAATAAGCTTGACCGGGCCGAAATTATAATTATCAATACCTGCGGTTTCATTGACGATGCCAAAGAGGAAGCGATTAATACTATAATAGAAACGGGGAAAATGAAAACAGCCGGATTTTTACGGTATCTGGTGGCAACCGGCTGTTTAGCCCAGAGATACGGGCAGGAACTGTTGGATGAGATGCCTGAGCTGGATGGAATCGTAGGCATCTCGTTTTTTACTGAAATTGACCAGGTCATAAGTCGTATTCAACAGGGGGAAAGAGTAGCCTTAAGCGGCAAGCCGCCTGCTGTTTTCATCGAAAAAGGCACCCGGATCTTGACTACTCCCCCCGGTTCAGCCTATTTAAAAATTACCGAAGGCTGCAATAATCGCTGCAGCTATTGTGCCATACCTCTGATCAGAGGAAATTTGCGTTCCCGGCCGCAGCCGGAAATTGTGAGGGAAGCACGTGAGTTGGCGGACAGAGGCGTCCGTGAGTTGGTGCTGGTTGGTCAAGATACGGCCGTGTATGGCTCGGATCTGGATGAACCCTTCGATTTGCCCAGTCTGCTGGCAGAAATGAATAAGATAGTGGGTTTGGAGTGGATTCGTTTGATGTATCTTCACCCCGCCCACATCAACGAGCGGATTATCGACGCCATCGCAGCGGACAACAAGGTTCTGCCCTATCTGGACATCCCCATTCAGCATTCTGCCGACCGGGTACTGAAGAATATGAACCGCAAGCATGACTATCAGCACCTGGACTCATTAATACAGCGGTTACGAGAGCGGATTGACCGTTTAGTATTAAGAACAACCGTGATGTTGGGTTTCCCGGGTGAGACGGAAACGGATTACCAGTGCCTGTATGACTTCGTGAAGACTACCCGGTTCGATTGGCTGGGCGCTTTTGCCTTCAGGTTGGAGGAGGGCACCCCGGCTTATACTATGCCTGGAGCGGTTCCCGAGGCAGTCAAAGCGGAGCGTCTGGCTGCCATTATGAGATTGCAACAGGGGATCACCCGGCGCAAGAATATGGACAGGTTAAATGCCAGGGAGCCTGTGCTTATATCTTCCCAGGCCTCCAAAAACCTGTATATCGGCAGAGCTTATTTCCAGGCCCCCGAGGTTGACGGGATAACCATGGTAAAAACCGGGGCCAAACTGGTCAAAGGCAGTTTGGTTGAGGTTCAACTTAAAGCTATTAGAGATTATGATATGATTGGGGAACTGGTTGATGAATATTCCGAATAGCATTACTATTTTTAGAATACTGCTGATTCCCATATTTGCGGTGCTGATGCTGACCCGAATCCCTTATGGCGGCACGATGGGAGCGGCAATTTTTCTGTTTGCCGCCTTAACTGACAGCCTGGACGGCTACCTGGCTCGAAAATGGAAACAAACCACCAAATTGGGTGCCATTTTGGACCCCTTGGCGGACAAACTATTGATAACAGCAGCCCTGATTAGCCTGGTTGAGCTTGGCCGGCTGCCGGGCTGGATGGCCATCGTTATTATCGGCCGGGAATTTGCAGTTACCGGCTTGAGGGTGGTAAAAGCCGAGGAAGGGATTATCATTCCCGCCAGCAAAATGGGAAAATTAAAAACGATCAGCCAGGTTGTCGCCGTGCTGATCGTTATGCTGCAGAACTTTTTCTATCCCATCAGAGACCTGCCTATAGGGCATTGGGCCATGTATATAGCAGTGGTCATTACCCTGGTATCTGGAATAGAGTATTTCCAAAAAAACAAGATAAATATCGAGAGCTAATAATTATATACTGCCGGTTATGCGCTTGCCTTCCAGGTCGGCCAGCTTCCTGACCTCGGACCACAGGCGTTTGTAATTTTCCGGGGTCAGGGACTGCTTCCCATCGGAAAGGGCCCGCTCCGGATAGGGATGGACTTCGACCATCAGTCCATCCGCCCCGGCGGCTATAGCCGCCTTGGCCACCGGCCTCACCATTTCCCAGCGGCCGGTCCCGTGACTGGGATCTACGATTACCGGCAGGTGGGAAAGGTTCTTTATAACCGATACGGCACCGATGTCGACCGTATTGCGGGTGTAATTTTCGAAAGTGCGGATGCCCCGTTCACAAAGGATAACGTTGGGATTGCCGGCAGCCAGTATATATTCCGCGGCCAGGAGCCATTCCTCAATGGTGGATGAAAGGCCTCGTTTCAATATTACCGGTTTATCGATCTTGCCCGCTTCCTCCAGGAGACGGAAATTCTGCATATTGCGGCTGCCCACTTGCAGTATGTCGGCATACCCGGCTACCAGTTCAATATCTCTGGTATCCATCACTTCCGTGACTACGGGAAGTCCGGTTAATTCACGGGCTTCAGCCAGTATTTTCAACCCTTCTACCCCCAACCCCATAAAAGCATAAGGGGAGGTGCGGGGCTTAAAGGCACCGCCGCGCAGGATATTCACCCCGATATGGCGGAGGCCCCGGGCGATCCCGAGGTAATCATCGCGATTTTCTACGGCGCAGGGACCGGCGATAATGGTGCAGTAACCTTCACCGATGGGGACCTTGCCCCGCGGGCTGTCAATATTAACAATGGTATTCCCGCCTGATTCCTGCCGGGCTGCCAGTTTAAAGGCTTCCATGGAAATCCTCCTTTCCGATAATGCCGGACCTTAGCGAGCCGCTTTTTTCAAAGCTGACATGGTATTCGTTAATATATTGGATTGATTTTAACAACGAACCATTTAGGATTTTTCTAACAGGTTCAATCCAAAAATCAGCGTAAATCAGTAATAATCAGCGATATCCCCCTGCGGGGACTACTGGTGTTTGCAAGAGCCCACAATTTAGGTTGTCGCGTGAATTCTCTCTGCAGTTTTGATGAAATCTTTTATCAATATGCGGTCTTTGCGGCCGTTTATCTCCACTCCGCTGGATACGTCCACGGCAAAGGGACTGATCTGCCGGATGGCCGAGGATACGTTGCAGGGGGTGAGACCGCCGGCCAGAATAATCCGCAGGCCGGCCGGCACCCCCTGCAGGCAGCGCCAGTCAAAGGTCCTGCCGCTTCCCCCCAGCCGGTCCGGTACATAGGTGTCGCATAAACAGGCAAAAACCGTATATTTTTCCACCTGGGCCAGTGAATTCTCGTCCCGTATTCTGAATGATTTTATAACCGGCAATGCAAATTCCTGGCAGTATTCCGGACTCTCCTGGCCGTGAAACTGCAGCATATCAATACCGGTGGCGGCTGCGGTTGCTTTTACCGTATCCAGGCTGGAATCAACAAACACGCCTACTTTATGAACTGACGGGGGCATAACCCGGATTATCCGGGCAGCTTCATCAACCGTAACCTGACGTGCCGAAGGGGCGAATACGAACCCTGCCGCCCACGCCCCGGCCGATGTGGCCCAGATAGCATCCTGAGGCGAACGCATCCCGCAGATTTTAATCTTGATCATTTTCAAACTCCTTATATTGAACCAATTCCCTGGTCTTGACGGCAATGTCGGCTGCGGTCACCAGCGCTTCACCCACCAGAGCGGCACGGAAGCCGCGGGCTTCCAGAGCCAACATATCTGCAGCCGTAAAAATACCGCTTTCCGCAATACGCGCAAGCTGGGGGGGTATCATCTCCGCCAAATCCAGACAGGTCTGGATTTTGACCGAAAAATTTTGCAAATCACGATTATTAATACCTATTACCCGTACCGGCGTATCCAGCGCCCGCTTTATTTCCTCCCGGTCATGGACCTCCACCAGCGGTTCCAAGCCCAACTCCCGGGCCAGTTCCACCAGATACAGCAGCCGGCCTCCCACCAGGCGGGTGATTAATAAAACCGCATCAGCCTGGAGCAAACGGGTCTCATAAAGCTGACGCTCATCTATGATAAAGTCCTTGCGCAAGACCGGAATCTGCACAGATTCTTTGATATCGGCGATGAATCGGGGATTTCCCAGGAAAAACCGCTCCTCCGTAATAACTGAGACCACCCCGGCGCCGTTTTCTTGATACGTAACCGCTAGCCGCACCGGATTGAAATCGGCTAAAAGCAACCCCCGGCTCGGTGAAGCCTTTTTTACCTCGGCGATCAGACCGACCCGGTCATTGCCGGCCAACCTGCCGAAAAAATCCCGAACCGCCGGCAGAGTCGGACAGTGGGCATAATCGTCCATAATTTTATGGCCGTATAATTTCAGATCTTCCTGTTTCGAAGCGGCTATCCGGTTTAACATTCGGCCACCCGGTAGTCCTGGGCAAATTGGGCCAGTCCCCGCAGTTTTTGGGCTGCCCGGCCCGAATCTACAGCCTCCGCGGCCATTATTAAACCGGTCTGCAAATCCTTGGCCTTATCCGCAACCGTAAGTGCAGCGGCGGCGTTAAGCATGACAATATCCCGGGCCGGACCCGGTTGGCCGGCTAAAACGTCTTTAATCACTTTGGCATTCTCCCAGGCGGGGCCGCCGCCAATACCTTCCAGCGTAGCCGAGGCAAAGCCTAATTTGGAGGGATCGAGTTCTTCCGCATGTACCCCGGACGCATCGACCCGAAAAATCAGAGTGATGCCGACGTGACTGATCTCGTCCATGTTGTTCAGGGCGTGAACGACCAGAGCTTTTTTCCGGCCCAGCCTGGCCAGGGCGGAAGCCACCGGCTGCATCATGGCCGGATCGGAGACCCCCAGTATCTGGTAGCTGGGGCAGAAGGGATTGATCAATGGCCCCAAAAAATTAAATGCGGTGGATATTCCCAGGCTGCGCCGCATAGGACCGAATTTCTTCATAACCGGGTGATAGTTGGGGGCAAATAAGAAAGCCATTCCTACTTCTTCCAGAGCCTGGCGGGCTTCGTCAATATTCAGATCCACCCGTACCCCCAACGCTTCCAGCACGTCAGCACTGCCGGTCTGACTGGTTACTGCCCGGTTGCCGTGTTTGGCCACGCGGACACCGCAGGCGGCGCAGACTATAGCTGCGGCGGTGGATACATTGAAGGTATTCTGCCCGCCGCCGCCGGTTCCGCAGGTGTCCAGCAGATTTTCCATCCCCTCATATTTAATCGCTTTTTCCAGCAAGGCCGCGGCAAAGCCGTACAGTTCCTCGCCCGTTTCCCGGCGCATGCGCAGGGCGGCAAAAAAGGCGGAAGCCTGGTTCTCGGCTATGTCTTCAGTCAGCAGCCGGTTGATTACGTCGTAGGCCTCGGAACTGCTTAAATTTTCTCCTTCAATAACCCTTCTCAAGTAATTTACAAACATTTTCTCGTCTCCTCTCTGCTCGTCTCCATATTTAACCTCGACAACGCTGTTCCCGTACCAATCAGGAAATTTAATACGATTTCTCTCCCGTTTTCCGTCAGGATTGATTCGGGATGAAACTGAACTCCTTCCACCGGCAATTGACGGTGTTTGATCCCCATAATTTCGCCTTCGTCACTCCAGGCAGTTACTTCCAGACAGGCTGGCAAAGTAGACAGCTTAACCACCAGGGAATGATAACGGGTGGCATTGAACGGGCTGTTTAAGCGCCGCAGAACCCCCTTGCCGTCATGGTGGATAGATGATATTTTGCCATGCATCATGCGAAAATTGACCACAATCTCAGCCCCGAAAGCCTGAGCTATAGCCTGATGGCCCAGACAGACCCCAAGTATGGGTATTTCTCCGGCAAACCGGCGGACCGCCTCCAGGCAAATACCGGCCTCAGCAGGAGTACCCGGGCCGGGTGAGATTACGATTCCTTCCGGATGCAGCGCTTCAATCTCATCACAGCTGAGCTGGTCATTTTTTATCACCAACACCCCGGCTCCGAATTCTTCCAGATATTGAACCAGATTATAAGTAAATGAGTCATAATTATCGATTACCAGTATCATTGTCGTTCCTCCACATTCTGCACGGCTATCATCAAAGCCCGGGCTTTATTAACCGTCTCCTGATACTCGCTGGAAGGCACCGAATCGGCAACTATGCCGGCTCCGGCTTGAAAATAGCAGCACCCCTGGCGAAACAGCAGGGAACGGATGGTAATACATGAATCCAGACAGCCGTTCAGCCCTAGATACCCGACCGCGCCTCCATACGGGCCGCGGCAGTCTTTTTCCAGGCTGTCGATTATCTCCATGGCCCGCCGTTTGGGGGCGCCGCTCAGAGTTCCGGCCGGATAGCAGGCCTGCAGGGCAGATAAGCTATCCGCTCCGGGTTTTAATTGTCCCTGGATCCGGGAGACCAGATGAACCACGTGGGAAAAGGCTGCTACTTGCATAAACTCGTTGACCTCGACAGTTCCGGGAAGACTGACTTTGCCTACATCGTTGCGCCCCAGGTCAACCAGCATAATATGCTCGGCCTGTTCCTTGGGGTCATCCGCCAATTCCCGGCGCAGCAACGCGTCCCGGACCTCGTCATGGGTTACCGGCCGGGTGCCGGCAATCGGTCGGGTCTGAATTTTGTTCCCGTCTATTTTGACCAGCATCTCCGGGGAAGAACCGATCAGAGTATTATCATTAAAATGGAGGTAAAACATATAGGGCGAGGGATTTAAACGGCGCAGCTCGGTATAAACCTCGAAAGGGCTGGCCAGAGTCCTTTTTTTCCAGCGCTGGGACAGAACCGCCTGAAAAATATCGCCCCGGAAAATATGCTGCTTGGCCGCGGCGACCATAGCTTCAAATTCCGCCTGGGTGGTGTTGCTGACAAATTCGCTTGCCGGGCCGGCCGGACGTGGCCTTTCAACCCGGAACAACGGAGGGGAGGCGGCTGAAGTCAATATAGCATCCAGCGTAGCGTTTACCTGTTGGCGCACAGCCGGTTCGGCACCGTCCTGCTCGTAATAACCGAATACCCGGATATTTGAGGTTAAACGATCATGGACCACGACGATTCCCGGCAGAAAAAAGGAGGCATCAGCCAAGGAGTGGGGCCTGCGCTGCTTGGATTTAATACCTTCGACCTGCAAGGCCAGGTCATAACCCCAGTAACCAACCAATCCGCCGCAGAAATGGCGGCAAGGCAAGGCTTGGGGGTGCGACTGGGCTGACAAAAAACTCCGCTGAGCCTCCAGCATATTCAATTCCAAATAGTGAGTACGGGCATGGTGGGATACGCTGACCAGACCGGCCCGGGTCTCCAATTGCAGCAAAGCCAGAAAACCAAGGATTGAATACCGGGCATTCTCGTCACCGGTCAGACTTTCCAAAAAAAACAGATGCTTTTGTTCGGCAGGTTTGATAGCCGCAAAATAGGTGTACAGTTCAAAGTCAGGCAGATGGAATTCGGCCATGACAAATTTGTAGTCAGGAAAATAAAAACCAGCGCTCAAACGAGTGCCGGTACAAAAAGTCCGCGCTTCGCTCATCTCAGTCTCTCCTCGTCTCATCTCATCATTCTCGTCAAATATGCAATTATGCTAAACTCAACTAATCTCAACTCAACCAACTCTAACTAACAACGATTATAAAGGCCGGAATAAGTTTAAGTCAAGCTAAATATTATTAACGGGCTTAGTCCCCTGTTAACCCTAAATCTTATATATCCTGCCTGCAGATTTCTTGTAATACTGCGTTGTCGTCAATCGCCATACACTCGGTATGCCTCAATCCTCCGCCTTGCCTTACAAGAAATCTGCAAGGCATTATATTATAATTTTAGGGTTAACAGGGTACTAGTAAACGGTTTTACAAACAATTTACAGAATAAAGTTAATCTGCATATATAATAATATATTTGTTTATAGTAAAATGATTCCAGAAAGGAGGGGGTTATATGCCTGACTTTGGTAATTCCTTTTCAGGGTTGGCCAGTAAAAAGACAATCACCCATGAAGAATTGATCAGATCAATACGTTTTATGGTTGCGGCGGAATATGAAGCTATACAGCTGTATATGCAGCTGGCTGAGTCTACGGACAACAAATTGGCGAAGGCGGTGCTTGAGGATATTGCTGATGAAGAAAGAATTCATGCCGGCGAGTTTCTCAGGTTGTTGAAAGCACTGGCTCCCGATGAGGAAGAATACTACTTAAAAGGGGCAGAAGAAGTTGAAGAATTGATCGAGGAAATGGGAAAATAAAACAATAAAGGTTAAAGAGGCGGGACCGCTAACGAGGTCCCGCCTCAACTTTTTCCTTGGTGCTTTTAGGCAATCTTTTCATTTTTACTACATATATATCAAAAAGATGTTAAGGGAAATAGGGTTTGCCATGTCGCGGGCGCATTTTCACCTGGTAGTAAATTGCTTATAATAGTACCAGGCTTAAAATAGCATTCCTGTAATGAATGAAAATGATCTTTGAGAAATAAACAACCCCCTGCTATGATTTTATGTGTGCCTAGCAAACGCACAGAAATCACAGAAAATCAGGGGGATGTAAGCAGATGAAGAACCGTAACAATCAAAAA
>JAYFPZ010000038.1:0-15387 GCA_034927445.1 Syntrophomonadaceae bacterium
AACTGGCTCAGAAAATCTGTGGAATTACGCCTAAAGAGTAAGCGGCGCCAAGGCTATGAAAATTGGGGTTAAATTCTGCGGCGGCTGCAATCCTTATATAGATAGAAAGAATATTATCGATAAGGTAAAAAATTTGCTTCCGCCCGAAAAATATACATTGGAATATTTTAATTTTGACGATTGTAAAATATTTCTGGTCATTAACGGATGTGGTCTAAGCTGTGCCAAATTTGAACAAGCCCCGAAGGTGATAACGGTTGCCGGTTTCAGCCTTGACGGGAAGCAATATACGGAAAACGAGCTGCCGTATGCAATCGTTGAAAAAATATTGGCAGCAGACCCCGGCTAAAGAAATATTAATGGAGGTAGTTTAGATGTCTTCAAATTTTGCCGTAAACAATATTAGAGACTTTGAATTTATTATACAAGAATGGCTACCTACGGATAGAATATTTAACTACCCGCAATTTGCTGATTATTATTCCCGGGATGATATAAAATCGGTCTTAGGTCCTATCCGCAAAATGGCCAAGGAGATAGTAGAGCCGACCAATGACGACGGCGAAAATAACCCGGTTACATTTGCGGATGGCAAGGTTACTACCCCGCCTAGCTTTGGTCCCCTTTTTCATAAACTGCAGAGCGAGGGGTGGGGAACCAGTAATATCGATAATTCCGCAGATGCCATGGTACTACCAGAAATTCTGTACGCTGCGGTTTGGGAATTGATTACTGCCGCCAACCCTGCCTTCATGCCTTACGTCATGTTAACCAGCGGCGCCGCCGACCTGATTCAGAGTTTCGGTGATGATAAATTAAAGGCCATGTTCCTGCCCAACATGATGGACGGAACCTGGTCGGGGACCATGTGCCTGACTGAACCCAGTGCGGGATCGGATGTGGGTGACATCTTATCCAGGGCTTATCCTACGGATGATCCCAGGATATTCAAGATCAAGGGCAGTAAGATATTTATCACCGGCGGTGATAATGATTTTACCGAAAATATAATCCATCTTTATCTGGCTCGGGTCGAAGGTGCAAAACCCGGTACCGGTGGTATTTCACTGTTTGTAGTGCCCAAATACTGGGTGAATGAAGACGGCAGTCTGGAAGACAACGATTTTCAGACTACCGGCGTTGAACACAAAATGGGACAGCATGGCTCAGTAACCGCAGCCTTACTGGCAGGCGAAAACGACGGCTGTCGGGGTTGGCTGCTGGGAAAAGATCCGCGTCAAAAGGATGGTAAAGGCGAGGGTATGGCCCAGATGTTCCAGATGATGAACCTTGCCCGCATGGAAACCGGTCATATGGCTCTTTCCTGCATACTTAATGCCTTCGCTAATGCCCGTGACAATGCCAAAGAAAGGATTCAGGGGCGCCTGCTCACCGATCCCCGCGGCGGACGGGTGGCTATAATCAAGCATGAAGACATCAAGCGTACGCTTATGATGGGCAAAGCCCATATCGAAGCTATGCGCGCCCTGCTCTTCAGGGTCTATCTGGCTTTTGACCAAAGGCACCGTGACCCCGATCCTGAAGTAAGAAAGGCAGCCAGTGAATTGATTGAATTGACCACTCCGCTCTGTAAAGCCTATCCGTCCGATGAGGGCTGGTGGCTGATCGGTGAAGCCATCCAAACTTATGGTGGTTATGGCTATTGCGAGGAATATCCCTGCGGACAGATTGCGCGTGATATGAAGATCTACTCCATTTGGGAAGGTACCAATTTCATTCAGTCGATGGACCTGGTAGGCAGAAAAATGACCATGCAAGGCGGAGCCCCGTTTAAAAACTGGGTGCAGGAAATGGTTGATTTTTATGAAGCCAATAAAGATTATCCGGCCCTGACCAAGGAATTTATTAATTTTGGCAGAGCTTTGCACGCTTATCAAGCCATGCTCACAACTTTGGATGAATACCAAAAGAGCAACATCAGCCTGGTTCCCTTATATTCCCGCCGGGTTCTGACAGCTACGGCGCAACTGTACTGCGGCCGGCTGATGCTTGACCAAGGTTTGTTGGCAGATAAGAAAGCCCGGGAGGTAGGAGCGGAGCACTTTGATTATGTATTCTATACCGGCAAATTGGCTACGGTTAAATATTATTTACGTAATGTAGTTCCCAACGTGTGGATGGCTGCCGAGATAGTAATGGATGGTGATACTTCTGCCATAGATGTTTCTACAGATGTCTTCGAATATTAAGAAGCAAAGGAGAAATATTCAGTGGATTACCGTGCCGAATACCAACGTAAATTGACTCCGGTGGATGAAGCGGTCAAGGTAGTTAAATCAGGAGATTTGGTGAATTATGGAGAGTTCGTCATGACGTCCGCTTATCTGGATGCGGCCTTGGCGCAAAGAATCCCCGAACTCCAAAATGTCAACATCAGGACCACCACTTGTCCGTTTCAGCCTAAAGCGGTACTGGCCGACCCGGAGAGAAAACACGTAATTTATAATGAATATCATATGAGTGCGGCCAGCCGTAAATTGCATGATCAAAACCTGTGCAACTATATTCCCTTTACTTATCATGAAGGCAACAGTTTTTACCACCGCGGTTATGTTGAACCGGATGTGGCTTTGATTAAAGTTGCCCCCATGGACCAACACGGCTTTTTCAATTTGGGTACCTCCGTATCGCTTACCCCCCATATATGTGATGCCGCCGAAATTGTAGTTGCCGAAGTCAACCATAATGTTCCCACCTGCCTGGGTGGTTCCCGGGAATCTATCCATATCTCGGAAATAGATTATCTGGTGGAAGGGGACGACCAACCCCTGATCGAGCTTCCCGATCTGCCCATATCGGATATTGATAAAAGCATTGCCTCTATAATAATGGACGAGATCGAAGACGGAGCCTGCCTGCAGTTGGGGATTGGAGCCATGCCTAATGCGGTGGGAGCTATGATTGCTCAATCAGACTTGAAGGATTTGGGTGTACACACGGAAATGCTTTGTGATTCTTTCGTGGATATGTATGAAGCGGGGCGCATAACCGGCCGCCGCAAGCAGTTGGATAAACGGAAAATGGTTTATACTTTTGCTATGGGATCCGGAAAACTGTATGAATTTTTAGATCGCAACCCATGTTGCGCCACGTATCCGGTTGAGTATACCAATGATCCTTTCATTATTGGACAAAATGATAAAGTAGTCGGCATTAACAATGCAATTGAAATCGACCTTTATGGACAGGTAGCTTCTGAATCGTCCGGCATTCGCCATATCTCCGGGACCGGGGGACAGTTGGATTTTATCCTGGGATCTTACTATTCCAAAGATGGAAAAGGTTTAATTTGTCTGACCTCAACTTTTACCAGTAAAGATGGTAAATTGCATTCCCGAATTAAGCCTTTGCTAACCCCGGGGGCGGTGGTGACTGTACCCAGAAGTATTAATTTCTATGTGGTCACCGAGTATGGTATCGCTATGCTAAAAGGTAAATCAACCTGGCAAAGAGCGGAAGCCTTGATTAATATCGCCCATCCCGACCTGAGGGACAAGCTGGTTAAGGAAGCCGAAGGTATGAAGATTTGGGTGAAGACCAATAAGATAGACTAATTGTCAAATATGGCATAGGCGGGTGATGGAATTTATGTCATCCGCCTATCTTTCTGGATATTTAGGGATCAATCCTTAAAAACTATTAGGGCCGAGCCCGGATAAGAGTTGGCGGGAAAACGGAACGGCAGCATTACGGGGACAGACTGTTGCCATTGGTTTGAGCCACTAGCCACAATTGCAAGCTTCGTTGTTATCAATGTCTATATCAACGTCTAAGCAAATCTCTTTAATAAAGATATGGTTGGGATCTTTCCGGGCTTGTTTTAATTGCTCAGATCTGATTTGGGCTTTTTCCCGGGTTGAATACGTCCCCCAAACGGTCTCATGGGTTTCTCCAATAAAATAATACCCTTCAATAACTTGATAAACTTTTTCCATTATTATAGATACCTCCATAGATACCTCCGTATAAAAAATCTTAATCAATATTATATGGAGGCGGATAAGACTTGTCTACCATATTTTAACAGAATAAGTATAACCTTAAAGCCGGCAGCTTTAATCCTGCCGCGATTTAGAACCGGTAACTGTAACTTAATTTAATTTTCTTGAAGGATTTTTTTGATCTATTGACGAAAAGGCTAAAATATGTAGACAGGG
Organism: Syntrophomonadaceae bacterium; assembly: GCA_034927445.1. Lineage (GTDB taxonomy): Bacteria > Bacillota > Syntrophomonadia > Syntrophomonadales > Syntrophomonadaceae > PHAA01. Next base: position 4,179 of record JAYFPZ010000038.1, read on the forward strand.
GGCCTATATAACGTCGGCGCAGCGATTTGCTTAATATATGCAGTCGGATGGAGCTTGAGAATGAGGGGGTAAGATTACGGTATGGCGCGTAAACCCAAGGTGGCACTGGTGCTGGGAGCCGGGAGTGCCAGAGGACTGGCTCATATCGGAGTCTTGCAGGTACTACTGGAGAACCAGATACCGCTCGACCTGATCGTGGGCAGCAGCATGGGGGCTATGGTAGGTGCGATTTACGCCTGCGGAGCCGATATCTATATGCTGGACAAGATGGTAGAATGCATGAATACCAGGATTCTGTTCGATGTGGGTGTACCGAGGCTGGGGTTCATTGCCGGTCACAGGATAACCGAATTTTTAAATTTGCTTACCAAAAAAAAGAATTTTGCTGATCTGGATCTGCCAGTGGCGGTGGTTGCCACCGATCTCGTCTCCGGGCAGAGGCTGGTAATAACCGAAGGGCAGGTAACTGAAGCAGTAAGGGCCAGCATTTCTTTGCCGGGAATATTCGCCCCCGTTCAAAAAGATGGAATGGTACTGGTGGATGGAGCCGTAAGCGATCGGTTGCCGATCGAAGTAGCTCATGAATTGGGAGCCGACTTGGTCCTGGCAGTTGATGTTACTTTTGGACCCGGTAAAAAGACCACTATAGACAATACGATGGATGTCATTCTGACTTCTCTGGATATTATGGCCAAACACCATTTTGACACGGTTTTAACCGGGGCTGACATTTTAATACAGCCGGAAGTGGGACAAATCGACCCTCAAGCCTTTGAACGGTCACGTGAAGCGGTTGACATGGGCCGCAAGGCGACTGAAGCCAAAATTGAAGAAATCAGAAACTTGCTGAAAGCTTTTAATGACACGGATTAATCAATGGTTGTTCTTTAAAAACAATTACGATTAATTATCTAATCTTAGGGGGGAGGTGGTATAGTCCAGGGAACCTTGCCTTTCAGAGCAACTGGGGTATAACAGGGTGTATATATCGGTTGATTTTAGGTCCAAGCCAAGCATGGCCTGCCGGATAGGGTTGGTGTCATCCAGATAAACACTTTTTACTTCACTCCCGCGGCTGATGAGCCTTACGGTTGATTTATTTTTTATATCTTGCAGGATTTTCCGTCCTTGTGTAGAAAAACCTAAGATGTGTAGGTACAAGGGTCCATGCTGGTCAAATCTAAGCATCTGCTCAGTTTCAATGTCCAGCAGGGAGTACAGAAGCAACCGGTTTATACGGGTCAGGCTGTATCTTTTGGACTTAATAGCCTGCCTTAGTTCTTCTAGGGTACCATTGGAGACAGCTGCTGCTTTAATGCGATGTTCCAAACCTTCAGTAATCTCGTATATTTTGCTAAGGTCGGACCGGGACATGGTGCGTAGCTTGGTGAGGATCGCCAGTCCCAGAGAATTGTGGGATACGGGGGCGCGGCCCGCGTTGATTTCTTCCTGCAGCAAGGCCAGAATATCAGCGGGCATGTAGCCAACGCAATCATCACATGACGGGTGCTGCAAAAGCGAACTGCGAATAGCACTGGCGCTGGCGTAAGGGGAGAGTTCCATGCAGTTGTAACCTGAACCGACTCTCGGTATGGTAAACGGTTGAATCGGTATGGATTCTTGCTCCAGAACGCGCAGATATTCTAAAGCCAGGATATTATTGGGTTGCAGAATAGTATACTCCAGGTTGGCAATTTGCTTCCCCATAATTTCCTGGATAGTCTGGGACCGAGCTGCCGGGAAACTGAGCCCCTCAGTCAAATGATGTTTAAGGTGGTTCTTATATTCCTGGCTTTCTTTAGTGATCATCGCAGCGATGGATTGCAGTTGTTCCAGTTGACCGCTTTCGCTTCCAAAAGCCAGGTGGCTGACTACGCCGGTTCTGTATAACAATTGGACCGCACCGCGGGCGAAAAAGTAAGCACTACGCACCGCGAAGCTAAAGGGGAGTTCAATCACCAAATCGACTCCCGCTTGCAAGGCCATCCGGGTACGCATCCATTTATTGCACATAGCGGCTTCTCCACGCTGGACAAAATTGCCGCTCATGACACAAATGGTGGCGGAGAAGTCATGACTCTGCCGGGCTGATTGGATGAAATGCTTGTGGCCATTGTGGAGAGGATTAAATTCAGCAATGATTCCGAGAACCGACATAAATATTTCCCCTTAGTTTTAATACTACCCATACTAACACAATTTGTGACGGTTATCACATTAGGCGGTGATAAGCGTCAACCGATAAAGCGCTATTTAGCGGTTTACCGATGTAAATAATTAAGGAGGTTAAATTGATGGATTTATTGGCACAAATCAGAGAAAAGGCATCAACGAAAGGAAAAACCATTGTACTGCCGGAAGGTACAGAAAAACGGACTTTGTTGGCAATCAAACCTATCCTTGCCGGCAAAATAGCCACCCCTATTCTTTTGGGAGATGAGAGTGCGGTTAAGGCTGCAGCCAGTGATGCTGGAGCGGACATTTCCGGCGCAGAGATCATCAATCCCGCCAAATCACCGCTTTTTGATGACTTTGTTCAGGCATTTTATGAAATGCGCAAGAGCAAAGGGGTTGATTTGGACAAAGCCAAAGCAACCATGTTGGATCCCCTCTTCTTTGCTTCCATGATGGTAAAAATGGACAAAGCCGACGCTGAGGTTGCCGGTGCGGAAAACACCACCGGGAATGTATTAAGACCAGCTTTGCAGATCATCAAGACTGCTCCTGGCATATCTGCCGTATCCGGCGCATTTATCGTTATTGTCCCTAATTGTGAGTTCGGCGACAATGGCATATTTGTATTTGCGGACTGCGCAGTAACTATTAGCCCTACTTCACAGCAATTGGCTGAATTTGCCAAGGCCTCGGCTGAAACTGCAGTGAACCTCTGTGGGATAAAAGATCCCAAGGTTGGTATGCTGTCATTCTCCACCAAGGGCAGCGCCAGCGATCCAGTGGTTGACAAGGTAGTTGAGGCCGCCAATATTGCCAAGGAGCGGTTCCCGGAATTAAAGGTTGACGGCGAATTCCAATTGGACGCAGCTCTGGTGCCAAGCGTTGGCGCTTCCAAGGCTCCGGGCAGCCCGGTTGCCGGTCAGTGTAATGTTTTAATATTCCCTGACTGCAACGCTGGCAACATAGGGTATAAATTAGTTCAGAGATTAGCCAAGGCTGAAGCCATAGGCCCCATCCTGCAAGGGATTGCCAAACCGGTTAACGACCTGTCCCGAGGCTGCAGTGTGGAAGATATAGTTAACGTTGTAGCCATGACAGCGGTTAGAGCCTAGCGTTTACAGCCGGGCTTGGGATAAATCGGGGATAAATTTCTATAAGAAAGAAGGAGGAATTCGGTAATGAAGGTTTTGGTTGTAAACGCCGGCAGTTCATCAATCAAATATCAGGTTATGGATATGACAGATGAATCGGTACTGGCAAAAGGATTGGTTGACCGTGTAGGGATACCCGGAACAACTCTTAAACATGAGCCCGCTGGCAAAGACGATGTTTTAATTAAAAAAGATCTGCCTGATCATACCGCAGGCATGAAACTGGTTTTAGAGGTCCTTGTCAATCCTGAGTACGGCTGCATGAAGAGCATGGATGAGATCGGTGCCGTAGGCCATCGCGTAGTACATGGCGGAGAAGGTTTTGCCTCTTCTGTAGTAATCGACGATCAGGTTAAAAAGGTAATAAGAGATTGCTTCGATGTGGCACCTCTACACAATCCTCCTAACATGATGGGAATTGAAGCCTGTCAGGAATTAATGCCCAATGTTAAACATGTTGCGGTATTTGATACGGCTTTCCATCAGACTATGGGACCGTCTAATTTTATGTATGCCCTTCCCTATGAAGTGTATGAGAAATATAAAGTAAGAAGATATGGATTCCATGGGACTTCTCATTATTATGTTTCCCACCGGGCCGCGGATATGCTGGGCAAACCTTTTGAGCAATGCAAGATCATTACTTTGCACCTGGGCAATGGCGCCAGCATGGCGGCAATCAACAACGGCAAGGTAATTGATACCTCGATGGGATTTACCCCCCTGGAAGGGCTGGTAATGGGAACCCGTTCTGGTGATATTGATCCGGCTATTGTATTTTTCCTTATGGAAAAACTCAATATGGACGCCAATGAAGCCAACAGCTACTTTAACAAAAAATCCGGTCTATTGGGACTTTCCGGAGTGTCAAACGACCTGCGCGACGTCATTGAAGCCGCTGAATCCGGCAATGAAAGAGCCCAAATGGCTCTGGACGTATATCACAACAAAATTAAAGGCTATATCGGCAATTATGTGGCCAAGCTCAATGGTTGTGACTGCATCGTCTTTACCGCCGGTGTAGGCGAGAATGGAATCGGAACCCGGGAAGAGATCTGCAAGGATCTTGATGCTTTGGGAATCAAGCTGGATCCTGCCAAGAACAAAGTCAGAGGCAAAGAAGTCGATCTGTCGGCCGATGATTCCAAGGTTAAAATATTCCTAATTCCCACCAACGAGGAACTGGTAATTGCCAGAGACACCTACGAACTGTCCAAATAAGCGCTTTTTTTAGTGAAGCGGGAGTAATCTCCCGCTTTTCTTTTTTCCAACCTGTGGTTGGAAAGCGCATAACGCCTGCTTATACAAAGACGGATTTGCTCATGCCTTGCAGGGATTATTCCCTTTCTGTAGAAATGAATAGATTAAAGCTGAAGTACGGAAAAATATCCAGTAGTCTGAGTCGTCTAAAGGTTTAGGTTACCCGCCGAGAAAATTTTTGCAGGGCAAAATGGAGCTCTTTGCCCTCCTGGCACCGCTGTACTAGCCCGTCCATGGGCGTCGGAGGAGCGAGTAATACTGGATGTATTGCTACCCACGACAACGAAGCCCTGCGGAAATTTAGCCGCCGGGAACCAAAGTTTTAGATGAATCAGACTACTAGGTTTGGAGAGAAGGTTAAAACTTGTGATACCGTTTGTTTCCCTGGTAGGATATTCCAATTCAGGTAAAACCACGGTTATGGCGAGTTTAATTCGGATTATAAAACAGCGGGGATACAGAGTTGCGGCGGTGAAACATGCTTCTCACGGTTATACCATGGATCCTCCCGGATTAGATTCCTGGCACTATACCCAAGCGGGCGCGGATCAAGTTGTAGTGGCCGGGCCTGAATCCGTAACCATGCATGAGTTCGTGCAGAACATAAGCCTGAAGGATATTCTGGACCGCATAAAAAATGTGGACGTTATTTTGGTCGAGGGTTTCAAAAACCAGCCCGGGCCAAAGATTGAGATATTTCGCAGCGGCATTTCGGCGGACCGGGTGCCGGAAAACGATAATCTATTGGCCGTGGTAAGCGATATACCGGTAGCTGGTGACACTCCCGTTTTTTTGTTTGAGCAGTTGGAGGAATTAGCCGATTTTATAATTCATAATATTAAGTGAAGCTGCTTGTCCCTTATCAGACAAAAAAATTAAATTATTATTTAAAAATAAATATATACATAATACAGATTCCGGGCTCTGTCTCCTAAAGTACGTGTTATGGAGCAAGCTCATGGGCAAATTGGGAAAATAATTTGCTTCCCGTGGTTGGAAAGGGATTCTAGTTATGGTGGTGTCTATCTTAAAATAAACCACCAGGCGTGGCATTAATTTCTAAAATTATTTTACCACGTATTTTTATTGGGATCTCACCTCCAGTCTCGGCTGGAGGTTTGTATTTTCTGGCCTTGCTCAGGCTTATATATTTGAAAAAGGAGTGATGGGAGTGGAACTTATCAAACTGATCATCGATGGAAAGGAGGTTGAAGCCCCGGCAGGGAGTACGGTACTCCAGGCTGCTGAGAGCGCGGGAATTAGCATCCCCAGGTTGTGTTATGATCCTGATCTGAGTCCTCTGGGAGCATGCCGCTTGTGCGTGGTGGAAGTTGAAGGGAACCGGCTTTTGCCGGCAGCATGCGTAACTCCGGTATATTCCGGAATGGTTGTGCATACAGAATCTCCGGCGGTAGTAGAGGCAAGGCGGACGGTTCTGGAATTATTAATAGCCAATCATCCTCTGGACTGCATGACCTGCGATAAAATGGGAGCATGCAAACTGGCAGAGTATGCTTATCGCTACGGGATTAAGGAGAGCCCGTTCGAAGGTGAAAAGCATGGGTATGCTATTGACGCCAGCAATCCCTTTATTATCCGCGATCTTAACAAGTGTATTCTTTGCGGTGCTTGCGTAAGAGCCTGTGAAGAAATGACTGGCGCCGACAATCTTTCTTACTTAAACCGGGGTTTCCACCGCAAAGCCACCACGGCAGGAGATGTGGACTATATTGATTCGGATTGCGTCTTCTGTGGACAGTGTGTGGCGGTTTGTCCTACCGGTGCGCTGACCGAAAAAACCATGTCAGGTGTGGCCCGCCGCTGGGATATAGAAAGGGTAAGGACCACCTGCCCCTTCTGCGGTACCGGCTGCAACTTTGACCTGGCGGTTAAAGACAAGAAGGTCATAGGGGTGCTTTCCAATCCTGATGCCCCCGTAAATGGCCGCAGCTTATGCGTCAAGGGACGCTTTGGCTGGGATTACATCTACAACGAAAAGCGTCTGACCACGCCTTTGATTAAGAAAAACGGACAATTTGAACCTGCATCCTGGGATGAAGCCCTTGATTTAATTGCCGCTAAATTTAACGAAATTAAGGACAAATATGGCTCCGATTCATTTGCAGCCCTTAGTTCAGCCCGCTGCACCAATGAAGAGAACTTTTTGGTTCAGAAATTCGCCCGCGCAGTAATGGGGACTAACAATGTCGACCACTGCGCCCGCACCTGACACGCGCCTACCGTGGCCGGTCTGGCCACTACTTTTGGAAGCGGCGCTATGACCAATCCGATCAGTGATATTACCAATGAGGCCGAGCTTATGTTCCTGATCGGTACGAATCCCACTGAAGCTCATCCGATTATTGGCTATAAAATGAGACAGGCAGCCCGTAAAGGGGTGAAATTGATAGTCTGTGATCCCCGCCATATCGATCTGGTGGATGAAGCCGACGTTTGGCTGCGTCAGAAACCAGGCACGGATATACCTTTGCTTAACGGACTAATGCATATTATTATCAAAGAAGGCCTCGAAGACAAGACATTCATCGAGGAACGCACTGAGAATTATGAAGAACTCAAGGCAGTGGTTGAAAACTATCCTCCGGAGAGGGTTGCGGAATTAACAGGACTGTCGGTAGATGATCTGTATAAGGTGGCGCGGATGTATGCCACTACCGATAAGGCCATGATCTTCTATACCCTGGGCATCACCGAGCATATCTGCGGTACCCGCAACGTAATGAGTTGTGCCAACCTGGCCATGTTAACCGGCCACCTGGGACGTCCGGGAACCGGGGTCTGCCCGCAGCGCGGTCAGAACAACGTTCAGGGTGCATGTGACATGGGAGCGTTACCCAATGTCTTTTCCGGTTATCAGGCAGTAACCCTTGATGCCGCCCGGGAAAAACATGAGCAGGCTTGGGGAAGGAGCCTGCCCGGCAAAGTCGGACTTAAAATTCCGGAAATGTTTGTCGCCGCCCATGAAGGCAAAGTGAAAGCCATGTATATTCTGGGCGAAAATCCAGTCCTGACTGACCCGGATGCCAATCATATCAGAGGAGCTTTAGAACATTTGGATTTCTTGGTGGTTCAGGAACTGTTCCTTACCGAAACGGCTGCTTATGCGGATGTTATTCTGCCCGCGGCCAGTTTTGCCGAATGTGAAGGAACATTCACCAATACCGAGCGGCGCGTCCAAAGGGTTCGCCAAGCTATTGATCCCATACCGGGTCAGGCCAACTGGCAAACTATTTGTCAGATGTTTGAGAAAATGGGTTATCCCGTGAACTATGACAGCCCCAAAGAGATTTGGGATGAAATGGCTTCCTTATCTCCCTCTATGGTCGGGATCAATTATGCAAGGATAGATCAACTGAACAGTATACAATGGCCCTGCCCCGCTTTAGACCATCCCGGGACTCCGTTCCTGCATGCCGGGAAATTCACCCGGGGATTGGGGCTGTTCCAGCCCTCCGAGCATATTCCGCCTGGAGAGATGCCGGATGAAGAGTACCCCTTCCTGCTGTCCACCGGTAGAATACTGCAGCATTATAACGTTACCACCCCGTATTCCAAAGGGATAAGCAGCCTATGGGACAAGGAGATGGCCGAAGTTAACCCGGCCGATGCGGAGAAGTTGGGTCTTACCACCGGCAGTCAGGTTAAGGTCGTTTCCCGCCGGGGACAAGCGGTTACCGCAGTCAGGGTTACGGATAGAGTACTGCCCGGTGTAATCTGGATGTCCTTCCATTATTCTGCTACACCGACCAATGCACTCACCAGTCACCACCTGGACCCGATTACCGGAACCGGTGAATACAAGGTCGCAGCGGTAAAGATTGAAAAACTGTAGGAGGCAGGCCAATGCGCAAGGTAGCGGTAGAAGAATCGATAGGTATGACTCTGGGCTATGATATTACCAAAATCATTCCCGGAGCTGAGAAATACCGTGCCTTTCGTAAAGGGCAGGTTATTACTGCCAGTGATGTAGAGAAGCTCAAGGATATAGGTAAAGAGCATATTTATATATGGGAGCCGGATGAAAATTTGCTGCATGAAGATGACGCTGCATTAAGGCTGGCTAAAATAGCGGTTGGGCCCGGTCTTAACTGGACCGAACCCAACCAGGGGCGAGTCAACCTGTGGGCTGATCATGCCGGGTTGCTAAAGGTGCAAGTGGAGAGCTTGAACCGGTTAAACAATCTTGATGAGATTGTGTTTGCCACCCTGCACAATGACCGGGTGGTAAGCGAAGGGCAAACCGTTGCCGGAACCAGAGTGGTTCCAGTGGCGATTGACCGCCAAATAATTGAAACGGCAGAAAAAATATGCGCGGGCTCAACCCCCATGCTCATGGTAAAACCATTTAAAGCCTTATGGGTGGCAGTTGTAACCACCGGTACGGAAGTAAACAGCGGCCGCATAAAAGACGGCTTTGCCCGGATCATCCGCCAAAAGATTGCTCCTTTCGGCGGGCGCTGGATGGGCCAGGTTATCGTACCCGATGATCCTGAATTGATCACCCGGGAAATTCATAACTTTGTAGCTGAAGGCGCAGGTTTGGTGGTGGTTACCGGGGGAATGTCGGTGGATGCTGATGATGCCACTCCCCAGGCCATAAGAGATACCGGAGCCGACGTGGTTTTCTACGGAGCCCCGATTCTGCCTGGTTCTCAGTTTATGCTGGCCTACCAGGGACATATACCGATATGTGGCGTCCCCGGCGGAGCGTTGTTCAGCCGGAAGACTACCCTGGATCTGCTGCTGCCGCGCATATTTGCCGGAGATGTCATTAACCGTATGGACATTGTAACCATGGGCCATGGCGGCCTTTGTGAAGAGTGTGCGATTTGTCATTTCCCCCAGTGTCCTTTCGGCAAAACGCCTTAGCTTTAGAATGGAGGATAAGCAATGCTAGTTAACGCCGGTTTGGAAGAAGTACAGCAAACGTTGCTGCAATACAGCCAGCCTTTGCCGGCCGAATCCATTTCCATTTTGGAGGCCGTCGGCCGGGTCAGTGCGGAAGATATCCCGGCTGCAAGTGATCTTCCGGTGAATCGCCAGTCCGCCGTGGACGGATATGCAGTGGCGGCGAAGGACCCTCTGGGGACAGATAAATACTATATCACCGGGTATCTCCAGCTGGGGGAGGCCATACCTGATTCTCTGCAGCCGGGTCAGGCGGTTGGGGTATTAACCGGGGGGGATCTGCCAGCTGGGAGTCTGGCGGTTATACCTCATGAAAAAGCGGAGATTCAGGATAACTTCCTGCTTCCCCGGGAGGTAATCAAACCAGGCAACAATATTAAACAACCGGGAGAGGACTATGTTAAAGGCAAGCCGCTGGCAAGCCGGGGATTTCCAATAACCGCAGGTCATGTGGGCTTGCTGGCCGCCTATGGCCAAACCAGGGTTTCGGTTTTCCGAAGGCCGCGGGTTGCAATCCTGGGTCTGACCAGGCATGTTGTTCCCTGGCAGCTGACTCCGGAGTCAGGACAGCTAAGAGACTGCAACGGTCCTTTGTTGTCAGCCCTGGTGCTGCAGGACGGAGGCGTGCCGGTCGCAATCAAAATGGCTGGAAAAAGCGAAAAACCGCTAAATACATTAGCGGCAGAATTACTTGAACAGGCGGATATTCTCATTATTACCGGAGGAACTTATGCTGCCGGAAATAATGAAGCCCGTTTGTTAATGGAGGATTTGGAAGCAGAAATTATATACTGGGATGTACCTATTATGCCAGGAAGCCATACGGGCGCTTCTAACCGGGATTCCCGTCTGCTGTTTGCATTATCGGGAAATCCGGCAGCCTGCGCGGTAGGATACCAACTCTTTGTGGCTCCAGTAATGCTTGCCATGCAGGGATTATCCCCTTATTTTCAGCGCTGCCCGGCCAAATGCATCAACGGCTTTGCCAAGAAGTCAGGCTCGCGGCGCTTTATACGGGGCCATGCCAGTTGGGACGAAAAGGGCTGGAAGGTCAACGTATTGCCTGGTCAAAAACCCAGTATGCTAAGTTCGCTGGTAAACTGCAACGCCTTTATTGATATACCGGCTGGTAGTCCTCCTGTCGATGCCGGGCAGGAGGTGTCAATCCTGCTGCTGAAATCCCTATGAAATTATGGACACGGACAACGCGGACTATTATGAACAACGCAGACGGAACAGTGAAGGATAGAAAGCGGAATAGCAAATGATATCGCTGATCGATATGATTATCGCAGATACAAAAAGGGGAGAAACAGGACGCGGACAACGCGGACTATTATGAACAACGCAGACAGGACAGTTAAGGATAAAAGGCAGAATAGCAATGATATCGCTGATGCGCATGATTATCGCAGATTGACAAAAAGGAGAAATAGGACGCGGACGGACGATCGGACTAATATGAATTACCCGGACAGGTTATTTAAATTTATATTTAGTGTACAGGAGGTGAATGGATAATGGCAGACTACCAGGAGATTATCAGCTCCTATCAGGATCTACCCGGAGGTATAATCGAAGCGTACCATGCTATTCAAAAGGAATACGGCTATATACCGGAAGACGCCATAGCGGCTGCCGCCCAGGCTTTTGACATTCCCAAGGCCGAAGCCTATGGGGTGGCAACTTTCTAT
>JAYFPZ010000046.1:0-36936 GCA_034927445.1 Syntrophomonadaceae bacterium
TGATATTAAAAAAATTATTGGTTCTACTAAAAAAAGTTAATTTCCACTACAACTTTTTGCAAATTACTAAGGCCCTGTAGCTACCACTTTCCCTAGCTTTCAGGGCCTTTTTGGGCTTACTTTGCTGCAAAAGAAAAGATATAGGCCCTGACAAAACAACTATTGGCAGATAAACAGGGAATGCAAGGGGGCCTTTTTGCACGCTTCAGATCTTGGGGCACAGGTCCTCCAGTACGCAATGGGCGCAGTCGGGTTTGCGGGCGGTGCAGACTCTTCGGCCGTGGAATATGAAAAGGTGATGGGATTTGCTCCACAGGGTTCGTGGTATGATGGCCTTCAAGGCCAGCTCGGTTTTATCAGGATGGGATTCGTTTACCAGGCCCAGCCGGTTGGTAACCCGCTGTACATGGGTGTCGACTCCCAAACCGGGTTGATTAAATCCGACCGCCATCATCACATTGGCCGTTTTGCGGCCTACTCCCGGCAATTTCAGCAGAGCGTCAAAATCAGCGGGAACTTCCCCGCCATACTGGTCCAGCAGCATCCGCGACAGTTTTTGCAGGTTGCCGGCTTTGACCTTGTACAAACCTACTCCCCTGATATAGGCTTCGAGTTCTGCCAGATCCATGACGGCTATTTGTTCCGGAGTACGGTAATGGGCAAACAAGCCGGTGGTTACCCGGTTGACCTGGGCGTCCGTACTCTGCGCCGACAGCACCACCGCCACCAGCAGTTCAAAAGGAGTGTCGAAGTGCAGCATGGTACCCGCCTCAGGGTATTCCCGCTGCAAACGCTTTAATATTTCCTTGGCCTGTTTTTTATTATTATCCACCCTACCATCTCCATTGAACCAAGCTAAGCTAACAAGGGGACAAGGGACCTGTCCCCGCTGGGCTTGATGCCAATAAGTAAAGGAAGCAAAAAGATATTCCCTTGCTTCCCTTAAAATCAACTATCCCGCTGTCAACTGTTACAGTACCTTGCTTAAAAACGACTGGGTTCTGGCGTTATGAGGGTTGTCAAATATCTGGGCGGGTGATCCCTCTTCCATTATGATGCCTTCATCCATAAAGAGTACGCGATGGCCAACTTCACGAGCAAACCCCATTTCATGGGTTACCACCATCATGGTCATACCTTCATGGGCCAGATCTTTCATAACCTCCAATACCTCTCCGACCATCTCCGGGTCAAGGGCGGAGGTGGGCTCATCAAACAGCATTACCTTGGGCTTCATGGCCAGGGCTCGCGCTATGGCCACTCTTTGTTTCTGCCCTCCGGACAACTGGGCCGGAAAAACATTGGCTTTGTCCGTCAGTCCGACTTTTCGCAGCAGTTCAGAGGCAATCGCCTCAGCCTCGGCCTTGGTCTGGCCCTTAATTTTAAGGGGTGCCAAAGTAATGTTTTCCAGGGTAGTTTTATGGGGAAAAAGATTAAACAACTGGAAAACCATTCCCACCTGCTGCCTAATCTTATTAATGTCCGTTTTGGGTGAAGTTATTTCTTCTCCGTCAATAAATATCTGTCCTGCATTGGCCGTCTCCAGCTGGTTGATGCAGCGCAGCAAAGTACTTTTACCGGATCCGCTGGGTCCTATTACGCATACCACTTCGCGGGGAGCGATGCGACAGTTTATTCCTTTGAGCACTTCAAGTTTGCCGAAGCTTTTGTGTAAATTATTGACCTGAATCATTCTGTCGCCATTCTCCTTTCAATATAGTCACCAATTAAAGCGAGGGTCTTGGTCATGATGAAATAAATGATAGCCACGGTTCCCCAGATCCAGGCCGCCTCAAAATAGGTCGAGTATAGCAATTTGCCCCGCAAGGTCAGTTCCTCCGCCGCGATTACCGCCACCAGCGAGGTATCTTTCAGAACGGCGATAAATTCGTTGAGCAGGGGCGGGATTACTATCTTGAAGGCTTGCGGCAGGATAACATAGGTCATGGCCTGACGGGTATTCATCCCCAGTGACCGGGCAGCTTCCATTTGCCCCCGATCCACTGCCTGTATACCTGCCCGGACGATTTCGGCAGTGTACGCGCCGCAGTTGAGCGAGCAGGAGATTACCGCGGCAACAAATGCCGTGGCATCCATAAATAGCGGCAATATACCAAAGTACAGCAAAAGGATTTGTACAAACAATGGAGTGCCGCGAAAGAAATCAATATAGGCAGATGCAAAATAATAAAGGGGCCGGCTCCCGGATAATTTAAACAGTCCTAAAATCAGCCCCAGCACCAAACCGAAAAGGACCGATAAGGTTGTTATCTGGAGGGTCAACACAGCGCCTTCAAGAAAATATGGGATATTATTGGTTACTACTTGTAGGCCGTTGATGGCCAGCAAGGAGTCTATGAAATTGCTTCCAAAAATCCACGTCATTGCCATATGCGGCATATATTGGTTTCCCCCTTTAATAAAACAGCTAAAGCGCGAGAAGCCTCGCGCTTTGAGCTTTAAACCTGATCAAATTACTTTTGTTCTCCAAACCATTTTTTATAGATCTCATCGTATTTGCCGTTTTCTTGCAATTTGGCTAAACCTTCATTGATCTTATTGAGCAGTTCGGTGTTGCCTTTCTTAACGCCGATACCATATTGATCTTCGGCCTGGAAGACTGAACCTACCTTTTTCACTTTGTCTTTGCCCGTGGTCTCGATATAGTACGTGGTTACCGGCATGTCATTGATAACTGCATCCACGCCGCCCTTTTCCAGTTCCATGAAGGCTTCGCCCACCGAGTCAAATACTTTAACCGTAGTTTTAGCGTCTTTGGCCTTTACGCCATTGGAAGCGTTCAACCCGGTGGTACCGACTTCGGCCGCCAGCCGTTTGCCTTTAAGGTCGTCCAATCCTTTAATATCGGTGTTATTCTGGGCTACCGCCACAATCAAACCTGCCTTGAAATAAGGGGTGCTAAAGTCAACCACTTTAGCCCGGTCTTCTTTAATGGTCATAGCTGAGATTATACAATCCACCGTCCCAGCCTGAACTGCCGGAATAAGCGCATCGAATCCCAGCGGAGTGATCTTGACTTCCATGCCTTCAGCCTCGGCAATGGCTCTGATCAAGTCCATGTCGAAACCAACATATTCATTGTTCTCCATGTACTCAAACGGTGGATATGTAGCTTCGGTGCCAACGTTCAATATGGTCTTGGCAGCGTCCTTCTGCCCGTTGGCGGCGGAATTATTGTCGGCTGGCTTCTTTGCACAGCCGGCAACTGAGAAGGCCATCACCATAATCAGTATTACCACTAACAACTTTGCGACTTTTTTCACTTCTCCCCACTCCTTTTTGGATATTTTCGAACTTTTTCTATCAGCTATTATACCTTGCTATTTTTGAATCAACAACTACAAATAAGGGACAAGGATTTGCAGATACTAATAATGATCCCGGCATTTATCGGGACAGATTTTGTGCCGCTTGAATGCGGGAGTCGTTTCCGGCTTAGGCTTAGGCTAACTAAGGCTAAGGAATAAATTATAGTGAAATCGAGGTTGATTTATGTTCCGCCAACTCAGTAAACGCAGTCAGGCTGATTTGTCCATGCTTATCATATCTTTTATCTGGGGGCTGTCCTTTGTATTGGCCAAAAATGCACTGGCTGATATCGGCCCCTTTGTTTTTGTGGGCTTCAGGTTTATGCTGGCCTTTTTCGTGCTGGCCGCCTGGTCCTACCGGGACGTTTTCAAACTGCGCCGTTCCACCCTGGGTTCAGGCTGCCTCTTGGGTTTTTTCCTGTTTATCGGTTACGCTTTTCAGACGGTGGGCTTAAAATATACAACCTCCTCCAATGCCGGTTTTGTTACCGGGGTTTCAGTGGTGCTCGTACCTATTATTTACAGCCTTCTATATAAGAAAAAGCCGTCACTGGCAACAGTAATTACTGTCACCGTGGCAGCTCTCGGTCTGTTTCTGATTTCGGTGCCTCTGGGTTCGGTCAAATTCTCTCATGGGGATCTGATCGTTCTGGTGGGCGCTTTCGGTTTTGCCATTCATATCATTCTGGTGGATTATTACTCGCATCAGCACAACGCCATAGCCATAACCGCAATACAAGTGCTGGTGGTCGGTATTCTGTGTACTGGTCTGGGCTGGGCGTTTGAGACTATCCCCGCCCGCATCACCCTTAATGCCATGTCCGCTATCATAGTAACCGCAGTGCTTTCAACCGCCCTGGCATTCCTGGTGCAGAACTATATGCAGAGGTTCAGCACCCCCACCCGTTTTGCCGTAGTCTTAACCTCCGAACCCGTTTTTGCCGCTATGGCAGGCTACATTTGGGCCGGAGAGCGCCTTTCGGGCAGCGGACTGCTGGGAGCCGGCCTGATCCTGGCGGCGATGCTGGTTACCGTCCTGTTCAAGAAGAAGGTTCCAACCCCGCTCTAAGCCGCAATTCTTCAGGATTCAGGCCCATTATTTCAATTATTTTACGGCGGGAGGTTTCACCCTTTATAAGTCTGATATCTTTGCGCGGCAGCTTAAGCAGGCCGGACATAAAATCTACCAAGGCCGCATTGGCCTCGCCTTCAACCGGCGGAGCCGTCAGCTTGATTTTCAGCGCCCCGTTTTGTTCGCCTACTATTTGATTGCGGGACGAACGGGGCTGGACTTGGACCTCCAAACGCACTCCCCCGCTGATTTCAACTATTTTCAACATCCGCTACGATTTCCATTTTCAAATTGCCCAGGTTGGAGATCAAATCTTTGATATCCGGTTTGCTGAAAAAATTGGAGACTTCTTCATTTTTAGCGATATTCTTATCCAGTATTTCCAGCTGCAGGTTGAGCCTTGATTTAAACTCCATATTGAACATATTCAGGCTCTTTAATAATTCCTGGTAGACCTCCAGCATCTCGCTGATTGCCCGTTTGGCGTCATTCAGCATCTTTGCGGCTTCTTTTTCCGCATTGGCTTTGAGATTTTCGGAGGTCTGCTGGGCCAATATCAGGCTGTTATTCATGGTCTCTTCCATTTTATGGTATTTTCCCAACTCGAACTTGCATTTCTGAATGTTTTCCTTTAAGTGAGAGTTTTCACCGTAGAGATTTTCATAGTCCTGGGCAATGTGCTGCAGGAACATTTTTACTTCATCTTCGTTGTATCCTCGGATTGTTTTGCTGAATTGCTGGTTTCTAATCTCCATTCCGGTAATCAATTTCTCATCTCCCCTATATTACTGCATAGTCAGGCCGTTAATCAGGCATGGTTCCTGTAAACAAGGCCGCGGTCAGTCCGGCGGGGAAAAGCCCCATCAATCCGGCATAGCTGATTGCTGGCTCCCACCGGCCGTTTTTCATCTGCTGCAAAGCTTCATGGTAACATGCAACTATGGCTTCGAGTTTTTCCGGTTCATAGCATTGCCCGTCGATTCTCAATGACTTCGCCCCCCAGGCCTGCAGCCGGGGAAGGTGTTCAAACAAACACAAATCATAGGGAAGCAACAAGTAATTCCTACAATTATTATCGGTTACAATCGGATATTTTTGATCCCGGACGTCTATCAAGGCGTATTCATCCTGCATACAATATTGACTGCATTCTCCAGTTTCGGATTGGGCCGCTCGAATAACGCAATAATCGCTGACCATGCCGGGCAGCGGTCCGTGAACCATGATTTCCACGGGGGCCCCGCCTTCAAGGAGCATCTTCAACCCAGCGGGATTCATTTCCAGTGAAGCAGTTATCCGGCTAAGGCCGAATTCCTGCAAAAAGGCAGCGGCATTGCAATTAAAGGTATTCAGGCCATACCCTCCCCACAGATCGAGGCCGGTGTCCTTGAACAAGTTTAAACTGCCCAGATCATTTACCACCATTCCGTCGATTCCGGCAGATGCAATTATCGATTTGATATCACGAGCTGCGGCCAGGTCATTCTGAGTAACAATCCGCGGGGTTTCCAGATATAATTTGGAGCCCGTGCCCTGCAGCACGGCGGCTGCTTCCTTAAGCGCGGCCGGCGTCCAGTATTGCCGGCTCTGGCGCAGCTGATCCATCCCCAGGATGATGTTGTCGGCACCCGCCGCCGCGAGCCGGGCTAGACGGTCCGGCCCCCCTGCCCGGACGGTCAGCTCCGGTACTGGCGCCGCCACCGGGGCTATATTCTCTGCCGGTACGGAAAATTCCAGTTTGGATAAGAACTCGGGGGTGGTCGGAGCCATAGGCTCCCTGGAGCCGTCATACCCAACCACCCTGCGGTCGAGGGGCTCCAGTAAATTGCCGGCGCTAAAATCGCGGATGCGACGTTCTTCCAGATCACGTAATTCGCCGGCGTCAGTTGTATAGGAGGAGGGGTCGGCCAGCAGGCGGTCCAGCGCCCGGCGGTAAATCGAAACCAGATAAGCCAGGAACTCGGCCTTGCGCATGCGCCCTTCAATTTTGAAGGAGCTGACCCCGGCTGCCGCCATCTGCGCCAAATAGGGATAAAGACACAGGTCCTTGTGGGCCAAAAAATGTTGATAGCCTTCATATTCAAGATTTTTAGGGCCCTCAAGCTCATAGGTCCAGCGGCAGGGTTTGCGGCACTTGCCCTGATTGCCGCTCTCACCGCTGACAAAAGTACTCATATAACACTGCCCGGTATGGGAAATACACAGATCCCCATGCACGAAGTATTCTATCCCGAGCCTGGTACCCCGGGATATTTCTTTTATCTCGGGAAGAGATACATTCTTGGACAGTATGACCCGGCGGAAGCCCCGGGCTTCTAAAACCTTGACTGCTTCCAGATTGGAAATGCCCATTTGCACACTGGCATGCAGGGGCAGGTCCAGATGCAGCCGGTCACAGAGACCAATAATCCCCAGATCCTGCACGATTAACCCATCAACCCCGGCATCCTGCAAAAACCAAAGGTAGCCGGCGATCTCATCCAGGTCCTGGCTGTTGTATAGGTTGTTAACCGTTATATAAAGCTTGCGGTGGTTTTGATGCAAAAAATCCGCCGCATATTTGATTTCGTCATCAGTAAAATTAAAATCGCTTTTAAGAGCGCGCATATTGAATCTTTTTCCGCCCAGATAGACGGCATCGGCACCGGCTGCAACCACCCTGCGCAGCACATCCATTTGTCCGGCCGGAGCCAGTAGTTCCAGTTCCTCGAAAGGCATTACAGTCGCTCCTTTAGTAGAATAGGTTTATAAAATATAACTCAGCAGGACAATAACGATCCTCTGCACCAGCGTAATCGCCAGTAAAACAATGAGGGGGGAGAAATCCAATCCCCCCGCGGCAGGGACTATTCTCCGGAACGGCGCCATTATCGGTTCGGTAACCTCATAAATAAATTTGAAAATCGGCTGATAAGGGTCGTGGCGCACAAATGATAGAATACATCGAATTATAATCAGCCAGGTTAATACCTCAAATATTAGGTTAACTACTTGAATGATCTGATAGCTCAATTATTTATCCTCCCCAAGTTTAGTCAGCGCCCAATTCTATGGACCGCTGGCACGCCTTCTCAATGGCGGCAAAAAATGCCTCTCTGATTCCGCCTGCTTCCAATTCCCTGAGGCCGGCAATAGTGGTTCCCCCGGGTGAAGTGACCTGAGCTTTGAGTACAGCTGGATGCTCTCCGGTGTTTTCAATCATACTCAAACTGCCTTTGAAGGTCTGCAAGACCAACCGGCGGCATACATCACTGCTTAAGCCTAAAGCCAGGGCCGCATCGCTCATGGCTTCCACCAGCAGAAATACATAAGCGGGGCCGCTGCCGGATACGGCGGTAACAGCGTCCATGTATCCTTCATCGATAGTGACCGCCAAACCTACTTTTTCCATCATGGTTTGTACAGTTTGCAGATCATCCGGGTTGGCGTATCTGCCTCCCGCAACCGCGGCAACACCCTCGCCAATCAGGCAGGGTGTGTTAGGCATTACCCGGACGACCCGCACCGCCTTGCCCACTTCTTTTTCAATCGATGCCGTCTTTATTCCTGCGGCAATCGAAATAAGCAGCTTGTTACTATCCCAATCCGGGCTGGTCGCCTTAAGAATCTTTTTTACCTGGGCCGGCTTTACGGCCAATATCACAATATCGGCGCCGGCCACTACCTGGCTCTGATCCGCCGCAATGGCACCGAATTCCCGGCTGAACAGCTCTATTCGTTCCGCCTCCGGGTCGCAGGCATAAATCGACGCATAGGCTCCCGCATTCTGGGTTATTCCTTTCAACAGGGCATAACCCATTTTACCGCAGCCGATTATCCCAAGCCTGGCAGACATCAACGTTTTCCTCCAAAAGGCTCACTGTGAAATTCATGTTTACGCATTAAAGTTCTGTGATCATTGCTTATTTCAACTGAGGCAGGGGCAAACAGAAATATATTTTGTCCCAGTTGCTGGCTTTGCCCGTCCAAAGCATAAACCGCTCCGCTGATAAAGTCTATAATTTTCTGTGATATTTCCGGGCGGGTAGCCTCGAAATTAAGGATGACTTGTTTCCGGTTTTTCAGATGGTCGGCCAATGCTTGTACCTCTTCGAATCTTTCAGGCTCACAGACGACTATTTTCATGCCTTTGCCGCTCGTATGCAAGGAAACCACATTCACTCCTGCTTTGGGTTCCCGCTCCTGCGTCTTTGCCAGTTCCTTGTAATCCTCCTCGACTTCCGATTCAACCCCCAGCCATTTCCAAAGACTATCTATAACTCCCATTGCTCATTCCTCCTTTTCTTCATAGTTTATATAAACAGCGCACTGCCGATACGCACTATATTAGCCCCTTCTTCAATAGCCACCTCAAAATCCTGGGACATACCCATGGATAAATACTGCAAATCAACCTGCTGGTATTTTCTGCCCTTAAGGCTGTTTCTGAGTTCGGTCAGTTCACGAAATACCGGGCGGCTAATTTCCGGGTCATCATCCTGCATGGCTATGGTCATGAACCCCATAACTTGGATATGGCTTAACTCTCCCACCGATTGCAGGACGCTGTCCACCTCATTGGCATGGAACCCCGCTTTGCTTGCTTCACCCGAAATATTTACCTCCAGCAGTACTGGTACCTGGAGGTCCAGCAGCCTGCCCCGCTTATTGATCTCCTCGGCCAAGGCCCACCGGTCCAGCGAATGAATCAGGCAGGCCCTCCCCACCACGTCTTTAACCTTATTGGTCTGCATTCTGCCAATCATATGCCATCGGGCCTGGGGCAGACTGTTCATTTTTCGGTTCAATTCCTGTACCCTATTTTCCCCGAAATCACGGAGGCCTAATTCATAAGCCTGGTGAACCGTGGTATTGTCAACCATTTTGCTTACCGCCACCAACGTAATATCATCGCGGTTGCGTCCCGTTTTGCGGGCCGCCTGTTCAATTCTGGCCAATATTCTGCTGATCCGATTCTGCATATTCTCCATACTATCACCTGTCTTATCTACTTAGATTGCGGAGGATTGGTGACATACATCTCATTTTGCTGCAATCCTTCCACAATACAAATATCGTCTTTAGTCTTTAAAATTTTTACAGGTTTAAAACTAATATCTTCGCCATTTGAACAATATATTCCTTTTTCCCCACCGCTTCCAACCAAGGCTTTTTCCGGTATCATATAACCGCTGTAGGAATTGAATACCGCTTCCACTTCGATAAAGCGCTGCGCCAGCAATTCCTCCTGAAAACCTTTAAATCGGATCATCAGCAGAAGCTCGCCAAAATCCTGTTTCATATCGGTAATTACCGCATTTTCCAGCTCTCTTCCGCCCCAGCGGATCTTAACCTGCTGCTGGGGCTCTACCTCGAAATCCACGTCCTTCAAGGGAAAATGCAGCAATAGTTGGTTCGGCTCCAGGCTGTCGACAATTTTATACAACGGCTGGCCTGCTACTGCCGCCTGATCTGCCTTGACCGGGGTGGGTTTATATTTAAAAACTTCCGGCGTCACCGACTGCAGGTCTATATTTTGCATAACGTCCTCCAGGCCGTCAATCTGGCGCATAAAGGTGCCGGACTCCTGCGCCCGCAGCGGCACTTGACTCTGGCTGGTAACCAGGTAGCCCAGTAAAATTCCCTTGCTGATTTTTTCCTGCTCCTTTACCATATTGTCAAAATGCCCGTCGGCGGTGGCTGGCACCACATTTTCCTTATTAATGACGATTGCCGGTCCGGTCAGTTTGTCTTCCAGGGTACCGAACCGGGCCACTTCAACATTACGATGCAGCCGGCTCAGGGCAGATACAGCGCCCGTGCCCAAACGGTAAAGCATCCCCAGGACCAGGACCGCCAGCCCCAACAATAGCGCAACCCGCATAAAACTCATTCTTTTGTCCCTGCGTTCCAATCTCGCCATTCTCCGGGACAATCCAATTCCCTCCCCGGTTTTATAGGGTGATAAAGCTTACCCCAAAAGTGCTGCCTTTGCCGACTTCACTCTCGACCATAACTTCCCCGCCGTGTGACTCAACAATATGTTTGACGATGGCCAGCCCCAGACCGGTTCCGCCTTGACTGCGGGAACGGGCTTTATCCACCCGATAGAATCTTTCAAATACCCGGGAAAGGCTTTCCTGGGGAATTCCAACCCCGGTGTCGGTTACCGTGGTAACCAGGCGGTTATTGGCTTCACGGCTGCGAATCGTAATCTGCCCGTGCCGCGGGGTATACTTGATGGCATTATCCAAAAGATTTATAAAAACCTGATTGATCAAATCCTCGTCAGCATGTATATAGGGCAGATTACGCTGGTAGATGAAGTCAACCCGCAGCGACTTTTCACTGATCTGCGGGCCGAGAATATGCATAACGTTGATGATGCGCTGGGGAATGCACATCGGTTCAGTTTTAATGGCATGTTCCTTGGATTCTATGGCTGACAGGGTGAGCAGGTCCTCTATGAGCCTGCTCAGGCGATAGGTCTCATTATCAATTATGGTCAAGAAACGCCGGCACAAAACCCCGTTTTCCATAGCCCCGTCCAGCAAAGTCTCCACAAAGCCCTTGATCGAAGTCAGGGGGGTCCTTAATTCATGGGAAACATTGCCCACAAATTCCGATCTCATCTGGTCAAAATTGCGGGCATCGGTAACATCGTGAAATACCGCCACCGCACCCTCTATATGCTTATTTATGCCCTTGACCGGAGCAACATGCACCCGGTATATCTGATTATGCGGTTTAAGCACGGTTTCGACAAATACTTCTTTGCCGTTCTTTAAAACGTCGCCAATCATTTCATTGATTTTGCCAAAATCAGTTAAGTGGGCAAAATTCCTTCCCCTTAAAACCCCAGTTCGTCCCATAAATATATGCTCCGCTGCCTTGTTGGCAAAGGTAATCTCGGATTTATCATTGAGTATTATTACGCCCTCTTCCATACTGGTAAGTACGGCGTTCATAGTATTCCTCTGCTTGTAATAATCCCGCATTTTGCCTCACCTTCTCAGAACCGGCCGGGTTACATCAACAAATCGATAACCAACCCCGCGGACAGTTTCAATATATTCCGGGAAATTCGGATCATCATTGAGTTTTTGCCGCAAATGCCTGATGTGTACATCCACCGTGCGGGTGTCCCCTGAGAATTCATAGCCCCAGATCTTTTCCAGAAGGATCTCACGGTTGAATACCTTGCCCTGATGAGAGGCCATAACCTTTAGAAGCTCAAATTCCTTAGGGGTCAACTCCAGTTTTACATCCCCCAGAAATGCCTCGTGCTGATCGGGTACGAGCAATAAATTTTTGAAAACATAAACCCGGGCCCCCGTGGCCTGTTCGGCTTCCAAAATCTTGATAGCCCTCAGTCGAGCCTTGACCCGGGCTATCAGCTCCCTGGGACTGAAAGGTTTCTTGATATAATCATCAGCTCCCAGTTCCAGACCCAATATAGTGTCAATTTCTTCAGCCCTGGCGGTAAGCATGATTATTGGTATGGTATGATAATTCTTATCCTGTTTTAATGCTTGGCAAACCTCCAGGCCGTCCATTTTGGGCAGCATGATGTCGAGAATAATCAAGTCCGGAGGCTCGCTTTTTACCAGCTCCAAAGCACTCAAGCCGTCATAGGCGACGATAACTTGAAATCCTTCCTTTTCCAGATTAAATTTTACCAGCTCGACAATATAGGTTTCATCATCCACAACCATAATTTTGGACAATGCCACGCTTTACCACCTCAATATTCAATCCCGATGAGAGCGCCCATACGCCCGGTCTTACCCTTTTCCCGGCGGTGGGAATAGAATAGATCCGTATGGCAGGCTGTGCACAGGGCACAGGTGCTGATATGGGATGCCTCAACTCCGGCGGCGGTTAAAAGCTGCCGGTTGGTCTCCTGTAAATCCCAAGTGTAGAATCCTTTGCCACTGTAAGTAATTATATCATGTAAGCTCGAAAATTCAGCATTTACTTTCATTACTAGGTCAGGTTGGATCTGAAAACAGCAGGGGCCTATCCCTGGTCCGATAAAGACTTGCACCCTGCCCGCCCGGGACCCGTACGCTTTTTGCAAAACGTCCAGGGTACGGGTGGCAATCCTGCCCATGGTGCCCTTCCAGCCGCAATGGGCCATGCCAACCGCACGGTTATCAGGATCATAAAAATACACGGGCACGCAGTCGGCATAAAAACTTATGAGATATACTCCGGGCGACTGGGTAACCATGGCATCACTGGCGGGTATAGCGGTGTCGAGCCGGCAGGCGCCTCGACCGCGATCATTCCGGTCAACCCGGCTAACCAGGTTGCCGTGAACCTGCTGGCAGCATACGGCATCATCCAGCCGGGCGGAAAAAATGCCCAGCAGACGCCTTCGGTTTTCCAAAACCGACTCATCCCGGTCTTCAACATGCAAGCCCAGATTGAGTGATTGATAAACACCCTCGCTGACGCCTCCAGGTCGGGCGGAAAAAGCCATATTTATTCCCTGATCCAGCCAATCCGCTATAGATATAAACTGTATTCCGTTTTTGGTGAAAAAACTCCAACGCTCCATTTGTGCTTGAACTCCATTTCCCTTAAAATATTTACAGAGGAGGTGTCGTTAATGAATTGTCCCGAATGCAGCAACCCGGATTATGACAGCAATGAGGTTTGCTCCCAATGCGGCCTGGACTTGTCTCAAAGCAACTGGGTGGTAATATCTACGGTCTCCCCTCCTGATGACGTGTTAATGGAAAGCTTGATTGAATCTTTCGGCATTCCGGTTCGGCTTATTCATTCCCTGGGGTCTGTTTTTGGCCTTTCGGTAGGCCCGTTGGGTGAAGTTAAGCTGGCCGTACCGGAAGTCTATGCCGCTCGGGCTAAAGAATTGCTCCGGGCTGAACTGGAGGAAAGCAAACCGGAGGAATAAACTATTCCGGGCAAAACAGGCAGCAAGGGACAGGTCCGTTGTCCCAGACCCCTGCTGCCTGTTTGCTTCCCGTTGCAACCGGTAATTTTACATTCATTACTTGCTCTTCAATTGATCAATGGTATTGATAAAGCTGTTGACATCGGTAAATTGGCGATAGACTGAGGCAAACCGGACATACGCCACTTCGTCCAAAGAGCGCAGCTTGTCCATGACCATTTCCCCGATGACTCTGCTGCTTACTTCTCTGTCACTATAATCTCGCAACTCGGTTTCAACCGCACTTACTATCTTCTCCATACTTTCGGAACTGACCGGTCTTTTTTCGCAGGCCCGGGCCAAACCGTTCAATATCTTGTTACGGTCAAATTGTTCCCGGTTGCCGCCTTTCTTGATAATCAGCAGGGGCCTTTCCTCCACCCTTTCATAAGTGGTAAATCTGCGTTTGCAGGCCCCACATTCACGGCGTCTTCTGATTACAGCACCGTCTTCGCTGGATCGGCTGTTGATTACTTTGCTTTCTGCTTCCTGACAATAAGGACACAACATCGTTTTCACTCCTATGCGGGAAGTATTACTTATGCAAGCGCCGAGTATCTGCCCTTATTATGAACAATAAATGGTGTATAATCAACTGACCTCGTCAAATAATCAATATCGCTGGTCATCATTGGGATAACGGCTGTCATATTTGCCTTCGATATCCGTAAATCCTGGTAATTCTACCAGGATTACATCCTTGCCGATGCGTACTATTTTATCCCAAGGCACGATTATCTCTTCCCGCTTGGCAAAAACACTCCACCCCCGAACCTGCCCCGGAAGCATGATAGCCACTACCCTGCCCCTCTCGATGTCCAAATCTATGTCAATAATATTGCCCAGCTTCTTGCCGTCCAGGGTATTAATGACCTCCCGGGTGCGTAGATCGGACAACTTTACCATGGAATCACCCCTATTCAAATTGTATATATATTTGCAGTATATGATTGCCGCAGGTAAAACTTGCCTTTATTTCTGCGGCGGCAACGCTCTTCCCGCCTGCTTGCAGGGTTTTACTTCGGCGGGGAGGGAGAAATAATTCCCGCGGGACCATTGAAATTCACGTAGGTCTGGGGGACCTCCCCCACAATTATGGTGTCCGCCAGGGGAACGGTTGTGGTCACGAGTAAATCCTTATTGACCAGAGGTACGGCTATTCTGATGTTGGTGTTTATTTTTAGGTAAATAAGATGCCGGGTTTGGTTGATGCCGGCCTGTTCAAACTTGTTCTCCACCTCTACGGTTACCTGCCGGGTGGGTACTATCCTGACATTGATCCTGGGGCCATAGGCGGCCAAAAATATGGTCCCCGTCACCTGGCCCAGGGCGATACTTATCGTATTCGACTGCAGTTCGCGGGTGCTTGCGATTACCTGGTTTATGGTTTTGGCGATTATCTGATTGAGAACTACGGTATTGGCCTGCAGCATGACGATATTGCCCTTTTCATCCTTGTGAACGTACATGATATCCTGATAATCGGTATGGGCGACTATATTCTCATTCACCGCCGCGTTGATCAGTGCAACTGTGTCAAGCTCGACCTGGGTCCGGGCTATCTCCAGAATACTGCCTTTCAATCTAGAATCTATAAGGAACAGCGTTGACACGAAGGCAATCAAAATCATGACACTCAGCATTGGCATCCATCTTCTGGCCAATTCAATCCCTCCATGTTTTCCCGATAATATTCCTAATAGTTCTAATATATGAGAAGTGTTTATATTTTGTGACTGTTTTAAAATATTAAAGCGGTAGGAGTGCTCCTAGATATTTTTGAATTTTTGGAATTCATCCGCTACTATATAAAAATGAAGGAGTGAAAGAATCATGGATAAGGTTAGAGTAAGATTTGCCCCCAGCCCGACCGGGACTTTACATATTGGCGGAGCGCGCACGGCTCTTTTTAACTGGCTGTTTGCCCGCCATCAAGGCGGCCGGTTTATCCTCCGGCTGGAAGATACGGACAGCCTCAGATCAACTGCTGATTCTGCCGCCGGCATTATTGATGGGTTAAAATGGCTGGGACTGGACTGGGATGAAGGCCCTGACCTGGGGGGACCTTACGGTCCCTACCGCCAGAGTGAACGCCTGCCCCTATATCAGGGATATCTGCAGCAACTACTCCGGGAAGGCAAGGCCTATTACTGTTTTTGCAGCGCCGATGAACTGAATCAGCAGCGGGAAAAAGCCCAGGCGGAAAAGAAAAATTACCTCTATGACCGGTCCTGCCTCGACCTCAGCCCGGAACAGACAGCAGCCAAATTGGAAGCGGGCTTGCAACCGGTCATCCGGCTCAAGGTGCCCCGGGAGGGGCAGACGGTAGTGGATGATATGATCCGGGGCCAAGTGGCATTTGATAATCTGCTGCTGGACGACTTTATCATAGCCAAATCCGACGGCTGGCCGACCTATAATTTTGCGGTGGTAATTGACGATTTCACCATGAAGATAACCCACGTCATCAGGGCGGAAGAGCATTTATCCAACACCCCGAAACAGTTGCAGGTTTATACCGCTCTGGGTATGACTCCCCCCCGCTTCGCCCATGTGTCAATGATACTGGCCCCGGACCGCAGCAAGCTTTCCAAGCGCCATGGCGCCACTTCCGTACAGGAATTCCGGGATGAGGGCTATCTCTCCGAAGCCCTGGTAAATTACCTTGCCCTCTTGGGCTGGTCCCCCGGGGAAAATGTTGATATTCTTCCCTGGCAGGAAATGCCGGAGCGGTTCTCTCTGGATGAGGTGTCCCGTTCCGCCGCCATTTATGATCTGAAAAAATTGGCCTGGATGAACGGTTATTACCTGGCCGCGGCTGATATCAACCGCATCGTCGCCATGCTGGAGCCCTCCGCCCGGCAAAAGGGATGGCTGCGTTCCGATAATGCCGATTATTTCAGCCGGGTGATCGATCTGGTACGCAGTCGCGCCCGGACGGTCAATGAGGTCCTCCATTTAGCCCAGTACTTTTTCGAAGAACCTTCCGCCTATGACGAGAAGGGAACGGATAAATATTTCCGACCCGCAGGCAGCCGGGAGAAATTAGCTGCGGCCGGGGAAGCGATCAGCCAGGTTAATAGCTTCACCGCCTCCGCATTGGAGGAGTCCCTTCGCTCCAAAGCCAGCGAACTCGGGCTGAAAGCAGCGGAACTCATTCATCCGGTACGCCTGGCTCTTACAGGCCGGACCACCACTCCAGGCCTTTTTGAAATAATGGAACTCTTAGGTCCGGAAACCTCTCAGGCCAGAATCCGGAAAGCAGCGGGTTATATTCTAAATATGGCATAACACCGTTTAGTTCGTAAAGTTTTTGACAATCATTAAACCCTGTATTATAATAACTTTTGCGCGAGCTAAATCAAGCGCAATCGCAGCCGGATGGTGTAGTGGTAGCACGACTGACTCTGGATCAGTTCGCCAGGGTTCGAATCCTTGTCCGGCTGCCATTTTTGGCCCTATCGTCTAGCGGTCAGGACGCCGCCCTCTCAAGGCGGAAGCGGGGGTTCGATTCCCCCTAGGGCTACCATGATATCTTAAATCGAACTTGAAGACCACTCTTGCCGGGTGGTCTTTAGTTATATTGGCGAGGAGGCCTGTTTATTAATGCGCACACTGGTAGCAACGGCTCTGCTTAACTCCAAGGGCAAGGAAATATATTGCACGGCTAAAAAGATTACCGATAAACATATGAGCTATATCCGCAGCGCTGACCGTAAAGACCTGGAAGCGGCCGGCTTTACCTTTATCAAACTACTGTCTCTGGATTTCCCCAATGTAAAGGGCTATGCCATCTTCTTTGAAGGCCATTTCGACGATATAATGCCCGCCTTGAAATCCATGGCCGCTAATCAGGGTTATTAAGACAATGGTTCACTAACCCCAGGACAAAAGTTATCAAGGGGGCGGTTCTGTTGGCAATTTTTGTCAGCAGAACCGTCCCCTTGACAACTTTGTCCCCCGCTAATACTGAAACTTCCATTTCATTACCTCCCTGCCATTAAAAAATGATAGCGCAATGATTTACGAATGTGCAATAATTAGACCTGCAAAGGCGTATGTTGATTTTAACAGTATAAATATGCATAAGCAGGATTTTTAGTGGTTATTGTCTAATCATAAAGTATTATAGTGACCAGGAGGCTGCATTGATTATGGCAAACGCAAAAGGACCTCGTTCCAAGCGTAAATTGTTGTCCAGAATTAAGTGGCGGTCAGTGATTAACTGGCTGCTCATCATCGGTTTACTCTCATTTTTGGGGATTTCCAGCTACGTTGCGGCTACCCTCCCCGCCTTCGATCCGCAGCAACTAACCGGAGCGAACAGTACTTTACTCTATGACGAAGACGGAAAGGTCTTTTCAAGTTTGCATGCCGGTGAAAACCGCACTGAGGTTACCCTGGAAAAGGTCCCCCCGGTTCTGATTCAGGCTTTTGTCGCTACCGAGGATAAAGAGTTCTATAATCACCACGGCGTAAATTACAAAGGTATAGCCCGAGCTGTACTGCGCAACTTCCAGGCCCGGGATATGACCGGGCAGGGCGCCAGCACGATTACCCAGCAGCTGGCCCGCAGCGCCTTCCTTACTGCGGACAAGAACTATCTTAGAAAACTCAAGGAAGTAGTCATGGCTTACCGCATTGAGTTCAGCTATTCCAAGGAAGAGATCCTGGAGATGTATCTTAACAAGATCTATTTCGGGGCGGGGGCGTACGGGGTGCAGGCAGCCAGCAATACATATTTCGGTAAAGATGTAAGTCAGCTTACCCTGCCGGAATCTGCTCTGTTAGCCGGTCTGGTGCAAAGCCCCAATAATTACAATCCCTTTATTGACCTGGATAAGGCCAAAGCCCGGCAGAAGCAGGTTTTGAACGCCATGGCCGACTCCGGGTTTATAAACGAGGCATCGGCTGCTCAGGCCTATGACGTTCAGTTGCAGCTGGCCAAGTCCCAGAGTTCCAACACCCAGTATGGTTTTTATGTAGATGCCGTTATTGATGAAGCTGCCCAAATTCTGAGCGGAGTTAAAGGGTATGAGGAGGATGGCGACAGCGCCGTATACAAATCCGGTTTAAACATTTACACCACTATTAACGCACCTTTGCAGGCCTATGCCGAGGAGTATTTTAAAAACTCGGCCAATTTCCCGGCCAACAATAAAGCCGGCCAGCCGGCTCAGGCCGGAATGGCTATTGTCGAAAATGCCAGCGGCGAGATTAAAGCTATTATGGGAGGGCGGCAATATCTGCAGCAGCGCGGTTTTAACCGGGCTACCAATGCCTACCGGCAGCCGGGTTCGGCCATCAAACCTTTGACCGTGTATTCCCCGGCCCTGGAGCAGGGATTAATGCCTTTCAACGTTCTGAACGATTCCCGCATTTCTTATAAAACCAGCAGTGGGACCTGGTCGCCGGAGAATTATGACAACAACTATCGCGGCCTTATTACCATGCGTACTGCGGTCCAATATTCGGTTAATACGATTGCCGTACAGACAGAGGAAAAGGTCGGGGTCCGCAATGGCTTTGACATGGGCAACGCCCTGGGCCTAGACTTGGTGGACACCCCGGGGACCAATGATCTTAACCTGGCCTCTATGGCTCTGGGCGGTTTAACCAAAGGCGTAACCCCGGTGCAAATGGCTACAGCTTACGCCAGCCTGGGCAACACCGGTATATATAACTCGCCTCATTTTATCAGCAAAATAGTTGACTCCAGGGGCGTCATCATCTACCAATACAAACCCAATGCCAAACGGGTTATGACTGAACAAACCTCCTGGCTGATGAACAATATGCTGCAAACGGTTGTAACCTCCGGGACCGGAACCAATGCCAGAATAGCCAATGTGCCTACGGCAGGGAAAACCGGTACTTCCGAGGATATGACGGACATCTGGTTCTGCGGGATAACCCCGGTCTACTCAGGAGCGGTTTGGATGGGGTATGACGACCAGAAATACAAAATGGTCAACGTATACGGCGGAGGGCTGCCTGCCCAAATGTGGAGATCCATGATGCAGAAGGCGCACCAAGGGATCAAGGCGGGAAGCTGGCCCATGCCGGGCAGCATAGTCCAGGTTCAAGTGTGCAATAAATCGGGCAAATTGCATTCTGATTCCTGTCCCGCCGACTCAATCATTACCGAGTTTTGTGTCAAGGGATATGAACCCACTGAAACCTGCCCCGGGCATCAAAATGTAGTTCTCTGCAAGCAGACCGGCAAACTGGCGACCAGAAGCTGCCCGGAAACCGAGGCCAAAACATTCTTAATCGGTACAAACAACATACCGACTGAAACCTGTGACGCACACCCCGGCTTCAGTTTACCAGGATTATTAAAAAATACGGTTAAGATATGCACCGATCCCCGCCACAACGGACAGCTCTACCGGGCCAATATCGCCGGTTTGTTCCAGAAGGGCGGCTGTCCGGACAAATATATCAGCGAAATCGTGCTTCCCTCCGGGGAAACGCTGCCCTTATGTCCCCTGGAAAACCACCAGATAAAATAAAAACCGGCTGGATTAGGCATAAGGGAGCCGAACAATTTCTCGCTGACAGGTGCAAGCAGTTTTAAGGGAACGGATTTTTGTTCAGACAAGTAAAATCCCGCAGCTAATACTGGCCGGTATTTGCAAGAGATTTTCCGCAGTATGAGCAGAAATCCGCCCGTTAAAACCGACGGGGTGCGGCTAGCGTAAACTGATGACGGTAACTCCATAGCCGCCTTCTTCTCTTAAGCCATCACGAAATTCTTCAATGTACCGATGTCCTTTTAAATAACTGCGGATGGCAGTTCGCAGCGCGCCGGTGCCTTTGCCGTGGATAACCCTAACTTTGTCCAGTCCTGCCAAATTGGCATCCTCCAGGTATTTATCCAGTTCTTCAATGGCATCTTCAGTATATTTACCCCGCAAATCAATCTCCGGGGATATGTGCTGCACCTTTTCCAGAAAGGTATGGGTTCGCTCGGCCGCTTTTTTCCCCGGGACAGCCTGACCGGGGAACAGCTGTTCCTGGGCAACGGTCAGTTTGATACTGCCGATTTGCACCACCACATCTCCCTGGGCATTGGGTCCTTCCACTACATAACCGCTCTGATTGACGCTTTGGACCAGAACATAATCACCCGGTTTTATCTCTTGATCGGAGGGAGCTTCTTCGGCGGAAGCAAAACTGACAGCCAGATCTTTGATTTTCTTGTTTTTCTTCTCAACTTCATGCCATTTGGGCGGCTTTTCTTTATCCTTGATCAGTTCTTTAAGTTCTTCCAGGGCTTCATTGGCTTCCCGCTTGATGCGCCTGACATACTGGTCGGCCTCCTGTTTGGCTTTCAAAAGGGCGGTGTCTTTTTCTTCCCTGAAATTCTCCCGGTCTTTCTGCAAAAGCTCCTGGTCCAGCTTGAGCTGCCGCTGCGCAGTTTCTAATTCCTGGCTGCTCATCTCAAAAAAGTAGCGGCTTTCTTTCAACTGCCTGATCATATTTCCTATTTCCGCCTCCCGCTGCGGTACCAACTGACGTGCCTGGTTGACCACAGCGCTTTTAAGCCCCAAACGGGTGGCGATTTCGAAGGCATTGCTCTGCCCGGGAGTGCCGATGGTTAATTCATAGGTGGGAGCCAGAGTGATGGGGTTGAATTCAACACAGGCGTTCTCCACCCGGTCATTCTGGTAAGCAAAAGTCTTCAGTTCGCTCTGGTGAGTGGTCACCACCACCCGGGCGCCCCGGTTTTTTAACTCCTCCAGAATAGCACGGGCCAGAGCGGCTCCCTCGACCGGATCGGTGCCTGCTCCGAGTTCATCAAGCAAAACCAGGGATTGGCGGTTGACCCGGTTCAAAATGTGGACAATATTTTTCAGGTGGGAAGAAAAAGTACTGAGGGACTGCTCTATACTCTGTTCATCCCCGATGTCGACAAAAACGTCCTGGAAAATCGCTACCTGACTCTTCTCCCGGGCTGGAATAAAGAGCCCGCTCATAGCCATGACGGTCAATAAGCCTATGGTTTTTAAAACTACGGTTTTCCCGCCGGTGTTGGGTCCGGTTATGACCAGAACGTCAAAACCTCTGCCCAGCTCAACATTAATGGGAACGGCCTGTTCACCCAGCAGAGGATGCCGGGCCCGGATCAATTCCACCCGGCCGCTGCTATTGATTTCCGGCCGGAAAGCATTCATGTCATAGGCCAGATGGGCCCGGGCAAATAGCATATCCAGATAGCTCAAGGTCGCATAATTAAGGGCCAAGTCATCGGCAGCTTCAGCAACTTTAGCGCTCAATGAGCGCAGGATTCGTTCTATTTCCCGTTTTTCTTCAACCTGCAGGCTTTTAATCCGGTTGTTTTGTTCCACCACCGCCAAAGGTTCAATAAATACAGTGGCCCCGCTGGCGGATTCATCATGGACTATGCCCTTTACATCGCTGCGATGCTCCTGTTTGACCGGCACCACATAACGCCCGGCCCTTTCGGTGATCAGACTGTCCTGCAGCAGGCTCTGGTTATTGCCGGAACGGATAAAGTTCTGCAGGTAGTCTTTAATGCGCTGCCGGGCTGATTCTATCCCTTTTCTGACGGTCCGCAGCTCGGCTGAGGCGTCATCCCTGATTGAACCATCTTCATCGATGGCAGTTTGAATCTGCTTTTCCAGCTCGGGGATGCTCGTCAGCCGGTTGGCAATAGCCGGCAAAACTTGGCCGGTCGACCCGCCGGCATATTTAAGGGCCAGCCGGGAGGCCCGCAGCAGATGATAAACATTCAATAAATCGGGCGCATCCAGAATGCCGGCAATACGCGCCTTGCCCAGGTGTTTTTCCACCGGTTGCAGGAAGCTCAAAAAGGCCGGTTCGCCGTAATGGAGCAGGGCCATAGCTTCCTGGGTCTCATCCAGCCGGTTGGTTATCTCACGTGCTTCCTGAGCCGGACCAAGCTCCAGGGCAAGTTTGCGCCCGCCGTCCGAATAGGAACGTTTCGCCAGCTGTTGTTGAATCTTATTAAATTCCAATTTTTCCAATACTATTTTATTCATATCATATAACCCCGCGATAATAATGGCCTTTGGTAAAGGCAGAATTGCTTACCGTACTCAGTTCCTGTTTATATAATGATAAGTCCGGTTGATTCCCATTGAGAACCTGGTCCAAAGCCTCCCGGTAAAGGCTGGTCACCGCCTCCAACTGCCCGTCGGGCATGACTCGGGCTTCGATCCTTAAGCTGCCAGGCTTAAGCGCAACTATTCGGGGCAGTTCCTCCATCATGCACAAAGTGCGGGAATTGAAAACATAAAAACGGCAGTCGGCGTCGGTCGCCACCGGAAACTCAAAGCCCTTGCCGTCTTTCAGATAATAAGACCGGGCTGCGCAGGGGGCCGTGCATTTCTTCCCGCGGCCCAGTACCCCTCCCAACAGGCAATACTGCGACTCCATTATAATCAGGTCGCCGTGAACCATAAGCTCCGCATTATTAAGATCGCCAAACTCAGCCAACTGCTCCAGGTTTAATTCCGGAGAAAGGCACATCCCGGCGACCCCAAGCCGGGCCAG
Source organism: Syntrophomonadaceae bacterium (assembly GCA_034927445.1). GTDB lineage: Bacteria > Bacillota > Syntrophomonadia > Syntrophomonadales > Syntrophomonadaceae > PHAA01. The sequence continues at coordinate 22,883 of JAYFPZ010000046.1, forward strand.
GAAATTCCGGGTGTAACGGTTGAATATATTCAGGCTGTAATCAGCCCGGGTATCCAGCCCACTTTGCAGGGCCCATTCCAGGTCGGCCCAGCTGGCAATCATAACCCGGCGCAAAGAATCCTGGGCCATTTCCCGGTAGGGCAAAGCCTCTCCGGGTTTGTGTATGCGCGGTAAAACCGGAATTATTCTGTCCACAGCGGCAGACTCAGCCGAGAGGAGCTTGGTAATCTGCGCCGGGTCTGCATGGCGGCGCGCACCCAGTTCCTGCATATCCCAATAAACCAGATCGGCCCCGTTGCGAAGAGCCCCTTCCGCCTGCCGGATTTGGCTGACCACCACCGTAAGCAGTGGTTGGGCCCGCGCTGGCTTGGAAACGGCTGCCAGCAGGTATTTATCCTTATGGGCCCAGTAAAGGCTGGAATCAATCGGGGCAGCTTTTTGGGCCCCCAGGATTTTCTGCCGCAGCAGCTCCGCCGCCCGGCGTCTGGCCTCATTTAGTTCGCTGAGGGGCACCAGCAGATTTTTGTCTCCGTTAAGGTACAAATCCCTCAAGGCAAAAGGGGTATGGCCCAACCGCCCAATTTTCCGGCGGAGGATTTCTTCAGTGAGCGGGTGCTGCTCCGCAATTTGGGCCGGAGTCACGGTGGCGGTTTCGGCTTGGTTGCCTTTATCGTCGGCCAGCACCAACCGCAGGGCCTGCCCGGCTTCAATATATACGTACGCATCTACCGGAATCCCCGCCAGGGCATCAGGCCGCATACTCTCCTGCGCCTCCTGCAGCAGGTCTTCATCATGCGTCTTAAAAACCCGGTCGTGTTCAAATACCCGGCCTTCCAATTTGATCTCGATTATTTCACCGGGCCGGGCTCCCGCCACCTTTTTCCCGTTTACCTTCATTTCTTTTACCGTAACGGCAGGAATATGCCCCTTTCCCACCCATACGGCCAGCCCATCGCCCAGCCGGACGGAGCCGGTCAGCTTGATTTTAGCCGTCATATCCCGGTCCTGATCAACCACTCTTCCCACGTACACACCCCGGTTGTTGGGCCGTGAAGTACTCATAAACTCAGGATTGCCGGGGAACAAGTAGCCGCTGCTGAAGTTTCGGTTAAATATCCGCAGGAGGCGCTCCTTTATGGCTGGTTCCGGCCGGTAACCGGGATCTTCCTGTAAACGATCCAGCACCTCCCGATAGGCTCGGGTAACTACCGCCACATATTCAGGCCGTTTCATCCGGCCTTCAATTTTCAAGGAATGCACCCCGGCCGCCTGCAGTTGGGGCAGGTAGTCAATCAGGCACAAGTCGGCCGGACTTAACAAGTATTTGCCCTGATCGGGCAAGTTTATTTTCTGCCGGTCCGCACTGTTATACAAATCATAGGGCAGCCGGCAGGGCTGGGCGCATCGGCCCCGGTTCCCACTCCGGCCTCCCACCATGCTGCTGAACAAACATTGCCCGGAATAACAATAACAGTGGGCGCCATGAACAAATACCTCCAGCTCAACCTCTGTAACCGCATGATAGATGGCGGTGATTTCAGCCAGAGACAGCTCCCGGGCCAAAACTATCCGTTTTACCCCCTGCTTCTCCAGCCAACCGGCTCCATCCTGGTTGTGAATGGTCATCTGGGTGCTGGCATGAATACGCAGACCGGGAAGCACAGTTCGGGCCGCGTTTAACAGGCCCATATCCTGCAGGATAACTGCGTCCGCTCCGGCATTGCTCAACTCCCACAGATAATCCAAAACCTCCGCAAATTCATCGTTATCGATGAGCGTATTAACGGTTACATAAACCTTACGGTCCCGCAGGTGAGCATATTCTATGGCCTCCCGCAACTGTTTATGGTCAAAATTGGCAGCCGACTGACGGGCGCTGTAGCGCTGCCCCCCCAGATATATGGCATCAGCTCCATTGTTTACGGCGGCTATAAATGATTCCCAATTGCCCGCGGGGGCTAATAATTCCATCTGACCAACCAACCTTCGCTCTAATCTTCAATCCGGATAATGGCAATGAGCGCTTGCACGCCAAGCGCTGGCGCTGAAGCCTTCCTTGCGTGTTTTGGGGGCATCGCGCCGCGGGTATTTTATCAACCGCTCCTCCGTCGGGATTATACCCCCCAGGCATAACTCGTTTATCTCCCAACTTGGAGGGGATCTTAAGAGGAGTTTGATAAAAACGTAATCATTATATCATAAGCCTAGGCCGGGGAGTTAGGGTCGCCCTTGCGTCGTTCCAAAAGCGCGCTGATTTGAGCCAGTTGCTCCTCGATATTTTTAATCCGGTCGGTAAGGGTAGGACTCCGGTTTTCATTGTTCTCACCCTGCAAACGGGTAAATATCTCAGCCCGGGAGAGCTGGTCAACCGTCAGCAGCGAATCGCTTTTCTCCCTGTAGATGCCTAAATCTTCGCGGGAAGGCGCCTCCTTGCCTTCCTTCAGTATAACGCTGAACCCGCCGCAGGATTCCAGAATTCCCTTTTCTACATCCTGTATGTCCCTTACCCCTTTTTTTCTTAGTTCCTGCATCAGGTCGTCAACATTGAATTTTTCCCGGGCCAGATTCTTCTTGATGATTTTCCCGTTATCAATCAAGACCACCGGAACCCCGCTGATCAGGTTGGATAATTTCCCGTTTTTCAAGCCCGCATACCCGATAAAATACTCCAGCACCGCCAGGGTGGAGAGAACGATAATACCCTCGTAATAAGGTATACTCCGGTCCAAAGCTACCGAAATAACGGTGTCGCCCACCCCGGTCATGACCACAAAATCAAAAGGCCCCAGTTCGCCCAGAGCCCTCTTTCCCAACAGGCGAATCATAATTAAAGCCAGGAAATACATGCCTGCAACTCTTAAAGCAAACTCCAGCATTTGGCGTTCCCCCTTAACGAGTTTCCTGGACTTAGTATTTCGCCACAGTCTTCCGCATTATTCTTTTATATACCGGGTAAGTTCATCCCTGGTCAATGTGTTGATTACGTCCTCCCGGACCAGCCACCCCCGGCGCGCATTCATAACCCCGTATTTTACCAGTTTAAGATCGTTTTTATGGTGGGCATCACTGTTAATGGCTATCTTAACCCCCTTTTCACCGGCTTGACGCGCCAGCACCGCATCAATATCCAGCCGGTCCGGATGGGAGTTGATCTCCAGAATCACATGGTTGCGGGCGGCCTCATCCAAAACCCGCTCAAAATTCAGCTCATAGGGAGGGCGGCGGTTGAGCAGCCGTCCGCTCAGGTGCCCGATTATATCTACATTTTCGTTTTTAATAGCCCGGACCATTCTTTCGGTCTGCTTCTCTTTATCGAGATGAAAATTAGTATGAATGGACGCTACTACAATATCCAAAGACTCCAAAACCTCGTTGCTGAAATCAAGGCGGCCGTCTTTAAGCACATCAACTTCGGTTCCTTTATAGACCATAAAATCATCCCATTGCTGATTGAGCCGGTCAATTTCAGCTGCCTGGGCTTTTAAGCGTTCTTCATTGAGCCCGCCGCTGATGGGTAGTGAGCGCGAGTGGTCGGTAACCGCAATATAAGAATAGTTCAATGCACGGGCGGCTTCAGCCATTTCCGCTATTTTGCTGGCGCCGTCACTCCAGTTGGAATGCGTGTGAAGATCGCCTTTAAGATCGGTAAGCTGTACCAGCTCTGGCAGGGTTCCATTGGCAGCCGCCTCAATTTCACCCTGATCTTCTCTTAACTCCGGCGGAATGAAATCCAAATTGATCTTTTTATAAATCTCCTCTTCATTCCGGCAAACATGGCTTGGCAGCAATCCCCGCCGGGCTGTCAATTGGGCTACATGCTCCTTGGAGCCGGTTGCTGTGAATAATACCATACAGAAATCCCGGAGAGGAACTATGATCAATTCAAAAGGTATATTAAATTGGAGGGTACCTTTAATATGCCCCTCCTCCGAGCTGGTTATGGTTTTAACCCCGCGGTATTTGGCCGTCTGGGTGCGCACCGCGGCTTCATCATCCGAAGCTGCTACTATGTCAATATCGGTCACCAGCGGCTTGCCTCTTCTTATACTGCCTGCCAGGGCGGCGTCGGTTACCGGTTGGAGGCTCCGGACATAATCCAGCAACGCCTCTGCCATGGGAAGCACAAAACCCAGAGTATTCTTGTCGCTGGTCTGCTCCAGCAATTCTATCCCTTTGATGATGCTGTACTCGGTTTTGGCTCCCATTCCCGGAAGAGTGCGGATTTTCTTCTTCCGGGCCGCCTGCAGCAATTCATCCCGGTTGGCAATCCCCAGTTTTTCATAGACGTCTTTAATCGTCTTATACCCAACACCCGGAATAGCCAGCATATCCAGAAGCCCTTCCGGCACTTCCGCAAGCAGCCGCTGGTAGTATTCACTGCTTCCCTTTTCCAGCATTTCTTCAATTTTCGCCTTGATGGCTTTGCCAACCCCTGGTATATCGTCCAAACGCTTTTTTTCATACAGGTATTGGAGGTCTTCATCAAGATGATAGATGTAATGGGCAGCCTGGCGGTATGCCTTCACCTTAAAAGGATTTTCATCTTTAAACTGAAGTAGGTCGGCGATATGGTCAAAGATTCTGGCAATTTCCCGGTTGGTCATTGTTATCCCGCCTATTTGCGCTTTTCTTCTTCCAAAACTTTTACCAGTTCGTCATAATCTTCCTGTAATTTATTAAGTTCATCAGCCAGGTTCAAAGCCGTTAATACCGCAACCTTGCTCGTGGATAAGCTATGGTTGCGCTGGTCTATCATCCGCATGCGACGGTCCACATAGGCAGCCAGCATCTCAATATATTCGGCGTTTTCGTTGCCCTTAACAATATATTCCTGATTGAAAATCTCTACCGTAACCCTGTTGGTAGTGTTGCTATTATTCCTTTCCAACATTCATGCCTCCTTTGCGGAAATTACCCGGAACAGGCTAATACTCTAATATTTCTATAAGAATATCATATTTCCTTCCAGTTGCGGAGCAGGCAGTATAAACGGCTAAGGAATTATTTTATACTTTCACTATACAACAAAAAGAGGCTCCTGCCAGGAAGCCTCTTATATCACCCTATCCCGGCCTTTACATCAGCCTATTACGATGCAATATTGGAGGAACCCTCATAACCTATCTTCGAATTTAACTAAGCAGTACTTCGGTCAAGTTTTTCAAAAACTGTTCGCGCCAGGGCTGCATAGCCTGCCAGCGGGCCTGGGTGTTGAGCGCCAGCAGGTTGGGGGCCCCGGGGCCACCGTAATTTACCAGTTCATTGGCATAAATTTCCGACCAACTGGCTATCATGGCCGGGGTAACTTCCAGATGAAATTGCAGAGCCCATACATTATCGCCATAGACGAAAGCCTGGTTATGGCAATCTTCACCGGATGCCAGCAGAACCGCTCCCCGGGGCAGGGCAAATGTATCTCCATGCCATTGAAATACCGAAATCATAGGCGGCAGGTGGGCAAATAACGGGTTGGCTTGCCCTTCGGGCAGCAAGCGCACCAGCGACCAGCCGATTTCCTTTACCGGATTGGGACCCACATCCGCCCCCAAAGCCCGGGCTATCAACTGTCCCCCCAGGCAGATGCCAACCGTAGGAACTTTATGCAATACGGCTTCCCGAATGAGTTCCTGTATTTTGAAGAGGTAAGGATACCTGCCTTCTTCATAAGCCCCCATGGGACCGCCCAAAATGATAAACGCCTGATATTCATCCAGATTTTCCGGCAGCTTAATGCCCGGAGTATCCATACATCGTATATCCACTTCCCAACCCTTATTAATAAATCCCGGTTCCAACAACCCCGGCCCCTCACAGGCCACATGCTGAATCATTAACAACCGCATATAATATCTCCTCCCAGCCCGTGTTTAATCAAAATATCCTGATTGCAATTACATCAACCGGCCCAAACCCGTAACAAAAATAAAAGCCCCCGCTTTACCAAGCAGTGACTCCTTCATCAGCGCTTCTATTCTCTTTGTGAGGCTTTTCACATCTCCATTATACTGCATCAACCGGGCTAAATAGCAATCCCATTTACCAGGTATAATGTATACTTAATACCGATTTGTGTTTAAGTATACAGTATGCCTTTTAAAAAACAGTTGTATTTTTTTTATAAAAGTATAGTATGTTTAATAACTAAATAGTTCCGGTCAGCGGCACAAGATAATGGGGTCTCCGTAAGTCAAGCGACGGAGATTTTTTATTTTATGCCGGTCTGATCGCAACCATTTACTAACAACTAATTTTTAATAATAGAGGCACCGGGGCCCTTGTTTGATGACCAAACCGACCATCAAACAAGGGCCTTTTTAGCAAAGCAGGAGGTGAGCAGCTTGTGAAAACTATAATGGGGGCGGAAAATCCATCTGCATAGCTCAGGGATCGGATATTTTCCACCCGCTTTAGAGGAAACCAGCCTTACTTTAACTGTATTTACAAGGAGGGATTCAAGGTGGTCAAACTGGAATGTATTTTACGGCCGGAGAAATTCGAACCGGTAAGAGAGGCATTAAGTAATTTTGGGGTCAAGGGAATGACTGTTTCCCAGGTAATGGGATGCGGTCTGCAAAAGGGTCATACCCAGTTTTATCGCGGTACCGAGGTTAGTGTAACTCTCTTGCCTAAAATGAAGTTGGAGATAGTAACCACCCAGGACCGGGTTGAGGATATAGTCAAGCTGATCAGATCAGTGGCAGTAACTGGAAACATTGGCGATGGCAAGATCTTTATTGCTCCTATTAATGACGCCATTCGTATGAGGACCGGCGAAACCGGCCACGATGCGCTGAAATAAAAGATTCGGGAATTATAAACCACTCTGGGACATTAGCCCAATATTCAAGAAACGGGGGATGAAAATGAAAACTAAAAGGCTATTGATAACGACTATATTAACTTTGATTGGCACTCTGGGACTACCCCTTATGGCAGCCGCAGCTGACGCACCGGCGGCAGACACCGGTGATACCTCCTTTATAATAGTATGTACCGCTCTGGTAATGATTATGACTCCCGGCCTGGCACTGTTTTACGGAGGAATGGTGCGGCGGAAAAACGTTCTAAGCATTATTTTGCAATCATTTGCAGCCATGGCCCTGGTATCGGTGCAATGGGTCTTAATCGGTTACTCCCTGGGGTTCGGCCCCGATATCAATCACATTATCGGGAGTCTGCAGTGGGCGGGCCTGTCCGGAGTTACCGGAGATCCCAACCCCGACTATTCCGGTACGATTCCGGCCCAGGTGTTCTCCATGTTCCAGTTAATGTTTGCCATTATCACCGCCGCGATAATTACCGGCGCCTTTGCCGAACGTATGAGATTCGGCGCCTTTGTAGCCTTTATCCTGCTATGGACCACCTTTATCTATGATCCCCTGGCCCACTGGGTATGGGGGGTTGACGGATGGCTGCGCAACCTCGGTGCTTTAGACTTCGCCGGCGGAACTGTGGTCCATATAAGTTCGGGGGTATCGGGTCTGATTGCGGCTCTGGTGCTGGGACGCCGCAAAGAATCCGGTTCCGAACCGATGGTGCCCCATCATCTGCCCATGACCATGCTGGGCTGCGCCCTCCTGTGGTTTGGATGGTTCGGCTTCAATGCCGGCAGTGCGCTGGGAGCCAACGGTCTGGCGGCATCCGCTTTCATGACTACCAACACTGCGGCGGCCATGGCAGCCATAAGCTGGTCCGTGGCAGAGTGGCTGCATCACGGCAAACCGACCGCCCTGGGCGCTGCCAGCGGTGTTATAGCCGGTCTGGTAGCTATTACTCCAGCCGCAGGTTTTGTAAGCGCCTCCAGTGCCATCGTGATTGGGTTGCTGGTTGGACCTATTTGTTACTTTGCCGTCGCCAAGGTCAAGAACAAACTGGGTTATGACGATTCCCTGGACGCTTTCGGCATCCACGGCGTAGGCGGGACTTTTGGAGCTTTGATTACCGGGGTTCTAGCGTCCACGGCCGTCAACCCGGCTGGAGTCGACGGATTGTTATTCGGCAACCCGGAGCAGTTGTTGATTCAGGCCATTGCCGTGGCTGCTTCTATCGCCTTCGCGGCCGTGGGCACCTTCATTCTGCTGAAAGTTATCAGCATCTTTACCCCCTTGAGAGTAAGTGATGAAGATGAAGAAATTGGGCTGGATATAACCCAACACGGCGAAGATGCTTACAGCTATGGCGAAATGAGTTCGGTTCCGATGTAAGCAGTTACCCAAGACCTGTAAGTCTCCTTCATATATACAACCCCACAAAAACCCCCTGGCCGTTAGCTGGCCAGGGGGTTTTGTATGGAGTAACTCATTTAGTAGTTACCTTTAAATCTGCTTAAACATCGAATGAATGTAAACTTAATCTTTACAAATGCTGAATTGATCTCTGCAAAATTCAGCCAAATTTTTGTATAATAAGTTGAAACTTTAAAATAGGTGGCGAAATATGCGAGTAAGTTATAAAAAACTATGGAAGCTCCTTATTGACAGGGATATGAAAAAGAAGGATTTGCAGTTGACAGCCGGACTAAGCTCGACCACCATTGCCAAAACCATAAACGGGTTCGCTTCGTGCCGATGAGATACGAAATGGGGAGTAGAGTGTGAAATCGGAACTGACGAAAATACCCGGCATCGGGAACAATATGGCGGAGCATTTGATTCGGGCGGGCTTCCCCACGATAGAGTCGCTGAAAGGCAAAAGCCCCGACGACGTCTACGCCGCAGACTGTTTCGCGCAAGGTATGCCCGTGGATAGGTGCGCGTTGTACTGCTACCGACTGGCGGTACATTATGCCGACCACGACGGACAGTTGCCGGAGGACAAGCAAAACTGGTGGGACTGGAAGGATTGAGTATGGCTTCGTGTATAGACTGATTTACCCAAGCGAATACGGCGTTTTGGAAACCTTCCTCTATGAATCTATCTTCATTCCTGAAGGCGTTAGCCCGCCGTCCCGTGAAGTGATTTACGAGCCGTCGCTCTACCATTACATTGAGGGCTTTGGCAGGCAAGGCGATGTTTGTTTCGCCTGCGAGAATGACGGCAAGATTGTCGGCATTGCATGGTCACGGATACTCGGATATGAAACCATCAAGGAACAGGACACAGACTACATTATGGTCAAGCGGCTTGATGGGAAAGAGACGGTTGCTTTTGGCCTGACGCTGGAGGAACTGTGGCACTTGTTCCCGATTGAACTCACAGAGCATAATCCGGCTTGGGCTGAATGGTATGAGGACGAGAAGTCTGCTCTGCTCGCCATTTTAGGCGATTTGGTGAAGCGGATTGACCATATCGGAAGCACCTCGGTCAACGGGATTATTGCCAAACCTATCGTGGACATTTTATTGCAAGTTGCTCCTGATTGTGATGTTGACTGGTTAAAGTCTGTGCTTTCCGATAACGGATGGCAGTTGATGTCAGAGCAAACAACGCCTGATGTCCGTTTGGATTGGAACCAAGGGTACACCGCAGAGGGCTTCGCCGAGAGAGTTTTTCACCTCCATGTTCGGCAGATTGGCGATTGGGATGAGTTGTACTTCCACGACTACATCGACACCCACCCGGCAGAGGCGGCAGAATATGAAAGCCTCAAACGTGAACTGGCCATCACACACAAGAATAACCGCGACGCTTATACGGAGGCAAAAGGCAATTTCATCAAATCTTGCACCGAAAAAGCGCGCGCAGAGAAAGGGCAAGAATGAACCTTTTAATTTTGCCTCGGAAGCCTAACAAGGGGTGTGCATTTACCGTAACGACGAAAGCGCAAGCAAGGCGGGAAGCCCCGCCGACCACAAATTTCTGGCAAGCAGAAAAGCTCTCTTGGCCGCGCCACGGCCGTAGAAAGCCCTTATACCAAGCGGCCGCCCCTTACCACAGCCTAAAGTTTCATCTGAGCGTTGACTTCAGAGAGGTAAGCCGAAATATTCACTTTATGAGGGAGATTGAACTGACGAAATGACCGACTATACTTTAACCCGCTCCAAACGCAAAACCGTTGCCCTGTACGTCCGCGACGACGCGAGCATCGAGGTTCGCGCTCCGCTGAAAATGCCTAAGCGCGACATTAACAAGTTTGTCGAGAGCAAATCGGACTGGATCGACAAGGAAGTCGCCTTGAAAAAGGAGCAAAACGCCGCTCGCGATGATTTTGAGCTTGATTATGGCTCGTTTGCAGCCTATCGTGGCAAAGATTACCCGATAGAAGCAAAGCCAGGCAACCGCTGCGGGTTTGATGATATGCAATTCTATGTGCCGCCTGACCTCTCGCCGGAGCAAATTAAGCCGGCAGTGAAACAGGTTTACCGTATGCTCGCCAAGCGCGACCTGAGCGGCAAGGTGCAGAATTTCGCCAAGCAAATGGGGGTTATGCCGACCGCTGTAAAGATTAACGGCGCGACCACGCGCTGGGGCAGTTGCAGTAACCGCAAGAGCCTGAACTTCTCGTGGCGGCTGATGATGGCTGAAGATGATGTGATTGACTATGTAGTCGTCCACGAACTGGCTCACATCACAGAGATGAGCCACTCGAAGCGGTTCTGGGCGATAGTTGAGCGCGTTTTGCCCGATTACCGCGAACGCAAGGCGAAACTTAAAGAACTGCAACAGCGGCTGAAACTGGAAGATTGGGAATGAGATATTGCTGATGAGCTAAAAACGCCAACACAAGTCTACGCCGCGCTTGATGGCGGAGTTATTGGGCGAAACGCGGCTGAGTTTCGGCAATGATGAGGAACTGCAAGCGAAGCTGAATATCCAAAGCGGTTCTGTGTCGTTCCAAAACGTAATCGCTGCGCCTAATACGGACGTGTATTTCTGATAGATAGCAGTGTGAACGGCTACGACCTAATGCAATACTTATAATTACAGGCGGAAGAAGCTCGCTTTGAGTTTAGCCAAATATAAAAGATTGGGGTATCTTACTATGCTTACTATGGCTTTTGGGATAGGGATTATCGCCGCGTTCGTGGGTTTACTGCTTCTCGGCTTGATAGCGGGGATAGCGACTAAGAATAAGATTATGAGCAGAATCTGCGGGAGTATCCTCTGCGCCGCGGCATTTTTCGTCCTGTGGCTGTTTATGGAACTGCTCGCCGGTTCAGGAACATCAAGACAGCTTTTCGGTACGGCGATACTCTGGCTGGCGTTCGTGATTTGCGGCGGGCTGTTCCTTTTATGTCTGCTGCTGATTTGGAAGCCGTTTGCCGTAAAGCCGCGCAGAATAGGCGCTTTGTCGCTTACGCTGGTTATTGTCATTGTGACTGGCTCCGTAATGAGTATTCAGGGATATAAGAATAGTATCGTAGAACTTCCCGAAGGTGATAAAGAAATCTCGCTGATTAAATATGCGCCGTTTGGCGAGGACACGCTTGCCGCAAGCCTTGACGAACCGTCAACGCTGACGCTCACCGATAACATACCTCGCATTGACGGCGCAACCGCGCTTTATCCGCTCTACTCAGCGTTTGTGCGAGCGACCTATCCCGCAGGCCAATACGATGTCTACTCGACTTTGGAGGATTACGGTCTGACTTTTGATGAATACGTCCAAAAGTACGGGGTTGTGACGGAGAAGAACAGCGAAAAGATTCGTGAGAACTATGCCCGACTTTCGCCTATCATTTGCAATAAAACGGGCGGAGCGATTGAGAATCTATTTAGCGGCAAGGCGGACATCATCTTCGTGATGGATATTTCCGACGAGCATCAGAGAACAGCGGATAATAGGGGCTTGACGCTGACGCTCACGCCCATTGGCCGCGAAGCGTTTGTCTTTCTGGTAAACAGCCGCAACAAAATCGACGGACTCACGCAGGATGAGATTCGCGCCGTTTATTCCGGCAGGATAACCGACTGGAGCGGCATAGGGCAAGGCAGCGGCAAAATTGAAGCATACCAGCGCCCGGAGGGTTCGGGCAGTCAAACCGCCTTGCAGAAAATTATGGGCAACACGCCGATAATGGAGCCAAAAGACGAACAAGTCTACTCAATGATGGGCGGGCTGTATAACGCCGTCGCTGATTACAAGAACTACAAAAACGCTCTCGGCTACTCGTTCCGCTTCTACATCGAAAGTATGCTGAACGATGCGGAGATGAAGAAAGTGAAACTGCTCGCCATAGACGGTATTTCGCCGACAGCCCAGACCATTGCGGACGGGACATATCCCTTTGCCGATAACTTCTATGCCGTCACTGTTGCGAACCGCGAATACAAGAGCGACCAAGACAAAGCAAGGGCTGAAAATGCACAGAAGCTGATTGACTGGATTCTGTCCGAACAAGGTCAAAGCCTTGTCGTGGAAACAGGTTACGTACCTTTGCAGGACTGAGAAGCAAATAAACGTGCGGGAGAAGTATGGCAATGCTGGCAAAATACAAGAAGTACTATATCCGCAACACGGCTCTGATTGTAGCTGGCGTGGTTTTTATCCTGACCGCGTTTGACGCTCGGTTGACTACAACTTTCTACACGGTCAAAAGCGCGAAAGTAGCCGCGCCTGTGAAACTTGCCGTTATCACCGACTTACACTCCTGCTATTACGGCAAAGGGCAAAAGACACTGGTGGACGCCATAAATAAGGCAAACCCTGATGTACTCCTGTTTGTGGGTGACATCTGTGACGATAAAAGGTCAAACGCGAACACGGAGGTTCTGCTGAAAGCCGTTGCCGATATGTACCCTTGCTATTATGTTTCCGGCAACCACGAGATTTGGAGCCGTGAAATCGGTTCAATCAAGAATTTGTTTACGGATTATGGCGTTCGAGTGCTATCCGACGAAGTTGACACGATAAGCATAAATAGTCAAATACTAAACATCTGCGGCGTTGACGACCCGGACTTAGCGAAATACGAGCAGAATGCTCTTACATTCAACGAACAGCTTGAGGTCGTTGCTGGCGAAGTTGACAACGGAAATTTCACCATCCTGATGTCGCACCGTCCCGAACGCGTTGACGACTATAACAAATACGCCTTTAACCTGATTGTGTCGGGACACGCCCACGGAGGGCAATGGCGGCTGTTCGGGTTAAAGTCGGGGCTGATTTCGCCGAATCAGGGCTTGTTCCCGAAATACACAAGCGGGATTTATGAACTTGAAAACTCTGAGATGATTGTAAGCCGTGGACTGGCACGGGAATCCACGCGCGTGCCGCGCATTTACAATCGTCCTGAAATCGTGATAATCACGCTCGAAAATGAGTCCGTGTTTTGAACATGTTAACCAATTGGACATTCTTTCTGTACTCGGGTAGGAGGCCACTCATTATTTGAGTGGCCGACCTCCCACAGAACCGTACGTACCGTTCGGTATACGGCTCCTCCCATGTTTACACACGGACAGACTCGTAGTAATCGAAAAAGTTAAGATATCCAGCCTTCTTCAGTCTCTCGGCAGAGATGGCTTTGGCAATGATTGGGTTACGGGCACAACGCCAGTAACCTTTTCTTATGTTTGCACCTTCTCTTGCTACCCAGTCTACAATGCCCAATTTCTTGAGCATCGCATATCGCGTTCTAACTCTCTTCCACTGTTTCCAGATAACCATCCGGATACGTCTCCGTAGCCATTGGTCTGTCCTTTTCAGTAGAGTTCTCATGTCCGCGAGTTTGAAGTAGTTAACCCAGCCCCTTATGAACTGCTTGAGTTTTAACTTCCTCTGCTCGTATCCCATTCCGTTGCTTCTGGATGTGATTTGGCGTATCTTCGCTTTCATTTTTGCAACGCTTTTGGGGTGTACTCGCACTCCCACGTCTCTGTTCTTGTTGATGTAGAACGCATATCCTAAGAATTTGACCTTGCCTACATAGGCTACTCCTGTCTTTTCCCTGTTCACCTTAAGGAATAGTTTCTTTTCTATGAACGGGATTAGATTCGCCAGGGTTCTCTCTGCCGCTCTTTTGCTTTTGTAGAAGATGAGCATATCGTCCGCATAGCGGACGAATCTGTGCCCTCTCCGTTCCAGTTCCCCGTCCAGTTCGTTCAAAATGATGTTTCCACAAAGTGGACTCAGGGGTCCCCCTTGCGGTACGCCCAGTTCCGTTTCCTCGAAC
>JAYFPZ010000007.1:0-254584 GCA_034927445.1 Syntrophomonadaceae bacterium
GATAGAAACAGCGGCGTCCAACTGGGATCGGTGAATGTGGTTACCAGGATATCACCGTCATCCAGGTTGGCATCCTCCATCCTTAAAACAATGCGGGCAGGCCCCTCGATGACGCCTGAGGAAGCGGGAACGCCCACCAGGGCCTGCGGAGGAATATCGACTGCTTCGTACTCGCCAAAGATGACCTCGCCCTCGGATGTCAGCACCCGCGGCGGCGTCATCTTCTCGAAGGCTGCGTACTCCTCTTTTCTAGCGGCGATAATGCTATGATCAAGGTGGCCGGAGTGGACGGCATCCCGGAACTCCTCAAACGATAAGTAGTAGACATCCTCCCGGTTTCGAATTACGCCCTTTTGCACCAGGACGGCAGCTTCCCTCATTAGCGCCTGCTTGTAAATATAATAGCGCTTCATAAAGGCATACTTGGGGTATTCCCGGAAGCCGATAAAATTACGCAAAATGCTAATCTTCCTCCTGGTTTTCCTGGCTTTCCGTTTGCCTCCGGGCAATCGCTCCAGGCGGGCCAGGAGATCCCGCTCCTTCTGCTCCGCCTCCAGCCGTCCCTGTTCGACCCTTGCCATATGCGCTCCAGGCTGGAGATTCCTGACGTTGCTAAGAATTGCCGGCACCAGGGCGGTGGGCTGCTCGCTCCAGCGTGGCCTGGTAATGTCGATCTCGCCGGGGCAGCGCATGCCGTATTGCTCCAGGTAGGCCTGAATCGAGTCGCGGACCGCACCGCCACCGGGCAGCCCATCAAAACCCTCGAAAAAGGTGTTAGCGTCAGCCTGTTCCAGGTAGGCGATCACCGCCGGATATGGGCGGACGACATCCGCCACATCCAGGAGCGCCAGGCCCATTTCGGAAGTGACGTTGTGGGGCGCGGATTGGGAAAGCGCATCGCCCGCCTTCACATCGCCCAACCACTTGGCTATGTTCTTGTTGAGCCATTTCAACGCTTGCTGGCCGGTCATGAACGTTGCGAAACCTTTCACATCGGTATTGGCCACCTGCAGTTCCTTTGTATCCTGCAAGATCAGGTTAAACAGTTCGTCACCGGATACACCGGCGATCTTTTCTTGCAGGCCGCGGATCCGGGCATCGATATGCTCGATCAGTTTGGGAACGAGCGCTGCATCATTGGCCCGGGAGATCTTGACGATATGAAACAAATGGCGCAGAACCCCGCCTATGGGCATGAGCCTTCTGCCCGGCAGTTTGCGCGGCAGAGTTTTCATTAAATCTTTCCTCTCAAACACTTTGAACAGGGCGTTCTCCGTCAAGATATCCCCATCGCCCCTCATAGAAAATAGAACCTTTCGTCCGATTGCCGAGGACAAGGTGGCAGAGAGATCCATGAATAGCCTCCCACCGGCTTGGGGCATCCGAATGTCACTCAGAAACTGGAAGAAAGAGATGCCCAATGGTTTGATGGCATCCGTCATCATCTGCTGGTGGCCCATCGACGCGAACACATGGGTCTTCCCGTCGCTTACCTGTGGAACTGGGTACAGGGTGGTGATCGGGCGGCTCTGAACAATATAGAACTTGCCCCCGGAGAGACACCATTCAATATCCTGGGGGCAGGCAAAATAGGCCTCGATCTTTCTGCCGATCTGCTCCAGCCGCAAAACCTGTTCATCGGTCAGCGTTTGGATATGCTGCTGCTTTAGTTCGATGCCCCGTTCTTCTGTGCCGCCTTCCTTTAGGGCGTAAACACCCAATTTCTTGTGGGCTACCACTTTATCGATTATCCTGCCGTCGCGCACCGTAAAGAGATCGGCGTTGACCAGGCCGGAGACCAGAGCCTCACCGAGCCCGAAGCAGCCGTTGATGGACAGCACTTTCCGGTTGGACGTGACTGGATCAGCCGTGAACATGACACCCGAGGCCTCGGGGAAAACCATCCGCTGAATGATCACTGACAGGTAGACCTGACGATGGTCGAACCCATTTCGCAGGCGGTAGATCACGGCCCGGTCGGTAAATAGTGAAGCCCAGCACTTTCTGACGCTCTGCAGGATCGCCTCCCTGCCTTTGACGTTTAAATACGTATCCTGCTGGCCGGCAAAAGAGGCATAGGGCAAGTCTTCAGCCGTGGCGCTGGAACGCACGGCATAGGCGTTTTCCGCCCCCAGGGCGTCGAGATGGCGAAGGATTTCCGACTCAATCTCTTTCGCCATCTCGCTCCCTTCGATGACGCCGCGGATCCGAGCACTGATTTCCGAAATGTGGGTCCGGTCTTCCGCCTTGAGAATTGCCAGTTGAGAGACTAATGCCGTGAATTCCTCATTATGCTTGATTGCTGTTCGATAGGCCTCGGTGGTGATACAGAAACCATCCGGGACATTAATTCCCTCGAGCCTGAACAGCCGCCCCAGGTTCCAGCCCTTTCCGCCGACCAGACCTGGCTTTGACTCATTGATCTCCTGAAAATTAAACAGATACCGATTCATCCATACATTCCTCCCTAACGCTTGAATTTCGCTTCCCCCTTAATGAAATGCTCGCTGGCTTTATGTTAGGGAGTCATGCAATTCGTTTTTTACCCCGTTGAGAAAACAGTCTACATTATTCTCTATGCTTTCATTTATTGATATTAATTCCGGGTGGTTCACCCATAGGAGTGCCGAAAGAAAGTGGCTGCATTCCAGTCCACCTACAACAAAAGGATGCATATCCGGCCTGATTTCACCGGATTCTACACCCAGCTTAAATATATGTTCCATAACGGTTGAAAGACCGGTGCTTACGTTCCGATCTAAATGCTTTAAAGCGTGCACCCATTGGGACATCTTGTAGGTGAAGTGCCGCTCAAACAAGTCATTATTCAAATCTATATGCATCCATTCCAGTGTTTTTTGTAAAGCAGCAATGAGCCGGGTCCGGGTATCGGGCAATTTGTTTAAATCCTCCAACATTGATGGCGTTTGCTCCCGTATAACGCTCTGAATATGTTCGTAGATAATGGCTTCCTTTTCAGGGAAATGGCTATAAATGGTGCATTTTGCCACATCAGCTTCATTGGCGATTTGGTCTACGGTAGTCTCATCAAAACCCTGCTGTTTGAATAGATCAATGGCCACCGTCAAAATCCTTTTCCTGGTTTCTTCCTTTCGTCTCTCAGTTCTGCTTACTTTTTTAGCTTCCATGCCCTCGCCTCCATACTAAGTATATTATCATACTTGGTTTGTTATCATACCATATCTATTTTACATTAATTGATAGATTGATGCAAGAAAAGTACAACGAAACCTTGATAAGGAGTCGTGGGAAGTGAATATGGAGAGATAGATGAAAAGGTCCCCGGTACACAATCCGCAGGATATAATTTATCTGCATATGTTGATGGAGTTTGAACGATGGGTTTGATGATAGGTTAATTTAAAAACAATTGACCTAACAGGTAAATAAGGCTAAAATAAAATTGACCAATTAGGTAAATGCTCGTATAAATATGAAGAGGTGGATCTCATGCATACAAAAATGCTAAATCTGGAAGCAAAAAGGAGGGACGCTATTTTAAACGCCGGTTTAAAAGAATTTGCCCTGAAGGGGTTTGATGATGCGTCAACCAATACTATTGCAAAAGAGTCCGGGGTTTCAAAGGGATTGATGTTCCATTATGTAACCAGCAAAAAAGATCTCTTCCTGTTCCTCTATGATTATTGTACAGAGATGATTAATAAAGAATATGTTGACTTAATGAATTTTGATGAACGGGATATTTTTGAAAGACTGCGGCAGTCATATCTTCTCCAGGTGGAGTTGCTGCAGAAGCACCCCTGGATTTTTGAATTCATCGGACTCAGTACTACTAAGTCCGATGAAATCAATAAAGAAATGGATGAAAAACGGAAAGGGAAACAATTATTATGTTATGAGAACATGTTTGATTCAATTGATGCATCCAGCTTCAGAGAAGGTCTTGACATTGAAAGGTGCAAACAGCTAATCTTTTGGGCTAACGTTGGTTTTACGAATGAGATTCTTGAGGAAATTCGGAACTCTAAGAAAAATGAACTGGATTATGACATGATCATTGCGAAATTGGATGGTTATTTAAATGAACTCAGAAAGATCTTCTATAAATAAAATTCATGGGGATGGTTTATATGGAATTTACAATCTTCTATTTTTCTGCAACCGGCAATTCACTGGGAATCGCCCGCAAAATGGCAGAGTATTTAGGGGAATGCCAAATAAGGTCAATGGCTGACCAAGTACCGGTTAAACCGGTTGGTGGTCCTGATGAACCGATAGGTTTCATATTTCCGGTTTACTATAATGGCCTGCCCCGTTTGGTTAAACGATTTGTCGAAGGACTTGCTATAAAACCTGAGACATATTGCTTTGCAATCGCCAATTCCGGGGGAACCAGGGCGAATCCTTTGGGTATGCTGGAGGATATTCTGGCTGCCAAAGGGATTTGCTTATCTTATGCCGATGAGATTAAGATGCCGGGAAGCTATATCGTGGGTCATCCGACTCCGGTACCCAGCAAAGTACAGAAGTTAATTGAAACTGCCGCTGGCAGGGTGGATAAAGCCGCCCAGGCTATTGCCAATAGGGAACGCAAACCAGTGAAAAAGAAAGCGGTGCTTTGGAGCCAAATAATCAACTGCAATTATTTGTACAATAATATCAAAGGATGGGACGAAGGGTTTTTAACTACGGGAAAATGCACTGGCTGCGGGCTTTGCACAGAAGTATGTCCGGTAGGCAATATAAAAATGGAAAAGCAGCTCCCGGTTTGGCAGCATAATTGTGAACGATGTCTTGCCTGTCTTCACTGGTGTCCCAGGGAAGCAATAGAATATGGCAAAAAAACAGTCGGGCGCAGGAGGTATCACAACCCCAATATCAAGATTGAGGATATTACAAGAGGATTGAAAGGCGAAAACACTTAGCCGCGGGAATTATTTTCATATTACAACCCACCGTTACAACGAGGCGGGAAATATGACACCTTATGAAAAGCTTAATCAACACCCGCCACCTATAGAGGCGAGGGGCATTTTATTTCCTCGTTATAGCGGAAGCTTTACTGTAAATGTAGTATTTTCCGGGTTGCTTTCCACAGAGATGGTTCCATCGTGAGCCGTGACAATTTCTTGTGCGATTGCCAGACCCAGCCCTGCTCCACCGGTGCTTGTGGAACGTTCGGTATCTAATCGGTAAAACTTTAAAGGATGGGTTTTATAATGGAGAGCTGAATATTTAATTTTTGTATGCGGGTATGTTGAGCAGAGTGGCCACATCCACCATAACATAGCCTTTGGCCCGGAGTCCGGTGATAATTGACGGCAAGGCCTGAACCGTCGCCTCTTGGCCGTCCACGCTATGCATAAGAATTATGTCCCCCGGTCTTACGTTATTTAGAACGTTGGCAACGATGTTATCCGCTTCTTGCTGCGACCAGTCCAGGGTGTCAATGGACCAGAGCACCGGGGTTTCATTTTCCTGGCGGCACACCGCCAAAACGTCCTGGTTGACAGCCCCAAAAGGCGGTCGTATTACGGCCGGAGCAACCCCAATTACGCGGCGGAAGGCTTTGTCGCTGGCAACAATCTCCTTGTCTATGTCAGTCCGGTTCATCCGGTTCAGCTCCTGATGGCTGTAAGCATGGCTGGCAACCAGGTGGCCGGCCTTATAGGCCTGGTTGACTATATCGGGATATTTTTCTACTTGATTGCCCTTAAAAAAGAAGGTGGCTTTAACCTGATACTGATTCAGTAGCTCCAGTACCTGCGGCGTAATGGCATCATCGGGCCCGTCATCGAAGGTCAATGCCACCTGCGGTTGAACATTATTGCCGTTGATATAAACCGCGGCCGGGTTGTCAAGCGCAATTTGTCTGACCTCGGCCCGCCATTGCTGCATGGCCGCCCATTGCTGGGCGGTAAGCCGGTTGGACTTTCCCAGTATATCCAGTATCCGGGGCGGTGCAGGCGGTTCCGCCCGGTTGGGTTCATGGGGCTCAGGAGGAGCAATAGTTGTCTGTTCCTCCTGGGCAGGCGTCCCCGACGGGGCGGGCATGGCATTCATTCTGGTATATCCCAGCCAAACCATCAATCCCAGGGCAATTATTATCATGCTGACCGGAATGATTTTCTTCAAGATGATCTCCCCTCTTCATGCATGATACGGTAACCGGGGCACTGAATCTTCCCTGCCGGTCTACTATTTTGACCCCGTATAAATGCGAATCGCGTCCCGCAGGAAAGCCGCTGTCCCCGACTGCTCACTATCGTAATTGGCTCTGAATCTTTCATCCTCCACATACATTTGGGCCAGGCCCATATGGGCCTCCGGAGTGTAGCCGTCCCAGAAATAACCCAGCCACTGGCGATGCAAATCAGCCGCCCGCTGGGCCAATTCACAACCCGGGTCACCGATTTTAAAAGCTTCTCCCAGGGCTTGCATATACTCTGACGAGAGCCGGTTGACTTCGTCATATTGCACCTTAGTCATGTTCCGGAATTTCTGATTGGACCGGTTGACTGCATCCTCCCCATATTTTTCCCGGATTTCCTCGCCATATTGCTTTTCATTTTCCTCTAGCAGCTGTCGTTTAAAACCTTCGAATTTTTCCTGGTCACTCATTATTATTTTCCCTTCTCTCATCGCGATGGTTTTTTCTACATTGGCAATCAGGTCATCCAGCTGCTCCCGTCGCTTATAGAGCTTTAGCCGGTGTTCATACAAAGCCTTGGTACTGTCAAAGGCGGGATCTATTATAATGTCTTTAATGCTGTTCAGATCGAACCCCAATTCTCTGAAAAACAGGATTTGCTGCAGCCGGTCAACTTCATTTTGACCATAGATGCGATATCCGGATGAGTTGATCCGGGCCGGTTTAAGCAGGCCCGTCTCGTCATAATACCTCAGGGTCCGGCTGCTTATCCCTGCCATCCGGGCAAGTTTCTGCACCGTGTATTCCACCTTCCTACCTCCTTTCAGTACCCGTTCAACCCTAAAATTACTATAGACCTTTACGCAACGTTAATGTCAAAGGTTATTTCTGGTATTTATCTTACTGTCTTTCTCTTGGGGCGGCGAAAATGTTATTATAAAAACAGCTGGAAAATACTGCAAAGGAGCTGCATAATTGAACCAGTTCCCCTATATTTTAAGCGCTCTTGAGGGAATATTAACTTTTGTTTCTCCCTGTATTTTACCCCTGCTGCCCATTTATTTCTCCTACCTGGCCGGCGCCGCTACCAGTGATGAGACCGGGAAAAACCGGCTGGTTTTAAATTCCGCAGCATTCGTAGCGGGGTTTACCATAGTGTTTGTATTGCTGGGAGCAACCGCCACCACCCTGGGCAGCTTCTTAAAAGAGCATATTGATAGCTTCCGTCAAATCAGCGGAATAATTATGGTAATACTGGGCCTGAATTTTATGGGATGGCTGCAGTTAAACTTTTTGAACGTTGACAAACACTTGAATTATGACTTGCATGATTTGAATTTCGTGAGGTCAATTATTTTCGGAATGGTTTTCGCCTTTGGCTGGACTCCCTGTGTCGGTGTTTTTCTGGGTTCAGCCCTGCTGCTGGCGAGCACTACAGGCTCAGTCACCCAGGGAATTTTATTGCTCCTGTTCTATTCCATTGGACTGGGCCTGCCCTTCATATTGACCGCCGTGCTTTTGCAGAAAGCCCTGGTGGTCTGGCGGGAAATACAGAAATACAGCCGCATTATCAACCTTTTATCCGGTCTGGTTTTGGTTGTCTCCGGCTTACTGCTGTTTAGCGGCAGGCTGGCTTATCTTGGTTTCTGAAAGCTATAGGGGGAATATACGAATGCCGAAAAGTGACAATAAAATCTTACTGGTTCTCATTTTGGTTTTGGTTATACTGGTGGGAACCAGCTATTATGAACGTTACCAGACCCCTGATGCCAAGCAATCAACCCAGCCGGAAACCACCACGGATTCCGGTACTGGTCCCAGCAAGGCGGTTAAAGGAAAATTGGCCCCGGAGATTTCTCTGGACGACTTGAACGGCCAGCCCGTCAAATTGTCTGATTACCGGGGAAAAGTAGTAATATTAAACTTCTGGGCCAGTTGGTGCCGGCCCTGCAAATCGGAGATGCCCGATTTGGATGAAGCCGCCCGGGAATTCAGCCAAGGCAGCGGGGCAGTGTTATTAACGGTTAACTTGACTGACGGCTCCCGGGAGACGGCTGAAACCGCCAGAAAGTATGTAGCCGATAACCGGTTGGCCCTGACAGTTTTACTGGATACCCAGAGCAGGGCTGCCAATGCCTACAACATTACCAGCATACCCACCACCTATATAATCGACCGGCAAGGGGTTGTGGTTAACTCCGTAGCAGGTCCGACCACCAAGGCTGCGCTCAAGCAATATGTTGAGCAATTAAGATAATTATCTTCCTTCCAGGCTTTTGCTCTTATACCGCTTGCGATACAGGTAACGGGCAGTCAGGATAGGGCTCGACCATATCATTCTGGGCCCGGCATAGCGCATTACCTTTTTAATCTTCGTACGCATCTCCGGTTTGTAACAATGCACCGGACATTGAGAGCATACCGGCTTGTTGTCTCCATAAACACATTTGTCCATGCGTTGGGCCGCATAGGCTAGAAGTTTTTTGCAATCCGGACATAAGTCCGGGTTGTCCGCGGCATGCTCATGGCGGCAATATAACCGGATCATCTTCTTGATGGTCTCCAACTCCAGTCTTCTTGAAAACGCCACCAGTTATCCCCCGGCTTTCTGCACCAAAGCATCAAGCAGCCTGGCAATAGCAGTGCGGCTGTATTCATCCGTTAGTTTGCCGTTCTGGTCAAACTTGGTGTGGGCGCTCATGATGAAAACCTCCGGCCGGTTCAGCAACTGAAGATTCAAAACAACCCCAACCTGGCGCAGATGATACTGGGCCCGGGCTCCCCCGAATATTCCTATAGAGGCGCTCATAATCGCCGCGGGTTTGCCGTTCAGAGGGGAATCATTGCCGCGCGAGGCCCAATCTAAAGCGTTTTTCAACACTGGTGGGATAGAATAATTATATTCAGGAGTACAAATCAGTAAAGCATCAGCATCGGCAATTTTCTGTTTAAAGTCGGCTACTACCTGGGGAACCCCTGTTGCTTCCAAGTCTTCATTGAAAAATGGAATCGGAGCCAGATCAAAAATTTCCAGGCTGGCTCCTGCGGGCATCAATTCCTGAGCAGCCCGCAAAGCAGCTTTGTTAAATGAACCTTGCCGAAGGCTGCCAGTAAAACCAAGGACTTTTATACTCATCCTATATCCCTCCTTTTATTTCATTTTACTACAGGTATGCCCAAAAAAACATAAAGGATGTACAGGCCCGAAAATGTCCAGGCAATAATCGCCCGGTTTTATTAGCGTGATGCTATCCAAATTATTCTTTTCTGGTATTATAAGCATATGTATTACAATTGATGGCTTACAGACCATTTTTACTTATGGGAGGGACCAGATGGAAGAACAACTGCAGCAGATAAAAGACCAGCTCTATAGAAGTGAAACCAACTTTCCCCCCTTGTGGGAACGCCTGCAGCATTGCGGGGAACTCCGGGCGTGGTTTAAGTACTATCATGGCCCCAACCAGTGGGTGCAAAGATACTACCAGGAAGAACATGTTTACCTTATGAGCCGCGTATTGATAGTAGCCTGCCTTTTCAATAACGGCAAGATGATTCTCCGCACTTACAAATTAGACGATATGGCAAGAATAGAGCGTGAATATAGTTTTGCCGACAACACTAACCAGACGTTGATTCTAAGTGGGGTCGCTATCACCTTTAAAACCATTGGGGAGAAAAAACGTCCGGAAAACCTGATCTTCCAACGTCCTGTACCTGAAGAGCAGGGAGATCCCGAGGGATTTGAACGGCTCATTAACTTGCTGGATTAATAACGTTTCCCCATAGTATTAACAGGGCCAGCACCTGAACGGTGTCGGCCTTTATGTTATTATTATTAAAATCAAGCTTTGCGATTATGATCCCGGCCGAGTCTGCTGGCCCATACCCTTTAACATAACTGGGGAATCACTGCTATTTAAGCTTAAAGCCTTTGTCGCGGAATAGATGCAAGCAGGCGTCCACGACCTCCGGATCATATAAAGTGCCCCGATTATTTGAGATTTCTTCCAAAGCTATGTTTATTCCCAATGCCGGCCGATAGGGCCGATGGGAAGCCATAGCCACAACTACATCCGCCACCGCCATGATCCTAGCCTCCAACAGCATTTCCTCACCTTTCAAGCCCTGCGGATAACCGGACCCGTCAACTCTTTCATGGTGCTGCAGCAAGACCTCGGCCACCGGCCAGGGGAATTCTATTTCCTTGATTATTTCATAACCAGCCTGACAATGGGTTTTGATCATAGCAAACTCAAGCTCCGACAGTTTGCCAGGTTTGCTGAGGATCTCGCTGGGTACGTATATTTTGCCGATGTCATGTAGATTGCCCGCTACTGTAAGCCCTTCGATCTGCTCCTTGGATAATCCCATTTCACTGGCTATGGCAACCGCCAAACGCACAACCTTTTTTTGGTGTCCGGCAGTATAAGGATCTTTAATGTTTAAAGCAGTACCCAGGGAATTCACCGCCTGCATCAGCATGCGCTGCATTCTCGCCAGGCTTTTCTCCAGTTTTTGGACAGTTTGGGCAGCGTCCAAACGGGCATGCAAAGAATTGACCGCATAAGCCAGATTATTGGCCATATCGATCAGCAATTTTTGTTCTTCCGGGTCAAATGCATCGATTTCACCGGCATATATACTTAAAACCCCAAAAGCTTTACCGTCGTTCATAAGGGGAATGTCCACGCTGGATTTGAAACCGCGCCTGAGAGCGTCTTTCGACCACGGTCTAAAAGTTTCATCTTTCTTCAGATCCTTGGAAATTATCGGCATGCCGTACCGAATCGCATTGGCAGTTGGTCCCTGGCCTCGTTTGGGATCTTCCATGGTAATATTGAGTTTGGGCAGGTAAGCATTATTAACGCCGGCATAAGCCATCGGCTGAACCTTCTTTTTTAGATCCGGCCGCAAATAACCCACCCAGGCCAGGCTGTAACCGCCGACCTCGACTATCTTCTCGCAGACCACCCTGAGCAATTCCTCTTCATTGGCGGCATGGATAACTGCCGCCGTAGTTGCGCTGATAGTCTTTAAGGCACGATTAATACGGTTAAACTCGGTTAAATCAATAAAAGTAACCAGGGCTTCATGGCTGCCTGGTATGAGACTAACCGCTACCATACCGTTTCTATATTTACCCTTCTTGTCCAGCAGTTGCGTATTATGCTTGGGGGGCACCCCTGCAGGATTTTGCCGCCGCATGTGGTAGTACTCCTCCAGGGCGGCAATACTGTCACTGGGGACCAATCCGGTCAAATTCATACCGATTAGTTCTTCCCTCGTATATCCCAGCAGCCTCTGGTATTCATCATTAACCATGGTTATATCCATATTTTCATTAATGATAATGGTGGCGGCCCCTCTATTTTCAAAAATCGTCTGATAGTAATTCTGGCTGGTCTCAAGAGCCTGCGCGTATTTTTGGCAATACAAGGCTTTGGTTATAACTTGGGCTACCGCCTGCATAACCATTACATTTTCCGACGACCAGATTCTCTCACATCTTACGGAATCCAAGCCCAGGAATCCTACCATTCTATCTTCCAAAAACATCGGGACAATAATTAGAGATTGGGCGGAGGAGGACAGCTTAACTTCCCCATCACCTTCAGTTTCGGAAATCAGATCGGCAACCCGGGAAATATATATGTGATCCAGATCCTGTAATCTCGTCCTCCACCAGGGCATAACGCTGACCGGCATACCTTCAACGCCTTTAATTTCCGGCTCTATACCTTCTGCACACCATTCGTAGACCTTCATGATAGTATAGCGCTCATCGGTAAGCAGGCAGATGTAGCTGCGGTCGTTGTTGTCAAACTTACCCAGCAGCTGCACTGTGGTCTTAATCATCTCGTCAAGGTTGTCCAACCCTACATTATCAAAATTTTTAGATATATCCACCAGCAAGGCCAGGGAGTCGAATTTGTGCTGCAAGGTAGTTTCGGTTTGTTTACGGTCGGTTATATCACGCGAGATTATAATCAGGGATTTTTCCCCCTGCTCGCGCGCCAAAACCTTATAGGACAGCTCCAGCCAGGCATAGGTGCCGTTCTTTTTTCGGCATCTCAGTTCACCGCGCCCCCCTCTGTCGGGAAGATTCGCCTTTAATGCATTGACAATTCGTTCCCGGTCATCAGGGTGAATTAACTCCAGGGGGCTTTTCGCAAACAATTCCTCCCGGGAATAACCTAAAACGTTAATTGCAGCCGGATTAACATATTCAAAACTCAAATCGTCCAACCGGTTAATGGTGATAAGATCGTAGGTATTGTCCAGGATCAATTGATTAAGCTGCGGGGTATGGGGGGGTATTTCTAATTCATTAATACGCAATTTCTGACTGCGTGTTTGTCTTTTCAATTCCTAATCCTCTCTTCCTGAGAATTCATGAAAAAAATTCCACAGTACCTCTTTATCTATATCGTCAAGTAACCTCTAAAATATAGTACGAAATTACATGAATATTTTTACACTACATAATCCAGAAAAATCCAGAAAACAATCTAACCTGGATGTCTCCAGGTTATTTTAAGTAATATATTTTTCATGTTCAAGCCGCCGGGATAATATATTGGGCCAACTCAACCGGTAAGCTTAAAAAGAAATAATAGATGCTCACGGCTTTAGTTTTGTTATCGTCAGCCTCAATCAATGCTTGTGTTATGGCCAATATTTCCATCTAATACGTGCTGTTTGTTTCCAGGAATCACGATATGAACAAATTAGCGAGTGAATCGAGCCTATCCAAATCAACCCTGTATAGAAGAGTAAAGGAGTATGGCATTTTTCTTTTTAAAATTGGGACTGTTCTATGAAAGGCCGGAAACCAGGGCTGACTGGAGAGATCGGCATAATGAGCTTTGAATTTTTTGAAAAGTACTATCAAGTCGGCTCTTGCTTGGCTTTGATTAGGACTGTAAGCTCGTGCAAGGCTGCTTGATGAGTCATGTGGTTTAAATCCAAAACCAATACATTCTCTCTGCTTCGGATTGCATCAAGAAATGCATTGCTTTCCTGTTTTAAGACACCCAGCACCAGTTGTTGGCTATCCAGGGCGTCAAAAACTGCCTGCCTGAAACCTGGAGCCTTAAGTTCTATCCGGCCTAGTTCATCCATTAATACCAGAGTCTTTTCTGTTGATAAAGCCTGCCTTATTAACGCGGTTCCTTTTTCCTCCAACACCTCCGGATGCCATGTCATCTGGTCCCCAATATATCCAATGATATCAGTATACTTATCAATTTCTCTCACTTCAATATCCGGAATATAAGGCTCGTGGGCTATGTCCGCTACACGAAAAGCCATAGTCCGGCCTGCCTGAATCAGGCGCTGCACAAAATACCCGCCCATGGGCAAACTGCTTTCGGAAATAGCCTGGCTCAACAGAGTTGATTTACCAAATCTTATGGGACCGGTCAGAAATACATTTGCCGGCATTGACCTTCACCTTCTTAAGTATTTCGCTAGATAATTCCATAGTGAAACATTGGCAGCCTTTAAATTGAGATATTGAAGCATTCGCAGTGAAAGATCCATATACAATTCGTATCATTACATTAAATAAGCCGATTCTTTCTCTGCTTAAATGATTCAGTTCCTGATCAGAAACTAATCGCAATCAGAGCGCATATATATTCTTTTCCAGAATATTTTACCATAAACAAAACTACCTCCTCTGTTAAAGATAAGGTGGTTTATTCAACATTGAATATATTTTTTCAAGTCTTAAAACTATACTTTGATCAAACTTTTTTATAATGCCACACGCGTATAGCTTTGTAAAAAAGTTTTAACATAGTTGTTGGCATTTCTTAAAAAAGTTCTATTACTGTCCCTCCTGCCAAGTTCTATACTTGACACAAATTAAATTCAAATATAAAATAGGTTAGAATTCTTAAAGTTAGAATTCTAACAATTATTGAGGTGGTATACTTGAAATTTGAAGAATTACAAGTATTGCATGAATTGTTGTTTTGTACGCTGGGATTGTTTCACGAAAAATTCCTCCATCGCTTTCGCAAAGAAAGTGAACAATACCCTGGAATTAAAAAGAATCACATCAAGATTATCGGATTCCTCTATCGAAACCCAGTTCTTACTGCTACTGAAATAGCCAAGATGCTGAATATGGAGAAGGGCAGCCTGACTACACTGATTGATCTATTGGCGGAATATGGCCTGGTTAATCGATATGAAGACCATCAAGACCGGCGGAGAACTTTGATATCACTTACTGATGCCGGAAGAGCAGAAATGGAAAATGTTATGCGTAATACCATCCAGTGTTTGAACGAAATCCTTGCTGATGTTGACCCTGATGAACTGCAGGATTTTATTGCAAGCCTCAGGCATGTAGTTGAATTCATGAAAAAAATATAGAAGATAGGGAGAGAAATGGATAATACAGTTGAACTTCAAAACGAAAAAATAAGCCGTTTGCTGTGGAAGTTTTCCTGGCCGGCTGTAATTGCCATGTTGGTAAACTCTTTGTATAACATCATTGACCGCATATTTGTTGGCCGTGGAGTGGGCGATATTGCTATTGCAGCCACAACCGTAGCCTTTCCCATTATGCTTTTTTTAATGGCGGTATCTGTACTTATCGGTGTTGGCGCAACAGCCCTGATATCCATACGCTTGGGCGAGAAAAAACCGAAAGAAGCAGAAAAAATAATCGGTAACGCCATCTTGTTATTGATCATGTTGCCTGTATGTTTAAGTATCGTATATTTTCTCTTTACAGACCCCATTCTTAGCTTTTTGGGGGCGAGTGCGGAAGTGCTGCCTTATGCAAAGGACTTTACCCACATTATAATGATGGCATCAGCCCTGGCATCCATAAGCATGGGAATGGTTAATTTTATCAGAGCCGAAGGCAATCCCAGGATGTCTATGTATACGCAGGTAATCGGGACGTTGATTAATATCGTTTTGAATTATATTTTCGTCATGAGGTTAGGTTTTGGTATTAAGGGATCGGCACTGGCAACCGTTTGCGGACAGGCATTCTCATCGATTTGGGTTCTGAGCTATTTCCTTTGGGGCCCCAGTCTTCTTAAAATACGGCTAAATAATCTAAAGCTGCAAAGAAGTCTGGTTATAAGCATTATGTCAATTGGTTTTGCTCCTTTTGCCATGCAGCTGGCAAACAGCCTGCAAAACACGATCCTGAATAGAGCATTAATGACCTATGGAGGTGATATGGCACTTTCATCCATGGGAATTATCGCCAGCTTAGCCACATTAATGTTTATGCCGATTCTCGGTATCAGTCAAGGGGCCCAACCCATCATTGGCTTTAACTATGGCGCCCTGCAATATTACCGGGTAAGAGAAGCCTTGAAAAAGGCGGTAATTGTCGGTCTGGCAATTGCGTTTTGCAGCACTGCGGCAATGCAAATATGGACGACCCAGGTTGTCGGTCTGTTTAGCAACAACAATGCAGAATTGACTACCCTTACAGCTCACGCAATGAAAGTATACTTTTTTATGTTCCCTTTGGCCGGCATCCAAATTGTCTGCTCCCAATACTTTCAGGCGGTTGGAAAACCAGTTCAATCAACCTTACTGGGACTGTCCCGGCAACTGCTGTTGTTAATCCCGTTATTACTGATATTACCGCATTTTTGGGGTATTGAAGGTGTTTGGAGGACACCCCCCATTGCCGATGTTATATCAACCCTGATAACCGCATTGGTTATCACCATGGAAATGAGGCAGTTGAAACAACAAGAGCTGCCTCAGACTGAAAGACTCAGGCAGGCATCATAAAAATTACAACATTACTCAATATGCCTTGGTATTTTTGGCTGGATCTCATCCTTATCCTTCTTCGCCACAAAAAAACCATCTCTGCCATTTATGCATACAGAGATGGTTTTTGTACAATTTTTTACTTGTGTTCAAACTATTTTAAATATGATCAAACTTTTTCCAACAATTGCTCCGCTATTGTCCAGGATGAAATTATCCGGTCACAAATTAGTGATTAGGCTCATAGTATAAATATTATCAATAAAAATATTTACATGGAGTTAAGCATGCTAACTGCTACCGCCAAGGTTTCAAATAATTTTATTGGAACAGGTTGTCTTATACCCGTTACCGTGATTCTTAACTTTTTGGGGATAATGCGGGTCGTCTTACCCGCTGAAATTAGAACTTATGAAAGCTCAGAATGTATAAAGGCTTATACAGATATTCAAGCATTGCTGATAAAAGAACGACATGCAAAGAGTTGGATTGTAGAGAATGTAATCAGCTTGTCCAAATCATCTAATGTTATTGCTGTCAAGGTATATAATCTCCGAGTTGATTGCTGTAAAATACAAAGATATCCGCAATATGCTATAGGTGAGACTCTTTTCACATATGACCTGGCTGTATTTTACCTAACGGACCAATGCTATAGAATCTATCAGATAAAAGAAAAAGATTTATCGACATTATTATTGTGTAAATTAGATCACGTCCCACCACCTGAAGCCAGATTGATATCAAGCTGCCGAGCGGAAGTACTTGATTTACTGGCTCCTGATTCTATCTCGCTGTCAATATATGATTAGCCGCTATTCTCGAAAGTATGGATAAACCACTATCGTTTAGCATGTGATGATTTGTTCATTTTGCTTGGAGCTTGCTATGAAATATATCTGCCAAACTAGATGGTTAGCTTATTTATTTTATGACAAGTTCCACTTTGCCATGATTATTTAAGTTGGATCAAAGCGCATTCAAGATAGGGTTCACTCTCTTCCGGGCCAAAGCGTTTAATCCCATTCAGCGGTCATAGTAGCAGCGTAAGTGAAGTATTTCTAAGTTGCAAGGCTGCCGTGTAGCCAGCTTGCCTATGCCTTGTTCTGTAAAATCCAATTCGTCGCGCCATGGTTGGGGCCAAGTACTCTTAGCACGCTATTATTAATAATTAAGGATAAGATTGTAGTTAACTACTAACATGCTTTAGTTAAAAACTTCGTTAATAACTCTGGTCCACTTTTCCCGCCACCGGTCCATATTAAAAGCAGCCGCTACTTCCCGCGCATTTGCTCCCAGTCTCTCACGTTGATTTTTATCACTTATTAATAGCTCAATCGCTTCGATTAAGTCGGATGGTGTGGGCTTAACCAACAAACCATTGTACCCGTCAATGATCAGATCTGATAGTCCTCCCACTGGGGACGCAATTACCGCACAGCCAGCAGCCATGGCTTCCAGGCAGGAAAGAGAAGTGCCTTCAGTTCCCTTGGTAGGTATTAAGGCAATATCCATATGGGAAAGAATTTCTGGCATGGCACGAGGAGGCTGCCAGTAATAATAAATGTTGTTATTTTTACATGCCCATTTTAAGGCTTCTGCTTCCAAATTGTCGGTATGACCACGCCCGACAAAATGAAATTCAACCTGGGGATATTTTTTAGTCAGTACTTCTGCGGCCCTGACCGTTTCATTTAATCCCCTTACATAAGTCAGGCGCCGGGGAAAAATAACTCTGATTTTATCCTGATGGGCGATTCGGGGTTTATATTGCCTTATATCAACGAAATTGGGGATATACTCAAATTTGTGAAATAGATTGGGCCAAGTGGCATTCGCCCAGTTTATAGTATTGGTATCCACCGAAACGATTTTTTGCGGCCCACCCAGGGCTATATGCATTCTCCGTAGCCATTCCTTTTTCTCGTTTTCGGTCGATAATTGATAATCAAAGCCGGGATAATCCCAAAAGACACCATGAGATATGGAAATGCTTTTTTTCAAAACCTGTGGATAGGCTAAAAAGGTAACAAAATATATGGCATAATCCACATCCATAGCTTGTTCATAAAAATGCTGGTTGACATTGGGAAAGACAAGTAAATCATTTTTAGTTTCAGGAATAGTGCAGATATCCACTCCGGGCAGCAATTCTTTCTTCCATCCGGTACCAATTTGCCACCATCTCACAGTATAGCCCAGATCAACTAATAGCCGGGTAAGCTCGAATCCGTAACGTTCAGCTCCACCGTAAATTATGCGGTTTCCTTCAGGATTAAAAAAGTTGGTCGTTAATATGCCTACTTTACCTTTCACCTAGTAATCACCTCCTTGGCCAAAATAATCATTGCGTATTTGTGCCTCTGCCGATGATGGAAATACGCAAAACAGGATAAATACAAAATGGCATGCATATCATCTGTCTCCATTTAAAAAATACAGATTCTTTGCATCCTCCCATTTTTCAATTTGAATCTTGGCCGACGGAGCCTGAATACTCTGAGTAAATTGTCTGACTTCCCCAAAAACTTTGAGATCTTTATCACGGTAATAGAGATATTTGCTATAGTGGTCTTCAGGTTTAAGCCATCCGTAATGTTTAACTCTTATATCTGAATAATAGGCGGCTCGGTTTTCGTATGCCTGAGGGAAACGGCCGCAATGTACTTCTCTTGGCAACCATTTAGAATCTAAGCCGGGGCTATAACGAGCCATAAATAATAACGATTTTTGCCAGGGGTTCCATCCCCCATCTATTCGATAAAAACCAGGTTTTGACCAGAAATCGAAAACCCGGAAGCTGATGGCATGGAAATCATCTTGGTTTAACAATAGATCAATCTCGTTGATTATCCTGTCTTCAAATATCTCGTCAGCATCAACAGCCACAATCCAATCCGGTTTTTCTGCTACGGCAAGTTCCCAAAGCTTTAACCTCATGGCAGGTTCATCACTGGCAAACAAAGGATTGTCATTCTTATATACATTTACTTTCTCAAATTGGCAGGCAACTTCAACGGAGTCATCCTCGGAAGAGTCATCGAGTATTACAATGGAGTCTACCCAGCCTACAAGATGTGCCAGAACCTCCTTTAAATATCTGTCAGCCTCGTTGCGAACTGGCATCATGGCGATAATTTTCTGTTTACGGCCTTTTCCTGTCATTATATTCCTCCCCAAAAAGGGGCCTTGGTTAAGGCCCCCAGAGTTAGGCTGAAGCTACAAAAACAAAATCGATGGCGAGATCGATATTGTTTACTACCGTACTTACGGTTGCAGGCAACGTAAAATTAATGGTCACGTCTTCATTTCCCGTGGCTAAGGCTAGTGCCTGACCAGGGCTGGCAGGTTGGTCAATCAGGGCACTCAATGAACCAGTAAATAGAGAGGTATCCGGACTGGCAGTCACACTTACATTTAAATACTCGGCCAAAATAGCGGCACGGTGATCTGGGGTGGTTCCTCCTCCTTTCCAGGCTGCGGTTACATAATAGTATTCGTCCACATTTCCTGTATTGGAAACATTAATAATTCCTTGAATACTTTGCCCGGGAAGCATGTTCGTCGTCGTAATTACACCAGTGGCTGGGGATACAACAATGGCAACGTTGGCTGTATCAAGGCTACTACCGCTTGAATTAGCAGTATAGGTTATTGGCATAGTATCCCTCCTTTCATGTATGTTCTTCATATTTTATGATAGTAAATTACCTTTGGTTACCTTTTATGGGGGTTGCTAGAATATAACTTTCATTCTTTCGGGATCAGGTCAGGGCTTTTCTTCCCTAATGGGAATCCATAGTGAAATTTTATCTCACCAATTTGACATATATATGAAAAATCCCCCTTCTATTAAATAGAAGAGGGTAATATGCATTTCATTTTAAGACATACTTTAATCCCAAGTCTGGCGAAAGATTTACCAGTTACCGAAAAAATGAGCTATAAGGACCGGCTATTCAATAGGTTTTGGGACCTATTTTACTAATGGAATAACTTTTTATAAAATTGGAGTACTTTTCAAGTTATTGTACAACTTTTTTATTTTTCCACACCAGCCATAGTATTTTAAAAAAGTTTGAATAAAATGAAACATGGATTCGGGGATTTCCGAGTTAAAAAATACATTTTGTTTAAAATAGTTTGAACATGACCTCATCAATATCAAGACTAGGCATTTGATTGGATGATGCGGAGCAACTCCTCCGTGTTTGCCACATCCGTCTTGTACCTTTTCCCGTCTGCGGCTTTTAATTTCAGTTGCTTACAATTTGTAAGCAACTGAAATCCCTCTTCAATGAGCCGTTTTTTCAAAACAGCCCAATAGGTGCTTGAGCTCCGGGGCGTGGCCTGGCCGGTCAGGACAGACACAACATCCACGACGGAAAAGTACCACTCCTGTTCTTCTTCATCCCAAGCTGTGCGGATACGCTTATCTTCGAAAAGCTGTATGTTGCTGTTATTTTCGTCCATTGCGATTTCCCTCATTCATTTTTATTGTTTCACTCTATTGGTGCCTTCTTTTCCGCCACATAAATGTTTTCGTTGGATATTTTTTCATTGTTCTCGGAAATAAAGAAAATCTTGTAACTGGTTCCCTTGACCACATCGCTGACCGGTTCGGTCTGGATGAAATCCAGCGTAGTGATCAGATTGGTGATCTTCTGCATCATGCTGGTACTTTTATGCCCTTTTTCCTCCTAACGTCTATCACCGGCATAATCATTTCCTGCGGGGAAGATCCACCGTGCACATAGTTCTGGCCGCCGGCCACTTTGAAGATCTAATAGTTCATCGACTCTAATTTGAGCATTTTTCCATTATCTTCTATAGAAATACACAAAACCCCTTCATTTCTCGTATAATTGTCTGTTTTAGTGAATAATAAAAACCATCTCTGCCATTTATTCATACAGAGATGGTTTTTATTCATTTTTCACCTCGAGTTCAAACTTTTTTAAATATAATCAAACTTTTTTATAATGCCACATTTAATTTAGATAGTTTTTCGATTTCTTCTTATTCCACAGTCACGCTCTTGGCCAGATTTCGAGGTTTATCTACATCTGCGCCTCTGAAAATGGCCATATAGTAGGAGAATATCTGCAGCGGTACGACTGATACGATGGGAGCCAGGATATAATTAACATTGGGCAGCAGGATCTGCTCATCGCATTCCTGGCATGACTCCTGTAGGTTTTCTTTACAGATGGCCACTACCACGGCACCACGTGCTTTGACTTCCTTAATATTGGACATGGTTTTTTCCACCAGGTTATCCTGGGTGATCAGGGCCAGAACCGGCACCCCTTCATCTATCAATGCCAGCGGGCCGTGCTTGAGCTCTCCGGCAGCATAGGCTTCGGCGTGGACATAGGATATTTCTTTTAACTTTAAGGCGCCTTCCATGGCTACGGCGTAGTCAAATCCGCGTCCCAGGAAGAAGGTGTCCTGAACCCCCTGGTATTTCTCCGCCAGCTCCATGATTTTATCCTGCTGGTTCAATACCTTTTCCACCAGTTTATCTATCTGACTGATGCCATCAGCCAATTCCCTCAGTTCATCCGGAGTGCAGGTCCCTCTGACCCGGGCCAGGTGCAGTCCCAAAAGATACATGACCAGCAATTGGGTTGAGTAGGCCTTGGTGGAAGCCACTGCTATTTCGGGGCCGGCATGGGTATAAATGACCCGGTCGGATTCGCGGGCTACTGAACTCCCTACCACGTTGGTTATAGCCAGCACTTTGATGCCATTGCGTTTGGCTTCACGCAGAACGGCCAAGGTATCGGCGGTTTCGCCCGACTGGCTGATTACTATCATTACTGAATGGGGCTGCCACAGGATCTCGCGGTACCTGAATTCGGAGGCGATATCGGTTTCCACCGGAATGTGGGCTAATTTCTCAATGATGCTGCGTCCCACCAGGCCGGCATGGTAGGCGGTGCCGCAGGCCACCATATATATCTTGGCAACCCCTGCAAAAATATCATCAATGCCCATTTCACTGAGATCAACCATATTATTCTTGATATTGCCCCGCAGGGTTTCCTTGAGAGCGGCGGGTTGCTCATGGATCTCCTTGAGCATGAAATGCTCAAAACCACCCTTTTCCGCGGCTTCCACGTCCCAGGTAACCTCGAATACTTCTTTCTCCACCGGATTGCCGGCAAAGTCGCTGACCTTTACCGAATCCTTGGTTAT
Source organism: Syntrophomonadaceae bacterium (assembly GCA_034927445.1). Lineage (GTDB taxonomy): Bacteria > Bacillota > Syntrophomonadia > Syntrophomonadales > Syntrophomonadaceae > PHAA01. The sequence continues at coordinate 22,097 of JAYFPZ010000007.1, forward strand.
TACGACAAATTCACCATCCTCAATTATATAGACTTTTTTGGTCTTGCCGATGATGGCCGGTATATCAGATGCCAGAAAGTTCTCGTCTTCACCCAGGCCGACTATCATGGGGCTGGCCTTCTTGGCAGCTACGATCTTATCGGGTTCATCAGCGGAAATAACAACAATGGCAAATGAACCGTTAACGAAATTCAGCGCCTGACGTACGGCTTCTTCCAGGGAACCCTGGTAATACTTTTCAATCAGGTGCACCATTACTTCCGTATCAGTTTCGGAAATAAAATCATGGCCTGCCAGGATTAAATCTTTGCGAAGCCCGGCATAGTTCTCAATGATCCCATTGTGCACCAGGGCAATGCGGCCGGTGCAATCAGTATGAGGATGAGCATTGGTGTCACTGGGGATACCGTGGGTTGCCCAGCGGGTATGCCCGATCCCAACATGGGCATCCGGTGTTTTTCCCAAAGCCGCGACCATCTCGGCCAAGCGGCCTTTCTTCTTGGTTATACTTAGTTGTCCGTCTTTATATATAGCAATTCCAGCCGAGTCGTAACCGCGATATTCGAGCTTGCTCAGCCCGTCGATAATGACCGGTACGGCATTTCGGCTGCCGACATAACCCATAATTCCACACATTAAAATTTTTACCCCCATTAATCTAGTTTTTGGAAATGGCGGTTGGCCTAAATTATATTTAATCTACTAATATAGCCTTTTATTGCGAATATTACTATCCGTTTTGTAACTATACTGACGATGGTAGAACACCGGGGGGCACCCGCCGATCTTTTCGATAAACCCCCACCTCGTCACCCGGTGCTGCCAGGCAGACAACCGGGCCAGGCGCTTAAATCTCCTGAGCCTGTTTGATAGCATCACTGATCTCTTCTATCACCTCCTCAATTAAATACTGTTTTGATCCCTGAGCCATAATTCTAACCAGGGGCTCAGTACCGGAGGGCCTAACCACCAATTTGCCCATCTCCCCGAGCTTGGCTTCGGCCCGGCTCATGGCCGCCGTCACCAGTTCCTGGGACAGGATTGTATCTTTATCTTCCAGCCTGATATTTACCAACAGCTGGGGCTGTTTTTCCATCTCCCGGGCCAGCTGTGATATGGGCAGCCCGGTTCTTTTCATTACTTCCGCCACTTTGAGCGAAGTCAGAAGACCGTCCCCGGTAGTAGCGTGTTCCATGAATATTATATGCCCGGATTGCTCGCCGCCCAATAGGGCGCCGGTTTCTTTCATTTTTTCCAATACGTAACGATCTCCGACTTTGCAGCTTTCCACCAGTACGCTTTCGCGGCGCAGGGCAATATTAAGTCCAATATTGCTCATTACCGTAGCCACAACGCAGGAAGGCTTGAGTGAGCCGCGCCGTTGCATATCCAAACCACAGATAACCATAATATGGTCACCGTCCATCTCGTTGCCGCATTCATCGATGACGATACAGCGGTCGGCGTCTCCGTCATAAGCAATGCCCACATCAGCTTTAAAATGCAGCACCGCCTGTTTCAGTCCCTCAGTATAGGTTGAACCGCAGCGGTCATTAATATTTACCCCATTGGGGGTGTTATTTATAGCAATCACTCTGGCGCCCAAACGGCTCCATAAACGGGGACCGGCCTTGTAAGCGGCGCCGTTGGCACAGTCGATCACCACGGTAAGGTCGTTCAATTTTTCCGGTATACTGTAGCATGATACCAAGAAATCAAGGTAACGGTTTAAAGCTTCCTCCACATCATAAACCCTGCCTACTTCTTCGCCCTGGGGACGGCTCAGGTTGGCGGTGCCTTCGGTTAGCAGCCTTTCTATTTCAGCTTCAATTTCGTCCGGAAGTTTATAGCCATTGGGTCCAAAAAACTTGATGCCATTGTCTTCTACCGGGTTGTGCGAAGCAGATATAACAATCCCGCAGGAGGCATCGTATTTTTCCGTAAGGTAAGCCACGGCCGGGGTGGGTATAACCCCTACGGTCAATACATCCGCACCGGTCGAACAGATGCCGGCGATAAGTGCCGCTTCCAACATATCACCTGATACTCTGGTATCCTTCCCGACCATAATACGCGGCCGTGCACTGGTATCTTGCATAGCCAGAACGTAACTGCCTGCCCTTCCCAGATTGAACGCCAATTCCGGCGTAAGCTCCACATTAGCTATTCCTCTTACTCCGTCTGTACCAAATAATGTCCCCACTATTTTTACCTCCAAAAGTTAGTTTTCCAGACTGCTCCCCCTGACTGCACCGTCAATTTTTATTTCTCCCTGAGCAGCCGGCAAGCAATAACAACCAATAATATTCTCAGCCACTTTGAGGCCATCTACGGCGGCACTTACGATACCACCGGCGTAACCTGCCCCCTCACCGCAGGGGTAGAGGCCAGGGATTCCAATCGCGGTAAGGCTCTTGTCTCTTTCCAACCTTACCGGCGCCGAAGTACGGGTTTCCACCCCGGTCATTACCGCTTCATCACTCAGGAAACCCGGGGCTTTCCGGCTCCAGGCTTTTAGGCCCCGCTGCATTACCCCACTGATTTCCCCGGGCAGTAATTCATTTAAGTTGCCCGGGGTTATTCCGGGAGCAAAGGTGGATATTGATTTGTGCAGAGCGGTACTGGGGCGGTTCTCCTGAAAATCACACAAGTACTGCGCCGGAGCTTTATAGTTCGTTCCGCCCATGGTGAACGCCTGCTCTTCCAACTTTTCCTGCAGGCTTAAACCTCCCAGGGTTTCATTGCCCCAATCAGCCGGGGATACCGTAACTACCAAAGCGCTGTTGGCCACTCCGCTATCCCGCCGGAAATAACTCATGCCATTGGTAACGAGACGGCCTGGTTCCGAAGCAGCACCTATTACATAGCCTCCCGGGCACATGCAGAATGTATATAATGATCTGCCGGTTAAGCGATCCTGATAGGTGAAGTGGTAATCGGCAGCCGGCAGGCTGGAATGGCCTGCGAATTTACCATATTGCATTTGGTCGATTACAACCTGAGGATGCTCAATGCGTACCCCGAGGGCAAAGGCTTTGGGGGCCACTCTCACCCCCCGGCGATAGAGCAGGCGATAGACATCACGTGCACTGTTGCCGGTAGCCAATACCAAGACGGAGCAAGCCACTTCTGCTTCACTATTTATTATTATGCTTTGCAGCACTCCTTTGTTAACATTAATGTCTGTCAGGCAGGCTTCAAAATAAAATTCACCACCCAGCCTGATAATTTCCTGCCGGATTTTTTTAACCACCCCACGGATGATATCCGTGCCGACATGCGGTTTTTTCAGGTACAGGATTTCCGGATGAGCTCCATATTCCACAAAGGTCTTCAAGACATAGTCTACCCTGAAATCACCTATTCGGGTAGTTAATTTTCCGTCGGAAAAGGTTCCGGCTCCGCCTTCACCAAACTGGACATTGGTTTTCCTATCGAGTATACCTGACTGCCAAAAATTTTGCACTCCCTTAATGCGGCGCTCCATATCCTGTCCTTGTTCGATCACTAAAGGCCGGTAACCGCTGCGCGCCAAGGCCAGGGCGCAAAAAAGCCCGGCCGGACCCGACCCCACTACCAACGGGGCGTGGGGGAGATTGGTTCCGCCCGGTACAGGCACAAGTATAGATTGTTCTTCTAGTTGAGATATTTCAGGTGATCGCAGTATATCTGGCGCTATTGCTATTGAATCATTGAGCTCCAAATCTACCGTACAGGTAAAACATACTGTGGCCCGGCGAGCATCCACTGCTTTTTTTACCAACTCCCAGGAGTCAATCTGCCCTGGCTTTATTCCCAACCGCCGGGCGGCCAGGCGGGCTAAATCGTTTACTTGATCATCCAAACCCAACCGCAGACCGCGTACACGAACCTTCATTCTGCAACTCCACTTGCATTTGTTTTCACTATCTTAATCTGAATGGTAATTTGAGTTGGCACTACCGTTACCCCATCCGGTTGAACCAACTCTATCAGCTGGGCAAATGATTCTGATTTTCCATTAATATCAATTGGTAGAGTGGTAATTTCATTCACAGTCTCTACCCGGGTTTGATCACCGAGAACAGTTGCCTGCACCGGATCGGTAATGGTTTCGCCTAAAGTGAAACCTGGAGCCAATATCCCGTTCAACTGAGGTTTAATATCAATTTTCTTGCTGATCTGTTTCCTCTCCAGAACTACATTCACATTGATTGTAGAAGGCACAATTTGAATACCCGCAGTAACTGGTTTGCCGTTTATATCACGAGCCTGCAGGGTGGATTTAACGGTTGCTATATCTTTAATATTGGCCAGGTCGATGGGAGCAACAACTGCCGCCACTGTTCCTATGACCGCAGCATCCCCCTCGATCAGGCACCGGTCCGGCGAGAGCAAGGCCTGGGAAAGCTGGTAGCCGGTAGGCGGATTTTGTTTTACTTCCTGTTTGATGTTGAATACTTTTTGCCCGAGTTCTTCCAGGGTCACCTTGACTTGATTGGGCTGGACTGAAGTAAACAGAGCCCCCTTGACCGTATCTATTTTAACCGGCAGCTGATAATCACCTTTGTCCAGACCCGCACAATCAACATATGCCGTTATCTCATCACTGCCGTGATACGCACCCCACCGTCTTACCGACACTTTCTGCGGACCGGTTACATTCAAATCAGCAGCTACATTGCGATACTGCAGATCTACTTCGAATACATCCCCGCTTGAAGCCACATTGCCCTGATTTATTACATAAAACCATAGCAGCAGGGACATTATTATCGAAGCTATTCTAAGACCGACTTTGCTTCTCTTTGAATTTTTTTCTGCCATCGTTTGACCACCTCCTCCAGAAGCTGTCTTTGTGGCTCCCTTCGGCCATCAGTTCTCCCTCCAGAATATCACGCAGTCCCGGTCCGTCCAGATAACGAACCAGTCTGCCCTCCCGGGCAACCGATACGGCGCCGGTCTCTTCGGAAACTACGATACAGAGGGCATCAGACACTTCCGAAATCCCCAGGGCGGCACGGTGTCGTGTTCCCAGTCTTCCATCGATGGCCGGATTGCTGCTCAGAGGCAAAAAGCAAGCTGCACTCTGAATGCGGCCCTCTTTGATAATAACTGCTCCGTCATGTAAGGGAGTATTGGGTACGAATATATTTATCAATAATTCAGCTGAAACCAGTGAATCCATGCGGGTTCCGCTGTCCATATATTCTTCAATGCCTGTCTCCCGGGCAACTATAATCAGAGCCCCCACCCGGTCCTGAGACATTACTTGAACCGCCGTGACAATCTCATTTACGATGCGGTCACTGTAAATCTTATCGAGATAGGCGGAGCTCGCAAAGAACTGGCCTCTTCCCAGCTGCTCCAGAATGCGCCTGAGTTCAGGCTGGAATACTATGGGCAGGGCAATCGCAAATATTATCCATAACTTTTCCAGCAGCCAGTTAACCATATCCAGCTGCAAAACACTCACTGCGACTGAAAATAGCAATAAAATAAACAAACCTTTGAGCAGCTGCTCAGCCCGGCTCCCCTTAATCAGACTCAGGAGGCGGTAAAATATGTAGGCTACAATGCCAATATCAATAAGGCTGCGCAAAATGTTCCAGGGACTCGCGAATATCCCGGATAAGAAATTTAAATCCACAGCTGGTCCCATCCTTTGGCACATAATTTATGATTTAGACTAGTAGTCTGCTTGAATAAAATACCTGTTCCTTGGTTCAATTATTTTTCCCATTTGATAAGGATATAACATAGTTACGAAAAAAGCTATCGGGTTCATGCATTGTATATTACCGGGTATAATGGAACACCACCAGAATACCTGATTGTACCCCGATGATTCCTTGCCGCCCTACCAGCACATTGGAAATGGCATAGGGCTTGTTATTCTCCAAAACCGAATTTGCGGTGTATTCAAAACCCACCTCTTTAACTCCGTGGGCTTCGTCCGTCAGGGAAAAAACCGAAACAATATCACCGGGTTGGCCTTCGATGACAATCTCCCGGTTAACTATATATACCCTGCATGCGGGACTGTAATGGCTGAGCCGGATTCCCCTTCTAACCGTATTAATCCCCGAATAAAGGCTGGCCAGGGTGTGGTCAAGCCGTTTGCCCAGACTGCCCAGCAGTATAATTTCATCCGCTCCCCTGGCTTCAGCCATTTCGAGCGTAAGCTGCAGATCGGTAAAGTCTTTGCGGGGCGAAAATTGGCGGAACTCCACCTTACGGGTTTCATAATATTTTTTTACCTCCGGCTTGATGGAATCGAGATCACCCAGAATACAGGCAGGAACCAGGCCCAAGGCATAGGCATAATTGGCCCCTCCGTCAGCACACAGGATGAGATCGCCTTTTTGTGAAATATTGCGGTAAGCCCCCAGTTCTCCATATTCACCATTGGCAAAGATAGTACAGCGCATATTTGAGCTCCTGTTAAAAATCTTGCTTATCCTTGTATAATACCATAAACCAGCCGGAGTGACACTTTTCAATATTTTCGGACCGCCTTGTTAAATTATTCTCGAAATTGACAAAAAAATAACGGTTAACTATAATGCTATTATTGATTTCTAGTTAAAGGAGGCGAACATTATGGCACATGTGATTACAGATGAATGCATTGCTTGTGGATTATGTCTCGAAGAATGCCCGGTTGAGGCTATTTCGGAAGGTGAAGACAAATACGTGATCAACCCCGAACTATGTACTGATTGCGGTTCTTGCGCCGATATCTGCCCGGTTGAGGCTCCGCAGCCGGTTGAAGAATAGCCTGTATTTATTAATTTATACGGTCAAAAAAAAACTCCCGCGGGAGTTTTTTTTATGTGGAAAAATATAAATATCCGGAGCAAGCGGACAGAAAGATAAAAACTCCTGCGCGTTTGGTCATTTCAGCCCGGGATAACCCTGCTGTCTTAAAGCTTCGTACAGTATTACCGCAACTGAATTTGCCAGGTTCAGAGAGCGTCCCAGGTCCCGCATCGGTATCCTTATCTGTTCTTCGGGATGGGCTGCGAGCAGGTCAGCCGGCAGTCCTCTGGTCTCCCGGCCGAATACAAGAATATCATCCGGATCATAGGCAATTTCATGATAACTGCGCTCAGCATGAGTAGTGGCAAGGTAAAATTTGTGATCAGGCATGGCCGCGGCAAACTCAGGGAAACTTTCCCAGGTTTTAACTTCAACTTCATTCCAATAATCGAGACCCGCTCTTTTCAGATACCGGTCTGCCAGGGAAAATCCCAGAGGTTTGACCAGGTGCAGCCTGGTGCCGGTTAAGGCGCAGGTGCGGGCTATATTCCCTGTATTTTGTGGTATCTCCGGTTCTACCAGGACAACATGCATTTCTAAGACCTCCAATTTTGTAAAGAAACAATAAAAAAATCTGCGTAAATCCGCGCCCGCAGGGTCAGCGTGATCAGCGTCTATCGTTCTCTTCTCCGGCATCTCTATCATCTGGCGCTTGAGTAACGGACAAAGTCTTTTCTCGCCAAATTATACCTGAGTTTGCCAGTTATAACAATTTGGTCTCAGGTAAAGACTAAAGACAAACTCGAATATATGTTAAAGGAGAGATTGTCTTGAGGAAAAATCCATTAAGCAAGCTGGCATCATTGCTCCTGATCACCCTGCTGATATCATTGTTCTCAGTGGCGGGATGCAATCAGGCAGCCAAAAAGCCCGACCTCACTCCCCAACCCGGCCAGAACGCTCAGGTACCTCTGACTCCTGAGGTAACCAAATATAAAGAAGAACCTACTATTACACTTTACCGTAGTGCTACCGGCAAAACCGAACAGCTCAAACTGGAGGAGTATTTAAAGGGAGTAGTGGCAGCGGAAATAGGGCCGAAATTCCCAATGGAGGCTCTGAAAGCCCAGGCGATCGTAGCCCGGACCATGACTCTGGCACTCATAAATTATGAGCATGGCGCCGCCAAGCATGGAACCGATGCCAGCGATGATCATACTGAATTTCAGGCCTATGACAACAAGCAGATTACCGATGAAATATCCAAGGCGGTAGAAGAAACCAGAGGTCAGATTCTAACCTATGACGGCAAGTTCGTATATGCCGAGTTCCATTCGGCATCACCCGATATGACCGCCAGCATCGAAGAAGGCTTTCCCAAACTCAAGGACAAGGCCTCGGCTTATATTGTTCCCGTTGCCACCAACGGATTGCAGAACGCCCCTGAGAAATACCGGGATTGGACGGTTAAGGTGCCTAAAAGCACCATAAAGAATATTATGGGATCCAAGGCCGGTTCACTGGATGACATCAAGGTTGCGCAAAAGGGGCCATCCGGCCGGGCCTTAACCGTTACCGCGGGCTCGGCTTCTATTGCCGGAGTTGATTTGCGCGAAAAAGTAGGTTTTGACAAGCTGTTTTCCACCTATCTCACCAGTATTTCCGTGGAAGGTGACAACGTGGTATTTAAGGGCAAAGGCTGGGGCCATGGCTGTGGCATGGAACAGTGGGGAGCCTATACTATGGCTCAGGAGGGCAAATCCGCCAAAGAAATCGTAGAACATTACTACCCTGGAACCATGTGGACCCAGCTCTATAAATAACAAAAGAATATTTGGACGCGGATTACGCTGATTTATATGACTTGCGCGGTTTTTCCGGCAGCATACCAAACAAACAGAGGGATGGTTTTGATACTCTACCTTTATCAATGTCTGTGTTAGTCATAATAGTCCGCGTTATTCTGCGTCTATTTATCTTTCCGAAGCTTTTTCATGGGTGGCGGCGATATAGATGCCGGTCAGAATAAATAATCCGCCTATCATCTGGTACCAGGCCAGAGCTTCATGAAAGATGAGAAAAGCCAGTAAACTTGCCCCTACTGATTCACCCAGTACCGACACGGATACGACCGGGGCTTTCACATACTTTAAGGCCCAATTCAGGGAGGCATGCCCGATTATTCCCGGCCCGACCGCCTGGGCTAAAAACAGGATCCAATCCAAACGGCGATATCCGGTCAGGTCAAGCCCGGCTCCGATACATCCTATAAGCAAAACCACAAAGGCAGCGGCGGCCGCCAAACAGGTATAAGTCCATACATCCACCCGGGCACGAACGCTGCGCCCAATCAGGAAATAGAAGGCTACAAAAAGACCGCTTAACAGTGCCAGCATATCACCCAGCAGCCGGCCCGACTGCAAGTCACCTTGAACGATAAGCAGGCTTCCCAGCAGAGCGGTGAGAATGCCGGCGGTAACCCAGCGGTTGACCCTTTCTTTTAAGAGCAGGGCGGAAAACACAAGTACGAATATTACTTGCAGATTGGTAAAAAGAACGGAACTGGATATGCTGGTATAGCTCAGTGAAGTAATCCAGAAGCCCAGATGCAAGGCAAGAAAAATCCCGGAGCTGATTATGAGGTAAAAATCACGCCGGGAAAGTTCCTTGATTCCGGCTGGCGCCGTACTGCCCAACCCGGCCGCAATGCCGGCGGTAAATAATACCCGGTATAGGGATATTATCAAGGCTGGAGCCGCGCAGAACCTTATCATGATAGAGGAGGTGGACATGCACGCCACCGAAAGCACAATAGCCAGATAGATTAAGGGGTTTCTCATGCACCTACCCCGAGGTAGGACTGTATAACCTTTTCATCGTTTTTGATTTGATCGGGGGTTCCTTCAGCTATCTTGCGGCCGTAGTCAAGTACCGCAATCCGCTGGCAGATATTCATTACCAGATTCATATCATGTTCAACCAGAATTATGGTTAAATTATGTTCATCCCGAATCTGGTATATAAGTTCCCTCAATTCCTCTTTTTCAGCCGAGTTCATACCTGCCCCGGGTTCATCGAGAAGCAGCAGCGAGGGGGCCAGTGCCATAGCCCGGGCAATCTCCAACCGGCGCTGTTCGCCATAAGCCAGATTATCGGCATATTCATAGCGCTTATCGTAAAGTCCTACCTTCTCCAATAACTGCTGGGAGCGTTCCAAAATCATTTTTTCTTCCTTACGGCTGCCCGGCAGACCCAGCATCCCGCTCCAGAGGCCGCTGTGGGTTACTCCATGGCAGCCCACCCGGACATTGTCGAGTACGGATAATTTATCAAACAGACGAATGTTCTGAAAGGTCCGGGCAATACCCAGCCGGGCAATATCATAGGGCGCTATGCGATTAAGCACTTTGCCTTTAAAGATAAGTTTACCTGCGATAGGAATATAAATGCCGGTAATAATGTTAAACAGCGTAGTTTTACCGGCGCCGTTGGGACCGATAATACCATATATTTCTTTTTCATCGACCTGCATATTGACTCCGTCAACCGCCCGCAAGCCGCCAAATTCCTGACTGACTTTCTCCAACTCTAGGATGACCATGATTTCGCCCCTTTTTTGCCCCATCTTTTCTTCAGGTCGTAAATACGTACGTCACCCAAGAGACCATTGGGACGGAATATCATTAATATTACCAGCAGGGCTCCATAGAAAAGCAGGCGATACTCGGCTACTATCCTGAGTACTTCCGGAGCCAGGGTCAGAATAATCGCTCCCAGGATGGTACCGGGTATACTCCCCATACCTCCCAATACCACCATATTAAGCAGTTCAATCGATTTCATGAAGCCAAAATCCTGAGGGTTTATATAATACATGTAATGGGCATAAAGGCCGCCGCCCAAACCCCCAAGCAGAGAGCCTACCGTAAAAGCCAGGACTTTCATGCGGGTGGTGTTTATTCCGCATGACTCGGCCGCAATCTCATTTTCCCGGATGGCGTACAGGGACCGGCCCACCCGGCAATTAAGCAGCTTGGCGTTTAGAATAACCGCCACAATAACTACGATCCATACGGTAGTAAACGTAGTATCCTGGGGGATCCCCGAGAAACCGACCGCCTTCCCGCCCAGGTCAAAATTGAGGAAAAACACCCTGATTATCTCGGCAAAACCAATCGTGACCATGGCCAGGTAGTCCCCCTCCAGACGCAGGGTGGGTATGCCAATCAGGAATCCGAAGGCGGCCGCCAGCAAAGCGCCCATGATTATAGCCAAATAATACGGGGTGGCAAAATGCACAGACAATATGGCGGAAGTATAAGCACCTAAACTCATAAAACCTGCATGTCCCATGGATAATTGGCCGGTTACCCCGGTAATCAGGTTAAGTCCCAGGGCTAAAATAATATTTATCCCTATAAAAATCATTATCCGCAAATAATAGGCATCCACATTCTGCGCCAAAAATGTTTCCAATTCGTTTCACCTACACTTTTTTTGATGTCCTTTGGCCCAACAGCCCCTGGGGACGGATAATCAATACCAGGATAAGTATAGCAAATGCTATGGCATCCTTGTAGGAAGATGACAAGTAGGCAACGCCCATAATTTCCATAACCCCCAGGCTTAGCCCCCCGATCATGGCTCCCGGTACGGAGCCTATGCCTCCGAGTACTGCCGCAGCAAACGCTTTCATACCGGCCATCGTACCCATATAAGGCCAAACCGCATTATAATATATACCTACCATCATTCCTCCGGCTGCAGCCAGCGCGGAACCGATGGCAAAGGTGGCGGAAATAACCCGGTTCACATTGATTCCCATCAGCGAGGATGCCTCCAAATCCTGGGAACACGCACGCATGGCTTTGCCGATCTTGGTCTTTTGAATCAAAAGCTGCAGGGCAACCATAAGCAACGCTGACACCAGCAGGATGATGATTTGCAGTAAAGAAATCTGAATGGCTCCCAGGGTATAGGTGCCGGTTCCCAGGACTTCGGGGTAGCGGGTGGTATTGGTCCCCCGGTAAAGCACCATTAACGTGGAAAGGAAAATAGATACGCCAATGGCGCTGATCAAGGCGGACAACCGCGAGGATTTGCCCCGTAAAGGGCGATAGGCTACCCTTTCCACCAGCATACCCAGCAACATGCAAAAGGCCATGGCTCCCAGCAGGGCAACAAAGATATTCGTTCCGGCTGCAACCAGGAACAATCCCACAAAGGCTCCGAACATATAGATTTCTCCATGGGCGAAGTTTATCAGTTGTACGATCCCATAGACCATGGTATACCCAAGTGCTATCAGGGCATAGGTGCTGCCCAGAGTAAGCCCGTTTATCAGTTGCTCCCAGAACATTAAGCTTCCTCCTGTAACGCATAAATTATATACAGTTTAACACAACCCAAATCAATTCTGGTGCAAGGGATTATGAAATACTGAGTCCAGATTTTTGCAGCCGGGAATAACCCGGGCAAGATCATAACTTTAATATTTCATAATTCCTCAACCATACATAATCCTGACAGTGGCCCGTCCATATAAAGACGGGCCACTGCGGGATTTTGTTCAGTAATCAAACTCCTTTAGCCCCCCTCCTCCTCTATAGGCGGGGGATAAATCGATTTTTCCTCAGTGGTGGGTAGGGTCTCCGACTGAGGAGGCGTTTGGATAAAACCGCTCGGGTTGCGATGCTCGCCCGCGTTTGGGCGCGCAATTCACGCAAGCGCTCATTGATTGAACTATTTTGCCACTACGGAAATCTTTTCAAGCAGGGCCGGGAATTTGTCACCTTTTACGGTAAGCAGGCAAACCGGGCTTTTGATCGGCTCACGGTTGGAACCAAAGGTCGTAACCCCTGATACACCGGGATAATCTTTCAATTTGGCCAATTCATTCTTGAAAACGCTTGGATCTGCACTCTTGGCATTTTCCATGGCCTGGGCCAGGATCATTACCGCGTCATAAAACTGGGCGGAAAACATATCCGGATCTTCATGGTATCTGGCCCGATAGGCCTCCAGGAATTTGGAGGTCTCAGCACTGGGCTGATCGGTGGAGAAGCCGGCATAGAAAATAACCTTTTCTTTAACCGCATCACCGCCAAGTTTAACCAGGTCCTGACCATAAAGGCCATCACCGCCGACCAACGTTATATCGAGGTTTTTCTGTTTGGCTTGATTCATAATCTGAGCCGCTTCGGTATAATAGCCGGTAAATACCAAGGCATCGGCTCCGGCATTCTTTAATTTGGTCACCTGGGCGGTAAAGTCGGTTTCACCGTCGTTAATGGTATCTTCCGCTACTATTTTGCCGCCTTTATCATTAATGGCCTGTTTAAAGATGGGAGTAAGCGCGGTACTGTAACCATTGTTGCCGGAGGTTATAACCGCCAGGTTCTTCCAGCCTTTTTGGTTGATCATCCAGTCAACCACTGCCGGAGCTGCCACCGTATCCAACAGCGTATTTCTGAACACATAATCGCCGATTTCTACAACTCCTGCCCCGGTAGCGCCGGCCGAGAAAATAACCACCTTGTTCTTCTGGGCAATATCAGCAGCCACCTTGGTCAAACCGGTACACGGATCTCCCACTAAGGCAGTTACCTTGTCCTTGGTTATGTACTTGGTAGTAATGTTGGCTATTTCACTGGTTTCGCCCTTGTTATCCTCGTAAATGCCTTCGACTTGTTTGCCGAGTATTCCCCCCTTGGCGTTGAGCTCATCTATAGCCATTTCCATTCCCTTTTTACCAGGAATGCCGTAATTGGCCACCGAGCCGGTTAAAGCTCCCAGAAATCCCAATTTAATTGTATCCCCCTGGCCAGCGGCCTTGTCGCTGGTTGCTCCCTGGGAGCCGCAGCCTGCAAGTAAAGAAAACATCATCAATACACATAAAACCAGGGCTAATTTTTTTCTACCTTTACCCTTCAACCTTTTCCCCTCCTTAAATTATGACTTTCAAGAAATTATCTGATGGTTTAATCAGGTTTGTCAATCCGATTCACAGCCCCATCGCTATTGTATCGCAGGCAATATCAGGTTTGAACGATCGGATAAATTCCGGATTTTCAGTTTCGTAATTCCTTGAAGCCGGCTATCGATTAAATCCTTCCCTCCCCCCAATATTATGACAATTTATCTATTCCCTTTATTGCTCCATAATCCTGCCGTATCATAAAAAATTGTCCAATGGCCAGTTCGTTTAATCAAAATCGTTATAATCGTCCATGGCATATAGCATTGAATAAGTTTCATCCTCACTGGTAACAGCCAGCAGACGGGCATTTTTGGCCTCATATTTCCTCACTACCCGCAGGGGATCCGTGGTTTTGATGCGTAAAATTAACATATCATCCTACTTCCTTTCCCATGGGCAGAAAATTATGCAAAGGCACATCTTCATAGCCCTGAGCTTGTAAAAAGCTGGCAACCCCCGCACTGCCCTGGTATTCGTCCAGCAAACCGATAAACAAACGGTCAAAACTGCTGGCGCCTGAACCGCCTGCCGCAATGAGCCCCTGTTCTTGTGCAAAAATCTGAGTGGCAGCCGCACCCGACCAGGCAATTTTGTATATCAGTTCCTCGGTCTCGCCCAATAGAGGACTGCAAAGATAAAAACGGCAGATAAGCGAACGGATTGCATAAATGGTGCAGACATTATTTTTCAAAAAAACGCAGGGATTGGGCTGTAATCTCAGAATGCCGACATCCCGTTTTTCCTGGTGGAAATAGCGGACCAGCAGATCTCCCCAATCCTGATCCAATACTACCGCCATTTTTTTGAAAGCAATCAGATCCGGAATTACATAGGCGGTGTTGCAGCAATTAGACTGACATCCTTTGCACAGGTCATGATTGTTGGCGGCATATTGTTTAAATATTGATTGATCATCGCACCAGGGCTGCCAGGCATCCAATAAATCCTGTACCGAAGCCGGACCGTTGATCCGCACACCTAACCCTAATTTGCCGTTTTCGACGGCATTATATACTTCAACATTACCATGCCGCTCCAAGCTTACAGCTCCTTAATCGCCTGACGGGCCAATTCATCACAGCGCTCATTGTACTGGTCGCCGGCATGTCCTTTAACCTTGAGCAGCTTGACTCTATTTTTACGGGTTAGCTCCAGCAATTGCCGCCAAAGATCCTGATTGGCTACAGGTTCCTTTTTACTGTTGCGCCAGCCGTTTTTTTGCCATTTATCCAGCCATTTCTGCTGAAAAGCATTAACCACATAAGCGCTGTCCGAGTAAACTGTAATCTCCCAATCGGCGACTTTCAAAGCGCCCAGGGCGCCGATTACCGCCTGCAGTTCCATGCGCTGGTTGGTGGTTTCCCGTTCTCCGCCGCTGATTTCTTTGATCTGATCTCTGAAAAGCAAAACGGCGCCCCACCCCCCTGGACCGGGATTGCCGGAACAAGCTCCATCAGTGTAAATGGTTACGCCCTTCATATGCTTTCAGAATTATGGCGCGGATTGGCACTGACTTTCTCTACCGCCTCGGTAAGAACAATTATGAGGTCAAGATAATACTGGTTTTCCATAAATTGCGCCCGGGTTATGGCCGAACCTTTTACCGTAGCCACATAGTGGGGTTTGAGCTTATTAAGGGCATAAGCTGCAATATCGGACTTGCATATCTCGCAACGGCACATACCTGGTTTATGGTCCATTACGGTTTCCATATTGTCCCAAACAATTTTCTCCATGATATTCTCGATTGGCATTGATATCCCTCCTCAACTAAAACTTGTTTTCTCCATAGTACACTGTCAGCCCTAATTGTGTGTGATATTCATCGAGTTAAATTTCTGTAGAACAAGGCGGAGGATTGAGTAATACTTATTGTATTGCGATTGACGACAACGAAGTTATACAGGAATTTAACCGATGAGAGCATATAGAATTAGGGCTGACAGTGTACTAATAAGGAAAGCAATTCTTTGATTTCTCTTATTTGAAAATCACATTCCTCACACTTGGCTGTTTCGGCCGGCGCCAACCAGATAGCCCTCATTCCTGCCCTTTTAGCTCCGGCAACATCGGTGCTGCGGTTGTCTCCCACATGAGCCGCTTCATTGCCTGGTATATCCAGTTTTTCCAGGGCATATGCAAAGATCTTTACATTGGGTTTGGCCCACTGTACTTCGTCCGAAAACAAGGCAAAGGCAAAATATTTAAAAATGTCATCTGCTTTCATAATCTCCCGCAGGAGCTTTCCCGGAGTCGCTCCGGTGTTGCAGATAACGGCCAGTTTAAATTTCTCAGCCAGCAGAGGCAAGGTTTCGTACACGCCATGGTTTACCTGAGGGGGATAATTAGCCAGAACCTTTGTATAGGTATTATATACCCGGTTCCAGTCTTCCAGATTAAGTTCAATCCGGAGCTGCTTAAGAATAAAATCAACATGCCCCCGGGGGGTTATATCCAAGCCGCATTCAATCTGATAGTGATTGGCATATTGCCAGCAATCATAGAATGCCTGGCTAATAGCTTCATGTTCCGCTTTATAACCTAGATCCTGTAAAGTATCGGCAAAAGCGTTTATGCGGCGCAGGGACGTTCCCATCTGATCGGGCGTTTTATAAAGAGTGTCCCAAAAATCAAAGGTGATTGCTTTAAGCACCCTCTTCACTCCCTCAACTTACTAGACTCAGGGTCAATCAACCTGGTTGCATCAGGACTCCATAACCTTTTTAGTGGTGCTTTCAGACTGTTCCACAAATCCCTTGACATCACCGTCAAGTATGGCCTCATTATCTTTTTGCCGTTCTTGGTTCAGGCTGCGGGCCCGGTCTTTCACAGTATTGTTATCGGTGCTGTAGAATCCGGGGCCTTTAAGCACAATGCCTATATTCTTGCTGATCAGTCTATGGACTGGCCCTCCGCACTCAGGACATACCTGCAGAGCCGGCTCGGTTATTTTTTGCACCTTTTCAAAACGTCCGCACTTTTCACACCTGTAATCATATGTTGGCATTTCTGTCACACTCCTGCAATATTAAATACTGCCCACGGAAAGACTAAAATATATGAGAATACATATTATTCCGTTCCATACTCCGTGAGCTGCCATTGAAACTAAAATACTGCCGCTCTTTTCATATATATAGCACAAAGCTGCTCCCCCAACGGCCAAGGGCAGGGCGCGCCATAAATCATAATGGGCCAGACCGAAGACCATGCCGGCGGCGACCGCTCCCCCGGCAGCGCCTAAATATTTCCTTAATAACGGATAAACCATCCCCCGGTAGAAAATTTCCTCCGATATAGGAGCGAGTATGGTGGCCGCCGCCGCTAATACCAAAAAGTCAGGCAGCCTGCTGGCCGAACGCAGCAGTTCTTCGATGGACTGCGGCTGCAAATCAGGCTGAAAATATTTTAACACAAGACCCATAATTAGTACCATAATTATCAACAGGATACCTCCAAGTATCCCGTAAATCCCTAAGTCGGCCAGCCGGGCCGGACGCAATCCCAGATCGCTCCATTTGCCCTGCTTAAACAGAACCGCCAACAAATAAACGAACAGGATCGTGGCCAGAAACTGCACCCCAAAAGCAGTAAGAAAATACTGCATTTCGCTAGCTCCGGTTTCGAGCATCAGCCGCTGGACTATTAAACTGGTTCCTAATATGGCCAGATAAACCACAATTACATCTATGAACCCCCAGCGGGGTTTGATCTCCAATTCAATCTCCCCCAATCTTCCATATTATACTGCAAAATTTTGGTTTTCACCTGATTAATTACCCCTAACCAATGATTGAAATCAGGGAGGGAGGGAATAATAAACCTGAAAAATCTAATTATTGGGAGGTAGGTTGAGTTGACAGCGTTAGCCTTCATTTTTATTGCCGCCTTGGTATTGCTCCTGCTGGTTTATTGGATTTTAAATACCGGTCAGAAATATGATCATATAATAACAAATCCCGCTGATTTTAATTTTGAACTTGCTTCGGAACTGGCGCTGGACGGACGCGACGAATTTTATTTAGCCCAGAATACCATCAAAATTCAGCTCAGCGGCAACGAGTACGGCCAGGTTTTCTGGAATCTGGGCCGGGCCCAATGGGAAAAGGTTTGTGCTGAAAATGGCTTGAAACCAGATATTCGGCAGATTGTGCTGCGTCTTGCCGAAATCGGGGACAGAGTTGACTACTCGGATATGTGGGTGATGACTACCGCCGGCCAGTATCGTTTCAGACTAAAGCCGGGAAATTGTTATTATATGACCCTGGGAATAAAACATGGTCAGCTTTTTATTCCGATTCTTACTTCCAACACAATTATGCTACATGGTTAGAAATAGCTTTCATAATGAGGCCGGTCAGCCCGTCGGCTTATTTGATCGGCCTTTTTGGTTCTTTAAGCCTCCCCTCCTACGTTTTCCAGTTTTACTTTAACATCAACTTTTATATCTACATTTTCGATAAAATTCTGGTCAATCCTGTCTTCTAATTCATACCTCCACTGGGCCAGGGCATATTTACTGATGTCGATACAATCCACCTTGTACTGATCCTGCATTTTCTTAATAAATTGGTTGCATCCGGCGGCAACATCACCAGCAACCTGGTCCTCAATTCTGGTGCGCATGGCTTCATTTTCGGTAAACAAAACCTCGCTGGACTGCTCCGCCAAATAACCGATCAGGTTTATACTGACGTAGAAAGTAAAATTATCGCCATTGCGTTCCACCCTGACTTTCCTTTGGTTGACTACATTAACCGAACCCAAATTAGGCCCCTGATTTTCCCCGGTTAATATAAAAGGCAGATTTCCGGTTGATTTAATTCCTCTTAACATCACCAGGTACTGGGTTTCATTCAGGTCGGCCTTGCCCACCATTTTGTCTTTATTAAAAATGGCCGAACCCACGAATTGTACCCTATCATTCCTTATCCCTAAAAGAGGCATAACCGGATTTTTGCCGGGACTTTGATCAACCTCAAAACAGTGCAGGGTGGTAGCGGGCATAAAAGCTCTTTGGTTGACTGATCTAAGCAGCATGCGCAGGTAGTCTCCCATACTGGGGTAGTCTTTGATGGGGGTACGCAGAATGTCTTCACCTCTTCCTTCCGCCACGGCATAATTTTCAGTATGGGGATTTAAGGCTCCGCGGGCCAGGGCGTCATTAACCCTATTTAAACCGGTTGCTGCCAGATCTTTGCCAAAAACAATGGTGCTGGCCACACCCGCCGAATATTCACCCGGCAGGGAATAGGCCTCCTGGCCTCGGGCACTGCCGATCAGCAAGCCGGAGGTTTTGTGGATTGTAAACCTGGACTCGACCTCCGGTGAAACAGTTGGAATAACTATGGTCAAGTCAACCTTTTGGTCATCCGGCAGGAGGGCGCCGGGAAAGCTGCCGGTTTCTTCATGCAGGTCATAAGCCCCCAGCTGGGGAAAAGCGGTGGTATTGATATCACGATAATCCCAGCAGCCGGAAAGACCAACTATTGGAAAGATTATCAGAGCTGCGCCCATTATCCTCCTAAGCACTCTGGTTCACCTTCTTTCCACGTACCAGGGAGGTTATATAGAAAATTAAAGGATATAGTATGCCCACTGCCATAAAAGAATACCCGGCATAATTGGATAGTCTGAGTACGGTTAAAAGATCCTTGGGCAAGAGAGCCAATATGTATAGAACCGCTCCCACCCCCAGAATTGTATAAGGTAAATATTTTTTTTCATCAATATTGAGCATCTGGGTAAATGACAAAGAAGCGGCAAAGCCCATATTAATTGAGGGCCGTGCGCCCATGCCCAGCCAGAAGAACAGAAATATAAATTCCAGCCGCTCAACTACAGGAATCTGTACCACCTTAAGCAGGATTAAAGCCGGAAATAATTGTTTCTGCATACCATACACCCCAAATACCAATTCACATATTACAACTATGCTTACATAGAGCCCCATGGTTATAACGGCAGCGATGATTCCGGCTTTCAGAATCTCTTCCTTTTTATTGACGAGTGAATAGAGTACTATTAGTATTTCAACCCCGGCATAATACTGTACGGCCATTAAGGTCCCACGGCTTATTCCATCCCATCCGGATGTGCCTACCGGTAATATATTGGTATAATCGGCATTACTCAAGGGTATCAGCAGAACCAGGAAGTTGGCCAGGAGCAGATAAAAGAGTAATTCATTGAGCCGGCCGACTACTCGGGCTCCTTTACTGGCAACATATACTATGGTAAAGACATACATAAAGAGCACTACTGCAAGCGGCGTTTTCGGCAAAAGATACAGCTTGGTAACCTCGCAAAAAATGCGTACGATTAAGGCTTCAAAACCAACGATATAGGCCACGAAAATAATAATAAGGCATGACCCCAATAACTTGCCGAAAAGCGCCTGGCTCATTTGGCTGAATCCCATATCCGGCATCCGCTTGCCCAGACGGTCAATCATAAAAATCATGAAAATCGGTGCTATAGCGGCAATAAGTACCGCCAGCCAAGCATCCTCCCGGGCTACTAGGCTGACCTCCCGGGGCAAAAATAAGAATCTTATCCCCACCTGGGAGCCGACAATGACAAAGATCAATTGTTTGCTAGTAATCGTTGAGCCGGCTTTGTCCTTCATTTACCGCTTTGGCTCCTTTCCTTCACGACCCTGCCTTTTTCGGTCCCGGGCCGGAACGGAAACCGGTCTTTGGTTCATTTTCTGCCAGAATACACGGATAAAAGAGTCTTTCAGATCAGCATAACGCATGGGAGCCAGGGGCGCAAAATAGGGAGCCCCGATGCTTTCCAGACTGATCAGATGAGCCTGCACCACAATCCAGCCGAAAGCAATACCGAACAAGCCAAAGGTTGCTGCCAATAACATTATCGGCAGCCGCAGTACCCTAGTAGTCAACACCATACTGGCCGACGGCAGGGCAAAGGTACATATGATCGAAATCGATATTATCAAAATCACGATCGGGCTGGCCAGCTTGGCGCTTATAGCCGCCTGTCCCAGAATGATACCTGAAACGACACCGACTGTCTGCCCGATCTGCTGGGGAAGACGCAAACCTGCTTCAATCACCGTTTGGATTATTATTTCCATTATTAAAGCCTCCACCATAACCGGAAAAGGAACGTTAGCCCGGGCCCGGGCAAAGCTTATCAGCAAATCATAGGGTATAAGCTCGGGTTGATAAGTCAACAGGGCTATATATAAGGCCGGGAGAGATATGGCTATCAACAGGGCTATATAGCGTAAAAGTCTGATATAACTGGAAAATATAGATCCCTCATAATAATCTTCCGGAGCCTGCATAAACTGTACGAATAAAGCCGGAACCGCAAATGTTATGGGGGTATTGTCAACGATTACCGCAATCCGCCCTTCCAGTAACTGAGCTACCAGCTTGTCCGGCCGTTCAGTAATAAAGACCTGGGGAAAAATGCTCCACGCCGAATCCTGGATAAATTGTTCAATATAACCGGCCGCGACAATTCCATCCACATCTATGCGGCTAATCCTGTTTTTAACCTCGTCTACAACCGCGGCATCAGCTATATCATCGATATATAACAGGGCTACATTAGTACGGGTTCTCTTGCCTACAATGGTTTTTTCCACAACCAGATTAGGGTCCCGCAGCCGGCGCCGAACCATAGCCAGGTTGACATCCAGTCTTTCAATAAAACCTTCCTGCGAGCCGCGCAGGGTATTTTCGGCCGCAGGTGCTTCAATAGCCCGATATGGCCCTCCATGTATATCCAAGACCAGAACTTCAACCAAACCGTCGAAAAGCAAAACCGTCAGACCATCATAAATATTCTGTACCAGGGCCGCCAACGTATTAATCTTACTGATCTGGCTCGCCGTAATCGAGGTCTTGTAAATAGCATCAATAAGATTTCGGGCACCCGATTGCTGAACGCTTTCTCTCCGGCAATTTATCATTAGGGGCTTAAGAATATCCTGATTTAGAGTCCTTTCATCAATTACCTGGTTTAAATGAATAGAGGCAGCAGCCAGAGGAGGTTCCCCCTCCAGGTAAAAAGTTCGGACAATTATATCAGCCCCCTTTTTTAAATAAGGCTGCAGCATTTGTATTTTAGTTTCCAGAGATAGGGGAAGTTCAACGTCAGGTATCTTTTGCCGGTCTTCTTTCCAGGCTTGGGGATCCGGTGCGGGCTTTTTAAAAGCTCTCTTCATACTTGCAAAACTCCTAGACAATTTGCTATATCTTTTCCTGAAATTTAGAAAAGATGGACCCGGGGCTTAATAAATATACCCGATATTACTGTTATTGCTCCTCCGGTATTATATATTTCCCTCTCACATTCCAAACATACTGGTAATGGCTGCATTAATAAGCGTCGATAGGGGGGGGAGGGTGATGCCCCTGAGAATCATCAGACTCAAAGCCAAACCGATGGCCCATAAAACTGCAAATGATATCAATTCCTTCCGCCATTGCTGGCGGAGCAGGCTAGGTACTTGCACCCCGGCCACAATTCCGAACCCCAGGAGCAATAACAGAATCATGTCGGGCCACCCCCTGACTGCGGGAGTTTGCGTATTTTGGCAATGACCAGGGCCAGTAGCGGAATCCCGATTTGAAAAGGAATGGTATAGATGGGATAACCTTTGCGGGCAAAAGCAAACATGTCCGCAGAATTTTCGATATTGGTCAAGGCCAAAATCACCATGAGAATGCCAACCGGCAGGATTATCGGGCGGAAGCTGCGCAGATTAAGAACCTGGGCCAGGCCCAAAACCGTTCCATACAACAGGACCGAAATTTTGATAAACCCCATGGCAATCAAGATAATGCCAATCAAAACCTCCAAACGGGTAAGAACA
Source organism: Syntrophomonadaceae bacterium (assembly GCA_034927445.1). Classification (GTDB taxonomy): domain Bacteria; phylum Bacillota; class Syntrophomonadia; order Syntrophomonadales; family Syntrophomonadaceae; genus PHAA01. The sequence continues at coordinate 44,668 of JAYFPZ010000007.1, forward strand.
TCGGCAACGTTAATTACTTGGGCGGCCAGATAGGACGGATAAACGGAAACCCCAGCCATTAACCCCAGCACCGCCGTATTCCGGGCTACAATAAAAGCCAGCAAGCATCCTGCGATCAACAACCCTCGGGAAACCGCCGCAGGCCCTTTTTCCGGTTTGTCCAAGTAAGCCAGCACCATTAAGAAGGCCACCGTTTCCGCAAAGGGAAAACTGGCCGCCCCGTGGCCGGCCCATAATAAACTTCCGATAGGCAGGTCCATTACCGGCAGCAGGTTATTGAGGTCAATATCGGGAATCAACAGCAGGGAATCAGTAATCAAAATCAAAATGGTAACCGCCACCAAAATCAAGCTCAGTCTGGCTATTACTTCGATCCCTCGGCCTACGGTGGAGGCGCACACCAGCATCAGCAACAGCAGCAGGATGGTTTTGGGGGTATTGGGGTATATCTGCAATTTGAAAAACCGGGTATAATTGCCCAAAACCACAGCTCCTAAATGGAACAGATACCAGATGAACAGAATCGATATGCCATTACCCAGCCATTTCCCAAAAACCAGCACATTGATTTCTACGATCGTCTTGCCTTTAAACCGCCGGGCCAGAGCCGTAAATATCCAGGCAATAAGCAGACCTTCCACCATGCCCAGAACGACTGCCAGCCAGGCATCGTGCCCGCCGCCCGCACCAGGCGATATGATGACGGAAAGCCCTAAAATAAAACCTATTGTCAACACACTCAGCTGAAAATTGGATATTTTTCCTTTTTCCAGAAACATAGATTACACCTCAGTTTCTTGGTCAGTCTTTTATTAAAGTCTCATTGGCTTCTCCGATCTCATTTATGTGATTTCTCACCTTTACGGCAACCTTGATACCGGGATAGATCTCATCCCATTGAGGCTTCATAGCCTGCCATTCCCTTTTATACTTGCGATGGACCGCCTCCCCGAAACCAAAGACATCCGCGTCCAAAGCAACGGCTTTATTAACTGCTGCCATAATCTGGCTTTCGACCTCTGCAGCTCCCTCCTCTTCCAATTGCTGAATGAGGTCGGGGCTTATCTCTTGATGATCTTTATATAAAATCAGATCCGATTCCAAACTTACCTCAATGGTTATCTTTACTTGGTCTCCCTGCAGCTCGGGAATGATTTTGGTTTTGGACTTGATAATCTCCAGATTTCCTTGGGGAATAGTCAAGAAACCGATGTTAATCTTGTTGATTGCCCACAGCAAGCCGCTCGATTCGCGTTCGTTCAACTGCCCTATCATCCTGTCCCCTTTAAAAACGGCTGTTCCCACCACCCGTATTTTAGGGACCTTTTCCCCCTGCCGGTCAATCTCCTCGGCGATGCCTACAATGGGGGCAATGGGAGCGGTAGTTGCACTCAGCAAGCGTTTTTGAAAATCCAGTACCGTGACCTTCGGGTATTTTGAGAATCTCGCCGACAGTTTTATCTCCTCCGCCATGCCAAATGCCTGAATGTTATCCATGCCGTCCGGAATGCTCATGATATCACTGGCGTTCTTTTCAGCGGAAACAGCCATTAAAACGGTGGGGTAGCTGTCCGGGTTCCGGGCCTGTACATCAATAAATTCATTAATTCCCTGTTGTACGGCATCTTTACCGAATATGTAAACCGCCGTATGCTCGTAAAAGGGAGAACGACTCATATGCTGGGTAAGGCGGCTCACGGCCTCATACAAGGAGGGACCGGTATCCTGGTCCAACTCAATGGTGCGGAGCGAACCGCCCCCCTGTTGCTTTCCCGCTTCGCTGGAGCCGGCATTGCCTGAAGTTTCGCTGGGGATAATGGATTGTACGGTAAAGGTAACCGCGCCCGTCTCCGGATCGATATCCCACCCCAAACCGGACACAATCGAGGTATCATTCAGTTCCCGGTTATCCCAGCACCCCGCCAGTAATACCGGCAGAATGATTAATAAAAAAGCTATAAAGAGCTTATAACTCCATCCTCGCATTATTGTCCCGTCCCCCTGTCAGGCTCGGTTTCAGGCGGACCCGGCATTTGACCCGGCGCCTGCCGTTTTTTATCAGGTGAATTCAGAAAATCAGGGCGGCTGTCCATCATCCACAAGGGGGCGCGTATAAAAGTATCTTTAAGTCCGCGCAAATTAAGGGGTGATACCGGAGAAAAATAGGGAACGCCAAAGGATCTTACGGCAGCCATAAAACTTAGTATCTCCAGTTGTACAATCACCATGCCGAACAAGCCCAAAAAACCCGCTATTGCTGTCATGGCAAGGCGCAGCAAGGCTCCGCCCTCAGCATAGGGGACCACTAAAAAAGAAGCGATAGCGGTAGCAGAGATTATGATAACCATAGGTGCTCCTACCAAGCCGGCTGACACCGCCGCCTGGCCGATAACCAACGCGCCCACAATGCTGACGGCCTGGCCGAGTGAGCGGGGCATTCTCAGACCCGCTTCCCGTAGCACTTCAAATACCGCCATCATTAGTAAAGCCTCCACTACAGACGGAAAAGGAAGCCCCTCCCGGGCTGCGGCCACCGAAACCAGCAAAGGGGTCGGAAATAATTCCGGGTGAAAAGAATTTAAGGCAACATAAATACCCGGCAAATAAATACTCAGGACAAAACCCAGGAAACGAACCCACCGGATCAATGAGGCAAAAAAGGAGCGGGCATAATAATCGTCCGGGTTTTGGAACCCTTCGGCAAACAAAAAGGGCACGGTTAAAGCCGTTGGGGAACCATCAACCAAAATAGCGGCACGGCCCTCCAATATTTTGGCAGCCACCACATCCGGTCTTTCACTGACGCCTACGCTGGGAAATAGGGATGACGGATTATCTTCAATAAATTCTTCAATATAATACACATCCAGAATGATGTCGGTATCTATGCGTTTTAACCTTTGCTCAATTTCGGCAACGATACCATCCGGAGTAATGCCCTGAACGTAGGCCACGGCAACATCGGTATGAGACCGTTGGCCAATTTGCATACTCTTGAAGGTTAGCCGCGGATCGCGTATCCTGCGCCGGATTAAGGCGGTGTTGGTGCGCAGGGTCTCAGTAAAACTATCTCTGGGCCCCCGAATCGACACCTCGTTGGTAGGCTCCTCGATATTTCGCTTTTCCCAGCCTTTGGCATCAATAAGCAGGGCCTGATTGGCTCCTTCCGCCAAGATGGCGATATTGCCTGACAGCGCACCTGCTATAATCTGGTCAATATCCTCGGTTTGCATTATTTGACCAACCGTCAACACGCTTGATTTTAAAAAATCAAGGACCTGGTTATGACTGCCATTGTCCTCGATCAAATGCAGGTTAAACATCAAGGGCTGCAGGATGTCGTGATTTAAGAGGACCCTGTCAACCAGGCCGTCTATATAAATAACAGCTGCATCAACATCGGAGTCCAAATTAATTTTCATTTGCCGGATAATGACATCACTGCTGTCCCCCAGCACCTTTCTAAGCGTTTGCAGGTTCTCCCCCATATTCTTGGAAAGGCGGGCCTTGGTTCCATTAGATTCGGCTTGAGTCTGTCTCTTGCTGCCGGAAGCCTGCCGACGGCGAAATTCCCGGGATAGCAACCTGAACATGGCAATCAACCTTTCAACCCCAATCATTGTCTGGGTAAATATCACACTTGAATAATCTAATGCCCAATTTGCTATATCTTTCCCCGCACAGGAAGTGATATGCAGAATGAAATGATTTTCATAGCAACTCTCAGCCTTTTGCTTGCACTTATCCACTATTTTTTCCGGTAATATATATCTAACCACTGTTTTATTGGCAGAGATTTAAATGATCGGGAAGCTTTGCGGGACGGACTAAAAGCTCAGGAGGAGGACCGGATACTTGTTATATCTTCTGCTATATTTTATAATTTTTAGATAAATAATCGTATTTTCAGGGTTCAATAAACCCCCCGGCCGAACCGCCAGGGCGGTGCAAATCTGAACCCAGAGAAAGGGCGTCGATATAATGGATTGGGCAACAGGCCAGGTTTTGGCCGTCAATATCTCCGAAAAACGAGGGATCAAAAAACACAATGTTAATGAAGCTTTCATCAAATCTGATTGGGGCATTGAAGTCGATGCTCATGCTGGTGACTGGCACCGTCAGGTCAGTCTCTTATCCCTTTCCAGTGTGGAAAAAATGCGAGCCCTGGGAGCAGTTATAGATTTCGGAGACTTTGCTGAGAACCTGACGGTAGCAGGTATAGATGTAGCTACCCTGCCGGTGGGCACTTGCCTGCAAATAGGTGAAGTCCAGATGGAGGTTACCCAGATTGGCAAAGAGTGCCATAATAAAGCCTGTGCCATCAAAAAACAGGTCGGAACCTGCGTTATGCCCCTTGAAGGCATATTTGCCCGGGTCCTCAACTCAGGCTGGGTTAGGATCGGTGACCAAGTGAAAGTAATATAATAGATTCGTAAAGATACTTGACATTCCCTATAGGATTTGTGTATATTAAGCATGAGGTTTCTCGTTAAACCTTGGAAAAAGGAGCGTCCGGAAATGCCTGAACTGCCGATCTATAAAAATCGCGAAGTCACGGTTTACAATAACGGGGTTATGGAACATATTGAAGATGCCGTTGTGCAGGAAACTCCCCTAACCCTTTTTCTGAATCACGTAGAGTTGGCCACCATGATTTGTTCCCCGCACGGCTTTAAAGAGTTGGGAGTTGGTTTTCTGCTTACCGAGGGTTTGATCCAAAAACCTTCCGATATTGTAGAGATGTCCTGCCGGGAGGAAGAGGGGCTGTTATGGATCGAAACCAGCGCTCCGGTGCCTCAGACCAGTAATTTCTTACGCCGTCACATTGCCAGTTGCTGTGGCAAGAGCCGGGCCGGCCTTTATTTTATTAATGATGCGCGCCAGCTTCAACCGGTTGAGTCTGAGACCAGGTTCAGGGCCGAGCACCTGCTCCAAGTTATTAATGCATTGGAAGACAGATCTTCTACCTTCCACCTGACCGGTGGGGTACATAGTGCCGCCCTGGCGGACAGCGACCGTTTACTTTGCCTCTACGAGGACATCGGGCGTCATAATGCTGTCGACAAGGTCCTGGGCTACGCTTTTTTAAATAAGATTCCAACCAATGATAAATGTCTGTTGCTGAGCGGGCGGGTAGCATCCGAGATCCTGATTAAGGCGGCCCGGGCCCATATACCCCTGGTACTGTCACGTTCAGCGCCCACCGGCCTCACCATTGAATTGGCCGAAGATATGAATATGACCGTGGTCGGGTTTGCCCGAGGCCGGCGGTTCAGTATATACAGCCATTCTGAAAGAGTCTTGATGTAAGGAGGGATAAGCCTTGACCAAAACGAATGATTCATTATTAATGGAAGAAATAAAACGTATAAAAGCGGAAAAATCAGTATATATAATCGCGCATTACTACCAACGCGGTGAAATACAGGATATTGCCGATTTTGTAGGCGACTCCTATGCCATGGCGGTAGCTGCCAAGAATGCTCCTCTGAATACTATCTTGGTAGCCGGAGTTGATTTTATGGCTGAATCCGCCGCCATATTATGTCCTGCCAAAACGGTCATATCACCGGAACCGGCAGCCACTTGTCCTATGGCTAACAGCATTGACGTCAGCGATGTCATGGCATACAAACAGGAGCACCCTGACGGGCTCATTGTAAGTTATGTCAACACCCCGGCAGCTATCAAAGCCGTCAGTGATATCTGTGTTACTTCTTCGAATGCAGTAAAAATCATTAATAAGCTGCCACCCGATGCCCGTATATTCTTCATTCCCGATCAGAATCTGGGAAAATATGTGGCCAGCCAATTGGACCGAGCCCTGGATTTTTATCCGTCCCATTGCCCTATCCACGCTGCGGTTACGCGGGATGATATCCTGCAGCGCCAGGCCGAACATCCCGAGGCCGAGGTTTTGGTGCATCCGGAATGCGACCCGGAAGTAATTGCTCTGGCAGATTTTGTTGGGAGCACCTCAGGTATTATTGAATATGCAACCCGTTCTGAAAAGAAAAGCTTTATCATAGGTACCGAATGCGGCGTGATGCATAAAATCAAGCAGTCAGCACCGGACAAAGAACTTTTTATGGCTGCTGCGTTGATTTGTCCTAATATGAAGAGCATCACCCTCGATAAGATTCTTTATTCCCTGGAGACCATCGAAACCCAGATAACCGTTCCCGAAGACATCAGGGCAAAAGCTGCGGTTGCTTTGGAGAAGATGATTGAATATGCCTCTTAAGGCGCCTTAAGGGGACTTTCCGGGCTACCATATAACAAAATAACGAAGATAAGTCCTTTATCAACTAAGAGAGGGGTAGGTGCAAATGAAATTATCCACCCGGGGCAGATACGGACTACGGGCAATGATTGACATGGCCCAGAGCGAAGATAAAAGTCCTATTGCAACGCATACTATTGCAGAACGACAGGGCATTTCCGAGCGTTATCTGGAACAGCTTATGGTCCCCCTGAAAAGGGCCGGACTGGTTAAAAGCATCCGTGGTTCGCAGGGGGGATATGTGCTGGGACGCAACCCCGACAATATTACCGCCGGCGATATAGTTCGGGTCCTGGAAGGTCCCATTGCTCCGGTAGAATGTGTCAGCGAACATAATCCCGAAATTTGCGAGCGCGCTGATTACTGCGTAACCCGAATTGTTTGGGCCAAGGTAAGAGATTCTATTGCCGAAGTACTAGACTCATATTCTCTGACGGATCTGGCCCAGGAATCGCAGAAGCTCCCTGACAAAGAAAAGTTCATTTATAAAATATAGCGGTTGGGATTAAAGAATTGGTTTAACGGTATTTCAATCATGAGATCAGGAGGAATTTAACATGAAATCAATATATATGGATCACAGTGCTACTACTCCGGTCGACCCTGAGGTTTTTAACGCCATGATACCTTATTATACCGATGTGTATGGTAATTCATCGAGCGTCCACTCGCAGGGACAGATGGCCCACCGGGCGGTGGAAAAGGCTCGGGAACAGGTAGCGGCGTTAATAGGGGCTTCCCCCAATGAGATTATATTTACCGCTGGTGGCACCGAAGCTGATAATCAAGCTATTATTACTTTTATGACCCACGAACGGCAAAAGCGGGGCAAGCATATTATCACTTCCGCTATTGAACACCATGCCGTATTGCATACCTGCGAATATCTAGCCAAGCGAGGATTTGAACTGACCGTTCTGCCCGTTAATGCTTATGGGACGGTGGAGCCGGATGTCCTTCGGGAAGCGCTGCGTCCGGATACAGCCCTGGTTTCAATTATGCACGCCAATAATGAGATTGGCACCATTGAGGACATCAAAACCCTGGCAGCTATCACTCACGAAGCAGGAGCCGCTTTTCATACTGATGCAGTTCAAACCGTTGGCAAAATCCCGGTAAATGTCAGGGAACTGGGAGTGGACCTGCTATCTGCCTCCGGTCATAAGTTGTATGGTCCCAAGGGAATAGGAATTCTTTTTGCCCGGAAAGGGGTCGCCATCGGGAGCTATCTGCACGGCGGCGCCCATGAACGAAATTTGCGTGCCGGCACCGTCAATGTACCAGGTGCGGCTGGATTTGGCAAAGCGGCTGAATTGGCCCAGCAACTTCTTCCGCAAAATATCGCCCATTTAAAAGAGTTATCCCAGCGTTTAAGCAGCGGCATCTTAGACAACATTCCCAACTCCAGGTTGACCGGGCATCCCTCCGAGCGTTTGCCCGGCAGCGTAAGTATAGTCTTTGATTATGTTGAGGGTGAGTCAATCCTGTTGATGCTTGACAGTTATGGCATAATGGCGTCAAGCGGGTCGGCCTGCACTTCAGGTTCGCTCGATCCTTCCCATGTTCTGCTCGCCATCGGCTTGCCGCATGAGACCGCCCATGGTTCCCTCCGGTTAACCATGGGCAAGGGTAATACCGTTGAAGATGTTGATTATATAATTGAAAAACTCCCCCCTATTATTAAAAATCTGCGTGCTATGTCCCCGCTGGGGCAATAAAGGAGGTTTAACCGATGTATTCGCAAAAAGTAATGGACCATTTTATGAATCCCCGTAATGTCGGCAAGATTGATCTGGCCAATGGCGTGGGTGAGGTAGGTAATCCGGTGTGTGGCGATATCATGCATATCGAGATTGATGTAAAAGACGATAAGATACAGGATATAAAATTTCAGACATTCGGCTGCGCAGCAGCTATTGCCACCAGCAGCATGGTTACTGAAATGGTTAAGGGCAAAACTCTGGAAGAAGCCGAGCGCATTACCAATAGAACTGTAGCCGAGGCTCTGGATGGACTGCCCCCTGTTAAAATGCATTGTTCCAATCTGGCCGCCGATGCTTTGCATGAAGCTATAAAGAACTACCGGCAAGGTCATGGTAATACCGCCCAGATCAACAAAGGCTGCTGTCAGCAAGAGGCTAATTCCTGTTGTGCCAAACCAATCGAAATAGAGGCAGACTAAAATATAACATAAACATAGCCTTTTAGCGTGACAGGGGGTAGCTCGTTGTCACGCTTTTCTGATGCAGGTGTGTCAAGGGTTGAAAGGATGAATATATTGCCTGAGAAAGTAATTGTAGCCATGAGCGGAGGCGTTGACAGCTCAGTAGCAGCTTTACTCCTAAAAGATCAAGGCTATGAAGTGGTCGGGATCACCATGCAGATCTGGCAGGATGCCGAACCCCAAACCGGGGCCTGCTGCAGTCTGGAGGCGGTCACTGACGCCCAGCGGGTGGCATGGCAATTGGGTATACCCCACTACGTGTTTAATTTCAAAGACGAGTTCAAAACCAGGGTAATTGATTACTTCTGCAGGGAATATCTGCGGGGACGCACCCCCAATCCCTGTATAGCCTGTAATCGCTATCTTAAATTTGAATCCCTCTTGAGCAAAGCCTTATCCATGCAGGCTGATTTTATTGCCACCGGCCACTATGCCCGCATCAGCAGAGACGAAGCCTCCGGTCAATACGGTCTATTTACGGGGCTCGACAATCGTAAGGACCAGAGTTATGCTTTGTACACCCTGACCCAATATCAGCTGGGGCATACCCTCTTTCCCCTGGGGGCCTACACTAAGCAAGAGGTGCGCCGGCTCGCCGAAAATGCTGGTTTACAGGTATTCCATAAAGCCGAGAGCCAGGACTTGTGTTTTGTATCTGCCGGCCGTTACGGAGAGTATGTGGACAATTATGCCCCAACCAAAACGAAGTACGGCGCCTTTCGCCGGTTGAGCGGTGAGACTCTGGGAATTCATAAAGGTATTCACCACTATACCGTCGGTCAAAGGAAAGGGCTGGGACTGGCCTTGGGCCAACCTGCTTATGTAACCGGCATAGACCCCGAAACCAGCACCGTTTGGATAGGTGACAACCAGGATCTTTTTCACAGTTCGCTGATCGCGGAAAACGCCCATTTTATATCAGGAACGGTTCCTCAGAAGGCTTTCCCCGCCAGTGCCAAGATACGCTATTCGGCTGCTCGCATACCGGCGTTGATAACTCCGCTGGGCAGCAATCGCATTCAGGTCGATTTTAATGTACCTCAGCGTGCTATTACTCCGGGCCAAGCCGTAGTTTTATATGATGGCGAGCAGGTTCTGGGGGGCGGGACCATTCTGGCGGCAGACAAGTAACGGGACAAGGGTACAATGGGGACTGAGCTTAAAGTTCAGTCCCCATTGTATTTTATTAAGACATTTCTAATAAATAGGACGGCTGGGCTGATTTTATGATATTCAGGGATAATACTGTCCCTCTGTTCCGACTCAGTTTCCAACCGCCCTTGGATGATTATTTACAATTCAGCAAATACCGGGTGTGACAGGTATCTTTCACCCGTATCCGGCAGCAGGGCTACAATAACTTTCCCTTTGTTCTCCGGGCGCTTGGCCAGCTGGGTCGCGGCAAAGGCGGCCGCACCGGAGGAAATGCCTACCAATAATCCTTCGTTCCTGGAAAGACTGCGGGCGGTGTCAATCGCCTCGTCACTTTTCACCTTAAAAATCTCATCAATTACCTCGCGATTGAATACCTCGGGTACAAAGCCGGCGCCTATCCCCTGAATCTTATGCGGCCCGGGCGACCCCCCCGATAAAACCGGTGACTCCAAGGGCTCTACGGCTATGATCTGGACTGAGGGTTTTTTGGCTTTCAGCACTTCTCCGACCCCGCTTACGGTTCCCCCGGTGCCAACCCCGGCAATAAATATATCAACAGCTCCGTCGGTGTCCCGCCATACCTCTTCCGCCGTGGTTTTACGATGAATTTCCGGATTCGCCGGGTTCTTAAATTGCTGGGGAATAAAAGCATTGGGAGTCTGGGCTACCAGTTCCTCAGCCTTCCTAATCGCACCAGGCATACCCTCGGCCCCGGGGGTCAGGACCAACTCCGCTCCCAGCGCTTTCAGCAGGCTTCTTCTCTCCAGCGTCATGGTATCAGGCATCGTAAGTATCAGACGATAACCCCGGGCGGCTGCCACGAAAGCCAGGGCAACCCCGGTATTGCCACTGGTAGGCTCGATGATAATCGTATCTTTGTTCAATAATCCTTTATCCTCAGCGTCTTTTATCATGGCGTAGCCGATCCGGTCTTTGACGCTGCCGGCAGGATTGAAATACTCCAGCTTGCCAATAACTCTGGCCTCGAGATTGTTAGCCCGGTTGTAGTTGGCCAGTTCCAACAGCGGCGTGTTGCCGATTAAATCGGTTAGGCTCTTTGCAATTTTACTCATAGGGGTTCCTCCTTCTTTTTATTTACAATCTTTTCATTCATGCTCCCGGTCCTGTATCCCTTCAGATCCAGGGCGGTGTAGGCAAATCCTATCTGCCTGAAATAATCATCAACCTGGTCCATGATGTTCTCCTGCGCAAAGCGGAGGCGTTCCGGGGGTGAAACCTCAATTCTGGCAATATCACCGTGATGACGAACTCTAACTTGTTCAAACCCCAAATCCAATAAATATTGTTCGGCTTTTTCAATCATAGACAGCTTCTTATGGTCAATTTTTTGCCCATAAGGGATTCGGGAAGCCAGACACGCAAAAGCCGGTTTATTCCAGGTGGGCAGCCCCATTTCCTTGGATAAAAGTCTTATGTCTTGCTTGGTCATGCCGGCTTCCCGTAAGGGACTGGCTATATTTAGCTCGCTTAAAGCTTTCATCCCCGGTCGGTAATCATTGATATCGTCAAAATTTGAACCATCTGCCACAAAGCTAATATTATTCCGGCGAGCGATTTCAACCATCTGTCTAAAGAGTTCCCGTTTGCATATATAGCACCGGTTGGGCGGATTGTCAGCAAAGCCCTCAATATCGAGTTCGTCGGTAGTGATTACCAAGTGCTTGATCCCAGCGTTATTGACAAAGTCAAGGGCTGCCTGAAACTCCCTGGCAGGATAGGTTGAGGACCTGGCAGTAACAGCTACAACCTTATCCCCTAAAACTTCATGGGCTACCTTCAACAAGAAAGTGCTGTCTACCCCGCCTGAAAACGCAACCGCTAAACTGTCCATGGACCTGATTAAATTCTGCAGATCATTTAATTTCCGGTTTAGTAACATGTACCTTAATCCTGGGCCGCTTTGGCAAAAGCCTGGTCGAGATCAAAAATCAAATCCTCCACATCCTCTATGCCGATGGAAAGCCTGATCTGATCCGGAGTAACGCCTGCAACCTTCAGTTCCTCTTCCGACAGCTGGGAATGGGTGGTACTGGCCGGGTGAATAACCAGTGACTTCACATCGGCTACATTAGCCAGCATGGAAAATATCTCCAGACTATTGATGAATTTAATCCCAGCTTCGACTCCGCCTTTTATCCCGAAAGTGAAAATAGAGCCTGCGCCTTGAGGAAAGTATTTTTGCGCCAGGTCATAATACTTGTCGCCTTCCAGGCTGGGATAGTTCACCCAGACAACCTGGGGATGATCCTTAAGGTATTGCGCAATTTTTTTGGTATTGGCGACGTGCCTTTCCACCCGCAAGGACAGGGTTTCCAAACCTTGCAGGAATAAAAAAGCGTTAAATGGGCTTAAACTGGCACCGGTATTCCTGAGCAGTTGCACCCGGGCTTTGGTAATATAGGCAGCCGCTCCCACATCAGCAACATACCTGATTCCATGATAGCTGGGGTCAGGTTCAGTCAGTCCCGGAAATTTTCCGCTGCCGGCCCAATCAAATTTTCCTCCGTCAACGATAACCCCACCGATGGAGGTACCATGCCCGCCAATAAACTTAGTCGCCGAGTGAACCACGATATCGGCTCCAAATTCGATGGGCCTGATCAGATAAGGCGTTCCGAAAGTGTTGTCAATGATGAGCGGGATGCCGTTTTCATGCCCAATCTTGGCTACCGCCTCGATGTCAATAAGGTTAATGCCAGGATTACCGATGGTTTCAATAAAAAGGGCTTTGGTTTTTTCATTAATAGCTTTCCTGAAATTCTCCGGGTCGTCAGGATCAACAAAGTGAACTTTTATGCCAAAATTAGGAAAGGTAGCCGAGAATAGATTATAAGTTCCACCGTACAGGGTGCTGGCTGATACAATTTCATCTCCGGCTGAAGCAATATTTAAAACCGCATACGTTATGGCGGCGGAACCTGAGGCGGTCGCCAAAGCGCCTACTCCCCCTTCCAAGGCGGCCACTCTTTGTTCAAAAACATCATTGGTCGGATTCATAATCCGTGTATAAATATTCCCCGGTTCCCTTAGCGCAAATAAGTCGGCGCCATGCTTGGCGTCCCTAAAAACATACGATGTGGTTTGATAAATGGGCACTGCCCGGGAACCGGTAGTAGGATCCGGTTTTTGTCCCGCATGAACCTGCAGGGTGTCAAACTTCAACTTCCTTTCACTCATTACAACCTCTCCTTTGATTAATTTTATTATTCCTATGGTTATTATGTAGTTTTATATTACAAGGCTAATTTTACTATAAAACATGATTAATTCGTTTAAAATAAATTATCGGCAACTATTATTAGAACCACTTTTTTAAACCTGTCAAGAAATAAATCCCCTCTAAGCATTGGTTGAATCTTCAGTCTTCTCCCTTCTCAATAGGTGCTGCAACTTAGTGGTGAAGCGCCAGAACTAATCTCCCTATTTGATATTATGGGTCACATTTTAGTAAACATATGTAAGGTAATCTATATTGCGTTTTAGCCGCCGCTTGCATAACCAACAATTCCTATCAGGTTAGTATAATATTAATTAATCCAATCCTTTTTGTCAAGAAAATATATAGAAATTCTTATAATTATTTGAGAAATTTTATAATTCCCAACAGAAATCCCGGTGAGATATAACGTTATATAGTCTGCTAAATGATCATATGTTTAAGCGTGGATGTAAAGATTGCGAGCAGCACTGAATTAGGCCAGTCAATATATAAAAAAGGCCTGTGTTTGCGTACACAGGCCTTACATTCTACCTACCTATTGGTTTATTATTGTCGGCTATTGGACTTTAGAAAGAGGGAACGCAGCTGCCCTGGTATTTATCCTCCAGGAACTTTTTCACTTCCGGAGACTGCAGCGCCTTGCCCAGCTTGACGATTGCGTCTTTGTCTTTATCATCCGGCCGCACCGCCAGTACGTTGGCGAACGGAGAATCCTTGGGCTCCATGAAAAGTGAATCCTTTACCGGATTAAGATTGGCTTCCAGGGCATAATTGCTGTTAATGACACAGATAGCGGCATCATCCAAGGTTCTCGGCAACATGGCCGCGTCCATCGGAACCAGTACAAGCTTTTTAGGGTTTTCAACAATGTCTTTTTCGGTAGCGGTCACCCCTGCATCCGCTTTCAGCTTAATCAGATTGGCACTGGCCAGCACCATTAAAGCGCGCCCGCCGTTGGTGGCATCATTGGGAATGCCTACTTTGGCGCCGTCGGCTAATTTATCAAGACTATCAATTTTTTTCGAATAAACACCCATGGGTTCATTGTGCACCTTTACTACCCAAGCCAGCTTGGCATTGTTTTTCTCGTTGTACTCATCGAGATAAGGTATATGCTGGAAAAAGTTAGCGTCGATTTGACCGTCTTTTAATGAAGGATTAAGTTGTACATAATCAGTAAACACCTTAATTTCCAGATCTATATTCTCTTTGGCCAAGAGGGGTTTAACCACTTCCAGAATCTCGGCATGAGGTTTGGCCGTAGCCCCAACTACCAGTTTGGTGGTTGCCGCCGGCTGATTGGCGTTGGAATCGGCAGCCTTGTCGTTGTCGTTTGTTTTGCTGGTGCAACCGGCTAAGGCGGAAAGCAGGAATATTACGCTGACAATAAGTACCAGGGTTTTTCTCATTAGTTTACCTCCTTCGGTTAATCATTTTGGCAACTGTTTTATCTCCCATCGTTTGTACACATTGAACGAATATTATCAGTACGACAACAGTAACCCACATAATCAAGTTCTCGTAACGCTGATAACCGTAATAATAGGCCAGAGTCCCCAGTCCACCTCCTCCCACTATTCCGGCCATGGCGGAATATCCTACCAGATTAATGGTGGTTATGGCTATCCCCAGGGTAATGGAAGGCAGGGCTTCGGGAATCAGTACTTTGGTTATCACCTGCCAGGCATTTGCCCCCATGGATAATGCCGCTTCAACCAGCCCCCATTCTATTTCCTTGAGTGAGGTCTCCACCAGGCGGGCCACAAAAGGCACAGCAGCCAAGGTCAGAGGAACCATGGAGGCGATTGTGCCGATTGAAGTGCCCACCACTAACCGGGTGAATGGTATTACCAGGATTAGGAATATAATAAAGGGTATGGACCGTACAGCGTTTATGATGGATCCCAGGATACGGTTTACGCCTTTATTCTCTAAAATATGACCTTCTTCCGTCGTTACCAGGATTACCCCCAGAGGCAGTCCACAGACATAGCTCAAGCTGGTGGCAATGGCCACCATATATAGGGTTTCCCAGGTGGCTTGCAGCACCTTTTCAATTATCCAGGCGTTTCCCGCCCAGAGATCGCTTCCCCACAGGCTGGATTGAATAATGCCCCAATATGCATCCATCTAAGCGATCACCTCTATTTCCAGGCCACTGCTTCTCAAATAGCCTAAAGATTGATCCACCGCTTCCCTGCTTGGCCCTATCAACTCCAGGGTAAGATTCCCGAAGGGAACGTCTTTGATTCGGTCGATATTGCCGTGAAGGATATTGGCGTCTATATCATACTTTTTAATCATGGAAGAAATCAGGGGCTCCCCGGCGGAAGGGCCAATAAACGACACCCGAACCAGGCAGGAATATTTGTCCTGATGGGTTTTCAGCATGCGATAGGTATATTCCTCCGGTATTTCTTCATTTACAATGGCGTTTATAAAACTTTGGGAGGTGGGTGTACCCGGATTGCTGAATATGGAGAGAACATCTCCTACCTCAACGATTTTTGATTCATTGATTACCGCCACCCGGTCACAGACCTGTTTTATTACATTCATGTCATGGGTAATCAATAAAATGGTCAGGTTCAATTCGGAGTTAATCTCCCTGAGCAGTTTTAAAATAGAACGCGTGGTTTGGGGATCAAGGGCTGAAGTAGCCTCATCCGACAGCAATACTTTAGGATCATTGGCCAGGGCCCGGGCAATGCCCACCCGCTGTTTCTGTCCTCCGCTCAATTGGTCCGGATAGACCTGGGCCTTATCGCTGATCCCTACCATCTCCAGCAGTTCGCTTACTCTTTGGCGGGCAAGCTTAACCGGAGTCCCGGCAATCTCCAGGGGGAACATTACATTGTCAAATACTGTCCGTGAAGAGAGGAGATTAAAATGCTGAAAGATCATGCCAATTTTCTGTCGGGCCTGCAGAAGTTCCTTCTTGTTCAAAGCGGTGATGATCTGACCGTCAACCTCGATAGTTCCCTGGGTGGGCTTTTCCAGCATATTAATACACCGGATCAAGGTACTTTTGCCAGCACCGCTAAGGCCAATGATACCGAAAATTTCGCCCTGCTTAATGGACAAGCTAACATTGTCCAGGGCGGTTATCTCTTGGTGGGCGGTATGATAGACCTTAGTGAGATTACTTATTTCAATCAAGTTGGTGGCCTCCAATAATAATTCCCGATATTTTTCTATATAATATTAGCATAATCTCACAAAATTTGAGTCTATTTTAGTCTTTCCTTTTCCAGTTTCTCAATTTGTATTACATGCCCATCCTGAACTATTATGCTTACAATTCCATATTTAAGACTTCTAATAGCTTCAATAATTTTAATCTGGACTTCCAACGGAAATGCTTCTTTTTTAAGATCAGTATCTTTGGCAGTTCCCATTACGTCACCTCCCTAATTCCAAACCAGGTTGCCTATGTAGAATTAATATGCGCAATAAATCCCAAGTATTCCAATAGGAATTATAAATTAATTTTATCGTTTTATGGGATAATGTCAAGATATTTATGTTAAATTAAACTGATCATAAAGAGAAAAGTTCCACAAAGCATCCCGCTCAGCCTCAGCACCAATATAGAATGCCTGATTGATTAGGATTTCACAAGCTAAATCGCCATTATACTACCCGTACATTTAAAATTATATGGGGCGGATGGCAAAAAGGCTGCTCCCAGAGCACACCGATGTTTGCTTCGCAAACCATTAAGATCGCAATAACTGCGCTAATACAAAAAGACCGTGCAATCGACGTACTGTTTTAGGGGACACTCCTCAAGGGATAATGTCGCCATATCTTAATACGCCTAAATTACGGTCTTGCTGATTGCCTTGCGCTTGAACTTTTACCCGCCTTACCGGGGGTAAACTTGTTCGGCGCCAGACCCTCACTTAAATACGGTACGGGCCTTATTCTATATATTTACTGGTAACCATTCTTATTTTAATTGATCCAAATCATACGGGGTTTCCTGGTAAACATGATAATTCAGCCAGTTGGTAAAAAGCAGATTGGCATGGCCGCGCCATCTAACCAAGGGCACCTGGCTCGGGTCGTCGCCCGGATAATAATTCCGGGGAATTTCCATTTTTATGCCTTTGGCAATGTCGCGGTCATACTCCTTTTTCAGGCTGTTATCATCATACTCGGAGTGGCCGGTTACGAAAATCAGGCGCCCATCTTTGGAGGATACAATATAGATACCCGCCTCCTCTGATTCCGATAAAATTTCTATATCATCCACTTTTTCAATATCCTCTCGTCTTACTTCCGTATGCCGAGAATGAGGAACGTAAAATACATCATCGAAACCGCGCAGCAGAGGTACGTTCTTGCGGTTTACCGTATGGGCAAACACCCCAAACATCTTGGATGCCAGCGGATATTTGGGTATCCCGTAATGATAGTACAACCCCGCCTGCGCCCCCACACAAATATGTAGAGTCGAGAATACATTACGGCGGGTCCAGTCCATTATTGCTTTAAGTTCCTCCCAGTAGCTCAATTCTTCAAATTCCAATAATTCCACCGGAGCTCCGGTAATAATCATACCGTCAAATTTTTGATGTTTAATATCATCGAAGGTTATATAGAAGTTCTCCAGATATTCCTGGGAAGTATTCTTGGGAGTATGGGAATCGGTATGCAGCAGTACAATTTCCAGCTGCAGGGGAGTATTACCCAAAAGGCGCAGCAATTGAGTTTCGGTAATGCTTTTCAAAGGCATCAGATTTAATATGGCTATCCGCAACGGACGTATATCCTGGGTGAAAGCCCGTTTTTCATCCATTACGAAAATATTCTCATTTCTTAGGATCTCAGTTGCAGGAAGATTATCGGGAATTTTGATAGGCATGTTTATTCTCCTCCTTTAAATAGATGTTGCGGTTACCTAACAATATTCACAAATTATTACATTATTCCTATATAATAAGTGTACAATGAATAGAATAAATGATTTGGGGATCATTTGTCAAAAATATATAATGTAAATATCCTGGCACCTGCCCAACAGAAAAGCTGAGCTGAAAAATATTTGCATTCCGGGGCAGTTTAATATATTATTAATTATATATGAATACTAATATTGGAGGATCAGTAATGAAGCTGTCGACTAAGGGCCGTTACGGTCTCCGTTCCATGTTGGATCTGGCCATTTATTCCAACGGTGATCACGTTTCTCTTAATTCTATCGCTGAGAGACAGGATATCTCTCCCAATTATCTGGAACAGGTATTCTCAACCTTAAGAAAGGCGGGACTGGTTAACAGCGTAAAAGGTGCCCAAGGGGGGTATATTTTGGCTGACAGCCCCAGCCGCATTACAGTGGGCAATATACTCCGCGCCTTGGAAGGCAAACTATCTATAACCGGTGAACATAACGATATTGAAGCCAAAAACCAGATTGAATACTGTTTAAAAACCAATGTTTGGGATGCGATCAACAACAGTATAAATACGGTGGTGGATTCAATTACTCTGGAAGATTTGGTGGTTGAATACAAAAAACTATCCGGAAATTTGTCCAACATGTTTTATATCTAAAGCGCAACAGGGGGGCAAAGGACCTATCCCCCTGTCCCCGGCTATTATATACCTTATCTTAAAATCCTATTAATTTTATCGGCATAGTGATAAAGGAGTGTTTGGGTTTGAATAGTGCGATATGTTTGGCGTTGACATGTAAAAATACGTCCGGATGTCGGGGAAGGTTTGACTGATGCAGAGGAACTGGGATATTCGAACAAAAGTTGTGCGCGGCAGCACCGGGTCGGACCCGCGTACCGGAGCGATAAGCTTTCCCATCTATCAAACCGCCACTTTTAGACATCCCGGACTTGGAAAAAGTACCGGTTATGATTACACCAGATCAAGCAATCCCACCCGGGAAGAGGTAGAAAACACCATTGCCAGCCTGGAAGGCGGGAAGGCCGGGATAGCCTTTGCCAGCGGCTTGGCTGCTATTTCCGCCGTAATGGAGCTCTTTGCCCCGGGCGACCACCTGCTGGTATCAGATGACCTCTATGGCGGGACCTATCGTCTTTTTGAAGAGATCTCCCGAAAACACGGCCTCGATTTTTCTTATATTGATACCAGCCAATTAAATAAAATCCCCGTTGCAATTAAAAACAATACCAGAGGATTTTTTATAGAAACTCCTTCCAATCCCATGATGAAAGTCAGTGATATCAGAGGGCTGGTTGAACTGGCCCAGAGCCATGCTATTATGACAATTGTCGACAACACCTTTCTGTCTCCCTACTTCCAGCGGCCATTGGAGTTGGGAGCCGATATAGTAGTACATAGTGGCACCAAATTTTTAGGGGGGCATAATGACACCCTGGCTGGATTCGTAGTAGTCAATAATGCCGACCTCGAGGAACGAATCAGGTTTTTTCAGAATTCTATCGGGGCCACCCTAGCCCCTTTTGACAGCTGGCTGATATTAAGAGGGATCAAAACCCTGGGGATCAGGCTGGAAAGGCAGCAGCATAATGCTCTGGCAGTGGCCCAATGGCTGGCCCAGCACAACAAGGTGGAACGGGTATACTACGTGGGACTGCCGGAGCACGAGGGATATGATATCTCTATTCGCCAATCCTCCGGATTCGGTTCAATGATATCCTTTACCCTGAAAAATTCAATTTGGGTGGAGAGTCTGCTGGCACGGCTGAATCTGATTGCTTTTGCCGAAAGTCTTGGGGGGGTTGAGACCCTGATTACCTATCCCCTCACTCAGACCCATGCAGCTATTCCCGAGGAAATACGCCAAAGCTTAGGGGTAACCGACAAGTTGCTGCGGCTGTCCGTCGGAATTGAAGCCCTGACCGATATAATTGAAGATTTGGAACAAGCCCTGGCTTGATCCCAAGATACATTCCTTTTCCCCTGTATTCTCCCGGATAATCCCGGGAAAACAGGGGTATTTATTTTGAACAGAGGAGGCACTTTATGAAATTTGGTACCAAACTGATTCATAACGGAAACGAAACCGACAAAGACACCGGAGCCTTAAGTATTCCAATTTACCAGGTTTCCACCTATCATCAAGCCGACATCAGCCAAGCCCAGGAATTTGATTATTCCCGCTCGGGCAATCCCACCCGCAAGGCTCTGGAGAATACTATCGCCCTATTGGAAGGGGGAAATCGGGGTTTTGCCTTTGCCTCCGGAATGGCAGCCACCTCCTCGGTGCTATCAATTTTCGCCGCGGGGGACCACCTGGTAATCTGCGAAGATGTTTACGGCGGCACTTTCAGAGTCGCTTCCACTGTTTTCCGCCGCTTCAACCTGGATTGCACCTTTGTTGACGCCTCTGATCCGGATGCCCTTAAATCCGCGCTTAAACCCAACACCAGGGCACTATTTTTAGAAACCCCCTCCAACCCCTTGATGAAAATTACGGACTTGAGGGCAGCTGTAACTATTGCCCGGGAGCATGATCTATTGGTAATCGTCGACAACACTTTCATGTCACCCTATCTGCAACGTCCGTTAGAATTGGGGGCGGATATAGTAATTCACAGCGCCACCAAATTTATCGGCGGACATAGCGACGTGATCGCAGGTCTGGCAGCAGTCAGGGACGAGGGATTAGGTCGTAGGATATATGCGGTGCAAAACGGCTTTGGAGCGGTTTTGGGGCCTCAGGACAGCTGGCTGCTGCTGCGGGGCTTGAAAACTCTTAAGGTTAGAATGGACTATCAGCAGCAAAATGCGCGCAAATTGGCCGAATGGCTCTCCGGGCAACCCCAGGTCCAAGCGGTCTATTATCCCGGCCTGGATACGCATCCCGGCAGCGTCCTGCATTTATCCCAAGCCGACGGCCCCGGAGCCGTACTTTCGTTTAAGGCGCAAACCGCGGAGCTGGCCAAAAGCTTTATGCATAATATAACCATGGCGGCAGTGGCTGTGAGTCTGGGGGGAGTGGAAACTATCGTTTCCTATCCGGTGACCATGTCCCACGCCTCCATGCCGCCATCTGAAAGATTGCGCCTGGGTATTACCGATAATCTTATCCGAATATCAGCGGGATTGGAGGATGCGGATGACTTGATTGCAGATTTTGCCCAGGCCTGGTTAATACGAAGATAGACGCGGACCAACGCGAACTTATATGACTGCCGCGGTCAGGAAGCAAAAAGAAGTCGAATAGACGGGGCCTTTCGTCTATCGGGGGAAGCAAGGGGACGCTCTTTTTGCTTCCCTACTCTATTTTACCTCAATAACCGATACTACTTGGAGGATATCACCATCCAGGCTGCCTTCCGCTATAATTGGCGGTACTTTCACTTGGGTGGTGGCTGCTACGATCTGCCGGGCAAGGTTATGGCCGTTTTCATCAAATTTATAATATTTAAAGGTACCATCTGCTTGCTTGATAGAAATCCCGTATCCGCTCGCCTCGCACTTCGTGCATTTAAGGCATTCGGTACTCATCGCGGTGGGATCGCTCTTTTTCGGACTGCAATCGGAATCTCCCAGCCAGCCGCTGAATTTCTGTATGCCCACCAAGCTGTTAGAGCCCTCAAAGATTGAGGATACCCTTATCACCGGATAGTTTCGCCCATCTGCGGCAGTTTTGGTATCTCCTGTTAATGTGCCGGTTACGGTAATTTCAATATGATCAGTCTTGGCCGTATTGGCAATTAATTCAGCTGCCTGGACTTGTGCACCGGTAGCGTTAGGGGCAAATGACCCATCAAAGTAATAAAATTTATAGCTCCCGTCACCTTGAGGAACTGCTATCCCATAACCACTTGAGGCGCACCCGGCCATCGATAAGCAATCTTTTGAATCATTACCGGGGTTTGAGTTATTAGCAGGATCGGTATGCCAAACGAAGCAATCTTCATCCTCAATATACCCGGTGAAGAAAGTCTGTTCTGGTACTGTCTTTCCCGGCGAATTAATGGCCTGGTATAAAACCGCGACAGCCTCGGCTCTGGTTATCTGATTTAAAGGGCGAACTGTATTATCGGGGTAGCCGGCAAATATTTTTTGGCAAAGCCCATAATTGAACGCACTTCTGGCCCATGCCGGAATATCGCCTGAATCTTTATAGGTGCTGATTTTATCATCAGGTTCGCACTCATTCGTCTTGAAGACTGCGGCAATTATTTGCGCAACTTCAGCTCGGAGAATAGAAGCGTCCGGTTTAAAAGTTCCGTCTGCATAACCGGCGATATAACCTGCGGCCTGGGCCTTCTGCAAATCTTCCGCATACCATGCATCCGCCGGTACATCTGTATAATCAATATTCGTCCGGGCCGATAAGCCCAAGCTGTGATTCAGCACCGCTATGAATTCAGCCCGGCTGATAGAAGCTTCAGGTTTAAAAGTCCCGTCTTCATAACTTGTTATAAAGCCTTTGTCAAGCCACACTGCTATTGGTTGAACGGCCCAATGCCCCTGGATATCACTTGGCCGGGATGATGATATATTTTCTGATGCCTGGCCATTATGCCCGGATATGTCTGCATCTCCTGTATGCGCCGCCACCGGCAGGGCCAGCAGCATTACCATCAATAAACCCATAAGCGCGGACAATAAGCTTTTGCTCTTTCGCTTCAAACTGAAAACCTCCTTTATATATTAATCTTGATAAAACCTCTATTTTCCCAGTGCTTCCCGCCTCTCTATATATTATTCAGATAGGTTTAATATTATTTATTGAATCCAAGATAACATAAACAGCTGGGGCTGCCAATGATACCTGAAGCTCATTTTGGCTTTATCTTTAGTACTTTCAGCAACATACATAGTACATTGGGACAGTATCAGGCCGTCAAAAAAGCCCAATAGCGTCATTAATTCGTGAGCAAAGCGAACATAGGTTGTGCCCTTTGGGTGCTTTGTTATTAACGAAAGCCCATTCAATCAACGTACCTTGATGTACGTCTCAATCACGGGCTTTCATTAATGCCTTGCTCTTGCAACCTTAATAGTACCGTTTACGGTACATCAGTAGTGCCCTTGGGTGAACTTTTTTGCTCGGCCTGACTTTATCAACAATCTGAACTATAACTCTCTTGCTTTTCCGGAAGATAGTCTTAGTCCTTTAAATAATGGGAATCTAATTAAGCTTTAAACTGGCTGACTGGTGAAAGGTTCAGTATAACCCAACCTTTTGCAGTCAAATCCTTGGAATCTGCGGCAAATTTCAGTTGCTAACCTGACCGTTTTTGTAGGCAAAGGCAACGAGTTGTACGCGGTTTTGCAGATGAAGTTTGGCCAGGATGTTACGTAAATGGTTTTTTACCGTATTTTCACTGATGTGCAGTTTTTCACCGATAGCTTTATTACTGAGACCCTGGCTGACCAGCTGAACCACTTCTTTTTCCCGCTCTGATAGTTTATGGCCGATCAAGTCATCCTTGGGGAGCGAAAATTCCTGCAGTATTTTACTGGCTAAAACCCTTGATATGGGAGCTTCCCCTTGAATAATGCTGACTAAATAATCCAGCCAATATTCCGGCTCCATATTTTTTAACAGATAACCCTGGGCGCCAAACTTGATCGCCTCAAAAAAATCCTGGACATCATCGGATACGCTGAGAATAACAATTATCACATAAGGCATCTCTGCTTTAATCCGGCGGGTAGCATCCAGACCGCTGCCATTGGGCATCCTGATATCCATTAAAATCAGATCGGGCATCAGCGCCTTGGCTTTTTCAATAGCTTCCAGACCATCGGTAGCCTCTCCTACGATTTCAAACATGGGATGAGTTGAGAGAATGCTGGCAATACCTTTGCGCGATAATAAATGATCATCAACTACTAATACCTTGGTGGTCATGCCCATATTCATCTCCTCAATGCAAATTCATACTGATCGATACCAGGGTTCCCCTGCCCGGAAAGCTTTCCAGGTTGAATTGGGCGCCGATAGCCTTCGATCTTTCCTCCATAATTTTAAGCCCGAAAGATGATTTTCCGCCTTTTAGATTATCGGCCGCAAATCCTTCCCCATCGTCCTTAATCATCAGTTCATACTCATTTTTACTCTCTCTTAAACTAACTTGAACATGTTCTGCTTTAGCATGTTTACGGATGTTGCACAGTACCTCCCGAAGAATACGAATGAGATGAGATTTCTTCTGATGGTTCAGTTCAGTATGGAAATCACCTCTCAGATCTAAATCAACCTTGATCCCGCTTTGCTCCTGAAAAGCTGCCGCCAGCTTACGGATAGAGTCGGGCAGATCAATGTTTTCCTGACGCATCCGGTGCAAGTCAAAAATATGCTGACGTATATCAGTATCCGTAAATTTAATCGCTTCCTGCAGTTCCGTAATCTCGGTCAACGGTTGTTTTCCCTTTCTTAAGGCAGAGTCGATTTCTATTGCTTTAATATTCATAAAAAACAGCGCCTGCGCAATGCTGTCATGCAACTCGTCAGCGATGCGATCCCGTTCTTTCATAATGACCAATTCTTCTTTTTCCTGCTGCAGTTTAGCGTTAAGCGTTTGTATCCAGGCAAAAACTGCATGGAAATATATAAAAAACAGGAGCCCGGTTAAAACCGCAACCAGTACGTTACCGCTGTTCATTGAAATAACATGCAGGAAACGATGCCGGGCAAATTCAAATACGCCAATGAATAAAGCAGGAAATAGCGGGCCTATCCACTTCATTTTATTCAGGTTCATAATGGCACCTCGATTTTACCCCACTAATCCTATATTTTTAATAGTCTTTATTGTGAATTTAAATTATAAACCCTATTTTGTCAATACCAACCTGAGGCCCTTAATATGTGTTTACCTATAGATCCCCCTCTTCAATATCACCCCCATAACCTCGGCTCCCATATTATATTAAGGATTAATTGAGGACGGCTGCGACAGGGTTTGTATTGATCAGGCTTGTATCATCCCCGATAAAAACTTGTACTTGGGATATGCCGCTAAAAATGGCATAATATTAGTATCCCATTTAAAGAAGGCAATAAGTCAGATGAGCAGCACGAACATAGAAATTGTTTTTAAGGAGATGCAGGAAGAGTATCTCGGTGAGGTCCTGGGGATATACTCATATTATGTAACCAACACCGACGTATCTTTTCACACCCGCATACCCACCCCCGAAAAAATGCGCCAGATGGTTTTCTTTGAGGACAGCCGGTATAAAACATTTGTAATCCTGGCTGAACAACAAATATGCGGCTACGTAATTATTACCCGGTACAAGGAAAGAGAAGCTTATGATATTACTGCCGAAATCAGTATATATTTGCAACCGGAAGCAGTCAGGCAGGGCATCGGCAGTTTAGCGGTAAACTTCATTGAAGATTACGCACGGCGGCAGGGCTTTCACGTGCTTTTGGCGGTTATATCCGGCTTAAATGAAGCCAGTATCAAATTGGTAGCCCAAAACGGATACACCAAGTGCGCCCACTATAAGGAAGTCGGCCGCAAATTCGGGCAATTCCTTGATATCGTAGTTTATCAAAAAATAATCAGCTAGTTTATTGGCGCGGGGCACAATTTGAATCTAACCGTTTTTATGGGAAGGAGTATTTTGATGGACCGTAGAATATTCTATTTTGAGGATTTGAAAGCGGATAACACTGAAATGGCTTTCAGCCTGGCGGCAGCAAGGCTGCAGACGAGCTTTGTAGAGAAAATAGTCCTGGCCTCCACCACCGGTACAACCGCAGTCCGAGCCATGGAATATTTCAAGGGACAGGATGTCCAGCTTATCGTGGTTGGACATCAATATGATTTTAAAAGGAAAGAAAACCCCTTTTCGCCTGAACTGGCAAAAACCTTGAGAGAGGCGGGACATGAAGTACATTTTGGCACCATGCTCTTCCATACCGGTGATTTATACGGCTCGACCGTACCCACCATCATGGCCAACCTCCTGCGTTGTTTCAGTCAGGGAGTGAAAGTCTGTTTTGAGATTGTCCTCATGGCTGCCGATGCCGGGTTCATAAAGCCCGGTGAGCAGGTAATCGCCATAGCCGGCACCGGACGAGGCTCCGATACCGCCCTGCTTATGCAGGCTGCTTCCTCCCAACACTTAAACCGGCTGCGGGTAAACGAGATAATTTGCAAACCTTTAAACCGGCTGGACACGGAGGAGTAAGTTTAACCCTTAAGGCAGGACTTTATAATAAGTCCCCAATTGATAACGCTGACTATAAAAAATAGAGGCAATGTTACACCAGCCAACTGGTTGACATTGCTCTTTTGATTTCAACCTCAAATCAATATAGAGAAGATGGAGATTTAGATGATGAAGCTATCGGGGCAAATAAAAACAGCCTTTAATAATCCTTTTATACCTTTGCGACATAAAAATTTCCGATATTATTGGCTGGGTATGTGCGTCTCCCTGACCGGCACCTGGATGCAGAATGTGGCCCAGCCCTGGCTGGCCTACAGCCTGACCAAATCCGCTTTTTTGCTTGGCCTGGTGGGCGCGCTCCAATTTACCCCGCTGCTGTTTTTCTCTCTGTTTGCGGGAGTAATCGTAGACCGGTTTTCCAAAAAAAAGATATTGTATATTACGCAGTCAGGCTCGCTTATTGTAACTTTTATTCTGGCGGTTTTGGTTTTTACCGGACATATCCGCTATTGGCACATTCTCACCCTGGCTTTTGCGTTGGGATGTATGAACACGCTTGATATTCCGGCCCGCCAGGCCCTGGTCATTCAATTGGTCGGTAAAGAGGATCTAATGAATGCAATTGCTTTGAACTCCGCCATGTTTAACGTAGCCAGAGTTGCAGGGCCGGCTGTTGCCGGCTTGGTTATGGGGTATTTGGGGGTGGGCATGTGCTTCCTGATCAATTCTATCAGCTTTGCGGCGGTACTCATAAGTTTGTTTTTTATACATCCTCTGCCCATCCCTATTAAACCTTGGGGAAACAAGCGTATGCTTACGGATATAAAGGCGGGCCTCGACTATATACGCCATCACCGGATCTTGCGGGATTGCACCATCTTAATGGCTATTATCGGTACTTTTGCCATGAACAACAATGTATTGATTCCGGTATTTTCGGAAACGGTTTTAAATCTGGATGAAAAGGGACTGGGGCTTTTATTCTCATTTTCCGGCATCGGGGCGCTTATTGGCGCCATGCTGGTTGCTGCCATGAGCAGGTCCGGCCCTCAGAAATTTGTGCTCTACATAGTTCCTTTTATTATTAGTGGTTTTTTGATATTGAACAGTATGACCGACAATTTTCTGCTGGCTGGATTTTATCTGGCAGCAACAGGCCTTTTCTTTAATCTGTTCAGTTCCACGGTCAACTCTACCCTGCAGCTTAATACCAAAAATGAATTCCGCGGCCGGGTTATGAGTGTTTATATCTTTGTATGGTCCACCCCGCTGGGCAGCCTGTATGCAGGTCTAAGCGCAGATCATTGGGGGGCTGAATTCGGTTTTGCCGCCTGCGGGGCTGCTATCATGGTTCTATTGATTCCTGCCTATCTTTATATCCGCAAAGGCGAAAATGAAACGGAATGGGGTCAAGCGGGGGCAATTAATAAGCCATCTTAATACGAAAAATAGACGCGGACGACGCGGACTTATATGACGAATAAGAAAATAACTTCTTTGTCATCCTGAGTGCAACGAAGGATCTCCTGCAAGGACCAAATAACTCCATCACCAGATCCTTCACTGCGTTCAGGATGACAAAACCCAAACATTTTCATCGGTGGTTGCGGCCTCCGGCCATGGGTGGTTAGTAAGAAAAAAGCCCAGGGCCATCTTTGACCCTGGGCTAAACATCATTATTACTTGGCGGCTTCTGGTCTAAAAACCGGAACAGCAGTTATCGGCCGGCAATAACGGCACTCAATAAATCTTCCATTAGTCTCAAGCCCCCGCGATACCCGGTATAACCTCGATCAATAATGGCCCGGTTGGCTACCGGAAAGCTTATGCTCAAATGGGGCGCCCCAAGGGATGACGCCAGTTCCCGATCCAAAGAGCTCCCTATCACAAAGCCGGGGCTCAATGTTTCCTGATATCTTGAAGCTCCCTGGCGGGGATAAATATCGCTTAAATAGCGTATTATTTCGCTGGTATCAGTTTCAAAAATGATCCGGGGCTGCTGTCCGGACTCCAGTGCAGCGGGGAGCAGTTTAAAGTATTCTTTCTGACTATCGACCAGTTGGTCGGTAAATACCACCAGTTTGGGAATCCAGCCCAGATCATCAGCCAAAAACCGGGTTAAGGCAGGAGCATAATTGGCATCACCGACTATTACCGCATTCCTCTGTAAGTCAAGATCATTGTAGCATTCTACCAGAGGATCCAGGAAGTTATAATAAGCCCGGTTTTCTTGGGTAATAATTGCTTCGATTACTTTATCATCAATCTCCAGAGCCTGTCCCACCTTTCTCAGAAACAAATCTGAGGCTGCCGGACCTATGGGAAGCGGGGTTATCACATAGGGGGTCCCGTGGGTTTCTTGAAACACCTCCGCGGCTTCCACTCCGTAAATATCGGAAACTACTATATTCAATTCGGCCTGGGCCGCTTCTCGAATATGGTCCAGACTGTCATCCCCGGTAAAGAAGGTATTCACCTTAAGGCCAAGCTTTTCCAATAGGGAGCGTATTCCTTCCAAATTGCCCCGCCAGAATATGTCCATATAGGGTACTATACCCAAAACATTTACGTGTTTGGGCCGTTTTTCTATGTTGCTATGCAAATAATCCTTTATTAAAGCCTGTAATACCAGATCATATCCATAATATGAATTTCCTTTAAAGCCCCCGGTCTCGGCCGATATTATATTAACCCCCTGATTCTTGAATTCGTTGACCAAAGCTCTAACATCATCGCCGATAATTTCTGTTACGCAGGAGGTTATAACGACAAACAATTTTCCATCCATTATTTCCAGGGTATTTTGGATTTGCTCCCGAAGCCTTCGATCCCCGCCAAAAACAATATCCTTTTCCTGCACGTTGGAGCTGGGAATGTTTAATCCCCCGCAGTAGCCTCCCACCTGCAGTCCGCTGCCGCCATTCTGGGCCCAGGTTATATTACCGGCGCAGCCACCCGCCGCATGCAAAATAGGTACGGTATCCGGCAAAGCGGTCGCAGTTGACATGGCGCCGCCCATGGAACAATAGTAGCGGGCTCGTTCGACAAAGTTAGGCATTTGAATCACCTCCCGCCGGCAATATGTGTTTAAAGGGATCCGAATCATACCAGGTCTGGGTATAGGGCAGCCTGGTATATTTACTGAGTTTGGCGTTAAACGAAGGATTGCTCAATTGTCTAAACAGCCTGCGGGCGATTTCAAATGCGCCTTTATAACCTATATAGCTTAACCCGGTATTATAAATAACATGAGTAGCTATACCCAGTTTGGAAGCAGTTCCATTACCATTCCAGTGTCCCAGGAAAACATCCGGTTTTAACCTTTTCAGCAGGTTGGCTTCTTCAAAAGGCTGGGCATTGGCAATATTAAAATAGAAATCTTTGCCGGAGGCCCGGATAAGCTTATCATATTCATTATCCGCAAATTCATCGTGGTGATAGGAACGTATGCCGATAATCTCGAATCCCAGTTCCTGCATCAGCCTGGCGGTGGCCAGAGCTCTAAATTCACCGGCGCCAATGAATACGGTTTTGCCTTTAAAAACCGGTAAATACTCGCCCAGGGCAGCTTGGAGCTCGGCATTTTCCTGTTCGATCAATTTTTGCGCCTGTTCTTCCAAACCAAAAAAGGCGGCAATATCGCGTATCCAGAGGTTGGTATTTTCTATTCCTATGGGCATATGATTCAATATGAAGGGGATCCCATATTTTTCTTGTAAATGTTTAACGAAGTAATCATCATGGGTGGGGCAGGTGCTGACCGAAAGGGCGGCCTGAGTCACCCTGTACATTTCTTCAGGCTTCGAAAAAACCGGAAATATATTAACCTCTAAGCCCAGAGCGTTCAACAGTCTGCTCAGCTCAATCTCATCCGCTTTTCCCATGGAAGAAACGTTAAACAGATTAACCGTCCTGCTTCTCCGGTAATTTTCCTGCAAATCTGCAAATTCATCCCGCAGCAATGGTTCCTGCACTTCGGGTTCATCCAGCAGATTTCGCCCTATCCCATGATAGACGGCATCATAGGCAGTAGCCCATATCCTGGTCTTAAATCCTTCGCAATGAACCGGAATAAGCCTGGCGGCTACCCGGGGCTGAGTTCTTTCAATTACTCCGTCGATATCATCGCCTATAATTCCAGGAACGCAACCTGCAACTACGGTTATGGTCGCCGGTCTATAACGGAAATCCGCTTCCACAATGGCTTTTTCCAGTTTTTCTTCACCGCCGTTGATAACATCCGATTCATCCATGGCGGTGGCGAGCCACAAAGCATCTTTGACTTTCCCCCAGCGTACGCTGCCTCCCGATCTGGCATTGGCGTTCTGGGAATGAGTACAGGCCCCGCACCCGATAGCGGAATGCAAAATCACAACATTATCAGGCAGGCTGTTGAGCATGGCCAGGGCCGGCAATAGGAGACAGATCGATCCCTGGGTAAAGCTTCTTTCCCCGTCATTCATGAGACAGGATTTGCTCCGGGAGGCCAGGTCGCATATGGTTCCTCCATAAGTAATACAGGATTTTAGTCTGTCTTCACGTTTAGGTGGTTCCTTATTATCAAGATAACTCACTTTTTATACCTCCAGTTGATAGCTGCGGGCTGTATTAACCATAGCCTTGATATTCTCTATTGGCACCGCCGGAGGGATATCGCACCCCGGCATTAGGATGTAACTGCTGTTCCCAGCTGCTTTAATGCACTCGGTACATATCCGTGCAACTTCTTCCGCCTTGGCATTCTGCATAACCGCAACCGGATTCATGTTCCCTGCGAAAGCTATTTGGGAACCAAGGATTTCTCCCGCTTTAGCCAAAGGCACTTTATAATCCAGCGAAAGAATTTCCACCCCGGTGGCGGGGATCAAGTCCAGCCGGTTGGTAATATTGCCGCATATATGGATGAATGGTATCACTCCCCGGGCCTTGATTTTACTTACAACTTGCTGTAAATAGGGAACTGAAAATTCCGCAAATTGCTGCCGGGATATCAAGTCACCGGATGAATTGGGATCTGCCACCGATAAAATCCCAACCCCGGCCTCTATAAAAGAGGCCAGGTATTGGTAACATAATTCTGAGGTAAAACTCAGCACCCTATGAACAGATTCCTTATCTTTGTAAATGTTGCGCATAAGCCGCTCCACCCCGTAAATGAGGCCCGCCAGGGTAAATGGCCCCCACTGGCTGGCGCCCACCATGGTATGGTCGCCGATATTTTTAACCAGCACCCTGGCTGTATCCCATAGCGTATTAAGGTCCTTATCCTCTTGCATCGTCGCCAGATCTATGGCTTCCACCTCGCGGGCCTCATTGATAAGCGGCTCCAAGACGTCGGGAGTTCCTTTTTTTCGCCATTTGATGTTTCCTCCCAGGGCTTTAATGGCTAGATTGTGATATCCGGAAGCGGGCCAAACAACATCGCAGCCTACTTCTTGATTGGTTTCCGCCAAAATTTCAGCCGCCAACTCCGCTCCGCAATTTAAGGTTTTTTCCAGGGAGAGTCCTTGACGATTAAAAGTCCATGCCCCCCCGGAAAGAAGTGATACGGGAACCCGGGGCGTTTTTTGCCGCCGGGCTGCAGCCGTAATAATTTCTTTAGAATTCATGCAACCACACTCCGTTAATCATTTACACCTGGAAGCTTGACAAAACTGGCCTTGGCCAATGCCTCAGCATCGGTATCCTGGTTTAACAGCTTTATGGCTTTCATCTCTTTGGCGGATTCCAGCAGAGCCTGGGCCCCCCCCTCAACCGAAGGCTTATAGTTATAATGGGATAGAATTCTGGCATTGGTAGCCGCATCACCCGGAACATACTTTTTGTCTACTTCGATTTGGGCAATAGCCTCCTGATTTTGACTTACCCACTCGGCCCCTTTCATCAGCGCTCTGGTGATAGCGGCAGCTGTCTCCGGATCTTTTTCGATCAAGGGGCCGTTGATTACTACCAGGCAGCAATATTCATCTTTAAAAGGCGCATCCAGAGCGGAATCATAAATGCTTTTCGCTTTGCCCCCATCCACCTGGATCTGGGCAAAGGGATCGGCCACCGCAATCACGTCAACTTCTCCTTTTTCCATAACCAGAGGCAGTTCCGCGTTGGGGAAAACCCTCCACTCTACGTCGGTCTGGGAATCGATTCCTTCTTTAAAGAGCATTCTGGCTGCAACCACATGACCGGCGGAACCTATAGCCGGAATGCCTATGCGTTTGCCTTTCAAATCCTTAAAGGAGGTGATCTTCGAATCAGCCGGGACCAGTACTTGGACGCACCCGGTATGTAGTCCGGCGGTGAACTTAATGTTTAAGCCCGCTTCCACCGGCTTCATCCATTGACTGATCAGACCGTCGGTAGCATCGATTTTACCTGTGGCCAGGCCGTCTTTCAGAGTGCTGGCATCCCCTTTGACCAGCGTCACTTCCAGGCCTTCTTCCTTAAAATATCCATTTTCATAGGCGGCATAAATCGGGGCTTCACAGGTGGTCCCAAAATAACCGATATTGACTTTGGTTAACTCCTGAGGCGCGGTGGCGGTTTGCTCTTTGGCGCCGCATCCCGCTAAGGTTAATAACAATACCGTCATAAGTAAAAATGCAATAATACTTTTCCTTTTTTTCACGTTGATCCCCCTCCACATTTTGCAGTTTTGATTGCTTCCGGCTGACTGAAACCAGCTATAATCCCCCCTAAAAGTCCAGACAGCTTACAAATACTTTGTCAAAATCCTTATAATTAGCCAGCTCGATAACCTGAATCTCTTTTACGCGCTGGTCCATTTCATCCCGATAGGCAATATTTAATAAATAAGCCATTCCGCCGGACTTGGAGGTATTGCCCACAAATTCGATCTTGTCTTTGAATTCTCCCGGCAGCAGGCCTAGATTAATGAGACTCTGGGCTTGCAAATGATAGCCGAATGATCCGGCAATAAGCACTCTATCCACATCAATCGCATTCAAGTTCTGGCTCCTGAGCAGAAAGTCAATGCCGGCCCGGACTGCTCCTTTAGCCAATTGCACTTGCCGGATGTCTTTTTGGGTGATATAGGTATTCGCTGCCACCTCAAACGCCATTTTGCCATCCAATTTTTTAAATCTGGGCTGCAGTGCAGGCAGGATGAACGATTGACTGGGATCAACCAATTTGCCTCTATTAGTAATTAGTCGATGGGCCGCCAACTCGCCTACGATGTCCATGATTCCACTGCCACATATGCCGGTTGGGTCTGCATTGCCAATCGTGCGCACGGTGACAGCCCCGCTATTATCAATAGCAAAATATTCGATAGCGCCCTGGGCGGCGCGCATGCCGTGACTGATATTCATTCCTTCGAATGCCGGCCCGGCAGCCGTAGAAGTGGCTGCGATCGAACCATGGCATGCAATCACCATTTCCCCGTTAGTCCCGATATCCACAAAAAGGGTTACCCCTTTTTTCCGGTGCAATTGCGCCGCTAGTATTCCAGAGCTAATGTCAGCGCCTATAAAGGCTGATATAATCGAGGGCATGTATATAACTCCCAGCGGTGCTGCCGCGATCCCCAAATCCTGCGCCAGCCAATACTCACCCCCGTAAATCTTGGGCTCATAGGGATATTTGCCTAAAGAATAGGGACTTACTCCGGCGGCCAGATGCAGCATACAGGTATTGCCGCTGAAAACCAGTTCATAAATCTGTTCCCGCTTTATGCCATTTTCTTGCGACAGCTCGGCAATCATTTGGTTGATCGCTGCAATTACAAGCGTGTGCAGGGTTGCCAAACCCTGAGCTTCTGAAGCCATTTTTATTCTGGATAAAACATCCTGGGCGTATACCGCCTGGGGATTTAAGGTTGATTTACTTCCCAGTTCCCGGCCGGATTCCAGGTCAACCAAAGCAGCCACCAGGGTAGTCGTACCGATGTCAACTACCATTCCGTAAATTGAGGCGGAAGCATCGGTTTCAATTCCTATGAACCGGTCGCCGGCATATATTTTGCTCTGGCCCGTCCCGGGGTCATATTCTCTTTTAATATAGCTATCCGGTTTCAGCTCCAAAACATTACCCTGGCTGATTATCTGCAAGGTATCATTTTGCTCTGGATCTGCCAGGGTAACGGCAATATCGCCCCCGATTCTGGTGCCGCAAGCCAGTACATACCCCTGGCTTAATTCGTCATTGGACAGGCAATGTTCACCTGAAAAGCTAATATTGCTCATAGAACCGGCATCGATTTTTACCTTGCATTTTCCGCAGATCTCCATAGCGTTACAGGGAGATTCCAGCACCAGTCCGGCCGTACGGACGGCATCCAGAATAGTACAACCGGCTTCAACCAAGATCACTTGCTCTGACGGATAAAACGTTACCTTAGGCATTAGTCCGCTGCTCCTTCACCGTTCTGGTCATTGCCTTTATGTTTTCCAGGGATGATGATGTGCTTAAACCGCAGGCCGGTGAAATAATATCGATGCCATCATTGACCAATTTTTGCGTATTCTTTGCCACCTTGTCCGGATTGCTAAATTCAAGCAAATAAGTGCTCAGGTTGCCCATGGTGGTAATCTGGGGGAACTCTGTTTTTAACAATCTTAAATTCACCATGGCGTCGGTACTGATGGCATCGGCTTTAATTTCCGGCAGTAAATTTTTGACCGAATTCATGTTTCCGCAGATATGAACGATCACCGGGGCTCCCATCGCATGAATGCCATCAATCACCAGGTTGATATAGCGCAGGGCATATTCTTTAAACATCCTGGGCCCCAGTATTTCCCCCGTGGCGGTAGGATCACCGATAGATATGACCGAAGCCCCATTTTCAATCATTAGCTGCGCATAGGCAATCAAGAAACGGGCGACATAATCAACTACCCGGTGGGCATTGGCTCCGTCTTTTCTTAGTTCTTTTAAAAAAGTCATCGGATCGACGATAGAAGCAGAGGTACTGATCGGCCCGGTCAGATTGCCAATAAGCGGGATATCCTGATACCTATGAGCAAGAGTATACTCAGCCTGAACCACTGTCTCCAATCTGCCTGAGTTTATCATAGCCCGGATTTCTTGATATTGAACCGCTCGGACTGAGGGAAACAGTTCCCTTTGAATTTTGGGTTCACAGGTCAGGGAGCCAAAATTAATTTCACTGCCCAGAACTTCCGCTTCAACTGTCATACAAAAGGGAATGCCGAAGTTTTCAAATCCGGTCTGTTCATGCACATCATAGGCCAGTTCAGCCATTAGCTTTTTATCATGATGAGCTTGCGGCAAAGTATGGCCGGTTTTATTCATAACATCCACAATGGCGGCATTCATCATGCCCCCGGGACAGATTACCGGCGCCCTGTCGGCGGGCTGTTTATTTAATATCCTCTGCAATCTTTCCTTGGGACTCATGCTATTCATCTTTTCACCAGGCTTTCCAGCTTATCAGCAGTAACCGGATAAGAGATTTCCCGGACGGTATCCATCATGGCGTGTATGTTGGCAAAGGGGGTTTCAGTGGGCAGACTGCATCCTGAAGCGACAATATATCCCTTGGGGCTGTCATATGCCTTTTCCACACATCCAATCACTGCCCTGCGTACATCCTCCGGCCTTCCTTGCAGCATGGTTTCCGACGGTTTGATATTTCCCATAAGCCTCACCCGGTGTCCGACCTTGCGTTTGGCATCCAGCAAGTCGGCATCATTATCGATACTAATGCAGGCAGCCCCCGCATCTGCCATTAAGTCCCATATCCGGCTGGTCTTGCCGCAAATATGCAGGGTAACCGTCTTGCCTTGAGCATTAATAAAGCCGATTAGCCGCTTTAAATATGGCAGTGAGAATTCTTCAAACTGCTTCGGGCTTATAACGGTGGAAGAAGACATGGCGTCAGTGAGGCTGGGCGTACATCCCGCCTCCAGAATCGCTTTGGCATAATTCAAGCCGGTTTGCAGTGACAGTTCGCACAGCCGGTGCACCGCCGTCGGGTCTTTCATCGTAAGTCTAACCAGTTTCTCCGCCCCGATTAAGAACGAGGCATTGGTAAACGGGCAAGTCAGCGCCCCGGTTACCGTTACCTCTTTTCCCACCTGGTCGAGGCTTATTTTCATCGCTTCCAAATGGTGGCGCAAATTGCCGTCTTTATAGGGATCGGCCGGTTCCAGCCGATTTATTTCAGCAGCATCGTTTATGGCCGGACTTTCCAAATACGCGGTTTCATCGTCCGGGTAATTGACTACCGCTCCCATGGCTTCAGCCATGGTATAAAGATCAGTAAATATTCTTATAATGTCATACTTGAACAATTTGTAGCTGGCAATCTGAGCCTGGGCGATAAGCTTACCATTCCCCCTGAATTCAGATACCTTGATTCCTATTACCCGGGCGGCAGTATTGCCGACAATAGGAACGCAGGGGAGCCTATCCACGTTCAACCCCGCATTGTAGGCCAGCATCCTTTCGATAGGAGTCATTTGATCTTTTATCATAAAGCATTACTCTTTACTAACTTGCGGGCCAAGGGTACAGCTTCGGCAGCGTTGACCGCATATCCGTCGGCGCCGATTCTATCGGCAAAACTCTGGGAAATTGGCCCCCCGCCGACAATTACCTTAAAACGATCTCTGATATTTTGCTCCTGCAAGATTTTTATTACTTCCTCCATACCTTCCATGGTAGTAGTCATAAGCGTAGATAAAGCTATAATATGCGCTCGCTCGGCTTTGGCCGCCTCTACAAACTGCGCCGGCAGAATATCCCGCCCCAGGTCGATCACATCGAAACCTGATGTTTCCAACATAATCTTGACCAGATTTTTACCGATATCGTGGGTATCCCCTTCCACCACCCCTATAACCACTTTGTATTTCTCAGCGTCGACATTAACTTTTATTTCCGGTTTAAGCACATCAAGTCCGGCATACATGGCATCGGAACACATCAGCAGTTCGGGAATAAAATATTCCTCATCTTCAAAAAGCTGTCCGGCCCTCTCCATGCCGTTGGACAGGCCCTGGTCAATGGCCTCGTACGCATCATAATCATTATCGATTACTTCGTGAGACAGGGTTACTGTCGCATCTTCATCCATTTCCACTACGGCATCCGAAAGCTGTCGGAAAATCTCCTCCTTACTTTTCGTCACAATTATCCCTCCTAAACAAATTTTTCTCCTCATTTCACGCCGGCTTGTTTAATACCTGAGTTGACTTGGCTCCCGCGACATCTTTTCGAGATCGTTCGGTTCTGAACTAAGGGCTTATAAATAATAATTTAATTGTTCACCTTCACTTACAAAGTGCATGGTTTCAAGAATCTTTGATCTTAATCTGAAAAAGTCCGGATGATTACGGGCTCGGGGCCTTCCAAACTGAACATCTATTATCTCTTCTATTTT
This sequence comes from Syntrophomonadaceae bacterium, assembly GCA_034927445.1. Classification (GTDB taxonomy): domain Bacteria; phylum Bacillota; class Syntrophomonadia; order Syntrophomonadales; family Syntrophomonadaceae; genus PHAA01. The sequence continues at coordinate 82,028 of JAYFPZ010000007.1, forward strand.
GCCGGGTCGGGGGGTCATGATAACAATCCGGTCACTCAAATAGATCGCTTCATCAATATCATGGGTAACCAAAACCATGGTAGTCCCACGCTTATCCCAAACCTTCAGCAACTCATCCTGCATATTCATTCGGGTAAATGCATCCAAGGCTCCCAGCGGCTCATCCAGCAGCAGTACCTTGGGATGGTTGACCAAAGCCCGGGCCAAGGCTACCCTTTGTGACATCCCTCCTGATAACTGATGCGGATATGATTTTTCAAAACCTCTCAATTCTACCAGGTTTATAAATTCATCCACCTCGTACTTCTTCTCCCGGATGATTTTTCTGGCCACCAGGCCGGAAGCAACGTTATTGTATACATTAAGCCAGGGAAAGAGGGTGGGATCTTGAAAGACCAGGCCCCGCTCATAATGAGGGCCGGTTATCAGTTCATCATCCAGGTATAATTCTCCGGTACTGGGATAATCAAGCCCGGCGATCAGCCTTAACAGCGTAGATTTCCCGCAGCCGCTCGGACCTACCAGAGAAATAAACTCCCCGGGTTTAATATCGAGGGTTATGTTATCTAAAGCCTCTACCTGAGTATCATCTTGCCCGCCATAAATCTTACTTACAGACCGCACCAATATACTCCCTTTATCATTACCCGGGCCAGGGCTTGCCAGCGCTACCATTTAATCAACCCCCTCTGCCAAACCAGCACCTTATCCTTGGCTCTAAAGAACAAATTAATGATGCCGGAGAAAATAACAGCTATAACCAAAAGCGAGGCATACACCTTACTATAATCGGCCCATCCCTGGGCCCAAGTGATGTACCAGCCCAGTCCCGCCTTTACCCCCAGCATTTCCGCTACTATCAAGGTTACAAAGGAAATACCCAAGCCCATAAACAAGCCTATAAAAATCGTATGGGAGGCAGCGGGCAGGGCGACCTTAAAGATGAGATACCTTTCATTAGCTCCAAGCGTTCTCGCCACTTCCAAATAAGAATTCCTCACGTTTTCAATACCGGAACTGGACATGACCGTCACCGGAAACCATACCGCCAAACTGATCAAAAATACGCTGGCCCAAAAACTAGTGGGAAAGACGATTAAAGCTATGGGAATCCAGGCGGTGGCAGGAATCGGCCCAATAATTCTGATCAACGGGCTTATCCAATAATTCCATTTCTTGCTCCATCCGATCATGATCCCCGTGACCAGACCGACCACGGCTCCCAATATGTATCCGGTAAATAAAAGTCTTACGGAATAAACGGTACTAAGCGCCAATAGACTTTTATCCGCAGAGAAAGCATTCAATATTTTATCCGGTTCGGGAAAATAAGGGAGAGGCAGCAGCCGGTATTTAAGCGTTATTAAGTCCCAAATTGTTAAAATGATAAAGGCCGCTGCCCATAGCGGAGCTTTTTCGGTCAATACTTTTCTCAGTTTGGTAAGCTTAATCGATGCCAGCAGGAGAATGATATAAATAGCTGTAAGTAGTTCCAACACCGTCAGATAGTGTTTCACATTCGTAAAGCTTTGCTTATTGGGGATCAATACATGCAATAAGATGGCAATGGCTAATGCGATCAGGGGCAAATAAGTAACGGCAGGCAGGGGAAGGCTTGAATGCTCCGCTTGCACCCATCGCTTATCGGCACTCTCCAGGGTGCCATCCGTCGTCAGCAATTGTTTAGACAATTCAAACACATCCTTGTTTATATTAATTATTTGCTATGGTTTGGCTGGGTTATTGGCATAAAAAAAGACCCGGTCATACTGTCGTATGATACTACCGGGTCTCCAGTTTTCTGGTCGACCAAGAACTATATATAAGTATACTGGTATGTTTACTATAAAATATAGTATATATATTTCACTAAAGTATGTCAATCATTTGTAAAACATCCTCGTTTTATATTAATTATTTTTATAGTCTTTATTGGTTACTTACATAAAAAAAGACCCGGCCCATCCTCTAGATTATACTGCCCGGTCTCCAGTTTTCGGTAGATTCAGAAAATATATTTACCTATACCAGTAGGTTTATTATAATTTATAGTTATATAATTTATTGGGTATGTGATGGTTTTTATTTGTTGCTGCATTAAGTTTTATAATAATCGCTATGATATCTTACGTCGGGTTTACAAAATGCCTGATTTTAAAACCTACCCCCATTTCCCTGACGGTTGCTTCACATTCCTGTATAGCTGCGCCGGATAGAAAATCAACCACCGTAAAAACCACAACCGGGACGTGTCTTTTACAGCGGCAGGCAAAGTCCAACACGGCTTCGTAGGCGGCTTCACCAAAAACGGATTGGCAGAGAGTTTGATAATCCTTTTTATTCCCGGCGTTCATACTGATATATACCGCATCCACCCAATGCTCCAGTTGGGGGGTAATGTCCCGTCCGGCTGCCAGACTGCCCTGGCCGTTGGTGTTGATTCTAATTGGGATTTCATATCTTCCCTTTACCAATTTGCAGACCTCAATAATATCAGGGAGGCGCAGCGTGGGTTCGCCAAAACCACAGAATACCAGTTCCTTATACCCAACGAGGTCGCGCTTTTGAATATCAGTCACAATCTCGGCTGCGGTTGGTTCACGGTCAAGCCATAGGTTATTTCCAGTACCTACACCATCCAATTTGTTTCTTATACAAAAAGTACAATTATTGGTGCAACGGTTGGTTATATTCAAATACAAGGAATCTCTTACTTCATAGGTAATTATCATATCCGCGGGTTAACTCCTCGGTTGTATTCATGGTTGAGCCGGCGGCTTATGGGCCGTTTATCCCTTTCAGCCGCCGACCCGTAATTTTGAACCGCTAAGGCATGGTCCGGTATCCTTAAACATTCTTGTTTTACCGGCGCCAACTAGAATCGAAGCAATAGTGGACGAGCCAATATACCTTCCAAAGCGCCTAATTTTTCCAGCACTTCATCTTCAACCTTATTGTCCACATTTATTACGGTGAAAGCACGGGCTCCTCTGGTCTGGCGAGCCACCTTCATACCGGCGATATTGACGCCGGCGTCACCCAGGGCGGTGGCGACCGGGCCGATTATTCTGGGCCGGTCCTCGTTCTCTACTAAAATCACATATCCTTCCAGATCGCTTTCGGTTTCATAACCTTGAATTTCGACCAGCAACGGGTTGCGGGCCCGGGAAAGGGTGCCGGCAATGGAGAGTTTCCGCCCGCCATTATAAATGCAGGCTGTAATCAGATTTTTATAGCGTTTCGGACTTTTGGCGTTCTTCTGCTCATAGACCCTGAGGCCCCGATCTTCCGCCAGAAACCGCGCATTAACGTAATTAACCTTATCCGCCATAATCGGTTCCAGCATACCTTTTAAGAAAGCTATGGTGAGCATTTCGGTCTCATTATTGGATATCGGCCCGCTATAGGTCAATTCTACCCGGCTTACCGGAGTTTTTTCCAACTGAAAATACATCTTGCCCATTTTTTCAGCCAGAGTTATATAAGGCCGCAGATAATTAAGTTCCTGAGGCAGCATAACCGGCAGGTTGACAACATTGGGAACAATTTCACCCTTAAGGGCTGTGATTACCTGCTGGGCAATATCTTCTCCCACTCTCTTTTGGGCTTCGAAGGTGTCCGCTCCCAAATGGGGGGTGACAACTACGTTGTCAAATTGGAAAAGCGGGTTGCCGATACAGGGTTCCTGTTCAAACACGTCCAGCCCGGCGCTGTGTATCTTGCCTGACTCGATCCCTGCCAAAATGGCCGCCTCTTTGATGATACCGCCGCGGGCGCAATTTACTATCCTGACCCCCTCCTTGGCCTGCGCCAGGATATTTTCATTGATCATGTGCATGGTTTCCTGGTTGCGGGGCGTATGGACAGTTATAAAATCCGCCTGTCTTACCAGTTCTTCCAGGGTTTCCATCTTTTCCACCCCCAAACGCTCAAAACGGGTGTCCGCTATATACGGGTCATAAGCGATAACCCGCATATTGAACGCTTTGAGCCGGGTGGCCACCATGGAGCCAATCCGCCCCAGACCTACAATTCCGATAGTTTTGTCATATAACTCCACTCCTCGAAAAGGTTTGCGATCCCAGTGGCCGGACTTTAAGAATTGATTAGCCCAGGCGGTTTTACGCGCGGAAGAGAGCAGCAAGCTGATAGTCTGCTCTGCTGCGGATATAGTATTGCTGTCCGGAGTATTGGCAACGATCACCCCATAACGGGTGCAGGTATCCACATCGATATTGTCAACGCCGTTTCCGGCTCGTCCTACTATTTTAAGACGGGGAACGCCTAGTTTAATTAATTCTTCATTTACTTTAGTTGCGCTTCTGACAATCAAGGCATCATACTGGCCGATAATACCAAGGAGTTCGTCCCGGGAAATACCGTCGCGATAATCTACCTCCAAATATTTTTGCAGGAGCTCAATACCTTCTTCAGCGATCCTTTCGGTTACAATAACCCTTTTCCTTTCCATGATTGACTCTCCCTCCTTATGTTATGTTATTTATAAATAACCAGATCTTCTATGGGCTTGCGTATCTTTTTATAATTGGCTGCCCGCGCATAGCCTAAGGGGGTGAAGGCAACCTGTGTCTTTGGCTGATGACCTTGGAAAACTCCATTTAACCAAACCTCCTTATCCTCTTGCCAGAGTTGGCCCAACCTCTTTCACTTTATTTTGAACGATTACTCCCGCAAGGCGCAATTAATAATTTTTCTAATCCTTCAATATCTTTAATAATATAGCCAATATAGCCCGCACCGACTTTTTTAAACTCACCGCAGCTCATTTTAAAAATAAGATAAATTCAGACCCCATTAATAATGGGGCAAGCCCGCCAGTCTGGCCAGGCAGCCCCAGCGATATTAAAGACCTGGACAGCATCAATAATGCCGCCAGGTCTCCAGTTTTTCCAGTCAACCAAGTCAAATGGTACTATTTATAGTATACCAGTATGTTTACTTAATCGCGAGCTAAAACCATTCATATAATATAATCCCTTTGAGCTTACTGTTATTTATCCGATGGTGCCATATCATATTCGCAATCAGTTTATTCACGCCGCGGTCAAAACCACAGGCCATTCTAAAATTTTTAAAAAAGTCTTTGCTATATTAAGGTTAGAAGCCATTCAAACATTTCCGCTGGTTAAGCGCTAACTGCTTGAAATTTAGATTGACAAGTATATTTAAAACAGCCATACTATAAATATAGTATTTATATATGTTTACTAGGTTTAATTAGGTATCGTCAGGCTCCCGTGATTTCCAGGCATATTTACCAGTAATCAATCCGCTATCAAATCACCGTCTTGGCTTATTTTTGCGATACTTAATAATTTTTTAAAAGTAAGGGGCTTGGATATATGACTGTTGCTGAAATCAATGCTTTAAAACGCCACCGCCAGGGCTTCATTACTGGTGCGGGGGAGGCGAAAATCTATTATCAATCGTGGCATCCGGATAGATCGCCCCGGGCCGTAATTGTCGGCGTACATGGCCATGGAGACCATAGCGGCGGCCTCAACAACATAATTCAGCATTTATTGCAGCAGGGGTATACCTGGTACGGTCTGGACCTCAGGGGACACGGCCGCTCCTCCGGCCAGCGCGGGCATTTGCAAAACTGGAGGGAATACCAAGAAGATTTACAAGCTTTTATTACCTGGATTAAAACACAGGAATCTACTGCGGCCATCTTTTTACTCGGCCATAGCTTGGGGGGCTTGATAAGTCTGGAATATGCCCTGCAATTTTCTCGGGATCTTAATGGAATTGTAGCCATAAGCCCGGCTTTAAGATGTACCAAGCTTTCTCCTCTTTGGTTAAAAATAATTAATATTTTTTCATTGGTAAAACCGAAACACACAATCGAATTGCAATGCGATTACTCCCAACTTACCCGTGATGCCGAAATAGTCTCCATTTTAGACTCAGACCCGCTGCGGCACGAAAAAATCACACTCGGACTGGGACGTGAACTGCTCCAGGCTGGCAATCGGGTAATAGCCCAGGCTCATTATCTCCAAGTTCCTTTGCTGCTGCTCTATGGCCGGAACGATATGGTCACCCTGGCCGACGGAAACCGCCAATTTTTTTCTTCCGTAGTACTGGCTGACAAAGAGTATCACGAGTATCCTCAATCTCTGCATCGCCCCTTTGATGATTTGAACCGATCGGAAGTGCTGGATCATATCTCCACTTGGCTGGCTCGAAAGGCAAATATGCAAACGTCTACTAAAGCAATCGTCTGACAGGGCAACTGCCTCCCCCTTCATTTGACTGCTGAAGATACTCCCCCAATAAATAATCACTATATTTAGTGAAAAATTAATCCCGATTGACATCTATCTCATTTCACATAGTTTACAACATTTTTATTTCTGCTGACCGGCTCCTGATCCGGATTGGCGTCGTAACCGACAATCAAACAGGCCACAGTGCGGTATCCTGCCGGAATGCCTATTTCCTGCTTTATTTTTGAGCCGGCTTCGTTTTCCAAAAACCTGGTCGGCGAAACGATATAACGGGAGCCCAGGCCCAAGGCGGTAGCCGCCAGAGTCATATTTTCCACCGCTATGGCGCAATCTTGTTCAGCAAAGGGATAGTCTGCGGGGGCGGAAACGATAATCAAAGTCGGGGCCTGGTGCAAGGGATAATTGTGCGCTGGCGAAACTTGCAATTTTAGCGTACCGTCGTTAATTTGCTGCAGCACATCTTTCTTCTGGACCACTGTAAAATGCCGATTTTGAGAATTTCGGGCGGTGGGTCCGGAAATACCGGCAGATAAGATGGTTTCCAGATCTCGCTCGTTAATCTGCTGGCCGGTATAACTTTTCGTTCCTTTTCTTTTGAGGATCGTCTCAATAGTCTGATTCATTATGCTGCCTCCTTATGATTTAAGCCTTTTATATGGCACGCCCCGAAAATGGAATTTCCGTGTTTATGCTTGAATCTGGGCTATCATTTCCACTTCGCAGGCCGCATTCAATGGCAATGCATATACTCCTACCGCTGCCCGGGCATGTTGGCCTTTGTCGGCAAATACCAGCTCCAGCAGCTCCGAAGCCCCGTTCAGGACCAGGGCTTGATCATGAAAGTCCTGCTCACACTGGACGTAACCGGTTATTTTAACGATACGCACCAAGGAGGACCAGTCCTGCAAACAACTCTTCAACACCGCCAGGCAGTTTATCGCCGCCAGCCTGGCGGCAGCCTGGCCCTCGGCTACGGTCAGATCTTTACCGATGCTGCCCGTATACTGGATTTGACCGTCCTGCGAAGGCAATTGCCCGGATATGTAGACAAATTCTCCGGCAATAAGTCCTGGCACGTATGCCGCCAGGGGTTTGGCGATCTCAGGGATTACGATTCCCAAATCCTTAAGTTTGTTCTCAATAGCCATTGCTAAGCTCCTTCCTATGCGTTGACCTTTTTCAGCAGCCAGGCCATATTTTCACCCAGGACCCGCATGGTTTGCATTCCTTCTTCATCCGCCTCGACTTCTCCCTTTTCCCGGCCAATGCCCAGGTTCCAGTAACTCGAACTTGGGATGATCATCTCACTGGTTAGGAACAGGTGGTTGATCGAATCCAGGGTATGGATGGCTCCGGCCCTTCTCACCGCCGACACTCCCGCCCCCACTTTCCGTTTAAGCAAGTTATCGTTGCCTTTGGCTACATAACCGGCTCTATCAATCAAAGCCTTCATTTCCGGAGTCAGATCGGAAAAGTAGGTGGGAGAACCCAGGATAATTCCGTCGGCTTGCAGCATCTTGGCAAAGATCTTATTAAAAGAATCATTGTTGACCGAACAGCGCTTATCCTTGTTCTCCCGGCATTTCATACAAGCCGTACAACCTCTTATCTTCTTCCCGGCCAGTTGGATCAACTCCGTCTCAATGCCTTCCTTTTCCAGTTCCGCCAAAACCCGTTTAATAAGGATGGCGGTATTGCCATCCTTTCTGGCACTGCCATTGATTCCTACAACTTTCATCAGCCAATCATCTCCTTATTGCTATCTTGATCAGAACTCCCGGTGGGGAATAAACCCTTTGAAATTCGAACAGCAGGACAGGTCATAATACCCCCCTGCGGTCATTTTCCAGAGCCTGCAATTATTCGCCCAGGATCTTAATGATCTCACGGTGTATGTCTTCAATCTCAGGCAGTCTGCCTTTACCTATGGTACCAACCGCCAGCAGGCCGCTGTCGGGATCCATAATATGGTATCCCCGGTCTTGCAAGGTCTTAAGGTTTTGCTGGACAGTCGGGTTATTAAACATATTGGTGTTCATGGAGGGTACTACCATAACGGGAGCGGTTGCTGCCACTACCGTGGTGGATAAAAAATCGTCCGCCAGACCATTGGCCATTTTGGCAATAAAATCAGCGGTGGCGGGAGCTACTACTAAAAGATCCAACTGTTCCGCCACCCCGATATGCTGTACCTTCCATTGCCGGGATCCCGACCACAAATCCGTGATAACTTCCTTTCCCGACAGAGTGCTTAAGGTTAAGGGGGTGATAAACCGGGCAGCACCCTCAGTCATAATAACGATGACTTCAAAGTCCTCTTTTTTCAAGCGGCTGACCAGGTCAGCGATTTTATAGGCGGCAATCCCGCCAGTTATACCTATGCCAATAGTTTTGGGCATGTTTAAGCCTCCCGGAATAAGAGCTTTCATTGGCCGGCGCCAATAGATTTAACGGTATAGTTGCCTCCCTGTTCGATCCTGGCTTTCAGGGTGTCATTACCAACTTCTTTATTGAGCGTAACCGAAGCCCGGCCAATTACAACTTCGGCGGCTTGCACCCCGTCAATAGATAAAAGCGCTTCCTGTACGTGTTTAACACAATTATCGCACATCATGCCTTCGATTATAATTGTTTTGTTGGTTGTGGTTGATACAGTCGGGGATGAAGCGCTTGGCTGCGTTCCTACAGATTGTGATCTTTCTTCTTCACCCGGCCGCATGGCTGAGCTTTGATCCGGGCCTGGTTCCGCAGCTTCAGTCGGTCCCTGGCTCATATGGTGGGAACTGGTTGCCGGAATGATGGGATCAACCGGGCTATTGTTCACGGCAGCCTGGTTTTGGGACAGATCATCCACTACGGTGATCTTACTCCTTATCATCCCCATCCAGCAGGTATATACAAATTCCCCTGTCTCCCGGGGAGTGAATTCAACTATATTTTCGCCGGCAGTCAAGTTTTTATCGATCTTGTATTTAGGTACACTAATCGCCTTGTTGCATTCATTCAGTACACCGGCGTCAGCCTGAATGATCCATCGCACCGGAATACCCTTTTGCACCACAATCGGTACAAAACTATCCTGCCGGATAGTAATCGTAACGGTTTGGTTGTTTCCGTCTATCCGGGCTATAGCCGCATCGGCCGGCGTTGAGTTGATGGGGGCGGGCATCATGGCTGCCATATTAGGCATAATTCCGGATAACGACAACCCTCTTCCTGCCATGGCCAATCCTAAAACAATCACAAATAACGCGCTGGCTTTCAAGATATAGTTTATATTTTTCTTGTTGATGAAGGAGTTGACGGCGCCAAAAGAAAACAACAGCGGTACCGTTCCCAGGGAAAATATAAACATGGAAAGAGCCCCAAAAACCACACTTCTTGTACCTAAGGCATATAACTGCACGATCTGCAACGGTCCGCAAGGCATAAGGCCGGTCAATAATCCCACATAAAACGGGCTGTAATGATGGTTCGGGTTTAGAATTTTTTTAGCCACGAAATGGGGCACCGGTAGGGTTAATCGCCGTAAAAACGGAAAAATATCCAGCAGGTTGAGTCCCATAACAATCATAAAAATACCCCCAACCAGAGGGATAATTCCTTTCCATATACCGGGAAAACTTATCACCTGGCCGATACCCCCCACCATCCCGCCGACCAGGGTATAAGCCATTACCCGGCCCGCGTTGTATTGAGCGGAAGGAACCAGCCAGCCCAAGGATCTCTTTATATCATAATTCGCAGAGCGAATGGTCTGGGAGATGGTGATTCCCCCGCACATACCCACACAATGGAAAGAAGTCAATAATCCCAGGACAAACAAGACCCCATAGCTGGCTTCATGGCCCAGTTGCGTGAAATATTTCAACCTATATAGATCCTTGAGCATTTGCCAGAGATCAAAATCAAAAATCCCGGTTACAATCCAACCCAGCCCGAGGATGATAAGAACGCCGGCCAGCCATTTTCCCGCTGTTCTACCCTTACCGCCGGCTTTAAGATGAGGGTCACGATTTACGATTTCGATCTCGTTAATGCCGGACATAAAATTCCCCCTTTATTGTTTTCAAACTTAATAATGATCCTAGTACTCCGACAACGCAGTCGTACGGAAATTTAACCGGCGAGAATATATAGAATTTTAACAGAGTACTAGTCCAGCCTAAACCTTCTGAGGCTGAGTGAATTCAACAGCACCGAGGTCGAGCTTAAAGCCATCGCCGCTGCCGCCACCACTGGATTCAGATATCCGGCAGCCGCTACCGGTATGCCAATAATGTTATAGATAAAAGCCCAAAACAGGTTTCTTTTTATGGTCCGCATGGTTCCAAACGATAATTTAATAGCAGCCGGCACGGCCATCAGATCATCTTTTAGTAACACGATATCTCCGGTTTCAATGGCTACATCGGTTCCGGTGCCCAGGGCCAAGCCAATATCGGCAGCCGCCAGAGCCGGCGCGTCATTGATCCCGTCACCTACCATAGCCACTATTCTTCCCTGTTTTTTAAGTTTTTCCACCTCTTCCGCTTTCTTGTCAGGCAATACCTCGGCCAGTACATTTTTTATACCTACCTTATCAGCAATAGTAACCGCGGTTTTTTTATTGTCGCCGGTAAGCATGTATACCTCTATTCCCATTTGCCTGAGCAGCGCTACCGCTTCCCGGGAATTATCCCGGATCTTGTCTAAGAAGGCTATGATCGCGGTTAATTTACCGTCGATGGCAACAAAGCTTAAAGTTTTGCCTTCATTCTGCAGGGATGACAATATTGCCGAGGAATAATCCACCGGCACTGCAAAATCATCCATAAGCCGGCTGGTTCCGATCAAAACTTTTCTTCCCGCCACTACCGCATTGACCCCTTGGCCGGGAATGGCTTCAAATAATTCAGCCTCTTCCAATTCATCAGGGAAGATATCCTGGTATTTTTTATATATGGCTGTTCCGAGGGGATGCTCGGATTTTTTCTCGGCCGCAGCGGCCATTTGCAATATACTGATTTCATCGAAATCGCCATTGCCATTTACCAGTAAAATGTCTGTAACTTCTGGCTGCCCGGTAGTGATGGTTCCGGTCTTATCCAAAAGGATCGAGTTAATGTTACATACATTCTCCAGTACTTCTCCGTTTTTGATCAGGATTCCGTTTTGGGCGCCCTTGCCCATACCGACCATAATGGCCGTTGGGGTAGCCAGCCCCAGGGCGCAAGGGCAGGATACTACCAGTACTGATACGGCATAAATTATCGCTTTATCAATCAGGAATATCTGACCTGAATAAATAATAAAAAACCAAAGAACAAAAGTAAGCAATGAAGCCAGGATAACCACCGGGACAAAGTACGAACACACCTGATCCGCTACTTTTTGGATCGGAGCTTTGCTTGACTGGGCTTCTTCCACCAAGTTTATAATGTGCGCCAGCACGGTTTCATTTCCCACCTTGACCGCTTTTATTTTTAAAGTTCCGTTTTTATTGATGGACGCCCCGGTCACAAAATCATTCGCCTGTTTGTATACGGGAATGCTCTCGCCGGTTAACATGGATTCATCCACAGTTGAATATCCCTCCAGCACTTGGCCGTCAACCGGAATCTTCTCGCCGGGACGCACTACAATAACATCGCCGACGGCCACCCTATCAATAGGGATATCAATTTCGGCCCCACCCCTGACAATTCTGGCGGTTTTGGGTTTCAGGCCCATGATGGTTTTAATAGCTGCCGAGGTTCTGCCCCGGGCCACGGATTCCAGGTAGTTACCCAGCAGGATAAGGGTAATTATAGTGGCCGAGGCTTCAAAATAGATATTTTTCATGCCGTAAATATATAAGAGAGTATCGAAGATCGCAGTATAAAGGCTGTAAAAATAGGCAGTGCTGGTTCCCAGGGCAACCAGCAAGTCCATGGTGGCTTTTCTAAACTTCAAAGAATAATAAGCGTTTCTATAAAACTTGTAGCCAATGATAAATTGGACGGGAGTGGCGAGTGCCAGCTGTAATCTCCAGTCATGCAGAATTACCGTCCTGATCCGCAGGTTTTCCACCAATAAGCCCCATCCGGTGGCCGAAGCCGGATCAAAAGTATCATGGCAAAATCCCAATCCGCCCAAAATCATGGCCAAAAGTAAAGGGGTGCTTAAAAGTGCCGAGATTAGGAATTTATTCCTTAATTTCCTTCTTTCCCGGGTGCCTGGATCTAATCCGCTTATATCTTCACCATTTTCAGATTCTTCCACATGAAATCCTAATTTTTCTATATTTTTTTTGATTTCCTCAAACTGCAGGGCTGACGCATCGTATCTTAGTGATGCTCTTTCGGTGGCGTAACTGACGTTTACTTTTTGCATACCCGGCAGCCTTTCCAGGCTTGCTTCTATGGTGGCCGAACACAAAGTGCAGGTCATGCCATATACTTTTATGCTGGTGGTTGCTGAAATCATCGCCTCATCACTCACTTTTTGACTGCATTTCGGCTGAAGGCAGGCTCAAATTATTATAAGACGGCATATGCTGAAATCTCATCGGCCACATCCTTACCCGACTTTACATCTTGCTTGCTTTCTTTCTTACCGTTCTGGAGCAGTTCCCATACTTTATGCCTTATCCAGCTAAAGTCCGCCGTGGAGGTTACATCACCCACCCGTCGGGGCCGGGGCAGTTTTACTTCAACAATCTCCTTAATTACACCCGGACTGGCAGACATGATGGCAACTCTATCCGCCAGAGCTACTGCTTCATCAATGCTGTGGGTAACAAAAATTATGGTTTTGTTGGTTTCCTCCCATATCCTCAACAGTTCATCCTGCAGGGTCTCTCTGGTCTGGGCGTCAACTGCCGCAAAGGGTTCATCCATAAGCAGTACTTCGGGATTGTAGGCTAAAGCGCGAGCGATAGCGACCCTTTGTTTCATACCTCCGGACAGCTCGTAAGGATAGCGGTCTTCAAAATCATTTAAGCCCACCAGTTCTATATATTTATCACTTATATCCTTCCTTTGGTTTTTAGGAACCTTCTTTATTTCCAGCCCAAATTCAACGTTCTTTCTAACTGTTCTCCAAGGGAATAAGGCATACCCCTGCATTACAATGCCCCGATCCAAATCCGGCTTGGTAATCCGTTTATTATCAATATAAATCTCCCCGGAATTAGGTTTGGAGAGGCCGGCGATAATGTCCAGCAAGGTCGATTTGCCGCAGCCGCTGGGACCTACAATAGTTAGAAACTCTCCCTTACTAACTGTCAGGTTGATGTTTTCCAGGGCCGTAAAATCTCTTTTTTCTCCATTATTACGTTTGATGGCAAAAACCCGGCTGACATCCTTTATTACAATACTGCCTTGCCGCTCCGTATCATAATGATAATTTCCTGGTGTATTATCCGACATGGCTAACATTCCTCTCAAGATGATATCTATTAAAAATCCGGTTGTAACCAGATATTATTAAAAGTACTATCAAGAGGAGAACGCTTCATCCTCTTGACAGTACCGGTTTAAAGTTCCTATTTAAGTGCAACCTTTTCGAACTCATGGGTGATTAAATCGGCCGGGTTTATTTGACCGGGTTTGAGCGCCCCGCTATCCTCCAAATCCTTTAACCAGGGAGTTATGTCGCTTTCTTTTATTTCTGAAGTAGCGGCGAAATAATGCACCCCGGTAACCGGAACATTGATCCATTCAGCGGTAAGTTGTATCGCTTCCTCCGGATGTTCGTTACTCCATTGCTGGGCGGCGATTATTCCTCTAACAAATTTCGCCACCGTTTCAGGATTATTCTTAATGAAATCATCGCGGAAATAATACAGGCTGGCTCCGGAGGCTTCCCCCAGCCCGGTATCGGTTGAATCTGCTATCAACTGGAGTCCGGCATCTTCGGCCGATTTATAGTAGGGCGGATGTATTCCGGCAACATCTAAAATGCCCTGGCTGGTTGACTGATTGACCGCTATATCATTGGTAAAAGTAACCCACTCGATTCTATCCCTGGGTACACCAGCTTTATCCAGCAACACATTGAAAAGAAATTGTTGGCAGGAATTGACGGTGCCGTCAACCTTTATTTTTTGACCCGGTTTATAGTCCTTTAGATCGGCAATGGACTTGATGCCGGAGGCCGGGTTAACGTACCATCTCATGTGGCGAAACACTGGATCAATTGAAGCATCGGGCTCAACCTGGTTCCGGGCCACCGCGGTCAGCTTAGCTCCGCCGGCTTTGGCAATTGCCAAAGTGTTGGGCTGGGCGGCCGCGACATCGTTATTACCGTTTAATACAGAAGGAATCACCTGGGACGAGATCAATTCACCGGTATAAACCAGCTTGATTCCTTCTTTTTCCAGGAACCCTTTTTTGTCAGCTACAACCCAGACAGTTGAAGAGCAAGTTTTATAGGTTGGTACCTTCAATTCGATCAAACCCGCTTTATTGGAACTGGTCAGTTGTACGGTTCCTTTACGGGCGCCGAAACCAATAGCTACCGCCAGAGCCAAAACCACCACTCCAATGACGATATATTTCTTATTGTTTTTTATGTCTGCCATTAATAAACCACTCCCCCCATAGACTTAATTTTCATTTCCCTCAAAGGCGCTTTCCCGCCAAACCAGCAACCGGTTTTCAATAAATCGAAATATCTTATTAATAATGACCCCCATGATGGCTATGCACATCGTAGCTCCGAAAAGTTGGGTTATTTTATAGGTCTCCTGAGCGTTTCTCGTCAGCCATCCCATTCCGCTGCTGGAGCCCAGCATTTCGGCGGATATTACCATTATAAAGGCTAACTGCGCACCAATTTTTAAACCATTGAAAATCCCAGGCATGGCAGCGGGCAGAATGACTTTGAAAAAGAGGGTTACATTGCCAGCTCCTGTAGAACGGCCTGTTTTCAGCAGTAACTGATCAATTCCCTTGGTACCCATAATGGTATTGAAAATGATCGGGAATTGGCATACCCAGTATATCAGCGACACTTTACTGACTTCACCTATGCCCATAATCATGATAAATACCGGGAATAGGGCAAATGGATTTACTTTCTCCAGCAGCTTTAACAAGGGCAGCAATATTTTCTCTAATGTTCGGAACATCCCTCCTAACAGAAACCCGGCCGGTATCCCCAGAGCGGCAGCTAATAAAAAGCCAATACCGGCTCTTTGAAGACTGATCTCCATATGCCTTAACAATTCGCCCTGTACCGCCAGCGAGTAAATTTTCAGAACCACCGCGGAAAGAGGCGGAATAATCGCCTGGTCCAATACTCCATATCTTGGCAGTATTTCCCACATCGCTAAAAATAATATTATGGACAGGCTGTTAATTAAATGCTCTTTAATTAAGGATAGAACCTTTACCAATTGGTTAATCACTTTTTCACCTACTTAAACTCCGGTGTCGTTTCACGCCAAGTAATTACGTTTCTTTCCAGCCATTCAAGCGAATAGTTGATAATCATGCCAATAACCGCTATGGATAAAAGTCCCAGAAATAACCGGGGTATCTGCCAGTTATCCTCGGAATTGCGGATCAGCCAGCCGAGGCCCATATTGGCGCCCAGAAACTCAGCCGCTATCAGCAGCATAAAGGCCATCGTGGTGCCGGTTTTAATTCCGGTAAATATCTGCAAGGCGGCGCCGGGTAGAATAACCTTAAGAAATATGGTGATTCCATTAACTCCCATGGATCGGGCGCATTTAATTAAGATGGGATCAACCTGTTTTACTCCTTCCATGGTAGTGAACAAAATCGGCCAGAATGAAGCCCAGAATATAACGCTGTATTTTCCGCCTTCTCCCACCCCGAACAAAATAATAAAAAGCGGCAGCAAGGTCATGGTGTTTATCTGGGCGAACAAATTCATGAGCGGCTGCAGAAATTTGGCTGTCCGGGGCAGCCATCCCCCTAAAATAAAGCCCATCGGCAGGCCGATCAGGGTGGCCATAAATAGGCCTATAAACACCCGCTCCAGGCTTACGGAAATATGAATAAACATATCACCGTTTTTGACCAAATCCCATCCTGCTCCCAATACTTTGGAAAGCGGGGGGATAAACTTGGGGTTGGCCCACCCGACTGTCGGTGCAACCTGCCACAATATAAAGAATAAAATTATGAAATAATAACTTATTAATTTGTTGTTCATGGCCCGCGCCCAGTTAAGCATATAAAACCTTCTTTCCAGCAGCTTCCGCTTATAGCGCAATACCCTGGTCAATATAGGTGAACGGGTCTTCGGCATACCAGTTCTGGCGATAAGGCAGCCGGGTATGTTGGGCAATATTTTTACTGTAAATGGTGTTTTTAAGCACCCGGGTCAGTCTCCGGGCAACCTCAAAAACCCCTACATAACCCATATAGTTGTATGCCTGGCCGAATAACGGGAATACCGGTATCCCCTGTTTGTTGGCCCAGCCGTTTCCACCCGGGTGGCCTACATATACATCCGGTTTCAGTTTTTCCAATAAATTGGCTTGTTCGAAAGGCTGACCGGTTCCAATATTGATGATGGCTCTTTCACTTTCCGGTATTTCCTCCATAAGTTCATCCAGCAGTCCTTCTCCGTAACGGTCAAAATGATAACCCCGCAGACCCAGTACCTCCAGTCCCAGACTGTGCAACAATTCCGCCGTGGTGAGAATACGAATTTCTCCCCCCGCCAAAAAGGCGGTTTTTCCCCGTAGAAATTCCCGGTAGGGGGTTAACGCCTGGTTTAGTTCTTTGACCTGATAATCCACCAATCTCTGCGCTTGTTCTGTCAATCCAAAAAATCCGGCAATATCCAGTATCCATTTGCTGGTATTGGATATGCCTATCGGTATGGTTCTGAGGATGAAGGGAACCCCGTAGCGGGTTTTCATATGCTCAACAAAGTAGTCATCATGAGTGGCGCAAATGCTTACATTTAAGGCAGCCTCATAGGAATCCGCGAAATCATCGGGATGAGCATAACATGGCAATATTCTCACATTCAGTTCCAAAGCCCGCAGCAATTTGACCAATTCCTCTTCATCAATGCGGCTCATCGATGAAACATTCAGAATATTGACGGTACGGCTGATCCGGTATCTTTCTTTTAATTCTTCCAGCTCATCAGGAATTATCGGGATATCCTCTTCTTCCTCCCTACCCACCAGGGTCCGTAAAATCCCATGATAAACCGCATCATAAGCGGTGGCCTGGATTTTTGTTTTAAATCCTTCACAATGAATCGGTACTATTTTGGCTTCAACTTGCCTCTGCAGTTCTTCAATGACGGTATCGACGTCGTCACCAATCAAAGCGGGAACGCAGCTATTCATGACAATAATGGCACTGGGCCTGAATTCCCGTTCCGCATATAAAATAGCCGATTTAAGCTTTTCCTCTCCCCCGTTGACCACATCGATCTCATCTAAATTGGTATTTATCCAACGCAGGCCGAAGGCGTTAGGATCTCTAAGCTTTTGAAATCCCTTGGAGACCCCCGCTTGGGCTACCAGGCTGGCGCCACATCCAATGGGGCTGTGAACGATTATCACCGAATTTCTAATGGTATTGAGAATAGCCAGGCTGAGGTTCAACTGGCAGCCTTGACTCTGGGAAAATGTCCTTTTGGTATTAAATAAACAACCTTTTTTGGATTCGCTGGAAAGCTCGCAGCATGAACCTCCAAAGGCCTGGCAGGCAAATAATCTATCTTCCCGGATGGGCGGGGCTTTTTCCTTGATATAATCCATTAATGATTCCTCCTTTATCTGCTTCCAACCAGAGTGCTTAAAATATCCTCGGTCAGGCTAAGGGCTCCGGCATATCCTGCGTAGCCTCGGTTTAGCACTACCCGGTTAGATATGGGGTAGGTCACAGTCAACTGCGGGACCTTAAAACTTTCGGCTACGTCCCTTTCTATGGCGCTGCCAATAATAAAACCGGGATTAAAACCTTCGAAATATCTTTGGCCATGGCTTTGGCCCCAATGTTGGCTAATGTATTTACCAACATTGGAGGCATCGGTATCAAAGATAATCTCGGGCTGAACCCCCGATTCATAATGGTTATAATTTTTCCTGACCAGCTCTTGCTGCTCATCGTTTAACAAATCCGTTATTACTACCAGTTCTGGCAGCCAGCCCAAATCATCAGCTAAGAATCTGGTCAATGCTTGGGTATAGTTCGAATCACCGACAACCACCACATACCGCTGCAGATCAAGATCGCTGTAAACATCGGCTATCCTCTCGAAATAACCGTAATAGGAGGCTTGTTCCTCTTTGATTACTTTTTCAACGAAGGCCTTGTCAATTCCCAAAGCATCTCCGACCGTGCGCAAAAACTTTCCGGTGCCATGATCACCAATGGGAAGGGGTACTGTAATATAGGGAACATCGTGAGCTTCTTCAAAAACCTGGGCAGCTTCAACTCCAAAAGTATCGGAAACTACAAGGTTCAGGGCAGCAGAGGCCGAGTTGCGCAGATTATCCAGAGTCTCTCCCTCGCCAAAAAAGGTATTTACCCGCAAGCCTAATTTAGAGAGCAGTCCCTTTAAAGCCGATAGATTACCTTTCCAAAACACATCCTGAATGGGCACAACTCCCCACAAATTAACCGTATTGGGTTCTTTTACCGATTTCTTTTCCACAAACTCCCTGAACAGGGTGGATAGCACAATCTCGTAGCCTTTAAAGAAGTTGCCATGGAAACCGCCGGTTTCCGCACCGATTACCCTAACCTCGCGATTATCGAATTTTCTGATGACATTTCTGATGTCGTCGCCTATCATATCCACCATACAACCTGTCGCCACGAAGTAGAGAACCCCGTCAACGATTTTTATCGTATTTTCTATTTGCTCGGTTAGCCTATCCTCACCTCCAAATACAATATCCTTTTCAGTGACATTGGTACTGGGTAAAGCTTGACCGGCACAATAGCCGCTGCCCAAATATCCTGCCCCGTTGCTAAGGGCATTAGCCACATTACCTCCGCAGCCGGTAGCCGAATGAAGTATTGGCACTACCTGCGGCAGAACTTTGAGAGTACCGACCGCCCCCCCTAAAGCGCAGACATACCTGGGTCTTTCTATAAACCTGCTCATTTCCATACCCCCATTTACTTATGAACCTCCCCAAAAAAATTAGAGGCCGCATTCAACTACTCGAATGTAACCTCTAGCTTTCTAGTCGGAAACCCGTTGTCCAATTATTCCTATCGTTTTAATAAAATTTTGATGACAGTTAGCCCTTTTGTCAAGAGTTTATGATTGATCGCCTCATATAAGCTGGTGCGTTTTTAGGTACAGGTATACCATGATAGTTTTAACATCCTTAACCCTGTTTGCCAGAATTAGATTTTCCAGATCATGGCATCTCATCCAACCTACTTCATAAACGTCTTCATTGGCTTCCGGCTGTTTGAAAACCACTCTATCTTTATTTACCCGAGCCATAAATATATGCATTTCGCTGCTGCTAAAACCGAGATTAGGTTTATAAGAGATAATAGGGCTAAGCTCTTCGGGCTTGATTGCTAAATGCGCTTCTTCTTCCAATTCCCTGACCAGGCATTCTACCCCGGATTCCCCCTCCACATCCATTGCTCCTGCCGGTATTTCCAGGGTTTCCCGCATTACTGAAGCTCTAAATTGTTTTACCATCAGAATCTCACTATATTCGTTCAATATGAGTGCGGCAACTGCGTTATAGTCCCCTAGAATATCAAAAATTTTATGGCCAATTTGGCGTTTATACACCTTAAGCCACCCATCATAGGCAATCTTATCACACATGTTCAACCATCCATTTAATTTATAAGGACTGCGGAACTATCCCCCACTCATAGTCTGGACCAAGATTAAAGAATTACTTCTTTAACTGCCGCAGAACCTACGCCGAAACTGAAATCCAAATATTTGATACTTACAGGTTTAACCTTAAATATGGCGGTTTCCCCCAGTTCTCCCTTTTCGGCTCTGGCTTTAAAGCGCGGGCTATGGTTGCTTAATAACTCAATCGCTTGGGCAAGCTCGTTTTCACAACTTAACTGTTGGGCTTCTCCCGTGTAGGTTATATTCTTAAATGTGGCCAGTTCCTGACCTTCATGCTGGAAAAGCAAGGTTACAAATGGATTGGCCGCAATTTGAGCAACCTTGGCAGTATTTTTACCCGTAGAAAAATAGATGTCCAGATCATCATTTACAACCGATCCCAGGGTCCGCAAAGCCGGTTTATTATCCTCTGCGACTGATGCCAGAGCCACCCATTTGGTCCCGGCAATATAATCCTTGATCGTATTTAAAATTTCCTTATTTGAATTATTATGGCTGCAACTCATTATGAATTCCTCCTTGTAAAATTTCCTATGGTTGTTTGCACATGCCGGCAAAACTGCACTATCCCCCTTCTGTCAGCCGGTCTATATATTGCCTAAGGCCTCGGTCCTTACCTCGCCTGTCTCCAGGGCCAGCAGGTAGTCGCCCCACCTGGCCGCCCATTCCCTTAGAGCTTTAACTTCTAAAGGAGAAGGGGTCTTGGATTCCGTATGCTCCGCTATTTTATTGGCCAAGGAGGTATAAATCCTGGCTTGTTGAGAATTGGGAGAGGCTTCAATAGTAGTCTTGCCTTGAAGCTCACTTTGAGTCACCGTTACCGATCGCGGTATATATTCCAGTACTTGCGTGTTGGTCAGATTGACAAAATCATCAATAATTTCCCGGGCATAGGGAGCGTTGATGGAATTGGCGATAACCCCTCCCAGGAGAGCCCCTCCGGAATTGGAATACTTCTGGATCCCTTTAAAAAGGTTGTTGGCGGCATAAATTGCCATAAAGTCGGCTGATGAGACGGTAAAAACGTGTTCGGCTATACCCTCTCGGATGGGAACCGCAAAACCTCCGCAAACTACATCGCCGAGGACGTCATAAATTACAAAATCCAGATCCAGGTCCTCAAATACTTTTTGCTGTTTGAGCAGTTGTACGGCAGTTATAATTCCTCTGCCTGCGCAACCAACCCCCGGAGCCGGCCCTCCTGCCTCTACGCAATAAATTCCATTAAACCCTTGGAAAATAACATCCTGAGCTTTCACTATATTTTTTTCCCTGAGGGTATCCAAAACGGTGGGGATATACTTGCCTCCCCTTAACGTATTGGTTGAATCACTTTTAGGGTCGCACCCAAACTGCATGACCTTATATCCTGCTTTGGCTAATGCTGCACTAATATTGGACGTAGTCGTGGACTTACCTATACCTCCCTTTCCATAGATCGCTATTTGTTTGATTTTCTTAGCCATGAAATACACTCCTAATATTAATTTAATTTTTCTGTTTTCTCCTTTTCCCGGAATGAGCGCATCATCCTCAAAAAAATAAAGGCTAAGCTCTCTAACCTTATACAAACAAGGTCAAAAAACTTAGCCTCCAGTAATTCTGGTCAACTAATATTCGTTATAATAAACTATTGCCCAGCTAACTACAGTATTCCTATCTCTTTGCTATATTTTAAGTTATTTCGTTAGCTTGTCAATCCATTTAAATAAACGGCAAATTTTTCTGATTTAATTCCAAGTAAACATATCTGATTATTTATATAATAAGGCTATAACCTTATAATCGTCAATATATATTTAATAATTTTCTGCCGTTTTAAAATAAATAATTGACATTATAATTAGTTTATTTTAATATTTATAAAACAGATAGGATTTATTGGTTATCCTGAACAAAAACATTTTTCGGTTGACCAGAAGAGCTGGAGGCTAAGTGAAGCAATCTAAGGATTGCTGGACTTAGCCTCTATTTTTTAGACTGGAGTGAAGTGATTAAAATGAAAAGCTGCCAAATTATTTCCGAATATAAATTTGACCACCTGGTGAAAAAGCATCCTTGTTTTAGCGGGGAGGCCCATTTTAAGTATGGGCGCATTCATTTGCCGGTAAGCCCGTCATGTAATATACAATGCCGGTTCTGCCGACGGAGTTTAAACAAATTCGAAAAAAGACCGGGAGTCGCCAGTTCCATTCTGTCTCCCGCCAATGCTGTACAGATTGTAGACCGCGCCCTGGCTCTATGCCCGGATATTACCGTGGTGGGGATTGCGGGACCGGGTGATGCTCTGGCGACCCCCCATGCCCTGGATACTTTTCATTTAATCCATGAAAAATATCCGCACCTGATTAAATGTTTGAGCACCAACGGCCTAAAGCTGAGAGAAAACATCGAAGCCATAGTTGCGGTCGGGGTTAAAACTGTCACCGTTACGGTAAACGCGGTTCAGTCGGATATTTTACCGAAGATATGCTCCCATATTATTTATGGCGGCCAGTACCTGGCCGGCGAGGAGGCCGCATCACGCTTGATCGCCGCCCAATTAGCCGGAATAAAAAGTTTGAATGAAGCGGGTATCGTAGTCAAAATAAACACGGTCCTCATCCCGGGCGTTAATCATGGACATATTGGGGAGGTTGCCCGGGTTACAGCCAGGGCCGGCGCATCTCTAATAAATATTATTCCGTTGATACCGCAAAACGAAATGGCAGATTTAAGACCTCCGGATTGCCAAGAATTAAATGGAGCGCGAGCCGCAGCCGAACGGCACTTGCCTGTTTTTCGTCATTGCCAGCAGTGCCGGGCGGATGCCTGCGGCATACCCGGTCAAGGGATTGAACTGGCCGGTTTGCTCTATGATCAACCGCTACAGACATTTTCACATGGCTAAACCGCATTTTATGATTTCGGGGGAGATAGGGATATGTCATATAAAGTTGCAGTCGCCAGCAGTGATGGCAGGGTAATAAATCAGCACTTTGGCAGGAGCAGGAAGTTTCTTATATTCGAAATAACCGACCAGAGCAGGTGGGCTTTCCTGGAGAATCGGGATAATGTCCCGCCCTGCAGCTCCGGAGAACATTCTGAAGATGATATGGAAAGAACCATTGATCTATTATCGGATTGCAGCATTGTACTGGCAAGCCGGATAGGCCCCGGAGCCGAGCAAAAATTAAGTTTAAGGGGTATAAAGTCATACTCGGTGCCTTACCTGATTTCTGACACCTTAGACAAGCTGGTTAAATTTAACAAAAACAAAAATAACCAACATTCGGTCAGATGATTTCCATAAAAATATTGACAATCCTATAAAAAGTAATTTACAATTTACAACAAGATAACCTACTATTCTTATATGTTTAATAAATAATGGTTACTATCTAT
Organism: Syntrophomonadaceae bacterium; assembly: GCA_034927445.1. Classification (GTDB taxonomy): domain Bacteria; phylum Bacillota; class Syntrophomonadia; order Syntrophomonadales; family Syntrophomonadaceae; genus PHAA01. The sequence goes on from JAYFPZ010000007.1 coordinate 105,469, forward strand.
TAACGCAAGGGGGAAGCATTATGAGTTCAGAAAAATATCTATTTACTTCGGAATCAGTAACCGAGGGTCATCCTGATAAAATGGCCGATCAGATATCTGATGCGATCCTGGATGCAATTCTGGCCAAGGACAAGGAGGCCCGGGTGGCTGCCGAAACCCTGGTTACCACCGGTTTGGTGGTCGTGGCCGGCGAAATCAGCACCAACGCCTATGTTGAGATTCCCCGCATCGTACGTGAAACCATTAATAAAATAGGATATACCCGGGCCAAATATGGTTTCGACGGAGACACCTGCTCGGTTATAACTTCAATTGACGAACAATCAGGCGATATAGCGCAAGGCGTCAACCAGTCCAGAGAAATACGGACTGACCTGTCTACCCCGGATGAACTTGATCTTATCGGTGCCGGCGATCAGGGATTGGTCTTTGGATATGCTACCAACGAAACTCCGGAATTTCTCCCTCTCCCTATTGTGCTGGCCCATCGTCTGACCAGGCGGCTGGCTGAACTAAGAAAAAGCGGGGCCCTGCCCTATCTAAGACCCGATGGTAAAAGCCAGGTTACAGTGGAATATGATAACGGCAAACCGCTGCGAGTCGATACAATCGTAATTTCAACCCAACATCATCCTGATGTTGATCAAACTACAATTGAGCAGGATTTAATTGAACAGGTCGTCAAGTTGTCAATTCCTCATTACTGGCTGGACGATCAGACTAAATATTATATTAATCCAACCGGCAGGTTTGTGATCGGGGGGCCGCAAGGCGACGTGGGGTTAACCGGTCGGAAGATAATTGTGGATACTTATGGGGGATTTGCCCGTCACGGCGGCGGAGCTTTATCCGGCAAAGATCCGACCAAGGTTGATCGCTCCGGAGCCTATGCCGCCAGATATATAGCGAAAAACGTTGTTGCCGCAGGTCTGGCAGACCGGATAGAGATACAAATTGCATATGCGATTGGGGTTGCTCGTCCGGTATCGATATTAGTGGATACTTTTGGTACCGGAAGGATGGGCGACAACCAGCTAATCGCATTAATCAACCAATATTTTGATCTTCGTCCGGCTGCTATTATTAAGGAACTTGACTTAAAAACTCCTATTTATCAACAAACAGCTTCTTATGGGCACTTTGGCCGCATGGATCTGGATCTGCCCTGGGAGAGAACCGACAAGGTCAATGAGTTAAGGCAGGCAACCGGTCTGCAAAAAGTCGGGTAGAAAGGTGAAGATTATGGCTATTCTTATCGTCGGTGCTGACCGGCTGGGTAATATCCCCCAAAAACTATATAACGAAGGAGCTCAAGAGATTATTCACTGGAACGGCCGCAAGAAATCATATCAGAATAAAGCCATTCCCAAAAATGTCGATACCATAATTCTTTTATGCGATTTCTTGAATCATCGTTTGATGTATAACGTCAAACGCCAGGCTAAGGTTTTCAATATCCCTGTAATATTCAGCAAACGCAGTATTAATAATGTAAGCTAACTTATTACCTGTTTTTCCTTTTCATTTTCTCCTTATTGTGAGGCCAATAACCTTTGCTGACATCAAGGTTACTGGCCTTCTTTTTTATCGCTGAAATTACTTGATTACACTGCAAAAAGCCTTGTTCTCATACTCCTGGAGGAGACTAAAGTCTCCTCTACGTCATAAAACATATAAATATACTTTTTGCAGTGGAATCTTACTTATAAATTAAAACAATCTTGTCCACCTGGTAAATCTAACTCCAGGCTGGTCAGCCGCGCGGTATAAATTTTTATATACTGTTGTGGTTGACACCCCAGCGGAATAGACCTATTATTTAATTTATATTAATCCCATAAGATTACTAGCAATAAAATCATGGAGGTATAACCGTGGATTCTCATAATATAACATTTGACATTTCAGATGAAGCAAAGAAACTTGGACTTAAGGTTGCCTGTTTTATTATGGAAGGGGTTGAAAATAAAGAACACCAACCCGACTTTGATTTATATCTGGAACAGGAAACTACCCGGATACTCCAGAATCTGTCCCGCGAAAATCTCAAGAGTGATCCGGTACTGCTGGGTTTTCGCCTGCTGCATGAACGGATCGGGTGCTCCAACCGTAAAAATATCGCGGCTTCAGAGAACCTTTTAAAATTCCTTTTAAAAACCGGTCATTTACCCCGGGTCAATTTACTGGTTGACATTTATAATCTGGTATCGATAAAGAGCCGCCTGGCATTGGGGGCTCACGATACCAAATATATCGGTGGCAATGTACACCTTAAAATAACCACCGGGCAGGAAGGTTTTTGGCCTATTGGCAACCCGGAGCCCGATTCAGTTAAATCCGGCGAATATGCTTATATTGATGACGATAATGATATTATTTGCCGGCTTGAGGTGCGCCAAGTGGAAAAAACCAAAGTAACGCTGGATACCAAGGATTGTTTTTATATCGTCCAGGGAAACCCGGGGACCAGTCCCGAGGCGCTAAAATATGCCACTGAAGACCTCATTGATTTAACCCAGCGGTTCTGTGGAGGACAGGAGCATATTCTTTATAAACCCTGGTAATTTCTCAATGCAATTATCATCAGGCACGGCAGATAAAATTCCTGCCGGCAACCTGGTTAAGCAGCGGTTGGGGATGATCCTCAACCCCGGGGCCGAATCATTAAACCCTGCTTATAGTTTGTTATTCGGCCTGGTGTCTGACCCGCAGCAGGCGCATACCATTCAAGGTTACCAATAGCGAGCTGCCCATATCCCCTGCTACCGCCAGCCAAAGAGTCAGCCATCCGGGAATGACCAGCAGCAGGATCAGCCCCTTGATGATCAGGGCGAAAGCGATATTTTGTTTGATAATTCCCAGCGTCTTGCGGCTCAGTTTGATCGTATAGGAAAGTTTGGTCAGATCGTCTGCCATCAGAGCAATGTCTGCCGTTTCCAGGGCTGCATCGGTTCCCGCCGCCCCCATGGCAATACCAACAGTGGAAGTGGCCAAAGCCGGAGCGTCATTAACCCCATCCCCCACCATGGCTACTTTTTGATACTGGGCCAGGAGGTCTTGCATGGTGTTGACTTTATCCTCCGGCAGTAGATCGGCCCGGAACTCATCAATTCCTGCCCGGGCCGCAATAGCCTGGGCGGTAAAATGATTATCCCCGGTCAGCATGACCGTTTTTTTAATGCCGGCCTTTTTAAGTCTGGCCACCGCCAGTCTGCTATTTTCCCTTAAAACATCCGCCACTGCGATCAGACCCAGTATCTTCTCCCCGTCGCCTACTATCATTACGGTTTTGCCTTCATTCTGCGAAGCAGTAATCTTACTTTCAACCTGGTCCAGACTAAAGCCGTCATCCAGGAAGAACCTGGCATTGCCAATCCGGTAGGACTTGCCATCTAATGTACCCATAGCCCCCCTGCCGGGGATAGCTTCAAAGTTGACTATCGGCGGGATCGTAATCCCTTTACTCCTGGCATGGTTGAGAATCGCCTCCCCCAGAGGGTGTTCGGAACGAGATTCAATCGCCGCGGCAACCGCCACCATCTCTTCGGCCGAATAGCCATTTACCGGAATAACTTCGGTTACCTGCGGTTTGCCGATGGTGAGGGTCCCGGTTTTATCAAAAGCAACTACGGAAAGCGCCCCGGCTTCTTCCAGGTAAGCCCCGCCTTTGATCAAAACCCCGCTTTTGGCAGCGCTTCCAATCGCTGCCACAATAGAAACCGGGGTTGAAATGACCAGGGCGCAGGGACAGGCCACCAAGAGCAAAGCCATAGCTTCATAAAACCATTTGCTAAAAGGCTGATTAAAAACAAGGGTTGGTACGGCAGTCACCAGGGCGGCCAATATTATTACCGCCGGGGTATAATAGCGGGCGAAGCGGTCTATGAATTGCTGGGATGGAGCCCGTTGGCCCTGGGCCTCTTCGACCATTTCAATTATGCGCGATATGGTATTGTCTTTAGCCAAGCGGTCAACATAAACCTCTAATGATCCCCGCTCATTGATGGTTCCGGCGTAGACCTCATCACCTGTGTTTTTTTCCACCGGTATGGATTCACCCGTGATAGACGCCTGGTTTACGGAGGAATACCCTGCTGCCACCTTTCCATCCATGGCGATTCTCTCCCCCGGACGAACGATGATGATGTCGCCTATCTTGATTTCCTCTACCGGCAGGGTCAGCTCGGAACCATTGCGTTTAACCAGGGCTTCATTGGGGGTAAGATCCATCAAAGCCTTAATTGAGTTCCTGGTTTTATCCAGGGTATATCCTTGCAGGGCATTCCCCAGGGAGAATAAAAACACAACCGTTGCGGCTTCCTCGAATTGCCCGATAAACGCCGCGCCGATTACAGCGATCGCCATCAGGATATTCATATCCAGTTCATGCGCGTTGATAAGCATGGACAGGCCATTTTTGGCGGGCAAAAAACCTCCCAGCACTATGCCCGCGGCAAACAGAGTATGGGTAATATTGACAGACACGCCCATATTTTCAGCAATCACGCCGATGATCAGAATAAACATGGATATCAGCGTGGGCATGACATATTGATTGCTCTTCCAGAAAGGAACTTGCTCCCGTTCCCTCCGGCTGCCTTCCTCAACCTTGCCGGAATATCCCATCTTTTGGATGGTGGTTAGTATGTCATCGGTTACCCCCTGGTGCGTCACCGTCATTTTCGAGGCGCCGAAATTAACCCGGGCTGACTCCACCCCGGGGACTCTGGAGATTCTTTTTTCCAATTTCGCTGCGCAATCCGCACAATCCATGCCCCCAATGGCAAAGGAGGTGGTCTTATCTGCATCCGGTCGGCCAACCGCAAAATTTTCATACGCATCATATCCCAGCGCTTTCACCTTGTCTACAATCTGTTCGGGTCCCGTCAGCATCCCGTCAAAATCTACCGCCAACCGTCCGGTCGGGAAAGCAATGTCGGCGGAAACCACACCGGGCATCAGGGTAATCGCCTTTTTAACCTTGGCGGCACAGTCCGGGCAGTCCATACCTTTTACCTGAAAGGTACTCGAATTGTTTAAGTCCTGGATTTTAATCATTTCACCCATAACTGTAATCTCCTTTTTATCTCCATTTCAGGGAGTACTGTCATATAAGGTCAAGAAACTGGGAGGCCCAGTCCTCAGAATGGCTGACATGCTCCAAGCCCTGTCGGAACAGGGTTGTAACGTGATCATCCGCCAGCGAATAATACAATACCTTGCCGTCGCGACGGTTCTTCACGAGCTTTTGAGTTCTGAGTATCCTCAACTGGTGAGATACGGCGGAATCGGAAGCCCCGATGACCGCTGCCAGGTCACAGACACATAGCTCCCGGGTCATTAGTGCAAAAAGCATCTTAATCCGGGTAGGATCAGCCAGAGTCTTAAATATATCAGCCAGAGATTTGGCTTCCTCATCGCCCAGCATACGTTCGCGAACCTCGGTAACGGCCTCTTCATGAATACAGGTGGTATCGCAGCGATCGAAATAAGCTACCATTAAACACATCTCCAAACATATGATCATTTGTTCATACGTTTATTATATTTATTACTCTGTATTTGTCAAGAACAAAACCAATAACGATTGCAAGTGTTCCCCAAGTACTAAACCCAGGTTTTTCTGGTTTACTTAACTTACAATTAATAAGGCGGAATACTACCTACAAGCCTGTTAACATTAATTACAGCCGGGTATATACGCCCGGCTGCAAGCAAAGTATGAAAAAATTGTTTCGCTCCCGCCCCGGTTATAATATTTAAATAGGGAAAGCCTCCGGGCGCGGCAAGATTGTTGCAGACATCTGCATTGCCCAGCTTGCATCGTTGATTTGATGAGATAAGGTTGAAATATCAGAAAAAGCGGTGGTTCTTGAGGATGCGAGATACCTCCAATAAGGATAGTGAATACTTGGAAGCCTTGCAAAGGGAAGTATATTATGATGTAGCATTCATGAGGCGGCCGCTACGCTGCGGAGGCTTTTAACCCAGGGGCCTGCTGGCAGCGCAGTTCAAATCCTGCCTGGACTTGCCGCACTCGCTCCGGTTGCGCATCTGTCCGCTGCTTACTTCTTTTAGGCGGATTGGATAGCTCCTCCGCAGCTCGAACCGGCTCCCGCCGTACAGGCATAGCAGTGATTGCCCAGGACAATTTCCCGCTCCTTAAGTGCTTCCAGGCTGAAATCACTAATATGGCCGCAGGTGCAATTCAAACCCAGCATCTGATTAAAATCGCAATCATAGATTTGGCCATCCCATCCCACCGAAATCTGGTCGCGACACATTAGACTGCCGACCGTTAAGTCATTGAAACTACCGGCCAAACGCTGCATATACCTCTGCAGATTTCCCGAGTTATTTAAAAAAACCAAAAACCTTCCCACCGGGACATTCGTCAAGGCATACACTTCGTTAAAACTAATTCCGTATTGCTTCAGGACTCTGTGATAATCAACTTCCAGGGCCTTTTGGGAGGGGGGCAGGAAAGCCCCGCCGGGATTATAGACCAGGTTAAGCTTTAAGCGTCCGTTCGTACATCCATATCCAAGTTCATTCAATCTGGCCAAGATGGCGATGGAGCTTTTAAATACTCCCGTTCCCCGCTGCCGGTCGGTATCTTTTTCAGTGTAGTAGGGCAGCGAGGCTGACAGTTCCACATTATGCCCGGCATAGTATTCAGGCATATTTTCATGTTCGGGCAGTGCCAAAGCCGTCAGATTGGTTCTAACCATGATATGGCAGCCGGTTTGGCCCGCTTCCTCGATAAACCATGCCAAATTCGGGTTTAGTTCCGGGGCTCCGCCGGTAATATCCAGAATAGGTATGGTGTTTTCCCTGATAATCTCAATGCACCGGGACATGGTCTCCCGGCTCATAGATTCGGTCCGGTGCGGTCCGGCTTCAACATGACAGTGCTTGCACATAAGATTGCAAACCTTGCCCACGTTGACCTGCAAGGTATTAATGGTACCTTTGTTCCTTAAAGGATAACTACTTGTACCCTTGATCCGGTCCACAAATGGCGTAATGCCAGGTACATTATTCAAGTCTTGGTTCTGAGCAACGGAGTCATTTTTGTATTGGTCCATATTTTCTCTATATCCCTAATTTTTTGACTATATTTTTCATCTGCACGCCATGCACCAACGAGGCCCCCGCACGGATTGCCGCCGCCACATGAATGGCTTCAGTCATCTGAGCCGGGTTGGAGCCTTTCTCCAAAGCTGATTCCGTATAAGATTCTATACAATAAGGGCATTGTACAACATGCGCTACAGCCAGGCCGATAAGAGCCTTTTCACGGGCACTCAGAGCACCTTCTTCAAAAACCGTACCGTAATATGCCATAAATAGATCCCATAATTTTGGGGCTTCTTCCCCCATCGTTGAAAATTTGGCCAGATCCTCGGGATTGTAATAAGTATTCATAGGTTCATATCCTTTCGTTATTATTTTAGTATTCTTGTCTTAGGGTTGTTTGATGTCCTATTCCGCCTCCTTCGCTGTATTATCTGATTGGACCCTATCCTGCCATATCTGCTTGCCCAGGTATATAAGTACGGTTAAGGAGAATAGCATAAGCAGGCCGAATACCACGGTCCGCACACTGCCGACCAGCATGTCGCCGACATAAGAATAGACCAAAGTGGCAGGCAATTGCCCGATTCCGGTAGCCCAGAAAAACTCCCAAAATCCCATGGCCGTAAGTCCGGCGGCATAACTTACAATATCAAAAGAAACGAAAGGCAGCAGACGCGCTATCAGAACCGCCCACTTCCCGTATCGTTCAAAAAACACGTCAACTTCCTTTAAAGCTCTGCGGGTGGTTATTTTTTCGACCACTCCGCGGCCATATAAGCGGGCAATGGCATAGCATACCACTGCTCCCACCATGGCACTGCTCCAGGATAGGGCTGCACCCTTAACCCAGCCAAAAAGTCCGGCATTGGCAAAGGTTATAACAAAAGCGGGCAGCGGAGCCGCAACCGATTGAAATACCATCAAGCAAAACGACACGACCGGAGCCCAAATTCCGAATGATAATATGTAATCCCGGGCGGCATCAACATTAACCCTGGAAAGAACCGCTGTGGCATGGTTAACAGCCATTCGCACCGACGGCAGCAGCCAATACAGGGCCACCGGCACCAGGATTATCACCAGTTTAAACCACCATGAATTCCAAATCTTTTTCGTATTCAACCAATCGTCACCTCTCCTGTTTTATTTTCACTCAAGCTATAAGCCTTACCTCACTCCTCTAACTGAGCTATTACCGTTGCCGGTACTTCTCCATAACTTCCTGGGCTATCCGGCAAGATTCAAGCTTTTGCAGATCAGGGTGGCTCTGGCCGCGCCGGCAGTAATCCTGCAAATCTTCCCAGGTATCGATGTCACGCCCCGTCATCAAGAGTTTATAGCTCAGCCCGTTCTTTTTTATCCTATCCAGCGTATTTGCCAAAACCTCGCTGCTTCCCCATAGCATGTCATCAAACAGGAATGCATAAGCCTGTTTGATTCCCAGCAAATAGTAGCCGCCATCCTCAGCCGGTCCCAGCACTACATCATTCGACTCCAGATTAGCCAAAGCTTCAGCTAAAATCCGGGCAGACAGGTAAGGCAGATCGCTCCCTAAAAATAAAACCGCTTCCCGCTCACCTAAAACCTCCCGGGCGGCTTGATCCATCCGCTCCCCCAGATCCCTGCCCTGCTGGGTTCGCATAGCAATATGCGCGTAAATATCAGCATCAAATCCCCACCATTTATTATCAGGCCAATCCGAAAGCCTGTCTTCCTTCCGATCAGGGGCCAAATAGTAAAGATAGGCCGGCCATCCCGTCGTAATCACGGTCTGGGTCAGGTCACGCAAGCAGGAACGCTGGAAATCAGCACACTCCTCAGGCGTCAACCATGGAATCAGCCGGGTCTTCGTATATCCGGGCAATGGTACTTTACTCATAACCACGATTGCAATATCCACATTAACCCCCTGAAGATCTAACCGTACATTTTGCTGAGCCGCTCCGGACTGACCCCCATGAAATAGAGCAATTTAATCAACTGCATTTTGAAGAGCATTCTCCACCGTCCGCCTTGCTGGAAACGTCGTGAACTGGTAACCACCTTGGCGGACAAAACCAAGGCTTTCTGCCGTTTCCGGGCTTGATGAGAAAAAGCTATATCTTCAAGAAATTTCGTCTCCGGGAACATAGCGGTTTCGTAAAAAAATTCCTTTTGGCAAAAAATCGCCTGATCCCCATAACAACTGCTTAAATAACGTGCGCGCCAATTGGACATAAACGCCAGCCATCTGAAGAAATACGCCGGATCATCGAAGCTCAGACGAGCACATCCCCACCTGTTGCCCTGCCTTACAGCCTCAATGACCTGGGGAACCAGCCCGGCTGTTATCCGGGTATCTGCATGTAAGAAGAGCAGAATATCGGAAGCGGCGGCCTGCGCCCCCAGGTTCATCTGTTTTCCCCGTCCGGCGGCTCCCGAACATATCTGTACCGGATAAGCCGCGCAAATTTGTCTTGTGCGGTCGGTACTTCCCCCATCGCATACGATAATTTCGATTTCTGCATAAGCCTGTAACTCCTCCAGAAGTATGCCAATGTGGTCGGCTTCGTTTAGAACAGGTATTATAACCGATACTGCCGGATCCGGGTTAATTATCAATCCCCTCCCACTGCCTGACCAAAATAGCTGCCGCCTTGCCGGTCAATTCTACGCAAGCCCGGTTGCCAATGTTTTTTAGGGCAGGCTGCTTTTTTCTTATCACCCGGCAGCAGGTGGTGCCGAATTCCTCTTTAAAACGGTCATGCAAATCCTGGGCAAGTTTAGGGCCCCGTAAATGCTCCTGATATTGTTGGCGTAGGCCCGCTGCCATAACCATACCGACCAGAGCCCCACAGGTACACCCCCTGCCCATCCCTCTGCCAAACATTGCCGCTGCCGCGATTATATCGTCATTGACCGGCATACTCCATACCCTGCCGGCAGCAATCAGTACTGCCTGGCAGCAGTTCCTGCCGGCTTTCATTTCTTCCCTGGCTATCTGCGATGCCTTTTGTTCTATCATTTATAAATTACTCTCCTCTTTACGGTAACTCCAAAAAGTCCATCCGCCGTAGAGACTGCAAAAGCTAACCAAAACTGCAAAAAGTATCGAGGAGGTAAAAGCCGTTTCGCGGGGGACGCTAAAACTGGCCAAAAGGCCCACATAAGCGCCTTCCCTTACCCCATAGCCATTGATTCCCACCGGCAGCATGGCCGCAACCGAGGTAATGGGTACAACAAACAGTATTTCCCCCCAACCCAGACTTGTAATTCCCAGGGCCCTAAAAATAGAATAATTGACCCCTACAACTGCAAGTTGAAATACCACGGAGAGAAGCAAAACCGTCAATATAGCACCAGGATTGGCCTGCATACGCGATCCATGCAGGCTCATTCCCTGCAGGAAATCAATAATTCGTCCGTTCTTGGACGATAAAGATGCAGGCAGCTTTCCCCGGAATATAATCCCCAATAACAACAAGGTAATTATCACAAGACCTAATAAAAGCGTTAATGCCTGTCCATTTAAGCGCCCGGCCCAAAAACCTCCCGTGATACCCACTATGGCAATGGCGGTGGTAGCCAGTATCCTCTCCACTACTACCGAGGCCACTGCCCCTGCATTATCCTGACCGGATTTTGCCACCCGGAAAATTCTGAAGGCATCTCCGCCAATACTTGAAGGCAAAAAGTTATTGAAAAATATGCCCGCCCAATATACACGCCATAATTCCGTCCACCTAAGATAAATCGTCTGCACATTTAACAGCAGCTTCCATTTACTTACGCTGACCACCATCGAAAATATAATCCATAAAATAGCTATAAAAATCCACACTGGCTGGGTGTGCAGCAAGATATCGGCTGTTTTGCGCCAATCAATGCTAAGCCCAAGCCACAACAACAGTAATATCGATACCGCCGCCTTGATCGCAACCTTCCAGTTTCCGGCAGGCTCCAATTTTTTCATCACAACATTACTCCGCCTTATTCTTATCTGTATTTAGATTAATCGCCGTGGGCCCATATATAATTTGATGTTATTTTTTATATGCTAATCTGTTATGGGGTCCTAATTCAAACTGGTGTTATTGCTTGCTTGGCTGAAGAGAGTTGTATATATAAACTATTGTATCATTCATTATATCTGACAGATAATTTTCCCATCCATAAATATTCTTACATGCGACCATGAAGCTCCCATTTAGCTTCACATCTCATTCATCCTGAATATAAGCTATACATTTTATTTATAGAAGCTCATTTTTTGATAACTTCTAGTTATACTTATCGGGTTCTTTATCAAAAATATTATAATATATTACATAATACTATTTTATATGATAGCATAATATAAAAATCGGGGGGATAGAAAATGAAAAGATACGCTCAGATGATACTCATTGGTTTATTGGCATTAGGTTTGCTAGTTGCCGCCGGATGCGGGACTAAATCCGCCGAAAAAACGACGTCTGATAATGCAGCTGCACCCGCTGCCGGTTCGTCTGAATCAGTCGACGGTCTAACCAAGGACAATCCCTTGAAGGTTAATCAAGCTGACAAGTCCGTTACCTTTTTGGCTCAGGTCAACGGCAAGTATTTCCTGGAACCAACCCGTCACGGGGCCGTCTTTGCCGATGGTGCAAACGGTGAAAAGGCTATCTTCAGAGCTTTTGCCACCCCGGAAAATTTCTATAATGCTTTAACCGAAATTGGTGCCAAAGCCGGAGAAAACATGACCATGGAAAACAAGGATAAAACTAATGTTAGCGGTGACGCTTTTGATATCACGGTCAATTGGACCGGGGCGAAAAACGCGGTCAAGTTTGATCAAGCGGTTAAGGACAGCAACGGCAATCCAATTGATATTCGTTTTGGCGGCAACTTGAAAAATGCGCAGGAAAAGAAGACCGGCTGTCTGATTTGCCTGGACAGCTGCCCCGTCGGTATCACCAGTAATGCGGCTTATAAGTACGGCGCGGTGGAAAGCACAAAGGAAGTCGGTTTTACCGCTAATAAAGAGGTATTGCCGGCGGACGGGACTTATGTCGCTATAACCATGAAAATTAAATAATTCCATATAGAAAAACCGGATTGGTAAAATATTCATAGGGTACTGAATCCTGACCAGATTTAATACCCTATTTGTTTTGTTCAAATCCGGATGCATTCTTAATGAAAGGATAGGTCTCATGTTAAAAAAACTGGGCAAAAACTTGCTGCTGGGTTTTATAGTTGGATATGTATTTGCCATTTTATTGGGGCATTGGACCTGGCTGCAAATGAGAGTAAATACAGCTTGGCTGGTTCCCCTGCTGGCTCTGCTGGTCGGTTTGGGGGGATTATTTAAACAGGGTGATTTTTCCAAGTTCTGGTTTTTAGGCGGCGAATCCCTAGTAATTCTGCTTTTACTGTATTTATACCATGATCCGCTAGCCTTTACCCTTATCCCGCCCATTATACTCCGGGAAGCTTTGGGCTTGCCTGCCCTTTCTATCTGGCAGGGCAACCTAATCCTCATATTATTACTGATTACCGGAAATATTCTCTGGTTTTGGCCTGCGGCGGCGCATACACGGGATTAATCCGGCTTTAATACGAAAATAGACGCGGACGACGCGGACTTATATGACTAATAAGAAATAGCTTCTTTGTCATCCTGAGTGCAACGAAGCAACCTTTACTGTGAACGAAGTTCACATCAGTAGTGCCTGTAAGGTGGATCTCCTGCGAGGATAAAACAACTCCACCACCAGATCCTTCGCTGCGTTCAGGATAACAAAACCCAAACATTTTCATCGGTGGTTGCGGCCTCCGGCCATCGTGGTTAGTAAGAATATTCTTATCCCGGCTTCGTAGCTGAAGCAAATTCCGAAGAAGTGAATATCACGGTTGACAGGTGTTTTTTCTTGCGTTAATCTATAGTATATCAATAGGATTAATAATGTTTGAGAGAGGTATGATACTATGACCGATACTGTTGTCGAAAAGGGTAATTTCGCTTTAAAAAGCGGGTTGGCCCAGATGCTCAAGGGCGGCGTCATCATGGACGTTACCACCCCGGAACAGGCCAAAATTGCAGAAGAAGCAGGGGCTTGCGCAGTAATGGCCCTGGAGCGGGTCCCGGCCGATATCCGCGCCGCCGGCGGGGTAGCCCGTATGGCTGACCCTACTATCATCCTGCGAATTATGGATGCGGTAACTATTCCAGTCATGGCCAAGTGCCGCATCGGCCATTTTGTCGAAGCCCGGATTCTGGAATCGCTGGGGATTGATTATATTGACGAAAGCGAGGTATTAACCCCGGCGGATGAGCACTTTCATGTTTATAAACATGATTTTACGGTACCTTTTGTATGCGGCGCCCGCAACCTGGGGGAGGCATTAAGGAGGATCGGCGAGGGAGCCGCCATGATCCGTACCAAGGGTGAGCCTGGCACCGGCAACGTGGTGGAAGCGGTTCGGCACATGCGTCAAATCATGAGCGAAATTCGCCGTCTCCGCCTTCTACCCGCCGACGAACTGATGACCTTCGCCAAGGAATTACAGGCCCCTTACGAATTGGTGGTTGAGGTTGCGTCTGCCGGCCGTTTACCGGTGGTAAATTTTTCCGCCGGAGGCATTGCCACCCCGGCCGACGCAGCTCTGATGATGCAGCTGGGGGCGGATGGAAATTTCGTGGGTTCGGGCATATTTAAATCCAGTGATCCCATCAAAAGAGCCCGGGCAATTGTAGCCGCCACTACCTATTTTAACGATTTCAAGGTTTTGGCGGAGGTTTCGAGGGATCTGGGGGAGGCTATGCCCGGACTGGACATTAAAACCATTGTTCCGGAAGAGCGCATGCAGGATCGAGGCTGGTAATAATTGCCCCAGAGGCACGGGCAAAAAACCGTTCGAGACTACTGAAAAAGTCTCTTAAATCGTCATGCCGAGTGTTAGCGAAGCATCTTACAATCATATAAATGCCAACTATACGGTATTGTTGATAGGATCTTTCGTCGCCTTCGGCTCCTCAGGATGACAAAGCCTGTACTTTTTCAGTGGTCTCGAACCGTCCCCATATCTGCCTAGTTGAATCCGAATCATTCATTGGCATGACGCCCTGTTTGAAGCACGGGGCACCATATATTTATATAATCAATTCTCCATCACTGGATGTAATTAATCTATACAATTCGGGCCGGCGGTCCCGGAATATTCCCCATTCTATTCTTTGCCGGGCCAATTGATCCAAATCAAATTCAGCCAGCCATATCCCTTCTTCGGTCCGGTTGGCTTCGGCGAGTTTGTCGCCCTGGGGGCCGGTAATGAAGGAAGAACCATAAAAAGTAATATGGGAGTCCTCATCCGCCTCAACCCCGACCCGATTGGACGCCAGCACCGGAACCAGGTTGGCTGCAGCATGGCCCCGCATACAGGTCTGCCAGTGATCGCGCGAATCTATGGTATTATCCTCCGGCTCTGACCCGATAGCGGTTGGATAGAGCAGCATTTCCGCTCCCATCAAGGTCATGCAGCGGGCGGCCTCCGGATACCACTGGTCCCAGCAAATTCCCACTCCGATTTTGCCGTAACGGGTATTCCAGACGCGAAACCCGGTGTCGCCCGGATTAAAGTAGAATTTTTCTTCGTAACCGGGTCCATCCGGGATATGGCTTTTGCGGTACACCCCCAGGACCTCTCCGCCGGCATCGATCACCGCTACAGAATTATAATGGGCATAGTTTTTTTTCTCAAAAAAACTGATGGGCAAGACAATTTCAAGCTCCTGAGCCAACCTGCGAAAATGGTTGACCGCCTGATTGGATTCCAGCTCGGCCGCATAGGTGAAATGTTCAGCTTTTTCCCTCTGGCAGAAGTAGGGGGTCTCAAACAGTTCTTGCAGCAGGATGATTTGCGCCCCCTGACCGGCTGCTTTTCTTACCAGTACTTCAGCTTTGCCGATATTTTCTTGGATTTCTGCGGAACAGCTCATTTGTGTAACCGCTGCGATTACCTTTCTCACCTGATTCCTCCATCTTTAAAAGTTATTTGATAATTCCAGCCGGCATTTGCTGGGTTATACAGTGAACGTTACCACCCTCCCGTACGATTGTCATACCGTTGACCGTGCGTATTCTTCTATTGGGGAAAGCTGCACTCAGCGCCGCCATGGCCTGACGGTCGGTTTCCTGGGCATTTTCGCCGAAAACCGGAAGAATCAGACCGCCATTGACAAAATAAAAATTTAGATAACTCAGGGTTAAACGACTGTGGTTGTAATTCATCCGAGGCGGCTGGGAAATACTGATAATTTCCAGTTCTCTGCCCCGGGCATCCCTGCTGGTTTGAAGAATCCGCATATTTTCCTGGGTTATATCATAATTTTCATCGGCGGGGTCGTCGCAGATTTGTATTATGATTTTTCCGGGTGCGGCAAAACAAGCTATATTATCGACATGACCGTCGGTCTCATCTCCACTTAAGCCTCTATTCAACCAGATTATCTTTTTAACGCCCAAGTATTGGCTTAAGGTTTCTTCTATAATTTCACGTTTTAATTCAGGGTTGCGGTTGGGATTTAACAAACACTCTTCCGTGGTAAGCATCGTTCCCTCCCCATCCACGTGAATGGAACCGCCTTCCATAACCAGGGGGGCGTTAAAACATCTGACCCCCATACGCTTCAGAATATGAGGCGCAACCTCCTCATCCAGATCCCAGGGGCTGTATTTGCCTCCCCAGGCATTAAAATGCCAGTTTATCCCGGCCAGAATACCCCTTTCAGTGCGGACAAAAGTCGGTCCATTGTCCCGCAGCCAGGCATCATTATGTTTTATCGGCAAATAATCCATATTGGCAGTCGTTATATAGCGGTTTGCAATTTTGTCATCCCCGGGATTAACGATTACCGTAACCTGTTCAAATTCCGCCACCGCGTCAATTATCTCAGCGTATCCCCGGCAGACATCCTCGTAATCTTCGGGATAACACATTGATTCCCGCACCGGCCAGGAAATAAAGGTCCTCTGGTGGGAAGACCATTCGGCCGGCATTTTATAGTTTAACTCTTGTGAGTACAAGGTCTACCTCTCCTATCGCGTTTTTTATTCTGATTGACTTCATGATATACCAAATGCCGGCCGATCTCAAACTTTAAAAACAGAGCTATAGCGCCTTCCCCCTTTATCTTTTATACTTGATTGGGCTAAACTAAACATGGATTAATTATTACTAGAAAACCAAATAGGGAGGAAATATGCTCTACGAATTCTCAAGAACCGAATTGTTAATCGGCCGGGAGGCCATGGACAAACTTGCGCACAGCACCGTCGCTGTTTTCGGAATCGGCGGGGTTGGCACCTTCGCGGCGGAGGGGTTGGCAAGGTCAGGAATTGGCCAATTGGTGCTGATCGACGATGACTTGATATGTTTGACCAATATCAACCGGCAGATTCACGCCACGCGGAAGACTGTAGGCAAGCCCAAGGTCGAGGTCATGAAGGATAGAATTTTGGAAATCAATCCGAGAATCCAAGTAACGGCTCAGCAGACCTTTTATACCCCGGAAAAGGCAGATGAGCTGGTGACAGCGGATTATGATTATATAATCGACGCCATTGATACCGTGACCGCCAAAATTGACCTGATCGTAAATGCCAAGAAGCTTAATATCCCCATTATCAGCTGTATGGGGGCCGGCAATAAACTAGATCCGACCCGGTTTGAAATTGCTGATATTTATGCTACCTCAGTGTGTCCCCTGGCCAAGGTTATGCGCCGGGAGCTGCGTAAAAGAGGAATTGCCGATCTGAAAGTGGTTTATTCCCGGGAGGAACCGATAATACCGGAGGAAAATGAGGAAGTCAGCTGCCGGACCAACTGTATCTGCCCCCGGGAAGCCAGCCGGACCTGCGCCATCCGGCGCTCCATCCCGGGCAGTATAGCCTTTGTACCTTCGGTAGCCGGTATGATCCTGGCCAGTGAAGTGGTCAAGGACTTAATAAAAATAAAACCGGTACCGGGTAAGCAGTCCGGGGAACCGCAGAATGGTTTTATAAGCCTGGAATAAGCTTTTAAATGGTTTTGAGGCGGGCTATAGCCCGCCTCAAAATCATGAATTCTCTTTACAGTTGATCATAGGCACTCTGGCAGTGGCTGATACAATCGTTGATTGCTTGCGTGGCACGGTTCAATTCATCTTTGCATCTGGTATTCTGAACGCTCTGGCTCAGACTCCTAAGCTCGGACAGGGAGTTGTTGCAGTCAGATATGCAGGCTTCAAGCATTGATTTAGGATTCACCCATATTCACCTCCTCCCTCCATCGACTTAATTAAGAATTTACTCGGTGCTTTGATGACACTCATCGTTTCAGGTGTTTGATCCGCCTGTAGCAAAGGTCATCCGTTCTGCGCCAGTTATATCATGCCCTTTTAATAAAATGGCTTATTCATTCCCGAAGTTTTCCATTTTTTACCCGTAATAAATAAACCACCGGCCCTGTTTACTTGTTGGCTTAACGGTTGGATAAGGAACGGGGGTTAAAGCTGCCGTATTTTGACGATAACCGTATAGTTTATACTACTTCTATCTTCATAACATCTTCACATAAAATCATTATTATAAGCTTATTATTTGACTGAACCGACTGGGTAATCATCGGTCGTAAGGAGGATCAGGGTGAAAGCCGTAATAGCACAAATTGATTTAACAATAGCAGGCATGAGCTGTACCAGCTGTGAAATGCGAATTGAAAAAGCCCTTGATCCACTGGATGGAGTTATAGAAGCGAAGGCGGCTTATAATACTTCCACGGTCAAGGTGGCTTTTGATGAAAATAGAATTAAGCCGGCTAAAATAATCAAGAGTATTGAAAATCTGGGTTATCAGGTCAATTACCAGTCCGGTAGGCGCGGAACACTTATTAATTTAAATGAGAAATTTAAAGACGATAAGCTCTCAATAAATCAGATACTGGGAATAGGCATCATGCTTTATGCCCTTTACCTGATAATAGATAATACGATAGGATTCAACTTTATCCCGCAGGTCGACCAGTCCATGAGCTACGGCATATTATTTATGGTTGGAATTTTGACCTCTTTGCACTGTGTATCCATGTGCGGGGGTATAAACCTGTCCCAGTGCGTAGCTCACGATACGGAAAATAACCGGGCAGACGGGCTTGCCCGGTTAAAACCAAGCTTCTGGTATAACTTGGGCCGGGTAATATCCTATACGATAATTGGAGGAATCGCCGGCGCATTGGGTTCGGCGGTGAGTTTTTCCGGCACGGCCCGCGGGGTTGTCGCTATTGCAGCCGGTATATTCATGATAATTATGGGGGCCAATATGTTGAACCTGTTCCCCTGGTTAAGAAAGCTGAATCCGCGGTTGCCCAAGTCATTAAGCAACCGGATAAATAAAAAAAGCGGAACCGGCAAACCGCTAATCGTTGGTCTATTAAACGGGTTGATGCCCTGCGGTCCTCTGCAAGCCATGCAACTGTGTGCCTTGGCGGCAGGCAGTTTTGCGGCCGGGGCTCTTTCCATGCTTATGTTTGCTCTGGGCACCGTTCCGCTTATGTTTGGCCTGGGCGCCCTTAGTTCGCTGTTGAGCGCCAGGTTTACCAGGAGATTAATGCAAGTAAGCGCAATTTTAGTTATATTCCTGGGAGTTATTATGTTGAACCGGGGGCTCAATCTGGGAGGCTTTAATGCATTAGCGATCGGAAGTCCGGAAATTTCACAAAGCGCGGTTGCCGCTAATGTGGCCCAAATATCCGGCAATGTTCAAACCATTACCACCACCATGGATTCAGGCCGCTACACCCCTATCATAGTTCAGAAGGGGATACCGGTAAAATGGACCATTAAAGCTCAGGCCCAAGATTTGAACGGTTGCAACAATCCTATATCAATTCCCCAATACAAAATTGAGAAGAGGTTGGTTCCCGGTGATAACCTCATCGAGTTTACGCCGGCGGAAGCAGGCAGCATAATCTATACCTGCTGGATGGGAATGATAAGCAGTAATATAAAAGTCGTTGCGGATTTGAGCGAGGTTTCCGCCCAAGATATCCAGACGGCGAATGCGGTGGCAGCAAATACTTCCCGACCCAGTTGCTGCAGACCCCGGCCGGCTGCCGGTAATTAATAAATTCCTCGGCTCCGGCAATAATTCTGGTTATACAGGAGGCTAAATTTAGTGGATAGAGTTTTATTGCAATTAGGGCCGTTTACAGTCTTTACTTTTGGCGCCACGATAGCCGCCGGTACTCTGGCGGCATTTTGGCTGGCAGATAAAGAGGCTGAGCCGGCTGGATTGGATGCAGACAAAATATCCATCCTGTCGCTGATTTTACTGGGGGCCGGTATTATCGGGGCTCGTTTATATTTTATCCTCTTTTATGACCCAGGGTATTACTGGCAGCACCCCCTGGACATCTTCAAAATATACGAAGGCGGCCTGTCCATTCATGGCGGAATACTGGGCGCTATTGGGGCCGGTCTGTGGTATGTCAGGAAAACGGCTTGGTCGTTCTGGAAAACAGCCGACTTAATGAGCCCGGCAGTAATATTGGCCCAAGGGATCGCCCGGGTTGGATGCGATGTATACGGCAAAGTAATGGGGGCGGCCTGGCCCTGGGGGGTTCAGGTCCAAGGGCAATTGGTCCATCCGGTGCAAATCTACGAAGTCTTTTTGGATTTTGCCCTGTTTATTTTTTTGTGGGGAAAACGCCGGCGGCAACGTTATGAGGGACAAATTTTTATCTATTACCTGGGAGGCTATGCCCTGATTCGTTTGTTCCTGGAGTTCTTCCGAACCAATCCGGCTCTTATCGGAAGCATAACCCCGGCTCACCTGAGCAGTTTTTTGTTCGTATTGGCCGCGGTTGGTATGGGAAACTGGCTTTCCTCCAACCGAGCTTTACCTCTGCCGGTCCGGTATAGCGACAGGTTCTGGGTAAGTTCCCGGGTTTGGGTGGCTATGGCGCTTCTGCTGGCTGCCGGCATCGGAATTTTTTATAGCTGGAATTAATAACGCGATATCTTTATAACCGCATCAGTATTCCCTTTAAGGGGTGAATTCCAATACTGCCGGCTTTGGTTTGCTTCATAATATCTACACAAAACTTTTTTAAGCTATTAATAACTTTAAATATGGAGGTAGCTTAATGAACACGAAGGGTAAATTTCAGAAAATCGCTTTTTATGGAGCGGTGGCACTGGCAATAATGGTTATAGCATTTTATGCCTTAAACCCCAAGCAAACTACGCAGCCGAACTTGAGTGTCAATCAGCCGCCGGCAGCCTCAAGCTCCGCTGAAAACCAGGCTTCAAGCGACACCCCCACCGACAGCACTCCGGCCGATAACAGTCAAAAATCACCCGTTGTTGATGATAAATCGGCCGCTTCTACCAGTGTAAACGAAAGTAAAGCCAGCCCAACAAATGTTGCGGCAGCTATAAAAATAGCGAAAAATGAGGTTACAGCCCAAGCCAAGTTCTATCCATACGTTCTGGATGGCACTAAGATGGAGATTATAGCGGTTAAGGCCACTGACGGGACCATCAGAACCGCCTTGAATACCTGTCAGGTTTGCTATGATTCCGGCCGGGGTTATTATGTTCAGGAAGGCAATTATCTGGTCTGCCAGAACTGCGGCAATAAATTTCATATAGATCAGATAGAAAAAATAAAAGGCGGCTGCAATCCGGTTCCCATTATGGAAGACAGCAAAACGGACATGGGGAGTTATATCGCTCTCTCGCAAGATTTTATCGCCACCCAAAAACAATACTTCGTAAATTGGAAAAATAGCTGATATGAAAAATAGACGCGGACGAACGGACTTATATGACGAATAAGAAAATAACTTCTTTGTCACCCTGAATGCAACGGAGGATCTCCTACGAGGATTACTAGGAATAGCTGGCTTGGTTCTTTTTGAAACAGAGCCGGCTAATTCTCTTTTTTAAAGCAATTTCGTATAGTTACGCTTGCCGGAGACTATTCGCCTGATTTCTACGGTGTTACCAATCACAACATAAAACACCAGGCAATCATTAATTATAAGTATTCTATAGCCTTTATGGGCCAATCGCCAGTTTTTAGGGGTGACTCCCATATCGGGAAAGTCCTCTAAGTGCAGGATAGCTGAGTCAATTTCATTTAAGAGCTTGGCCGCAGCCCCAGGATCGTCGGCAGCAATATAAGTAAAAATATAATCTAAATCATCATATGCCAGCGGCAAATATTCTACTTTATATTTACCCATTAAGCCGTGCCCTCAGCCTCGCCATGACTTCTCGATGGGATAGGCGTTTGGCTCCCTCTGCACTTTGGACTTCGGCTTCATCCAGTTTGTCATATAACTCCAAAAGCGCTTGTTGTTCCTCATACAATTTTTGGCTCATAACGACCAAGTGCCCATTTCCGTTTTTGGTAATGAAAACCGGCTTTTGTTCCTTGATGCAGATTTCTTCGATTTCGGGGGTTTTATTTCTCAGATCGGAAACCGGGCGGATTATAGGCATTATCTTCACCTCGCATTTTATTATGATATTATTATATCATAATCATGATAATCGAGCCTATTTTATTGGTATCTCAGATTTTTGCCAGAGCCTGTGCAAAATCCTCAATTAAATCTTCAATATCTTCCAGGCCCACACTGATCCGGATAAGATCCTCATACACTCCCATATTTTCTTTTTCCTCACCGCTGTTGTTTATATTTATGGTTGAGGCCGGGTGGATTACCAGGGTTCTTACATCCCCGATATTGGCCAGATTGACGGCATACTTAAGGTTGTTGATTACTTTAAAGGCATTGGCTTTGGACCCTACCCGGATAGTCAAAATCGCCCCATATTTCCCGCCGAACTGCTTGGCGGCCAGGGAATAAGCCTCGTTCTCCTCCAAGCCGGGATAGTTTACTTGCAGTACTTGGGGATTTTTTGTCAGATTGGCCGCCAAAAGGCGCGCGTTCTCGCACAAGCGGTCCATTCTGAGCCCCAGGGTTTCCAGGCCGACGTTGTTTAAAAAGGCGTTAAAAGGAGATAAACAGGCTCCAAAATCCTTGAACAACCCTTTCCTGAGCTTGGCCAGATAAACAAAGGGGCCAAATTTTTTATATTCCTTTAAAGACGGATAACGCTCATAATCCCATTTGAATTTACCGCTGTCGACGATTATCCCGCTGATGGAATTACCGCTGCCATTGATATACTTGGAGCTGGAATGGACTACAATGTCAGCCCCAAGCTCTATCGGCCTGACCAGACACGGAGTCGTCGCCGTGTTGTCCACCACCAGCGGAATTCCCCGGCTATGGGCTAGTTCAGCTATTTTTTGGATATCCGGTACATCCAATTTGGGATTGCCGATGGTTTCAATATAGATCAACCTGGTTTGGGCATTGATGCAGGCGGCAAAACTGTTTATGTCATTGTCTACGACGTACCGGGTTAAAACGCCAAAATCCTCCAGACCCTTGAACAGAGAATAAGTGCCGCCGAATATGCCGCTTCCCGATATTATTTCATCGCCGCTTCGTAAAATATTCAGCACCGCCAGAGTAACCGCGGCCATGCCTGATGAACAGGCAACCGCCCCCATACCACCCTCCAGATAGGATATTCTGCGTTCGAAAGCTTCAACCGTGGGGTTGTTGATTCTGCTGTAAATAAATCCCGGTTTGGTTCCTTTAAATATATTCTCCAGATCCTCGGCGGTCTGGTGTTCAAACGAAGAGGACTGGTAAATCGGGGTGTTGGTGGCCCCGGTTTTTTCATCGGAAGCAAAATCACCGTGGATTAAAGCAGTATTAAACCTCATGCTATTCCACCCTTCTCGACATATATGGTAAAAGTTCCGTCGTTGTTGTTGATTACCGAGGTTACTTTATGCCCTTCATTTTTTAGACTTCTCGGGACATTTTGAATCGGTTCGCCCTCATTCATCCTGACCTCGATTACCTGGCCGTCCTCCAGGTCTTCCAGCGCCACTATTACTTTTACCAGAGTCATGGGGCACACTACATCGCGTATATCTATAAACGCATCCGTTTTATCAGCACCCATTACAAGACCTCCTTTAAATCCTCTTCCAACCGGCTCCAACCTACCCGGTCCAGGGTATTCCCAAAGCGCTCGCCGGCTTGGCCATGTTTATCGAAAAATGCTAGCGTGGCCGCGATTGCCTTATGCAATACTTCAGTCGAAAAGATGATAGGCAATAACTGCTTGCCCACTGCGATTTTATTGCCGAACAGACCGCCAAAAGAAAGTATGAATCCGCTTTCCCCTTTCCAGGCGTCGGTGGGGCAGGATTTTACGCAGCGCCCGCAATAATTGCATCCGCTGGCATCGTAAGCCAGCTTTTCTTCATCTTTATTCACTGTAATAACCTGGGTGGGGCAGACCGCCTCACATAATCCGCAAAAAATGCATTGCTCTTCATCCCAGTCGGGCTTGAGCCCGCCTTTAATACCGAGATCGTTTTCTTCGGCTTTAAGGCAATTATTACGGCATCCCGTTATCCCGATTTTAAATTTATGGGGCAGATCCCGGGCAAAATATTTCTCATCCAATTCCCGGGCCAGTGTGGTAGTATCAATTAAGCCGCTGGGGCATATGGCATTTCCCTGGCAGGCGGTGATGGTCCTTACCCGGGGGCCGCAGGCCCCGGCTTGCACCCCTGCTTGGGCCAGTTCCCGCTTGACCGCCTCTATATCTTCAAGCTTGATAAAAGGAATCTCGATCCCCTGCCGAGAGGTCAGGTGCACATAGCCCCGGCCATACTTTTGGGAAATTTCATAAATCGCCCGCAATTGCTCGGAGCCAACCTGCCCGCCCACAATGCGCAGCCGCATAGAAAAGTGGTCGTTCTGCACCTGGCGCATAAAACCGCCTTTTTTCAGTTCCTGGTAATCTACTTTAGCCATTTTACTCTCCTCCGATAATCAATTCTTCTGCCGACACTTCCCGGTCAACAATCTTAAAACTTTTCAAGACCGGATTCTCCTGCTCCATCAGCGAAAGTATCAGATAACTGTAATCAGGAGCGAAGGCCAGTCTTATGTCTTCCTGAGAAGGACGGGCCGGCGAGGCCGGATGGCTGTGGAAATTCCCCAATAAAACCAAGCCGTTCTTTCTCATGTCTTTCACCGCGGTAAATTGTTCCTGGGGCTCCATGCTGAAATGCTCCGGGCTGTGGTCGGCATTACTCAATAAATAAACTTTTTCGATAATCTTATCGCCGTCTTTTATGCGCCCGGCAATTAACCCGCAGGCCTCGTTGGGGAGCTCATTAATACCATGGGCCAAAATTTCTTTATAATAACATCTATTCAAAATAATCATTTTATCACCTGCAACTTTAATTCTTAAGGTCGCATGAGGCTTGTTCATAGTCATGCAAGGCGCTTATGCTGGGACTGTCGCCGCAAACCTGGCAGCTTGGGCGCCGGGGAATTTTGATCTTGCGGAACTCCATTTTTAAGGCTTCATAGGTCAGCAGGTACCCATTCAGGAGATCTCCCACTCCCAAAATGTATTTAACCGCCTCGGTTGCCTGGATCGTGCCGATAATCCCGCCCATGACCCCCAAGACCCCGGCCTGGCTGCAGGTAGGGACCGCATCGGGGGGCGGCGGCTCCCTAAATACGCAGCGGTAACAGGGCCCCTGTCCGGGGACATAGGTCATGGTCTGACCCTGAAACCTGATTATGCCTGCATGGGAAAAGGGCTTGGCCGCTAAAACACAGGCGTCATTAATGAGAAACTTGGCCGGAAAGTTATCGGTCCCATCTATGATGAAGTCGTAATCCTGATCCCGGATGATGTCAAGAATATTCGCAGAGCTTACCCATTCCCTATAGGTAACCACGTTGACATCGGGATTCATGGCATTGATGGTCTCCCGGCCCGAAAGGACCTTGGCCTTGCCCACATCCCCGGTGCTATGAATAATCTGGCGCTGCAGGTTGGACAGATCAACCGCATCAAAATCAACCAGGCCGATCGTACCGATACCGGCAGCAGCCAAGTACATAGCCGCCGGCGCTCCCAAACCGCCGGTACCGATAATCAAAACTTTGGACTGCAAAAGCCGGGCCTGTCCTTTCCCCCCTACTTCCTTGAGAATAATATGGCGTGAATACCTTTCCAGCTGTTGATTGGACAGACTCACCTGGCACCACCACCCATAAAATACAGAAACTCAATCTGGTCGCCTTCATTGATCCGCCTGGCCGGAAAGTCTTCCCGCAGTATAAATTCGTCGTTAATTTGGACGGTTACATACTGGGGCATTTCAACCTTGAGCAAAACCAGGAGTTCCTCAACCGTAACCTGATTGGCCAGAACTACCTCTTCCCCGTTAGCCTTGAATCGCATAGAAATTCCTCCAAAAAATAATTTTAATAATTACGCATTAACTACGTTGCCGGCTATCCAACCGCCTGGAAAATCTCCAATCATATACTGTAATCCACCTCCGCCGGGCGACGGGCATCATCAAATTTTATCCGCCGGAAGCGCATGAAATCCTTCCACCGGTTGGCAAAGGCCGCCCACCTATTAATGCCATTACGAATAGCTTGGTATTCCTCCAGCAACTGTTCCCAGGCAGCCTGACTGTCAACCCTGACATAAGCGCCGGTGGGGTCCAGTACCGGAAGGGCGGAATAGGCATAGTTATCAAATCCAACGATCTCCTCCAGGCGGGACCTTCTGATTCGGGCGGCCAGCCGCGACTGCAAGTCAATCAGATCAAAATCCGTGGGATACAGGTAGGTTTCTCCCAGCACCGGGATCACATCTCCATATCCAAAAATATCGGGTTTGCCCGGTACCTGCCGGACTGTGCCTTCGCCGAGGAAATAATAGTACTCATCGAAGCAGGTAACCCTTATTTCATCATTATGGTGGGCAAACTTGCTGGCAGTCTGCCGCCCTTTATCCAGACCCGATACGATTCCCCCGCCGCTGACATCGTAGCCGTCCAATAATACAAATCTGCCGGTATGGGCGTTGTTTTTAAACTCGTCCAGGCTTATCTTCTCTTTGGTTCTGATGGTGACTTCGGCTACGTCATTGGTTTTGACCTCCGCCGCATTTTCCGTCGTATCCAGGGTGATGGCATCAATTACCTTGCTGATGGCGACGATCTCGCACTCCTGTTCCTGGGTCACTAACTTCAGCTTGTATTTCTTGTTTTTGCTCAGCGGACTCCGGCCCATCCAGAAAATATTGGCCTTGAAGGTATCGGATACCAGCGGAGGATGCTGGAGGTGGGTGATTACCTCCCCCCTTTTATTGAAGAATTCGTCTGCAACCGTTATTCCCACTGACATGCCCGCACTTACAGTATCTTTTTTATCTCTTTCCAGCCAGGATTCAATCGACTTGACCCTCGTGGTCTTGTGGCTGGGGGATATTAAAATCTTGTCCCCCGCCTTCAGGGTTCCTGATTCAATCCGGCCCGCTATAATTCTGCGATCGTCAAACTTGTAAACGTCTTGAATGGGAAACCGCAGTTCTTTATCCTCCAGCCCCTTCTCTTGGACAAAAAGGTCCAGCGATTCCAGGATAGATTCACCCTGGTACCATTCCATCCGAGGGGAGCGGTGGGTCATGTTTTCTCCATAAAAAGCCGAAACCGGAATATAGCGAAGAGGGTAAACATGCAGACTGTTCAGGAACCGGTTCATTTCATGCCGGATTTCATTGAATTTCTCCTCCGAATAATCAATCAGGTCCATCTTGTTGACGACCACATAGACCTTCCTGATCCCCAGCAGCGAAAGTATATAGCCGTGTCTTTTCGACTGTTCCTGCACCCCCTCCCGGGCGTCGATAACCAGCAGGGCGGCTTCGGCATTGGCGGCGCCGGAGATCATATTTTTCAGGAACTCTTTATGGCCGGGAGCATCAATAATCACATATTCCCGCTTGGCCGTAAAAAATTGCAGCTGGGTTATGTCGATCGTGATCCCCTGCTTCTGCTCCTCTTCGAAGGCATCGAGCAGATAGGCATATTCAAACGGCTTGCCTTTGTCCCGGGAGATCTGTTTGACCCGTTCGATCTTGCCTTCCGGGACTGACTTGGTATCGTACAGCAGCCTGCCTATAACCGTGGACTTGCCGTGATCGACATGCCCCACCACCACTATTTTCAAGACTTCTCTATCTGTTTGCATATAAACCTCCGATGAGTTTTATGATTTAATCGTTACGAATGTTTCGCATTAGACCCGTTATGTGTACTAAAGAGATACGATAGACGCGGGTTTGCTTAGCTCACACGCAGACTTACCGGTACAGATGAACGCAGACTTTTGAAGGATTATTAAGATTAAGAACGTTAAGGGATTTTCTTCAATGTCTCCCCGTCAACCAGCGATATAAAAAGCCGCGAAATCATAAAAGTCCGCGATACTCTGCGTCCATTGTTCCCCGTCTCCTTCTGCACCTTATCTACATGTACCCGTCTTTCCGCAGCTTCTGCATAGCGTAGGCGTCCTCCTGATCCTGGGCCCGGCCGGCTCTCTCACTCACTTGGGTGTTTTTCAATTCCTCGATGATCTCCTCAATCGTGGTGGCGTTGGAATCTATCATCCCGGTGCAGGGGGCGCATCCCAAACTCCTGTATCTTTTGCCGTTCTTGGCGAAGTACAGATCAACCAGGGGGATCTTCTCCCTGCCGATATAGCTCCATATATCAATTTCATCCCAATGGAGAATAGGATGAACCCGGATATGGTTGCCCCTGGGGAAATCAGTCTTAAATTGATCCCAAAGCTCCGGGGGCTGGTGGGTATAATCCCATTCCGAGTCTTTGTTTCTTTCACTGAAGACCCGTTCTTTGGAGCGGGAACCCTCTTCATCCCTTCTGATGCCCAGGATTAAGCCTTCAAAATCATATTTAGCCACCACCTGCTGCAGGGCGTCAGTTTTAAGCGCCCGGCAGCATTCCAGCCTGCCTTTTTCCGGCCCCATACCCGCCCGCAGGGCCTCTTCATTGGAATGTACGATCAAATCGATGCCGTATTCGGCGGCAATCTTGTCCCTATAAGCAATCATTTCAGGTATTTTCAGAGTGGTATCCACGTGGATCAAGGGAAAGGGAGAATACCCGAAAAAGGCCTTTTTAGCCAGCCAGAACAAAACAGTAGAATCCTTGCCAATCGACCACAGCATTCCCAATTTACCAAACTTTTTATAGGCCTCTCTGAGTATATAAATGCTTTGCGCTTCGAGTCGGTCCAGATGATCCATATTAGCTCCTTCCTAGTACTTGTTTGCTTCTCTGCGGTTAACGGCTATTACTTTTTCCTCTCCCCCGGGCAAACTAAAAACCCAGTGCATATAATCGCCTTCATACCTGGTCTTAAGCGTAGTCCCCCGGCCGCCCAGGTCGGCCCCCAGGTAATACTTGATCGCCCCAAAATTACATTCTTTAATACAGGCCGTACACCCCCAGCAGTCCCGGGGATAACGGTTAACGGTTTTGCCGGCTTTATTCTCCCCGAGCAAACCGCCCGGACAAACCGCGCGGCATTTACCGCATCCCGTACATATCTCCCCATCAATGGCTATGCTCATATACTTCATCCCTTTTAATCAGATCTCTGAATATTATCTTTACCTCGCCGTCCTCCAAGCGGGAATTCACATATCTCAGCCAGCCGGTATCGTCTTTTTGGGGATAATCGGTATTTTCCTGGAAGCTGTGCCACCGAGTTTCCTTTCTGGCTTGAAGGTGCTTGATCAGGGTTCGACACACCCAGAGGCGATCGACAACTTCATATATCCGCATCAATTCGTGAGCGTCGCCGGCCCTTAACTTATCGCTGATTTTCAGCAGGTCGTTGATATATTGCTCCGCCAACTCAAGCTGACTGGTATTAAAAGCGTAACCGGCAGAAATCCCTCCCGCATACTCATCCATTACCTTTTGCATAGCCTCTTCAATGTCTTCGGCTGAATACAATCCGGCATTTTCACCCAGATATTTATTTACTGCCCGGAGTTTGGTCTCAATCTCCTTGAGCCCGACTTCTTCCCGGGGCCGGTCATTGATATAGCCCAAGGCTGACAGGGCCGCTATTTCTCCTTCAGCCCAACAGCCGGTTACATATTTCTGGGGGCTCCCCCCGGCCACATCACCGGCAGCGTACAACCCCGGCAGGGTCGTAGCCCGGTGTGTGTCCACCCAATAACCGCTGGCGGTGTGACCGCCGACGATGTAGGGCTCGGTGCCTTCGATCTCAACGTTTTCCGCCGCCGGGCCCCGGCCTTTTTCCATCCACTTTAAGGTCTGCGCGGGGGCCATATTCAAATAGGCTCGGAAAAGTTCCTGTTCCTGCTCGGCACTTATTGCAGATGTTTTAAGAAAGCAGGGCCCGTTACCCTTCTTATTCTCTTCCACCGTGGAATAGAGCCGCATATGGGTCTTGGGAGCTCCGTATTTATGGTCATACTCTTCTCCCCGGCGGTTTACCTGGGGCACCCCTACCCCCTGCGCTATGGTTCCGGTGGGAGCAATGGTATCCTTGCATCTTAGGGCAATAAACCGCATTTCAAAAGTAGTCATCTCCGCCCCTGCCCTTATCCCCATGGCATACCCCGCGCCTGTGTTAAAAGGGCAGTACCACATTTTATGCCGGGAGAATCCTGGATTGTTGGGCCGGTATAAGCCGGCCGCTCCTCCGGTGGCACAGATTACAGCTTTGGCTTTGATCGCGTAAAAAAGATTGTGGTCGGTAGAGAAGCCATAAGCCCCAATCACCCTGCCGTTTTGCAAAATATAGTCAATAATATTGACCCGGTTCAAAACTCTGATATTGGGTTTGTCCGCCACCGCTTGCGCCAGCAGCGGCTTTATATTTTCCCCATTGATCTTGATATTCCGGTTCCCTCGGGCGGCATAGCGGCCTTTCTCATCCTGCTGGATGACCAGGCCCAGTCTTTCAACCTTATAGGTCACCTGGTTCAATCTTTGGGCCAGGCTGTAAACCAAGTCTTCTCTTACCAACCCCTCCGCGTCGTTAACCACATAATCCAGGTAGTTCTCGGGCGTCTGGCCCTCAACAATAAAGGCATTCAGAGCGTTGACCCCTGCCGCCAGGCAGCCGCTGCGCTTTATGTTGGCTTTCTCGGCAATGATCACCCTGGCCTCGGAATTATCGGCTATGGTTATTCCGGCAAAGCAGCCGGCGGTCCCGCCGCCGACGATAAGGATATCTGTTTCCAATATATCGAGTTCCAGAGTCAAATCAGTTCGCCTACTTTCTACCGGGCTTAGGTTTTATAATTAAGTTTTCTTATCGATTTAATCGGGTATGGTGGGCACCGGGGCCCAGCTTACTTTAATTAGGGAAAAACCCTGTAAAATTGTCGGGGATATTTATAAACCCGTTCAATTCGCATTATTCAAACAATGTTCCAGAACCATGGCCGCCGAACCCATGGCAATGGCATTATCTTTGAAATAGCCGCCTTTGCTGAATATAATCCGGTCCTGGTGATTTTTATAGCATTTTCGCAAGGCCACTTCCATACAGGTTTCGTAAAATAAATTCGAATGTCTGATCAAGGGGCCGCTTAATATTACCAGGCCGGGATTCAAAAGATTGATGAAATTGGCCAGCCCCGTTCCCAGGATCACCGCAGAACCGGTCAATATCTCTTGAGCCAGGCCATCTCCGCTATTGGCCGCAGAGCAGATGTCGATATAATTGATTGTATTGATCGGTTGGGAGAGCATCGAACTCCTGCCTTTTTTTAACTCAGCTATAAACCGGTTGGTTATGGCCGGGATGGAGGAATAGCATTCGATACAGCCGAAATTACCACAACTGCACGCTTCTCCATCCACGTCGATCACCATATGGCCAAAAGCGTCTTCAGCGTCATTTACGGTTCTAACAATGGTTCTCGCTGAAATTGCCCCGGTCCTGATACCGACCCCGCAATTGATATAGACCAAATTATTAAAACTCTTTCCCTGGCCCAAAAGCATCTCTGCCACTGCCGCAGTATTGGCTCCGTTGTCCAGGAACAGGGGAAGCCGTATTTTTTCCTGCAGCATTGCTTTGATGGGTACATCCTTCCATCCGGGGGCATTAAAATTTACCGGATTGATAATTATGCCTTTTTTGGTATCCATCGGGCCAACGGCGCCTATTCCCACTCCCAGCAGTTTATCCGGGCCAGCCTCGATTGTTTTTAATCCGCTACGGATGATATCATCGATCAAGGCAACGGTTTTAGCCGGCGTATGCGATTCATCCATGTCAAACTGTAATTGATAAAGGGTGGTCATCTTTAAATCAGTAATTACAACCCGGGTATAGGTTCTGGAAATATCCACGCCTGCCATATAGGCCTTACCTGCGTTTACGTCGTATAATACAGGTTTGCGTCCGCCCGTGGATTCCCCAATACTGGATTGAATTACCCACCCCAGCTCTTCCAAGGGCTCCATAACCCGATTCAGGGTAGTTAATTTCATATTGGTAAGAAGTTGAAGATTATTTTTGGACTGAGGTCCGTTCTTCTGTATCAGATTAAACACTTTTTTGGTTTCAGGGCCTAGATTGCAAAGGGTTTTATAAATGTCATTCATTTTTGACCTCTTAATCGGATTTATAATTTATATTGCTTATTCTAAGTCACTTTTAACCATGTTGGCAATAAGTATTTACGTATAACATAATTATTAAATCGTATAATCAGGTACAAAAACTTTATAATCAGTGGGCCGTATATAAACCTTTTGCTTTTCTTGCAGAGCCAGCCTCTTATAAACTTCTTTGCCGATATCAGCTTCAATATATTCTTTATTATCGCTTCTCATTAATTCTATATTAACCGTCGGACCAATCGCCCGGATAAATACTACCTCGGCTTCAATAAATTCGGCTCCTTCAGCTTCAAGCCTTATCTCTATATCGTGGGGGCGTATATAACTTACTACGTCCTTGTTCTTTGTACCTATGTTATCGGGCGCATCAAGCTTGATTGACCCCAGATCAATCTTCCCGTCATGCATTCTCCCGTGGAACAGATTTACATTCCCCAGGAAATTGTAAACAAAGGGGTTTAGCGGATTGTCATACACCTCTTCGGGGGTTCCGGTTTGTTCGATTCTACCCTCATGCAAAATAACGATGCGGTCGGCTACATCTAAAGCCTCCTCCTGATCATGGGTTACAAAGACGCTGGTGATCGGGTATTCATCATGCAGTTTTCTCAGCCACCGGCGCAATTCCTTCCTGACTTTGGCATCCAGCGCTCCAAAAGGTTCATCCAGCAGCAATACCTTGGGTTCAACGGCCAGGGCCCGGGCCAGGGCTATTCTTTGCCGTTGACCGCCGGAAAGCTGGGCCGGATAACGCCGGGCCAATCCATCCATCTTGACTAATGCGAGCAGCTCATGCACTTTTTTATTAATTGCCTCCTTGCCGGGTCTTAGCTTGGCAGGTCTAACCCTTAAGCCAAAGGCGATATTTTCGAAAACCGTCATATGTTTAAAAAGGGCGT
Source organism: Syntrophomonadaceae bacterium (assembly GCA_034927445.1). GTDB lineage: Bacteria > Bacillota > Syntrophomonadia > Syntrophomonadales > Syntrophomonadaceae > PHAA01. The sequence goes on from JAYFPZ010000007.1 coordinate 138,071, forward strand.
AATGCTGGAATACAAATCCCACCTTGCGGTCCTGGGTGCTGGTGGCGGTATTATCTTCACCGTCAAAAATAATATTGCCGGAATCTGTGGTTTCGAGCCCTGCGATTATCCGCAAAAGCGTGGTTTTTCCTGATCCGGAGGGACCCAATAAAGCGATCAGTTCTCCTGTTTTTATGTTTAAGTTAATATCGTCAAGGGCTTTAAACGAATCAAAGGTCTTGGTTACGTTAGATATTTCAATACTCATGGTTAATCCTCCAAGATTTAGGTTTGGGGTTTAATATCTGCCGCCGGCAATTCGTCATAAAACTGCTTTATTTTTAAATTCGCTATGTTTTTAATAATCAAATTAATAATGGCAACAATGGTTAAGAGCGACGCTACGGCAAAAGCAGCCGAGAATTGATATTCGTTGTACAATATCTCAACCTGCAAAGGTATGGTATTGGTTAAACCCCTTATATGCCCCGATACTACAGAAACAGCGCCGAATTCCCCAGCGGCTCGGGCGGTAGTGAGCATAATCCCATATAAAAGCGCCCACTTTATATTGGGCAGGGTTACCAGCAGGAAGGTTTTCCAGCCGCTGGCACCCAGGGTAAGCGCCGCTTCTTCTTCCGCAGTTCCCTGAGCCTCCATCAAAGGTATAAGCTCCCGGGCGACAAAGGGAAAGGTTACAAACATGGTCGCCAGAATGATGCCGGGAGGGGCGAAGATTATCCTTAAGTCCCAAGCGTTTAACAGGGGCGCGAAAAGCCCATGGGTGGGGCTGAAAAGCAAAACAAATATTAAACCTGCTACAACCGGGGAGATGGCAAAGGGTAGATCGATAAAAGTAACCAGCAGATTTTTGCCTTTAAACCCGAATTTAGAGACGGCCCAGGCCACGCTAACACCAAACAACGTATTAATGGGGACGGCAATTCCTACTGTGGTCAGGGTAAGCTTTATAGCTTTTAAGGCAATCGGGTCGCTGATTGCCGCCCAATACAAACTCACTCCCTGCTCAAAGGCTTTTATAAAAACCGACACCAGCGGGATTATAAGGATTACGGCAAAAAATAGCATCGCCACAGCAATAAGAATAATCTGTACCGTTTTCGAGTCTTGGCCGGCATTCTGGCGATTCTTCCGGGTTCTTGGTATAGGATCGGATATATTTCCAGCCATTCTATCACTCCTAAGTTATCTTGTCCCTATGACTGGTCCGCCATTGCAAAATATTAATGAACAGCAGCAGTACAAAGGAAATAATCAGCATCAATGCCGCAATCGCGGTGGCTCCCGCATAATCATATTGCTCAAGTTTGGTTCTGATCAGCAATGGCGTTATCTCGGTTAACATCGGCATGTTGCCGGCAATAAAAACCACCGATCCATATTCACCCAAAGCCCGGGCAAAAGCCAGTGAAAAACCGGTCAATATTGCAGGCATAAGCGTAGGTACAATAATCTTATAAAAGGTTTGAAACCTGGTCGCGCCGAGGCAGGCGGCCGCTTCTTCCACCTCAACATCAATACTTTGTAATACCGGCTGAACGCTTCTTACCACAAACGGAAAACTTATGAATACTAAAGCTATAATAATCCCCAGCGGAGTATAGGATATCTTTATTCCCAACGGCGCAAAGAACTGCCCTATCCAGCCATTTTGAGCGTACAGCGTGGTAAGTGATATACCTGCTACCGCCGTAGGCAGAGCAAAGGGCAAATCTATCAAGCCGTCCACAAATCTCCTCCCCGGAAAAGAGTATCTTTCCAGCACCCAAGCCATAAGCAGTCCAAAAACAGCGTTGATGGCGGCCGCTATAAAGGAAGTGCCAAAGGATATCTTTAAAGAAGCCATGACTCTTTCGGTGGATACGATTTCCCAGAATGTCTTCAGCCCTAAACTGGAGCTGTTTACGAATACCATGGAAACCGGTATTAAAACCAGCAAGCTGATATACAATAAAGAAAAACCCATGGTAATACCAAATCCGGGGATAACGCTGGGTTGTTTAATTCGTCCGATCAAGTTCATTAATCCACCTCAAACCAAATGGAGGAACGGTTTACGGCGCTGTTTCGGCAAGCCGTCAGAACCGTTCCATTATTATTACCGGTTTAGTTCTATTTCTTGGTATAGATCTGGTCAAATATTCCGCCATCGGCAAAATGCGTCTTTTGAGCCTGGTCCCAACCGCCGAAATCGGCAATTGTCAGCATATTAACCGCGGGGAACTGGGAAGCGTATTTTTGGGCAATCTTTTCATTGCGGGGCCGGTAAAAGTTCTTGGCGGCTATCTCCTGGCCTTCGTCACTGTACAAGTACTCCAGGTAGGCCTGGGCTACTTCCCGGGTTCCCTTTTTATCTACGACTGAGTCGACAACCGTTACCGGCGGCTCAGCCAGTATACTGATTGAGGGAACAATAATTTCGTATTTATCGGCGTTGTTTGGATCCTTAATGGACAAGAAAGCCTCGTTTTCCCAGGCCAGCAGAACATCGCCGATGCCGCGCTCGGTAAAGGTTACGGTCGAACCGCGAGCGCCGGAATCAAGTACCGGGACGTTTTGAAACAACGCTTTAACAAATTCCTGGGCTTTGCCCGCGTCATTGTTGTTGTTCTTAAGAGCATAACCCCAGGCGGCCAGATAGTTCCAGCGAGCCCCGCCCGATGTTTTGGGATTCGGAGTTATTACCGATACGCCCGGTTTTACCAGGTCGTTCCAATCCTTAATGTTTTGGGGATTCCCTTTCCTTACCAGGAAAACAATCGTAGAAGTATACGGGGTGGAGTTATTGGGCAAACGCGTCTGCCATTCTTTATCGATTAATGGCGCCTTGGAATTAATTGAATCGATATCATAAGCCAGAGCTAAAGTCACAACATCCGCCTGATTTCCGTCGATTACAGTTCTGGCCTGGCTGCCTGATCCTCCATGGGACTGTTCGACGGTTACATCCTGCCCGGTTTTTTCTTTCCAATATTTTGCAAAGGCAGCATTATACTCCTGATATAGCTCACGGGTAGGATCGTAAGAGACATTGAGAAGACTTACCGGTTTAGGCGCCTCGGATGTGGTTGTTTGGGAGGTTTGGCCGCAACCCGCAATTGAAGCCAGGATCGCAGTTATCAATAATCCGATTAAGCCTGTTTTAAATAACTTCTTGTTTTTAAGCATGTTCACACATTCGACTCCCTTTCTTGATTATTCCTATTTGTTTACTGATATATGTTTTGACATGTATTCCTATAGCCCACCTCCATTTGAGATTTACAGCAATACTATTCATATCTGTTTAATAGGTTTTTAACTTATTTTTTATCCCCCCACTCCTCGTTGTTTAAGTGGAGGGATACCCTGTCTTTAATCTTTTTGCTTTTTTGGTAAAAAGATTAGCCAATATCCTAGTAATCTTATTTAATTAGTATGTTAATATACTATTGCATCATTTCCCCTGCGTCAAGCTATTTATTTAAAAAAGTATATTTTTTTGATCGGATTACTTTTTCACGTTATTCAATAAAATATTGGTGAGGATTTTATAAAGTAAAGAAGACCGTATTGAGGCGATATAAGGTGAGGGAGACGCCCCGCGCAGAAGAGGTCTCCGTAACAATTACACGCCCTTTCCAGGTAATGCTAAGGTAAACTCAGTCCCTGCGTTTATTACGCTGGCCACGCTCAGCCGGCCCCCATGAGCGTCAACAATGGCCTTGACAATGGCCAGCCCAACTCCCGAACCTCCTGTTTGCCGGTTTCTGGATTGATCAGCCCGATAAAACCTTTCAAAAATATGGAGCAAATCATCAGGATCTATACCGATGCCCGTATCTTTAACCTTTAAAATCACCTGATCGGCATCCCGGCCAACGTTTATCGTAACCGTTCCACCAGCCGGACTATACTTAAGGGCGTTGGAAAGGAGGTTTACTATTACTTGGCTTATTTTATCCCGATCAGCCAATATGCGACTTGCTTCGCCCTTAAATCCAAGGTCAATGTTTTTATTGATAAAATCGGTCTCAAAGTTTTGGACAATATTCTGAACCAGCTCCGATAAATCAAAAGCCTCTTTATGGAGAACCAGGTTCTCGCTTTCATAACGGGCCAGCTTTTCCAAGTCCCCCACCATTCTGTTGATTCTGACGATTTCCTCATGACAGCTGTTTAATCTTGAGATATCCGGCTCCCACACCCCGTCAATCATTGCTTCCATATGACTTTGCAGGGTGGCCAGGGGGGTTCTGAGTTCATGGGCCACATCCGCCGTCAGGCGCCTCCTCAGTTTCTCCTGTCTACCCAGATTGCGGGCAAGGTCGTTTACCGTGGCACTAAGTTCATCTATCTCAACGGTATTGGAGATGCCGGTAATCCTCCGGTCATAGTGGCCATAACCAATATCCCTCGCCGATTTGACCGCCTCGGATATAGGGGCGCTTAAACGTTTGGCGGTAAAAGCCCCGGCTATTACCGCCAGGAACAGAGAAAATACGCCGACCGATCCCAGCATTTTATTTAAGGTATTAATAAAGGCCAGATCATTGTCATTAAGGTAATACGGTCCATAATAACCTATATTCACATTCCCTATCACTTCCGTGTTATGTTGCAGGGGATATGTGCTTACCACATATCCCCCCTGAAAATTACGATAACGGCTCGCCATATTTTGAGACATATGCTCGATCATCTGCAGGCAAAGCCCGTTGTTATGAGCAGTTGCATCCCAAACTGTATTTCCGGCATTATCTATAACCTTTACGATTAAACCCTCTTCCAACGCATTTATACCGATATTTTCCACGAAAGTCGTACTCCAGCTATTATCGCTGTCGTTATACTGCTGGCTGATCATGTTCACTATTTCATGGTTTTTCAGTTCTTGTTGTTTAACGATATAATCCCTAAATTGCTTCTCTAAAAAGACATTGGTAAGCAGGCTGATGAGGGCAACCAAAAAAAGAGCGACGCAGGCATATGAAAGTGACAGCTTGGTCCTTAATTTATACTTCATTAATACCCACCGCCCCATCTAATCCACATTAACAGCTTCCCCCATAACTCTTTATTCAATGAGCGCTTGCGCGAATTGTGCGCCAAACCGCGGGCGCTATAGCGCCTTCCTTTCGCGTTTTGTGTGCATCGCGCCGCGAGCGTTATTTTTGATGCCCGCCGCAGCATCCGCCATTTTGCTCACCTTGATCATTGCTGTCCGCATGGCGGCCATGACCCGACATCATAAACAGCATCATAAGCGGGCAAGCCAGGCCGGCCAGTATCGGCAGCCATTTAAACCCATTCGCTAGGGGAACCGTCCCGGCGGCAGAACCGGCATTCCCTAAATACTGCAAAACCAGCAACCCTCCCATTACTGCCACCAGCATCCAGGGAAGCCAATTATTTGGCCCTGCTTTCCCCGAGGCTTTATGATCCGAATCGTTTGGTTTATGGTCATCATGATCAAACATTATTTTACCACCTTCCACAGCTTTATAACCGCATTGTATCCTCCGGCTGTGTAGATTATATGAAGATGTTGTCCCGGCAATAATTTTTGAAATAGTGTATCTGAATCCAAGGCTTAATTAATAAATAATGATTTAAACATTTGACTTAAATAAATTACATAAGTTATTCTATGGTTGTTCCCTAGTTAATCTATGGGGATTATAATATATAACAGTAATATTTCGAAACAAGATCGGCGGTGATAGTTATGTATGATGCGGTGATGGTACGCTATGGTGAGATTGGCTTAAAAGGTGACAATCGCAGTTTTTTTGAATCTGTTTTATTGAAAAATATGCGACAGGCCTTAAAAGCCATAACCTCAGCGGACGTATACATAGATGCCGGCAGGATATTGGTCAGTTCCAATAATAACGAAAAGGAAATCATGAACTGCTTAAGCACGGTTTTTGGGATTGTTTCAATGAGTCCTGTAATAATCGTAGATTCTGCAATGGAGGCTTTTATCAGCGCCGGTCAATACCTGTTGCAGGAATCGGGAGATTTAAAAACCCTGCGCGTCAATTGCCGGCGAGCCGACAAAAGGTTCCCGGTCACTTCGCCGGAAGTATGCAGGATTTTGGGAGCTAATTTCTTAGAGCTCTTTCCCGGCTTAAACGTAGATTTGCACAACCCGGATATTACCATTCAGGTTGAAATCAGACCGGGCAAAAGCATGGTATATGCCGATATAACACCAGGTCCGGGAGGTATGCCGGTGGGGTCCGGCGGCAGGGGTCTGCTGCTGCTTTCCGGGGGATTGGACAGTCCCGTAGCCGGATGGATGGCAATGAAACGGGGAATCAAACTGGCTGCAGTTCACTTCTTCAGCTATCCTTATACGGGGGAACGCAGCAAGAAGAAAGTAGTTGATCTGGCGGAAAAGTTGGCCACATACAATCAAGGCGGCCTGCATCTGTTTATTGTTAATTTTACCGCCATTCAAGATCAAATCCGGGAAAACTGCCCGGAAGAATACCGGGTAACGATAATGCGCAGAATGATGCTGAGAATTGCCGAGCAACTAGCCTCAAAAGACGGAGCCCAAGTACTTATTACCGGGGAAAGCGTCGGCCAGGTAGCCAGTCAGACCATTGAAAGCATGAGCACCATCAGTCAAGCCTGTTCCATGCTGCAGCTGAGACCGCTTGCTTGTCTGGATAAGGTGGAGATAATGGAAAAGGCACGGCAGATTGAAACCTATGATATTTCCATTCTGCCTTTTGAAGATTGCTGTTCCCTTTTCTTGCCCCGCCACCCCGCCACCCGCCCCAAATTAAACAGTGTGCTAAAGGCGGAAACAGGTATTGACTGGTCCCCTTTAATCGAGCAGGCGGCCGCTGAGGTAGAGGTTATTAATTTAAACCGAGACTGATAATGCTAGGATGGGAAAAAACTATGCCGTTAAATAAAACCGAAATCTATCTGGACAACAGTGCTACCACTCCGGTTCTTGCAGAAATTGCGGATAAAATCCATTGGGTAATGACCCAAGAATACGGAAATCCCTCATCTCTGCACCGCAAAGGGCTAAAGGCCGAGAACCTGGTGGACGAAGCGAGGAAAAGGGTTAGCCAGTCCCTTGGGGTCGGGGATAAAGAGGTGTTTTTCACCTCGGGCGGCACCGAGTCCAACAACCTTGCCTTAATCGGCGCAGCCATGTCCCGCCGCCGCCAAGGCAGCCATATAATTTGTTCAGCCATAGAGCATCCATCGGTTCTGGAAGTAGTAAAACATTTGGGCCAAACCGGATTTACGGTGGACTACTGCCCGGTTGACGCTGCCGGGGTGGTCAACCCGCAAGTCTTAGCGGAATTAGTGCGAGATGATACTATTTTGGTCAGTATCATGCTGGTTAACAATGAGATTGGCAGCATCCAGCCGGTAAGCGATCTGACAGCCGCCTGCAAAAGCAAGAATCCCAACCTTGTCTTTCACTCCGACTGTGTGCAGGGAGTCGGCAAGATCCCGGTCCGTCCGCGCCAGCTGGGAGTAGACCTGCTATCGGTAAGCGCCCATAAGTTTCATGGCCCCAAAGGAACCGGGGCGCTTTATATTAAGCCGGGAACCAATTTAAAGGGGCTTATGCTGGGCGGGGGGCAGGAGCTGGGCCTGCGTTCGGGGACGGAGAACGTTCCCGGAATAGTGGGATTTGGCCTGGCCATTAAAAACTCCCTGCAGAACCTGGATGCAAATGCGCATAAAATGAAATCACTGAAAGAGTATTTTATCAGTTTATTAGATTCATATTCAATGCCCTATAGAATCAACGGGCGGGGCTGGCCGAAGCCGCCCCCCATATTTTGAATCTGTCGATGACCGGCGCCCGCGGGGAAGTGTTGGTCCGCTGCCTGGAAGCCGAGAAAATATATATTTCCACCGGCTCCGCCTGTACTTCCAGAAAAACCCGGACCAGTCATGTCCTTAAGGCCATTGGGCTTAAGGACGGGCAGGCGGAAGGGTCAATCCGCATAAGCCTGTCCGGCTTGAATACCCGGGCGGACATGGAACGCCTGGCCCAAGCTTTAAAAGCAGCGGTTAAGCGCTTAACTGAGAACACGTGAGGAAAAGGAGCACAGAGCATGTTAATTAAACATCTGGATAATTACCAATGGCAGGATGTCCCCATTCTGGCTTACAAGGATGAGGGAATTCATTATAAAAATATTACCCGGCAGGTATTATGCGAGGGCCTGGCCGACGTACCCTGTCAGCTGCGCTATTTTGAAATAGCGCCTGAAGGCCATTCTACCTTGGAACATCATGAACATGCCCACCTGGTGGTTATTTTCAGAGGCGAGGGGGAGGCTCTTTTAGACAATAAGATCTACCCGGTAAAAGAGAAGGATGTTATCACCATTCCCGCCCATACCTGGCATCAGTTCCGGGCAAACCAGAGGTGCGCTTTGGGTTTTCTCTGCCTGGTGAACATTGAACGGGACAGACCCATACTGCCTACTGCCGATGACCTCGAAGCACTGCGCCGAAATCCGGATGTAGCAGCTTTCATAAGGAGTTGAGCAATATGAAATCACAACCTGATTTCGGTTTTGAAACCCGCATGGTGCACGCCGGTCACATCCCGGACGCACACACCGGAGCGCGCGCGGTGCCCATCTATCAAACCTCGTCTTATGTCTTTTATGATGCCGATCATGCCGCCGAATTATTTGACTTGAAACAATACGGTCATATCTATTCGCGTATCAGCAATCCGACCGTTTCCATATTCGAAGAGCGCATGGCATCCTTGGAGGGCGCTACCGGCGCAGTCGCTACTGCCAGCGGAATGGCGGCGCAGCTGGTAACCTTTATGACTTTACTGGAGCCGGGAGATGAATTGGTTTCATCCTCCCATCTTTACGGAGGCAGTCTGGTGCAAATCTCTCATACATTGAAAAAAATGGGGATCGCGGTGACTTATGTAGATCCCACCGTTATGGATGCATGGGAAAAAGCCATTACCCCCCGCACCAGAGCGCTATACAGCGAAATGATCGGCAACCCGCGCGGCAGTATCTTGGATATTGAAAAAGTGGCGGCCCTCGCCCGGCATCATGGCATCCCTTTAATTATCGACAATACCATCGCCACTCCTTATTTATGCCGTCCCCTGGAATTCGGAGCTACCATTACAGTATACTCGGCCACCAAGTTTATAGGCGGACACGGAAATTCACTGGGGGGCGTGGTGCTTGAATCCGGTAAATTTGATTACTCCTGTTTTCCCTCAATCGCCGATCCTTCCCCCTTATATCACAATTTGCGTTTTTACGATACCTTTGGGCATTACGGTTTTTTGATGAAAGTGCGGGCGGAAACCGTACGTGACACCGGATGTTGTCTGGCCCCGATGAATGCCTTCCTGCTGCTCCAGGGGCTGGAAACCCTGTCAATTCGTATGGAACGGCATGTGCAAAACGCCATGCAAATCGCCCGATATTTGGAGGAGAATCCAAGGGTGGCATGGGTGGCCTATGCCGGGCTGCCCAGCCACCCGCAGCATGATTTAGCCCTAAAATATCTGCCTAAAGGAGCCGGGGCAGTACTTTCCTTTGGTCTAAAATCGAAATCCGGCGAAGATGTTCGTCAAACCGGAAAACGCTTTATCGAAAATTTACAACTGTTCAGCCACCTGGCCAATATCGGTGATGTTCGCAGTCTGGTCATTCATCCCGCCTCAACCACGCATTCCCAGTTAAGCGATGAAGAACTGGGGGATTGCGGAGTAGGGCCGGAATTAATTCGATTATCTATTGGAATAGAAACCGGGGAGGATTTGTTATGGGATCTGGATCAAGCTTTTCATGCGCTGTAGAGTTTAACTCTTCACTAACTCCCGAGGAACGGAGTCTATATCAAAACCCGGAGAATGTCAGAAGAATCCTGAACAACTCCCGGACCATAGCCATAGTTGGATTGTCAACCCAACGGCAGAAAGCCAGTTACTTTGTCGCTTCATATATGCGTGCCGCCGGATACAGGATTATACCGGTAAATCCGGGTGCGGCAAGTATACTGGGAGAGCGCTGCTATCCCAATTTGTCGAGTATTAACGAGCCCATAGATTTGGTCGATATATTCCGACCAGCGGAGGATTGTCTGAATATTGTCCAAGAAGCGATTGCCTGCCATGCAACCGCGGTTTGGCTGCAGCTTAAAATTATTAACCGGGCCGCCGCCGACCTGGCTTGCCAAGCAGGATTAATTACGGTTATGGACCTCTGTGTCAAGATGGAGCATGGCCGATATAATGGCGGTTTGCATGAAGCAGGAATGAATACCGGAATAATTTCCTCCCGACGCAGCCGATTAGATTGGGAAAACTGAACCAACCTCGCAGGAGGAGGTATTTATTTATGGATAGATTTTCTATCGTATATCGGATAGCAGGCCCGGAAAATGAGGCTTGGGCCAAAGCCCAGGATATTTGCCTAGAACAGACGGTGGAATTCCCCGCCGAGTTGCTTCCGGAAGGCTATATTCAGAACAGCCTGATCGGACAGATAACGGAATTTGTTCCCGATGGCACCGAAGGCTATAAGGCCACTATTAGTTTTGCCATTGAAAGCGCGGCCCATGAGTTGACCCAGTTGCTGAATGTTATTTTCGGCAACATTAGCATTAAACCAGGCTATCGCGTAGAAGCGATCGAACTCCCCGATGCCTTGTTGCAGCAGTTCAGGGGCCCCAGATGGGGCAAGGCCGGGCTGCGGGAAATATTAAAGGTTAAACCAAGGCCTTTGCTTTTTACGGCTCTAAAGCCCATGGGTCTGAGCAGCCAAGATCTGGCTGAACTCGCTTACCAATTTGCCTTGGGCGGTATTGATATCATCAAGGATGACCATGGCCTCACCAACCAGCGTTACGCCCCTTTTCAGGAACGGGTCAGATTATGTGCGGAAGCGGTGGCGCGGGCCAATAAGCAAACGGGTCTAAACTGCATTTATACCGCGAATGTCACTGCCCCTCATCATGAGGTACTAAGCAGAGCCAGATATGCTAAAGAAAATGGTGCCGGAGGCTTGTTGGTGGCGCCGGGTCTGGTAGGTTTTGATACGATGAGATCTCTGGCGGAAGACGATAATATTGCCCTCCCCATCTTCAGCCATCCCGCCTTCCTGGGCAGTTATGTCCTGGGGACGGATAACGGGATATCGCATTTCGCATTATTCGGACAAATAACGCGCCTGGCCGGTGCAGACGGGATCATCTACCCTAATTATGGAGGCCGCTTCTCTTTTAGCCGGCAGGAATGCCAGAGTATTGCCAGAGGAGCTGCAGCCCCCATGGGTAATCTCAAGACCAGCTTCCCCTGCCCCGGGGGAGGCATGAATATGAGCAACATCCCGGATATGATTGAGGTCTACGGAGCTGATGTTATTTTTCTCGTAGGCGGAGGGCTTTTCAAACACGGTCCCAATCTGATAGATAACTGCAATTATTTCCGGAGCCTGGTGGAAGTTGTAGCCTAAACCGGCTATGAACGCCGTCCGCTGATAAAAAAGGCATAGATCCCGAACAGGCTTATCAAAACGGTGGTTCCGATCAATACATCGTGGATATGCACCGGCGTATTGTCAGTCCCCATTATCAATAGGGATGTGCTTACCAAGCCGCCGGCTATAATCAAACTGGCACTGATGCGGTTGACCAGTTGGGTAAGCTTGTCTTCCAGGTGTTTACTGAGGGAAACATGGTGAGACATTTCCAAATCGCCCTGGCTGGCAACTTTAACTAAACTGTTTATATTACCGGGCAGGTTGGACAATGGTTTAATATCACGGTAAAAGGCGCGCTGCACCTTTTTATGGAGTCCCCGCGGCTTTATGTTTTGTTCGAAGCTCTGCTGGATTATAGGTTCCATCGCCTCGGACAGATTGAATTTAGGGTCCAGCTTTTTGCCCACTCCATCCAGCGTAATCAAGGCCTTCAGCAAAGAGGTAAGATAAGATGGCAGCTGCAATTTATAGCGATAGGTTAAACTTAAAACTTCCTGGCGCAATGCGTTGAAATCAATGCCCCCCATGTTGGAGGAGAAAACACGCTGTACCATATCATCCATTTCACCTTCAAAGTCATCCAGGTTTATTCCTTCTTTAAGGATACCCAGATCACTCAGCGCGCTCATAGCTTTATCCAGGTTATCGCTGCCGATGCCATGTAAAAACTGGCCCAGTCTGATCAGTCTGCTTTCCGTCAACGACCCGGTTTGGCCGAAATCAATGAAGGCAATTTTATCTTCGGATAGAACCATGATATTGCCGGGATGGGGATCGGCCTGGAAAAATCCGTGCACCAGCACCTGGGACAGGAAGGCCCGGGTACCCAGCTGCGAGATCTTGTTGCGGCTCCAGCCCCGGGCTTCAATAGCCGCCAAGTCGTTGAGCTTGATTCCCTCAATATATTCCTCGGTAAGCACCCGGGGGGTGGTGTAATCCCAGTATACAGCGGGAATTACCACAGATTTATCCCCCGCAAAACTCTTGCGCATTCTGTCCGTATTTTTGGCTTCCCGGTCATAATCCAGTTCCAAACGCATCATCTTGCTGTAATCCTCAACTATTTGCACCAGTCCGATACGGGCTGCTTCGGGAAACCTTTTTTCAATAATACGCGCCAGGCCGTTAAATATCTCCAGGTCGTTGCGCACCTGGGCTTCAATATTAGGCCGCTGGATTTTTACTATGGCCTGTTCCCCCGTCTTCAGGGTGGCCCGGTGAACCTGACCAATGGAGGCCGCAGCCAGCGGTTGGGGATCAAAATGGGCGAATATCTCCTCAACCGGGCCGATTTCCCGGGCTATTTGTTCTTTGATCAACTCGATGGGAACCGGGGATACTTTGTCCTGCAGCAGCTCAAGTTCAGCTACAAAAGCCGGAGGCAAGATGTCAGCCCGGGTGCTGATTACCTGCCCGAACTTAACAAAGGTCGGGCCCAGCTCCATCAAGGCACTGGTCAGCTTGCTGGCTATACAATAATCAGGTTCTCGTTCACAGGTTTGCACTTGATAACGGGAGGACCAGGGTAAAAATTTATCCATGCCGGTACGCCTTAGCAAATACCCGAGTCCATGCTTTAAAAATATTTTTGTAATTTGTCGGTAGCGTAAAAAATGCCTGAACCGGCGCCGAATGCTCAAAATTACCAGCCCTTTCTGAATAGCTATTGTCTTATTATAACAGAAAGTGGATAAGACCATATGCGCTTGACCGGCCTCCTGGATGCAGGCCAAAAAGTGTCAATATAGGCAGACCGAGCAAAACAGTCCACCCATCGGCACTACTGATGTACCGTAAACGGTACTATTAAGGTTGCACCCAAGGGCACTACTGATGTACCGTAAACGGTACTATTAAGGTTGCAAGAGCAAGGCATTAATGAAAGTCCGTGATTGAGGCGTACATAAAGTACGTTGATTGAACGGGCTTTCGTTAATAACGCAGCACCCAAAGGGCACAACCTATGTTCGCTTCGCTCACGAATTAATGACGCTATTGGGCTTTTTTGACGGTCTGAGGCGGACAACCGTCTGCCGTCCGCCTCTAAGCCAGGATTATTACATTTGCATCGGTACTGAACTGCTCATTAGCAGACCCGGGTCCAACATGCCAAATATCATGGCTATATGGGCGACAATCAGGAAAATTGCCACCAAGGTGGCGTGCAGTTTGAGTTTTCCGATTTCGTCTCTGGTCCGGGCTATTATCCCCAATTCCAACAATGCCATTCCTGCAAACGGAATGATCCCTGAAAGATAGAACCCTACGGCAATAATGTCAGCCGCTCCCCGCCATCCCCCGGTTTGGGTCAGGGGAATCACCGCATGGGTGAACAGGTATACGAAAACACCGGTGAAGTACAATCCGGCTATTATACCTGATATTTTGTTTATTGCCCTAATTGGCCCCGTAAGGTTACGGGTAAACAATATGACTAATTCAGTTATAGCCAGGGTCTCCGCCAGGATGACCGGTATGGCCATAAATAGCAGCAGGTTCCAGGGCTGGTTGGTAGCCAGCAACTCCATATAGTGGGTCATTGCGTTCATTTTTTTCCTCCTTAATTACAATAATAGTTTATCAACTCGATGGGCTTATTGTAATTAAGAGTTGTGAAGATTTTATGAAATATTCTATCCTTCCCCGCCAAACTTGTAGCCTACCCCATGAACCGTGATTATATATTTAGGATTGCGGGAATCAGTTTCTATTTTTTGCCTCAGATTTTTAATATGAGTGTCAATTATACGGTCATATCCGTCAAAGTCTTCCCCGATTACCATTAGAATCAATTCATCCCGGGTAAATACCTTCTGGGGATATTTCGCCAAAGTAACGAGCATTTTAAATTCATTGGGCGTCAAGTTTACGACTGTGCCGTTCTTTTTGACTTCATGACCGTAATAGTCAATTACGAGATCATCCTGATAAAACGACATTATACTCGCCAGGGGGGCGGCGTCTTCCCCGGTTCTTCTCAGCAAAGCTTCTACCCGGGCCACCAACTGACGCGGACTGAAGGGTTTGGTCACATAATCATCCGCCCCCAGGTCCAGACCGTTAATAACATCCTGCTCCTCAATTTTGGCGGTCAACATAATAATCGGCACCCGCGATTTTTTACGCAGCCAGCTGCAGATCTCCTCCCCGCCCATGTCCGGCAGCATAAGATCCAAAATCACCAGGGAAGGATGAAGCTGTTCAAATAATGCAAGCGCTTCTTCCCCTTGGGAAGCCACATACACAGTATATCCGCTATTTTCCAAGTAAGATTTGACTACCTCGGCAATTTTGGCTTCATCTTCAACCACAAGAATTCTCTTGGCAGCGTTTTCTAGCATAATGTAACCTACCTCAGATTTACTCAGCTACGACGGTGATCTTTGAAAAATCCCATAAGAACCCTGGACAGGGCACTTTCTCTGCATTTAGGGGTTGCCATCTTAACATCGCCCGGGGGCCAATAATTATAAACCGATCGTCTTCAGTCTTGCTTGGGTAATTTCCACCCCTCGGAAATATCCTGGGCAGACTTGCCCCGGTTAGGATCAAACCCTTTAAGACTCAATGAATTCGTTACTACCGAAACTGAGCTAAAAGCCATAGCGGCGCCGGCAATAATGGGGTTAAGCATCCCCAGGGCGGCAAAGGGAATTCCGATAATATTGTAAATAAAAGCCCAGAATAGGTTTTGTTTGATCTTCCTTATAGTTTGACGGGATAGTCTTATGGAAGCGGGGATGGTCCGCAAATCACCCCGCATCAGGGTGATATCCGCGGCTTCCATGGCCACGTCGGTCCCGGTTCCCATGGCCATGCCAATGTCGGCGGTGGCCAAGGCGGGGGCGTCATTAATGCCGTCGCCTACCATCGCTACTATTTTACCTGCGGCTTGGAGTTTCTCAACCTCCCGGGCCTTATTTTCCGGCAGAACTTCGGCCAGAACCGACTCTATGCCTACCTGCCCGGCTATGGCACTGGCTGTCCTTTGATTGTCGCCGGTTATCATATAAACCTCTATCCCCATATTCTGTAAATCTGCAATTGCCTCCGGGGAGCTCTCCTTGAGGGTGTCAGCCACTGCCAGGACGGACTCCATCCTGCCGTTTACCGCCATGAGCATAGCCGTCTTACCCTGATCTTCCAGCCTGCTTATATCCTTTTCAAAAGACTCGGCGGCTATGCCATTGGCCAGCATCAGCTTTCTGGTTCCCACCAAGACCGTTTGAGCGTCGATCACCGCTTTGACCCCTTGTCCCGGAATGGCTTCGAAACTATCCGGGTCATCCAATTGTCCAAAATCCTGTTTGCCCTTGGCATAAATTGCCACACCCAGAGGATGTTCCGAGCTTTTTTCAGCCTGCGCCGCCATTTTTAAAATCGCTTTTTCATCAAGTGATCTCAGCCTGACTATATCGGTCACCTCCGGCTGCCCTTTGGTTATGGTGCCGGTTTTATCAAGGACCACCGCGTTAACCTTATAGGCCATTTCCAGATATTCTCCGCCTTTTATCAGGATCCCGTTTTCGGCTCCTTTCCCGGTTCCAACCATAATCGCCGTGGGGGTCGCCAGCCCCAGAGCGCAGGGGCAGGCTATAACCAGCACCGCCACTGCACTGATTAATGACTTGTTGATACCGGCTCCGGTAAAGAAGTACCACGCTATGAAGGTTCCTGCGGCTATAAGCAGGACGGATGGCACAAACACTCCGGCAACCTGGTCGGCGATCTTTTGGATCGGCGCTTTGGAGCCTTGAGCATCCTCTACCATCTTGATTATCTGAGCCAGAGCTGTATCTTTACCGACCCGGGTCGCGGAAAATTTAAATACCCCGAATTTATTTATGGTAGCGCCAAATACCAGGTCCCCGACCTTTTTGTCGGTGGGTAGGCTTTCCCCGGTAAGCATGGATTCATCCAAGGATGAACTGCCTTCGATAATCTTACCGTCAACGGGTACCTTCTCCCCCGGTCTTACCACCACAATGTCACCTATGGCGACTTCTTCAATTGGTATGTCTATCTCTTCTCCGTGCCTTACCACCCGGGCGGTTTTGGCTTGCAGCTGGGCCAGTTTTTTTATGGCTTCCGAAGTTTTGCCTTTGGCCACCGCTTCCAGGTATTTACCCAATAGAATCAGGGTGATGATAATGGTTGCAGCCTCGAAGTACAGGTCTTTCATCATTCCCGCCGGTACGGTTTCAAAAAACACGTTATACAGGCTGAAAAAATAAGCCGCGGATGTGCCCATGGCAATCAGCACATCCATATTGGCACTGCCGGATTTGATGGCGTAATAGGACTGCTTGTAGAATCTGGCCCCGATTACGAACTGGACCGGGGTGGCGACCGCCAATTGAAAATACTGGTTATGCAGGATGGTCATAAAAGTTCCGTGAATTTGCAGCATGCTCAAAACCATGGCGGCAACCAGGGGCAGGCTCAATAAGGCTGAAACCAGCAGGGCGTTACGCATGCTCCTTATTTCTGCTTCTTTTTGTTCTTTTTCCTGATCACGGCTTATATTCTCAATTTTTTCGGCCTCGTAGCCCAGAGACTCAATGGCCTTGATCATGTCCCTTTCTTTAATTAGACTGGGGTCGAAGTCTATACGGGCCTTCTCGGTGGTCAAATTCACATTGGCCTGTTTCACACCCTCCAGACTGTTTAATTTCTTTTCAATCCGGGCTGAACAGGCTGCACAGGTCATGCCCGAGATTTTCAGGTTGGCTTGACCGGGCTCGTCAAGGCTGGCATGAATAACCCCATAACCCAGATTGGTGATTACATCCTCCAATTGGCTGGAGCCGACCAGTTGATCGTCATATTCAACCGTGGCGCGTTCCATCGCCAGATTTACATTGGCGGCCTCGACTCCCGCAAGCTTGTTTAAACCTTTTTCTATTCTGGCTGCGCACGCTGCACAACTCATACCTGAGATTTTTATAGATTCTTTGTTGGTCATTCTTTATTACCCCCTTGGCCTGTTGTTAGTATACCAAGACAATGGTCTATATATATATTTGCAGTTTGAATAGGCCAAATCAATGAGCATATTCTCAATTCAGTGTAGCGAGCCTACATGGCCCAATGATTACGAGGTTGTTTAAAGCATAGAGCGGATTTGTGTGAATTTTATGAAGATTGACCGGAAAATTACGGTTGAAGGAGAATTGGGCGTGCATCTGCCGTCTCCAATTTTAGACTTGAAGAATTGAGGACTGCAGCTGATTATTCTTCATATTCTCGGAAGACAGAGTCGGCAGATCGTTTTCCGCATTTAAGTGAATAGCGTGGTTTAAATCCCCTAAATTTTTGAAACAAAATATCATTATCCATATTCCTACCCTCCCGGGTAGGTTCTCTTTAACGAATGTCCAAAATCGGTGCTGATCGAACGACCGACCCGGAATATTCTCTGCCGAATACAGTTATGGCATTGCTCCGCTGCTTCATTTACACAAATTTTTTCGGGGTATAGCTCATATAGTTCCCGGTATTTAAGAGGAGTGACATTGGGCATAACCACGTTGGCTCCAGCCTGCAAGGCCTTTTCCCGGCCATCAGCCGGTCTCAGCGTGGCCAGGGCAGTGGTCGCGGGAATATGAGTATTACGAGTAACTATTCTGGTCAGAGCGATCACCTTTAAAGTCATTTCCGCGGTGCCGTTAGCCGACCCGGCCAGGGGGGTGTCCGGATGGGATATGTAAGGCCCCACTCCGATCATGTCAAGATCCAGCTCTTTAAATTTAAGTATATCCAAGGCTAGGTCTTCCAGGGTTTGATCAGGCAATCCGATCATAATCCCTGAACCTACCTGATACCCGATCTCTTTAAACCAGGCCAGAATTTGCATGCGCCGTTCATAATCTGAGTCCGGATGGAGATTTTTATACAAGGCGGGATTGGAGGTCTCAAAACGCAGCAGAAAACGGTCAGCCCCGGCATCAAAAAACTGCTGGTATTCCTGCCGGCTGCGTTCTCCGATACTCAGGGTTATGGCCAGCCTGGTATCCCGTTTGATACGTTTGATTAAGTCGGCTAGCATTTCCGCGGAATAATAAGGATCTTCTCCCGACTGCAAAACTACGGTTTTATAACCCAAAGCCTCTACCAATTTAGCAGTTATAATTATTTCATCAATTGACATCCGATAACGACCGACCCTGGAATTGCCGCTCCTTATTCCGCAATAACGGCAATTTTTCCGACATATATTGGAAAACTCAATCAATCCGCGCAAATGCACATCATTACCCACATATCTTTCCCGGATCCGGTCCGCCAATTGGAAAAGCTGTTCCAGATCTTCCGGCTGGCTAAGAGACAGCAACGCAACCAGCTCATCCCTGGTTAAGGTTTCTTCCCGGCTGATTTTAGCAAACAGTTCAGCAGTCATAAATCAAACTCCTATCTATCAGATCGAATGTTAAGGTTTATTGACTAACTCAATGGGATTACTATTATAATAGATTATAGCAGTTCTGAAGACAAGGAGTGAAAATATGTCGAAGATATACATGGACCATAGCGCCACAACCCCAGTAGATCCGGAAGTTGCCCGGGTTATGGTCTCGTATCTTACCAATTCATTCGGTAATCCTTCCAGCATTCATAAATACGGCAATGAGGCCCGCGTAGCCATAGAAAAAGCCCGCAAGCAAGTAGCGGCTTTAATCGGAGCCAACCCGGAGGAAATAGTCTTTACCAGCGGGGGTACGGAATCCGATAATATGGCTATTATCGGCGCGGCTTATACTTATCAAAACCGGGGCCGCCATTTAATTACTTCTAAAATCGAACACCACGCCGTTCTGGATACATTCAAACACCTGGAGCGCCAGGGCTATGAGACCACCTATCTGCCCGTCAACCGTTTGGGCCAGGTAGATGTAGAAACAGTTAAACAAGCTATTCGTCCCGATACAATTCTGATCAGTCTAATGCACGCCAATAACGAAATCGGCACAATCGAACCTATTGCCGAAATAGGCGGGCTAGCCCGCTCACTGGGCATCGTTTTTCATACTGATGCCGTGCAAACCGTGGGCCGCATACCGGTTGACGTAAAATCATTGAGCGTCGATCTTTTATCACTTTCGGCGCATAAATTCTATGGCCCCAAGGGCATTGGCGCACTTTACATCCGCTCCGGGATCAAACCCTATCCCCTGCTGCATGGCGGAGGCCAGGAAAGAACCTGGCGCTCAGGTACGGAAAACGTACCGGGTATCGTAGGATTGGGACAGGCGGCTGAACTGGCCTTAACCAATATGGCGGAGCGTTCCCTTCATTTACAGGGTCTGACTCAAACCTTGATCAGGCGTATTCTCAGCGAAATTCCCCAGGCATACCTGACCGGGCATCCGCAAGACCGGTTGCCCGGCCATGCGAGCTTCGTATTCCTGGGGGTGGAAGGGTCGGCTATGTTAATTTTCCTGGATTCTGAAGGGATTGCGGTTTCAGCGGGATCGGCCTGCACCTCTAACTCCTTTGATCCTTCCCATGTTTTAACCGCTCTGGGTTTAACCAAGGATGCAGCCCATAGCTCACTGCGGGTGACCCTAGGTAAAGACAATACCAATGCGGATATCGACCGGCTGATGGAGGTGCTGCCGGGCATAATAGCCAGGCAGCGATTATTGTGGGAACTAATTTAAGCTCAGGTATGGGACGGTAAAGCCAATATTTTACCCTGCAGAAGTTAATTTTCTGCAGGGTCAGACCGTCAAAAAACCCCAATAGCGTCATTAATTCGTGAGCGAAGCGAACATCGGCTGTGCCCTTTGGGTGCTGTGGTATTAATGAAAACCCGTTCAATCAACGTAGCCTATGTACGCCTCAATCACGGGTTTTCATTAATGCCTTGCTCCTGCAACCTTAATAGTACCGTTTACGGCAGCACATCAGTAGTGCCGATGGGTGGACTTTTTTGCTCGGCCTGACTTTATATAAAGTCAGGCTGTTGCTTAAAATTGTCTCCTACTGTTCTTGGCTCTGCAGTTCCGTGACAATTCCGATGATTGATTCCGCCGATATTCCCCCGGCCAGTTTCGGATTTCCGTTAACCACGGTAATGGGGAACGGATACCCGGATTTGACGACTTTTTCGACTTCAGGGAAGGCAGCCAGATCGACATTATCGGTATCAATAAACTCCAGACGCAGGCCTGCGTCTCCAAACCGCGCAAGTACTTCCTTTTTCACAGCTTCGTATTCGGCTTTGGCGTCAAACGGAGTGCAGCCTGAACACCCGCAGGCGCATCCTCCGCCTCCGGTGTTGATTCCTCCGTATATTTCGATTGTAATGTTTGCCATTTTAACTCCTCCTCAAAATAGTCTACGGGTTTACAGTTATCCCTAGAAAATTAAGGCTTTGCCCGCTTGGCACACTATCTCGACTGCGGTGTACATATTCGTTACCTGACCTACCTTTAATTTCTCCTTTTTATCAAAAAAATCCAAACAAGTTCCGCAGGACAGGATCTGCACCCCATTTTCCTGAAGATATTCAAGGTGTTCTAAAACCGGAGATCCGGCGGTGGTAAGATGTATCCCGCCATTCATAAAAATAATGGTGTGAATAGCGGAGCTCATCTCGGTCAAGGTGTATAAAAAACTCTTGGTCAGAACTGCGCCCAACTCATCGTTGCCTTGACCAAATACATCCGATTTCACTAAAATGGCCACCTCTCGCCCGGAGGCAGCTGCTTCCTCCGGCAATGCTTTGGGAGTCATTTGAATATGAGATTCCGGGCCGTGTGATTCAACGGTAAAATCATAACCCTGGCTGGTTGCCAACTTGCACACATTTTCCAGGGCAGCAGAATTATCCACCAGGGTAACGATTATTTCGCCGCGGTTTCGGTCCATCTCCCGTTTGGTCAGGATAACCGGCTGGGGGCAGGTCAGACCGCGGGCATCCACTGTTCTGCTCATTCTATCACCTTTCCCTTTTTGTCTTAGGTTCTGTAAACATCAAGTCGCAACCTAATTCATAACTTTTTTTTATAGTTTATATATCCTCCTGGCTGTATTATAATACAGGCCACAACTTTAATAAAGAAATAGTATGCATAAACCGGTTTCAGGCTAAGAGGTATAATATCTGGATTAAAGTCGGCGCCACTTCACCATAATAAAAATGTATCAAAAAACAACACACCTGTGTTAATAATGGTTCATTTCGTTACACATTTGAATCATATGTTCATTTTTATAACACACTGGAAATTCTTTAAATAATTTAATCAAAGTCCTTGGCAAAGGCAATATTATTAATAACCTGATTTATCCGCAGCCAATATCAGGGTTGGCATAAAAATTGCATTAATATGTTCGGTCAACCGGCTAGATTGTTTTTTTATTCACTTAAGCCAATTACTATTGCAATTAATCAAAATATAACTATCATTTAATAAATATACGGCTAAGTATGACTATTATTTTGTTAAATAAGATAACCATTAGATTGCGAGGGGGTTAAAACCAAATATGTCAAATAATGCTACTCTAGGTGTTTTTCTTTTGTTGACCCTGGTTTTTCCGGTGGCGGCTATGGCCGGGGCTTGGTTGTTTCGTCCCAAACCTCCGGCCACTACTGAAAAAATGTTGACTTATGAATGCGGGGTAGATACCCGTGGGCCCAGTTGGATGCAGTTCAGAGTAAATTTCTTTTTATATGCCTTGGTATTTTTAGCGTTTGACGTGGAGACCATTTTCCTTTACCCTTGGGCCGTTAAATTTCAAAGCCTGGGCCTCTTCGCATTTGTAGAGATGCTCATTTTTATAGCCATATTAACGCTGGGATTATGGTATGCATGGAAGGAGGGTGCTTTGGAATGGTATTAAATACAGCGCATGAAGTGGAAACAATGAATGATGTTAACCAGTTGGCCAAACATAACATTATTGTCACTACCCTGGAGAAAATATGGAACTGGGGACGGGCCCGCTCTTTCTGGCCTTTAAATTACGGCTGCAATTGCTGTCCCATCGAAATGTTGGCGGCAAGCGGCCCTCGTTTCGATATAGCCCGGTATGGCTATGAGGTTTTCCGTGCCGCTCCGCGGCAAGCTGATCTCCTGATTGTCGCCGGGCCTATTACCGTAAAGATGGCTCCGGTGGTTAAAAGGGTATACGAACAGATGCCGGCGCCCAAATGGGTCCTGGCGATGGGCAACTGCGCCACCAGCGGAGGTCCTTTCCGGGATGGATACAGTGTCCTGCCCGGAGCGGATTCTCTGTTTAAAGTAGATGTTTTTGTGCCGGGATGCCCCCCACGCCCGGAAGCACTGTTTCATGGCCTGCTGGAACTGAAGAAGAAAGTGGAAACAGGTAATTATTAATGCCGGGGAGGAAATATTAATGAGCGTCACCGAAAAGGATCAGAACTTGGACAACCTGAAAACTATGTTGAACGAACCGTTGGAATTAGACCATGATTCCTTTTTCACCCGTTTACAGGTTGGTTCGGATACTATAGCATCCTTGATGCAGGTTCTCCGGGATAAATACGGCTTGAACTACCTCGCTAATCTTACAGCGGTAGATTATGGCCCTGAATTTGAGGTAATCTACCACCTTTATGCCATTCCCGACAATGGGTTAAAGTTGGTGGTGAAAACCAGAATCCCCCGGGAAAAACCTGAAATGCCTTCGATTTGTTCCATTTATCCCACCGCCGACTGGCAGGAACGAGAGGTCTTTGACCTTATGGGTATACGTTTTAACGGACACCCTAATCTCATAAGGGTTCTGCTTCCCGATAGCTTTGAGGGGCATCCTCTGCGCAAGGATTTTAAGAAGGAGGGTTAAGAAAGCTTGATTAGTACCGATCAATATACTTTAAATATCGGTCCCCAGCATCCAAGTACCCATGGCGGTATGCATGTGGAAGCGAAAATGGATGGCGAATCCGTGGTTGATGCCATTGTCCACTTGGGTTATGTGCATCGTTCGATGGAGAAGATCGCGGAGAGCCGGACCTATACTCAGTTTATTCCTTATACGTCCCGTTTGGACTATATGGCTACCCAACTGCCGGTCATGGGATATGTTCAAGCGGTGGAGAAACTGACCGGGGTGAAGGTTCCTGAGAGGGCCGAATATATTCGTGTTATTATGGCTGAACTCTCTCGAATTGCCTCCCATATGATGTTCGTGGGCAGCCTGGCCATAGACTTGGCAGCTACTACCGGACTGCTCTATTGTCTGCGGGATAGGGAACGAATAATGGACATGTTTGAAATGAGCAGCGGGCAGCGTCTTCTGGCTGCTTATATGCGCGTTGGTGGAATAAGCTATGATCTGCCCGAGGAATTCTTCCCGGCAGCCCATAGTTTCATTGCTGATCTGCCTAAGATGATTGAGGAATATAACGGTCTTATCACCGGTAATGAGATCCTGCAGGCCCGCTGTAAAGGAATTGGCGTTCTGACTGCCGAGACGGCTCTGGCTTATGGAACCACCGGTCCTAATCTGCGGGCCAGCGGGGTTGCCTATGACTTGCGCAAGGCAGACCCTTATGGAATTTATGACCGCTTCGGTTTTGAAATACCCATTGGTGAGCATGGCGACGCCATGGATCGCCTTATCGTCAGATTAAAGGAAATGGAGCAGAGCGGGCACATCATACGACAGGCGCTGGCACAAATGCCAAACGGGGAAGTGCAGAGCAAGGTCCCCAAGGTCTTAAAACCGGAAAAGGGGAAAGAGGTTTATCATCGGATTGAAGCTGCCAAAGGAGAATTGGGGTTCTATCTGCTCAGTGATGGCACTGAAAAACCCGCGCGGCTCCACGTTCGGGCTCCTTCCTTTGTTAATTTGATGGTTCTGCCCGTGATCTCACGCGGCGGCAAACTGCAGGATATCATCACCAACATTGCCACCCTGGACCCGGTCCTGGGTGAGTCGGACCGATAAGGAGGGAATGCTTTTGGAAAACTTGATCTTATCTATAGCCCATGGGCTGACCTCCTGGCTGGTAAGTCTGGGTCTGTCACCCTTCTGGGCTGATCTTATTCTTCTCATCCTGCAATGGATCTGCATTGTAGGTATAATAACCTTGAATGTGCTGATACTTATATGGCTGGAACGTAAAGTTTCCGGCTTTATACAGATGCGGCTCGGCCCCAACCGTCTGGGTCCCTTTGGGGTGTTTCAAACGATCGCGGATACTTTGAAATTATTGACCAAGGAAGATATTATCCCATCTGCAACCGACAAGTGGATTTTCAAGACCGCCCCCATGTTTTTTATTATTATTGCGGTGATGCTCTACGCTGTTATTCCCATGGGAAAAGATATGACCGTGGTAGATTTAAATGTGGGGCTCTTCTATTTTATATCGGTAGGCTCCCTGTCTACCATCTGTATATTGATGGCAGGCTGGGGCTCCAACAATAAGTGGTCGCTGCTGGGGGCTATGCGTTCCGTGGCTCAGATGATCAGTTATGAAATTCCTCTGGCCTTTTCTTTGCTGGGGGTGGTGATGATCGCAGGTTCACTCAACCTGTCGGCCATCGTTACGGCTCAGCACAATATCTGGTTTATCATTATGCAGCCGATTGCTTTTGTGACCTATTTTATTGCCGCCACGGCTGAACTCAATCGGGGGCCTTTTGACATGCCGGAGGCTGAACAGGAACTGACCGCCGGAGCCTATACGGAATATACCGGCATGCGCTGGGCCTTGTTCTTCCTGGCCGAGTATACCAACCTGGTAGCAGTTTCCGCCCTTGCTTCCACCATATTCCTGGGGGGGTGGCAGGGGCCCTGGCTGCCTTCCTGGATCTGGATAATTATTAAAACCTATGTAGTAATGTTGATTTTTATGTGGCTGAAGTGGACCTTTCCCCGTATTCGCATGGACCATCTTATGTCTTTCAGTTGGAAGGTATTAATCCCCATAAGCCTGGTAAATATCATTATTACAGGTGCCGGGATTCAATTTTTCCGCGGGATGGGGTGGTGATCAGATGTTTGGTAAGGGTTTATTAAAAGGATTAGGAATTACTTTTAAGCACACTTTCGAGAGGGAGCTAACTCAGCAGTATCCTGAACAACGGCCTTTTCTGCAGGAGCGTTTTCGCGGCTGCCTGGCTTTCGATTTCCCTAAATGCATCGCCTGCGGCTTATGCACCAAGACTTGCCCCAATAATGTTCTAAGTCTTGAAACGGTCAAAGCGGAAGGATCCAAAAAGAAACAGCTGCAGAGTTATACCATTGACCTGCAATACTGTCTTTTTTGCAACCTATGCGTAGAAATATGCCCAACCAATACCCTTTATTTTACCCATGATTTTGAACTGAGCAAATACAACCGCCAGGACATCAAAATAGTATATCACCGCCCGGCCGAACTGGATTTGGTAACTGAGACCAAAGCAGCCGAGGACCCTGGGCCCGAGGCTGGGGCGCCGGACAGCTCAGAAACCGACGATAAACGCCTCAAACAAATCGAAGCCATGAAAACCGTTCTGGGTAAGAATCCCCAGAAGCCACTGGCCAAAATTCTTACTTCGGAAGAAGATATTGCCATCATGCAAAACTTGCTCAACACTGACAGTAAAAAAGCGGCCAAGCTGGCCGAACTATTGGTTGACGATCGGGATAAGGCCGCCAAACTCGCCCAGGCCTGGGTGAATAAAGCTAAAAAAGAGCAAGCTCAGGAAGGAGGGGAGCAAGGATGAGTATAAGTGTAAACGATCTGGTTTTTATCGGCATTTCCGGGTTTACCGTTCTATCCGCTCTGGGTGTGGTCTTAAGCCGCAACATCGTGCACAGCGCCCTGGCTTTGATTCTTACCTTCCTGGGAGTGGCCCTGACTTTCTTCCAATTGGGAGCAAGCTTTATCGGACTGGTCCAGATCCTGGTTTATGCAGGTGCCATCTCCGTTCTTATCATTTTCGCGGTTATGCTCTTGATGAATGCGGAGGCAGATAAAACCAACCGGCCCAACCCGAGCCGTGCCACCCACTTCTGGGGTGTTGTACTGGCCCTCGGTTTAATCGCAGGTCTGGGAATTCCTATCTGGCACAGCAATCTGCTGCCGGTTTTAGGTCCTGCGCCGGTAACGGATACGGTGGGGGCGCTGGCTGAACTCCTGCTAGGGGAATATGTAGTAGCTTTTGAAGCGGCCGCCGTCCT
This sequence comes from Syntrophomonadaceae bacterium, assembly GCA_034927445.1. Taxonomy (GTDB): domain Bacteria; phylum Bacillota; class Syntrophomonadia; order Syntrophomonadales; family Syntrophomonadaceae; genus PHAA01. The sequence continues at coordinate 164,722 of JAYFPZ010000007.1, forward strand.
TCTTCTTCTGGCCATGGTCGGGGCGATTATACTGGCGAGAGGAGATGAGGAACAGTGATCGGACTAAATCATTATCTGCTGCTGGGTACGGTTTTATTTGGGATCGGCGCATACGGGGTTTTGGCTAAACGCAATGCGGTCGCTATTTTAATGTCGATTGAACTGATGCTCAATGCGGTAAACATTAATTTCGTGGCCATTAATAGATTTATTCAGCCCGGCAATGCCGTGGGCCAGCTCTTTGCTATTTTTATAATAGTGGTGGCTGCTGCCGAGGTGTCGGTTGGCCTGGCTTTAATCATTTCTATTTACCGTCAGAAAAAATCCGTTAACTTAAGTGATTTCAATCTTATGAAGTGGTAAGGAGGGGAAGACAAACATGCAGAACATACTTCAAATATCATGGCTAATCCCTGTGCTGCCCTTTCTTGCTTTCGCTGTCATCGGACTTTGGCTGCACCGCTGGCCTAAATTATCGGCGGCATTCTCAATCCTGGCGATTGGGGCCTCCTTCCTGTTGTCCCTAATGGTCGCTCTGCAAGTATTCAGCGGCCAGCCGGATCGGGTATTCGAAATGGCGGTGCGGTGGCTCAGTATGCCAGGTCTGCAGGTTAATATGGGGATATTAATTGATCCGCTCACGGCGGTTATGCTCATCGTGGTGACTACCGTAGCTTTGCTGGTTCAGATATACTCTTTGGGCTACATGGATAAAGACCCCGGGTTCGCCAGTTACTTTGCCTATCAGAGTGTTTTTGCCGGTTCCATGCTGGGTCTGGTAGTAGCCAGCAATTTTGGGCAGATTTTTGTATTCTGGGAACTGGTCGGTATGTGTTCTTATCTGTTAATCGGATTTTGGTTCGGCAAACACTCAGCCAAGGATGCTGCGATCAAGGCTTTTGTAACCAACCGGGTAGGAGACTTCGGATTTCTCCTGGGAATCCTCTTTTTGTCCATAGTCTTCGGCACTCTTAATTACAATGAACTGGCCGTTCGGATCGCCGGATATGACAATCTGGCCGTCCTGCTGCCGATTTCCATATTGCTTTTCTTCGGACCGATGGGTAAATCAGCCCAATTCCCCCTGCATGTCTGGCTGCCCGACGCCATGGAGGGTCCCACCCCGGTCAGCGCCCTGATTCATGCCGCGACCATGGTAGCGGCCGGCGTATATCTGATTGCCCGGGCTTTCTTTATTTTCAGCCAGACCCCGCAAGCCATGCTGCTGATAGCTGCAGTCGGCGGATTTACCGCTCTTTTTGCGGCCTCGATCGCGCTGGTGCAAAACGACATCAAACGTATTCTGGCTTATTCTACCCTGAGTCAGCTCGGTTACATGGTAATGGCCATGGGCATCGGCGCCATGACCGCCGGTATGTTCCACCTGATGACCCATGCCTTCTTTAAAAGTCTGTTATTCCTGGCCGCCGGCAGCGTCATTCACGCCATGCATGAGGAACAGGACATCTGGAAAATGGGGCAATTGTCACGAAAAATGCCGGTTACCACCTGGACCTTCGTCATCGGAGCCCTGGCTCTGGCGGGCATCCCTCCTCTCTCGGGATTCTGGAGCAAGGATGAAATTCTGTTGGGGGCGTATGCCGGAGGTTATACCGGGCTCTATGTGCTCGGTTCCCTGGTGGCTTTCATGACTGCTTTTTACATGTTCCGGTTGATATTCGTCGCCTTTTTCGGCTCCAATAGCAATGGTCATCATGCCCATGAATCATCGGCAGTTATGACCACGCCGCTGGTCATTCTGGCTCTCCTGTCAGTTGTAGCCGGTTTGGTCGGATCACCCTTAATGAACAATATCTTCGGACATTTCATTACCGCTCCCGGAGCGGCCCATCACGAGGCCAATTTAATGATTATGACCGTATCATCCTTAATCGCCTTGGCCGGTATCCTGCTGGCCTGGCTGATCTATCAGCGGCAAACCATAAACGCTGAGGCGCTCCGGCAGCGCTTCGCCTTAATTTATAAGGTGCTCTACCATAAATTCTATATTGATGAACTCTACAGCCGGCTGATCGCGGTCTTTGTAGACGGCGGGGCCCGGCTTCTGGAATGGTTCGACCTGAAGATTATCAACGGTCTGGTGAACGGACTGGCATATTTTACGGGCTGGTCGGGGCATAATTTACGTTATGCCGAGGACGGTCAGGTTCAGACCTATGCCCTCTATTTGCTGGCCGGCTTGGTGATATTATTATTGACAGCTCTAAGTGCCGTGTTTACGGCCTTGGTTTAAGGAGGTGGTTTGATTATGGGTGGTTTTCCGATTCTTTCAGCAACCTTATTAATCCCTATCCTGGGCGCTATACTGGTAATGAGTATACCGCGCCGACAAGAGAATTTAATTAGATACACCGCCGCAGTCTGCACCCTGATCAGCCTGGTTCTCTCCTTGCTGGTGTTCTTAAATTATGACCGCGCGGCCGCGGGCATGCAGTTCCAGGAATGCATTCCCTGGGTCAAGGATCTGGGGGTTAGCTACGCTCTGGGAATTGACGGCATCAGCATTCCCTTGCTGCTCTTGACCAATCTTATCGGGTTCAGCGCCGTTTATGCCAGCTGGTCGGTCGAAACCCAGGTTAAAGAGTTCTTTGCCCTGCTCCTGCTGCTGATAAGCGGAGTAATGGGAACATTTATAGCGACTGACCTGTTCATATTTTTCCTGTTCTATGAAGTGGTCGTAATTCCAATTTATCTTCTGGTTATCATGTTCGGTTCCTCCAAACGGGTAACCAAGGAATACGCCGGTATGAAGCTGACTATTTACCTCTTGATCGGGAGCGCTTTCCTGTTGGTAGGGCTGATTGCACTATTTGTCAAAGGTCAGTCCATCCTGGGGTTCCCCACGATGGATATCAGCACCTTGGCCGGGGTAGACTTCCCGGTGGGCTTCCAGATATTTGTCTATTGTCTCATGGCCTTTGGGTTTGGAACGCTGCTATCGATGTTTCCGTTTCACGCCTGGTCTCCCGACGGGTATGCCGGGGCGCCAACCGCTGTCAGTATGATCCATGCCGGAGTTTTGAAAAAAATAGGCGGTTACGGTTTGATTCGCATCGGGCTTTTCATTTTGCCGGCTGGTGCGCACTATATCGCGCCGCTGATTGCTCTTCTGGCTATCGGCAATGTTGTTTATGCCGGTATGATCTGCCTCAGCCAAAAGGACCTGAAGTACATCGTAGGTTATTCGTCGGTCAGCCACATGGGCTATGTGCTGCTGGGGGTCGCTTCGCTGAATATTATCAGTTTGAACGGCGCAGTTATGATGATGTTTGCCCACGGGGTCATGGCGGCGCTCTTCTTTGCCATGATCGGCAACCTGTACCACCAAAGTCATACCCGCAACGTAGCCGATTTTGGAGGTTTGGCCCACCAGATGCCGCGGCTGGCCTTTGGCTTCATGCTGGCGGGTCTGGCTTCTCTGGGGTTGCCGGGTACCGTAAATTTCATCGGTGAGTTCACCATATTTGTAGGTGCTTTCAGAAACTACCAGGTGCTTACCATAATTGCCATCATGGGCATTGTCATTACCGCCGTATACATTTTGCGCACTCTGGGGAATGTGCTCTTCGGCCCCCGCCGGTCGGAATGGGATCATCTGCATGACCTTAAGGGACCTGAACTGGTGCCCCTGGTGGTCCTGGGCAGCGCCATCCTGTTGGGAGGTATTCTCCCGTATACCATAATGGATTTGATTAACAGCGGAGTGGGCCAGCTTCTACAGCAAATTGGTCCCCTGGGAATAGGAGGGATCTTTTAATGGGTTATGAATTTCTGACCCCGGAAATCCTGACTGCCGGACTGGGTCTGGTTACCTTGGCGGCCGGACTGCTGCTGCCCCAGCGGGGGAAAAAGGCGGCCGGAATCCTGGCGGTGGCCGGCTTGGCTGTCATCCTGGGTTATACTATCCTCAATTTTAATCGTCAGGCCGTATTTTTCGGCGGGGTGTATCAAATAGACGCTTATGCCGCTTTCTTCAAGGTTTTATTCTTGACCGCGGCTTTGCTGGTCCTGTTTATGGCCAGCCAGTATACCGAGTTTTTTGGCCGGCGCAGCAGCGAATGGTTCAGTTTCATGATTTTTGCCACTCTGGGCATGATGATCATGGTCTCCGCAGGCGATCTCCTGACCCTGTATGTAGGCCTGGAGCTGATGACCATCAGCTTCTATATACTCAGCGGTTATTTATTGAATGACGGCCTGTCAGTGGAAGCAGGCATCAAATACCTGATTATGGGGGCGTTATCTTCAGCGGTGCTTCTCTTTGGCATCAGCCTGGTTTACGCCGCCAGCGGCTCCACCATCTTCATTGAAATCTACCGTTCCCTGCATAACGGCGGCAGCCAGCCGGTTCTGTGGGCCGGTATTGTAATGCTGATTGCCGGTCTGGGGTTCAAAGTATCGGCCGTACCTTTTCATATGTGGACCCCGGATATTTACCAGGGGGCTCCTACTCCGGTAACCGCCTACCTGTCTGTAGCCTCCAAGGCGGCTGGATTTGCCGCTCTGGTAAGGGTCTTTATGGTGGCATTGCCCGCTGCGCAATTTAACTGGCATTCAGTCCTGGCCGTTCTGGCCGCCTTAACCATCGTAATTGGCAATCTGGTGGCTTTGCCGCAAACGAATGTCAAGCGCCTGCTGGCATATTCCAGTATCGCTCAGGCCGGCTATATCCTGGTGGGATTGGTAGCTGCCAATGTTTATGGACTAAAGGGTCTGCTTTTCTATGCCATGCTGTACGTTTTCTCCAATGTCGGCGCCTTTGCCGTTACCACTATGGTTGAAGTAGAAAGCAGGAGCACCGACTTGGCTGCTTTTAATGGCCTGGGCCGCAGATCTCCGATGCTGGCTGCCGTTATGACGGTATGCCTTTTGTCTCTGGCTGGTATCCCCCCCCTGGCCGGTTTTGCCGGTAAATTTTATCTGTTTTCCGGCGCCATTCAGGCCGGGTACCTCTGGCTGGCTTTCCTGGGGCTGTTGATGAGCATGGTCTCCGTTTATTATTATCTCAATGTGGCCAAGGCCATGTATATCGGAGCCAACGATAAGGAAGGGGCGGTGGCAGTCCCCGCCGCAGGCAGACTTGCCCTATGGATATGCCTGTTGGGTACCGTTTTCATCGGTATTTATCCCGGTCCCCTGTCCCAGCTGGCCCAGCAGTCCATCGCTTTGTTCTTCCGCTAGAGCCCTGGGAATGCAACCAATTGTTCCTTTAAGAATAATAAAAGCTGATTGGTTAACTTACCAGTCAGCTTTTTTTTTGTATAAACTTGCCCGTCAGGAATCTGCGAGACTAATAAATCCAAGCTTCTTCAGCCTTGGTATAAGCAACCAGCTCATTTTCACTGAAGAATATATTTATCTCCCGCACTGCACTCTCGGCTGAATCCGAGCCGTGGATGACGTTTTTGTCAATGGTCATACCGAAATCACCCCGGATGGTTCCCGGGGCTGAATCCTGGGGATTGGTGGCACCCATCATGGTCCGTACCATGGCAATAACATTTTCCCCTTCCAGAACCATAGCCACAACCGGTCCTGCCGTAATAAAGCTGACCAGATCAGCGAAAAAGGGCTTTTCCTTATGTTCGGCATAGTGCTTCGCAGCCAGCTCAGGGGTAATCCGCATTAATTTTAAAGCCGCAATCTTTATACCCTTCTTTTCAAAACGGCTTACAATCTCACCTGCCAGTCCTCTCTGCACCCCATCAGGTTTCACCATAGCAAATGTACGTTCCATCTTATACCTCCAATATTGTATATAGCTTAGTCTCAGCCTGATTATCAAACCTTATGCCTTAAGAATTATATCATAATCATATTTTTCAATGAAATGGGGATGCGAAGATTACATATATTTCCGGCTGGAGCGAAATTAACCTGACCGCTCCCCGGAAGCGGTCAGGTTATAATTTTTATTATTCTTACCCATTCTAACTTTAAAGCTCATTTATTATAAGCTGATTAGTGGTCCCGTTGTCCTTAAATGGCCTTGGATATAGCATTTACGTAAGCCCTGGCGCTGGCTTCAAAAACATCCGTACTAATTCCCCGGCCCACAATCAAGGAATTTTTAAACCTCACTTTGACGGTGGCATCCCCCAGCGCTTCACTGCCCCGGCTGACCGACTTAAGCGTATAATCCTCAAGCTTGCCCCGAGTGCCGGCAATACGATCAATGGCTTGGAAGATGGCATCCACCGGGCCGTTCCCGCAGGCGGCATCGGTAAGGGTCTCTCCATTCAACTCCATCGTTACGGTAGCCGAAGCTGCTCCTCCATTGGTGGCTACGGATAGATTCTTAATATTTATGGCAGGGCTGTTTTTTTCCGGATTACCCATTAATGCATGCAGATCTTCATCATATACCTCCCCCTTCTGATCCGCCAACTTCAGGAATTTGGCATACAGTTCATCCAGATCCTGTTTTTCTATTTGATACCCAAGTTCTTCAATTCTGTGTTGAAGCGCATGTCGCCCCGACCGGGCGCTAAGAACAATCAGGTTACGGGGTACGCCAACCACTTCCGGATCAATTATTTCATAAGTCTGCCGTTCTTTCAGCACCCCATCCTGGTGAATACCGGAGGCGTGCATAAAGGCATTGGCACCCACTATGGCCTTATGGCTGGGGACCGGCACCCCGGTTATGCGCGAAACCAAACGGCTTGTAGCCGCTATTTCCCTGGTGTTGATGCCCAGATCAACTCCGTAAGTTTTAGGTTGGGTGTAGATGGCCATTATGACCTCTTCCAGGGAAGTATTACCCGCCCGTTCACCAATACCGTTGATGGTGCCCTCGAGTTGGGTTGCCCCCGCTTTGATGCCGGCCAGGGAGTTGGCGGTAGCCATTCCCAGGTCGTTATGACAGTGAATGCTGACCATAGCCCGGTCAATATTGCCGGTATTCTCCATTACAAATGCGATGAGCCCGCCATATTCCCAAGGCGTAGCATAGCCTACCGTATCCGGAATATTGACCACCGTGGCCCCCGCCGCAATTACTTCCGTGATAATTTTGACTAAATAGGCCGGATCACTGCGAAAAGCATCCTCGGCATAAAATTCAACATCGCTGACATATTGTTTGGCACGTTTAACTGCCGCCACCGCAGCTTCTAATACCTGTTCCGGGGAAAGTCCGAGCTTTTTGGCCATATGCATAGGAGAAACCGCTATGCCGGTATGAATTCTCGGCTGCTCCGCTCCACGTAAAGCTTGGGCGCAAACATCAATATCCTGGGCCACTGCCCGGGTCAAGCCGCAAATGGCGGCCCCCTTTATTTCTCGGGCGATAGTTTGAACTGATTCGAAATCTCCGGGAGATGAGGCTGGAAAACCAGCTTCGATGATATCAACCCCCAGCTTAACCAACTGGCGGCTTATTTCCAATTTTTCGTTTACATTCAGGGTTATTCCCAGTGACTGCTCCCCATCCCTCAAGGTAGTATCGAAAACATAAAGTTTGCTCATGATTGATATCCTCCTTCTGTAATGTAATTAAATTGCTAAGTCGAAGGTCACCCAGATCCGTTTCCATCGACACCACCTCCTTTTCAATAAGCGCTTGCGTGAATTGCGTACCCAAACGCGGGTGCTAAAGCGCCCTCCTTTCGCGTTGTGGATGCCTCGCAACCCGAGCATTTTTATTTAACGCCTCGCCAGACCGAAACCCTACCCACCACTGGGGAAAAAATCGGTTTATCCCCCACCTGTAGAGGAGGAGGACTTAAGAGAAGTTTGATAAAAAATTAAACCCTTCGCTCAAAAATTTGAGACGAAGGGTTAAACTCCGCGGTACCACTCAATTTAGCGACCATAGGCGCCCGCTTCACAGGATACGGGATTTTGGATCCGATATCCCCTTCCTTGTAACGGCGGAAGTTCCCGTCTGAGCCTACTTTCCTAACGATTTCGGTCAGCAACTCCAGGGAGAGTTCAATATACCGTTTCGCCCGTCTCACACCAACCGACGGTTCTCTGCTGCCAACGGATCATATTTACTAAGCCCGGTCATTGTCAATTTGCCAATATTGTATACAATTATACGCATCCATGCGGTTCAGGTCAAGGATCAACCTGCAGTATTCAGGGCATTGATTATTGTAAATACTGAAGTATGAATCGGTTTACATAATCCCGCCTGATGGTTTTTAACGCTAATCTTTATCAGAAAATCCGATCAAAACATGGGTTCCATCACAGAATGGCTTGTTTTCCGAGCGTCCGCAGCGGCATAAGGTGACCCGGTTGCGGACTTCGTATTCGGTCCCGTCACAGGCTTCCACCGGTATTCCACCCCTTGCCCAGATCGGCCCGCTGACCTTTAGCCTGGGATCATCGACAATGCCCAGGGAGGGTTCAAAATCCGGTTCGATCGCCTGGCCGGTTTGCTTATCCCATACCAGCAGCCGTCCGGATGGACAATTACCGGCTTGTTGAATGGCTAGATCGCGTGCTTCCGGGTTATCGGATTTTTTGGTCAGTTTCCAGGTTCCTCCCGCTCTATCACAAAAACGAGCGGAGGCACATAGCTCCTGGGCATCAGTCAGATCGATACCCGGTCCGTGAAGTCTCCTGGCCTGCTTCAGGTAGTCTTCCGTACTGGCGGTCTCAGTGCCATTCCATTCAGCACGGGTGTGAGTCCCGTCACAATAAGGCTTGTTGCCGGAGTGTCCACAGCGGCAAAGTGCATATTGCTCCTGTCGAGGGTATTTAAATTCCTCTTTCCATTTATATGAATAACCTTGCTGGTCTGGAACTATTTCCTGTCGGCTAAGGGGTATGTCTCCCGTGACAATATACGGTCCATCAGGTGTAACCTTTATTTTAATGTTATTTCCGGTGTTGTCTCTATTCTCCGTCATTAAATATTCCTCCTTCCGGTTAATCCCAATTTAATTAAAACACTAATCCTGCCAGGATACAATAAAATCTGAGCATTGGGCGGGCCGATTAATTCAAGCGGTAACTCAAGGACGATCAGGTGCATATATTAAGATTAGTAATGTTTTAACAACAGGAGGAATTATCATGCGTAAACCCATCCTTCACCGCACCAGCAACTGCCATGCCAGCAAGGGACGCTACCATAGCTCGATGTTTAGCTCCGATTCACTTTCGTCTTCCTATAATTATGAAAGGAAAGACTGTAAAAAATACAGGGACCATCCTGACTGTGAATGCATCCCCGGCCAAGGGGAACTGGTAAAAAACGGCGGCTTTGAAAACCCCCACCGGTCATTTACCAATTGGGTAATCAACTCGGGGGTGGATGTCATTGATCCGGGCATGGGCAATTTCCCGCATCAGGGTCATACGGCCGCCCGGTTGGGTTTTATTGAGCCGCAAGCCTTGCTTTATCAAATTGTTCCCGGCATCTGTCCCGGAGGTTTCTATCAACTGGTCTTTTTCATGGGTACAGCCAAGAACCTGGTCAACGCTGCGGTAATTGTCCGTCTGGAGTTTCTGGATCGGCATAAACAACAACTGGGCGGCCCTGCCCTGGATATCCTTATACCCCAGAATAGTCTCTTTGAATCTTACACCGCTTTTATCAATAATACCGCCTGGCCATCTCCGCCCAGAACTCGTTTTATCCGGCTGGTTTTTGAAACAGATACCGGGGCGGACGCAGACAACTATGTAACCCTTGATGATGTGTCTTTGGCTGCACTTGAAGGTACTTCTCATATTTAAAGTAATAAACGAATGAAAATTGCTTACCATTATCCAGACCGATGCACCGGACGAATCATAACAGCGTTTCAGACTACCCCTCCTAAGGGGTAGTCTGAATAGAAGGAGGATGCCACGTGCAAAAGCTGATTATTTTTGGACAGAGGTTGTTTATGGCTCTTCTATATAGATTCCGCCGCAGCCGGCTGGTTGTAACTCAAGCGGCGCTTAGCGGCAGGGGGAGTTTCGTCGACATTCGCTACTGGCTGAGCCGGCCTGATAAGATCGGACCTCCCTGCAAGATCTATCTGATCCATGAAGAAACCGGCGCTCATCTGGAGGTTATGAAATTGGCGAGAATCGGCCCACTCCAGACTAACCATGCCTATATGGCTAAAACCGGATCAGCGCTGTTCAGAAATCGTAACGGCCTGGTCAAACCGGGCTCCAAAGTCAGTTTAGTATTAGGCAACCTAAGGACTGACCATATCGAAGTCAGCTAGAATAAAACTGCAGTATTATTTCACCATTCGTTAATCTGGAATTCTCCCTTCGCCAACCCGCTTTATGCCGTTAAAGTGGGGCAAGCCTGCCTGGTCCCGGGTCCCTTACTTATATCGGTTTAAGAATGCTTCCAACCGGTCAAGTCCCTCTTTAATGTTTTCCAGCGAATTGGCATAGGAAAAACGAATATAGCCTTCACAGTTGGGCCCGAAATCTATGCCGGGAGTAACTGCAACCTTAGCTTTTTCCAAGATTTCGAAAGCAAAACGATAGGAATCAGAGGTATAGGCCTTGACATTGGCCAAGGCATAAAAGGCTCCGCTGGGATCGTGACAGGTGGCTATACCCATTTGTTTCAGCCTCTCCAGCAGATAGAGGCGCCGTTCGTTATATATGCCCAACATGGCCCGCACCTCTTGGTCACAATCACGTAAGGCGGCTATGCCCCCTTCCTGAGCGAAAGAAGAAGCACAGATAAAGAAATTCTGCTGCATAATCTGCAGAGCCCGTATATATCCCCGGGGAGCAATAACGTATCCCAGCCTCCAGCCGGTCATGGCATATAATTTGGAAAACCCATTGATAACAAAAGCCCGGTCGGTAAACTCCAGGATGCTGTGCTCTTCTCCCTCATAAATCAAGCCATTATAGATTTCATCGGCAATGTTCATTTGATCCAAATCGGCCAGCGTTTTCAAATCACCGGCGCTGCATACCACGCCGGTGGGATTAGCCGGCGAATTGACCAGAATGGCTCGAGTTCGGGGACTAAGATGTTGTTTGATCTCCTCCGGCCGGTATTTAAATCCATCTTCCTCGTTTACCGGTACAAACACCGGGTGTCCGTCTATATAGCGAATAAAGTTAGGATAACATGCGTAATAGGGGTCAGGTAAAATAACCTCCTCGCCCTTTTCCAGGAGCGCTGAAAAAACCATGAGCATTCCGGGAGAAGTGCCGGAGGTTACAATAACCTGCTCAGGAGATATTTCCACTCTATATTTGCGCCAATAGTAGCGGGCTATTTCTTCCCTTAAGGTTATTTTCCCCAGGCTGTGGGTATAATGGGTGTCATCCTGCTTCAAAGCTCTCAGAGCCGCTTCCTTGACCGGCTCCGGAGACGAGAAATCAGGTTCGCCCACCTCCAGGTGAATAATATCTTCACCCGAGGCCATCATAGCCTGTGCTTTTTCCAGTACCTCCATGACAATAAAGGGCGACAATTGCGCGGTTCGAGATGATGCCATAAATTTGTTCATTATAAACTCCCTAGTTTTTGATTTTCTTTTAATTCTATAAAAGGGCTGCGGCAAAGTCCATTAAGTTTTGATTTGAAAAATGCATAAGACCAATAAATGGCCAATATCTCATTGCGGTTTACCGGTTTAATATTATCAATTACCTTTGGAAATAATATGAATGCTTTTCGAAATAATGGATGTGTATCAGGGAAGGAAATAGATTATGATTTTTGCCGTCGGCGGCGGTGATCCCACCCATGAATTGATATATCTTTTGGAAAACGAGCTCACCCGGCTTAGAATCGAGAACTGGCTCCATCGCGATCTATTTTCATATCAGTGGTGGCTCCTGCTTGCAGCCCTGATTATACCCTGGCTGATTTGGTGGAAATGGGTTAATAAAACCAAGCTTATCGAAATCACTTTATTTGGAACCATAGTATTTATTATTGCTTTCTTTCTGGATGCCACCATGTCGGAAATGGGGCTGTGGGAATACAATTTTTACGTGGTCCCGTACTGGCCGCGTCTAATAACAGCTGATTTCAGCATAATACCGGTCACTTATATGTTTATTTATCAATACTTTCAGCAATGGAGAAATTTTTTAACCGCAATGCTGGGGATCAGTATATTTTTTGCATTTGTCGGTGAGCCTCTGCTGGTCTGGTTAAATATATATACCTTACATAAATGGCAGCATGCTTATTCCTTGCCTATTTATTTTGGCATGGCAGTGTTGGTAAAATATCTGACGCAGTTGATAATAGACCACAACGAATAGAGGTTTTCAGGATGAAGGAAGTACCAACTCGTGTAGTACGCCGGCCCAAGGCCGCTTTATCCGGTTATTCCACCAATATTTTCCACCGTCGCAATCCCCTGGTGGTTGCCTGGTGGTCGTGTGCTTATCCAGGATTCGGGCATTTAAGATTAGTCAGCATTGCCAAAGGCATGTTTTTATTTGGCGGAGAGCTGCTGATAAATACCCAGGCTCACATCAATATGGCTATAATATACAGTTTCACCGGCAACTTCGCCATGGCCAAAGAAGTTCTCAATATCAAATGGCTGCTGCTTTATTGCGGGCTTTTTGTTTTTGCAGTATGGGACAGCTACCGTGCCGCCGTGGATATAAACAAGTTATCATTACTGGCTGATCATGAAAATGCTGCCATGACCCCTACCTTCCTGGGGTCGGCCGGAATTAATTCGCTGGATAAAAGAAACCCGTGGGTAGCGGCGGCCTGGTCGGCAGTTATCCCTGGGAGCGGTCATTTGTATTGCCAGACTCTGATAGCAGCATCGTTTTTAATGGTAGGGGGAGCAACGATCATATATTTATCTCATCTCCTGCCTGCCATACATTATACTGCCTTGGGGCAATGGACTCAGGCCAAGGCGGTGCTTGACTGGCAGTGGCTCCTTAATGCGCCGTCATTTTATTGCTTTACCATATTTGATTCTTATGCCAAATGCGTTGAAATCAATAAACTATTTGAGCAGGAACAAGCCCAGTTTTTGCGCAACAACTATCAGAACCCCGGGTTCCCGATGCCGCTGTAATCTTTAAGAAAGAAGGAAAAGCAAATGTATCTGGTAGCATCTTTTCGTTATTGCTTTCATACCGAGATTGCTATCGCTAAAGTAGAAGAGCTAGGTATTAAAAAAGGCCAGATATTGGCGGTGCCTTTGGAAATCAAGGGGGAAACCCGGAATATTTTTGACACTCTGCATCACTCCGATGGAGCCAGCATGTTGGACGGCGGGGCCATACTGGGTACCGCTTGCATGGTTTTAGGGGTAATATACGGGTTCGTACTGGAATGGGGTCCGATAATATGGGGATTAATAGGTTTGGCAGGAGGCTTCCTGACAGGTTTTCTGCTGGACCTTCTATTTACTAAATTTAAACACTCGCAAGGCCGGCGCAATGATCAAGATCCGGAACTTTTTCTCATGGTTAACTGTGAACCGCATCAGGTTGAACCATTGAAGAAAATTTTATGGGACCATATGGCTTTAGGGGTAGCGGTTTTGCCAGGCAAATAAATATCTTAGTAAATTTTACCTGGTTAAAATCAAAATACATAGAGGAATTATTGCACCAAGGAGAAGTAAATGAGTATAACGGCCATTAGAAGCCTTTTCTATTACAATTTCAAGTAATACTAAACATATCAATTTGCCCAAAAGAAACATTTCTATACTTTACAAGTTCCTCAGAAAAGCTTACAATATGCCAAAAATGATTACAACAACCGCTTGCTTCGCCGGCGGTTGAAATTGATTATGCAAGGATGGTGCTCGCAGATGAGCTTTCAGAGAGAGCGTACCCCTATAGAAAGGTTTTATTATACTTTAGCCCTGATAGTCGGAATTCTTTTCTTATTCAGCCTCATAGGCAATTCCATCGATATTACTCTCAAGGTTCCTGCCAACGGCGTTGTGTATGGTGATTTTCAAAACAATATTTATTATGCTCCGCCATATATTGATAACAACCGGTATCCCAGCACCTTAGACGTCAAGAGTTTAAAAGCGGAGACCGTAGCCGAGGCCCAGCAGCGAAACCACAAGCCGGATCCGGTTTGCGTTGAGCAGGACTATTTCAAGGAATACAACTCTTTAACCAATATCATTGGGGTCAGGCTGGGCCTGGCCAAGCCTAAACCCAGCCGCTGGAATCCTGACGGATCTTGGAACTGGTAACCAGTATTCCTGGTTTAGAGAATTGAATGAGCGATAAGGGGCGTCATTTTAATTAACTGATAGCCTGGTAATAATCCCTTTTGCCGGAATATAACCGCATCAGATTTTTCAATTCCTCAGCGCTTACGGGGGGACTGATCAGGAAACCCTGCACCGCATCGCACTTATAATCCTTTAACAATTCAAAATGATCGGTGGTATCTATCCCTTCGGCCACAACGTCAATATCAAAATTATGGGCCATGATAATCATGGTTTCCACGAGAATACGATTGTCCAGATTGTGCAGTATATCCTTGATAAAACTACGGTCGATTTTCAGGGTATCCACCGGGTATTGAGCCAGGTAAGCCAGACATGAATAACCTGTGCCAAAATCGTCCAAGGCTACTTTTATACCAATATCTTTAAGCGCCACCAGCTTATTCAGCACCCCTTTTTCGTTATATAGAGCCACCCCTTCGGTAATCTCAAGCTCAAGATATTGCGGTTCCAGACCAGTTTCCAGCAATATTCTTTTTACACTATCCACCAGCTTCTCGTCTCTGAATTGAACCGGCGAGATGTTAACCGCCACTTTGGGAATTGCATAGCCCTCATCCAGCCATGATTTTAAATGCCGGCACGCGGTTAATAAGACCCATTCTCCCAGAGGGATGATTTGCCCGTTTTCTTCGGCTATCGGTATTAATTCAGACGGAGTTACATCCCCCAGAGCAGGATTATTCCAGCGAACCAGCGACTCTATCCCAATTATCTGGCCATCGTCAACCCTGACCTGGGGTTGGTAAAATAGGCTGAATTCCTCATTCTGGATGGCAGATCGCAATTGCTTGTTGATAGACAGCTTCCGCAGATAAGCTTGATTCATTTCAGGGGTATAAATGGCGAATTTATTTTTACCCTGTCCTTTGGCATGGTACATGGCAATGTCGGCACATTTGATCAGATTATCGATATCATCACCATGCCTGGGATAGAGTGCCACCCCGATGCTGGTTTCAATATGTATCTCTATATCATTGATTATGAATGGCTCTTGAATGCGCTGATGAATTTCCCGGATTAATTGGATAACCTGCTCCATGTTCACCAGTTCTGGTAGCAGCAAGGTAAATTCGTCGCCACCCTGCCGGGAAACAAAATCCTTTTTACGAACACTGTTTTTTATTTTGGTCCCCAGTTCTTTTAGGACCAAATCACCCAGACTATGGCCCATGGTATCATTAATTATTTTGAAATTATCCAGATCAACAAATAAAACGGCGACCATTTTGTTGCTCTGGCTGGCATTGGCTATAGCATCAAGCATATGTTTAATTAACAACCTACGATTGGGCAGGTTGGTCAGGGCGTCATAATACCCTAAATGACGAATATCTTCCAAGACAGTCCGAAGTTGAATATTTTTGTGATTTAACTCTTCCGAGCGCTGACTCGCCTGCAACTCCAATTCTCTGGTCCTGGCCTGCCATACTGTCCTTTGTTCTCTGAGCTCGGACCGGTAGAATTTTAACAAAAATATAATTAAGGCGATAAGAGCAGCAATCGGCAGGAAGTTAATCAGAGTTGGCCCGGATGACTCAATGTGATGATATAACAGCCAGAAGCAGAAAGAAACGAGGATAAACATAATAATATGTATAAAAATAATTTTATTCCTTCTATTTCTATCCATATAATTTTTTCCCCCAGCAAAATAACCTTAACTTTTTCTATTTCGTTGAATTATGAAAAATTCCTGCTTATTCAAACAATAAAAGGCAGCACGTAATGTAACAAACTATAGTGCTTGCTTTAAATAGTATTTATGCTTAAATCCTAAATCTAACGGCTATTTCTTATTTTGATTAGGTAAATACTAATAACAAGAAGAAAGGAGGTGACTGATGAAAAAACTTGTAATCAGTCTACTGTTGTCTTTAGTTTTAATTGCAGGCTCGCAGGTAGGATATTTACGGGCTGAATCACCGCCGGTAAGCAAAGTGAACCAGACTTATTCATGCCCGGACAAGGATCATATCAAGCTGGAAGAAAAGGCTAAAGAATTAGGCATAACGGTTGATGAACTCAAGGCCAAAATGAAAGCCGAGCACCAGACCAGGCTGGAAGAAAAGGCTAAAGAATTAGGCATAACGGTTGATGAACTCAAAGCCAAAATGAAAGCTGAGCGCCAGACCAAGCTGGAAGAAAAGGCTAAAGAATTAGGCATAACGGTTGATGAACTCAAGGCCAAAATGAAAGCCGAGCGCCAGACCAGGCTGGAAGAAAAGGCTAAAGAATTAGGTATAACGGTTGATGAACTCAAGGCCAAAATGAAAGCCGGGGAGTAAGAAGGCCCCGCAGGTTAGTTTGCAGGATTTACTCAACAGTAGAATAGGTAAATAAGGATTAACTATATCCTTAACAAGTTTCAGCCTGCCGGCTTAAAGCCGACAGGCTGTTTTTCCTGCCAAATAATTATGTTGTTAAAAGTAGAGTTACCGGCTTTCGCCTCCGGCAGCAGTAACGGTTGGACGATTATCTTTATTTATCGTGGCTTTTACTACCTCCACCGGTTTTAAGATAGCGGAAGAGGTAGTTACCAGAGTCGGATATACCGCCTTGGCTGCTCTGGCCACAGGCGCTTCCGCTTCAACGTTTTGTCCGTCCCGCGTTACCAGAGTGGCATAGGGGGCAAAACTGCGGCGTACGCTGCTTTTCTTGCTTTTTTGAGGTTTAGTTTTAGCCGCAACCTCCACCGGAGCGGCAGCGGCTTCAGCCACAGGAACCGGGGGCTCATCGGCTTCCAGCGAACTAATGGAAATACCGCGATGATGAATAGTGTGAGCCCATTCACTCTGTTTCTTATGCTGGAGCAATCCCCAAAATGTAACCGGGAACCAGGTAAACCCATAAAAAGGGTAAGTTATATAATAGAAGTAGGCACGTTTGGGAGCCCCTTCCAGTACCAAGCCCAACATAGGATAGCAATAACCCAATATGCCAAATGCCCACCAGAACCAACTGGGTGCCAAATTGGCAATAGTCGAAACAAATATAGGCTGTGGGAAAAGATAGGTTAAACCAGCCATTAAGAAGTTAAACAACATCAACATAATCATAATGGGTTGCAATAAATAAATAGTTCCATCGATAGGATACCATTTTCTCTCTTTTATACCTTTTTTAAGCAACGGGATGGCATAACGGAAACAGACATCCCAGTGTCCCGATAGCCAACGGGTGCGTTGGCGCCAAGTCTGAGAGAAATAAACCGGTTTTTCATCATATACTTTAGCTTCATGGGCCCATGAGGTCTTAATGCCATTAAGCAATAACTTCATGGTAAATTCCAGATCTTCAGTCAGGCAGGTAGCTCCCCAGCCATATTCCTTCAGCAGGGTGTATTCCAGGCACACACCGGTGCCTCCCAGGGCATTGGAGAGTCCTTTATTATAACGGGCCAACTGCCACATGCGGTTCATTGACCAGTAGGCGGTGGCATAGCAGGCTGTAACCCATGAGTCGTTGGGGTTTTTGGTATCAAGATAACCCTGGATAGAGCGAAAACCCTTCTTCAGTTTGGAGTTCATTTCCAGCAAAAAGTTTGAAGACACAACATTATCCGCATCAAATAAACAGATAGCGTCATATTTTTGTTCTTCTTCCATCTTAAACAACTCATTGAACATCCATTCCAGTGCAAATCCCTTGCCTCGTTGGGGTGAAAAGCGTTCAAAAACATTTACCCCCTCCTGGCGGGCTACAGCTGCAGTTTGATCCGTACAGTTATCGGCGATAACGTAGATGTCGAATAACTCCGGCGGATAATTCAATTGTTTCAGACTCTCTATATGGTAGCGGATAACCGATTCTTCATTATGAGCTGCCGTTATAAGCGCGAATCTTTTTTCGGGAGTAAAGTTCTTCTCTTCTTCATGCTTTTTCCATCCGGAAACGGAAACATAATAGTAGTAAAATAAGAACAACAGGATTAAAGCTTCTGATATACTCACAATCGCTGTGAGAGTATTAAACAACCAGCCGTCCAAAACTTACGACCTCTTTCTTTAATTTAATAATTTTACATCATTGTACCAACAAAATGTAGATTCAACCTTATATACTCTACCAAAAATTCTGGATTCTTTCAAGATATTTCCCATAACGGACGCACCTGACATTCTATTTCAAACCTGCCCTACAGAATTATACCTCAAATCATCAATAAATTTGAAGAAATCTTGCAAGCTGCCCCGCCAGTCGGGGCGGCAGGTATTGTTGCCCTGGTCGATTAAACAGTTCTCTACCAGGAATGTTTTCATGCCTATCTTCCCTGCTGCCAGATCTTCATTGGTATCATTTCCCACCATCAAGCAGGCAGCCGGTTCCACTCCAAGGTTATCAGCTATTTCCTGGTAATATTGGAGATGGGGCTTACAATAATGCATATTTTCGTAACAGGTAAGCAGTTCATAAGGAAAGTTTCCTACTCCAGCCCAATCCAACCTGGTCTGAATCGCTTTTTGCGGAAATACTGAGTTGGTGGCAATTACTACCTTATAACCCTCCTTAAAGACTTTTTTCATCATTTGCGGGATTCCCTGAAAGGGCCGGCAATACTCCTGCAAACGGGGGAAGCCAGTACAGTAAAAGTCATCAAAAAAGGCTCGCATTCTAATTTCATCCGTTTTTAAACGGCTAAAAAAGTGCCCCATAAAAACTTCCTCGTTTCTGGTCCGGGGATTCAAATCCCCGATCATTACCTCGGTTGACTCAAGAATTTGAGTCACTAGTTGCCCAGGATCGCAGCAGCCGCTAATTGCAGCCATCTTGCTCATCTCGCCAAAATATTTGGTAAGGAAAAAATTCATGTCTATATCAAGTAAGGTTCCGTCCAGATCAAATAAAATTGCCTCAAACACATTATCCTCCATATTGCAAACTGTAATCTGCTGAAGCTATTTCTGCTCCAGTCTTAATTTAACCTCTAAATACCAAACTCATCCCCCGCCAATAATTTTTAATAAGATTACCCACATATTGGCGCTGCATCCATAATAACATAAAATTACAACTTTAAGAAGCGGTTAAACTATTGACTAAACAACCGGCTTCCTATAGACTAAATGCCAAAATACAGATAATATGATTATCTGAAAGTTATCGTTTCAACTGTAACCATAAATGTTTTTGAAAGGAACACCATGGAATTTAATTTAGCCTTTCCTTTAATAGATATTTTACTCCATCTAGATGCATACCTTAATGAAATAATCAATAACTATGGGCTTTTGACCTATCTCATTCTTTTCCTGGTAATTTTTTGCGAGACGGGACTGGTGGTAACCCCTTTTCTGCCGGGTGATTCCCTCATTTTTGTTCTGGGGACCCTCTCCGCCAGCGGAGATATTAACCTGCTGGTCATAACTACAGTTTTAATGACTGCAGCCATTACCGGAAATATTGTCAATTACCAGGTAGGACGGTGGTTGGGCCCCAAAATATTTTCGGGGCAAAAAATACGTTTTTTAAGGCAGGATTACCTGCAGCGTACCCACGAGTTTTATGAAAAACATGGCGGCAAGACCATCATCATCGCCCGGTTTATACCTATAATACGCACCTTTGCTCCCTTCGTAGCCGGCATCGGCAAAATGACCTACCCGCATTTCCTGATCTACAACATTATCGGATGTGTAGCCTGGGTAACGGCATGCCTGGCCGGCGGTTATTGGTTCGGCAATATACCGATTGTTAAAGATAATTTTTCCATAGTGGTTTTTGGAATAATATTTATTTCCCTGTTGCCGGCTTTGATTGCCTTTGTGCGGGAGAAATACAAAAAAGTTACATAATTGCAAGCCTGACTGCCCATACTAGCAGAAAAATATTAGGAGGCGGTCAATATGGCTTTGTTAGGCGATCCATTTATTGCCAACGTTTCAAAGCAGATGTCGAATGAAGAGTTGTTGCAGGCCCTGCGGGTAGATATAGCCGGGGAATTGGAAGCGATCATAGGCTATGAAGCCCATGCTATGGCAACCAGCGATACCAGGGTAAAAAAGGTGTTGACCCATATTGCCGATGAAGAACGGCAGCACGTAGGTGAATTGCAGCAGCTTCTGTTTTTGTTGAACCCCAATGAAGAACAGATGCATGAGCAGGGTAAAAAATCGGTGCAGCAGCAGCAAGCTCAGAATTTTACCCAACCGATGCAGTAGCTCAACCCAAAAAGTTACTCAGTCTTGTTTTACCTGAGCTTTTGTAATTTTTACAAAAGCTTTTTTGTTGGCAAGATCAAAAGTTTATATATAATAAGATTTATTGGATAACAAGGAGGTCCTTCGTGAAAAGATTCCATTACCGGAAGCATAATAATAATAAAACCGCCCGGGACCGGCAGACCTGCTTGACTGTATCCGAGCCGGCCGAACTGATGAATTTCCTTCTTGAAAAATTGCCAGGCCAAGGGCGCAATAATATAAAATCCCTGCTCACCCACCGTCAGGTTTCAGTAGGCGGCAAGGTAGCAACCCAGTATAATCAGCTTTTGCAGCCTGGTCAGGCGGTGATTGTCAACTGGTCATTGGTAAGAGATGCCGCTCAATTTAAAGGTTTAAGAATTATATACGAAGACGCCGAACTAATAGTAATTGATAAACCGGCAGGGCTGCTCTCTATCGCTTCGGACCAGGAGAAAACAAACACAGCTTACCATCAACTTACTGATTATGTCCGCCGCGACAACCCGGCCAACCGGATTTTCATTGTCCATCGCTTGGATCGAGACACCTCGGGAGTAATGCTGTTTGCCAAAAGCGAAGCGGTCAAGCACTCCCTGCAGGACGCCTGGAAGGAACTCGTAACCGACCGGGCTTATGCGGCTGTAGTTGAAGGCCGGGTCGACCAGCCCGATGGCCTGATCAAATCTTGGCTGCTGGAAACCAAGACCAAAATGATGTATTCCAGTTCGAAGCCCGGCGACGGACTGGAAGCCATAACTCACTACAAATTACTACTGGCTTCACCTCATTTTTCGCTTCTGGAAATTCGCCTGGAGACCGGCCGTAAGAATCAGATTCGCGTTCACATGAAAGATATAGGGCATAGCATCATTGGCGATAAAAAGTACGGCTCAACCGTCAACCCCATTGGCCGGCTGGGTCTGCACGCCCATCTGCTGGCATTTCGCCATCCGGTAACCGGTGAGCTTATGCGCTTCGAAACCGAAATCCCCAAAAATTTCACGCGCCTTTTTAAATAATAGCCCAAGCCTTCGTTTCATAAAAAGGGTAATAAATTCAGCAGTTGGGGAAGAATAACCTCTATACAAGGAGGTTTTGTTATGAATTTATTAACCCGGCAAGATTTGACCCAGCTAATGCAAAAACAGGACGACCTGTGCATCTCGATTTATATGCCCACTTATCGCGCGGGTACCGAAATCCAGCAAGGACGTATCCGCTTAAAAAACCTTATGCACGAGGCGGAGGCCCGCCTGATCAAGGGTGGTATGCGCTCCCCCGAGGCCCAACAGCTTTTACAGCCGCTTCGGCAACTAGTATTGGACAACGGATTCTGGCAGCAGCAGCGTGATACTCTGGCAATATTTATAAGCCCGGATATTTTCTATTATTACCGGCTTCCTCTCACCGTAGATGAGTATCTCCATATCGGCCGGCGCTTTCACCTTAAACCTCTGCTGCCTTTAGTAAGCGGAGAAGGATTATTCTATGTTTTGGCCCTGAGCCAGAATGCGGTTCGGGTACTGCGCTGCACTCGCGCCGGTGTAAGTGAATTGGACCCCGACATACCTCATAGTCTGGAGGAAGCCATGCTGTACGATGATCCCGAAAGGCAACTGCAATTTCATACCAACACCCTGGAAGGGACCAACAACACCAGAGCTGCAGCGTTATTTCACGGCCACGGAGTAGGAGTTGATGATTCCAAGGACAATATCCTGAATTATTTCCGCCTTATAGACCGGGGCCTGCACAGCTTGCTGCGGGAGGAAAAAGCCCCCCTGATCCTGGCCGGGGTTGAATTTCTCTTTCCCATTTACCGTGAAGCCAATACCTATGCGTACCTGGCCAGTGAAGGCTTGCCGGGCAATCCGGAAGAACTGGCGAATGAAGATTTGCAGACTTTAGCCTGGCCGCTGGCAGAGCATTATTATCATAAAGCCGAGCAGGAAGCCTTGACCTATTACGGCCCATTTAAGGGTACGGGGCGGACCACTCATGATATATCCCAGGCCGCCCCGGCGGCATACAACGGGCAGGTGGAGATACTCTTCCTGGCTGCCGGAGCTGAACAGCCCGGGAGATTTGATCCCCAGTCACAAGAGGTCCGGTTGCACGGGGAACCCGAGCCCGGAGACGAAGATTTGTATGACTTCACCGCAGTGCAAACCCTCCTCAAGGGAGGATCAGTTTATATGTTGGAAATCGATAAAATCCCTGACGGGAAACCCCTGGCAGCATTACTGCGCTATTGACGCCAATCAGGGCAACGTAACAGATTGAACCGGGAGCCAGATTGTCAAGAGGACAGTCTGGCCCCCACGCTTGTCTTTTGATTAAAATTTCTGTTCTATACGGCTTAAATATTTTTCAAAAAAACTTACTTCATCTGGCTTGAACCCAATCTTCATCTGACGATTAAAATCATCAGCCATAGGAACTATTTTGGCGGCCAGAGTGCGCCCTTTAGACGTAAGAAATATCTGCAGGCTGCGCCGGTCGGAAGGATCTTCGGCCCTATGCACCAGTTCTTCTTTATATAGACGATCAATGACCCCCGTCACCGCGGGACTGTCCAGCTGGATACGGGCAGCGATGTCTTTGACACTGCTGCCGTCGTGATCCAATAGATCCAAAATAACAAAGGACTGGGTGGCAGTAATCCCGTATTCGGAACATTGGGTATTGTATTTACGGCTTATCTTGCGGGAAAGGGCGGCCAAGCGAAAACACCAGGCTTCGGCAAATTTATACACGATCAATCTCCTCTGTTTATTTATTAGTTAATTATAGCAATGCCTGCAGCTGGGGCAGCACTTCTGTAAGGTCCGCCACCATGGCGTAGTCCGCCATTTGCAGAATAAAGGCCTGCTCATCGTTGTTGACAGCCACGATAGTATGGGCATCACGTATTCCCACCGTAAACTGCACTTGCCCGGAAACACCTAAGATTATGGCCAGCTGCGGTTTGCATTTCTTGCCCGACAGCCCGATGATACGATCTTCACCCAGCCATTTACGGTCGGTAGCAATCGGCTTGGAGCAGGCCAGTTCTCCCCCCAGGGCTGCCGCTATATCACGGGCCAAGTCCATATCCGCCTCTTCCATCCCCTGACCGACTATCACCAGGATATCCGCCGCCTCTATCTCGGCGGCATCTCCAGATTTTTTATGGCTGGCAATCAATTTAACCGGTGATGCTTCCACTTCAAGGTCAAGGTCCTGCGCCATACCGCCTTCCTGAGCTGCAGCGGCGGCAAAAGAACGGGGCGCTATGGCTATGACCTGGTATTCACTCTCTATCTGCTGAGTAACGACGGTAGCCCCGCCCAGCGCATTACGTGCACATTGGACCCTCCCATTCATTACCTGCAGCCCGGTTACATCGGTCAGACAACCGGCGTCAAGCTTCTGGGCCAGTCGTCCGGCCAATTCTTTACCCCGGCGGTCGGAAGCCAGCAGAATTATGGAGGCGTTTAAGTTCCGGACTGCCTGGTACAGCACCCCTGCAACCAAGGCGGTGTCAGCCGGACTGAAGGCAGCATTCCTGACCAGGCAGGTATTGGCTCCCATGGCCGCGAGCTCCTTAGCCTGCAGGTCATCATTAATTACCAAAACCCCAAGCTCCAAACCCAGAGTTGAAGCTAACAGCCGGGCTGCCGTAAGCAATTCCAGAATCATATCAGTTTTTTCACCGTAAATCAAAATCATTTTGATTCCCTCCCCATAAATCCCTCGGTTTGCAGGGCCGTCACCAGCTCGGTTACGGTTTTTAGCGCGATCCGTTTACGGTCGTTTTCCGGCGCCCGGTTGCTCAGAGTAGTGATTTTATTGGTTTTCGGCATTTCTATCCCCAGTTCATCCAGTTCAATTATCGTTTGGGGCTTTCTCCCGGCCTTTAATATCTGAGTAACCGAGGGAATACGCGGCTCGTTAACATCTCCCAAAATGCTGACTACAACCGGCAGCCGAACCTCCAGAATCTCTTCCCTATCTTCCAGCGAACGGGTGATCCTGGCCAGGGGGCCCTCCAATTCAATCCGGGAGGCGTATCCTACCTGGGGCAGACCCAGCAGCTCACCTACCCGGGAGCCAACCTGGCCGGAATAATTGTCCCCGCTGCCTTCACCCAAGATCACCAACCCTACATCCTCCAACTTGCCGATAACAGCTGCCAGCAAGTGGGCACTCAATGAACTCTCTATTTCGGACAAACGGTCGTCCAGCACCAGACAGGCTTCATCAGCTCCGGCGGCCAGGGCTTCTTTAATGGTCTCTTCCACCTCTTCATTACCTGCCGATACTACGATCAAATTGCCGCCGTGGGACTCTTTTAATCGGACCCCGGTCTCCAAGGCATTCTTGTCAATCTTACCCAGGGTATAGGGTACTCCTTCCAGGACCGGCTGCCGGTTTCTGATTCTGATTTGCTGCAGGTCCGGTATCTGCTTAACCGCTACAATTATGTTCATGGCCTGAGACCTCCTTGTCTATTTATTCTAACCGAAACGGAACTGGACTCCGGCCCCTCCGCTGGGATAATGCCAGTCCAATAGTTCATCCCCGCAGGCCAGTAAACAGGTGCCGCATTCCAGACAGCCGTCGGTGCTGATAACTACCTCACCTTTTTCATTTTCATGGTAGAGTCCGGCCGGACATACCAGCACGGCTTTTTTTAAGCGGGGATCCGTCTTATGGCCATCTTTTATTTTTATATGAAATTCTTTATCCTCTTTAAATACATCCAGGCCCAGTTTGGCTTTTAATCCCAATACCTCGCTCATAGTTTAATCATCCTCCTGCCCAGTTGCATCATCGCCCAAATTTCACTGATATTGAAATATTTTTTTATGGTGGGGTAAAGCCGGGCTTTGGGGCCGGCCGGAACCGTATAGAGATCACGCATGATATTAGCGGCTAATTCCGGGTAGTGTTTAAACAAGGGCGGGTATTCAAGGGTTTCCAGGGAATGCTGGAAACTCTTGAAATCGGTTAGGACAAAACTGTCATGCAACCGCTTGGCATAGGCTGATAAGGAAGCGGCCGAATAATCGTTCCTGGCTTTAGCCTCAATCACCGTCAGGGCCGCATAATAACCGCTGGCCATGGCATATTCCATCCCCCGAACCGTTACTCCGATGTTCATCGAAAACCCGGCGGCATCGCCGGCAACCAGAATTCCGTCGCCATAAAGACGTTCCATGGTTTTAAACCCGCCTTCGGGGACAACGTGGGCTGAATATTCCACGCTGGTTCCGCCCTTTATCAGCCGGGCTATCTCCGGTCTCTGCTTGAAATTGTCCAGGAGCTCCGGAGTCGGGAGGCCGGGAGCTGCGCTTACAGCATCAATCCCGACTACTATTCCCAGACTTATGCTGTCCAGGTTGGTGTATAAAAATCCGCCGCCAAATTTGCCGGCGGTGACATCTCCCATGAAAAGCCGGGCTGCACCTGCGTCGCCATCCAGATTGAAGCGGTCTTCAATTACAACCCGGTTCATTTCAATAACCTCTTTAAATCCCGCTGCGAAATTACGGGATTGAAACGGTTTACGCAATCCCGCTTTTTGGGCAATAAAAGACAAAACCCCATCACAGGCAAGCACCACCTGCGCCCGGAGCTCCTCCCCCCCGGCCTTTACGCCCATCACTTTGCCGTTTTCCATAATCAGCTCGTCAACCCGGCTTTTGCTTACTATGACAGCCCCTTTTCTTTCAGCTTGCTTGGCCAGCCATTTATCAAATTTGCTTCTCAGGACGCTGTAGCTCTGGTAAGGTTCACGGTTCAGTTCGGCACCTTCGTAGCTTAAAGTCACCGAACGGTCCTGAGCCGTCAGGCATACCTCTTCATGGGCTATATAGCGTTCCAGCGGGGCTTTTTTCCACAAGTCCGGAAACATCTCCCGGATCGGGTTCAGATAGATGCGCCCCCCGGAAACATTCTTAGCTCCGGGGTAATCGCCTCTCTCCAGCACCAGCACTTCGAGTCCTGCGCCCGCCAGAGTATACGCGGCAGCCAGGCCGGCCAATCCAGCTCCGACTATGATCGCATCAAATTGTTCAGCAGCCTCTGCCATGGGATCACCTCCAATCCAGTACCCTTTCAACCCTAATTCTATATTTTCTTGTCGGCCAAATTTCCGCATGTCTCGTTGTCGCGGGTAGCAATACGTCCAGTATTACTCAATCCTCCGACGCCCACGGATGGGCTAGTGCAGTGGTGCCAGGAGGGCAAGGAGCTGCCGTCTTGCCCTGCAAAAATTTGTCTCGACAAATAATATACAGACTTAGGATTTACAGGGCACTACGCCAGAATAGCTCCGGCGACAATAAGCTTCTGCATATCAATAACCCCTTCGACCTGGGGCCCCATTATAGCATCCCGATAAAGGCGGGCGACCTTGTAGTCCTCCATCAAGCCATACGAGCCATGGATATCAATGGCCAGCCGAGTGGCGGCCACTGCGTTTTCAGCTACAATAACCTTTGAAAGGGCTGCTTCTCGAGCAAAATCAGAAGGGCTCTTGGGGTTGTTGGCCAAAGCTCCGAGGCGATAGGCTATCCACCGGGAGACTTCATATTTCATGGCAATATCGGCAATCTTCAGTTGAATCGCTTGAAATTTGGCAATAGGTGCACCCCGATGGGTCTTCTCTTTGGCATATTTCAGGGATTCTTCCAAAGCACCGAGAGTTGCTCCCAGAGCCGCAGCATTCATGCCTATCTTGCCAAAGGCAATTCCATATTGGAGTACCGGATATCCGTTTCCCATTTCCCCCAGCAGGTTTTCGGCGGGTACTTTAACATCCTGCAAATACACATCACAAAGGGGGCCTCCGTGCCACCCTGTTTTTTTCCAAGGCTCTGAAACCGAGTAGCCGGCGCAGAACTTATCGATAATAAACGCGGTCGGTTTACCGCTTTGATCATCCTTGGCAAATAGAACCATGGCGCCAGGATAGCTGGAATTGGTAATAAACCTTTTGGTCCCGTTAATAACGTAGCAATCGCCTTCCCGCACTGCCGTAGTGGTAATTTGTTTGGGATCGGATCCGGTTCCCGGTTCGGTAAAGGCAAAACTGGTTATATGCTCTCCCCGGCAGGCAGGCGGCATATACTTCTGCTTCTGGGCCTCGGTGCCGAAATTATTAATAGCTGACAACCCCAGACAGTGAGCGGAAATAATCACCGATGGCCCTGACGAAACCCTTGCAATTTGCTCCATGGCCAGTACATAGGTGTCATAACCGGCAGCCCCACCGCCGTATACTTCCGGCATCGCCATCCCAAACAAGTCCAGTTCGGCCAGTCCTTGCAGAATTTCAGCCGGAACCTGGTTCTCATGCTCGATCTGCTCTGCCAGCGGTGCTATGTAGGTATCAGCATACTCTCGCGCCATCTTCTGAATCAACGCTTGTTCTTTGGTCAAGGTAAAATCCATTTCCCAATCTCCTTTCGTCATACCGCAGTTTGCTCAATTCCGCAAAAGTTATCATTGAAGCTAATAATGTGTTATTAATTAATATGTTATTTATTTTTATATTATTCTATTCCTCAATTAGGGTCAATTGAATTTTGGTGACAACCAAATAAAGCAATCAAGGCTGGAACAGGTAATTATTTCAAATACTATGGCTTTATATTTGACAATAGACAGTATATAAATTACAATAACCTTGCCTTGTTCTTTAATGAGTCTCCTTTGTGGGGGAAATTAGTCCAAGAGTACTTCAGAAGGGAGATGGAAGCATGTTAGCAGACAAATATATCGTATGTAAAGATTGTGGCAATGAGTTCCTGTTCTCGGTATCAGAGCAAGAATTCTATGCCGAAAAAGGCTTTGAGAACGAACCAGGCCGTTGCCCCGATTGCAGAAGAGCACGCAAGCAGCAACGCAATGGAAATTCCGGTTACAGAGAAGAGCGCAAAATGTTTAAAACCGTTTGTGCCTCCTGTGGCCAAGAAACGACTGTGCCATTCGAGCCTACTGGTGAAAGACCAGTATACTGTCGGGATTGTTTTCAGGCCAGACGTCGTTAATTAAAAACAATGCCTATATTAAAAGGGTTTGGTAGCAATATACCAAACCTTTTTTGCTTTGCAGGTAAAAAGCTGCCGGGCAGCAAAAAAGTAAGAACTGTAGGCCTCATTTTTTTGTGGGATAAAGTCATATTTAATATTAAAAACAAATAATAATTGGTTGACAAATAGTTAGCCTGCAAACTATAGTGAGATAAAAGCTACTAATACATCCAAGGCAGGTGATGACTCAACGACAACCGTTTACTATGGCAGCACCAGATCAAGTCGAGATGTAAGAGCTTAAATAATATTACTTTGGCTGTTTTAGAACAGGAGGGATATGAATGGATTTTAGGTTAACCGAGGAACAAGAGCTGGTTAGAAGCAATATGCGGGAGTTTGCCCTGAAGTATGTGGAACCCATAGCCGTGGAATTGGATGAAACTGCCCGTTATCCCCGGGAGGTTATTGAAAAACTGGCGGAAGGCGGTTGGATGGGAATGCCATTTCCGGTTGAGTACGGCGGCCAGGGCACTGACTATCTGACCTATGCTATAGCCGTGGAAGAGCTCTCCCGCTCCTGTGCCGCAACTGGATTTACCATGTCGGTGCACACCAGTCTGGCATTAATGCCGATCAACAATTTCGGTACGGAGGAACAAAAGAAAATATTCCTGACCCCTCTGGCCAAAGGCGATCATATCGGAGCTTTTGCCCTGACTGAACCGGGAGCGGGTACAGATGTAGGTGCAGCGACGACCACTGCGGTACTGGATGGTGACGAATACGTACTGAACGGCACCAAAACATTTTGTTCCAATGGTCCGGTGGCGGATACCTTCGTGACCTTTGCCTGGACTGACAAATCCGCCGGTCCGAAGGGAATGAGCTGTTTCATCGTGCCCAAAGGCACCCCCGGGTTAAACATCGGCAGTCATTTCATGAAAATGGGAATCAGGGCCTCTCAAACTTCCGAGATCATCTTTAAGGATTGCCGTGTACCGAAAGCGAATCTGTTAGGCGGAGAAGGCAACGGCATGAAGATCGCCATGAACTGCTTTGACCACGGCCGCATCGGTATTGCAGGCCAATCCGTAGGTATTCTGCAAGCAGCTCTGGATGAATCAATCAGTTATTCCAAACAAAGAGTCCAGTTTGGCAAGCCGATTTCTAAAAACCAGGCGGTACAGTGGTGGATGGTTGATATGGCAACCGACCTGAACGCCTGCAGGTTCTTGACTTATCATGCGGCTTGGCTGAAAGATCAGAAGCAGCCTTTTACCAAGGAAGCCTCCATGGCTAAATTGTTCTGTGCCGAGGCGGCAATGAAACACACGGTTAAGGCGGTACAAATTCACGGAGGCTATGGCTATGTAAAAGGGGTTAAGGTGGAGCGTTTAATGCGCGACGCCAAGATTACTGAAATCTATGAAGGCAGTTCCGAGGCACAACGTATGGTGATTTCCGGAAATATTCTGCGCTAATAAAATAAACTGAATTTTTTAAAAAAGGGACGGTGGGAACTGTCCCTTTAAATTTTTTGCTAATCAGTTATAATGATTAAGGTTAATTATGGGGTTAACAAGTCTGCCTCATCCATATCATACTAACCACCCGTGGCCGGAGGCCGCAACCACGGATGAAAATGTGTGATGTTTGTCCTCCTGAACGCAGTGAAAGATCTGGTTGTGGAGTTGTTTGGTCCTCGAAAGAGATCCACCTTACAGGCACTACTGATGAACTTCGTTCACGGTAAAGGTTGCTTCGTTGTACTCAGGATGACAAAGAAGTTATTTTCTTATCAGTCATATAAGTCCGCGCCGTCCGCGTCTATTTTCTTACTAATAAAGGGAGCTGCCACTATGAATATCGGTATTGACATAGACAATACCATAACCTACACCCGGGAAACAATTTGTGACTACGCGCGGATTTTTGCCGCCGAAAATAACCTTACCAGCAGTATAGACTTAAACCACTACAGCTTGGAAAAATCACTCAATTGGGATGCCAAAACCATTGCCGGTTTTTTGTCCATTTACTTAAAGGATATTTACCAGCACGTAGAAGTTAAGCCCTATGCCCTGGACGTGATCAAAGCATTGCATCGTCATCATTCCATTATTCTGATAACCTCGCGGAACCAACGCGATCAGGCCATTAAAGCAACGACGTTGGAATGGTTATCACGCCACCAGCTTGAGTATGACCAACTCGTTATGAATAATACCGCCAACATGCATCATTTCAGTAAGCTTGCAGCCTGCCTGGAACATAATATAGATGTTATGATCGAAGACCATCATGATTTGTCTCTGGAACTGAGTGAAATAATACCGGTAGTCATGTTTGATTATCCTTATAATGCTCACCTCGAAGTGAACAATATTACCCGGGTGAGCAGCTGGCTGGAGGTAAAAAATGCTATTGCAGCCATGGGGGGTTGGGCCGGAGCAAACGGAGGCACAGATCAGAGGGGCAATAATTGAATCCTGTTAGAAGAAAGACAGGATCATTAGAACCAGAAAAGAATGGGTAAACAGCACGATTGCGCTGGCTCTTTCCAACCGCCAGTCAAAAATCTGACTGAGCAGGTATTTGCCTGAAAAAAAGCGTTTCAGCCCTATGGCAATGCGAATAAAATGATATATTTCCATGAGGATTACCAGGGCGGTCAATATTCTCATGACCGGGTTGGGGATATAAGCTAAGGAAAGGTAAATGTATGTTATTTCTCCGAGCAATGAGGTCCAGAACATTACCCATATATACCGCCTGGCTGACACCCCTTTGACTATAATCCAGTCAGCCAGTGACCTTAATATTTCCAGTTCAAATCCACGGGTAGTGCCTTTAATTATACTGATAAAATAAATAGAATAGAGCAGGAATATTAAGCATGCTATTATCCCTAGCATCACTTGCACGGCTGCACCACCTTTAATAATGAGCGCTTGCGCGAATTGCGCGCCAAAACGCGAGCGCTATAGCGCCCTCCTTGCGCGTTTTGTGTGCATCGCAATCCGAGCATTTTATCAAACTCCTTATTCAGAGGAGTTTGATAAAATCTAAAAAGCTGCGATCGACCGCTTCCCCGCATTAACGGCTTGTTTAATCTCATTCATAATATATCTGCGGTCTTCGGGTTTGTGTACATAATCCAAATGATCGACTCTGATCACTAATAACTGCCCTAGATTGAACTCCAGATAATGCTTCTCATAGAACTGATTGAGCAAGTCCCAATAATCCCGTTCCACCTCAACCTCATCGGGGCGTCCCCGTCGGTGGATACGCCGGATTGCCTCATCGGTGCCTACCTGCAGGTAAACCATCAGTTTAGGGGGGATAACATGCTCCAGCAAGGTATGCAACAGGTTGTTATAAACTGCATATTCTTCAGGGCTAAGATAGCCGTGCTTAAGATACATCAGGGCAAAAATGCGATCGGAATAAATTGAACGGTCCATAACCGCCCGGCCTATTTTCATGGCCTGCTGATACTGCTTAAAACGATTGGTCAAGAAATTGGTTTGCATGGCAAAAGCCCACTTTTCACGATCATGAAAAAATTTATTGAGCAGGCGGTTTTCATCTTCAAACATTTCGCTGAATGGTTTTAAACCCATTTCCTCGCAGATTATATTGACCAGGCTGGATTTCCCCACCCCGGTTACTCCATCAACCACGATTTCAACCTGTTTATCTTTTTGCAACTTTACTCTCCTTTCCTACCCTGGAACGGCTTTTCAGTCTTTTGATGGATCGCTCCAACCCCTCTACCGTCAATTCATCCATAGGAAATACCTGCGCTATTGATCTGATTGTATATGCTCCTTCCATCCACTCCCAGTAATTGGCGGGGATGGGATTAAGCCAGACTGAATATTCAAAATGCCGGCGAATACGTTGCAGCCACTCAATGCCCGGCCGGTCATTATGCAAATCCCAGTCAATAATACCGCCCACCCGCATTAATTCAGAAAAGGACATACTGGCATCACCCACTATTATTACCCGATAGTCCGGGTCGCAGGTCCGCAGAATGTATTCCGTATCGGTATAGCTTTTCAAGCTGCAGCTGGAATCATGATAAAGCCAATCATAAATACAATTATGGAAATAAAAAACCCTTAAGTCCTTGAAATGGTTGGATTTATTTACAGCCGTAAACAACTGGTTGCACAGGCGGCTGTAACTCATCATTGATCCTCCCGCATCCATGAGCAGGAGCACTTTCATACTGTTGACCCGGGGCCGGGCCCACATCAGCTCCAGACGCCCTGCATTCTGGCAGGTCTTATCAACCGTACCCTCTAGATCCAGTTCTTCTTTTAACCCTTCCATACGGGTGGTAAACTGTCTGAGTTTGCGTAAAGCCAATTGAAACTGGCGGACCCCCAGAGTCTCGTCGGTTCGAAACTCCTGGAAACGTCTCATCCCGGCAACCTTCACTGCCGACAGGTTCCTGGTATTGCCGCCAATACGGATACCTCCCGGATGATAACCCGAGTGTCCGAAGGGTGAGGTTCCGCCCGTACCCACCCAGCGATTGCCGCCATGGTGTTCTTCCTTCTGTTCAGCCAATCTCTCGGCGAGCATCCGTTTCATCGTCTCCAGGTCAAGCTGTATATGGTTGCGGCGCATCTCTTCAGTTATTTCCATTTCGGGAAGCTCCCGGTTCAACCATTCCCATAGCTTATCGGGCAGGCCTTCGGGGCTCTCCACATCCTCAAAGTAACTGGCAAAGGCCTGGTCGAATCTGTCATAATGCGCTTCGGTCTTAACCAAAAGGGCTCGGCATAAATGGTAAAAGCCCGTTAAGCTTGAACCTGCCATACCTTGGTCGAGTGCTTCCATAAGGTCCTGCCATTCGTTCATTGATACAGGAACCCCAAAATTCCTTAAGTAGTAATAGAAGTCTGTGAACAAATTGTTCTCTCCTAACGATTCCAGTAATTACTGCGGGGCGTAGCCCGGTTCTGGGTCTTGTTATGCAGACCGTTGAGCAAACTATCCAGGTCCTCGTTCTTCTTTAACAAGACTCCCAGGAAAGGAATCTCCTGTTTGATTTTGTTGGGGCTTATGCCTCCCACCACCAAAGCCTGCAGCCAGTCTATCAATTCACTGGTGCTTGGTTTCTTCTGTATATTAGGAATATTCCTTAACATATAAAAGGTTTCCATAGCCTGTTCCAGCAAACGTTTGTCGAGATTGGGATGATGCACCCTGATGATTCTCTCCATCTCTTCACTTTCCGGGAAAGCAATATAGTGGAAGATGCAACGTCTTAAAAATGCATCCGGAAGTTCTTTCTCCGCGTTGCTGGTAATAATTACAATCGGCCTGGTCTGAGCAGTTATAGTTTCCTTGGTTTCCGGGATATAATAACTCATCTGGTCAAGCTCCCAAAGCAGATCATTGGGGAATTCAAGATCGGCTTTATCGATCTCGTCAATCAGGAGAACGACCTGTTCTGCGCTCATAAACGCTTCGCCCAATTTACCCGCCTTGATGTATTGCTTGATGTTGGCTACATCATGGTCCTTGAATTGGCTGTCGTAAAGCCTCTGCACGGTATCGTATACGTATAGTCCTTCCTGGGCTTTGGTGGTGGATTTTATATTCCAAATAATCAGCTTTTTATTGAGCGCATTGGCGATGCTTTGAGCCAGCATGGTTTTACCGGTCCCGGGCTCTCCTTTGATTAAAAGCGGTTTTCTCAGGGCTATGGCTATGTTTACACTGTTTCTTAATTCATCACTTACAATATAGTCGGATGATCCCTGATACTGGGCCATTTTCAACGTCATATTGATACTGCCTCCTGTCCTGACTTAGCACACTGTCAACCCTGATTTTATATGCTCCCATCGGGTTAAATTCCTGTAAACTGAGTTGTCGTCCATCTCAATATTCGTATTGCTCAATCCTCTGACGCCCAAGGACCGCTGGAGCGGTGCCAGGAGCCAGGGAGCTGCCGCCTGGTTCGGCAAAAATTTAATTCGATGAATACCACCTGTAATCAAGGGTGACAGTGTACCAGTTATGCCATAATCAAGTTGAATAGTATCAGATATAGGCAAGACCGTCAACGGGTCAAAGGGCAGCCCACTTGCCGGCTACATAGCCGGTAGAAAAGGATGCTTGCAGGTTATATCCACCAGTATATCCATCAACATCAAGCACTTCACCGGCAAAAAACAGTCCGGCAACAAGTTTTGACTGCATAGTTTTGGGATCGACCTCTTTAACATTAACCCCGCCGGCGGTAACGATTGCCTCCGCGATGGGCCGGGTCCCGTATACGGTCAGGGGCAGATGCTTTAAAAGATATACCAGGCCCAGCCTTTCGCTGCGGATTATCTGATGGCAGAACTTACCCGGTTCAATCCCGCTTAATTTAACCATAACCGGTATCATTTTAGCGGGCAGAAGTTCATCCAGGCTGTTCTTAAATATTTTCCGGGAATACTTGTCCAAATCTCTCTGCAGCCGCTCATCCAGCTTCTCTTCGCTGAGAGCCGGTTTAAGATCCAATTCGATGCGGACCGGTTTCCGCTTATTATATAAATATGCGCCGATATCCCGGCTCATCGACAGGATAATCGGACCGGACAGCCCAAAATGAGTAAAAAGGAGTTCTCCGCAATCCTCATTGATCTTTTTGCCGGTCTCATCGTAAGCAACCGCCCGGGTATTTTTTAAGCTGAGTCCCTGCAGATCCTGGACCCATTCCTCCTGAGCCAGCAGAGGGACCAAGCCAGGACGCGGCTCCACAATTGTATGTCCGGCCGCTGCCGCCCAGCGGTACCCGTCCCCGGTCGATCCCGTCCCCGGGTAGGACATACCGCCGGTAGCTATAATGATTGCATCAGCCTCCAGCTTGCCCTGCCGGCACTCGATACCTCCGATCATACCGGATTCAATTAGGATTCTCTTAACCTCGCAGGCGGTAATAACTTGCGTTCCGGCATCAACTACCGCCTTATATAATACCTCAACCACATCTTCCGCCCTATCCGACTGCGGAAATACCCTACTGCCCCTTTCCACTTTAGTTTTTAAACCTCGTTGCTCAAAAAATTCTATCAGCTCAAGGTTGGGCAACTCATGAAATGCACTGTAAAGGAACCGTCCATTACCAGGAAATCCTTTAATTAGTTCGGATTGATCCACCGCTGTGGTAAGGTTGCATCTGCCTTTGCCGGTAATACTAAGTTTTCTGCCGACCTTACTTTTTTTCTCAACCAGAGTTACGGCCGCTCCAGCACCGGCAGCCGTTGCTGCTGCCATCATCCCCGCCGGTCCGGCGCCAATTACAATGATCCTCTTCATCCTGGGTCCTCCTGCCTGCCGGTTGTTGTTTTCCAGCAGTACTTTAGTTCTTACTATAATACATATATTATCATCCTGGGCGCATTTGATTGTTAATACTGATTAAAAGGAGTAAAATATGTTTAATTGTATTTTATAAGGAAACGGAGGTTTTGGGAAATTGGATAACTCCCATGCAAGCACCCGTCAGCCAGAGGCGGATAAAAACGTTAAACGCAGGGTTCCTCGTTCTATCTTTGGGATTATTCTGGTCTGTTTTGCGGCTTTGTACTGGTATGCCGCCTATGGTGATACACCTGCACCGGAGAAGACCGTTAAAAACTTCTATCAGGCCTATTTTAACCGTAACTTTGATGTGGTAGCCCAGAATTTGAGTGTATTCTGGTCGGTGCGTTTTTTGCCTGACGACTATGCCAATATGGCCCCCGCCGAGCTTATTGAAAACAGGCCCCAAATAGAAGAGCAAATTGCAGCCGTAATAGCTGATATTGAAAAAGATACTGAGATACCCCAAGGGGTAACGGTAAATATAATGAAAGATTATACCAAGATTGGCCAAAAAAGTGCTGTGGTTGTATATAGCTTTATGGAGAACGGTAAAGAAACCGGTATGGAAGCTGCCATACTGATTATGGAGAAGGGTCAATTCAGAATATTCAATATGTCCCCGATTGACGAGACCATATTGGGGCAGGTAAAAGACCTGGATATTAACCGGATTGATGAGAATTTTACCGAATTGTTAAATAGTCCCCAATCTGAATAAAGCATAACCAATTAGTGGAAAAAATAGACGCGGCCGACGCAGACTTATATGACTAATAAAAAATAACTTCCTTGTCATCCTAAGTACGACGAAGGATCTCCTGCGAGACCAAACAACTCCACCACCAGATCCTTCACTGCGTTCAGGATGACAATTCATCGGTGGTTGCGGCCTCCGGCCATGGGTGGTTAGTAGGAAAACCTAAACTCCAATAATTAAAGGAGCAAATTTTGGCTGCGCCGATTCTGCTCCTTTTTACTGCATAATTATCCCCGGCTATTTATATCATCTGAGTTACCGGTACTCTAGGGGTTACCGCTGCTACTGCAAGGTACCGCTGGCTATGACCGCACCCGGAGCAATAACCGAATGAGCCTGGATTCTGCACCGTGCCCCGATCACAGCGTCCCGGAGGGTGCTATTTTCACCTACAATTGTGTCGTTCCAGATCACCGAGTTGCTTATGGTAACATTGCTGCCTATACGTGAACCCGCTCCAATGACTACATTGCCTTCAAATTTGACATTTGTGCCGAATTGGACCCCCGGTGCTGCCAAAATCAGAGCCCCGTTGTCCGTATTAGTAAGTTTCCCCCCCATGTTGACTTTGACTCTCCCCTGCAGGATGTCGGCGTGAGCCTGGCGATAAGTGGCGATATTACCTACATCACACCAGTAGCCATTTACCTCTGCCCCGTAAAAAGGCGCATTTATTTTTACCAGGTGGGGAAAAACCTGTTTGCCAAAATCATAGAACTGACCAGCGGGTATGTACTGAAATATTTCCGGTTCAAACACATAAATACCGGTGTTAACCAACCGGCTCAAGGCCTCCGCGGCGCGGGGTTTTTCTTGAAAGCTGCGAATCAAGCCCGCTTCGTCGGTTACTACTACTCCAAAGTTTTCAACATCTTCAACCGCTTTCAGGGCAATCGTAGCCAGAGCCCCCCGTTGTTTATGGGCCCGCATCAAAGCGCCAAGATTTATATCGGTTAAAGCATCTCCGCTTACAATTACGAAACTTTCATCCAGAAACCACTCACAGCGTTTCACCCCACCGGCAGTTCCCATTAGTTCTTCTTCCCGGGAAAATTGCAGGGAAACGTCCCATTCTTCCCCAGCGCCGAAATAATTGGCGATTGCATCCGCATGATAATGCAAGTTGGCTATAATGTCGTTAAAACCGTGCCGGTGCAATAATTGAACAATGTCAGCCATTAAAGGCCGGTTAGCCATGGGGATCATCGGTTTAGGCCGGTCGGCAGTCATCGGCATTAATCTTGAACCCACTCCTGCTGCCATTATCATCGCTTTCAATATTAAATCCCCCAAAAAATAATTTCCCGTCCAGTCCTGATTACCGGGATTATAGTATTATACCACGAAAATCATCCCAGGTTCATCAGGGCATGGGAAAGCAGGTTTACCATTCAATGAGCGTTTACGCGAATTGCGCGCCAAAACGCGGGCGCTGCCAGCGCCTTCCTTTCGCGTTTTGTGTGCATCGCAACCCGAGCGTATTTATCAAACGACTCCTTAGTCATAGATTGATCCCCACTGGGAAAAATCGGTTTATCCCCCACCTATAGAGAAGGCAGGCTTAAGAGGAGTTTTATTATTCAATGAGCGTTTACGCGAATTGCGCGCCAAAACGCGAGCGCTGCCAGCGCCTTCCCTTCGCGTTTTGTGTGCATCGCGCCGCGAGCGTATTTATCAAACGACTCCTTCGTCATAGATTGATCGCCACTGGGAAAAATCGATTTATCCCCCATCTATAGAGCAAGCAGGCTTAAGAGGAGTTTTATTATTCAATGAGCGTTTACGCGAATTGCGCGCCAAAACGCGGGCGCTGCCAGCGCCTTCCTTTCGCGTTTTGTGTGCATCGCGCCGCGAGCGTATTTATCAAACGACTCCTCCGGCAGAGGAGGAGTCGTTTGATAAATACATTTCCAATGTAACCAATTTATAGACTAATGAATAATCTAAATTAGTACCTGGCAATTCAGTACTTCTATAAATTCAAATATGTTATAAGGAGGCCTTATAGTATGAAATGCAATATGAATTACCGAGAAGCCTACAAATACGACCCAGTACCGGGAAAGGAAGAACGCAAACCGTTTCCTCCTCCCCATCCGCATTATAAATACCAGACTGAAACCATATTAAGGTGCGGCACCAGTGTGGGCTCAATTCCACTCAGCTGCGGGCACGGATTTGACGGCGCCGGAGTTAATGGGGCCGTAATCGAATATCGCCCTACCATACTAGCTAGTGTAACCCTGGACACCAGCAAATTGATTGATTCCACTGTCAAAATCGATTTTTCATCGCTGATCTCATTTAAAACCATCAGTGATTACAATTACTTCCTGCGCCTGGTATTCAGGTTAAGCAAGATCTGCGACGGGTGCCCTATCCCGCTAGGCAACTGGGCGTTTGAAGCAATTCAACGGCCGGGGGTTGTAGATGGGCAGATCGACAGCGCTTATATTCAGGAAACCGAATCCTTTAGCTTCAGCTGGTGCGGGTGCGAGGAATGTCCGGGCTGCTGCCGGTACATTTTGGAGCTGGTCGACCAGCAAAGTTACGGCATTGATTTTGTGGCAGTAAGCAATATATCTATTTCAGCTCTGGCTGTAGGTTTAAAGAAAGTCAAATAATTATAGCCTGAAAACGAGTCACTGGTCTTGCCCGTAAGCAATTCCAGTGGCTTTTTGATTTTATCCGCACCAATTGAATCAATTTAATCCAACCGTCTTTTCATTAAAATATAATTTATGCTGTCTACAATTGCCTGCCAGGAGGCTTCGATAATATTCTCAGATACGCCTACCGTGCTCCATTTTTCCGTCTGGTTGGATGATTCCACCAATACCCTTACCCGGGCTGCTGTTCCCATCTTGCCGTCCAATACGCGCACTTTATAGTCGTTAAGATGCATGTCACTAATTTCCGGATAAACCTCGGTCAGAGCCTTACGCAGCGAATTGTCAAGGGCATTGACCGGGCCGTCACCTTCAGCAGCCGTATGGAAGGTCTGATCTCCCGCCGTAACTTTAATCACCGCTTCCGAAATTATATCCTGGTCCTCTTGCTTCTCCAATATTATTTTCAAATTCTTAAGCTGGAAGAAGTCTTCATATTGGCCAAAAGCTTTGCGCAACAGCAATTCCAGCGAGGCATCGGCACCCTCAAACTGAAAACCCTGCCTCTCCAGTTCCTTTATCTGCTTGATTACTTTGCGGGTTTCGGCATCATAACTTTGGACATCGAGATTTAGTTCCCGGGCCTTATAAAGAAGATTAGAAATACCTGACAGTTCAGATACCAGCACCCGGCGGTGATTGCCAACATCCTCCGGGTTGATGTGTTCATAAGTGAGGGAGTCTTTTAAAAGAGCACTGACATGTATACCTCCCTTGTGGGCAAAAGCGCCATAACCCACAAAGGGCTGGTTGTTGGGACTTGGCATATTGGCTATTTCATTAATGTAGTGTGAAATCTCGGTCAAATACTTCAGATTACCGGGGGGCAGGCAGCGCTTGCCCATTTTTAGTTCAATATTGGGGATGACGGAACATAGATCGGCATTTCCGCAGCGTTCGCCATAATTATTCATGGTACCCTGCAGGTGGACGAATCCTTGTTGCAGAGCCAATAAAGAGTTGGCTACAGCACACCCCGCGTCATTATGCGCGTGAATTCCCAACGGAGTCTTGATTCCTCTTTGCACAGCGCTAATAATCTGCCCCAACTCCCAGGGCATCGTACCCCCGTTGGTATCGCAGAGAATCAGGCAGTCGGCGCCGGCCGCGGCTGCAGCCGCCAAAACCTCCAGGGCATAATCAGCATTATTCTTGTAACCGTCAAAAAAATGCTCAGCGTCGAAAAAAACCTCCAGCCCCCGGTCCTTGAGACAAGCAATAGTATCCCGGACCATGCGGAGATTCTCCTCCAGGCTGGTTTCCAGGGCGCGCACCACATGAAAATCCCATGATTTACCGAAAATAGTTGCAGTTTCAACTCCGGCGGCCAATAAGGAGGCAATATTACCATCCTGTTTAACCGCGACTCCAGGCTTACGCGTTGAACTAAATGCTGCCAGACGGGCATGTTTAAAATCAAGGTCCTTCATTTGCCGGAAGAAATCCAGATCCTTGGGATTGCTCCCCGGCCAGCCGCCTTCTATATAAGCAACCCCTAAATAGTCCAGCTTTTTGGCAATCTTGATTTTGTCATCGACGGAAAAGGATATGCCCTCACCCTGAGATCCGTCCCGCAAGGTAGTATCATATACTTGAATGTCCAGTTTTAAATCCCCAATTTATAACCCTCCTTGTCAAATTAACCATTCAGGATATGTTGTTTAATTATTTCGCCCATTTGGACGGTATCCACCAGCTTCTGGCCTTCCTCCATCAGATCCGGGGTGCGGTAGCCCTCTTCCATGACCTGGATCACGGCCTTTTCAATCATACGGGCCCCTTCTTCCTGATCAAAGGAATAGCGCAGCATCATAGCCGCAGATAAGATTGTGGCCAGGGGATTGGCCTTTCTCTGTCCCGCTATATCGGGAGCGCTGCCATGGGAGGGCTCATATAAAGCTACCTTGCCGCCAATGGAGGCACTGGGCAGCATTCCGATGGAACCGGTTAACATGGATGCTTCATCGGTTAATATGTCTCCAAACATATTTTCCGTAACAATTACGTCGAACTGTTTAGGGTTGCGAATCAACTGCATGGAACAGTTATCGACATACATATGACTGGTCTCTACCTCAGGATAATCCTGAGCTATGGCAGTGACGGTTTCTCTCCACAGCCGCGAACTCTCCAGGACATTGGCCTTGTCGACCGAACACAACCGCTGGTGACGTTTGCGGGCAGCCTCATAAGCAAACCGTACAATTCTCTCGATTTCAAAGGTCGAATAGCTGAGAACGTCGGTGGCTTTTATACCTCCATCGGCGGTTTGTTCCCGGCTTTTTTCACCAAAATACAGTCCGCCGGTCAGCTCCCGAATGACCATCAAGTCAACTCCGGCGATAACCTCTTCTTTAAGCGTTGAGGCGTGCAGCAGGCCTGGAAACAGCATACAGGGGCGCAGGTTGGCGTACAGGCCGAGTTCCTTCCTCAACGGCAGCAGCGCCCCTATTTCCGGCCGCAGATGCACCGGCAGATTATCCCATTGCGGTCCGCCTATGGCACCCAGCAATACCGCATCAGCAGCCCGGCAGGTTTCCAGGGTGCTGGCCGGCAGCGGATGTCCGACTGCATCGTAGGCGGCTCCCCCAATCAAAGCTTCGGTAAACTGGAACTCATAACCCAATTTTTGCCCGACCGCCTGGAGGGCTTTTATGGCTTCGGGAACTATTTCCACCCCAATTCCGTCCCCGGGAAGAACTGCGATCTTATACATCTGATTTCTCCTTTCTCAATCCTGCTTCCGGCTCTTTGCTCTTACATATTCGATCAAACCGCCCTGAGCCATGATACCCTGCATAAATTCCGGGAAAGGCGCGGCATGATATATGTCTCCGCTTCTCAGGTTGCGTATCTGACCGCTTT
The DNA here is from genome assembly GCA_034927445.1 of Syntrophomonadaceae bacterium. GTDB lineage: Bacteria > Bacillota > Syntrophomonadia > Syntrophomonadales > Syntrophomonadaceae > PHAA01. The sequence goes on from JAYFPZ010000007.1 coordinate 206,803, forward strand.
CCAGTTCCACCTCCACCTCATCCCCTGCTTGAACAGCAGCTGCCGCCGACGGGGATTCGAGTATGGGCAGCCCAATATTTATCGCATTGCGGTAAAAGATCCGGGCAAAAGAATCGGCAATGACACAGGCTACTCCCGCACCTTTAATGGCAATGGGGGCGTGTTCCCTGGAACTGCCGCAGCCGAAATTCTTGTCCGCCACAATAATATCGCCTGGTTTGACTTTATGGGGGAACGCAGGATCTGCATCCTCCATACAATGGCAGGCCAATTCTTTAGGATCGAAGGTGTTAAGGTAACGTGCCGGTATAATAGCGTCGGTATCAATATTGCTTCCAAATTTATATACTTTCCCGGTAAATTTCATCTTTTTATACCTCCCATGGCGCAGTTATTCTGCCTTTAATGGCACTGGCAGCAGCCACCGCCGGGTTGCAGAGATAAACCTCGCTCTCCGGATGTCCCATCCGTCCGACAAAGTTGCGGTTGGTCGTAGCGAGAGCTTTCTCCCCTTTAGCCAGTATTCCCATATGACCACCCAGGCAGGGGCCGCAGGTCGGGGTGCTTACAACCGCTCCGGCTTCGATAAAGGTCTCAATGAACCCCCGACGCAGAGCTTCCAGGTAAATGGCCTGGGTTCCCGGCAGGATAATCGCCCGGATTTCGGGATGAACCTTATGGCCTTTAAGGATGGCCGCGGCCGCCTCCAGGTCCTCAATCCGGCCGTTGGTACAAGACCCGATTACTACCTGGTCAATGGTTATATTTACAGCCTCGCTTACCCGGCGGGTATTTTCCGGCAAATGCGGGAACGCCACCAGGGGTTCCAGCGCGGCAACATCATATTCTATAATTTGCGCATAGACTGCGTCGGCATCGGCTTGATAAATCTTATAAGGCCGGCGCGCTCTATCTTTTATATACGCCAAGGTTATTTCATCCGCGGCAATAACACCATTTTTGCCCCCGGCTTCAATCGCCATGTTGGCCATGGCAAAACGATGGTCCATCGACAGGCGGCTGATAGCCTCACCGGTAAATTCCATCGACATATAGCGGGCGCCGTCCACCCCAATATCCCCAATGGCATGCAGGATAAAATCCTTGCCGCCAACCCACTGCGGGGTTTTACCATAATAAATAAATTTAATGCTTTCGGGCACCTTAAACCAGGCTTCACCGGTAGCCATAGCGGCGGCCATGTCGGTCGACCCTACTCCGGTGGCAAATGCACCCAGAGCCCCATAGGTACAGGTATGGGAATCGGCCCCGATGATCAGGTCCCCCGGTCCTACCAGTCCCTGTTCCGGCAGCAGACAGTGTTCGATGCCCATTTGTCCGACTTCAAAATAGTTGCTGATGCCGTAGGTTCTGGCAAAATCTCTTACTATCTTGCACTGCTCGGCTGATTTTATATCCTTGTTGGGGGTAAAATGGTCAGGTACCAAAACTATGCTGCCTGGCTCGAAGACTTCCGTCAATTCCAGTTTGTTGAATTCGGCAATAGCCACCGGAGCGGTGACGTCATTGCCCAGAATCACATCCAGCTTGCAATTGAGCAGTTCCCCGGCCTCAACCTGCTCCCGGCCGGCATGGGCAGCCAGAATTTTTTGGCTAATTGTCATTCCCATAAGCGTTCCTCCATTAAATATGATTTGCTCCCTTTTACCAAACAAATTGTCAGGTTGTCAAGGGGGTGGGGGTGAACAGGGGATAGGGGGACAAGGGACCTGTCCCCGCATTATTTAGGCATCAGCATTGCTACTCAGCTGCTTTTCATAGTAATACTTGTTAATGGCATTTATATAAGATTTAACACTCGCTTCGATTATATCGGTGCTTAGCCCTTTGCCGTTGTAGACATTGCCCTCGATTTTAATCCTTGCGGTTACTTCACCCAGAGCGTCTTTACCAGCGGATACGGCATGCAATTTGTAATCAATCATTTTACCGTATATATCGGTAATTTTATCGACTGCATGACAGGCGGCTTCCACCGGTCCCGCTCCGGTAGCGGCAGATTCAAAAGCCTTGCCTTCAATAGCCAGTTTGACTGTAGCCGTAGGTATTACGCTGCTGCCGCAGGATATATGCAGATATTCCAAGCTGAACCGTTCGGGCACTGCTCTGACCCGGTCTTTGACCAGAGCTTCCAAGTCGTCATCATTGATCTCCTTTTTCTTATCGGCAATTTCCTTAAATCCGGCAAAGGCTTTCTGCAATTCAGCATCATCGAGAGTATATCCAAGTTCCTGCAAGCGCTCTTTGAAAGCATGCCGTCCGGAATGTTTGCCCAGCACCAGATTGCTTTTATAAACCCCAACCAATTCAGGGCTCATTATTTCATAGGTGCTTCTTTCTTTAAGCACCCCGTCCTGATGGATGCCAGCTTCATGCGCAAAAGCATTGTTGCCCACCACCGCTTTATTGGGCTGAATGAGCATACCGGTTAAACCGCTTACCAACCGGCTGGTCCGGTATATTTCCTGGTAGTTAATATTAATTTCTTTCTTATAAAACGGCTTACGGGTATACAGGGCCATGATGATTTCTTCCAAGGAGGCATTTCCTGCCCGCTCCCCTATGCCGTTTACCGCACATTCGATCTGCCTCGCGCCGTTTACTACTCCCGCCAGGGAATTGGCCACAGCCATGCCCAGATCATCGTGGCAATGAACACTCAGTATGGCCTGGTCCATATTGGGCACCCGCTCCGTAATAGAGCGGATAAACCGGCCAAAATCTTCAGGGACCGCGTAACCTACTGTATCCGGCAGGTTTACCACCTCAGCCCCGGCCTCAATAACCGCTGCCACTACCTGGGCCAGAAAATCTAAGTCGCTACGGGATGCATCTTCGGCTGAAAATTCTACATTACCGCAATATTTTTTGGCATACTTGACTGCATCTACCGCTTGCTGCAGGGCCTGTTCCCGGCTTATCTGCAGTTTATGGCGCAGATGAATATCGGAGGTAGCCAAAAAAGTATGTATACGGGGGCTTTCCGCATATTGCAAGGCCTCCCAGCCCCGATCGATATCCATGCGGGTAGCCCGGCACAGGCCCGCAATAGTCGTTCCTTTAACCTTTTTGGCGATATTGGTTACCGCCTGAAAATCACCCGGAGAGGCAATGGGAAAGCCGGCCTCGATAACATCTACTCCCAGCCGGGCCAGCTGCCCTGCTATTTCCAGCTTTTCTTCCACATTCAGGCTGACTCCCGGTGACTGCTCACCATCACGCAGGGTGGTATCAAAAAGGTAGATTCTGCTAGTATCACCCATGAAAAATCCTCCAATTTAATTTTTAATAATTAGAAAATTGGGGTTGCCCCCAATCTTCTAATTAAATGCCGTATTTTAAAGATTAAATGGATACAGGTCCCCTGTGCCTATTTGCTTTCTTTAAGCCAGGGCATCATAGCCCGCAGTTCAGCCCCAACTTCTTCAATCAAGTGTTCACGGTTCATCCTTTTCAAAGCATTGAAGCGGGGACGACCTACCGTATTCTCCAGCAGCCAATTTTTGGCAAAGGTACCGTCCTGGATGTCAGCTAGAGCTTCCTCCATGGCCCATTGGGCCTCTTCGCCAATGATGTCCGGACCTTTGGTATAATCTCCCCATTCCGCCGTATCACTGATGGAATAACGCATGAAGCCCATACCGCCTTCATACATAAGATCAACGATTAATTTCAGCTCGTGGAAACATTCAAAATAGGCTATTTCCGGCTGGTAACCCGCTGCCACCAGGGTTTCAAATCCAGTCTTTACCAGTTGGGTAACTCCGCCGCAGAGTACGCATTGTTCGCCAAAGAGGTCGGTTTCAGTCTCTTCTTTAAAGGTGGTCTCTATGACCCCGGCCCGGGTACATCCTATCCCCCGGGCATAAGCCAGTCCAATTTCATGGGCAGTGCCGGTGGCATCCTGTTGCACCGCAATCAGACCCGGAACTCCGGCTCCCTTTTGATACATCCGGCGCACCAGATGGCCGGGACTTTTCGGAGCTATCATGAAAACGTCAACAAAATCAGGGGGTACAATCTGTCCGAAATGAATGTTGAAACCGTGGGAGAACCCCAGGGCATTGCCTTTCTTCAGATAAGGCTTGATCTCGGCATCATATACCTTGGCCTGGATTTCATCGGGCAACAGAATCTGAATAATATCAGCGGCGGCAGCGGCTTCTGCCACGCTCATGGGGGTAATCCCAGCTTCAATAACCTTGTTCCATTCATTTTGGGTAAAATCATCGGTGGGCTTTCTTAACCCGACTATAACCTTTACCCCGCTTTCGTGCAGGTTCTGGGCCTGGGCATGGCCTTGGGAGCCAAAACCCATAACCGCCACCGTCTTACCCTGGAGCAGATCTAAATTTGCATCAGCATCATAGTACATTTTCGCCATTTGTATGTTCCTCCTTTAATATTTATCCTTTTTTAATATCTTCACTGGTACCGCGAACCATGGCCACTTTGCCGGTACGTACCAGTTCAATGATTCCAAAGGGCCGGAATGATTCTTCCAGGGCGTCAATCTTGCCCCGGTCGCCGGTGGCCTCCACAATCAAAGAGGTTCTGCCTATATCAACAATGCGCGCTCTGAATATATCGACCAGTTGAACGATTTCGGACCTAACGTTGTTATCCGCTTTGACCTTGATCAGCACCAATTCTCTATCCACCGAACGATCCTGGGTAATGTCAACTACCTTGCAAACATCGACCAGTTTATAGAGCTGCTTGCTCACCTGTTCTATTACTTTATCATCTCCTTCAACCACAATGGTCATTCGGGATATCCCCGGATTCTCGGTGGTACCTACCGTCAAACTGTCTATATTGTATCCCCTGCGGCGGAACAGGGTGGTAACCCGGGTGAGAACCCCCGATTTATTTTCTACCGTAACCGCCAGGGTATGTTTATTCATAATCGTCACCTCCCAGCATATTCAGCAAAGACTCTCCAGGGGGTACCATGGGAAATACGTTGGCCTCCCGTTCCACCCAAAAATCGATCATCACCGGGCGGTCTGCAACCTGCAGCGCTGCCCGCAAGGCCTCTTCAACGTCTTCAGCCCGGGTAACCCTCATGCCTACCGCACCGTAGGCTTCAGCTAATTTGACGAAATCGGGCTGACTGGACACATCCGTGTTGGAATAACGGCTATTGTAGAACAGGCCCTGCCATTGCCTTACCATACCCAGGAATTGATTATTAAGAATACAGATTATTACCGGTATTTTATATTGAAGGGCGGTGGCCATTTCCTGAATATTCATCTGAATGCTGCCATCTCCGGCAATATCTATGACCGTCATATCCGGGCGGGCTACTTTGGCACCTATGGCGGCGGGCAATCCGAAGCCCATGGTGCCGAGTCCGCCTGAGCTTATAAATGTGCGCGGCTCGCGGTATTGATAATACTGGGCGGCCCACATTTGGTTTTGGCCTACCTCGGTAGTAATGATAGCGTTGCCCTGGGTAACATCAAATATCTTCTCCACCACATGCTGCGGCATTATACGTCCTTCCGAAGCTTTTCCATAGCGAAGGGGAAAATCGTCTTTCCAGCGTGAAATGGTTTGATGCCATTCAGTCGGTTCCTCCCTGCTCTCTATGCGTGGCAGCAAGGCCTGTAACGCTTCTTTGACATCGCTGACAATGGGAATATTTATATCTACATTCTTGCCGATTTCCGCAGCATCGATATCGATGTGGATAATAGCCGCCTTGGGTGCAAAATCAGACAGTTTGGCGGTTACCCGGTCATCAAATCTAACCCCGACCGCAATCAAAACATCACACTCACCGATGGCATAGTTGGCATAGCGGGTGCCATGCATACCCGGCATCCCCAGCGATAAATGACTCAGCCCCGGGAAGGCTCCAATCCCCATCAGCGTAGTAGTTACTGGGATCTTGGCTTTTTCGGCAATTGCTCTTAATTCAGCCGCGGCCTCCGCGTTGATAACTCCCCCGCCGGCATATATGAGCGGCCTTTCCGCCCGGTTGATCATCTGGGCGGCGGCAACAATCTGCCCGGAGTTAACCCCTTTTACTACGCGATAGCCCCTGATAGCAACGTCTTCATTACGGTCTTCAAACTCTATGGTCTGGTCCATAACATCTCGCGGCAAGTCCAGCACCACCGGTCCGGGGCGGTTGGTCCGGGCGATATGGAAAGCTTCATGGACAGTCCTGGCTACATCCTCGGTTTTTTCTATCATATAGCTGTGCTTGGTAATGGGTAAAGTTATACCGATAATATCAGCCTCTTGAAAGGCATCCGTACCAATAGACTGAGTTCCCACCTGTCCGGTTAAAGCTATTATGGGAACTGAATCCATATAGGCATCGGCAATGCCTGTAACCAAATTTGTAGCCCCCGGTCCTGAAGTTGCCAGACACACTCCGACCTTACCGGAAGCTCGGGCATAACCTTCCGCAGCATGAGCCGCTCCCTGTTCATGTCGCACCAGGATATGTTTTATGTCTGAATCATACAGGGCATCGTAAATAGGCAGGGCCTGGCCTCCCGGATACCCAAAAATAACCTCAACGCCCTCCTTCTTCAGGCAGTGCAGCAAGATTTCGGCTCCTTTTAACTTCACTCCCATCACCTCCGTAAAATACTAAATATAATTGATTGAGTGTTAATAAAAATAATTGCTTCCATTGTATAATAAACGACGCCTTTTATTTAACTTTAAAAGGCCCATTTATTCAGTTTAATAAATTGGTTAATTTTTCAAGTATGCTTGAAATAGCGGTTGAGATCCGGATTTTTGGACGCTGCACCGGTAAGATAAACAAATGTTAAAAGTAATAACAAGTGTTTGGTAATTTATGTAAATATAAAAGCGGGCTTGTGATGGCCCGCTTTTTCACCGTAAGCATTATTGCTTGAATATTGCTCCGCTGCTGGCTGACTGAACCATCTCAGCATAACGTTTCATATATCCGGTTTTAATTCGCGGTTCGGGCTTAATCCACCGTTCTTTTCTTGCAAGCAGGATACTATCCTCGACCAGGAGTTGTAAACTGTTCTCGGGAATATCAATGCTAATCAAATCCCCTTCTTCGACCAGACCGATGATTCCACCTGACGCGGCTTCGGGTGATACATGGCCAATTGACGCTCCCCGGGTCGCCCCTGAGAATCTGCCATCGGTAATAAGAGCAACCTCTTTGTCCAACCCCATCCCGGCAATAACCGAAGTGGGAGTCAGCATCTCCCTCATCCCCGGTCCCCCCCGGGGGCCTTCGTACCTTATAACCACTACATCCCCGGCTTTGATTTGCTGGTTTAATATAGCGGTTACAGCTTCCTCTTCACTATCAAATACCCGGGCCGGTCCTTGATGCCGCATCATCTCCGGATCAACTGCGCCTTTTTTGACTACTGCGCCTTCCGGGGCCAGGTTGCCAAATAGAACTGCCAGGCCGCCACTGGAGTTGTAGGGATTATCCAGGGGGCGTATGACTTCATGGTTACGCACGGGGTTATTGGCAATATTTTCTCCCAGGGTCAAACCGGTTACGGTAAGCACCTCTGTATTAATAAGATTGCCTCGGTTTAGTTCATGGTATATGGCATGAACTCCGCCGGCCCGATTCAAGTCCTCCATATGGTGGAAGCCGGCCGGGCTTATTTTACACAAATGAGGAGTACCGGCGCTGACTTCATTGAAAAGGTCCAAATCGATGTTTACCCCCGCTTCGTTGGCAATTGCCATCAGATGCAGGACCGAGTTGGTGGAACAGCCAATGGCCATATCCATAGTGATGGCATTGCGGAATGCGGCGGCGGTCATGATAGTACTGGGTTTAATATCCTTCTCCAGCAGTTCCATTATTTTTATGCCCGCACTTTTGGCAAGGCGTATCCGCTCCGAATAAACGGCGGGAATGGTGCCGTTGCCGGGCAGTCCCATCCCCAGAGCCTCGGTCAGGCAGTTCATGGAATTGGCGGTGAACATACCTGCACAGGAACCGCAGGTAGGACAAGCATTATCCTCCAAACCGGTTAGTTCCTCCATGGTAATCTTCCCCCCGGCGGCTGCTCCCACCCCTTCAAAAACCTGAGTAACGCTGACATTCTGGTTATTTATCACTCCGGCCAGCATTGGTCCTCCGCTGACGAAGATAGCAGGCAGATTAAGCCGTGCCGCCGCCATCAGCATGCCGGGCACCACTTTGTCGCAATTGGGGATAAAAACCAGGGCATCAAAGGCATGGGCGGTTGCCATTATTTCAATTGAGTCTGCTATCAGCTCACGGCTGCCCAGTGAATATTTCATGCCGGTATGGTTCATGGCAATACCGTCACAAACCGCAATGGTTTGAAATTCGAAGGGGGTTCCGCCGGCCAGACGCACTCCGGCCTTAACTGCCTCTCCTATTTTATCCAGATTGATGTGTCCGGGTACGATGTCGTTAAAAGAATTAACTATGCCTACAAAGGGCCGGGCGATTTCCTGATCGGTTAATCCCAGCGCCCGAAAAAGTGAGCGGTGGGGTGCTTTTTCCAATCCGTGTTTTACCAGATCGCTTTTCATAGCATTACTCCTTATGCTTAATAAATTGGTTTTAACTCTGGCAGAAAATCCGATATTAACAATTAAAATATTAACAATTAAAAATTAAAAATGAAAACAAAAAACCCCTCATCCTCATCAGGGACGAGAGGTATTTTCCCGCGGTACCACCCTGCTTGTCGCACTCATATATAGGTACGACCTCTTGCAGCACAATGTTAGGGCTGTGCTTACTTGTTAACGGACTTGTACGTCCGGCACCACCTAATAAGCCTTGTAAAAATTAAGGCCTTTCAGATAGCAGCTCCAGAACGAGCTCACTACGCAAGATTGACCCCGGTTTCCAGCTGCCCCGGTTCTCTGTTATCAAAACTTCGCGCAGATTTTTTCCTTCATTGCCTATGTAGTATATTTCGGAGTAGTATACTTCAACCTCAGGGAATTTGTCAAGCAAATAACTAATGTTCCCCTTTTTGCGTCAAATCAAGTTTGCGGATATATTCCTTCAGGCCTATTTGCCTTCTTTCTCCCCGCAGCCGGCGCTGCTGCTCTTTTTGTTTGATTTTTTTGAACATGGTCCAGAGCAGCCGGGTGCCTTCTTCCGTCTGGCAGGCTTCGGAAGGGCTCATACCGCTTAGGGTGGGGAGATGGGAATGATACCATTTATTCAGGTACATTTCTTTTAATACCGACTCCAATTGAGGATACAATTTTTTAACATCCCCGGTAAGGATCTCAAATATTCCGCCTTCTCTGATTTCCAACCCGTCAAATTCCAGGGCATCATACATGTTTTCTTCAAAGCTTTGACGAATCAGGCCGATGTCTTTGTCTCCGAAAGCAGACACGGTCAGCCAATTGGAACCCAGGACATATTCAGCCATAAACCCGGGATTGTCAGGGCAGTTTTCCAGTTGATAAAATACCTGAAATTGCCCCGGCAAGTCAAATTCCAGGTTCTTCAGGGCCTTAATCCGCTGCAATACTTCATGGCGGTCCTTGAGGGCATAGCGGGCGGTAATAAAGCGCATCCCATCTTCAAAAGCCATATCATCGCCTTCATCCAAAAGGATGTCTTCAAACTGCAGATATTGCCCACTCAGATAACTGTAGGCGCTGGTTAGACTCAGCTCATAGTCTCCCCTGGGAATCAGGGGGCTCTGCTGCTCGGCGGCAAAGAGGCTGTGGAAGTCCTCAAGTATCTCGGGCTGCTGGGCTATTACTACAAATTCATCACCGTTTATGACCAGATCAGCGATTACACCGGTCATAAAGGTTACCCCATGATTATAATCATCATCAAAGCATGTAACCCTCATATGCATACCATAAGGCAGCTCTTCAACTTCCCTTATATTGTCTACCCGGTCCAGGGTTTCAAACAGATCATCTACGTCAACTATTTCGTATACCCGGCAATAAACCTGCACCGCAAAAGGATTGAAGTCGGATCCGGGATCCAATTTGCGGTTCGCCACCTGATCCATTCCGGATATCAGCCAGTCACCTTCACCATCTTTGGAGATTTGAAAAACATAATCACTTCTGTAAACTTCGCGCTCATAAAGGGTTATAGAATAGGCTGTCAGTTCGGCACTATTGTGCGACCCCCGCACGCCTTCAACCTGGCCTTCCAAAAGCAAAGCCCCGGGATTCATGGCCCGATTGATTTGCTGCAGCAAGCTTCCCTGGGAAAGCTTGTTTTCATCCAATATAGAAAATAAGTAGTTAAAATCCTGGTAACGCAGGGCGTGAAAAAAACTGTTAACCAGCTGGCGGGGAGCCAGATTGGCTGAGAGCTTGCGTAAAACCGTATTTATGTTAATATTGGCAACCTCCAGCTTTTCTTCCAGATATTTTTGATAAAGAAATTTGCCCAACGCAGGGCGGCTCATACAACGTATATTGAACTTGTAAGCGTCACTGATCAGCAGACAGCTTTCCGCATAGCCAATCTCCACCATATCCGGCTGAAATTCCCGATCGCCATCATACTGCGCCTTGGACATATCATCTACCACAAAAAAGCTGTGCACCCCATCCGTTCCAAAAGCCAGGAAGAAGCATTCCACATAAAGTCTGCCATCCGTTTTTTGCCACGCTACATCCACGGTCATCCGGCCGGTATGACGGCTGGTACTGGCATAAGATTTATAGAAAGCGCCCTGGCAAATAGGTAAAGCCGTTTCCAAGCCAGCCAGGTTATATTTAGCCAGAGCTCGATTACATACGTTTTCAAACTCTTTGCCATACTCCATTTTAATCAGATTAAAAAATCCGACCATGGAACAATCATAAAAAGAAGAAAGTCCTTCGATAACGTCCGGTCTGATATCATAAGGAATTTCTTCAATTATTTCCAAAATCGAAAGACAGCCTTCACTGGTCTTTATCATCTTGAAAATATCCTGGGCAAGATTTTTCAACATGGCTTTAGGGAAGCAGGCTTTTCTACTATTTTTCATATTTATCCCCTATAAGAATTGCATATTTATTTCTTTTCATTTAATTTAACACTTCAACCCGGGAATGGCAAATTGTCTATTAAAGCAGTGACCATATACCGTAAAAACTGAAACATTTAACCAGCTATAAATATTAAACTAACGACAAAAGATAAGGCAAAGGAGGGATAAATAAAATGAGACGACATCGAGTGATAGACAACCGGAAATTCAATTTTGGTTCCATGGCCATACCAGTAGCATTCATTAATGGTCTGTTTTTCGGTGGGCTGGCCCTGCGGAAAATCAGGCAGCATTGGGAAGGCGGACCCATGGATTAGCCGCCCCCTCCTTTCATCATATTAAAGAGGGATAGTCACGAATACTATCCCTCTTGATTCATTTATCGTTAATTTTTATTTCTCTATCTAGTATACCCGACTGTGGCTGAATGGGGCAGATTCAAGCTTGAAATATCCGATAAATCGGATATTGAGTTGGCCTTGATCATAGCCGCGGACAGACTATAGAGAGTGTCCCCAATGTAAAGGGCCCGATCAATATTCTTGTCGGTATCATACCAGGCATTCCCCGCTTTAAGATAATCCTCATCGGTGAGATGCGATATCCTGCCTCTATACTGCAGGCCCTTAGATAAATCAATATTGTAGACATACAAACCCTGGAAGGTAAAGCTCCCGTAAGCAGGAATATCTGAGGGTTGGGATGCCGCCTGACTGTCAACTTGCATTACCGTAACCGGGAAAGCTAAAAGGTTTTTATCAGCCGAGAACAGCAGGGCCTTATGATTGTGCAATAGTTCGGAATCAGTACCGCGGTCGCCAATTAAGGCCTTGCTCATTTCTACCGGTTGGCTTACATTCGTTACATCAAACACCGCAATTTTCATACCCTGATAAAATGCCTGCCCCTGGCCATCCCAACCTTTGGCTACCACCGTGTCTTTGCCGAAGCCTATAATATGATTCTCATCATAGGGATGCAGATAATCACTATAGCCGGGTATCTTCAATTTCCCCAGTATTACCGGGTTGCTGGGGTCTTTTAAATCCAAAACAAACAAAGGGTCAACCTGCTGGAAGGTTACCATATAGGCACGATCCCCCATAAACCGGGTGGAATAAATCTTTTCTCCCGGTGCGATATTCTCTATTTTACCGCAAACCTTTAAATCCTGGCCCAGCACATAGATGTTATTGGAGGATGTGTATTGGTCGTTACTCCACAGTTCCCCACTGGTGGTGGCGATACGGAAATACCCGTTATTTTCGTCCATGGAGAATTGGTTCAAAATCCGTCCGGGAACTGCCCCCGTGCCATAATAACGAACCCGGCCAGGCTGCAGTTCAAACTTATAAATGCTGGTACTGTAAGTCGGAGGCTGGTAGATAATGCTGCTCTGAGGTGCGGCAAACATAGGATAATCACTTTTCTGAATAGTGACATAAAGATTATTCTGAGATGCATACACCTGGTCCCCGCTGCCCAGATAAGTGTGAATATCGGCCGGAGACCGGGGGGAACTGAGGTCCAGGGTGGCTACCGTCAAATAATTAGGGCTGATGCAATCAGGGAAATAGCATATGTCTCCTAATTTCTCGGCCACCCAGCTTCCTCCCTGGACACTGTCGCGCCAGGAGGGGGTGATGTTTTCCTCCCCATTTTGAATGGAGTAATAATTTATATATTTATTGGCCAGCAGATAAAAAGAGGACCCAATTTTGCGGGAGGATAGATAACCGCCTTCCAGTTCCACTTCTCTGGTTTTAATAATACTGGATTTATCCGCTATGTTATAAATTATCGCCCGGGTAGATTGCAAAGAGCGGACAGGAGGATAAATCTCCGGCCGAATTTTGGAACTGGCTGAATCCAGCGGAATCTGTTGATAACAGGTCCCGATCACGATCAAAGTACTGCCGTCCACATATAATTCCGATGGCTTAAAGGCGGCGTCTGCAAATTTAATGGTTGCGGCCAGTTCCATCTGGTCAGGAGGCTCTGCTTTAACGATCAAGACCTGTCCGCCATTAACCTGATAAATGTAGGTTCCGTCGGTTTTCACCAGATCAGCTTCATCAACCCCTTCAACCTGAATATTGGTGGTCGAATAAGCTTGATCCGTATCGGCAGCCGCCCCCGCATTAGCAGCCTGCGGAACCGCCGTGGATGCTTCAAGAGACTTTGCCGCTGCCCTATTATAAAGGACATCAGTTTGATTCTGGGACTTTTCCAAAAGTTTCAGCAGGTTGTCATAGGTACCGACCCGGGGCAGCTCGGTTCCTTCAGCCAAAGTGCTGGGCGGAGTCATCCCATAAGCTATCCCGGCAGCCGTTAGTAAAACCGCCAGCCATAAAAGCAAACCGGGCAATGAAAAATACGGTTTCCCGACAGGCGTTTGCATAGGTAACCCTCCTTAATGATGCTTTTGATCCTAATACGGAGAAAATCACCTTTTACTTTCACCTATTATTTTACAAAAGTGGCGCCATCCATTTCCTCTGAAGTCTGGCGGTCCCATAATAATCAGGTACTTAGTCGGGGTTCGGACCCGACCTCAGCCCTCCTCGGTGAATTGCGCCTGAACCACCGGTCCAAACACCATTTGGGCTACCTTTTGACCTGGCAGTATGCGGACCGGTTTATCGGTTACATTAAGGAGCATAACCTTTATCTCACCAATATGTTCCCCATCGATGGTCGCAGGTGCGTTGGCTACAATAATGCCTTTGCCGGCCATGCCTGCCCGGCTTCTGATTTCGGCCTCATAGCCATCTGGTATCATCATGGCAAACCCAGTGGGGAGGCTCCTTACCTCTTTAGGATAAAGTATTATTTCCTCCTGGTGAGCCAGACAGATATCACAGCCGACCGCACCCCGGGTTTCGTACTCGGGCAGATGGGCCCATGACACCAGTTTTTTGAACTTTACTTGTATCTTGTCCAATTTAACTTCCCCCTTCTCCGTAATCCGGTTCTCCGATCAGTTAAATTCCCAGCCTTAAAACTATATATATAATTATAGCTTACTTTGACCTTTTTGGCTCCGGCCCTTTTACTCCAGCCGGGCTTTTAACTGTTGGTAAAGCTGTACGGTTGCGGCCGGATTTGAAAAATTAATCAGCATGGGGGAGGAATGGTTTTTAAAGGTTATAAGGATTACCGGCCCCGTGGGTGAACGTAAGAAAAGCCGGGTGCTGCCCCATCCTTTAACTTGAAACTGGCCTTTAAGGACCGGCCCCAAATTAAACCCGTCGATTTTCATACCTACCGGCGGCAAATCCGCTTGCAGGACAATGTCATCAATAGCGGAATATTGAATGGCCATTCCATAGATTCCCGTGATTCGAAACTGCCTGTCTTCAAGGTTGAATTGGGGCGGCAGCCCCCCCCAGATAACTAACCCGGCTATTGCCAGTAAAATAATCCCGACAACTCCCAGGGCAATTTTCTGGATACGGGCTGATCCAGGTCGGGTCATTGCAGCAGGTGGCTGAAAACGCTGTGCTCTGATTAGCATGACCATAATTGTAACGGTAAAAAGCCCCCAGGCTATGGCTTCCCCCCATACCAACCCGGCTTTTTTGCCAATGTAACCGGCTAAAATTATACCGGCCAGGAAATATAAATAATTGCCGACAAAGGCTCCGATACCCTTTTCCGCCATATACTTCTGCTCGGCGGAGGAGGCGGTGTTATAACCGGCGATCCAACCTTCACCACCCCGGTATTTAATCAGCGTAGCCAGTCCCGCCAGCATAAAAATAATGAACAAGGTAATATACAAATCCATGTCCATACCGCCTTTCCTTGCATCCCATCATCTATCGGGAGGGAACATGAAACGTGCGAGGTGCACGTATCCTTTTAATATAAAGTTCCCAAACATTTACGATATAAAATCTCATCATGGTTAATAACAGCCAAATCCTTTAACAATCCAACCTGCTCAAACCCATTACGCTCATAAAACCTTCTGGCATCAAGATTATCTACCGAACATATCAGAAATAAATTTGGGATATTAGAAGCAGCGATATGCCCCGCATAATCAATTAATTGTGCACCAATACCTCGCCCTCGGCAGGCTGAATCCACTGCCAGCATCCTTATATAAGCTTCAATATTTCCTACACCATCTGGACGAATCGTCAAGAAACCAGCTACTTGTTGGTTTAGTTCAGCTATATATATATTATCCTGCATTTGTTCAAACAGCTTTAATGCTTTATTATAATCAATCCCATAACAGGTCCATGCGGACGATGAAGAAATAATTTGAGCAAGTTTAGCAAAATCGGCGTTGGTTCCTTCCCTTACCGCAAAATGTTCCATTTATATTACCTCCTTGCTTTGCACCAATCTTTGACAGTTACTGATAAAATTCCTTCTTGCAATGATTAAGCGTACGGCCAATTTATTAACATTACCGGAAACGGATCAGTTATAAGCGATTTCCTTCTTAAACCCATTCAGATAAAATGTACATATGAATTATATAGGAGGCCAAACCATGGATTACATACTGTTAAGCATTGAACTGCTCCTGGCTGTAGTTATGTTTATACTCCTGGTCCTGCAAATAAAAAATCGCGGCAATTTTCAGCCCTATTGCGCCATCAATGATGGTTTAAAGCAAATGGAGAACCGGTTGGCGGTACTGGAAAAAAGCCTGGAGAACACCTTGCAGGGGGTAAGGGCCGATCTGTCCTGGCTGCGTACCGAATCCTCCAATGAAGCCAGACAAGGCCGGGACGAACTTAATCAGCGGCTCAAATCCTTTGAAGATTCACTGCTGGTACGGATGAATGAAATTGCCCTGCTGCAAAAAACTGAACTTACTATTTTCACGGAGCAGTTAAACCATTTAATCGCCAGCAATGAGCAAAAGCTGGATAATTTGCGCCAAACGGTGGAAGATAAGCTGAAAGAGCTGCAGCAGGACAATAATCAGAAACTGGAGCAGATGCGCCAGACGGTTGACGAAAAACTCCATGCCACCCTGGAGAAAAGGCTGGGAGAATCATTTAAACTGGTCAGCGATCGCCTGGAAATGGTGCATAAAGGGCTGGGGGAAATGCAGACCCTGGCAGCGGGTGTAGGTGATCTTAAAAAAGTACTGACCAATGTCAAAACCCGCGGTATCTGGGGTGAGATCCAGCTGGGCAACCTCTTGGAACAGGTGTTGGGTTCCGAACAATATACATGCAATGTATCCACCCGGCCGGGGAGCAGCGAGCGGGTAGATTTTGCCATTAAGCTGCCGGGTTCCAAACCGGATAGCGGTGAAGTATGGCTGCCCATTGATGCCAAATTTCCGCAGGAGGACTATCTCCGCCTGGTGGAAGCCAGCGAACAGGGCCGGGCCGACCAGGCTGAAGAAGCCGGCAAGCAACTGGAAAAACGCATTAAGCTGGAAGCCAGGATGGTGCAGGAAAAATACCTGGACCCACCTCATACCACTGACTTTGGCATTATCTACCTGCCCACCGAGAGCCTTTATGCGGAAGTTGTAAAAAGGCCCGGGTTGCTGGAATCGTTGCAGAACAGCTTCAGAGTTATGGTAACCGGCCCCAGCACCATGATGGCATTTTTGAACAGCCTTTCGGTCGGGTTTCGCACCCTGGCTATCGAACAACGTACCAGTGAGGTGTGGGAGCTGTTGGGCGCGGTTAAGAACGAATTCGGCAATTTTGGCGACATATTGGACAAAACCAAGAAGAAACTGGAAGAAGCCAGCACCAGTATTGACAGCGCTTCCCGCCGCTCACGGAGTATTGAGAGACGGCTGCGGGCGGTGCAGGAACTGCCGTCCGGCGAAAATTCAGGTATACCTGAATAGCTCCGGCCAGCCCCAATCCCGGGTGGTTTTCATCGAGTTAAATCGGGGCAGAACCGGGTTGGTGCGGCTCCTGGTACGCTGCCCCAGCGATCCAGGGGATAATAGTATTATAGGGTTGCGATTGACGCAACGCACTTATACCGTAGTTCAGCCGATGAGAATATAATCAGTATTGCCGGGATACCAAGTCAGGAGATGATTGGATGATTGAGATAAACGGAGTATCAAAAGCCTATAACCGTGGTGCTGTCAAAGCGGTGGACGGAGTCAGCCTCACCATCAGAGACGGCGAAATCTTTGGCTTTCTCGGACCAAATGGAGCGGGTAAAACTACCCTGATTAAAATGATCACCGGGATTTTAAATGCCGATGCGGGAACGATTAAAATTAACCACAAAGAAATCAGCCGGGAACCGATTGAAGCCAAGATGCAATTTGGCTTTGTCCCTGACGACCCCAATATCTTTACCCGTTTAACCGGAATCGAATATCTCAATTTCATGGCCGATATGTACAATGTTCCGCCGGCCCAACGGCTTGAACGCATACAAAGCCTCTTGCAGCGTTTCGAGATGGCCAATGCGGCCGGTGATTTGATCCAGAGTTACTCCCATGGGATGCGGCAAAAAATAATGGTCATCGGTGCCATGCTGCACAACCCCCCGGTCTGGATCCTGGACGAGCCCATGACCGGTTTGGATCCCCGGTCTTCCTTTGATTTGAAAGAAATGATGCGGGAACATGCCGATGCTGGAAATACCGTGTTTTTTTCCACCCATGTATTGGATGTAGCCGAGAAGATTTGCGACCGCCTGGCTATAATCAATAAAGGCCGGGTTATTTTCTGCGGGAGCATGGAGGAAATACACGAGCATGCCCGGGAAAACCAGTCTTTAGAAAACTTATTTCTGGAGTTGACCGAAAGATGACCAAATTCCTGGCTTTGTTGAAGATTCTGCTGCGAAACACGCTAGGCCTGTCCGCCCTCCGTTACAAGGGCGGCAAAAACCGAATCGAATATCTGAAAACGATAGGGATTGCGCTGGCCATTATCGTAGGAATAACTCCAACCATAGCCCTTTATACCAAACTTCTGTGGGAGGGATACGACCTGCTGGCTCCCCTGGGTCAGGAAGGCGCCATTATTAATTTGGGCATAGTCCTGGTCAGCACCTTGATATTTTTCTTCGGGATTTTTTATGTCATCAATTTGTTCTATTTGGCCGGCGATGCCCAGAGTCTGCTGGCTTTGCCCTTGAGGGGATGGCAGGTTCTGGGAGCACGGTTTACCGTGGTTTTATGCTACGAATACCTGACGGAACTTCCTTTTTTGCTGCCTCCGATAATAATTTACGGCTTAAAAAGCGGAGCCTCTCCGCTTTACTGGCTCTATGCCTTATTGGGCTTTTTCCTCATTCCACTGCTCCCTTTGGGGGTGGCCACTATTCCCAGTGTGATTTTAATGAGATTCGCCAATTTGGGGAGAAGCAAAGATGTGCTTAAGATCCTGGGCGGACTTATTGCCATAGGGCTGGCCATAGGGCTGCAGATCGTATTTCAAAAACTGGGGCCCAGCACTACCGATCCAGCCTTCCTGCAGAATTTACTTACCGATCGTACCGGTTTGATGAATCTGATCAGCCGGGTTTTTCCTTCTACTCGTTACCTGGGCCTGGCTCTGGTTAAGGCGGAGGAGGCGGCAGGCCTCATCAGCCTGCTTGAGTTTACCGGATTATCCTTACTGGCGGTCATACTGGCATGGGCAGCGGGTGAGAGATGGTATTTCCAAGGGTTGGTTGGTTCTGGGGAAATTACGGCCAAAAGGAAAAAGCTTACCACCTCAGATTACCGGAAACTGGCGGCAGGTTCATCAGCCTTGTGGTCTTACAGCAAGAAAGAAATACGTTTATTAATCAGAACCCCCATCTATTTTATAAATTGTGTACTGATCAACCTGCTGGCACCGGTATTATTGATCTTGCCTTTTTGGCTGCAAGCGCATAATCAGGGGAACGCTGCCCCCTGGGAAGAACTGCTGGCCAACCCGAAAGCCCTTATAATTATAATGATAGCTATAGCAGGGGTGTCCATATTTTTGACCGCAACCAACGGCATTTCCTCCACCTCCCTGTCCCGGGAAGGCAAAGAATTTTTTATTTCCAAATATATTCCTCTGCCTTATAAAAAACAAATTCAGGCCAAACTGATCTCCGGTTATGTTTTCAGCGCCCTGGGCACCCTGCTGTTAATGACTGCAGCCAATGTGGCGCTTGATCTCAATATAAAGACCAACCTTATGGTTTTAGGGGTCAGCTTGATTGCCATAATCCCTGCCCTGGAAGTCGGATTGCTAATCGACATTCTGCGCCCCAAATTAGACTGGGACAATGAACAGAAGGCGGTTAAACAGAATCTCAATGTAATTTTGTCAATGCTGGTATCCATACTGGCAGGCGGCGGCATAATTTATGCAGTAATTCGCTTTTTCCAGGACATGGCCTGGGCGGCGGGGTTTATGTTGGGGGTATTCGGTCTGCTGGCGCTGATTCTGTATTATTGGCTGGTGACCCGGGGGGTGGAACGATACCGGAAACTTGAGAGCTAGGCGAAAAGCGCCGAACAGGGTCGTCAGGGAACAGATTAGCGCGTTTACCTTAACAGGCAGCGTTGCCTCGTCCGGCAAAAACCGCCCGGTTGCGCCCTTCCGCTTTAGCACAGTATAAGGCCTGGTCTGCCGCCTGAATCAATGCTGGGGCCGAATCGGCATCAGTTGGAAAAGCGGCTACACCCATGGACAGGGTTATCTGATGCACGCGTTTGGCCCCCACCGTGAAATTCAGATTGTTGGTTTGCTGCAGCAAAAATTCAGCCCGGTTCAAAGCTACCTCGGGCGGAGCACCGGGAAGAACCAGCATAAATTCGTCTCCGCCGTAGCGGCAAGCTATATCACCGCTCCGGATATTCTGCAAAAATAATTTGCTGACCAGAATCAATACCTGGTCACCCCGGGTATGACCGTACCGGTCGTTTATTACTTTATAATTGTCGATATCAGCCATAATCACTGACATATAGCGGTTATGGCGTACTGCTTTATACATCTCCAGCTTCATGGTTTCTTCCAGGTAGCGCCGGTTGAAAAGACCGGTCAAGGGATCGCGGATTGACTCCTGCCGCAGATTTTCCTTCAGCTTCAGATTGGTTAAAGCCAGCTTGACGGCATCTAAAACGACCAGTCCCAACTGCTTCTGATTTTCAGACAGGTTACTAAGCGGATAATAATAATGGAGCACTCCAAAGGTTAATCCTTCCACCATCAAAGGGTTGCATATATAGGTAAAGTCTTTTTTCTTTTCGACATGAACACAGGTCATCATGTTTTCATCATAAAATCCAACCTGGTGAATTTCCCCTTTGCATAATCCCCAACATTCCTCTTTGCTAAAAGCCTTGCGGTCCGGGGGAAAATCACCCCAGCCGGACAACAACTCCATTGCCTGGCATTCCTCAGAATAAATGTAGACCCCGCCCCCCAGGGAAGGTAAAAGGTGCTTTAAAAACCGTTCAATGATGGGAAAGGCCTCTTGCAGTCGATTACAGCTTTGCAAGGCGGTACTCATCTCATTTAACTGCTTCATTTCACGATTATAATTGTCAAGTTCCTCAATATGCCTGTATAGTTCGGTGTTGGCCCGTTCCAGTTCAGCCTGGGCCAGTTTGCGCTTGGTAATATCCCTGACAATTATGGCATGACCCCGGATCTTACCCTCACGGGTGGTCAAAGGGGAAAACGTCACGTCCAGCCAGTAATGACCATCCGGGGTATTATGTTGAAACTCCCAATGACCGCCGGCAGCATTCATTATGCTGAGGGCGGTCCCAGCCGCAGGCTGAAACAGGGTTTCCAACCTGCTGCCGATTATATCGGCTTTATTACCAAAAAATTTGACCGCCGAGGCATTCATATCTACCACCCGCTCCCGGGCGTCTACCACCAGTACCCCGTCCTGTATGCTTTCCAGCACAACGCTGCGGGCAACCGGAATAAGGTCAAATATCCGATAATGCACCAGGCTGAACAAATAAACCATACCGGCCACGGTCATGCCGAAGGGAGTAAGGTCCAGGTTATAGGGACTATATCCCGCTATATAAATAAATTCTGCCGCCCAGGGAGCCAGGGACCCCAGAAACATGGCGGCATACTGCCTATTCAAGGGGATTGGGGTCTGACGCCACATCTGCAGCAGAATAATATTGCCGGTCAATATCAAAAGATTCATATAGACTATGTTTACCCAGTACCAAGGGCCTTTGACCGTATGCAATATGTTTAGATTATCGACCATTACCATGCTCATGGAGCGATAAAACAGGTGGTGGCTGTTGTTGGTGCAAACCATAATGTAGGTAAGCAGAGGAACCGCAAAAAGTACAGCAATAACGGCAGGACTCAGGTAGTGTTCTTTTTTGGAGTACCTGGCAGTAAACATTACCCAAACTACGGGAAGGGTGGTTATGCCTATATACTCAACTTTAAGCCAGTAATGCATATCCGCCAGGCTGAGGCTGTGCAATTCAAAATAGTAAGCGATTGAATATAAGCACCCGGCCAGCATCAGGCCAACAAAGCTCTTGCCTCCTGCATTGGCCCGAAAGAGCCAAAAAACAAAAAAGGCTATAATAAAATAGACGGCTCCAGACACCAGCAAGGCATTGGTCAATAATTCCAGTTGCATAACTACACCCTTTTGTAAATGGTTTGTCATATTTAAAATGATAGCAGATTAAAACAAAAAATTTCATATTTTTTGATTGTTTTTGCATATATTACCATTGCCAAATTGGGTGCACCTAGGGCGGAACGCTACTGACAAGGTATGATCACAGCGGTATTAACTTAACAGCAGTCGGTCATTATCCAATTCCGTACCGCTGCGGCTGCCAAATTGCTTGACCAACAGTTCCACGGTCATATTTTCTCTTTCCTTCCCCTGTAAATCCATAATAATTCGGCCTTCATGCATCATAATGGTCCTGGTCCCATATTCCAGGGCCGCTTTCATATTATGGGTCACCATAAGCGTGCATAAATGGTGTTCGTCTACTATGGCCCGGGTGAGCATCAGCACTTTTTTGGCCATGGCAGGGTCAAGGGCGGCGGTATGCTCATCCAGCAGCAGCAGCTCGGGGTTCACCATGGTTGCCATCAGCAAGGTCAAAGCCTGCCGCTGTCCTCCCGATAGGTAGCCTACCTTTTGTTTCATTCTATCCTCCAGCCCCAGATCCAGCAGGGCTAACCGTTCCCTGAAAAATCCGGCGTCATTGCGGGTTATGCCCGACCGGAGTCCCCGGGGTTTGCCTTTGGCGAATGCTATGGCCAGATTTTCTTCAATGGTCATATCAAAAGCGGTCCCTTGCAGGGGGTCCTGGAAAACCCGGCCTATATATCTCGAACGTTTATACTCGGGCCACCAGGTCATATCCATGGAATCAAGCACAATTCTGCCCTGGTCGGCTTCGTACACCCCGGAAATACAGTTGAGCAGGGTCGACTTACCCGCACCATTGCCGCCGATTACCGTAACGAATTCACCCGCCTCCAGTTTCAGATCAAGGTTGTCCAAGGCGAGTTTGGCCTCGGTGCTTCCAGGTTGCCCGAAGGTTTTGGTTAAATACTCGATTTTAAGCACCGTTCCGCCCCCCTCTTCTTATGTCCCGGGCAGTCAATCTCCGTTTGAAAACCCCGCTTCTTTTCTTAATAACAGGCATAGCCAGAGCAAAAGCCACAATCAGAGCTGAAACCAGTTTTAAGTCAGTGGCCGGCATGCCCATTTCCAAGGCAACCGCAATAACCAGGCGGTAAAGAATGGCGCCAAGCACAACCGCAATCAGGCGCCGCAGCAGGGTACTGACCCCAAAAATAACCTCTCCGATAATAACTGAAGCCAGTCCGATAATAACCATACCGATACCCATGCTTATATCGGTAAAGGATTGATACTGGGCTATAAGCGCACCAGCCAGAGCGACCAGCGCGTTGGAAAGGGCCATACCTATCAAAATTACAGTATCCGTGTTAACTCCAAGCGCCCTCACCATTTGGTCATTGTCACCGGTAGCCCGTAAAACAAACCCCAATTTGGTTTTGAGGAACAGAAATAATAAAAAGAGCACCACTACCAGTACCATCAAGGGCAGGATCAGCTTGGCATAGGTTTCAAGCGGGGTTCCTCCCAGGATACTGAACACAGTCGTCTTATTGATCAGGGGAATATTGGCCCGGGTGCCCATTACTTTCAGGTTGACGGAGTATAACCCCAGCATAACCAAAATACCCGCCAGCAAGGGTTGAATCTCCAGTTTGGTATGCAGCAGGGCGGTAACCGAGCCCGCCAGACCTCCGGCAATCAAAGCCAGCAGGAGCCCGGTCAAGGGCTGTCCATTGCTGCAATACACAGCCGAGAAGGCTGCTCCCAGCACAAAGCTGCTGTCTACGGTCAGATCCGGTATGTTTAAGGTTCGAAACGAGATAAAGACTCCCAAGGCCATAATGGCATAGATAACACCGAGTTCCACCGAGCCCTGCAACGCCAAAAAACTCAATTTAAGCCATACTCCTTTGAGTTATTTGCCAAACACCTTGGCTTGTTTTAGTACATCATCAGGAATGGTAATACCGATAGCAGCCGCCGTATCTTTATTGACATAGATATCCATGTCGGTCATGGTCTTTACCGGAATGTCTCCGGCTTTTTGGCCTTTCAGGATAGCCACTGCCATTTTGGCTGTCTCCTGCCCCAGAATGGTGTAATTGATCCCATAAGTAGCCAGGCCGCCGTCTTTGACCATCGAGTCGGCTCCTACATAAACGGGTACTTTAGCCTTATTCGCCACCTGGGTCACCAGCGGCATAGCTGAGGCCACCGTATTGTCAATGGGGGAGAAAACGGCGTCCGCCTTACCCACCAGAGATGTTACCGCCTGCTGCACTTCCGAAGAATTGGTGATGGTGGCTTCCACTACGGTCAATCCGTTCTGGGCGGCATATTCTTTCAAATTGTTAATAACTGAAACGGAATTGGTCTCGCTGGAGGTATAGAGGGCCCCCACGGTTTTAATATCGGGAGTGATACGTTGGGCCAGTTCCATAATCTTCTGGGCGGATATGGCATCCGAGGTACCGGTTACATTACCGCCGGGTTTTTCCAAGCTGCTCACCAAACCCGATCCCAGCGGGTCGGTGCAAGCGGAGAATACGATCGGTATATCCTTGGTCTCGCCCACGGCAGCCTGGGCTGACGGGGTGGCTATAGCTATGATAAGGTCATATTTGCTGTTGACAAATTTCTGACATATGGTCTTCAAATTCGTCTGGTCGCCTTGAGCATTCTGATAATCAATGACGATATTGTCACCGTTTTTGAATCCTTCCTTGTCCATCTCGGCAATAATCGATTCCCGAATGGTATTAAGCGAGGGATGCTCGACAATCTGCACGATACCTACCTGCAGCTTTTGGTCACCGGCGGGAGTTTGGGCGGTATCCTCGGGCCCGCAACCTGCCAGGGACATTATCAGGATCGATAAACATACCAGAATTACAATTGACTTTACCGGTTTTCTCATGAATAAACCCTCCCCTTAAATATTCTGTGAGTCTAGCTGCAAGCTCGTCACCCCAACCGTGGCCGGAGCAGAGAAGGCATCTGGAACAACAAAAACACCCGCCCTAGGATAAGGACAGATGCTAAACCTGCGGTGCCACCTTAGTTGATGCTTTTTTGCATCCACTCTTGCAGAGTGCCTCAACACTCCCAGCCTTTAACGCCGGCTTCACGTCGCAAGCTACTAAGGCCTTAAAACCCGTTCACATCGCCCTCCGAGGCCCATCTATCCACGCTTTGCCAATCGGGCTTGCACCTGCCCCGACTCTCTGTATGGTTAGGTCGTGGTTTTACTTCCTCATCAACGGTTTAAAAAAATATAACCATATACCTACTAAATTGTCAATGTCGGTTGCCAACATTTACGCCGTCAGGGTCGCCCCTTAATTAGCCGGCAGCATTTTTGATTATCATATCGATTCCGTCTGAGTTGAGCTGCCAGCTGGATTGCTCCAGGGGCCGGGGACCAATTTATCCCCAGATCAACCGACCGCAGTTATTCGGTGCATGAATAACTGCGGCCATCATAGAGTTGGTCTATGTCTTTTGTCCCGGGCAGTATCATCGGACCCGGAAATGGAACCCCGAAGCGCCAGTTGAGTCGGAGGAAGGTTGACTAACTGGCCTGGGACGAAACCCGTATTTTATAGGTTAAGGGTGATCTGTCATTTTGATATTCTGCCAGGATAGTGTTTTGGATTTCAATGATAAGCTGCTCAATTCCACATTGGAGTATAAAGGCCTTTATCTCCTGATGCAGAATCGGGTTTCCCCGGGCTTCATGGCTGGCTCTTTCATTGGCGTTGTTTTTGATGCTTATAAGCCTTTCCAGTATTTCAATCTTATCCATTATGATACCTCCCAGCAGTAAAGACCCGTAATCAGACTATTTTATTGCTTCTTACCCAGATATGCATCTTGTCAGCTTCTTTAATCAATTCATCCCGCAGGTCCGGGTGGGCGATGTTGATTAAAGCCTCGGCCCTCTGCCAGGTCGATTTGGCTTTCAGCATACATTTACCGTACTCGGTTATTACATAGAAGTTTATGCTGCGAGGCACGGTGACAATAGCTCCCGGGGTAAGAATGGGACAAATTCTGGACTTCAGGTTGCCTGTCTTGTCCGTATAAGTTGAACTCAAACAGATGAGGCCTTTGCCTCCCTTGGAATAATAAGCAGCAGTGATGAAATCCAACTGTCCGCCGGTTCCGGAAATATGGCGGGTGCCGGAGGATTCGGAAGCCACTTGGCCGTAAAGATCCACTTCAATAGCATTGTTTATCCCGACCACATTATCGTTTTGGCAGATTATAAACGGATCATTGGTATAATCTACCGGAAACGAGGCGCAGACCGGATTATCATCCAAAAAGTCGTATAATTTATTGGTGCCCATGGCAAAGGTCCAAACAATTTTGCGTTTGTCAATCTGTTTACGCTTGCCGGTTATACGCCCGGCTTCATACATGTCAACGAATGAATCCACCAGCATTTCGGTATGAACCCCCAGGTCCTTCAGATCGGATTGGGCTATCAAAGACCCTACCACGTTGGGCATGCCTCCGATCCCCAACTGCAGACAGGCCCCGTCCTCTAATTCGTCCATAACGATAGCGGCTATTTTTTTATCCGTTTCGGTTACCGGCACCTCCGGCAGTTGAATCAGAGGTTTATTATCGCCTTCCACAATATAATCGATTTCCGAAATATGAATCGCTTCCCGGCTACCGCCCAAGCAATGAGGTATCTTGTCATTAACTTCCACAATAACAATTTTAGCCGCATCACATATTTGGGGAGTAAACGAGTTAGACGCGCCAAAATTAAAAAAGCCATGCTTGTTCATAGGCCCAACTTTAATCAAGGCCACATCCGGTTCCACATAACCGCGTTCATAAAAGCTGGGGCCTTCATGATAGGTCAAGGGCATATAGTTGCATAGATTTTGGTCATGCAATTTGCGGCTGGCGGCACTCATATGAATATCGTTGTAAATGAAATGCTTCCTCTCCGGATCGGCCAGAACCGCTTGGGGCGGAAAGGGACAGCAGGTGGTCCGGATGTTTACGTCGGTCAGCTCATCCACCCGTCTGGCCAGGGCCGCATCCAGATAGGCCGAATTCATGACAAACTCACCGTAATGTACCAGGTCACCGGATTTCACTACTTTCACAGCTTCATCCACCGGGGTTAATTTGCGTTGGTATTCTACACTATAATCCACCAATAAATTCCTCCTTTCTCATAAAGATTATTATATCTTATTTAATCCTGCCGAGGATTGGGGAGGATAGAAAAAATAAGGGAATATGACGAACGGAGGCCAATCAACCCCGGAGCAGATCGCCGGCGATAACCATCCGCTGAACCTCGCCGGTCCCCTCGTAAATCTGGAATATCTTGGAGTCACGGTAATACTTCTCCACCGGATAATCCTTGGAGTAGCCATAGCCGCCGAATACCTGCACCGCTTCCGTAGCGCAGAACACGGCGGTATCACCGGCAAATGCCTTGGCCAGGGAAGCAGCCTTGCTGAAACGCGGAACTTCCATATCCTGCAGGGACGCCGCTTCCAGGTAAAGCAGGCGGGAAGCCTCTATTCTCATGGCCATGTCAGCCAGCTTGAACTGAATAGCCTGGAAACTGCAGATGGGTTTGCCGAACTGGGTGCGCAGTTTTGAATATTCCAGGGAAGCGTCCAGGCAGGCCTGGGCTACCCCGGTTGCCATAGCGGCTATACTGGCTCTGGAGAGATCCAAGGTTTTCATGATAATATAGAAGCCCTGGCCCTCGCTGCCCAGCAGATTCTTGGCGGGAACCCGGACATCCTCAAATATGACCTCGGTGGTATTGGAGTTTCTGATGCCCAGCTTGTCCTCGGTTTTGCCGACGGTTATCCCGGGCGTGTTGCGGTCGATTATGAAGGCGCACATCCCTTTGGTCCCCATCTTTTTGTCCAGGGTGGCCAGCAGCGTGTAGACTCCCGCGGTTCCTCCGTTGCTGATAAACTGTTTGGTACCGTTGATAATATATTCGTCGCCGACTTTAACGCATTTAGTGGAAAGGCCTTGTACATCCGAACCTGCCCCCGGCTCGGTCAGACAAAAAGCGGCCAGTTGGCCTTCGTTCAAACGTCCGTAAAAATCCACTTTCTGCTCGTGGTTGGCTGCTACCAGGACCGGGTCGGAGGCCAGCAGGGTACTGGCTACCATGACCGTCCCTACCCCGGCGTCGCCCCAGCATATCTCTTCAGCCACAATATTCTGGGCAACATGATCAAGCCCTGCCCCACCGTATTCAGCCGGGACCCCAATGGTCATAAGCCCGACTTCATGCATTTTCTTAATGCAGTCTTCAGGATAAATATGCTTATTGTCCCATTCGGAAGCATACGGGGCTATTTCATTGGCCGCAAAATCATGGGCCATTTTTTTCATCATTTCCTGTTCTTCACTTAAACGAAAATCCATACATTTTCCCTCCAATTAGTTTATTCAAAGCTCTCGCCATTTTTTTAAAAGAGGCAGGTGATGGCCTGTGCGCAGCCATCACCCCTAAAAAAGATTCCTCTGAGGAGGCTGTTAGATATCCCGGGTCCAAAGTGAACAGTAAGCCGGGCCGGTACCCACGCAGAGGGAGGCTCCGCCTACGGTCTGACCCCTCTTCTCAAGTTCGTAGTAAAGGGAAACCACAATCCGCAGGGCGGTGCAGCCTACCGGATGGCCCAGGGCGATTCCGGAACCGTTGGCATTGACTTTATCCATATCGATCTCTATGCCATAATCTTCCTTGAGCATTCTGCCAACGCCAAGCCATTGGGGAGCAAAGGCCTCATTGATCTCCCAGTATTCTATGTCTTCCCATTTCATGCCGGCTTCTTGCAGACACTTAGGAATGGCTACCGCCGGGCCCAACCCCATTACTTCAGGAGCTACACCCTCAGCGCAAATGTTGATCAGTTTCATTAAGGGTTTTAATCCCAATTCCAGGGCTTTGGCCTTGGTCATGATAACCACCGCAGCGGCCGCATCGTTAAGCCCGGAGGCGTTGGCGGCGGTCACAACTCCGCCTTTCTTGAAAGCCGGAGGGAGCTTGCCCATGGTTTCCATGCTGGCATCCGGGATCATATGCTCGTCTTTGTCATATATTTTAACGCCCTTCTTGGACTTGATTTCGACCGGAACGATTTCCCTGGTAAAGGTTCCGTCCTGGTTGGCGCGAGTGGCGCGTTGATGGCTCATCAAAGCCAGTTGGTCGCATTCTTCCCGGGTAATGCCGTATTTCTCGGCGATATTCTCTGCGGTCAAGCCCATGTGCCCGGGTACCAGGCTGTCAAAAAGGCCGTCGTGAATCATGGCGTCTTCAATTTTACCCTGATTCATGCGGTAGCCCATTCTGGCTTTGGGCAGCATGTAGGGGGCATTGGTCATACTTTCCACCCCTACTACCAGAGCGGCCCCGGTTTTACCCAGCTGGATATGGCTTATGGCAGTATCCAGTGCCCGCATGCCGGAAGCGCAGTTCTGGTTGACATTACAGGCATTGCTTCTTACCGGCATACCTGCTGCCAAGCCTACCTGACGGGCGGGCAGCGATCCCTGCATATGGGGATAGACTTCGCCCATTACGATTTCATCAAGAATAGCTGGATCTATACCCGCTCTTTTTACCGCCTCCTGGGCCGCTATAGTGGCCAGTTGAACCGCGGTAAAGTCTTTAAGGCTGCCCATAAATTTAGCAATAGGCGTTCTGCACGCACTTACGATAACTACATCCGGAATTTCCTTCATCATAATCAAGAAACCTCCCTAATCTTATTTTTTAATTCGATCCCAGTTATTTCCCTTGGAATACCGGTTTTCTCTTTTCCAGGAAAGCCCCCATACCTTCTTTTTGGTCCAAGGTGGAGGAGCACATGCCGAACATGTCGGATTCTATACTCATGGCCGTGTCAAGATCGGCCTGCATGCCTTTGCCAATGGTAAACTTGGCGAAATTAACCGCCAAAGGCGCCTTCTTGGCAATCTTGGCTGCCATTTTTTTGGCTTCGTCCATCAATGCTTCCGCCGGATATACGTGATTCACCAAACCCAGACGATATGCCTCTTCAGCATTAATGGTATCGGCGGTATAAGTAAGTTCTTTGGCCCGGCCTTCGCCGATCAGTCGGGGCAGGCGCTGGGTGCCGCCAAACCCCGGAATAACTCCAAGACCAACTTCAGGTTGGGCAAAGAGGGCGTTGTCAGCTGCCAGTCTGATGTCACAGGCCATAGCCAGTTCACAGCCTCCCCCCAGGGCAAATCCTTTGACGGCGGCAATTACCGGTTTCTCCATAATTTCCAGCATACGCATGGTTTTCTCGCCATAATCGGAAAACTCCCTGGCTTCAACCGCGGACAACGGCTGCATATAGGCTATGTCGGCTCCGGCCACAAAAGCCTTTTCCCCTGCTCCGGTGACAATCAGCACCTTAATCGCATTATCAGAGGTTACATCCTCAACCGCCTTTCTGATTTCGGTCAAAGTAGCCTTATTGAGAGCATTGAGCGCCTTGGGACGATTGATATAGAGTATTGCCAGGTAATCTTCTTTTTCCAGAATTATATTTTCATAGGCCATTCTTCAGTTCCCCCATTCCGGTTTGGCTTTAATCGTCTGCAGCTTTAGTAATTGTAGAAGCCCTTTTTGGTCTTCATCCCCAGCCAGCCAGCCCGTACGTACTGTTTTAACAGCCCGGAGGGGCGATATTTGGGATCACCGGTTTCATCGTAAAGGGTATTCATAACCGCCAGGGCAATGTCCGCCCCTACCAGGTCACAGAGGGTAAGCGGACCCATGGGCCAGCCGGCGCCAAACTTCATGGCCGTATCAATATCTTCCGCCGTAGCCAGTCCCTCATAGAGAATGGCACAGCCTTCATTGATGGTGGGAACCAGAATACGGTTAACCACAAAGCCGGGACCTTCTTTAACCTTTACCGGTTTTTTGCCGATCTCGACGGAAAGATCTACAACCGCTTGCACAGTTTCAGCAGAGGTCTGCAAGGCGGGGATAACTTCAACCAGTTTCATTACATTGGCCGGATTGAAGAAATGCATGCCTACCACTTTGTCAGGCCGCTTGGTAATGGCAGCAATTTCCGTAATCGACAGTGAAGATGTATTGGTGGCAATAATCACCTCAGGGGCCATTAAGGCATCCAGCTTACCGTAGATGTCTTTCTTAACGTCCATATTTTCGAAAACGCCCTCGATGACGAAATCCACATCTTTGAGTTCCTCAAATACGACGGTGCCGCTGATTTTACTCACGATGGCGTCTTTGGTTCCGGGAGCTGCCTTGCCTTTTTCTTCAGCCTTGGCCAGGCTCTTGCTGATGGCATTGATAGCTCTGTCTATAAATTCCAGTTTAATGTCATAGAGCACTACCTCTTTACCAGCTGCAGCCAGTGCCCAGGCAATGCCCTGACCCATTGTGCCCGCGCCCAACATCGCAATTTTGTTAATCGCCATTAATGTATTCCTCCTCATAAATAATTGTCGTCACCCGAACTCGAAAAAGAATTTCCCCCCTCTCCTCATGGATATCTTCAATGAGCTATATAGATAAGCTATATAAAGAAATAATCATCTGTTGTGCCGGTATTAGAGCAAAAACCATGCCAAGCAAATTGCAGCCGATTAATAATAGGCGCAAAAAGGCGGTATACCTAACTTTTAAAGGTATACCGCCTCGGTATTTGATCTCATCCCGGCTGGTCTGAGGTATATCAAAACAATATAGTATTTTAAGAGGGCAAACGCGCTATCGACCTATAGTAACGTTTTTTTAACGTACATCAAAATAGGACAACCCCTAAATTTTTTTTATTTATTCACCAATATCTCTGGTAAATGCGAAACAAAAACCGCTAATAGGGTTTATTTCAACATTTTTTTTGACAAACCTCTACATATTCAGTGTATCAAAATAGGATACTATTCTAGTATTTCGGTGAAATATTTTATAAATGGTCCAGCCCATATTTTTCCAATTTGCGGTAGAGGGCGGAGGTATATATGCCCAATATCTTGGCAGTCTGGACTTTATTGCCATTGGCCTTTTCAATGGCTTGCAGGATAATCTTCTTCTCCAGCTGTTCAATCGCAGCCTGTAGAGGCGCAGGGGTGTTCTCAGCCTCGTCCACCTCAAAATAAGCTTGCTCAACCAGGAACGGGAAATGTTTGAGGGTCAGACTGTTTTCCCGGTTCATATCGGCCAGGTTTAAGGCCCGCTCCAATAAGTTTTCCAACTCACGTACATTGCCCGGCCAATTATAATTCCGCATCAATTCCACCGCTTTATGGGAAATGCTCTTGATCTGGGTGCCCGCTCTGGCATTTATCTTGCTCATCAGGTCCTTGACCAGCAGAGGAATATCTTCGGTCCTCTCTCTTAGCGGGGGTATGTTCAAGCGTACCACATTCAAACGGTAATACAGGTCCTGGCGGAATTTCCCCTCCTCCACCATCTGCTCCAGATCGCGGTTGGTAGCGGCAATTACCCGCACATTGATATAGATCGGTTTGGTTGCCCCGACTCTTTCCACCATTCTTTCCTGCAAAACGGACAACATCTTGGTTTGCATGGCAAAGGGCATATCCCCGATTTCATCAAGTAAAATGGTTCCACCCATGGCCAGTTCGAATTTGCCCGGTTTCCCCCCTTTGGTCGCACCGGTAAAAGCCCCCTCTTCATACCCGAACAGTTCCGACTCCAGGAGATGTTCAGGCAGAGCCGCACAATTTATCCGCACAAAGGGGAGGGCACTGCGGCTGCTGGCATTATGAATGGCATGGGCGAACAATTCCTTGCCGGTTCCGCTTTCGCCGGTAATCAGCAAGGTGGAACCGGTATGGGACATCTGCTCCGCCAATGATCTGATCTGGATAAATGGTTCACTCTCTCCGATTAAATCTTTAAACTGCCATTTGGCCCGATAGCCCTGGCGCACTTCTTCTTTGTATATATTCAGCTCCCTTTCAGTCTCCTGCAGCTTTTTCATCAGGATTTTGGCCCCTGACATATCCATAAACAAGCTGCGGGCAATGGCGCCGATTATTTCTCCATCTTTAACAATAGGCAGACGGGTTACTACCGTATCCTGGCCATTAATCGGCCAGATATCCGCTTTGTCAATACGACCGATTTTAAGTACTTCAGGCAGTTGAGAGGTCGGGGTAACGCTTAAAATGTGCCGGCCTACCACCTCACTCTTGGCCAAACCCAGGGTGTCCAGGTAGGTCTGGTTCATGGCGGTGATTATACCTTCTTTGTCAACAATAACATAAACCATATAGGGACTCTCAATCAGGGCTTCGGAGACCGCCTGGAATTCCTTCTCGGTTTCCTGGAGTTGGTGCATAAGGATTTTGGCACCGGACATATCCAGGAAAAGACTTTTGGCGATGGCCCCGATAACCTCTCCGTCTTTCATAATAGGCATGCGGCTCATAATTGTATCCCGCCCGTTTATCGGCCAAATTACCGCTTCATCAATCTTCCCGGTCTTCAAAACATTAGGCAGCCCGGAATTGGGCACAACTTCCAGAATGTGCCGGCCCAGCACTTCTTCTTTCTTCAAGCCATAGGCGTCCAGGTAGGTCTGGTTCATGGTGGTTATATAGCCATCCTTGTCTACAATAACGTAAATCATGTAGGGACTCTCAATCAGAGCTTCCTTTAAGGCTTGAAATTCCTTCTCGGTTTCCTGCAATTTCTGCATCATAATCTTGGCCCCGGACATGTCCAGGAAAAGGCTCTTACCCACTGCTCCAATAATCTGACCATTCTTGACAATAGGCAGACGGGTTACAATGGTGTCCCGCTCACCTACTTTCCAAATGTCAGCCTTGTCCACCCGGCCGGTACGTAATACCTCCGGCAGGTGCGAATCAGGTATTGCCTCAAGTATGTGCCGGCCGATGACCTCCTCCTTGGTTAAACCCAGGGCATCCAGGTAAGTCTGGTTCATCAAGGTGACGTTGCCCTCGCGGTTTACTACCACATACACCATATAAGGGCTCTCGATCAAGGCTTCCGAGAAAAGGCTAAATTCTTCTTCGGTCTCCTGCAGTTTTTGCATTAGAATTTTGGCTCCGGACATATCCAGAAAAAAGCTCTGCCCAATGGCTCCGATTATTTCTCCATCTTTAACGATAGGCAGACGGGTTACTACCGTATCCTGGCCATTAATCGGCCAGATATCCGCTTTGTCAATACGACCGGTTTTAAGTACTTCAGGCAATTCAGAATGGGGCAGGACATCCAAAATGTAGCTGCCAATCACCTTCTCTTTGCTTAAACCCAACAAATCAAGAAAAGTCTGGTTCATGACAGTGACATAGCCGTTCCGGTCTACCATAACCAGAGCCATGTAAGGGCTTTCCACCAGAAGTTCATTTACGTCGGTTGTATTTTCTCTCGGCACTTCAACCTGCCCCCCTTATATTCCGAATACTAAAATCAACTATTAAACTACATATCTCTTTTATTTTAACTTTAAACCACAAGTTATGAAACTATAGAATCCATTGCAACCGGAACTCCGGTCCCGGCTGCGGCCAGGCCGCCTCAAGGCCGTTTAGCCGGCCAAGGCGTGGTGCACGCGCAGCATCCCCGTAGATTGGAGACAAACGGTTCCTAATGCTTTTATTCCCGCTGCATGGACTGTTCAGTAACATAATGTCAAGAATAGGCATAAATTGAATTAACTTTGTAATTAATGCTATTTCTTCTTCTATTATCAATAAGGAGGCATGTCCATGAGCAAACTTTCAAATAATCGGGGGTGCACGTGGAAGTTTAACCATAAACCCAGGTCCAGAAAAAGTAAAATCCCCAGCCAACGTTACACGATTATATTAGATCAGTGCATCCATGACAGTTTCAGTTATTATAAATACGATGACCGTAAAGCTCCCTACCGCCAAAAGCCGGATCCCGGGTTTGATCTGCCTGATGAGGGTGAAGGCCGCAAACACCGGAAACTTAGAGATGGCCGGAAAGATTACTATAAAAAACCGGATCGGGAAGGTATGACAACGGATTTCCCGGAGGAGTGCGAGCGCTGCATCCCCCGCTGTGGTGAGCTGATAATAGACGGGGGTTTTGAGCATAAACCCGACCATCTCTTCGGCTGGGTGTACAAATCGGGAGTAGAGTTGATCAATCCGGATATCGGTGAAATAGCCCACCAGGGAGCAAAAGCGGTAAGACTTGGTTCTTCCCATCATTATGCGGTTCTTTACCAGGATGTGCCTGGTATTTGTCCGGGAATATTCTATCAGTTGGACTTCTATTTAAGTGCGGCTACTGAGTATAGTAATGCCGATATATTGGTGTTACTGGAATTCCTGGACTATGATCGCAATGTACTGGACCATCCTGCCCTTAATCTGTTAATCCCCGCGGATAGCCTGAGCAGTATCGCTTATACCGGTTTCAGCAATTCCACCAAGATCCCCGCACCGCCCGATACCCGCTTGGCCCGAATAAGCTTTGAAATCAACACCCACCATCATCCTGAACGGCATGTGCATCTCGATGATATATCGCTGATTGCCATCTGGAACCCCGCGCACTAAAATAACTTTGCGGCGGTAAGACGATTGGATTCGCAGCTGCTGCCTAATTGATCTTAGCCCAGGCGTTGAATACGCCGCAAGGTGCTCCCGGGCCCTAAAGGAAAACAGCCCGGGAGCACCTGCGTTTTACCGCTTATCCGCTTAACCGTATGCATCAGTATATTCCTTGATAATATCGATAGGCCTTTTTCTGCAGAATTCCTTTTCTTTATTTGAGCATATTTTTGCCAAAAATGGTTAAGCTATGCACTATATTTAATCAACATTGCACTCATGCAGACCAAGAAAGGTTATAATTTAATCAATATTGGCATTAATGCCAGCAAAGGAAGGTTATATCCAATGAAATCAGCAGGAAGTACCTTTAAGCTTGGGCGGCTGGCTCTAGTCCTGTTGGCCCTGGCTGTAATATATTATGTTTTATTCCAATACCCTCAACCCGGGATTGCCGATCAGGGAGACTTCGACCGGGTTATGAATGTATCCGGGTTAAGACTCCCCTTGGATAATATTAATGATTCAAATTTTGTGAGATTTCTCGACTATCCCGTAACCGACTATCAGATCTATAATCTAAATACAGGCAGTATAATCACCAGGCTGACAGCAACCAGTATGACGTTTTTAATTACCCTGATAAGCTTAATATGTCAAATGGCAGGCCAGACAATTTTCAAAACCGGTTACCTGGCCCTGGCTTACGCTATCATTTACGTTTCCGCCCTTTATCTAATTATGAAATACATGAATATTAAAAGTGGGATCAAGCTGGCTATATTTGGGCTAATCACTTTGCTGGTATGCCTGGACGGGAATTATCTGGTATGGTTTAATAGCTTGTACGGAGAACCAATGATGATTACCGCTCTGACGTTGTACATGGCAGCTTGGGCCGGCTACCTGCATCATCGTTACGTTATGAGGGTTGAAGCGGGAGTATTCCCCCGCATAGTTTTTATAATTGCGGCGGCCTATTTGTTGCTGGGCTCTAAAATGCAAGTATTATCAGCCTTGCCCATATTGTTGATAATGGTAGGGAAGCTTCTGTGGGACAATAGACAGTTGTTAAAACCGTATCAGAAATGGTTAGCCGGCATTTTATATTGCGTTTTGATCATATATCCCCTTGGTTTGGGCCTGACCGACCAGGACACCAACAACCGCCAGTACAATTCGGTTTTTTACGGAATATTGAAAGATTCACCTCATCCTGCCCAGGATTTATCCGATCTGGGCTTAAACCCTGACATGGCCGTGGAGGCCGGCAAACACTCTTTTCAGGATAAGGCCGACTATGTCAAATATGTACCGAATACCCAAATTACCCAGCAGGAGTTCTACAGCCAAATGTCCAACCTCAAGCTGATACAGTTCTATATTACCCACCCGGCCCGCTTGCTCCAGGGGATGGAATATACTGCCGGGCAGGCTTTTGCCACAACCACCTTTTTGGGCAAGTATTCCCGGGAATACAGCGAAACGCCGGTAAGAGAGTTTAATCGATTTACCTGGTGGTCTTCCTTCCGGGAACAGTATCTTCCCAAACATTTATGGTTTATCGGCTTAACCTATCTGGTTATTACTTCCGTTTCTCTGCTGGTCTATTTCAGGAACCGGGAATTTCCGGGGATCAAATCCCGGATAGGGTTGC
This sequence comes from Syntrophomonadaceae bacterium, assembly GCA_034927445.1. GTDB lineage: Bacteria > Bacillota > Syntrophomonadia > Syntrophomonadales > Syntrophomonadaceae > PHAA01. The sequence continues at coordinate 243,592 of JAYFPZ010000007.1, forward strand.
TCTGGGGAATAATGGCTATAGGCCTGCTGCAATTCCCCATGCCTTATGTGGGCAATGGCCAGGCCGATACTTCCAAACAGCTTTTTCTGTTCAACTTTATTTTTGATCTGCTGCTGACGGTGTCAGTCTGCTGGGGGTTGAGCAAATTGATCGACGTGGTCAGCTATTATGTTGCACGGTCGCGCACTTCCAAGACGACGTCCCGGCTGACTCTTTCCCCCAAAACAAATTACGGGCTGAGAAAAATTCAATGAGCGCTTGCGCGAATTGTGCGCCAAAATGCGGGCGCTTTAGCGCCTACATTGCGCATTTTGTGTGCATCGCAACCCGAGCTTTTTATCAAACGCCCCCTTAGTCGGGGATTGAACCCGCCACTGAGGGACAGAATCGGTTTATCCTCCACCTGAAGAGGAAGGGGTCTTAGGGGCGTTTGATAAAATACATTAGCAGCTTGGTTTACCAGCGCTTCCGGTATTAACTGTGAAAATACGGACAGTATTATTGGCAAAAATCAGGTAAAAGCTTAAAATGTGGTTAATACATCCGCACGGCTCAGGATGAATTCAATGAGCGCTTGCGCAAATTGCGCGCTAAACCGCAGGCGTTATAGGAGCGTGATTATATTATTATGAGTAAGGTGTTCGTGTACGGCAGATTTATGACTGGCGGCCATTACCACCAATATTACCTGCAGGGGCAGGCATTGCTGGGCAAAGGCTGGGTGGAGGGATATAAAAAATATGTCATGGGCGGCGGTTTGGACGCTATTCTCCCCCAGACCGGGGAACGCACGCAGGGTGAAGTATACGAGGTTGATCAGAAAACTATTGATAAACTGGACTTTCTTCACCTTAACATCACCCGTTTCGTCAAAGGCAAGGTTGAGGTGGCGCTGGATACCGGTGAAACTTTGGCCGCGGAAGCTTATATTATGAAGGGTTGAGATAGCAGCAACATTCAGTCCTATTAAGCAACTATAACCGAATTATACCGATCCCTGTAGATTAACCGCGCAGCCGCCCGGTATCTGCAATCAGGGGAGATATGGCTATGATTGGAGGTCTTTACAATGCAGGAGGTTCATGTGGTTACCGCTTTTCTGGTCCATAGCGACAGGATATTACTGCTGCGGCGAAGCCGGCAAGTCGGTTCTTACCAGCAGCGGTGGGCGGGGATAAGCGGTTATGTTGAAGAAGATCAAACGCCGCTGCAGCAGGTTTGGGTGGAACTGGAGGAAGAGTCCGGCCTGACCGCCAGCGATCTTACCCTGCTGAAAGAGGGGGCACCCTTGGAAGTTGTTGATGATAACCTAGGACGTACCTGGGTAGTACATCCCTTTCGTTTCGGTCTTTCCCAGCCCGACAAGATAAAGATTGATTGGGAGCACAGCGAGTATAAATGGGTATATCCCCGGAAAATTATGGACCATACCTGCGTTCCCGGACTGTTTGAAGCCTGGCTGAGGGTTGAATGAGAGCCATGCACGAAGCTGTCATTGCCATAAAAAATGATAAAATTCACGGAGCCGGCTATTTAACCGATAAAGCTCTGGAGGCTGTTAAAAATGCGGTTCAAACCAGTCAGGCCCGTAATCCTGAAGAATTCCTGCGGGAAATATCCGGTCTCACCTATGAACTTCAGGAATGCCGCCCGGCTATGGCATCCATCGCCAATTGTTCATCCAGATTTAGGACCGAACTGCAAAAAGACTGGGGCAGCGGTACGGATTTGAATTCCCTGCGGGCAGCTGCTTTAACCATAGTGCAGAATATTAAGCGTGATTTTATACGGGCACGTGACCAAGCCATCGAGGCTGGTGCCAGCCTTATTGAAAATAAAGATGTAATCATGACCTGCAGCTATAGTTCGACGATTGTTCAAACCATGGCCCGGGCCCGCGGCCAGGGGAAGTCGTTTCAAATTATGGCGGCCGAATCAAGGGAATTTCCCGGAGCGGTGGCTTACGGTGACAAAATGGCCGCTGACTTATCCGGACAGGGGATAAAATGCCATACCTTCCCGGATACCGATATCCGGACCATGGCCCCACAGGCGGACAAAATTATGGTTGGAGCGGATGCCATTCTCCCTGATGGCTCCCTGCTGAATGGTTATCCCACGGCTGAATTGGCCTTGGCTGCAGGCGACGCCAATTTACCCTTTTATACCATATGCGAAAGCCCCAAGTTTTTACCTCGGGGTAAGATTGAAACGCTGGAAAAAGGATTCAACCTGGTTCCTTCCCGTCTTGTATCCGCCGTGGTGAGCGAAAAGGGAATATTAACCCCTTACCAGATAGATCAGCTGACTAATTAAGAGCATGGCCTAAATTCAGGCAGAAACTACTTTAGTGGCGGATGACAATTTCGGGCAATAAGTAAAATTCTCTGCCAAACGGGGGCTAAATTATATATAATCGTTAACATAACCTTGCACCTTCGGAGGTTACCCATGTTAGACCCACATAATTTGAAACTGTTTGTTGCAGCCGCACTGGCATTGCTGCTCATACCCGGCCCCTCGGTTCTTTATGTAACCACGCGCAGCGTTGATCAAGGGCGTGCGGCCGGTCTCGTATCGGTAGGAGGTATTGCTCTGGGGAGCGCAACGCTGGCCTTATGTGCCGCAGCAGGGTTATCTGCCATTTTGGCCTCATCCCATGTGGCTTTTAATATAGTAAAGTATCTCGGGGCCGCTTATCTCATTTATCTGGGCATAACCCGCCTTTTAAGCCGCGAAAACTTAAAGCCAGCCTTAGTCGAGCGTCAAAAGCTGGCCAATGTATTTATGCAGGGAGCCGTGGTAGCGTTTCTAAATCCCAAAACCGCACTCTTCTACCTGGCATTTCTTCCTCAGTTCGTGGATGTAGCCCGGGGGCATGTGGGAGAACAAACGCTTTTACTGGGAATAACCCTGGTTGGACTGGGCATCTGCACTGACAGCATCTATGCCTTGATGGCCAGCACTTTGAGAAACTGGCTGCAGCGGCAGGGGGCTATGGCAGGCGGACAACGCTACGTTTCTGGCGGTATTTATGTAGCGCTTGGGGTTGTTGCCGCTCTTGCAGGCACCGGGAAGCATTGAGGCTGCACCCCGCTAAGCGTCTCCTTCAACTCATCCAGCCAATCAACCCAGGGTTATACCCCGCTACCCCGCTATATTATTAAAAATCAGCCGGCCTATAAAAATCGCCGCAGCCGGCAGTAAAACTACAACCGCTTAACCCTTCCATAAACCGTGCAGGTTGCAATATTCTCTCAGTACGATCGGCTCTCCGCCGGCCTCGATACAGAAGCTGGCCTGGGGTTCCTGCCCGGGTTTTAAAAACTCCCGATAGGCTTTATTCCCAACCACTACTTCTATCCACTGGATATAGTGCTCCTCGGCCATGGGATGGGGAACACTGCCTACTTTGACCGTAAGAACTCCATTTTCCAGGTTACCCACCGGGATATGTTTTTCATAGGCCGCATCCACCGTATTTTCCTCAATCAACTTCATGGGCTGACCACAGCAATGCATTTCACCCTTGCCTTCAAAGAGCATTTCCACGATATTGCCACACACATCACATTTATAAATGCCTAAGAATTTTGCCATAATTATCCCTCCATATTGTTTACTAAAATGGTATAGTTTTATACTATTAGTCTTGTCGTTCTTTGTCAAGCTCATTTTTTGAAAAAGAGAAGTTATTTTATCCTTTGGCCCAATCATGAAATGCATTTTTAGGCTTAATCAGGCCAGCAATTCCATAACCAATACCACCAGACAAGCACTTACTGATACTTTAAATAAACTTGATCCTCGATATGCCAGTACAACTGCCGCCGCAAACCCTGCCATTCCTGACCAGAGACTGGCGGTAGCTGAAAGTATTGCCGGGAAAGTCATAACTGCCAGGGTTACATAGGGCACATAATATAAAAATGAACGAATGGCAGTACTCTTTATTTCCTTCCTAATCAGGGCGAGTGGCAGCATACGAATCAAATAAGTAATAACTGCCATTATCAATATGTAAATATACACATTATGACTCATGAATTGTCTCCGTTTCTCCTGGAACAGGCATAAAAACTGCTGCTGTTCCCGCAATAGCAACCGTCAAAATAATAATTTTAAATCCTGAAGAGATATGGTTCAGGGGTGGTATCTTAGTAAACAGGAAACTGATTGCCATGGATGCGGAAATCAACCCGGTTAAAATTCTGTTCCCCTTGGCCGGAGGAACAATAACCGCTATGAACATTCCATACAGTGCCACACCTAATGCACTTAGCATTCTTGCCGGAAGAATGTTGCCGGCTCCTACCCCCAGGCATGTCCCCAAGGCCCAGCCCGGTAAAGCAATAGCAATCAAACCGTAAGTATAAAATGGATTCAGCTTACCATTAACACTAATTGATAAACCAAATATCTCGTCGGTGATATCAAACGCCATAAGAAGTCGGTGAAATAAAGGGGTATCAGCGTTCAATTTTTGTGACAAGGCGCAGGACATCAAAATATAGCGCATGTTGACAATAAACTGCATAACCGCCATTTCCAGATAAGAGGCCCCGGAGCTGATCAATCCAAAAGCCGCGAATTCACCCGCAGATGTATTATTCGTAATTGACATCAAGGTTCCCTGAAATACAGTCATTCCCGCATTTTTGGCAGCTATACCCAAAGTGAATGAGACTGCCAGGTATCCCAAAAAAATAGGAAAACCATTCCGTACTCCGGTTTTAAACCAACTCAGATTAGCATTCAATTCCAATACACCTCTTTTATTGCTGTCCATTTTATCAGTGAATTTGACATCAATAAAACGAATATTTATGATGATATTATTAGTTTTACTAATAATAGAGGGGTCAGAGAATGACACGATATGATGCATTCATGAAAATAATCGAAATGGGAAGTTTCACCAGAGCGGCGATGGAACTTGGATATACACAATCAGCAATCAGCCAGATAGTACATTCTCTGGAAGAGGAACTTTCAACCACATTAATTATGCGTTCGCGAAAAGGAATTACCCTGACTCCCGATGGGGAAGAGTTTTTGCCCTATATAAAAAAAGTGTATTATGCACATCGGGAGCTTATGGAAAAGCATAAAGAAATGCAGGGTTTGCAGAGTGGAATCATCCGTATTGGGACCTTTACCAGTGTTTCGTGCAACTATCTTCCCCAATTGATGAAGGATTTCAAAGAGACATATCATTCCGTTCATTTTGAACTTCAGCAGGGTGAGTATACAAGTATTGCCGAATGGATAAAAGAAGGCAGCGTTGATTTTGGTTTCGTAAATCCTTCTGCCGTATCAGGCCTTACTATGGTTCCTTTAATGTCAGACGAAATGCTGGCAGTGCTGCCTGCCGAACACCCCTTATCTGCACATAAAAAAGTCACCTTAGAAGAATTATCCCATGAACCATACATTTTATTGGATGAAGGAGAAGTAAGCGGACCGTTAGAGTTTTTTAAACAGAATAATTTGAACCCCAATATCCAATACCGGATTTTCGATGATTATACAATAATGTCTATGATTGAAAAAGGGCTGGGAATTTCTATTTTACCCAAATTAGTATTAAGCAGATCTAACTATAACATTGTTCCCAAGCAAATATCTCCCCCAATTGTTCGTACCATTGCATTAGCATACAGAAACAAAAATGTGCTGCCTATTGCCAGTAGATATTTCATAGATTTCATTATCGAACAAAATGGCAGCAGTGAATAGGATTCACGTGTGGCCATAAGACAGATAAAATTTCCCTTTCTTGATAGTCAACCTATTGTCAAAAGGTAAAAGTTGCTCTATACTCTGCTTGATAATGAATATCATTATTTGGAGTGATCGGTATGGATCAGCAAATACAAGCTAAATTAAATCAAGGTGAATATAAGTTAACCCGCCAAAGGAAAGTAATTTTGGAGGTAATGCAGGAGACCCAGGGAGAGCATCTAAGCGCTGAGGAAGTGCTGCAGGCAGCGCGGAAGAAAGCTCCCACCCTTGGCATTGCCACTGTCTATCGGACCCTGGAACGCCTGGCCAGTTTGGACATACTATATAAGACTATGTTTGATGAAGGCAAGTATCGCTATGAATTAGCCGACAATACGCAGCATCAGCATCATCATATCCAGTGCCTGCACTGCGGCCGAATATTCGAGTTAGATGAGAAACTGCTGGACAGCGTTGAGAAGCAGGTTGAAGAACAAGGGTTTTCAGTCGTTAACCACCGGCTCACCATTTATGCATTCTGTCCGGAATGCGGGAAACACTGAAAATTGTCTCAAGATTTTTGATAATGATTATTATTACTAAACAATTCCAGCCCGCAATGCTATTTATTGATTTTTTGAGGTTAGAGTGGTGAAACATAAAAAATGTTCGGGAAAAAAAATACGACCAAGACCCGCCTCCGGCAAGGACAGAAAATAATAAAACAGGCAGCCCCGCCGGGCATGGGTTCTCTGAACCTGACCCAAATTAAAAATAACGGAACCGCCAGGGTGGTCGAGGTCCAGGGAGGGCACCAGGTTGTAGGCAAGCTAGAAGCCATGGGAATTGTACCGGGAACCGTAATTGTCAAGAAAAGTGCCTCTTTACTAAAAGGTCCGATTGTCATTGAAAAAGACGGGGCCCAATTTGCCATTGGGTATGCCATGGCCCAGGGGATAATGGTGGAGTCGTCAGCGCCTGGTGATAAAGCTGTATTTTTTCCTAAACAAAAGGTTGTACTCATCGGCAATCCCAATGTAGGCAAGAGTCTTGTCTTTTCACGGATTACCGGTAAGGGTGTGGTAACTGCCAATTATGCCGGGACTACAGTCAATCTCGTTACTGACACCTTTGCTTATGAAGGCAGGAGTTATGAATTAATTGATGCCCCGGGTATATACTCGCTGGAGCATTTTTCCGAAGCAGAAGAAACCGCCCTGCAATTGATCAAGGATTGTGACATTATAATCAACGTAGTGGATGTAACCAATCTGGAGAGGAATCTCAATCTTACCCTGCAGCTGCTGCAAACGGGAAAACCGATGGTGGTCTGCCTTAACTTCTGGGATGATGCCGCCCACAACGGAATCACCATAGATGTGCAGGCCTTGGAAAACATTCTGGGTGTTCCCGTGGTGACAGTCAGCGCTTTACGCAACGAAGGCATTGCCAAACTGGTGGAAGCATTGGATCGGGCCAAAGTCAGCCAGCTGCAGTACAATGCCGAAGACCATTGGAAACAAGTAGGGCATATTATAGACAAGGTTCAAAAGCTGGAACACCGGCATCATACCATTTGGGAACGACTGAATGATTTTACCATTCACCCGATTGGCGGGATTATAACCGCTATGGGGGTGCTGCTTGCTACTCTGTTAATTGTAAGGTTCCTGGGGGAAGGTATAATCAACAGCCTTTTAGACCCCTTCTACACCGATATCTACGCCCCTTTTATCATGAATCTGGTAAGCCGCATTCCATCGGAATTTATTATCGGCCTGCTGGTGGGATACAGTCCTGATCCCATGGAGTCCTTCGGCATCCTGACCAGCGGTCTCTATATTGCCCTGGTGCTGGTATTTCCCTATTTTTTCTCATTCTATTTTGTTTTCGGCTTTCTGGAGGATTGGGGATATCTGCCGCGGCTATCGGTGTTGCTCGATAATATTTTCCACCGGCTGGGACTGCATGGTTATTCTTCAATTCCGATAATGCTGGGCCTGGGATGTAAAGTTCCGGCCATCATGTCAACCCGGTTATTGAACAATCGACGGGATCAGATATTGACGATTGCGTTGATTATGATGAGCGCTCCCTGTCTGCCGCAAACCGCGATGATTATCTCCATGGGCATGAATTACGGCGTACCTACCGTACTTTTTATTTTTGCGACCCTTTTGATCCTGGCCCTGGCTATAAATAGTCTGATTAACCGGATATTGCCGGGAAAATCGGCGGAATTTCTCACGGAGCTTCCTTCCTATCGGGTCCCCCAAATAGGTTTAATGGCCCGTAAACTGTGGGTCCGGATCGTGGAATACTTTTCCGAAGTGTTTCCCATGATCGCCATCGGCGTGCTGATTATGAACATCCTGGACTATTTAAAAGTCATCGAATTCATAACCAATACCCTGACCCGGCCGGTTGAATTCGTTCTGGGGCTTCCTCCCGCCATAGCTCCGATTATGCTATTGGGATTTCTGCGCAAGGATGTTTCCATTGCACTGCTGGCACCCCTGAATTTAACCGCCCACCAGTTCATTATCGCCAGCATTTTTTTGGTGCTCTATACCCCCTGCATATCCTCCTTTTTTACTATGCTGAGAGAGATGGGAACCCGAACCACCCTGAAGATAATCGGAGTGGTCCTGGTAGCGGCCATCGCTATAACCGCGCTTTTACACATTATCTTTACTCTGCTAATAAGATGAACCCTAGTACCCACGAAATATTCTATTTTTCATCATTCGGTATAATCTGAAACTCTACCGACTCCGGAATATCAGGGCACTGAAAGGTCATATCGGGAAATCCCAGCTGTTCTCCGGTCAGTCTTTTCCGGGCGCCATAGATGAAGGGATAGATTGCATTCAAGGCTGAAAGGCATACCGGAACTTTTGTTTTCGGGCTTACAAAGGCCCCGTCCAGATAAATGATATCACCGGCTTTATAATGCCCACACCGGGAAGACTTGACCACCAGCTTTAATTTCTGATCTACGATAGGTCCCATATTCATTCCCCGCCATCAAATTTTATTTTTAAATAATCGCAGATAATTTCTACACATTGATTACGCCCGATTCTATCGCTGTTCAGGGTCATATCATAGGCCACCGGGTCCCTCCAGTCCTTGCCGCCGGTATAAAACTTGTAATAATCATAACGATATTTATCGGTTTTGGTGATCATTTTATGGGCTTGTTCTTCTGCAACCCCCATCTTGCTCATTACCGATTTCACACAGGCTGCCCGGGGAGCTTCAATATAAATACTGATTACATTGTTATAATTCTGCAGAAGAAAATTGGCACATTTTCCGATAATGATACAGGACTCGGATTCGGCCAGGGAACGAATGATATTAGCCTGAATATTAAACAGATTAACATCGGAGGTAAACTTACGGCTGGTAGGTTCCACCACCGAATTGAAAGGCAGGGCCTTTAACATAATCGCCAGTTTGTGACCCTTTAATTTTTCATCCGTCTCCGCAAAGATGCCTTCCGCGATCCCGCTCTGTTCTGAAGCCATTTGCAGAATCTGTCTTTCATAACAGGAGATGCCAAGCTTTTTAGAGAGTTTTCCCGCAATTTCTTTGCCGCCGCTGCCAAATCCCCGGGCGATGGTGATTACATAATTATTCATATATACCTCCATTACGATGCTTCAAGGCGTTATACTTTCCTCTCCGGTCAGGAAAAAAATGCTCCATTATGCTTTGGTTGAACCCCAGGGGCGGCTCGTAAACGTCCGGTATCAAGCTTGCGTAGGTTTTTCCGTTCAACCATTCTCTTAATTCTTCTTGGGCTTTGTCAATCAAATTTGGATTCATTAATATATCAATGGCGGAACATACGAGAATTTTGGCAGCCTTGTCCATACATCTTTTGCCCATGGAGCTTCCGGAACAGGCTGTAACCATCCAGTTATGCCATCCGCCTTTGGGCCCCAAGGCAAGATCAAAGGTGGCATAGGGAGCATTCCAGGAAAATTCCGAGGCGTCTGTAATAAAGGCCTCGCTGAATTTAAAGGGCGATATCTCCGTTTCCAGGCCGACCGGCTCCAGCCCCGCAGCTTGCTGCATGCGCTTAACCCGATTCTGTTCTGCTTCGGTATACTCTGGCGCCCCTAATTCTTCCAGGGTTCTATGAACAACCTCAGCCAGGGTTTTATTCGGAAGCTTATTGTGGGTAAACGTAATCAGCCGTTCCGAAACCGTTGTTTCGGTTGACATAGCCGCTCCCTGGGCACACAGTCCGATTCTTCGGTAGGCATCTTCAGCGACGGCCATATCGTTAAATCTTCCATATAAAATGATCGCGGTTTTATCAGGTACTACGTTGGCAAAGGCGGGGCCGGTATCTGAAAAAGTATAGTTTATGGTATGAGCTGCCGCCGGATTGCCCGGAATCAGGTGCTCCCGCAAAATCTCCAGCGCATGGCCAAAAAGCATCCCCGCATCCAAAGCGCTCCGGCCCTCCCAGGGTGCTGCCCCGTGGCAGGTCCTGCCGGTAAACGTATACTGGACAATGAAAACCGAGTTGCAGGTGTCATAGTCGGCCCGGTTGTCACTCCAGGGATGCCAATCCAGAAAAAAGTCCACTCCTTTATACGCCCCCGCTTTTCCCATGACCGGTTTTCCCACACTGGATTCTTCATAGGGAGAGCCAAACAGCTTGATCGTGCCGGGGATATTAAACTCTTCCAGGGCATAACGCAGAGCCACTCCCGCCCAGACCGCTGCCGGGCCTAAAATATTGTGGCCGCAGCCCTGTCCCGGCGCTCCCGGAATTAAAGGATCGGGCCTGTCCGAGTCTTTATGCTGGGAAAGCCCCGGCAGGCAGTCGTATTCAACATTGATTCCGCCTACCGGATATCCTTGCCCGTAAGTGGCAATAAATGAAGTCGGCAGCCCCCCTATGCCACTCTCCAGTTTGAAGCCATGCGAAGCCAAAATGTCTTTGATCCGGCCGGATGCCTCGAATTCTTCCAGCCCCAATTCCGGATGCTCCCACATATAATCCGATAAATCGTAAAATCCTTGTTTATGGCCATCCATCCACTGAAACAGATAAGCCTTTATACCATGATGCTCCATGCAATATAACCTCCGAATTTTCCTGCGAACTTGCTGATTAAAATAAAGACCTATATATGCTTAACACTTGGTCCGCATCCAATTGGGTATAATTGTTGGCCGTAAGCCGTCCCTGTTTGGTCATCACAATGTCGGTGTATACGGGAAGTTCCTCTTCTTTTACCCCATA
>JAYFPZ010000039.1:0-2221 GCA_034927445.1 Syntrophomonadaceae bacterium
AGGTGATAGTAAATGAAGGTTACCGGGAAACAGGATGAAAGCAGAAAACACTGTAGCAACAGTGGCTGGCCGCAAAAGGATAGTGCGGAACACGAAGGATATGCGGGAGCGCTTACTGGATCCGGGATAACCGAAAACAACATCACCAATGCCGGCAGACCCGAGGGTGGGCTGCTGGAGGAAATCCTATGCCCAAGCAATCTTAACCAGGCATACAAACGGGTTAAGAAGAATAAAGGGGCAGGCGGAGCGGATGGGATGCAAGTGGAAGATCTTCTGCAATATCTCAAAGACAACGGGGAGGAAATCGGAGACCTCGGCGGGGTCTGAGAGCATGGCATGACGGAAAAGGAAGCATTACGGAACCTGGGAGATCCACCGTGGTCTTCGTAAAGCGGAGTACGCCAACTGAAAGGACCATCCACAGGAAGGCGGATGCTGCGGTGGAAGTCGGACCTGCTGATAGTACTCGGAGTGTGGGAAAGCCACATACATGGGGAAGCGGCAGGGCAGAATGAGTTCCTGGCAAGGAAACATACCCTACACACAGAGGTGGATAAAGTATGTCAACGCAATTGAACAGGATAGCAATTAAAGCTCGAAACGATGCAAAAACGCAATTTACCTCACTAGCTCACATCATAACGCCAGAGTTTCTAACAGAGACATGGCAAATGATGAATCGCAAAGGAGCGAGTGGAGTAGATGGGGAGACAACAAAGGAATTTGAATCCCAACTTGAAGAGCGCACATACAACATATGGCAAAGAATGAAACAGAATCAGTACAAAGCACCACCGGTTCGCCGCGTGGAAATACCCAAAGGAAATGGGAAAACCCGTCCGCTGGGGATACCGACAGTGGAAGACAGACTGGTGCAAAGAGCAGTAGCAAGAATATTAGACGCCATATTTGAACAGGATTTTCTGGACCTTTCCTACGGGTTTCGTCCTGGACGTAATCCACATCAAGCGCTCAAAGCCTTGAGAAGCATTATCGTAACCAAGAAGGTACGACATGTATTTGAAGCGGATATCCGTGGATACTTTAACCATATAAACCACCAGTGGCTGATGAGGATGATAAAACAGCGAATAGCTGATCCGGTGATTATCAGCCTGATTGGGAAATGGTTGAAAGCAGGGGTAATGCAGAACGGGATTGTCACCAGGAACGAAGAAGGAACCCCGCAAGGCGGGCCTATTAGTCCAATACTGGCGAACATTTATCTGCACTACGTACTTGATCTATGGTTTGAAAAGAGATGCAAGAAGTGGTTCCAGGGAGAAGCCTATCTGGTTAGATTTGCAGATGATTATGTAGCCTGCTTTGAGTACAAAAAAGACGCAGAGAACTTTCAGAAGTGGCTAAAAGACCGAATGAGAAAATTCGGCCTGGAATTGGCCGAGGAAAAGACGCGGCTAATCATCTTTGGACGCTTTGCGAGAGAAAGAAAGGCAGAGTACGGAGAAAGACCGGAGACCTTCGAGTTCTTGGGATTCAAGCATGTATGTGGAATAGGACGAAAAGGCGAATTTGCACTGGTTAGGATACCGACAGTTAAAAGCTGCCGGAAATTCCTTGACCGGGTCCACCAATGGCTGAAAGCACACAGTCACTGGAAGCGGCGGGATCAGCAGAAACAACTCAGAATGATGTTAAATGGCTTTTACCAGTACTTCTCCTTATATCACTGTAAACCGAAGCTGGACTACATCAGAGGGCAGGTACAGATGCAATGGGTTAGATCGCTCAGAAGGAGAAGCCAGAGACATCGGCTCTATTGGAGCTACCTAAATAACAGAGAGTGGTTTCAACTCCCGTATGCTACGTTGCTCCACCCGAACATATGATGAGCTGAGATCGTGAATCATTCTGGGGAGCCCGGTGCGGGAAAATCGCACGCCGGGTTCTGATTGGGGCTGGCAGTACAAGGGTAAATCCCAAGACTGCCTTCTACCAACCACACCGTAAACCAAAGCAAACTGATAGAGATACTGTCACGGAACATTAAGGACGGGAGAGTCATCTCCCTCATCCATAAATATCTCCGGGCAGGCGTTGTCACACGCGTCGGCAGGTTCGAGGAAACGGAACTGGGCGTACCGCAAGGGGGACCCCTGAGTCCACTTTGTGGAAACATCATTTTGAACGAACTGGACGGGGAACTGGAACGGAGAGGGCACAGATTCGTCCGCTATGCGGACGATATGCTCATCTT
>JAYFPZ010000031.1:0-41500 GCA_034927445.1 Syntrophomonadaceae bacterium
GAAGGCTGGATATCTTAACTTTTTCGATTACTACGAGTCTGTCCGTGTGTAAACATGGGAGGAGCCGTATACCGAACGGTACGTACGGTTCTGTGGGAGGTCGGCCACTCAAATAATGAGTGGCCTCCTACCCGATTATCCGGCGCGTGAAAATTTGGCTTTTCAGAGTGTCCGGGAAAGAGGTGGGGGACCAACTATATAATTTAAGCTGGCAGGGAAAATCAGCCATTATGTCGAATATATAAATAATTTTAATATTCTGGGCTGGATGTAAATATAATAATGAAAAAGGAGTTGATGGTATGAGCGCAGTATTTGCCTTGGGTGTAATTGCAGTTCTGCTTTTTTCAGTTATTGGCTTGGTGTTCTATATTCTGAAATCAATCGGCTTGTATACCCTGGCTGATAATCGGGGAATTGAAAACCCGTGGCTGGCTTGGATTCCGGTGGCTGATCTTTACATTATGGGTTTATTGGTGGGGGAAATGGATATAATGGAGTATCATCTGGATAATCTGGGGTTGTGGTGCCCCGTCATTTTTGTCGGTGGTTCCATATTAGGTCAGATTCCAGTTCTGGGGGCCGTGATTCAGCTGGCCGTATTTGTCTTTGCCATATTCTTGCTTTATAAATTGTTTGAAAAATATACATCCCAGGCGGTGCTTTATGCAGTTCTTTCTATCATCCCGGGGCTGTTCGCGGTTCTCCTCTTTGTGATCCGCAATAACCAGCTGATTTATGGGGATGGCCCCTCGGCCCAACCTCCGTCCTCTTATTAATAGCTTGATTCGCCTGCCTCAGGGGAACAGAAGTCTGATTTCCCTGAGGTTTTCTGTAGAATATTAATAGCCTGAGATATCGCTGATTATCATGGAAATCTCCCTGCGGGTACTCCTGATGTTCACTGCTGTTCACCAATAAGGTTGCAGCGTCTATAGTTTCCTTTCATATCATATATCTTCAAGAGCTTGATTTGGATTCAGCTCATAAATATCCGTTCGCCTATGCTTTAACAGCGGTAATTCCCGCCGGACTTTGTCGACTGTTCCCCAGTCAAGTTCCGCCTCAATAATCTCTTCCCCAATTCCGGCCTCATTCAAGACTTTTCCCCAGGGATCGGCCACCAGGGAATGGCCCCAGGCGTGATAGCCCGCTTTGGGGTTGCGGGCCGGTGAACAGGCGGCCACAAATAATTGGTTGTCCAAGGCCCGGCATCTCATGGTTAAGTCCCAATGAGCGGGGCCGGTTACGGTGTTAAAGGCAGCCGGAACAATCAGCAGATGAACTCCTGCCAGAGCGGCCAAACGGGCAAGTTCGGGGAACCTGACATCATAACAGATAATTACGGCCAAAACCAAGTCCTTATGGCGGATGATTGGCATGGATGCACCGGCGGAAAACACACTGGATTCTTTAAATGAAATCTGGTCGGGCAGGTCAATGTCAAACAGGTGCATTTTGCGATGTCTGCCCATGACGGTACCTTTTTCATCAAAAACATAACTGGTATTATAAATTTTCCCGTTATCATCTTTTTCCGGAATAGAACCCCCCACTAAAATAATCTTATTACGGCAAGCCAGGGCGGAAAGCAACGAGGTGGTGGGACCGCCATAATTCTCGGCATTTGCGGCCATAATATCCGGATCATAAGGGACGTTGAATATCTCCGGGAGTACCACTATCCGGGCCCCTTTTTGGCTGGCGGTGTCAACCATTTGACGGGCATGTTCAAGGTTCTCCGGTTTATTATCAACCACGTTCATCTGACATAAAGCAATCTTGCATTTTTCTCGCATATGATCCTCCTATCCGGCTGAAATATAAAAAAATTTCCACCCTTTTGGCGGTAAAGATATAAAATAAGCTTAGTATGTTTAAGTTTAGCTCATGTTATACTAAATGCAAGCGCTCAACGGGTCTAAATATGGAGGAGTAAGATGCAGTCCTTTAAGAAGGTTTCCCGTGATTTTCATCCGGAAGACAGCCGCATAGCCATACCGCATGCCAAGCGGGTAATCTATATAGGCGAGGGCTATTGTACCGTTATAGCGGGGCCCTGCGCGGTCGAAAACCGGGAGGATTATCTAAAAACTGCGGTTCAGCTCCAAGCCATGGGGGCTCATATTTTGCGGGGAGGCCTTTTTAAACCGCGTACTTCACCCTATTCTTTTAAAGGCCTGGGCCGGGAGGGGCTGGCCATAATGACAGAGGCCCGGGATATGACCGGCATGCCGCTCATCAGTGAGATTATGGATGTACGTGATCTGGACTATATGTATGAGCAGCTGGATATTCTGCAGGTCGGCAGCCGCAGCATGCAAAACTTTACCCTGCTGGAAGAATTGGGCCGTTTACAGAAGCCGGTAATGCTTAAAAGGGGCCTGTCGGCCACCATCGAAGAGTGGCTGCTGGCAGCTGAGTATATTCTCAATGGGGGCAACCCCAATGTGATTTTGTGTGAACGCGGCATTCGCACTTTTGAAACCTATACCCGTAATACCGTTGATATAGGGGCAGTGCCTTTGGTCAAACTGCTGTCCCATTTGCCGGTTATTGTAGATCCCAGCCATGCCACCGGGAACTGGAAATTGGTGACCCCGGTAGCCAAGGCAGCTATAGCGGCTGGTGCTGACGGAATAATGGTGGAGGTCCACCCGGAGCCGGACCGGGCCCTCTCAGACGGGAAACAATCATTAACCCCGGCTAATTTCCGGAAATTGCAGGAGCAGATAGTAAAGCTGGCCGCAATGGACAACAAAATTATGCTTTAGGGAACAACCAAAGCTGAGGACACTGGGGACCGCTATCAATAATCAGGATGTACATATATTAATTAAATGATGGGCAAGAGAACCCTTCCCTGGCAATAGCCAGGCCAAGGGCATCTTGCCCATTATTTGTAACAGGTATAAAGGGTTGGGGGCTGACATATAATAAATTCAGCTAATGTGGAAATCTTAGCCATATATCCGTAATATGATATTTTGGCCGGACCCAGACAGTCACATTGGACTAAGGAGATTGAGAATGCCGTTTTGGCATCCGGCCTGTATCAGAAAGGCGGTGAACCGGGATGAGATACCGATCAGCCCGCATGGCACTTTTATGGTCAATGACTATTCCGGGTTTTGGGCAATTATATAATGGTGATTATCTGGTAGGGCTGCTGCTGGTTTTGCTTGAGTTTGCCATAAACGTTAAAGCCAATCTTAACCTGGCGATTTTTTACTCATTTCAGGGCGATTGTCTGCAAGCCGCTCGAATTGCCAATTTGCAATGGATGCTGTTTTATCCGTGTGTTTATGCTTTTTCCTTATGGCAGGCATATAACCAGGCGATGGATAATAACCGGCTCCATGATAAACCAGCCGGAACCAAGTCTCATACTTACTACAACGGAGTATTTGTGGGAGCGGCAATGATTGGAACCCTCGGAGTCATTTATTCATCTAATATCGGGCCGGTTTTTGGAGGGCTGGCGGGTATGGCTCTGGGAGCTTTGCTGGGTTGGGGTATAGAGAAACTCATTAAGCTGAAATGAAGCAAGGGGAAGGGTCTCCTGTGTCCCCAAGAACGTCCCCTTACTTAAGTTCTCGAT
The DNA here is from genome assembly GCA_034927445.1 of Syntrophomonadaceae bacterium. Taxonomy (GTDB): domain Bacteria; phylum Bacillota; class Syntrophomonadia; order Syntrophomonadales; family Syntrophomonadaceae; genus PHAA01. The sequence continues at coordinate 3,602 of JAYFPZ010000031.1, forward strand.
TAGTTTTACTTGAAATAACTGATACCCATGGCATCTCTTACTTCATCCATGGTCTCCCGGGCTACCTGGTGCGCTTTACGGGTGCCTTCCAGCAAAATGTCTTTTACCAGTTGGGGATTTTGAACATAAGGGGCTCTGCGTTCCCGCATGGGCTCAAGCAGAGCATCCAGACATCCCGCCAGCCGCTTTTTGCAGTTTACACAGCCAATGGCTCCCTTACGGCAATCTGCTTCTATTTGTTCAACCTCGCTTTGATTAAAGACTTTATGGTATTCGAATACGGTGCATACCTGGGGATGACCGGGATCATTTTTATGAATCCGGGCGGGGTCGGTTACGGCTTCCATTACTTTTTTGCTTATTTCCTGGGTATTGTCACTCAGATAAATAGCGTTATTCAAACTTTTGCTCATTTTAGTTTTACCGTCCAATCCCACTAAGCGGGGAACTTGTCCGACCAGTATCTCCGGTTCGATCAATACGGGCCGGTAGAGGTCATTGAAGCGCCTAACGATTTTGCGGGTCAGTTCAAGATGAGGTATCTGATCCTCTCCCACCGGCACCAGATGGGCTTTAAAGATACTGATGTCAGCGGCCTGACTAACCGGATAACCAAGGAAGCCATAGGGCATATCGCTGAATCCGTGCTGTTTGGCTTCGGTTTTAACGGTCGGATTATGCCTCAAGACATTGACAGATGTAAACATGGAGAAGTAGGCAGCTAATTCGTGGATTTCCGGAATCATGCTTTGAATAAATATGGTTGAAATGGCTGGATCAATCCCGGCGGCCAAATAGTCTTCGGCAATTTGCAGGGTGTCACAGCTCAGGTTTTCAGGATTTTCAAAGTTGGTAGTTAATGCCTGCACATCTGCAATTATAATATAACTCTCATATTCATGCTGCAGCCTGACCCGATTTGCTACACTCCCTACATAATGCCCCAGATGCAGCTTGCCGGTAGGCCGGTCGCCGGTAAGAATCCTCTTTTTATCCGCCATAGACAAGTTCCTCCTGCTTTCCATAATGAAAATACGCCAAAAGTAAGTCAACATTAAAAGTATCACTACAGTGGGTAAATATCAAGTCCCTGTAATATTTTATGCCCAAAAAGGGTAAAATCGCATTATATGGTAATTAAAGGGACTGTATGCCGCGGTTGCGAGGGATCTATTTTTAATTAAAAGAATGCCATCAATCCAATAAACACAGTCCTCCTACATAGCTCGCGGTGCTTGGGCAAAATTAAAGTAAATTTTCTAAATCTATTTATTGACATGCGGAAAGAATATGCTACAATTCTACATGTATCTTTTTGAGCACTCGGCAAAGGAGGGTGGGAAGGGCATTTTAATTGAAGAAGGGAGTTGACATTATTGCAGTCTTTGGGGCGACACGTTTTAGCTGAGGTTTATGGTTGTCGATTCGAAGCACTAAATGATATTCAGAAAGTCGAGGATATCATGATAAATGCTGCTTTAGAGGCTGGCGCAGAGGTTAGGGAAGTGGTTTTCCATAAGTTTAGTCCGCAGGGGGTTAGCGGTGTTGTTGTTATCTCGGAGTCTCATCTTGCAATTCATACCTGGCCCGAATTGGGATATGCTGCAGTCGATGTGTTTACCTGCGGCGAAAGAGTAAATCCCTGGGATGCATGCAACTATGTATCAGAAGCATTTGGAGCCGAATATGTAAAGGCACAGGAAGTATCCAGAGGCTTGATGGCTGGTCAGGAAGAACGCAAGGTGGTTAATATTTAGGAGGGATACTATTTTAGTAGACCGAAGCGGAAGAAAAAACATTAATTGGTTTAGCTAGGGCCTTACTTGTAAATGAAACAAGTGAGGCCTAGTTATTTTCTTTGCAAAAACATGGAAGGCCTGTTATGAATTAATATGTAATTGCATGATCGATTAATGTATGATATATAAGGCAGTATTTTGGAAAATGTATAATTAATATGAGAAAAAATAATATTTGGCAGGAAAAGCTTGTATTTTGTGGAATGATAGAAAGGCAGCCGTTATCAGGAGCCGACTTATTTATCCGCTAGGGGGATTATTCATGGAGATCATTTTAACTAAAAGCGTACAATCCGGCTTACAGGAAGTTGACAGGACCTTCCGCAACAGCATGCTGCCCTGGTGGAATGAGATAGCTGCTTATGTGCCCAAAGTTGACCAGGACCTGGGGTTCAAGCTGTTGCCGGCCATGGTTTTAAATTCATACCGGTATTTAGGGTTGGATAAAGAACTGGCGGTTAAGATGGCCAACCTGTTTAAAACGATTGATTTTGCTACCAGAATACACGGGTTGATCAAAGATGACGAAGAAGGACAAAAGCACAACCAGGAATTACAGTTTACCATCTTAATTGGTGATTATATTTTTGGTCGAGTTTTAAAACTGCTGGTGGAAACCGGTACCGACCATCTTTTATATATGTTTGCCAGCATGATCGGCAGGATTAACGAAGGCTTGATCATTGAACATAAAGTAAAAAGCAATCTGGAACAAACTCTGATTCAAACCAGGGCTCCCCTGTACCATAATGCTTTTATGAGTGCGGCCAAGATGGCCAACCTTACCCCTGACCTGACGGAAAACTATGGCGAAGTAGGACGCAATCTCGGTGCAGCCTTAGAATTGACTTTTGTTCACGGGCAAAAAGGCTTGGGCCAAGCCTATTTGGATAAAACCAAGGAAATATTAAAGCTGTTGAACCAAAATGGGTACAAGCAATTCAAACCCTTGGAAAACCTTATTCACGCAGTGGACAAGAATTGGGAGGTAGCCTAAATCGGTTCCCCGTTTGGTTGGTTAAGTTAAAATGGAACTATGCAAAAACTTGGCAGAACTGATCTGATAATAAAACTGGACAAGATAATGATGATAAAAGCAAATAATAAATGGAGCGAATATGGCCTTGCGTAAGATGCATAAGTTCCTGACGATGATAGATTTCGGACATACACTTTTCGGCTTGCCTTTTGCATATCTGGGGGCATTTCTCGCCGTTGCGGATATACCCACCATCCAGCAATTGGTATGGGTAACCGTGGCTATGTTCAGCGCCCGGTCGGCGGCGCTGTGTCTGAATCGTCTCATTGACCGGCGCATTGATAAGGCCAATCCCCGCACGGCCGGGTGGGTAATGGCCAAGGGCGATTTGCCGGTTAACGGTGTCTGGGTCCTGGTCTTTATATTTTTTATATTGCTGTTTTATGCCGCCGCCCAGCTAAACCCGTTGTGTGTTAAGCTGGCCCCGCTGGCGGTTGTCATATTATGGGTCTATTCATATACCAAAAGGTTCACCTGGTGGTGTCACCTCCTTTTAGGGATGGCGGTAGGGATAGGCCCGGTAGGGGGATGGATCGCAATAACCGGGCGTTTTGACTGGCAGCCGCTGCTGTTATGGTTGGCAGTTGCTTGTTGGATCGCAGGTTTCGATACTATGTACGCCTGTCAGGATATTGAATTTGACCGGGCTCATAAACTTTATTCGATTCCCGCCCGTTTTGGGGAAACCGGCGCCCTTATATTTTCAGCTGTATTTCACTTTTTGACCGCCATTTTTTTAATTATGGCCGGAACGGTTTTAGGTCTGGGAATATGGTATTATGCCGGAATTGCCTTTACCGCAGCCCTGCTTCTCTATGAGCATAAAATAGTTACTCCGGGCAATTTGCAGAGGGTTAACTTCGCTTCTTTCAAAGTCAACCATTATGTGGGATTGATCATTTTTGGCATGACGATGATCGATATTTTTACCAGGTAAACGCACTAGCACCTGGTCAATCCCCAAGTATGAATATTATTGTCAAAACAGATTTTCGCAGGGCAAGGCGGCTCTGAGCCCTCCTTCATTAATGCCCGGTTCGTCATGGGCGTCGGAGGATTGGGTTGATACTGGCGTATTCGGCTGACGACAATAGCGTCATGCGGAAATTTGACCGACAAAAGATATATAATTAAAGTTAAGGAGGGTACCAGCCCCGCCGGTTATCTTGATCGAGGTGCAGAAGGGGGATTGTTATTGGCTCGATATATTATAGCTTTAACTGGCGCCAGTGGGATTAAATATGGGCTGCGGCTGACCGGTGAGCTGTTAAAACGGGAGCATGAAGTTCATTTAGTGGTCAGTGAACCCGCTGTCCTGGTACTGAGGCAGGAAATGAACTGGCCCCGGTCCGGTCATTGGGAAGATTTAATCCGCAGCTATTTACCCCACGGCAATTTGTTTTATTATGATAATACCGACATCGCCGCCCCAATTGCCAGCGGCTCTTTCATCATCGACGGCATGGTGATTGCACCCTGTACTATGTCAACTGTGGCAGCGGTTGCCCATGGAATGTCCAGTAATCTGATTGGACGAGCCGCCGATGTTATATTGAAGGAACAAAAACAGTTGATTCTGGTGCCGCGGGAGACTCCCCTGAGTGTTGTCCATTTACGCAATATGCTGCTTTTGGCGGAAATGGGAGTGGTAATTGTTCCGGCTATGCCCGCATTTTATCATCAACCGGAATCAATCGACGATATGATCGACTTTATGGTGGGAAAAGTCTTAGATATTATGGGAATCCCTCATGACCTTTTTGCCAGATATAAAGGAACAACGGCCGAATAATCGTTTGTTGGATTTTTATATATCCAAACTATATAATTAGAAAGAATTTCGCTAGTACGCTGTCACCCCTAATTGTGTGTGTTATACAAAATTTAATCGATGAGTATATAGAATCAGGGGCGACAGTGGATAAGATAAGGGGTAAATATGACCAATTTCGATATGTTTAATCCTATCAGTGACGAGTTGGCTTTGGTTGAAGAGCAATTGCTGCTAAGTATCGATACCGACCTGCCCATTCTTGATAAAGCTGCCACGCACCTGATCAAAGCAGGCGGAAAACGCCTGCGGCCCGCGTTTGTTCTCTTGACCGCCAAGCTTTTTTCGGATTCCATCAAGCATGCCATTCCCCTGGCGGTCGCCTTGGAACTGGTCCACATGGCCAGCCTGGTTCACGACGATGTTATCGACAATTCGGAATTAAGACGGGGACAACCTACGGTCAAAAGCAAATGGGGCAACCGGGTATCCCTGTATACCGGCAATTATATTCTGGCTCAATCACTGTGTCAGGCCTCAATATATCAGCGCAGTGATGTCCTGGAGGTTTTGGCCGATGCCAGTATGGGGATCTGTGAAGGTGAGATCAAACAGATGCAGAGCTGCTACAATATAAACCAGGGACTGAAGGATTATTTACGCCGTATCGAAAGGAAAACAGCTCTTTTAATTGCGGTGAGCTGCCAGTTGGGGGCTATGATCAGCAACTGCACCGATGCTGAAATAAACGCTTTAAAGAAATATGGCTACTACCTGGGGATGGCCTTTCAAATAACCGATGACATTTTGGATTTTGTAGCCAGTGAAGAAATTCTGGGCAAGCCGGTGGGCAGTGACATTCGCCAGGGTGTAATTACTTTGCCGGCCATTTATGCTTTGAAGTACGGAGAACGCCGTCATGAGCTGGGGCCCATGCTTTCCTCTCCGGCGGTGTGTCATAATAACGCCGATGATATCATCGAGATGATAACTGATACGGATGGAATAGACTACGCTTATTACGTAAGCAACAGGTTTGCCGACAAGGCTGTGCATCAACTGGATAGATTGCCGGATATGGCAGGAAAAGATTCATTGTTGACTATTGCCGAATTTATTTCCGGCAGGAAATACTAAAACTGGGGGAGGTAATTTCTGTGGCATTCAAGCAACTGTCAGTAGATGAGAAACAAACCCTGCTGGAACATTTTGCGGCTTTGCGCCAGACCATTCTCATAAGTGTGGTGGCGGTCGGCATAGCCTCCCTAGGTTGCTTTAGTTATAATGAACAACTATTAAGTATAGTGACCTATCCTTTACGTTCCATCAACCAGCCTCTGATTGTTACTGCTGTAACCGAAGCATTTTTTGTTAAATTGCAGCTGTCATTTCTAGCCGGATTCATAATCGCATTTCCCATAGTTGCCTGGGCATTTTGGAGGTTTTTAAAACCGGCTCTGTATCCCCATGAAAGAAAATACATCTACGTTTTATTTCCGGTTACCATCCTCCTTTTTGCTGCCGGCGTGCTCTTTTCCTATTTCGGCATCCTGCCCCTGGTGCTTAAATTCTTTGTTTATATTGCCGGTGAAAATCTGCAGACCATGTTTAAGGTTGATCAATATGTTTCTTTTGTAATGTCCTTTTCCATACCATTTGGCCTGGTCTTCGAACTGCCGGTATTTACCTTCTTCGGAACTAAAATAGGATTTGTCAAACCGCAATTTTTAACCAAAAACAGAAAATACGCCATTCTCGCCATTGTTATTCTGGCCGGGGTGCTCACCCCCGGACCTGACCCCATCAGCCAGGTGATGATGGCGGTTCCGGTTTATATGTTGTTTGAGATAAGCATTGTGGTGGCCAAACTGGCCAAACCCCGTAAGCAGACGGATGATTCGAGCGAGGAGGATGAGGATAAGAAAGAATAAAAAAGCCTATACGGGAATAAACGACAAATCCCACATTCTTTACAAAGCTCGGACTTTTTGTCATAATGTTTTATGGGGATATGTCGAGTAAAAGCGGTACGAATATTGGTCAAGCCTCTTCCGGCTGTATTGTAAGGAGGGAACATTTTGTTTGGATTTATCGGCAATGTTGGGCCCTGGGAACTTATATTGGTTTTGGTGATCGTGCTGGTGATTTTTGGACCGGGCAAACTTCCTAAAGTTGGAGAATCTTTAGGCAAAGCCCTGCAGAATTTTAAAAATGCCAAGGAAGCAGAAGACGATGAGGAAGCTCCGGAAAGCAAGAAATAGGTCTGGCAGGGATCTTTTAAGGAGGCAGATATTATGTTCGGCAATATTGGACCCTGGGAACTAATTTTGATCCTGGTGATCGTACTGGTGATTTTCGGACCGGGCAAACTGCCTAAAATAGGAGAATCTTTGGGCAAAGCCATGGTGAGTTTTAAACAAGCCAAAGAAGGAGAAGCAGACGAAAAGGTTGTAAAAGAAAAATAAAAACAGGTCTGATTTCAGGCCTTTTTTAGTTAATAAGATTTGAGGAGCTAGGATGGCGCATTTATATCCAATTTATTTGCACCTGGCTGGCAAAAGATGTCTGGTGGTCGGCGGCGGCAAAGTTGCCGAACGCAAGATCGCAACCCTGCTGGAGTACGAGACGGATGTACAAGTGGTTAGTCCTGAAGTTACCGGTTGTATCGATAACTGGGCGGCTCAGGATTTGATTGGCTGGAGGCAGGGGGAATTTCGCCAGGAGGATATGGAAGGGGTTTTTCTGGTTTTTATCGCCACGGGTGACGGCCGGGTGAACCAGAAGGTAACTGCCCTGTGCCGGGACCGGGGGATTCTGGTTAATGCGGTAGATGATCCGCCTAATTGCGATTTTTATGTTCCTTCCATTTTGCGGCGCGACTCATTGTGTCTGGCTGTATCCACGGAGGGCAAAAGTCCTCTTTTAGCTGCCAAATTGCGCCGTGAACTGGAAGCATCGATTCCGGTCGAATATGGGGAGTGGGTGGAAATATTGGGCAGCCTGCGCGCTGAAATTAAAAATTCCACCCTGGATTTACAAGCCAAAAAGCAGGTGCTTGAGGCCTTGGTATATTCCGACATATTGGAATTACTGAGGGAAGGCAAGAAAGAAGAGGTAGAGGAGCGGATCGGGGAATGTATGTCCTCCTTACGGGAATAAATCATCAGACAGCACCGGTAGAAATCCGGGAAAGATTCGCGTTTGCTTCCAATGAATTGGCCGGTCTCTATGACCGGGTCAAAGAAGCGGAAGTTGAAGGGGTAGTTATCCTAAATACCTGCAACCGTACGGAGTTGTATGCTACTGCCCGAGATATTGAGGCCGGGCAGAAGCATTTAAAAGAATTCCTGCTGGACTATTCCGGTCTAGCGGCTGAGGAAATAGATAAATATGTCTATCAGCCGAATTGTTATGCCGCTATCAACCATTTATTCAAAGTGTCTTCAGGGCTGGATTCCATGATACTGGGGGAGACCCAGGTACTGGGGCAGGTAAAAGAGGCCTATCAGAAGGCGCAGGAACTGAAAGCTTCCGATGGGGTATTAAATTCTCTTTTCCAAAAGGCGATTTATGTCGGTAAAAAAGTAAGAACCGAAACCGCTATCGACCAACATCCGGTATCAGTAAGTTATGCGGCGGTGGAACTGGCTAAAAAAGTACTGGGTCCGCTGGCGGACAAGACTGTTTTAGTAGTGGGTACGGGAGAGATAGGGGATCTTACCACCAAATACCTGCTGCAGAATGGCGTACATTCAGTGATTGTTTCCAATCGCTCTTACGACAAAGCCGTAGAAATAGCGGAGAGTCTAAACGGACGCGCGATAAGGTTTGATGCCCTGAGCGAAGAACTGAAGGTAGCTGATATCGTAATCAGCTGTACCGCTGCCAGTCATTATGTAATCCGGGAAGACAACAGCCGTGCCGCCCTGCTGGCGCGCAATGGCCGCAGCATAATGTTTATAGATATTGCCGTACCCCGCGATATTGATCCGGCTTTGCGGGCTATTGACGGGGTATATCTTTATGATATTGACGATCTTCAGGGGGTTATCAACTCCAATTTCAGCGCCCGGCAAAAAGCGGCCAATATGGCCAATGATATAATTGCCGAACAGCTGGTGGAATTCAATGAATGGCTGGCCAGCCTGTATGTAGTTCCCGTAATAGCCGCCCTGAAAAATCATGGTGAAACCATTAAACAAAACGAATTGAAAAAGGCATTTAATAAATTGGGCAAGGTTTCCGAACGCGAAAGAGATATTATCAGCGCTCTGGCAAATTCCGTGGTCAATCAGCTGCTGCATTTTCCGGTGGTGAATCTTAAAGAAATGGCGGTCAGCAATCAAGGGCATCTCTATGCTGAAATTGTTAAAAAACTGTTTGGTTTGCGCTTGCCGGATGAGGAGCAGGTAGAATATGCGGAAATTAAGGCTGGGAACAAGAGGTAGCAGGCTGGCTCTCTGGCAGGCAGACTGTGTTGCCGGGGCGATACGAAATTTACGGCCTGATATCGAGATTGAGATAGAAATTATTAGGACCACCGGGGATAAGATACTGGATGTGGCCCTGTCGAAAATAGGAGATAAAGGTCTTTTTACCAAGGAAATTGAAAATTCATTACTGGCCGGAGATATTGACCTGGCCGTACACAGTATGAAAGACTTACCGTCATTCCTGGCCCCGGGTCTTACCCTGGGCGCTGTATTAAAGCGGGAGAAACCGCAGGATGTTTTGATATCCCATAAAAATTATACGCTGCCCAGTCTGCCGCCCAACGGCCGGATAGGCACTTCAAGCTTGCGCAGGATTGCCCAGCTCAGAGCCTTGCGACCTGACCTTCATATGGTAAATATGCGGGGTAATGTAGAAACCCGCATCAAAAAGATGCAAGCGGAAGACCTTGACGGAATAATTCTGGCTTATGCCGGAGTAGCGCGTCTGGGTTTCAGCGACAGGATCAATGAAATTATCGATACCGATTTGATCCTGCCTGCCGTAGGACAGGGTGCTATCGCCGTTGAACTGCGGGATGATGACGGCGAGGCCCGGCAAGCGGTTGCCCCTGTCGATGATTGGCATACTCGTTGGGCTACCCAGTCGGAAAGATCACTTTTGCGTGAATTGGAGGGCGGGTGCCAGGTGCCGATTGCGTCCCTGGCCCGGGTCGAAGGAGATATGATTCATCTCGAAGGACTGGTGGCCTCCATGGATGGACAGCGCATAATCAGAGGCAGTCAGTCCGGCCCCCTCCAGGAAGCGGTCGAGATAGGCAAACTGCTGGCCCGGAATCTTTTAGACCGGGGGGCAGACAGAATCCTCGATGAAATAAAGCGGTTAGGAGAATAATAAATGGCCCCCAAAGGATTGGTTTACCTGATTGGAGCAGGTCCGGGCGATCCCGGACTGTTTACCATTAAGGGCATGAAGGTCCTGGCCCAGGCTGATGTGGTCGTCTATGACCGTTTGATAGGTCAGGAAATACTGGATTATGCCCGGAAAGACGTGGAATTTATCTATGTGGGCAAAGCCTCCAGCAATCATGCCCTGCCCCAGGAAGATATCAACCGGCTGCTGGTGGAAAAAGCCCGGGAGGGTAAAACCGTAGCCCGGTTGAAAGGAGGCGACCCCTTTGTTTTCGGACGCGGGGGGGAAGAAGCCCTTTATCTGCGCGAACACGGGTTGGATTTTGAAATTGTGCCCGGCGTTACCTCAGCCGTGGCCGTACCGGCCTATGCCGGCATACCGGTTACCCACCGGGATGCCACTTCAAGCTTTGCGGTCATTACCGGTCACGAAAAGCCTGGTAAGGAGGCAAGTTCCATTCAGTGGAGCAAAATCGCAACCGGTATCGGCACGCTGGTTTTCCTGATGGGGGTTGAAAATCTGGAGTTTATTGTGGCTAATCTGATCAATGCGGGAAGGGATCAGGAAACCCCGGTGGCCTTGATCCGGCGCGGAACCTTTCCCGATCAGGAGGTTCTCTGCGGTACTTTGGCGGACATTGCCGCCAAGGTACAAAAAGAAAATTTCAGCCCCCCGGCTATCATTATAGTGGGAGAGACCGTAAACCTGCGCGATGAATTGCAATGGCGGGAAAAGAAGCCTCTATGGGGAGCGAAAATTCTGGTTACCAGAGCCAGGGCCCAGGCCAGCGGGTTGTCGGGACGGATCCGGCAGGAAGGCGGGGAGGCGGTTGAATTTCCTTCCATTGAGATTATCAGGGAAGACGATTTAGCCGAACTGCATAAGGCTTTTAAAGCCATCAGCGATTACAGCTGGATAATTTTCACCAGTGTGAACTCGGCTGATATATTTTTTGAGGAACTGGCCGGACAGGGAATAGATATACGCCGGCTGCACGGCCTCAAGATTTGTGCGATCGGGCCGGCCACCTCGGAACGGCTGACCGCCAGGGGACTGATAGTTGACGTTATCCCCGAGGAATATAGAGCCGAGGGAATTATAGCGAAATTAAACCCCATGATTAAACCCGGGGATCGCATACTTTTACCCCGGGCGCAGGGAGCCCGTGAGATTCTGCCGGAGAGCCTGCGGGGACTGGGAGCCGTAGTCGACGAAGTAATTATATATCGGGCAGCGCCGGCTTCCCGTATTAATCCCGGGCACTTGCAGGAAATAAGAAACGGTGAGGTAGATTATATAACCTTTACCAGTTCTTCAACCGTTAAAAATTTTGTTGAAATAGTCGGAACCCAATATATTCAAGATTTTAATGACCGGGTTAAGGTGGCCTGTATTGGCCCCATTACCGCCCGAACCGCTGAGGAGCATGGTTTCTCCGTCGATATTATACCTGAACAATACACGATAGAGGCGCTGTTGGAGGCAATCAGCCGGGATCATCAAGCTAAGAGCAGGGAGGCATAAAAATGATAGGATGCACTAAATTGTTGTGTGGTACAGCCACAGTTTCAGATATCATCAAACATAGCGGGCAGCAGGACATCCCGCCTGAACTCTTGCAGTTTTCAGATTTGAGCCGTCCCCTGGTCGTATGGAACATGACCAGGCGCTGCAACCTCCGCTGCAAACACTGTTACATTGAGGCTGAAGACCATGATTATGCCAATGAGTTAAGCACCGGGGAGGCCAAAACCTTTATTGATGATCTGGCTGAGATGAAGGTGCCGGTCCTGTTGTTCTCCGGCGGTGAACCGTTGATTCGCAAGGATATTTTCGAACTGGGCGCCCTGGCGGCGGCCAAGGGGCTGCGTCCGGTAATATCCAGCAATGGAACCCTGATCGACGACGAAGCCGCCAGGCAGATAAAAGCCGCCGGCTTTCAGTATGTAGGTATCAGTATAGACGGGGCGCCGGAGACCCATGATGATTTTCGCAATAAAAAGGGAGCCTTCGCTATGGCGCTTAAGGGTATAAAGGCTTGCATGGCCCATGGAGTTAAGACCGGTATGCGCTTCACCGTTAACCGCTACAACCAGCATGACCTGCCGCGGATCTTTGAAATTATTGAGGAGGAGAACATACCCCGCTTCTGTATGTACCATCTGGTCTATGCGGGACGAGGACAGGAAATGATGCAAATGGATACCAGCGTTGAGGAGAAACGTTCCATCCTGGACTTTGTCAGCCGCAAAACGGTGGAATTATATAATAATGGGGTTGAGACCGAGATTTTAACCACTGATAATCATGCTGACGGCATTTATCTTTATAATAAAATAAAAGCCCAGGAGCCCGCTCATGGTGATGAAGTAGTCCGTCTCCTGCAAATGCATGGAGGGTGTTCGGCCGGAACCAAATTCGCCAATGTGGATTCCCGCGGCAACGTCCATCCTTGTCAATTTTGGCAGGACTATACCGTCGGCAATGTCAGGGAAAAACCTTTCGGACAGATTTGGAACTCCGATGATGAGCTGATGGTGAAGCTGAGAGTCAAGCATCAACATGTTAAGGGAAAATGCGGGGATTGTGACTACAAGACCCTGTGCGGCGGCTGCCGGATCAGAGCCCGGGCAATCAGCAATGATCTTTGGGCGGAAGACCCCGCCTGCTATTTGACGGCGGAAGAAACCCGTAAGAGTTAATTGGATCAAGAGAAAATAGACGCGGACGACGCTGACTATTATGAATCCGCTGACTTCTATTATATTAAATAAAATTCATTTGATTTTAAAAATTGCGTAAATTCACACCCAAAGGGTCTGCGCATGAGCTAAGTAGTACCGTTGTGGTACATCAGTAGTACTCGAAGGGTGCCAGCGGGCTTATCCCTGAGGCGCTCAACCCAGGAAGCACAAAGAACGTCCCCTTGCTTTTCTTACGTCTAACTACAATGTATAAGGAGTGATAATATGGCTTTTCCGATCAATAGAATGAGGAGATTGCGGAACAATGAGACCTTGCGCAGTATGGTCAGGGAGACCAATCTAACGGTTAAGGATTTTATTTATCCTCTCTTTGTGGCTTTTGGCCGGGACAAGAAAATTCCCATCCAATCCATGCCCGGAATTTTTCAACTGTCAGTCGACCAGTTGAAGCCTGAGCTGGATGAGATCAAAGCTTTGGGGATTCCGGCAGTTTTGCTGTTTGGAATACCTGAACACAAGGACAGCCTGGCCAGCTCGGCCTATGATGATGGCGGACCGGTGCAGGAAGCCATCCGGGTTATCAAGGATGCCTGCCCGGAAATAATGGTTATAACCGATGTTTGTTTATGCGAATACATGGATCACGGCCATTGCGGCATTGTTGAGAGCGACGGCGGTATCGACAATGACGCCAGCCTGGAACTGCTGGGCAAAGAAGCCCTGTCTCATGCCCGGGCCGGTGCCGACATGGTCGCTCCTTCGGACATGATGGACGGCAGAGTGGGCTACATCAGGAATATTTTAGATTCCAACGGGTTGGCCCATGTTCCCATTATGGCTTATGCAGCCAAATACTCTTCTGCTTTTTACGGGCCTTTTCGTGAAGCAGCTGAGTCAGCCCCCCAGTTTGGTGACCGCAAGACCTATCAAATGGACTCCGCTAATTTTTTGGAGGCCCTGCGCGAAGTAGAGCTGGACATTGCCGAGGGTGCGGACATAGTTATGGTAAAACCGGCCCTGGCTTACCTGGACGTACTTAAAGCGGTCAAAGAGATATACGGTTATCCGACTGCCGCCTATAATGTCAGCGGCGAATATTCTATGGTCAAGGCGGCTGCGGCACAGGGATGGATAAATGAGGAAGCCATTGTTAAGGAAATTCTGACTTCGATTAAAAGAGCCGGGGCGGATATGATCATTACCTATTTCGCCAAGGATATGGCCAGAATTTTAAACAAAAATTAGAAAATTTAGACGCGGGCGGCTGCACCGCACGCAGAATCGTTATGAATAACGCGGCAGCCTATTGGCAAGCATTATTTTAATTTTTCAGCATAAGCAAAGAAATTCCCTTATAAATTTTTAAGGCTGCGCTCGTCATATTAGTCCGCGTTGTCCGCGTCTATTAGAGTCGGGCGGCTGCACCGCACGCAGAATCGTTATGAATAACGCGGCAGCCTATTGGCAATCATTATTTTGTTAATTGTAGCTTTTTGGCATAAGATTGATATATTAGGTGCTGAGGTTTTTTGACCTAAATAGAAATATTATGATCTTATATGGTTGAATCTGTGTAAGTCATATTAGTCCGCGCTGTCCGCGTCGATTAAAGACATTTTAAGTCTTCGTCTGTCATATAAGTCCGCGTCAATTGGAGGAAATTCGTATGCTTGTTTCCTGGAATACGACCAACCAGTGCAATATGTTTTGCGATCACTGCTACCGGGACGCCGGGGTCAAATCTACGGACGAGCTGTCTACCAGCGAAGCCCAACAACTCATCCGGGAGATTAAAAAGGCCGGTTTCCAGATTATGATATTCAGCGGCGGAGAACCTTTATTGCGCCCGGATATTTTTGAATTAGGCGCTTTTGCCCGGGAGCACGGTCTCCGGGCGGTCATGGGAACCAACGGATCCCTGATTACCCCCGAGGTAGCCCGCAAAATGAAAGAAGCTGGGTTTATGGCGGCCGGAATCAGCCTGGACAGCCTTGATCCCGCCAAAAATGATGGCTTCCGCAAGTTGGAGAAGGCCTATCAATTAACCGTAGAAGGCATGAGAAACCTGCAGGCAGCGGGAGTGCCTTTTCAAATTCACACTACGGTAATGGATTGGAATGTTGCAGAATTGGAGGCAATTACTGATTTCGCCATAGAGATCGGGGCTATAGCCCATCATGTCTTCTTTCTGGTGCCTACCGGCCGGGCCATTAATATTGAAGAGGAAGCTTTACGGGTGGCTGCCTATGAAAAGACTATTGCCCGCTTGATGGAGAAACAGAAAACCGTGCCGATTGAAATAAAACCCACTTGTGCCCCTCAATTTATACGGGTAGCGGATAAAAAGGGCGTTCCCCTCAGGTTTTCCAAAGGCTGCCTGGCGGGTATAAGCTACTGTATTATCAGCCCCACCGGCAATGTTCAGCCTTGCGCCTACCTGGACATGCCCTTGGGCAATGTCAGGGAAAAGCCCTTTGATGTAATATGGCGGGAAAATGAGATGCTGAATAGACTGCGCACCATGGAATACCAAGGTAAATGCGGCATCTGTGACTACAAGAGCCGGTGCGGAGGCTGCCGGGCCCGGGCCAATTATTACAACGGCGATTATATGGCCGAGGATACATGGTGTCTCTATCATCCCCGGGGAGATGAATAAAATGCGGGTCGGGGATAATATAGACCGGAGGATACTGGATTTGTTACAAAATGATTTTCCGGTGTCCATACAACCCTATCAAGCCATGGCGGATACTCTGCAAATCAGTGAAGAGGAACTGATAGCCAGGGTGGCGGCCATGAAGGCAAGCGGCCTGATCCGCCGTATCGGGGGTATTATAGATTCCCGCCGCTTGGGATTCTACTCTACTCTCTGCGCGGTATCGGTTCCCGAAGGTAAAATAGATGAGGCGGCCCGCGTCATCAATCAACAACCCGGAGTTACCCATAATTATTTGCGGGATCATGAATACAACATGTGGTTTACCTTAACCACGACCTCCCCGGAAAAAAGCGCTGAGATACTCCAGGAATTGCAGGCTGAACTGGGTTTGGACATTATTACCATGCCGGCCGAAAAGATCTATAAAATCAAGGTATCTTTCCAAATGGAGAACGAGCATGACCGGTGATTTGATCGACAGAAATATAATAAGTTTGCTGCAGGGTGATCTTCCCCTGGAATCTCGCCCTTTTTACAAACTGGCTCAACAACTGCAGATATCTGAACAGGAAATTGTTGATCGGATAATAAAAATGCAGCAAATGGGCATCATCAGAAGGTGGGGGGCGGTTCTTCGTCACCGCCAGGCCGGATATATGGCTAATGCCATGGTAGCCTGGAAAGTTGAGGCGTCTGCAGCCGATCGTGCCGGCCGCCTGATGGCGGAATTTAAAGCAATAAGTCATTGCTACCTGCGCCAGGTACCAAATTTATTTGCCTACAATCTGTTTGCCATGATGCATGCCCACGATGAAGAGGAGCTGCAGCGGATAATCGACGAGGTGTCAAAACGCACCGGAATTAATGATTATGCAGTGATCAGGAGTCTCAAAGAATACAAAAAAGTAAGCATGCAATATATTTAGAACCTGGTTGTGCAACGGACGGTTCAGCTAATTGGCCGGCGCAATCTGAATTGGTTCCAGGTCTTGAAAAGCGACCTGGCCTATACTGCATAAATATGGATAATAACGTACTATAAACTATTGGCAGGGAATAAATAATAGAGGAGGGTTCTGGTTTGGATACCACCAAGTCCCAACAATTATTTGCTAGAGCCAACCGATATATGCCGGGGGGGGTAAATAGCCCGGTCCGCGCATTCAAATCAGTAGGAATAACACCTTTAATGATAGACCGGGGTGAAGGCTCAAAAATTTATGACGTTGACGGCAATGAATTTGTCGATTATGTATGCTCTTGGGGACCATTGATATTGGGGCACAGCCACCCTGAGGTAACCGGGGCTGTCTGCGCCGCAGCCCGGAAGGGGACCAGTTTTGGAGCCTGCTGTGCCCAGGAAATAGAGTTGACCCAGATGATCTGTGAAGCCTTTCCGGCCATAGATAAAGTGCGTCTGGTCAATTCCGGGACTGAAGCTACCATGAGTGCGGTACGTCTGGCTCGGGCTTTTACCGGACGTGACAAGATTATTAAATTTGAAGGATGTTATCATGGACACGCTGATACCTTCCTGATAAAAGCAGGATCGGGGCTGCTTACCACCGGTGTGCCTACCAGTTCCGGGGTGCCGAAGTCTTTTATTGATCAGACTCTGGTATGCCGGTATAATGATTTGGAGTCTGTAAAAAAGGCATTTATGCAATCCGGACCTAATATTGCTGCGGTAATAGTGGAACCGGTTGCTGGCAATATGGGCCTGGTGCCCCCCGGGCCCGGATTTTTAGAGGGGCTGCGGGATATTACCAGGCTTTATGGCAGTCTATTGATTTTTGATGAGGTTATAACCGGTTTCAGGTTATGTTATGGCGGGGTGCAGAATATAACCGGCATCGAACCTGATCTGACCACTCTGGGCAAGATAATCGGCGGAGGGCTGCCGGTGGGAGCTTACGGAGGCCGCCAGGAGATAATGAACCGGGTCGCCCCGGAAGGAGATGTATATCAAGCTGGTACCCTTTCCGGCAATCCGCTGGCTATGGCCGCCGGTATAACCACGCTGCGCCAATTACAGAAAAAGGGTTTTTATGAAAGATTGCAAGAGTCTGCCGATCTATTGCTGGAACAAGTTCAAGGCTTTTTGGCGGCTAATAATATTGCCTGTACGATAAACCGGAGCGGCTCAATGTTTTCCATATTCTTTACGGACCGTGAGGTTCACGATTATGAGTCGGTCTTGAGCTGCAACCCGGAAACATATGCCCGTTTCTACCGGGGATTATTGGAAGCGGGAATATATTTTCCACCCTCCCAGTATGAGGTATGTTTCCTATCCGGGGCTCATTCCGCGGATGATATCAGCAAGACGGCGGAGGCGGTTCGTAAGGCTGTAACCTTGATTTAAGGGGATATCCACTGATACTTAAAAAATTTTTCCTATTATTCCTTAAAAGCAGGAAATTAGACTTCAATATAGAAAGTATACCATTGGCTTAGTTTTTTCTGCTGTACCTACTTATGTTTGGCGGTGAACTTGCCGTAGGCAAAAGTAATACATATAATCTTCATGGGGGTGATTGCAAGAAGATACGTAAAGGGAGAAAATCTTTTTAGCATATCAGTAAGCATCAGATGAAAAAGGAGGAATGAACTTGAAGGTTCTAGTATGTGTTAAGCAGACATTTGACACAGAAGCTAAGATTGAGTTGAAGGACGGCAAAATTTCCGATGCCGGCATTAACCTTATCATCAATCCTTATGATGAGGTAGCAGTTGAGGGCGGAATCCAACTTAAAGAAAAGAAGATTGCTGACGAAGTTGTAATATTGACCGCTGGCTCCGATAAAGGCATGGATGCAATCCGGACCGCTCTGGCCATGGGGGCTGACAGAGGTATACTGGTAAAACAGGATACCGGTGCTGACGAATATGCCCGTGCAGTTGCCTTGGCTGCAGCGATTAAGGGTGAAAATCCTGATTTAGTGCTAGCTGGCCATGTTGCATCCGACGATGGTTCTTCCCAGGTTCCCACCCGTATTGCAGAAATTCTTGGATTACCGCATGTAAACGTTATTACCGCCGTTGATATAGCTGGTGGCAAAGCTACCTGCACTTGTGAGGCTGATGGCGGAACTGCTGTAACCGAGGTGGCTCTTCCTGCTGTGATTTCCAGCCAGGTGAGTTGGAACGAACCCCGTTATCCTTCTATGAAGGGTATTATGGCAGCCAAAAAGAAACCGGTTGCCACCGTTGATGCCGCAGCAGTTGACAGTAAAGTCAAGATTATTGAGTATGCTCTGCCGGCTGCCAAGACCGCAGGTGTCAAGATTGAGGACGATCCGGATGTTTGCGCTACTAAATTGGCAGATTGGATGAAGAATACCGTTAAAGTAGAAATTAAATAATTATTTAATTATTCAGAAAAAGGAGGGTAATTCATGGCAGGAACATGGGTTTTTGTTGAACAAAAGGACGGTAATATCCGTAAAGTTACATTTGAAATGCTATCCGAACTGAAAAAAGGCGGAGATGAAGTAGCTGCGGTTGTATTTGGTAAAGGCGTAGCCGGTCTGGCACCGGAACTAGCCAAATACGGAGCAGACAAGGTTTATGTTGCTGACAATGACATTTTTGCAAGCTATAATACTGGCGCTTATGTAGCCCAGATAGTAGCAATGATTAATGAATATCAGCCCAATGCAGTGCTGTTTGCACATTCCTTCAACGGAAGAGATATGGCTTCCAGACTGGCTCAGAAGCTGGATACGGGTCTGGCCACTGATGCTGTTGCGGCTGACATTTCAGCCGGCAAGGCTGTTTTCACCAGATCAATCTATGCCGGTAAAGCTCTGGCCAAGGTTGAAGTTACCGGCAGTCCGGTACTGGCAACCATTCGCCCCGGTGTGTGGGAAGTTGGCGCAGCCGCTGGTGCAGGCGCAGTTGTAGAAGCAGCTATTGCTGCTACTGCTGCTGATGTATATCAGGTAGCCAAGAGTTTTGTCCCCACCGTGTCTGCAAGACCGGAACTTACTGAAGCGGCCGTTGTTATTTCCGGCGGACGCGGATGCAAAGGCCCCGAAGGCATCAAATTGGTTGAAGAACTGGCTGACTTGCTCGGAGCTGCTGTGGGCGGTTCCCGTGCGTCCATCGATTCCGGCTGGCTGGGACATGAACTCCAGGTAGGCCAAACCGGTAAGGTAGTTCTCCCCAACTTGTATGTAGCAGCCGGTATCTCCGGAGCAATCCAACATCTGGCCGGGATGGCTTCCTCCAAATATATTGCTGCAATCAATACAGATACTGAAGCTCCCATTTTCGGAGTTTCAGATTTCGGAGTAGTTTCAGATCTCTTCAAAGTTATCCCGATTCTGATAAGTGAACTAAAGAAATAAAGAGTTGAAGCTACTAAAAGGCATTACTGGGTATGCGGCTGGCCGCATATCCAGTATCCTTTGCTTGTTGTATAAGGAGGGGAATTAGATAGATGATTTTCGGATCTGAATCAATCAGAGGTTTTTATGATACCCCGATGCGTGAAGTCGGGGCTAACATTCCCTACGAATGGCTTATCTATTTATTCATGTTTATTCCTATTGCTATTATTCTGTATGGTATGGGAAAAAGAATTCAGGTATGGGCGCTGGTTGCCAAGGGTGAACTGCATAGAGACGATAGAATCTGGGATCGTATCGTTTCTTTCCTGGTTAATACTCTGGGGCAGGCGCGAGTGATCAAAAAACCATTACCAGGGTGGATGCACTTTTTCCTGTTCTGGGGCTTTGCCCTCTTAGCCCTCGCTGCCGGTCTTGATGCAGCGCATTTCTGGATCGGATGGCCTCATCTGGAAGGCGGGCTATATATCGGGATGTCCTGGATCGTAGACGTTTTTGGCTTCTTGGCCTTAATCGGAGTTATTGTTCTTGCTTATATCAGATATATTCAAAAGCCCGACCGTTTAAACGACACCAAAGCCGCAGACGGCTGGGTACTTTTACTTATATTTGTGATACTTTTCACTGGATATGTTATTGAAGGTGCCAGAATAGCCGCTCAAATCCTGCAAACCCCCTTCATGGAACAGGTTCCCTACGAGAAAATCGCCTCTCCCTTTGGCTGGATGTTCGCCTCGGTAATGACCGGTTGGGGCGTTGACACCTTACTCATGTGGCACCGGTTACTGTGGTGGTTCCATATGACGATTGCTTTCCTGTTTATCGCTTTGATACCATTTACCAAACTGTGGCATATAATTGCCGGTATGTTCAATTATTTCTTCCGTGATCTCGAACCCTCCGCCAATCGTATGGTATATAACATAGAAGAAGCAGAGTCCTTTGGGGCAGAGAAAATTGAAGATTTCGGGTGGAAAGATCTACTGGATCTGGATGCTTGCATCCGCTGCGGACGGTGTCAGGAAAATTGTCCGGCTTATAACACCGGCAAGGCCCTGAATCCCAAAGTGACTCTCATTCAGGCTATGAAGAAACACCTGGATGAGAAGGCTCCTTATATACTGGATAACAGAGCGCATCCTGAGGCCGGGGAAATGGCTATGACTGATGCCGCTGCTGAAGAAGTAAATCCCATGGAACAAAGCTTGATTTATGACATCGTTACCAGCGAAGTCATTTGGGATTGCACCAATTGCCGCGCTTGTATGGAACATTGCCCGATGTATATCGAGCATATTCCCAAGATTACTGAATTCCGCCGCAATTTGGTTATGTGGCAGGGTGATATGCCGGGTGAAGCCCAGGCTGCCTTTACCAACATGGAACGCAACTACAATCCGTGGGGTGTTGGCTGGGCTGGACGTGCCGGATGGCTGGAAGAAAGAGGAGTCAGAGACATAGTCAACCTCCTTCCCGAGGATGGCAAGGAATTTGAATACCTCTTGTATGCCGGCTGTGCAGTGTCTTTCGATGATCGCTATAAGAGAGTCGGGGAAGCTCTGGTTAAATTGTTGAATAAAGCAGGAGTAAGCTTCGGCTATCTGGGAACAGAAGAATACTGCTGCGGCGACTCCGCCAGAAGACTGGGCAACGAATATCTGTACCAGACCCTGGCCAGCCAGAACCTTGAATCATTCAACAACTATGGGGTTAAAAAGATCATAGTGGTATGTCCTCACGGATATAACACCCTGAAAAATGAATATCCGCAAATGGGCGGCAACTTCGAAGTATACCACTATACTGAAATCCTCGCCAAACTCATTGCCGAGGGCAAACTGAAACCCAACAAGTCTCTGGGAGCTAAGATGACCTATCACGATTCTTGCTTCCTGGGCAGACACAATAATATTTATAATGAACCGCGCGCTGTCCTGAAAGCGGCAGGCGGCAGCATAATCGAAATAGAGAAGGGACGTAACTTCGGATTCTGCTGTGGCGCCGGCGGTGGACGGATGTGGCTGGAAGAAGAAGCGGTTGAAGGTTACAAACGTATTAACGACACCAGAACCGATCAACTGCTTGTTCCCGCCCCGCAGATGATTGTAACGAACTGTCCGTTCTGTTTGACTATGATTTCCGACGGGGTTAAAGGAGCGGAAGCGGATAAAGAAGAACCCACCAAGGTTTATGATGTCGCCGAAGTACTATGGCAGGCCATGAACTAAACTAGACGCTCGTGAGTCAAGAGGCTGTCCCGGGGTCCCAAAAAGGGACCAGGGGCAGCCTTTTTGTGCTAATTTCCAAGCCAGGGAATCACTTTTTTACTTCTTTAATCGTTGCTGTAATTTGCTATAATGGGTAAATAAAACAGGTGTGGTTTTAAATGGCGATAAGATAAACGACAACCATTTAGAGTGAAAATGTCGGCTTTTGTAAATAACCCATTCCTAAGGGGGGCTCGGGATTGGTATCAAGGCGGACTAGGGGTGTACGAATGAACATGCTTTGATAGTCATAATGATAATCAATTTTGTAAAAATATGATGGCGTCTAATGTGGAACTTCAATATAATATATCTTGAATAAACCCATTTCCATGCTACAATACAAAGGGGTATTTTTATAAGTATTAGTAAATTTTATGATTAATCATGCTTCTGGGAGTATCAGCTGTTGGGACAGAAGAAATTTCCTGGAAGAAAGGGGAATTAAATATTGAAGATCGCAGTTTATCCGGGAAGTTTCGACCCGGTAACCAATGGTCACGTGGATATTCTTGAGCGTACCAGCCGCGCTTTTGACAAGATTATTGTAGCTGTAGTTCAGAATGTTTCCAAGCAGCCGTTATTTACCCTGGAGGAGAGAGTCAACTTAATTAAAGAGACCACCAAGCATCTGGATAATATTGAGGTTGAATCATTTTGCGGGTTGCTGGTCGATTATTTAAAAGTAAAAAACGTTAATATTATTATTAGAGGCTTGAGGTCAGCCACTGATTTTGAATACGAATCGAATATGTCGATGATTAATAAAAAACTTATGCCTGCAGCCAACACCATGTTTATTATGGCTGACAGTAATTATATCTGCATCAGTTCCAGCGGAGTCAAAGAAGCTGCGCTTCTGGGCGGGGATGTCAGCAGCATGGTCCCTCCGGCGGTTGCTGCGGGATTGAAAGAGAAACTCAGACAAATGAAAGCTTTAAAATAGCTGTTAGCTGGTTTGACGGGCTAAGGTTGTTCCTGCAGGAACAGCCTTTTTTTTATCAAACTCCTTTTAAGACGCTCTTTTGTAGGCGGAGGGATAAACCGATCTTTAGCTCACTCAT
The DNA here is from genome assembly GCA_034927445.1 of Syntrophomonadaceae bacterium. Taxonomy (GTDB): domain Bacteria; phylum Bacillota; class Syntrophomonadia; order Syntrophomonadales; family Syntrophomonadaceae; genus PHAA01. The sequence continues at coordinate 26,625 of JAYFPZ010000031.1, forward strand.
GGGTTTAATCCCGACTGAGGAGGCGTTTGATAAAAAACGCTCGCGGCGCGATGCACACAAAACGCGAAGGGAAGGCGCCATAGCGCCCGCGTTTTGGCGCGCAATTCGCGTAAGCGCTCATTGAACAATGGGTCTTATTATCCCAGTTCGTTATATGCGGTTTTTAGGTTATAATAGTTCTAATTAAATATGGAAGGATTAACTTAATGAACAAACGGGATTATCTTATAAAAATTGTGGATCTGGGGGACAATGTACGAATATACCTGGCCCGTACCACTGCCCTGGCAGAAGAGGCCCACAGGCGCCACGGCACCTCGGCCACCGCCTCGGCCGCTTTGGGGAGGGCAATGACCGCCGCCGTCATCATGGCCAGTGATTTCAAAAACCGGGAGGATACCCTGACATTACGTATTGAGGGCAGCGGTCCGGTTGGTGTCATCCTGGTTACGGCTGATTCTTCCGGGGGAGTGCGCGGACTGGTGTCCAACCCCCGGGCCGATTTGCCCGCCACGGCTTCCGGCAAGCTGGATGTGGGGCAGTTGGTAGGTAAACAGGGCTATTTGGAGGTTATCAAGGATCTGGGTTTACAACAGCCTTTCACCGGCAAGGTGCCTTTAGTCAGCGGTGAGATCGCCGAGGATGTCGCCCATTATTTTCTGGCCTCGGAACAGATACCCGCCTTAATATCCTTAGGGGTTCTGGTTAACCCTGATCTGAGGGTGCAGGCTGCCGGAGGTTTGTTTGTGCAGGCGCTGCCAGGAGCGGATGACCAGGCTTTGGCCATGCTTGAGCATAATATTATGAATTTGGGCAGCATCAGCAGTTTGATTGATGAGCACGAAACCCTGGAGGATATTGCCGCGCTTATACTGCAAGGAATTGACCATAAAGTTGTAGGTGAATTGGATCTGGGGTTCCGCTGCCACTGCAGCCGGGAAAGGCTGCTGGTCATATTGGCCGGGCTGCCGGAGGAAGAAAAGGCTGAACCTCAGAATGATACGATTGAAGCGGAATGTAATTTCTGTCGGGAAAAGTATAAGTTTACGACTCAAGAAATAGAAGCAGCCAAAAAAAACGATAAGCCTTAGAATTAGTCTAAGGCTTAATAGGATCAAAATAGTTTATGTTTTTACAGGGCTCTTTGTACTTTACCGGAACGCAGACAACGGGTACAAACATACAATTTGGTCGGGGTTTGGTCCAGAATAACTCTAACTCTTTGTACATTGGGCTTCCATTGCCGGTTGGTTCTTATATGGGAATGGCTATACTTCTTGCCAAAAGTCACGCCTTTTCCGCAGATTTCACATTTTGCCACTATTTTGCCCCCTCTCTATAACAGATACACTTAAACATTCTAACAAAAACTTAGAGAAAGGGCAAGAAGAAGGAATAAATAATAAGTTGTAGAATTATGATTATGTTAGATAGGAGGGAACCAGATGTATAAAATAAGGAGCAATGAGCTGGGAGATATCACCGTAACTCGTGAATTGGTTGAGACTCTGGCCGGTTTGGCCGCCCTGGATTGTTACGGCCTGGTCGGTATGGTGCCCCAGAATATCCAAACTGGAATCAGCAACATTTTGGGTATAGAATCAATTCGTAAAGGGGTTCAGGTAAGCAGCAATGAAAATGGTTTGGTAATTGACGTGTATGTGATTGTCGGTTATGGTATTAAAATAACTGAAGTGGCTGCCAATGTAATGCAGAAGGTAACCTATGTTTTGGAAAATAATGCCGAGCTCCCTGTAGACCAAGTAAACGTAAACGTCAAAGGAGTAAAAGTGCTTAGAGACATATAGTGGGGAGGATTAGCAGGTTGAGTTTGAACACTATCAACGGTAAAGATTGGGCTAGAAGCGTAAAAGCCGGGTGCATAAGATTAGAGCATAATCGCGATCAGGTTGATTTATTAAATGTTTTTCCGGTGCCGGATGGAGATACCGGTACCAATATGTATCTAACCTTGCTGGCGGCTGCCAAAGAGGGAGAAAAGAACAGTCAGGAGACGCTGGGCAAGGTTGCCAAAGCCGTATCATTAGGATCGCTGATGGGGGCAAGAGGCAACTCGGGTGTAATCATGTCCCAGATCTTTCGTGGCATAGCTAAAGTAATGGAAGGCAAAACCGAAGCCAACGCGATTGAACTGGCCCAGGCGCTTAAAGCCGGATCGGATACGGCCTACAAAGCAGTAATGAAACCTGTGGAAGGGACGATTTTAACAATTATACGGGAGATAGCCCGGGTGTGTGAAAAAGAGGCCCAGGAGGGCCACGATATTTTGGGTTCTTTGCTGGCCGCGGTGCAGCATGGATATGCCACCCTGGACAAGACTCCGTCTATGCTGCCCATCCTTAAGGAGGCCGGGGTAGTTGACGCCGGCGGGCGCGGGTTGCTTTTCTTTTGGGAAGGATTTATTGAAGGATTGGCTCAGGATAAGGAAATAACCCTTGATACATATAAGGATAAAACAGCCCCGGTCCTGGAGGACAGGGCCAAACCATCGGATAAACTTGAATTAACTTTTAATTACTGTACTGAGGTGCTGATTAAGGGCAATGATCTGGATACCGGGGATATTAAAGATCATTTGGGCCCCCTGGGTGATTCCATGTTGGTGGTGGGAGATGAAGACCTGATCAAGGTTCATATCCACTCCAACCATCCCGGCAAGGTATTGGAAACCTGTCTGCAGTTCGGCAGCCTGAGTGATATTAAGATTAACAATATGTTGGAAGAGGTCCACGAGCAACGTAACAACTGGGATGAGCTTATGGCTCAGAAAACCAGGAAGATAGGCCTGGTTGCAGTGGCAGCCGGGGAGGGAATCATAAAAATGCTCAAAAGCCTGGGCGTTGACCAGGTGGTACAGGGGGGGCAGACTATGAACCCCAGTACCGAGGACTTGCTGAATGCCTGCAATGAGGCCGATGGGGACGAGATAATTATTCTGCCCAATAACGGCAACATAATAATGGCCGCCGAGCAGGTTAAGCACCTGTGTGAAAAGAAAGTGGAGATTGTACCAACCCGTTCAGTGATGCAGGCTATAAGTGCTTTGATCGCTTTTAACAGTGAGGGTGAGCTGGAAGAGGTGGTCGAAGCCATGAGGCAGGAGTGCCAAGATATAGGTTATGCCGAGGTGACCTATGCGGTCAGGGATTCCAGCGTCAATGGCCTGGATATCAGCGCCGGTGATATTATAGGGATCATTAACGGCAGCATTAGCACCCGGGGCTCTGCCATAGAGGCAGTGGTGCTGGATCTGCTAGATAAAATGAAAGCCTCGGAGGGAGAACTGATTACCGTCTTATACGGAGCGGATGTTAACGAAAACGATGCCATGTTGTTGAAAGGCAGAATTATGGGTAAGTACCCTGACGGCGAGATAGAAATGCATTATGGAGGACAGCCTCATTACAGCTATCTTTTGTCGGTGGAATAAAAAGCTGGCATCCAATGAGCGCTTGCGCGAATTGCGTGCCAAAACGCGGGCGCTACAGCGCCTCCCCTTTATTCCCACCCCTATAGAGGAAGGGGTCTTAAGGGGAGTTTGATAAAGCTCCTGATCGGGAGGTAATAATGGAAAGGTTGGCAGAAGGAGTTCAATTCATTAAAGGGGTAGGGCCCCAGCGCTGCAAGCTCTTTCGTAAATTGGAGATCGAAACCGTATTTGATTTGCTGTGGTATGTCCCGCGGAACTACTTTAACCGTGCCCAGGTAATAAAAATAGCAGCCCTGTCTGACGGGATGGTGGCCAGCATTCGAGGAATGATCGTTGCTGTCAAACAAAACCGTACCAGGCGGGGTTTCTATTTGCTGAAAGCCACTATTCAGGACGATTCCGGCTTAATCACCGCCGTTTGGTTTAATCAGCCTTATCTGGCCAAACAATTGAAAACGGGAGAAGAAGTTCTGCTTAAGGGCAAAGTAAAAGCAGGCTTTGGCAGCGTCGAATTCAATGTTGCTGAGTATGACGTTATTGAGGGCGACGAGGTTAATTTGCCAGTAGTGCCGATATATACGCTGACCGAAGGATTGAATCAAAAAAGCCTGAGAAAGATTATGCTTTATGTTCTGGATAATTATTTGCCCTATTATTACGATATTGTTGATGAGAGCACCAGACAACGCCTCGACCTATGTGATATACAAGCAGCGTTGCGCAACATTCATTTTCCCAGCTCCGGGGAAACGTTCCTGGCCGCCCGAAAAAGGCTGGCTTTTGAAGAACTGCTGTTATTCAGACTGAGCCTGATAAAGCAAAATGACAGCCAGGGAATCAACCGGACCGGAACAGCATTGAAGCCAAAAAATAGTCTGGTTGACCGCATTATCGGCAACCTTCCCTTCGAACTTACCCGGGCCCAGCAAACCGCCTTGAATGAAATAACCAGGGATATGGAATCACCGTATAACATGAATCGCCTGCTGCAGGGAGACGTAGGCTCAGGCAAAACCATCGTAGCTGTTCTGGCTATGGCTCATGCGGTAGCCAGCGGCAGCCAGGCGGCCATCATGGTGCCTACTGAAATATTGGCCGAGCAGCACTATTCCACCTTAAACCGGTATTTTGCCGGCACTGACACCATCATTGCATGTCTGACCGGAGGGACCAATCCGGGTGTGCGCCGCACCATTCTGGAAGCGGCGGAAACTGGGAAAATCGATATTCTGGTGGGTACTCACGCCTTGATCCAGTCCGGCATGCAGTTTGAGAACCTGGGCCTGGCTATAATAGATGAACAACACCGGTTTGGGGTACGCCAAAGAGCACGGTTGGGAAACAAAGGAACCATACCGGATGTGCTGGTAATGACCGCTACCCCCATACCCCGTACCTTGGCTCTGGCGCTTTACGGCGACCTTAATGTCTCGATTATCGACGAACTGCCGCCGGGCCGCCGGGAAATAAAAACCGCTTATCTGCCAAAATCGTTGCGGTCTAAAGCCTATCGCTTCGTTCAGGCTGAGATAGAAAAAGGCGCCCAGGCTTATGTGGTCTGCCCTTTAATAGAAGAATCGGAGAATTTGGACTTACAGGCCGCTGTCAGTCTGCACGCTGAATTAAGCACCGAAGTCTATCCGGAACTTAAAGTGGGCTTGCTCCATGGCAGGATGAAACCCGCCGAAAAAGAGCAGGTTATGATGCAATTCAAGCATGGCGAAATCGATGTACTGGTCACGACTACAGTGGTAGAAGTGGGAGTAGATATAAGCAATGCCTGTATTATGATAATTGAGCAGGCAGAACGTTTTGGCCTTTCCCAGCTTCACCAGCTGCGCGGAAGAGTAGGTAGGGGAACCAAACAATCATATTGCATTCTGCTGGGAGAGCCCAAAACTGAGGAGGCTCTAAGGCGGCTGCAAGCCATGGAGAAGACCACCAACGGGTTTGAACTGGCCAATGAGGACCTGATGATCAGGGGCCCCGGTGATTTTCTGGGGGTTAAACAGCATGGGCTGAATGAGTTTAAAGTAGCCAATTTAAGAAGAGACGGGCAAATAATAACCGAGTCCGTACAGACTGCCGCCGTTTTAAGCACAGTGCCTTCCCAAAAGGATATTATTGATTTTTATCTTGCCCATAAATTCAAAAAATCTGCGGAAATCGCCATGAACTAACCTGCCCGGATGGGAACAGGCGCAAAGATTGAAATAAACTAAAAGGCTGAATAGACGCGGATCATCGCTGACCCTACGGGCGCGGATTGTCGCAGATTTTTTAAGTAAAGGTGCTTTTAAAGTACTTACCATATATTTACGGTCTCCAAGAAAAACGTCAAGTAAAGGGTAGTCAAGATTGGCAGTTAACCATACTCAATCCAATTAAATCTACCGTACCCAATCTCAATAAAAAATCAGCAATGATCATTAAAGATCAGCGATATCATTTACTATTCTGCCTTTTAGCCTCACTATTCTGTCCAGACCAATTCATAATAGTCCGCGTTATTCCGCGTCTGTTCCTCCCATTAAATAAAAAATAAAAAAATGCTCATGCTAATACTGCCGGAAATATTACGGCAGTATTTTTTAGCGGATTTTTTGCAAAACTTGTTAAAGTCATTTATTGGCCGGAAAGGAGATGATAATTTGGAAAACCAGATGGACAACGGCAGCAGCGGCAAAAATCAGCCAAATGAGAGCCGACAGGATGCCCGGCTGAAGCAATTAAAGTTTGAAGTTGCCCAGGAAATGGGGATAAAACCTAAAGCAAAAAATAAAAAGAATTGAAAAATCTACTAGGCATATATGTTTCGACAGAGGAGACAATAAGACTACACAAGAAAAAGGAGGTGAATTTTAAATGGCAAACAATAAAATTTTGGTCCCCCAGGCCAGAGCAGCTATGGATTCCTTCAAGATGGAAGCCGCCAGTGAAGTAGGGGTTAACTTAAAACAGGGTTACAATGGAGATCTGACCTCTGCCCAGGCCGGCAGCATCGGTGGCCAAATGGTTAAGAAGATGATCCAGTCTTATCAATCAGGTCTTAAATAAATAGAGATAAAGCAACGATAACCAATCTAATACGAACAGGCGGATTAATATTATCCGCTTGTTTGCATTTTAGTTATTTTTTTTAGACCCCCTATTTACCCTTCATTTTTATTGGAAAACTTAAGTATGATAAGCATTTCCACTTTGGAACGCTCTTATTTTGGAAAAAGTTCGCGACAATCCGCGCCTGTAGGGTCAGCGATGATCCGCGTCTATTCAGCCTTTTAATTTATTTCAAAAAAAGGATGCCGACGTGGAGCATCGGCATCCTGAATATTTTAGTTGGCGTAGAGCTCCAGCTGCTCGATGGATATTCCCGGAAAAAGAGCAGTTGCCACCCCCATTGCTATAGTCCGGGAGGAATTTTCAATTATATCGTCAATTTCCTTGGGAGTAACGGTAAGACTGCCGCCGAAAAACGAAAGAATATCCTTGACTGCATTGGCGGCGGTTACCTCGTTAAAGACCGCATTCGTGTTGGTGCAAAACTGTTTTATGGCCTGATTGGTGATTACCGCCGCGTTAACAATGGTCGGGCAGCCTATGGCTATAACCGGGATACCGAGTTCCTGTTGGGTCAGCGCGTGGCGGGCATTGCCAATTCCGCCTCCCGGCTGAATGCCGGTATTACCCATCTGGATGGTGGTGCCAATCCTCTCCACATTCTGCGCCGCCAGCGCGTCTACCACCACCAAAACCACAGGTTTAATTTTATCAACTACCCCTTTGATGACGTCATAAGTCTCCAGTCCGGTTACTCCCAAGACGCCCGGAGCTATTCCGCAGGTTGGGCGCATTCCCTCTACCAGAGCCTCAGGAGCATATTGGTGGTAATGGCGGGTTATAGGGCTGTATTCTATAAATTTCGGCCCCAGTGAATCAGGCGTGGCCCGCCAGTTGCCCAGGCCCACCAACAATACGATATCAGTGGGCTTGAGGACGTTATTTAGTAATACGGGCATACTTTTACTCATAGCCTGAATAATTTCATCTTTTACATACGGATCATTGATTTTAAGCGGAGGGGATTCAATCGTAACATAGGTGCCAACCGGGCGTCCCATAGCTTGAGCCCCCTGCTCGTTTTTGATGGTAATAGTGGTAACTTTGACATGTTCCATATTTTCGACCTTTTCCTCAACGCCCTGGATTTCCTGGTTGGTGGCTCCACGCACCAAATCCCGGGCCTCAACTGCCAAATCGACATACAGATTGAATTGATTTAACAACTGATTCACCAGCATAACCTCCTTTTTTGAACTTATTATCAGTAATTTTCCCAAAACATATCCATACTGAAGAAAACTCCGCGTCTATATTTCCAAATTAAAATGGCGACCGAAGCCGCCATTTTGGGGAGAGGAGAATTTTGTAAAGTTGTTGGGGAGGGTTTGTTTACCGGGTTCACTACCCAGTACTAATATCATTACCTTTATTTAGAATATTATTCATAGAAAGGACATTTTGTATAAATAAATTTTTCTGATACAATCAAAATAATTAAACAAAAAGAGGTAATTCATTCCTTTAATCGAAAATAACTTAGGAGAAATAAATTGCGTGTTATTTCCGGCACCGCCAAAGGGAAAAGATTAAAAGCCCCCGCTGGCCTGAATACCCGTCCCATTACCGATATGATCAAGGAGGCCTTGTTTAATGTTTTGGGGGCACGGGTCGGGGAGGCCAACTTTCTGGATTTATTTGCCGGCAGCGGCAGTGTCGGGATTGAGGCACTCAGCCGCGGGGCCCGTAAAGTTGTATTTGTGGATTATTCCGGCGAGGCGGTAAAAATTATTAAAGAAAATATCGATAACTGTAAATTTAGCGACGGATATCAGATATTGCGCAATGATGTTTTCAAGGCGCTCAGATATTTGGAGCGGCAGCAAGATAGATTTGAACTTATATATGTTGATCCGCCGTTTCCCCAGGAGAAAATCTTTAACGAAGTTATGGCAGCTATTGATGCGATAGATATTTTGGAACCGGATGGAATTGTAATAATAAGGTCACCTCGCCGTAAAGAAATGCCAATTATGTTCGACGGACTTAATAAATACCGCTCAAGCCACTACGGAGAATCAAGTTTGCATTATTACTGCAGGTGTGAGGAGGATCCCAAAAATGATGGAAATTTTTCGCATATTGGATGAAATGGAAATTATGTTGAAAGGGAGCAAAAAAATGCCTATGTCAGGGGGAAAGTCCCTGGTGGAGGTAAATCGTTTCCTGGACCGGGTTGACCGGATAAGAGCAATCCTGCCTGAAGAATTGGAGACCGCCAGGCTTCTGCTGGTGGAGCGGGACCGGATTGTAAACGAGGCCTGCGCCGAAGCCAGCGAGTATATGGAGCAGTCCAAAAGCGAAGCCGCCCGCATGGTAGACGACAATGAAATTACGAGGAATGCCATGAATGTTGCCCAGGAGATTATCGCCAAGGGAGAGAGGGTTTCCCAGCAAATACGAAAAGATGCGGAAGAATATGCGGATGGAGTCCTGGGGCATATGGAATTTGTGTTGCGGAAGGGCCTGGATGCAGTAGTCCAGGGCCGTGATCAGCTTAAATTGGAAATTGAGGATGAGGACAGCTAGATTTTTTTGTACCAGGCTGCTCCCAGTATAAGCAGGATTAGAAACAAACCGGCTGCCATACAGTACAGGGACAAAGACCACATATTGCAGCAATACAGCAGCTTATAGACCGGCAGCGAGGGCAGACTGACCGTACTGACGGCATCAGCCAGAAAAAATCGGTAGGTCCCGCCTATTATTGCTAATGACAGCATTACCTGAGCCAACCGGGTTAGAACATAAAATGATATCCTTATGGGTAACCCGGCTACAATGCTCATCACTTGGGCAATAATTGACAAGCCGGAAAATCCCAGGATAGCACTTACGGTCAGCAGGGCTGGAAGCAGTTCGGGTGAGTTGGCGGCCACAACTGTTTTGGCTCCCAGAGTTATTTCGAAAAAGCCCATACCTAAACCATAAGCCAGGGGATAGGTCAGGTTAAAAACCGAAAACAGTTTAACCAGGTTGACTGCAATTAAATCTATGCAGCCCCAATGAGAAAGCATGCGGGTTAATACCGAGAAAATTACGATAAAACCGCCGACCGCCAGGATATTATGTAGAGCCTTATTTACGGAAGTGCCCAAAATTTTACCGATACTGTCAAGTACGGGTTCTGACTCCTGATCCCGGGGCTCAATGCCTGAGGCAGAGCCAGGCCTGCGGGAGGGGGAGATTCGGGGAGGAGACTTTTTAAGCCCCCAAAAAATACCTAATAATATATTGGAACCGTAATGAGCCAAGGCCAGAAGGTAGCCGACCAGGGGGTTGCCAAACATTCCGACCCCAACCGCACCCACGATAAACAACGGGCTTGAATTATTGGTAAAAGATACAAGTCTTTCCGCTTCTTCGGCCGTAAGCATTTGTTTTTCGTATAAATTGCGGGTTAAAATAGCCCCCACCGGGAATCCGGAGGTAAAACCCATGATGAGCACCAGGGAACTGCAGCCGGGAAGGTTAAAAACAGGTCGCATAACCGGTTCAAAAAGCAGGCCTAAAACCTGGGCAAAGCCTAGGCCCACCAACAATTCCGCGGCAATGAAGAAGGGGAATAGGGCCGGAAAAACAGTGGTATACCACAGCTGAAAGCCAAAGGAGGCAGCGGCTACTGTTTCCCGGGGGTTTATCAGCATAAACCCTGTCAATACCACAACCACGGCAGTGTAAAAATAACTGGAATATTTGCTCAAATAAGACACTCCGTTCAGCGCTTTACTTAATGTATATGCAGCCGGATGGAGGTCTTAGAATGCAAGGGCAAGATTACGGTATGGCCTATGGAATCAAGTAAAAGATCCCCGCTACAAAAATGGCTTCTGCTAATAAAACCTATCTACCTGTCATTCCCTCAAAATCCCAGGAATTTTAAAATTCATCCATTATTGTTACCATGGGATTTGAGAAAACCGGGATAAAACGAAATAACATGGGATGAGGGGGGAAACGGCGGGATGTAGGTATTTTATAAGGGATTGATATAATTACTTAAGACAAATAATATGAGACGAATTTTAAGTCAACCAGGTGTTTTTAAAAATTCGGCCGCGCGATATTAATAACGATGAGTAGGGACAAGAGTAAGATTAGGCACTGGACTCTTGGCCTTGTTTTTCTGCGCATTTTTTTAAAACCTCCTCTTCAACATCTGGTGGAAAAGCACGGGAAAATTGAACCCGCGCCCAAGCTCTTAGATTATCATCTCCGACAGCCCACAAGTCTTCTAAAAATTTTAGCATTTTCTCAAGATCAGGCTCCTGCCTACCTTTATATTGATAAGCATTTTCTATAACTACCAAACTTGATTCCTGCAAAAGCGATTTATAAGCATCGTAATAGGCTTGGTCGCCAATTTTTTCAATCTGAGCTTTTATAAGTTCTTTAGGAGAAAGAAACATTTCACCCTCACCTGAAAGCAACCAGTATTCTGAAGAGGAAAATTCATAGGACATAAGGTGAATTAATTGATCAGAGGGCAGAACTCTTCCCTTCTCAAGATTGGAGATAAATCCCTTCGTAACCTTGAGCCGCTCCGCAAACGCCTCCTGAGTAAGCTTTACAGCCTCCCTAAGTTTCTTTATTCGTTCACCGATAAGCAACTAAATTTTCCTCCTGGAAATATTTTTACACGTTGACTTGTATACTGAAAATACTTTATACTGTATCTATAACGTTTAACTATTTAGACATAGACGCAGAAATAACTCTTCATAAGGAGGGGTACTGATGAGTAATGCCAGCGCATTAACTAAAACTACGAAATCCCTAAAGGCATGACGTCCCGCGAAATTAAAGCAGAACTGATTCTGCGGGGTGTATCACTAAGTGATATTGCTGACCAGGCTGGGGTTTCTTTATCTGCCGTATCACAGACGATAACCAGATTTAGAACAAGCCGATACAAGGGCAAAAATATCCGAGGCTATATCGCACAGGCGTTAGGCAGAAGTATCAAGGAAATATGGCCTGGATAAGCTCACTTTTTCATGTCTAAAGTAATTTAGTTTAAGGATAGCACAGCCAATGACAATAGGCAATGTCGATGATTAGGGTATTTTTAGACAAGGAGCTGGATAAGAAAATGACAGCTACAAAGGAACAAGAACGCAATACTCTGGAAAAAATTCCATAGATGGTTTCAGGACTTGGTAAATATAGTTACTTGGCTATGGCCTTCACCGGAGCGTTTGAGCTAGTAAGACAGAAAATTGATAACGACTGGGGCCTTGCGGTACAAAAATACATTGATAACGCATCCGAATATGCAGAATACAAAAACAAAATGAATGAAGAGATTAGCAGGATTAGAGCTGAACTAGAGGCTGAGCGCAAGAAAAACGATGAAGCTATAAATATCTTGCATGATAACAATGAAATTCCTTAATTATCGACATATATGGACAAAATATATTATTAAATCGCTTTTTCTTTAATATAATGAAAAATTTCACAAAATGTGTTATCCTATAAATGTGTTAGTTATAAATAAATAAGTTTTTTTCTTTTGCGAATGTACTCTTAGCAATGATGTAGCTGTATCGATTAGCCGGAAAAGAGGGATTCGATGATTGACACAATGAAGCGGCAAGAATTAATGAAGAAAGTCTGGACCGATTTTGTATTGACCCACCAAGTAGAAGAGCCCCACCGTATTCCTAATTACATTCTAAAATCATGGGAGAGATGCAAAAAACTAAATGTAGATCCTTATCAGACATCCGCATCAATAATTCTGGGACCGGAGGAGCTTCAAGCCAGAATTGATCAAAACCAAAGGCTCATAGAAGCCGCCAGTGACACTATGATGGATATTTGTAATTTTATTAAAGGATCTGAGTCCATATTCGGATTGTTCGACAAAGATGGTTATGCGCTTAAAATGCTTGGAGATCAGGAGTTGATAAACCATACCAGAAAGGGGAATTTCAGGGAAGGCGCTTGTTGGAACGAGCTGGGGGCTGGTACCAATGGGGTCTCATTGGTGCTGGTCGAGGACAGACCGCTCCAGATATGGGGTTATGAACATTATTGCCGCTGCTCCCATTATTGGGCATGCTCAGCCGCCCCCATACATGACTTGAACGGTGATTTGCTGGGGGTAATAGACTTAACCGGCAAACGCGACCAGGTTCATCCGCATACCCTGGGGATAATTGTCGGCGCCGCCAAATCTATTGAAAGAATGTTAGCCCTAAAGCCGCTGCTGGCTGATTATAAAATCGCCAACAAATATAAAAATGTAATTATAGATTTAATCGACAAATCCCTGGTTGTAATCGATTCGAATGACGTCATAACCCACGTCAATATGAGTGCTGCCGATCATTTGGGAATTGAAAAAAGCAAATGCATAGGAATGAAGCTGAAAGCAGCCTTCCCGGAAGACAATGCTAGTTTTTACAGCATGGTGAATACCCAGGAAGATGTAATTAATGATGAAATCACAATTAAATTGAACAACGGCAATAAAATAAAATGCATAGTTTCTAAACGCAATATTGTTGTCGATAATAAAAAAGCCGGCATAATTATAACCTTCTGCAAATCAACCGCTTTAAAAAAGCTGGCTAAAAAGTTTATCAGCGCAACTAAAACCTTCGATGATTTGATTGGATGCGACAACAGCTTTAAACATACCATTAAACTGGCTAAGGCTGCGGCCGCCGGGAATGCCAATATTCTGATCCTGGGTGAAAGCGGGACCGGCAAGGATATGATGGCCCAGGCCATTCATAATGCCAGTTCCTTTTCAGACGGTCCTTTTGTAGCCATAAATTGCGCCGCCATACCGCACGAGCTGATAGCCAGCGAGCTTTTCGGCTATGCGGACGGTGTTTTTACCGGAGCAGTTAAAGGTGGAAAACCCGGTAAATTAGAACTGGCTGAAGGGGGGACCCTGTTCCTGGATGAAATAGGCGATATGCCGCTGGAGTTGCAGACCACTCTTTTAAGGGTAATTGAGAATAAAACCTTAATGAGAGTCGGAGGCGACAAAGAAATACCGGTTAATGAAAGAATCATAGCGGCCACCAACAAGGATCTGCTGCACGAAATCAGCCTGGGCAATTTTAGAGCCGATCTTTACTACCGGTTAAATATCGTATCTATTGAAATACCGCCTTTAAGAGGCAGACCCGATGAAATCAAGACCCTGCTGGATTATTACATTGACAAAATTGCCCGGGAAATGGGAAAACCTCCCGTAAATCTATCTAAAAAGAATCTTGCCAAACTATTAGCCTACGATTGGCCGGGTAATATCCGCGAGCTCCACAACCTGGTAGCCAGATCATATTATTTTGATATGGCCGATATGATGTTGACCGACTCCATAACCAGAGTAAAAGAGCCTGCCCCCGGAAAAATATCCTTCAATGCTCACAATGTTGAAACCTTTGAATCCAAGTTGATTAAAGAACTGTTGGAACAAAACAATTATGCCGTTACTGAAGTTGCTCATAAACTGGGCCAATCCCGCAGTACATTATACCGTAAAATGCGGAAGTATAATATTGTTACCAAATCTTCAGCGCTCAAATAAATTATGCGTTGGGTAAAAACAATTTATTATGAAAAAAGCCACCCCTGGTAAAGCAAGTTGCCAGGGGTGGTTTTTTCATGCCAGATCTACTCCCGGCTGCTTGATTTTAGTATCAGCCCAATCGGCTGGTATTTTTTTTGGCTTAAAAAATCGCTTGAATCAAAGACGTTGGTATAAATAATTGAATGCATTTATTGTGCCAATTAAGTCCGGGATATTAGGGGACGGTATTTTTAATTGCATATCTCCTGTAACCAGCATTCTTTAGCTTCGGCGCCATGAAAACTTCAATTGCACCCGGCCGCGATTATGACTCTCTTGGGGTCATCCAAGGTTTGTCTTAATAATGGGACGAATAACATGTCGCACAAATGAGAAATGGTACTCAAATTTAGTCAATGAGAAATGAGACCGGAATTGAGATGAAAAATTTAATCAATGCAAGGCCGATGTTAGCCCCCCCTTTTTGCAATAATATGATCCCGCTGGTTGGGCCTATCTTACTGGCATGTTATTTGCTTGATAATTAAACAAGCCAGTATATTTTAGGGGGTGAATATAGGCAAAGCCGGATTTTAGGGTGGCGGTCTCGTTAGCAGAAAAAGTCGTTTTAAATTTTATTAGGAGATGATCATATGAAAACCGGGCAGGAATATATTGAGAGCCTAAGAAAGATGAAAACCCAAATTTATTTTATGGGAAAAAAGATGGAGAACTTTGTGGACAATCCTTATTTACAGCCCCACATCAACA
>JAYFPZ010000043.1:0-24811 GCA_034927445.1 Syntrophomonadaceae bacterium
ATAAACAAAAAAATTAAAAATATTTTGAAGTGACCAACTACATACAACATTTTTAAGGTAGTCCAAAAGAGGCAAATAGCGCCTTATTCATGCGCTTTTTGCCTCTTCATTTTTCTTACAAGTGTCGAGAACGAGATTATACTATATTGTGTTAAATATTTAATATTACAATAGGCTGTTGCAGCCCCAAAAGGTCCTTTCGCAAAACGAAAGGAGCTCAGACCGGTTTATGTTATTCGGCTATAGCGGAAGTTTATCGGGTTAAGCTGAATGGGAAATAGCATAGATAGCTCTCAAAACTGTTTCGATTTGCTCATCGGAAGTGAAAAAGCCCGGACTTAACCGGCACGCTCCGCTCTGCAGCGTGCCCAGGGTTTTATGGGCCAAATAAGCGCAATGCAAACCGGAACGGGTTATTATACCGTATTCATACTCCAAGCGCAGAGTCAGGTCTCCGCAATCCATCCCTTCGATATTAAAAGCAATTACGGCAGTCCGCTGCCGGCTGTCACCTGCACCATAGGTCTGAACCCGGGGTATAACCTGCAAACCTTGCAACAGAGCCTCAGTCATATCCTGTTCCCGTTTGTGAATTACCTCAATTCCAGTTTCCGCAACAAAGTTGACCCCGGCCAGCAAACCGGCAATACCCGGAGTATTAGGGGTTCCGCTTTCAAAGCGGTCAGGCATCCAATCAGGCTGCTCCAGGGATTCAGATAAGGAACCGGTGCCGCCGAACAGCAGTGGTTTCAGGCGTATTCCCGGTCTTATATATATTCCCCCGGTTCCCTGGGGGCCCAATAAAGCTTTGTGCCCGGTAAAGGCAAGGATATCAACATATTGCTTATTTATATCCAGTTCCAAAATGCCCGCCGTTTGGGCGGCGTCAACCATAAATACAAGGCCCCGGTCCCGGGCAATTTTGCCCACATCCGCAATGGGCATTATGGTGCCGGTCAGATTAGAGGCGTGCAGCATACAAATCAAACGTGTATTCGGCCTGATCGCTTTCTCCACCAGCCTGACGTCCAGGCCGCCGTCCGGATTACAGGGTACCGCAGTCCATTCAACCCCCAGTCGGGACATGGCATACAACGGCCGGGCCACCGAGTTATGCTCCATACTCGTGGTAATGACATGGTCGCCGGGCTGCAATAAACCCTGGAGCCCAAGATTTATAGCCTCGGTCACATTTGCCGTAAACGCAATATTTTCGCTGCCCTCCGCTTTAAACAGTGCGGCCAGGGCTTCCCGGGCATCCAATAATATTGACCCCGCTTCTACGGTCTGTCCATTTGACCCTCTCCCCGGATTGGCCCCGAGGTAGCGGTTAAAATCATCAATTGCTTTATAAACCGATTCCGGCTTGGGAAATGAGGTGGCGGCATTGTTTATATATATGTTTTCCATAACCGTAGTACCCCCATTTCATTCAATAAGCGCTGGCGCGAATTGCGCGCCCAAACGCGGGCGCAATAGCGTCTTCCTTGCGCGTTTTGGGTGCATCGCAACCCGAGCATTTTATCAAACCCCTTCAGTCGGGGATTAACCCGCCGCTAAGGAGAATTTCAAATTATCCCCCCATTTGTAGAGGCAGGGGGCTTACAAGGCCTTTGATAAAAAAACTATAGCATATATGGGATCATATTAAAAATAACTGTCAGTTATAAATTTGATGGGCGGGCATTGCCAGCCATACCTTAAATTATGTCTCCCCGGTGCCAACGGTGTGCATTGGGGGCGGGGCAAGCTTAAATATCCAATCATCACAAACATCTATATTATATCAACCGATCCGATTGAAGTAATAGATTTTTTACGCGGCAGAACAGCCAGAAATCAAGTATAATCCTGCGGGCTGATGAAGATAATGTAAATAATATGCTGCAAACTGGAGATGAGGGTGTTGAATAGTATACTTGAGCGTATGGATTTGCATGGACCCGGTCTTTGGCTCCCGCTGGCGGTTGGAGCTGCCCTGCTCCTTTTTATAATCCTGATGCCTAAAAAGAAAATGAATTGGCGGAGTATATATCTGACCTTCGGGGTGGTCAGTTATGTTACGTTAATGCTGGATGTTTTCATCCTCGGGGAATATTTGGACTGGTTTGACATTGGCGATAAATATATGGAAGGGCTGGGTGATTTGTTCACTTATTCGATCATTCCCTCTTGTTTGGCTATCGCTTATCTTAATTATTTTAACCTTCAAAAAAAATGGATCTACGTCGGGATTTTTACCATCATATCATTTCTGTATGAATGGGCGCTTACCCATTTGGGTTATATGCAATTAAACGGCTGGCGGACCTGGTATTCATTACCGGTATATATTGTGGTTTATGGTTTGTGGCTGCCATGGCATTTCCAATTAATGCAGCGTATATACCAGCAGGATTAACCTCCAAATTGTCAAAGTTGTCAAGGGGAAGGTTCGAGAGTCTCTTAAATCGTCATGCTGAGTATTAGCGAGGCATCTTGCAATCATATAAATACCAACTTTACGGTATTGTTGAAAGATCCGTCGTCACCTTCGGCTCCTCAGGATGACAAAACATGTACTTTTTCAGCGGTCTCGGACGGTTCTTCTGACAATCTTCTTAACAAATTGATCCTGGTTTTTTGGTTTTCCCCGCTTTGCTCGTTCAACTGGCTAAAGCCACCATTAAAATGACCAGCTTTTAAAGGCTGGTCAAATTCTCTGGCCTATTTTTACGATAAGTCTTCCTAAAATAGAAAACGGGAACGCAAGAGCAGGTCAACCCCCTTGGCAGTAAGACTGACACCAGGCTGCAGCTGTTCCAGCAGATCAACCTGAGGATCATAATTCTTACTGGCATATGGCTGGATAAACCCGGTTTCCAATAACACCTTGAGATCAGGGAGAGCATCCGGAAATTTAGCCAGTATTGCTTCCATCTGTACATTCTGATTACTATATTGGGGATCAAAAATCTTCAGTATCGCCATTTGGGATTGATTCACAATAACCACTCTCCAATCCGTCAGTCGTGATCATCATCCAGGTGCGGGGATAAAAATAATATAACATATAACCCTTTATAAGAAAAATAACTAAATACTATCCTTGAAGGGGATTACAATCTCTGAAAATAATTGTATAATATTGGCAAGTTAATTACCAAATACATGTGGGCCAGGCAGATGAAGGAGGAATGGAAATGGATGTTGTGGTAATCCTTATTGGCAACCGGGTGGATACTGCTGTGAAAGTTCAGGAGGTTTTAAGCGAAAATGGCGATATCATTCGCACCAGACTGGGACTCAACCGGGAATTGACGGTCAATCAGAATGCGTCCGGTTTCATTTTCCTGGAACTATGCGGAGATGAATCCCGGGTTAAAGAACTCTGCGCTGCATTGAACTCCATTAATGATATAAAGGCCGAATGCCTGAAAATGGAGTTGCCACCCGCTTGCGACTGCGGTTGTGGTGTGTAAATCTTCCGCCAACGTACCAAAATCGGATTAAAAAAGGCTTAGGGCCCAAGAACTCTAAGCCTTTTTTGTCGTTTATCTATCCATGATTAATTATTTGGGGTTATCCCAATTTATAGAGAGCCGGCCATTCTGTTCATCAACCCGAATAACCGCGCCGTCCACTACCTGTCCGCTTACGAGAGCCCTGCCGACCAGAGTTTCCAGCTTGCTTTGCAGGAACCGCTTCAGCGGCCGTGCTCCGAAAACCGGATCATAGCCTTCGTCCGCTATGAACAAGCGGGCGTTTTCAGTCAGCTCCAGCTTGATCTGGCGCTCTTGCAGCCGGCTGCGCAGATCGTCGACCATCAACTCTACAATCTGTTGAATTTCCGGCAGGGTCAGGGGCTTAAACAGCACGGTCTCATCCACCCGGTTTAAGAATTCAGGCCGGAACCACTTGTGCAGATCGTTCATAACCTGGTCCCGGGCAGTTTCACTAATTTCTCCCTGGTCATTAATGCCGTCCAGCAGGTATTGCGACCCCAGATTGGAAGTCATTATAATAATGGTATTTTTGAAATCCACCGTACGCCCGTGCGAATCGGTGATGCGTCCATCATCAAGCACCTGGAGCAGAACATTAAACACATCATGATGCGCTTTTTCAATTTCATCAAACAGTATTACGGCGTAGGGTTTGCGCCGAACTGCTTCCGTTAATTGTCCCCCCTCATCATAGCCGATGTAGCCGGGAGGCGCACCTATTAAGCGTGAAACCGTGTGCTTCTCCATATATTCACTCATGTCGATGCGAATCATATTCTTTTCCGAGTCAAACAGGGCCTGGGCCAGGGTTTTGGCCAACTCGGTCTTACCGACCCCGGTCGGACCCAGGAATATAAAGGACCCGATGGGCCGGCGCGGATCCTTAATACCGGCGCGGGCACGTATAATGGCATCTGCCACCAAGCTTACCGCTTCATCCTGTCCAATCAACCGCTCGTGCAGAATCTCATCCAGGCGTAAAAGTTTCTCCCGCTCCCCTTCCACCAGCCGGGTCAGGGGTATGCCGGTCCAGCGTGAAATAATGCGTGCTATTTCATCCTCGGTGACCTCTCCGCTCAGTATGCTTACCGCTCCCTGTTTGCGGGCCATAAACTCTTCTTCCGCTTTCAGCCTTCTTTCCAGGTCCGGCAGCTTGCCATATTTCAGTTCCGCCGCCCGGTTGAGATCATAGTCGCGTTCAGCCCGTTCTATCTCCTGCCGGACCTTGTCCAGTTCCTCGCGCAAAGCGGTTACTTTATGAATGGCGTTCTTCTCAGCCTCCCATTTGGCTCTCATGGAATCAGATTTATTCCGGATATCCGCCAGTTCTTTCTGCAGGTTGTGCAGTCTTTCCTGGCTGGCCGAATCTTTCTCTTTGCTCAGGGCCGCCTCTTCAATTTCCAATTGCATTATGCGCCGGGATATTTCATCCAGATCAGCCGGCATGGAATCAATTTCAGTTCTGACCATGGCACAGGCTTGATCCACTAAATCAATGGCTTTATCCGGCAAAAATCTATCCGATATATACCGGTTGGAAAGTATGGCGGCTCCCACCAAGGCATTATCGTGGATTTTAACCCCGTGAAATACCTCAAAGCGCTCTTTTAATCCCCGCAATATCGAAATAGTATCCTCCACCGTCGGCTCTTCCACCATTACCGGCTGAAATCTGCGTTCCAGGGCGGCATCCTTTTCAATATGTTTACGGTATTCATCCAGGGTGGTCGCCCCGATACAATGCAGTTCACCCCGGGCCAGCATGGGTTTGAGCATGTTGCCCGCATCCATTGACCCTTCGGCCTTGCCCGCTCCTACAATGTTATGGAGCTCATCAATAAACAGTATAATACGGCCTTCGCTTTGCTTGACCTCCTGCAAAACCGCCTTCAATCTCTCCTCAAACTCGCCCCGGTATTTGGCCCCGGCTACCAGAGCTCCCATGTCCAGCTCAAAGATGGTCTTGTTCTTCAGGCCTTCGGGTACGTCGTTGCGCACAATCCGGTGGGCCAGCCCTTCCACGATAGCGGTTTTGCCAACCCCGGGCTCCCCGATCAATACCGGATTATTTTTGCGTTTACGAGACAGGATCAAGACCACATCACGGATTTCGCTGTCCCGGCCAATAACCGGGTCCAGTTTACCGCTGCGCACCAGGGCTACCAAATCCCGCCCATACTTTTCCAAGGCTTCATAGTTGGCTTCCGGGGTCGGGCTGGTTACCCGCTGATTGCCCCGCACGGCAGTCAGGGCTTTTAAAAATTTATCCCGGTTCAGCCCGGACCGCGTCAGTATTTGAACTGCGGCGCTGCCGGAGCCCTCGTCAAACATTGCCAATACCAGATGTTCAACGCTGACATAATCATCTTTAAGACGCCCGGCTTCTTTTTCCGCCCGGCTCAGCAGCTGGTTCAGGCGCTGGGTGATATATACTTTGCCGGCTTCACTGGCCCCGCCGGAAACCCGCGGGCGTTTATTCAGATTATCCTGCAACTCTTTGGCAACCGCAGCGGTATCTACCTCCGCCCGCGTAAAAAGACCGGGAATCAAGCCCTCATTTTGCTGTAAAAGGGCCAGCAGTAAATGCTCAACGTCAACCTCCTTGTGTCCCAAGCTTACAGCTATATTTTCAGCATCATGGATAGCTTCCTGCGATTTCTCTGTTAGTTTGTTTATGTCCATTGATAAACACCTCCCTTTTGACGATAGACGCGGACAGCGCGGACTAATATGACTGCCGCGGCTTAATTCATGATAATACTCACTTCTTCCCGGACTTCCCGGAACCCATTTTCATGGGTGGCTGTACCCTCTGGGCATGAACGCCGTCTATTCGCCCCTTAATCTTCGGAGTTCGTTTTCCAACTGGTTGATACGGTCCAGCAAATCCATAACCAATCCAACTCCGTTCCAGTTAATGCCAAGTTCATTACGCAGGCGCAAGGCCCGGCAGACATCCGCCACCACCTCGGGGGCAAACAATATTTCAGGCCGGTTTTGTTCCGGCTCAATCAAACCCAAGTCAATCATACGTTCCAACAATTCAGGATGCACCCGGGCTTGACGGGCGGTTTCCCTCAGGGTCAACAGTCCCGTTCGCGAGGAAGGCCGGTGAAGTACTAAATAATAACGTTCATATTTCATACTTTAGGCCCCCTTTCCCGCTGCCCGAGGTGTGAAATCTGAGACTCGGGCTAATTCCTCAAACAACTCCCGTTCCCGCTGGCTGAGATGTTTGGGCACCACCATTCTTATAACGGCATAAAGGTCGCCGTGCCGGTCTTTGACCGCCGGCATGCCCTTGCCCCGCAGCCTCAATTTCTGGCCGGGCTGCACCCCCGCCGGAATAGTCAGATTTACGGAACCGGTCATGGTGGGGAGCTCAACTTTTGTACCCAGAGCTGCCTCCCAGGGGGTAATCTTGATTTCTTCCTCCAAATCGTTACCGTTCAACGTAAAGATCGGATGGGGCAGGATATGGACCCGAAGATAAAGATCGCCATTCTGCCCGCCGCTGCCGGCTCCGCCCTGGCCGCTTAAGCGGATCCGGCTGCCTTCACCGACACCGGCGGGGATATTAACATTAATTTCTTTATTTTTGGTGACATAAGCTGAGCCTTCCAATTCCAAGTGCTGCAAAGAAATAGTTTTTTTAATCCCATGATAGGCCTCTTCCAAGGTCATCTCTATTTCGGCTTCCTGATCGGTACCCCGCATAGCCCAGCCGGGACGGTCCTGACTGCTCCGTCCATAGGAGCGTCCCCGTCCAAAAAGGCCCTCAAAAAAGTCACTGAATTGCCCGGGGTCCCCGTGGAATTCAAAGTTGCCGGTGCCGTCGCCAAAGTCAAACTGGACATTTTCCCAACCGGGAGGCGGGCTGTATCTTTCGCCATCGCGCCAATTAGCGCCTAAAGCATCATAGCGCTTGCGTTTTTCCGAATCCTTTAAGACTTCATAGGCCTCGTTGATGGCCTTAAAACTCTCCTCGGCATCTGGCTTTTTATTGACATCAGGATGCAGTTTCCGGGCCAGTTTGCGATAAGCGGCCTGAATCTCTTTCTGGGTGGCATTCTTGCCAACCCCCAAGGCTTTATAATAATCCTTATATTCCAATTACATCACCCACCTTCCAAGGGAACGATAGACGCGGACTACGCGGACATAATATGAGTTACGCTGACGATTAGGAAACTGGGGAGAAGTACTGAGATAATTTAGTTTTTTCCCTGTCCGGATTTGGTGGGGCAAAAAAACAGCCCTATAATTACCTAGTCCATTACAACAATGAATTTAATATTCGTCCGCGTTTGTCATATTGATCTGCGTGCGGCAAAGCCACCCGCGTCTATTCCCGGAATTATTTCTCTTCGAAATCAGCATCTATGGCGTCGTCGTCTCCCCGGCTTCCTCCAGCGGCAGCTTGGGCTTCACTGGCAGAACCGCCCAAACTCTGCACTTCCTGCTGCAAATCGCTGATCAACTGCCGCAGTTTTTCCGTGGGAGTCTCGGCCTCTATGGCGGCTTTGGCCTCGGCAATCAACTGCTCAACCTTAGCCTTCTGATGAGTTGGGACCTTTTCCCCCAGCTCGGTCAGGGTTCGGTTCAGGCCATGGGCGAGAGCGTCGGCTTCATTTTTGAGATCGATATTCTCCCGGCGTTGCTTGTCGTCAGCCGCATGAGCCGCCGCATCCTTGACCATGCGGTCGATTTCGGTTTTGTCCAAATTAGTGGAACCGCTGATCGTTATCTTCTGCTCCTTGTTGGTAGCCTTATCCCGGGCGGAAACACTCAGGATGCCGTTGGTGTCAATATCAAAAGTTACCTCTATTTGCGGTACCCCGCGGGGGGAAGGAGCAATCCCGTCCAGGCGGAAGCGCCCGATCTGCCGGTTATCCTTGGCTAGTTCACGTTCGCCCTGCAAAACTACGATATCAACCGAGGGCTGATTGTCTTCGGCGGTGCTAAATACCTCCGTACGCTGGCAGGGAATAGTGGTATTGCGGTCGATCAATTTGGTCATAACCCCGCCCATGGTCTCCAATCCCAGCGAAAGAGGGGTGACATCCAGCAGCAGCACATCTTTGACTTCTCCGGTAATAATCGCGGCCTGGACCGCAGCCCCCAAGGCCACCACTTCATCAGGGTTTACCGACATATTGGGCTCTTTGCCGGTAAAGGATCTAACCAGCTCCTGCACCGCCAGAACCCGGGTGGAGCCACCGACCAGTATTACTTCATCCAGATCCTTCTCGGTCAGATTCCCGTCTTTCAAGGCCTGTTTGACTGAAACCATGCACCGTTCCCGGAGATCATGGGTAAGATCGTCGAATTTGGCCCGGCTCAGTTTAAGTTCCAGATGCCTGGGGCCGCTGGCGTCGGCCGTTATAAACGGCAGGGTTATATTGGTGGTGGTGGTGCTGGACAATTCCACTTTGGCCTTTTCAGCCGCTTCATACAGCCGCTGCAAAGCCTGTTTATCCTTGCGCAGGTCGATGCCCTCATTCTTCTTGAATTCCTCGGCCATCCAATCCACCACGCGTTTATCGAAATCATCACCGCCCAGGTGGGTGTCGCCGGAAGTCGAGCGTACTTCTACCACTCCGTCACCTATGTCCAGGACGGACACATCAAAGGTTCCGCCCCCCAGGTCAAAGATCATTACAGTTTGGTTTTTATGGCTGTCAAGCCCGTAGGACAGGGCCGCGGCCGTCGGTTCGTTGATTATCCGCAGTACATTCAGCCCGGCGATTTGGCCCGCATCTTTGGTAGCCTGGCGCTGGGCATCGTTGAAGTAGGCGGGTACGGTAATAACTGCGTCAGTAACCTTCTCACCCAGATAATTGGAGGCATCCTCCACCAATTTACGTAAAACCTGGGCACTGATTTCCTCGGGTGCGTATTTTTTGTCTTGAATATCAAAATAGACCGCATCATTGGTCCCGCGGGCAACTTTATAAGGAACGATTTTCATTTCTTCGCTTACTTCGTCATACTTACGGCCAATGAAGCGTTTAGCGGAATAAATCGTCGCTTCAGGGTTCATTATAGCCTGACGTTTAGCCAGGGTCCCTACCAGACGGCGGTTATCCTTGGTGAAAGCAACTACCGAGGGTGTTACTCTATCCCCTTCGGCATTAACAATAATTACGGGTTTACCCGATTCTACGATAGCGACTGCGGAGTTGGTAGTACCCAGATCAATTCCTACTGCTTTTCCCATTCTAAACACCTCCATATTATTGGGTTGAAATTACTTTGCTGATTTTTCCAGGTTTTATTTAAACCAATCCTCAATGTGGATGCTTAATCTCTCCTCCACCATGAGAATCAGTTTGACCCCGGCAAGATTCAGCCCCATTTCCTGAATCAGGAAACGAATGCGCTGGCATAGCTCGATATCCGCATTGGAAAAAAGCCTGGTATTACCTTCGGTCCGTGCCGGGGTTATCAGACCTATTTCTTCGTATATGCGCAGGGTGCGTGGATGTACTCCTACCAATTCCGCTGCGACGCTGATATTGTAAACCGGCTGATTCCGAGATACATCCACTTGCTGTTCCCCCTTGCTATGTCCTGTATTTAGAATATAATCTATCAATGTTATTGTCAAGTTTTTTGTAAATTATTAGTCATTTTTTTTGTATATTATTCCTCCGTGGCAGTTTTTTATACTTGGTAAAATCAGGTGAGGAATTGCCCGTACCGCTGCACCAGCGGTCCATGGCGACGGAGGATTGAATAGTACTATAGTATTGTTATTGACAGAAACGCAGTTATACAGGAATTTACCCGATGAGATTATATATTATTAGAGTTGACATTGTACAGACTGGAATCAAAAAGAAAAGCCGGTGTAGATGAAATATACCCCTAACGCCAATAAGAAAATACCGCAGGCAGTCAGGATAAAATTATAGACGGTTTGATTAATGAATTTGCGGCCGCTGCTCACCGCCAAGGATACTGCCGAATACCAGCCCAGATCCGAGGCTATATGTCCGCTGTAAAAGGACACCAGACCTGCAGTTCCGCTTTGTATAGCCATACTGATATAACTTAAGCCCACCGTAGCCCACCACAAGTGCCAATAGGGATTGGCCAGGCTGACGGTAATACCGGCCACTACCGGATGTATTCTTATTTTACGGCTCTCCGAAGCCCGGATGCTGTCATCCAGGGAGATTCTTCCGCGCAGCGTATCCAGCAGCATGGTACCAGCCATAAAAATCAAAAATGCTCCGCCCAGATAAGAAATAACTCTGGTGACCTCGCTTCTTACCAGAAACGAGGCCAAACCTCCCAGTAAGGCCAAAACCAAAGCCAGCTCCAGGATAGCGTGGCCAAGCACAATTTGCGGTCCCGCCCGGAATCCGCGGCGCATGCTTTCAGCAATGGCCGTAGTCAGAAGCGGTCCCGGCATCATTGCCCCGGACAATCCTACCACAAAGGCTGTAACAAACAAGGCTCCGTTATCCATACTGCCGTTCTCCCCACTGTACCATAAATAATTGCCACCTCTGGGCTTAATTTAATTATTATATAGAGGTGGCAATTATATCAAGCTGATTTTAGTTCAATTCATTCTCAACCGTGAATCAACCGCGGCAGACAGCGGGTGCAAACCCAGGCGGCTTCACCTTTGTGTTTGACCGGCAATAAATAGGCCTCATCTTCAGTGGTATGGCAGAAACCACAGGTCAGGGGGATATAGGTTCGGGACCGTGAACTCTTGGTTGCTGCTGCCGCTTTTTCGGAAAATGGCTCAGTATCTCTTATTTCCAGGGATAAGGCTCCCACCGGACACACTCCCAGGCAGAATCCGGCTCCATCGCAAAGCTCGTCCCGAATAACCCTGGCTTTGCCATCGATTAAGGCCAAAGCCCCCTCGGCACAGGGAGAAATACAGGCTCCGCATCCGTTGCACAACTCTTCATTGATTTTAATAATACTCCGTTTACTCAAGTTTCCGACCTCCCCTTCCTACTCTATTTCCTACCATATGAATGGTTTAGTTAGGACTTGATCATGATCAAAAGCATTTTGAACTTTTCCAAAGCCTTCACGGCATGGGGCTCATTAGCGGGCATAATGATAAATTCCCCCGCCCCGACCAAATTAGGCGTACCCGCTATGGTGATCTCCGTTTTTCCATCCAGTACCACCGCCATGGCATCAAAGGGCGCACTGTGTTCACTTAAACCCTGGCCTTCCGCAAAGGCAAACAGCGTAACCGTACCCATAGGCCGTTGTACCAGGGTTTTGCTGACTACTGATCCCTCTTGATAATCGATAAAGCCGACCGGGTTGATTGTAAAGCCCCGGTATTGCTCATCCAAGCGGATTGTGTTGTTATTATCCATTTTCCCAACCTCCCTATTGAGTTTTAACCAACGATGGCAGCCAGATCCTCTTCTACCGTGGCTATCGGTTTGATCCCAAATTTATCAACCAGCACCTGCAGTACATTGGGCGACACAAAAGCCGGCAGGCTGGGACCAAGACGGATATTCTTAATGTCCAGGTAGAGCAGCGTCAGCAATATGGAGACGGCTTTCTGTTCATACCATGATAAGACCATGGAAAGCGGCAGGTCGTTAACCCCGCATTCAAAGGCATTAGCCAGGGCCACTGCTATCTGTACGGCCGAGTAGGCGTCATTGCATTGGCCAACGTCCAGGAGCCGGGGAATCCCGCCGATATCACCCAATTGATGATCGAAAAAGCGGAACTTGCCGCAGGCCAGGGTTAGAACTACAGTATCGTCAGGCAGACGGTCAACCAGTTCAGTGTAATAATTACGTCCTGATTTGGCACCGTCACAACCCCCCACCAGCACAAATCGTTTAATTGCACCACTCTTGACGGCTGCGATCACTTTATCCGCCACACCTAATACGGCATTGCGGGCGAATCCGGTTAAAACCGTGCCCTTATCCTCATCATTACCAAAGCCGGGCATTTCTATGGCTTTGTTGATTAATTCCGCAAACTGGCCGTTCTGGAGATGGGTAACACCAGGCCATCCTACCGCCCCGGTCGTAAAAATACTGCCAATATAATTCAACTCAGGGGCTTGAATGCAATTGGTCGTCATCAGAATCGGCCCCGGGAAAACGGCAAATTCCTTTTTCTGATTTTGCCAGGCGGTTCCGTAGTGTCCCGCCAGATGCTTATATTGCTTGAGTTCCGGATAGGCGTGAGCCGGCAGCATTTCACCATGGGTATAAATATTGATACCTTTACCCTCCGTTTGTTCCAGGAGGTCTTTTAAATCCTTCAGGTCATGCCCGGATACCAATACACATTTGCCCGACTGATGTCCCAGCTTTACGGGGGTGGGTTCGGGATGTCCAAAAGTGCTGGTATTGCCTGCATCCAACAGTTCCATCGCCCGCAGATTTACCTCCCCGCATTGCAAAACCATTCCCAGCCATTCTTCCAGGGGCTTGGCTTCCCCGATCAAACCGGCCATGGCTTCATGAATAAATGCATATACAGTATCGTCTTCCTGTCCCAAGATGGCCGCATGGTGAGCATAGGCCGCCACCCCTCTGATCCCGTACAACAGAATCTCTTTTAGCGACCGGATATCGGCATCAGCTTCCTTGCTGCCCGGATATCCGCAAGCCTCCCCTTGCTGAACCAGTCCGTCCCGGTCCGCAGTTTTGAAGCCGGGAGCGCTTAGCCCGGCCCGTCGGCTGAGTTCGCCGGCATATTGGGCGGCCCGGTTTATATATTTCTCTATGGCGGCGGGATCAAAATTTACATTGGTTAGGGTTACAAACAGAGCGTCACAGGTAAACCGGTTGATTTCTGCGTCAACTATACCCTGGGTACGCGCCTCCCGGGCAACCTCAGACAACTGGCTGAGCGAATAAGTCAGCAGATCCAGCAAAGCGGCAACCTCCGGCTTTTTACCGCATACTCCGACGACTGCACATCCGGTTCCCTTGGAAGTTTGTTCGCATTGATTACAAAACATTGATAAATCCTCCTTAAAGTTATTTATTGATATTTTGGATTATATTTGTCCTTATTTAGAGAAAAATAAAATTTTCGGTGCCCCTACTCCTCCTTTCCCCCGGCTATAATTTCAGCCAGGCTTTTTTTATTCAATTCTGTGAGCATGGCTTTTTGAGCACTATTTAATACTGCTCTGACCTTGCACATGCCCATATTAGGGCAATGGTAACCGGGACTCAGACATACATTGATCGCTACCGGTCCTTCCATAGCCTCGATAACATCAGCTACGGTAATATCAGTCAATGGACGCCCCAGTCTCACCCCACCCTGGACTCCCCTCTGGGTAACTACCAAGCCGGCCCGGGAAAGTATCTGAATCGTCTTGTGCAGGAACTCCTCCGGGATATCATGGCGCTGCGAAATCACCTTGCTGGAGATCAATTGCCCATAAGGAACCATGCCTAATTCAATTAAAGTTTTAATGGCGTATTCACTTTGTCTGGTGATTTGCATTTAACTCAACCTCAATCTTAAAGTGGATAATAAAGATACAATTTATAGATATATAATAAAGGGTTTTTTATTTAAATTCAATAGAAATTTCAATATATTGACCGAACATATTATAATCTAGATTGTGTTATTTTATTGAGAAGGGGTTTAAGCTTTATGTCATTCAGTGTGGCTCCCGTTATACTGAGATTTATTTTAGGAGGCGGCGCGGTAGTAGCCTCCACCATTGTGGCCCGAAGTTTTGGAGGACGTATCGGCGGTATCTTCGCTGCTTTTCCGGCCGTTTATCTGGCCGCCGTTTTAAGTCTGGGCCTGGACTATAGCGGCCAGCAACTGTTGGAAATGTCGCGCAGCATATCTCATGGAGCATTGATCGGTATGATCGCCGATGTATTTTGTGCCCTGGCGGCCAGCCGGTTTATTCTTAAACACGGTTGGGGCAAAGGTCTGGTGCAAGCCCTGGTTTTATGGTGTGTATTGGCCCCGGTAATATATTTTACCTGGCAATTAATATAATGTAAGGTGGGTATAATGAAACAGAATTTGAACATGAAGGATCTGGCTCTGAGATTTATCCTGGGGGGCAGTGCGGTTGCCGTCTGTTATATAATGCTGCAATTGATGCCCTGGAAATCGCTCGCGGGCATTTTTGCCGCTTTCCCGGCGGTAATGGTCGCCGCCGTAATAATGGCAGGTGTTTTTAACAATTCCCGCCAGGCCGCCGATGTCGCTCTGGGCGCGACCGCCGGCATGCTGGGCGGCGCCGTATGTGTTATCACCGCCCAGGTCTGCATGACTTATCTCGACAGCTGGTCTTTATCTCTGCTGATCGCAACCCTGGCCTGGTTCATAAGCTCAGTAGCCTGTATTAACCTGGTGCAGAGGTTTATAGTCAGGTCATGATGCCTGCCGGCACCCCCTGTTGCTTTTGGTAAGCTAAATACGTCAATATTCCGATATTGGATTTAGGGTGATGCATATGAAGAGTAAGGCGTATGATAATTTCATCACGAGAAATAGATTAATTCCTCTGGGGGAACTGGAAAACAGCCCATTTAAACCTGAGGGGCTGGTTCCGACGCCTTTAATTAATGAAATAAAGGCGGCAGGACTAAATCCTGATGATTTCTATTTCAACCCCGACTCCAAGGAACTGCCCTACTGTTATTACCGCGGCATGCTGCTGCTGGATATCGAAGCTATCCCTAGCCAGCTGGCGGAGCTAAAGACGCTTATGGCCCGGCTGGAGCAGGACCTTGTCGAAAGTGTTGCCCAACGGGACTTTGCCAGGTTCCTGGCTTTAATTGACCCAAGATTGGCGCCCGACCTGTTTATGGAAGTTTTCAATTTTATCCCCGACCAGGATAAATATCCTCTCTTCGAACGCATCTGGCGTTTTAATGAAGATAGTCATACCGTCTTTACCGAAGCATTTATTAAGAAAATATCAAAATATAAGGGAGTTACCAGCACTAAACCGGTGGCGGACGAGAAGGGCTATGTCCGGGTATATCGGAGCCAGGATCATGGGGGGGCATCGCCCCGGCAGGCCTCAGCCTGGACCACCGACGTCAATATTGCTATTGTCCATGCCCTGCCGTTAAAACCGGTGCTGGGTATTTACCGGGGCCTCATTCATTTGGACCATATTATTGCCTATGACAGCACCAAATCCAAAAAAGAACTAACCGTTAGACCGCTTAAGGTTGAACAGTTGGAATTAATGGATTTAATAAACCTGCGGGAGTACGGTGCAGTGCTGCAAACATCAGGTATACTCGAACAATATAACGAATATACCCGGAAGATTGAGGTGGAATGGTTTCACAATCCCGCCGGCATCCATGCTCTCAGTCATACCAAGCGGGTCTTGTTATTGAGCCTTCTCATCAGTTATTTGGAGAAGTATTCCGCAAAAGACCGGGCGCTTCTAGGTTTAGCGGCGGTTTACCATGATATTGGGAGAACTAATGATGGCTACGACCCTGATCACGGCCTAGCCAGTTACGCCAAATTAACCAGAGAACACTTGATTGGACCAGCCGATCCCCAGGAGCGGGAGATCTTGAAATTCTTGATTCAAAATCACGCGATCCCGGATCAGAGCGCCTATAAAAAATTAAGCCATTATAATCTGAACGATGTCGACCGGACCTTAAGACTGTATGACGCCTTCAAGGATGCTGACGGTCTGGACCGGGTCCGCATCAACGACCTCAATCCGGAATATCTTCGCACCAATTCCGCTCAGCGCCTTCTGTTGGCCGCCCACCAGCTCTATAGGCAACAAGTTGTTTATGATTTATGATTTCACTGCAACAAGCCTCGTTCTCATACTCGCAGAAGAGACTTTAGCAGCGTAGTAGTAGAAGAGACTTTAGTCTCCGACCAGACCAGATAAAGAAACGCCTAAAGCATATAAATATACTTTTTGCAGTGGAATCAAATAATTGTACAGATTAGGATCAACTCAAGGCTCAACGGTGCAAATACAAATAGACTGAAATAGCTCCCAGTAAATTGGGAAAGGCTGCTAAGAGCAGGTAAATCGACCAACGATTTCTCCTGCTCCGGTCTTCTTTGGTATCATGACCTTGCATATGGGTTCCCGGCGCCATACCGTTCGGAATTCCACCGCCAAACACAATGGCTAGAACCAAACACCCCATTCCCACCGTAAAAGCATAGTTGATAAACCATTCTGCATCAGTTCCCACAACTGCCACCAACGCCAGTATGAGAAAAATAGCGGCACCAGCCCCTATAGCCTTTTGCATATCTCTCCCCCATCCTAATTTGCTTACCTTTTACATTATTTCCACATTATACTATACATAAGATTTCTCGTATTACTTTCCTGCCAATTAATTATTTTAAAAATGATACCGAACCTTTTTGGCATTTGAAGTATATAGAGGTCAAATGCTCTTAAGAAAGGAGAAGGACATTGAACCAAAATATCACTCAAGCGCAGGCCGAAACAATCTTTCACGATTATTCCCCGCAAATATATAGAGCCGCAATGTTTCTGACCGAATCGCCTACCCTGGCGGACGATATCACGCAGGATACATTTATCCAAGTTTTCCGCAAGTATCACCGCTATGATCCTGCCAAACCCATTTTGCCATGGATCTATAAAATTGCCCTAAACATGACTCGCAAAACCCTGCGCAGACAAAAGTTGTTCTTTCTGATCAGGGAAGATTCGGTTAAAGAAGGCCGCAATGTTGTGGAAGATGTTGTCCTGAAAAACGAACAAGACGAAGAATTATGGAAAGAGATTCATAAGTTAACTCAGAAAAGCCGGGAGATAATCGTAATGCACTATTATTCAGGATTGAAACTAAGTGAGATTGCCACCGCTTTAGGCATTCCGCTGGGCACCTGCAAATCCCGGCTGAATGCCGCCTTAAACTCCCTGGGCAAACAACTGCACGGCAACAACATTATGATGGCAAATGAGGGGGAGGACGTATATGGAACAATCTAATTCCAAGATAGGAGAGGTTATGAAAATGAAATTGGATCACAATATCCCGTCGATTCATTTTGATCAGGTTTGGAATAAACATCAACGCAGCAACAGAAAAATCCTGGGCTTGAGAAAAGTATTTGCTATTCCTGCCATAGCTCTGATGTCGCTTTTCGTTTTAGTTATGGCTGGTTTTAAGCTTACTGCTATTGAAGACAAAACCGACTACCCTTTTGTTAATGATCAGCAAGTAATTGGGAAATGGCAATCAGTTGATCGTGTAGCCGAAATAGATCAATTTATTCCCGGTCAAAAGATCCAACAAGGTGATTTATTCCTTAAAGAACTGGTTTTTATTAAAGATGGCGAAATGTTAACGGCTATTGATAATGGCAATGGCAGTCTGGGGCCTACACCTTCCACATGGACTGCAGGATTGGTACTTAATAAGTATGAAAAAACTGCCGAGAAATATGAGATTAAAGATATTAACGGTTCAATCTATATGTTCATTGAAGCGAAGACCGGGGATTATGTGTATTTTCATAGGAAACCCTACTATTATGTATTTACCAAGGTCGATGATGCTGACTATTCCACCTATCAACTGACGAGGATCGAAGACAAAGTTGATTATCCCTTTGTCGATGACCCCCAGTTGATTGGAACCTGGGAGGCTGTTGATGCTGTAGAAACAATAGACGAGTTTGAAACCGGCATAATCGATTGGCCTAAGAGACTATTATTAAGACAATTCAATATAGCTGCCAACGGGAAATTATCCGGGTCAACCTCAGACGGGCCAATCCCCGAGGAAAATCTTGCCTGGACCAAAGGTTTAATACTGGATAAGCATAATAAAACGGCCAGCAAATATGAAATCAAGGAATTGAAGGGCGATACCTATCTTTTCTATGAGTGGAAGAGCGGAGACTATACAATCCGGGGAATGCAGCCTAAATACTATGTTCTTAAAAAGGTCCAGTAATATCCGCAAAGGTATCAAATTATAACTTAAACCGGGGAGTCTCTATAAAATGGGGCTCCCCTTTTATGCTCATAGCGAAGACGTATTAAAAAATATGGTCTTATCGGGAATGATGTATTACACTTATTTAATGATAATTAATTGGAACGGAGATTATTTTTAGAGTGAAAGGAGACCGAAGTGAAAAAATTATTGATTGGTTTGTTGATTGTCATGTTCAGTTTAAACCTGGTTGGCTGCAGCCAGGAAAAACCAGCCGCAGTTCCTGCCAAGACTATTACGATCGGGATAATGCCGGATGTTGAATCTATTCCCTTTATAATAGCCGAGAAAAACGGATTTTTTGCCCAGGAGGGCGTACAGGTCAAAATAGTACCCTTTAAAAGTGCCAAAGACCGGGACAGCGCCCTGCAGAGCGGTCAGCTGGACGGAGTTATAACCGATATACTGGCGGTTGTATTCGCCAACGAGGGCGGCATCAACCTTAAGATATGCTCCAAAAACGACGGGGATATAAAGCTGATGGCCGGCAAGGACTCGGGCATCAATGCGGCAGCGGATCTGAAAGGAAAAAATATTGGTATTTCAACCAATACTATAATGGAATATACGCTTGATAAAATGCTGGAAGCAGGTCAGGTCAACCCGGAAGAGGTTAAAAAGCAAGGTATTCCGCAACTGCCCACCCGGCTGGAGATGCTGCAGGGTGGGAAAATAGACGCCGCCATCCTGCCTGAACCGCTGGCCGGTTTGGCCGTAAAAAACGGAGCCCGGGTGTTGAACAGCACCGACAGAATGGCCAATAAAGCCGGGGCTATAGCATTTACCGGCAAGATTCTGCAGGAAAATCCGGTTGAGATTAAAGCAATCTTCAAAGCCTATAATGACGCGGTAGAATATATGCAAAAAGAGCCACTGGCCAACTATGTGGATTATATTATTCAAACCCAGGGGTTCCCGGCGGAAATAAAGGATTCGTTTCAGCTGCCCCAATATGCCAAAGCGGAGCTGCCCAGCGAGGCTATTTTTAATGACGTGGTCAAATGGCTGAAGGATAAAAATCTGATTAAAGGGACTTACGAATATAAGGCTCTGGTGGATGAGCAAGTTTTGAGGTAATGATTTAGTGATTGCAATCAAAGATCTGTCCGTGCAATACCAGGGCAAAAACGGCCCGGTATTGGCACTGGACCGGGTAAACCTGAATATCAACAGCGGCGATATCTATACCTTTATCGGCCCGTCCGGCTGCGGCAAATCGACGTTCCTGTATGTGCTGTCCGGCATCCTCAAGCAATACTGCGGCAATGTATCGATAGACGGTCGTGCTATCAATCCCAAGTCCCAGCGTATAGGGCTGATTCTCCAAAACTACGGCCTTCTGCCCTGGAAAAATGTCGGGCAAAATACCATGCTGGGCCTGAAGATCAAAAACGGCAGGCAGGATTTGGATGATTACAGCTGCTATATCTTGAAACAACTGGGTATTGACACTCTGTTGGACAGGTACCCCAAA
Organism: Syntrophomonadaceae bacterium; assembly: GCA_034927445.1. Classification (GTDB taxonomy): domain Bacteria; phylum Bacillota; class Syntrophomonadia; order Syntrophomonadales; family Syntrophomonadaceae; genus PHAA01. The sequence goes on from JAYFPZ010000043.1 coordinate 19,944, forward strand.
GAGTTAAGCGGGGGGCAGCAGCAGCGGGTTGCTATCGCCCGTTCTTTTATAATGAAGCCCGATTTGCTTTTAATGGACGAGCCCTTTTCCGCCCTGGACGCTATTACCCGCGAGGAAATGCAGGAACTATTTTTAAATATCTGGAAACAGAACCGGGTAACCACTGTTTTTATTACCCATAGTGTGGATGAGGCCCTTTACCTGGGCAGCAAAATCGCAGTATTTTCTCCGGCCCCGGGCAGAGTATCGAAGGTCCTGGAAAATCCGTGTTTTCAGATGGATAATTTGCGATATCGGGATGATTATCATGCCATGTCCATGCAACTAAGAGAAATGTTAAGAGGATGATCGCGTGCTTGCAAAAGAAAAGTGGCTGGGGGCGTTGTATAGTTTTTTGGTGGTGTTGGTACTCTGGGAGGCACTTGCCGCCATATTGAGCCTCCCCATCGTTCCTTCCCCTTATAGCGTACTAATAAATATCATCGAGATATTCAAAGCCAAAATCCAGGTCCATGTCATCTACAGTCTGGGCCGGATCCTGGCCGGAATTGCCATCTCCATACTGGTCGGGGTCCCGGTGGGATTTTTAATGGGCTATTTTAATAAAGTGGATAAAGTCCTGTCACCGCTGGTTTATTTCACCTACCCAGTGCCGAAGCTGGCCCTCCTCCCGGTAGTAATGCTCCTGTTCGGCCTGGGGGAGACCTCCAAGCTCATAATGATAGTGCTGATCGTAATATTCCAGATCATTATCAGCTCCCGGGACGCGGTTAAGTCCATACCGGAAGAAACCTTTCGTTCTCTGCAGTCCCTGGGAGCCAGCAAGCTTCAAACCTTTAACGAAATAATACTGCCCGCTTCCCTCCCCGAAGTATTAACCGCCACCCGCCTGGCTCTGGGAACCGCGGTATCTATCCTGTTCTTCACCGAAACCTTCGGCACCGAATACGGCATGGGCTATTTCATCATGGACTCCTGGATGAGGGTAAATTATCTGGACATGTACGCCGGCATCGTTATCCTCAGCTTCATGGGATTTTGCATATTCACCGCCATAGACATTGCCGAGAATTATGTTTGCTCGTGGAGGTAAGGTTTTTAAGGTCGCATTATATGGATAATGGGAAGTTTAAACTCCTTGTCACTTCATGCGGTAATATACAACACTGCATTAAAACATAATTGACTTACTGACTAAATAAACGATCAAACAAAATCTTATTTCGTCTTTGTGAATCATTAATGATTTTTCTGTATGGTAAAACTTCAATGTAAGCATTATATATATCAAAATATTGATAATAACTGTTTCCGTCTGGAGTTTTACGAAAATTCCGTCCTTCCAAGAACTCGGCCATTTTAGCAGGAATATCACAAAGAATATAGCAACTAAAGCGAATCAACCTACCATTCATTTCTGCTAATACATGACCATCCTTATCCTTGCAACGACCGTCACGGATTTGTTTGATATAACCTACAACTTGGTCAACGCAGTCCTCATCCGAGCGACCGGGCCGCTTAAACTCAATAATTGTAATATTATTTACAAAAGTATCTTTTGAGTCGCCTGTTAGGGCGAAAGCAGGTTCGAAAATTGTTATGTCAGGCTCTTTTGGACAGTTACTTGCAGTATCTTTGTACGTTGAAATTGGTTTATCAGAAGCCAGATAATAATGATAAGCCAGCCTTTCGTCGATAATCCATAAATTGTGTTTATTGTAATCAATATCATCAGATGTAGTTATCATCGGAAAAATAAGATTGTGTATACTTTTCTCCAAAGCATATTTTTTCTTTTCGTCGGCGGCGAATTTCAAGTTATTAGCAAGAATATCAAGCATAACCTTTCTATGGGTGATATAATCGGCCAAATCATCTTTCCCTAAATCTGAAATCTTCTGTAGGTAGTACAAGCATCTGCTCTCATAGTTAGAATAATCTTGAATACTGGCAATATTTTCATTTAAATATTCTTTCTGCTCTCTTTTTAATTGTAAGCGATATTTTTGTTCCTGTTTGAAAAGTTCAAGTTCCAACTTTTCATCATCATTTGTTAGAGGTATTCCATCTATACACCCGCTATTATGTTTTATCAAAGAGCGATAACGTGGATTTTGAGAATACACGTAACGCTCAACACGATCTTTTTTCTGAATGTTATAAGCAGCAATTTCTTCACTTAAAAATTCTTTGATAATAGGAATTGCCGCATTAATTATATCTTTTTTTGATACAGACTTTAAGGAGTTTTCATCTTCAAATTCCAATTGTTCGTTGGTTTCAGTCTCCTCCATATCGACTTGTTCAATTCTAGAAAAAGCAAACTCAGTTCTTTCGCTGTTTATATTTGAATCCAATATTTCCCCAGTAATATAGTGTTTCAGCTAACCCAAAATGCCCAAAAGCTGACGGAATTGCCTGACCAGGAATTGCTGTATATAATGACCATGGTATAAAAAAACAGAAAGAAAAGACACCTCTATGAAAAGTGCTAATGCGCCAACAGAAGCACCAGAGGTGTCCCCCAAAAACATGGTCATTGTAACAGAATATGAGTTAAGTTACAACACCGAAAAAGGTGTTTTTTGTTAGGAGCAAGGAACAGATTTCCTGTCCATGCTGCAGCGGAAAAATGAAAGTAATTGGGAGCCGGAAACGAGGATATATCGATGGATCAGGAACAAGTAATATTCTTGTTGTCCGTAGGTTGCGCTGTTCTGATTGTAAGCGGATTCATCACGAACTTCCAGATATTCTGGTGCCATACAAGCGTCATGGCAGTGAGAATATTGAAGCAGGGGTAGACGGAAGCGGTAATTTAAGTGTTCCAGCTGACGAATCAACCATAAGAAGTTGGCGAATCTGGTTTCAAAGCATGTGTAATTACTTTTTAGGATGCCTTTTGTCCGTTACAATCCGCTGTGGAAAAGAATTTGTGGAAGAAGAGTCCAGCCTTCCCAAGTCCAAGCTCCAAAGAATCTGGCAATACGTCGGAGATGCCCCCGGATGGCTGGCAAGATGTGTCCGGCCCATAGTAAATTCAAATCTTTGGATACATACCCGTTCTGCATTCATGTCCTGATTGGCAGAAGCTAGACTCATGTTGAAAGCAAAAACAAGGAGTGATTTCAACATGAGAGACCAAAAGCAACAAAATCAGCGAGCGTTAGGGAGCATCAGTAGTGCCCGCAGGGCGAAGGCAGAAGAGATAGCCTCTCAGCGAGTCCAGCTATTATCGCCGCTTTTGAGTGATAATCTGGACAATGCCCAGGCCCGGCTGATAAAAGCCAGGATATGCGAACAAACCGGCATATCTGAGCGTACTCTACGCAGATACTTAAGCCAGTACCAGGCAGACGGATTCAATGGACTCAAACCTAAAAGTAAAGGCCAGAAGCGCAGCGAAGAAGCCATTCCGTTTAATGTATTGGAACAAGCCATACTGTTGCGTCGGGAAGTACCCGGCAGAAGCGTCAGCCAGATCATTACTATCCTGGAGTGGGAAGGACTGGCTGAACCAGGTCAGATTAAACGCAGTACCCTGCAGGAAAAACTTGCAGAGCGCGGCTACAGCTCAAGACATATGCGCATGTATGCTGACAGCGGAGTGGCGGCCCGACGGTTTCAGAAGAAGTATCGCAATCAACTGTGGCATTCAGACATAAAATTCGGGCCCTATTTACCGATTGGCAAAAACGGAGCTAAAAAACAGGTGTATTTGGTCACATTTGTAGACGACGCAACCCGTTTGGTACTGCATGGGCAGTTCTATCCGGTTCTGGATCAGATGATTGTGGAAGATGCTTTCCATCAGGCGATTTTAAAATATGGCGTTCCCGAAAAAGTGTACTTTGATAACGGCAGCCAGTACCGAACCAAATGGATGATCAGAGCCTGTGGAAAAATGGGTATCCGTTTAATATATGCCAAACCCTACTCGCCAGAGGCCACCGGCAAGATTGAGAGATTTAATAGAGTCGTAGACTCCTTCCTGAGCGAAGCTGCCTTGGAAAAGCCACAGACCCTGGATAAATTAAATGAGTTGTTTCAAGTCTGGTTAACCGAGTGCTATCAGAACAAATCACACGCAAGCCTAAATGGTAACATGAGCCCGGAAACGGCTTATCGCAGTGATAAGAAAGCCCTGAAGTTTTTAGATCCTGAAACCATAGCCAATGCCTTTTTGCATGCAGAGATACGCAAAGTAGATAAAGCCGGTTGCATCAGCTTTGCCGGCAAAAAATATGAGGTTGGCCTTCCCTTTATCGGCTGTAAGGTAACTGTGGTTTACGATCCAGCTGATATTGAGGAACTTACGATTGAATATGAAGGACACAAAGCTTTCAAAGCCAGAGAACTGATGATCGGTGAAAGAACCGGCAGCCGGCCAAAATTACCGGAACATTTACAGCCTCAACCGGCTGATTCATCCAGGCTATTAATTGCAGCAACAAAGAAGAACAAACAACGTAAAACAGAGCAAGCTCCCGCCGTCAGTTACAGGACCGTAGGCAAAGGGGGCAGGGAAAATGTTTGAGGCATTTTACGAGTTAAGTAAAACTCCGTTTTCCAGGGATATTGCCACTGACCAGCTGTACTCATCTATGATGCTGGAAGAAATCCTGGGACGCTTGGAGTATGCTGCACAAAGGCAATTATTTGCGGTTATTACCGGTGATTGCGGTACTGGCAAAACAACCATTATACGCAAATTTAAAGATTATCTGAGTAATATTTTCCGATAGAACCATTGATGTACTGAAATAGAACCGCCTCGTTCTTCTGCAAGAACCACCGTGTTCTTTTGTAAGAGCCACCGCCCGAAGGCGGCGGCCTTTAAGATTAGTTTTGCTCTTTTAAGCCGT